>JAAEST010000099.1 GCA_024229115.1 Oligoflexia bacterium
CCGAATACCAAATTAGGGATTGGTCCTTCTATCAAGGACGGTTTCTATTATGACTTTGATCTGGAAACAACCCTGTCCGAAGAAGATCTTGAGAAGATAGAGGCAGAGATGAAAAGAATTATTGAGTCTGACGAGACATTTGACCGTTTTGAAGAGGTCAGTGATGCTGCCATAAAAAGGATGGAAGAGTTTGGTCAGGACTACAAGATTGAGTTGATTAAAGGACTGGAAGATCAGACTATTTCTTTTTACAGGCAGGGCGATTTTGTTGACCTGTGCAGAGGCCCTCATTTGGCCAGCACAAAAAAAATTACGGCATTTAAGCTGTTAAGTGTTGCGGGAGCATACTGGCGTGGGAAAGAAACCAACCCGATGCTTCAGAGAATATACGGAACAGCTTTTACGAATAAAAAGGATTTAAGAGTACATCTAAAGCTTTTAGAAGAGGCTAAAAAAAGAGATCATAGAAAAGTTGGTACCGCGTTAGACCTGTACAGCTTTCATGAAGAGGGTGGTCCCGGCCTTGTATTCTGGCATCCAAAAGGGGCAAGAATAAGAAACATTATTGAAACGTTTTGGAGAGAAGAGCATTATAAACGTGGTTACGAAATAGTTTACAGCCCTCATATTGCGAAAATAGATCTATGGAAAACAAGCGGTCATCTGGACTTTTATAAAGAGAGCATGTTTTCCCCTATAGAAGTTGACGGGCAAGAGTATATCTTGAAACCGATGAATTGCCCTTTTGCGATTCTTATGTACCAGACAAAGGTGCGTAGTTATCGTGATTTACCGCAAAGGTGGGGTGAGCTTGGTACTGTTTATAGATACGAGAGATCGGGTGTTTTGCATGGGCTTTTAAGGGTTCGTGGCTTTACGCAGGACGATGCCCATGTGTTCTGCAGACCGGATCAATTAAAGGATGAGATAGTTGGTATTATAGATCTGGCGCAATATATGCTTCAGCGCTTCGGGTTTGATGAATACGAAATAGAACTTGCGGTCAGAGGTAAGGGAGAATCTGAAAAGTATATAGGAGAAAACGAAAATTGGGACCTTGCTGAAGAAGCTTTAAAGAACGCCCTCGAAGAAAAAGAGCTGGAATATACGCGGGAGGAGGGTGAGGCAAAATTCTATGGCCCGGCAATTGATATAAAGA
>JAAEST010000100.1 GCA_024229115.1 Oligoflexia bacterium
ACATCATTTTTGCTTATCTGACACCCGCTTTTTATTAGAGAATACAAGTCTTCAAGAAGCCAGCCAGCTTTCTCAGTCTTTTCATTTTCTCCTTGCAGCAGTATAAGGTTCCCTCGAATACCTGCTTCGATCTCAAGCTCATTCCCTATCAGTTTAATATTTTCACCATTCACACCGAAAAGGGTCTTTGCGAAATGATTATCATCAAAAGATATTTTTTTTACTTCCTTGTCATCAATCTTTTCCACAGTTAGCGTCATGCTGATAGTTATATATCTTTTAATTATCTTTTTCAAGTTACTTAACAAAAACAGACTCAGCAACCATCTTCTGATTCAACAGGGGGCATACAATCCATACACCTTTTTATATTTCCTATGAGTAAATAAAATCTGTATAATGGATTTTTCACCAAGATTGATAATCGGCAATAATCATAACCAGATGCTATTGTCATAAAGAGGGGACATTAATGGCAACTATTGAATTAAAAGAACTGTTAAGCCTCATGGAGCGGCTAAGAAGTTCTGATGGCTGTCCATGGGACAGAGAGCAGACACTTCATAGCCTGATTCCGTTTTTAATTGAAGAGGCCTATGAAGTCGTTGAAGCAATAGAGCTGGAAGATAACGGCAAACTCCAGGAGGAATTAGGGGACCTGCTATTCCAGATAGTCTTCCTTGCCCAGATGGCAAAAGAAAAGGGGTGGTTTGAAATGAAAGATATCATACCCACATTACACGATAAAATGGTGAGAAGACATCCCCATGTATTCGAAGATAAACCGGCTAAAAACGCAAAAGAGGCCATTTCAAGATGGCAAGCCATGAAAGAAAAGGAAAAGGTCAAGGATAAAGAAGTGTCTATCTTTGAAGAAGTCCCCCACCAGTTACCTGCCATCATGAGAGCTCAGAAGATAACAGAAAAGGCCTCAAAAGTGGGATTTGATTGGGACAATGTTGCAGACATACTAGAAAAGGTAGAAGAAGAGATCGGAGAGTTCAAGGATGCTTTAAAAAAGGGAGAAAAAGTTCAAATTGAAGAAGAATTAGGAGACACCCTGTTTGCCATGGTTAACCTTGGAAGGTTTCTTGAAATTGATGTTGAACATTCCCTTCGAAAAGCAACAAACAAATTCATTACCAGGTTCGACTACATCACAGAAAAGATAGAAAAAAAGAAAGATATTACCGAAGCATCTTTAGAAGAAATGGAAGAACTTTGGGAAGAAGCAAAGGCTAACTTAAAGAGATAACAGAGGATTCCGACCTATCACCAGACAATGTGGATAACATGTTATTAAACTCATGAATAACCTATCTAAGAAAGTAATTTTCAAAGACTTTAACCTCTTTGCCTAATCTTTAGGCATATTATTTATCCAGACATTGCAGCTAGTTACAAGCTTTAAATCTTTTATTCTTCTTTTCGAGGTCTATAAGTTTTTTCTTCAACATAGTCCCGCCGGAAAGTGAAAACCCACCCATTTTTCCATCTGATCTAACTACCCGATGACAGGGAATAATTAGAGGAATCGGGTTTTTTGATAATGCGTTTCCTACTGCTCTACTCGCTCCGGGGTTTAAAAGCTTTTCAGCTAACCAGCCATAGGTTTTTATGTCACCGTAAGGTATGCTTCTTACACTTTCCCAAACCTTTCGTTGAAAGAGGGTACCACTCGGAAATTCTAAAGGCACGTCCATACAAACCACTTCCCCGTCAAAGTATTTGAGCAGCAGTCCTTTCACTTTTCCCAGAAGATCATCTTCTTCATGCTCAACTGAAGGGTAAAGACTTTGTATTGCTTTTTTTACAGAAGAAGATGATTCGTGTCCCAGAACAACTCTCCCGATACCTTTGC
>JAAEST010000101.1 GCA_024229115.1 Oligoflexia bacterium
GAAATACCTGATCCCATCCCGAACTCAGCAGTCAAGCTCAACATCGGCGAAGGTAGTGCTCGGGAGACTGAGTGTCAGAATAGCACGATGCACCAATTATTTTTTACTCTTCGGAGTAGGAAAATATTAAAAAAGCCATTCGAAAGAATGGCTTTTTTTTTGCCTAAAATTACCTAAAGAAAAAATTCCAACTCTCAGTTAAAATAAAAGAATATTATAAGTCATCAAGGAAGAGACATGAGTTCTATTTTAAAAGCATGGTCGCTGTTACCAAATGTTAAAGGTAAGCTTTGGTTTGGAAATAAGTTATACGATGTTCTTGGAAAAAATGATCCTGTAGTAAAGAAAGTTAAGAATTTCTCAATGAAATTAAATATTGAAGATAGAATTCAGAGAAGAATTTTTTTCAAGAATGGGCACGAGCCTGAAACAGAAGTTATCTTTGAACGCTTTTTTAGAGATGCTAGTTGCTTTGTTGATATTGGCGGTAATGTGGGATATTTCTCATTATTGGCTGCTTCAGTGAATCCGAAGATTAAAGTAGTGGCATTTGAGCCACTACCTCAAAATATAAGTCAATTTAAAGAGAATATTTCACTAAATCCAGGCTTTGACCAAAGGATTGAGATTGTTGAAAAGTGCCTTAGTGATGAAAAAGGAGAGGTCACTTTCTTTGTACCACCAGAGGGAGAATGTGGTTGGGGAAGAATGGGGAGTGCTGATGATGCCAATGGTGAGGAACATCAAGACTGGCCAAAAATCTCTAGAGAGGCCCTTAGTTTAGATGAGTATCTAAGCAACCATACTGAGCTTAAGCCAGATGTATTTAAAATTGATGTTGAAGGGAATGAAGTTAAAGTAATTTATGGAGCAGTTGAATATTTAAAAAACAATAAAGTGAAGGCATTTTGCATAGAGCTTAATGAAGGTGCCTTGAAAGAGCAGGGCTCATCAAGTGAAAAGATTATTGGTCTCATGAATGAACTTGGATATGAGGCCCACTATATAAATGGAGATCAGCTTTCAAAGACTGAAAAGCCTGTTGTCGGTTATATTCACCTTAATTATTTCTTCTTACCCAAAGCTTAAATAAGCTCTTTTAGAACCACGTAGCTCTTTTTGTAAAAAGAGAGCTATCGTTTTACAACCTTTGTAATTATTTCTATATGTTAGACCATGGATAAGTTAATAAAATTCGGATATTGCTCAAAGCCTCATGGCATTAAGGGAGCATTTTCATTTCATCTCTTTAATACTGAAGAAAGTACTCTCAAGAAGGGCTCTAAAATAATTTTAAAGCCTTCCAGTGAGACGAGTTCAATTTCTGAAGAAGGAGAAGAGTTTGAAATTGCGACTATTTCCTTTGGTAATAAAGTCATAGCGACACTCAAAGATGTGAATGATAGAAACAAAGTTGAAGAGTTAATTCCCTTTGAAATTTTTGTAGAAAGAAGTTCATTACCAGAACCTGATGAGGGCGAGATTTACATAGATGACTTAGTTGGGCTTGAAGTTCGAAACCCTGAAGGGAAAGTTATCGGGGAAGTTAAGGGGTACTATGATAATGGGGCTCAGACTGTGCTTGAAATTTCAGGGGAAGCTGAAATGGATTTACCGCTAGTCGATCATTTTTTTCCAGAAATAAATATAGAAAATAAGTTCATCGTAATGAATGTTCCAGAGGGGATAGAGTAGCCAATGAAAAAAATTTGGATTCTTACATTGTTCCCCGAATTCTTTGAGCCATTAAAAGAGGCTGGAGTTGTTGGTCAGGCGTTGAGTGGTAAACGTGGGCATGATTATGAGTTAATCACAATTCAGCTGAGAGACTTTCATCCTCAGGGGCATCAGGGTGTGGATGATACACCTTATGGCGGTGGTGCAGGCATGGTCATGAGGGCCGACGCTTTAAAAGATGCATTTGAAAAAGGGATTATAGAAGCAGGGAAGTATGGTGCTAATTGGAAAGAACAACTTCATGTTATTGCACCTGGGCCTCGTGGTAAAGTTTGGAATTTTGAAATGGCCCAAACATTTGCCAAAGAGAAATTTATTGAAGGGAAAAAAGATCTAGTCTTCGTATGTGGACGTTACGAAGGAATAGATGAAAGGTTTATAGAGAATTATGTTGATGAACATTATAGCTTGGGTGACTTTATTTTAAGTGGAGGAGAGCTTGCTGTAATGACCTTTATAGATTCGGCCATGAGATTTGTGCCGAATGTACTTAAGAATTATGAATCTGTCTTAGAAGAGTCCTTTGGAAGTGAGCTTTTAGAATATCCTCAATATACAAGGCCGGCAGAATTTGAAGGAATGTCAGTCCCAGAAATACTTACTAGTGGACATCATAAGAAAATCGCGGAATATAGATTAGAAAAAAGAAAAGAAATGACGAAGAAGTTTCGTCCTGACCTTTGGGCAAAATATTCGGAGAAGAAATGAGCAGTTTATATTTAGCACTTGTTCATCATCCTATAAAAAATAAAAGAGATGAATTAGTTACTACAAGTGTAACCAATCTAGATATTCACGATATTAGTAGAAGTTGTCGCACATTTAATGTGAAAGAATATCATATCGTCACGCCACTTGAGGCCCAGCATAAGCTGGTAAATCGAATTTTGGGTCACTGGGATGGAGATGAAAATAATAGTTATAATCCAGATAGAAGCGATGCGTTATCAATCGCACGTGTTATCAATTCTGTTGAAGATTCTATGAAGAGAATTGAAGAAATAGAAGGTAAGGCACCGAAATTAATAGCAACTGGAGCTAACTTTGAGAGTTTCAATTCTACAACAAAAGAGCTCTCAGAGAAGATGAAAGTTGACAATGCACCGTATTTATTGATATTTGGTACAGGCTGGGGACTTCACGCATCTGTGCTTGAAAGGGCAGATATTATGTTAGAGCCAATCTTTGGAAACTCTGAAGATGGTTATAACCATTTATCCGTTCGATCTGCTGTTGCAATTTATTTAGATAGAATTGCAAGATGCCTCTAGGGTCTACGAATTAGTATTTTTTTAACGAACGAATAATCGGTCCTCTGGAAAATACAAGAAAAGTTCTAGGAGAAATTATGAACTTATTAGATGTAGTAAAAAATGATCACTTAAATCCAAAAGTAAAAGACATGCCAAACTTTAAGTCTGGTGACACTGTTGCTGTTCACTCTCGTATTAAAGAAGGTGACAAAAGTAGAATTCAGATTTTTAAAGGTGTTGTTATTGCTGTTAAAGCTAAAGGAACTTTAGAAGGTCACTTTAGAGTTAGAAAAACTTCATCAGGTATTGGTGTTGAAAGAGTATTCCCTTTCCATTCACCAAACGTAGAGAAAGTAGAAGTAGTACAACGTGGTAAATCTCGTCGTTCTAAGCTTTACTACCTTCGTGATAGAAGTGGTAAATCAGCAAGAATTGCTGTTGATTACGACAGAAAAAACTAATAGTTTTGAAAGTTATATAAAAGGAGGCTTTATGCCTCCTTTTTTTTTGCAAAAAATACAAATATGTCTAAGAAGTCTAAAGAAGAATTTATCTATATTGGTGCCGATGAGGTTGGGAGAGGACCATTGGCCGGCCCTGTTGTTGGTGCTGGTTGCTTATTCTTAGGTAGTGATGAAGAGTTTAAAACTCTAAGTTCAGATTTACGTAATCTTGGCATATGCGATAGTAAAAAGTTATCTCAAAAAAAGAGATTAGAAATTCTTGAAAGTTTTAATATTAATATTAAGAAAGTTAAGAATAAAAAGAATTATTTAGTAACTATAAATAACTTCAATCTTCATTTAACCCTTAACGAATTAAGTCCTTCATATATTGATGAGCATAATATTTTGGTTAGTTCTTTGACGGCCATGAATGAAACGATCACAAACTTCAAAAAAATAAAGACAATAGACTGGTCTTTAGAAAATAAAAGAATTTGTTTTGATGGAAATAAAATTCCTAAAAATAAAAAAAGAGGATGGGATTATCTATCATTAGTAAAAGGTGATTCGAAATGTCCATTTATTGGTCTCGCTTCAATCTTTGCTAAAGAATATCGTGATTATTTAATGTTGTGCTTAGGTGAAAAATATCCAGGTTATGGGCTGGAAAAACACGCTGGTTATCCTACAAGGTTTCATAAAGAAGCAATTTCGAAACTTGGGGTAACGAATGTTCATCGAAAATCATTTAAAGGCGTTAAAGAACACATCCAATAATTATAATTACAGATATACAGGTGAAATCCCCTTAAATTGGGAACAGACTTTGTCCTCATGGGTCCATGAATTATATCTACCAGTTTTAATATCTCCTTTATTTTTGCAATGCCGTAATATCGGTCAGATTGATATATCCTTTGTATATAAGAGAAAAATTTTTATTATTGAAGCAAAGCGTAACCAGTCACAGCTTAAGTTTGATCAATTTAAGCGTTTAAAGAATGCGGTCGAATTGATTGGTGGTCTCTTTGAATTTGATATTTGTTTTAGAGTCTGGACCTCTAAAGATTTGCCAAAAAAGGAATCCTTATTTAACCTATTAAAATAATAGGAAAAATATCCATCGAGACATTATGAAAAATTTTATTTCCATTCTATCTTTAATTGCCCTTCTTACTTTTAGCTTTAGTGCCAATGCACAACAAGGTGAAGGTTTGGATCCTAGGATTAAGGCAATTGGAACGATGGCCCTTTATGGTACGGTAGGTGGAACTTTATTAGGGACAGCTTCTCTTGCTTTTGGAACTGGTGGAAGAAGTGTTGCTAAAGGTGCCTCACTTGGTCTCTACGCTGGTCTATTATTTGGTGGTTATGTTGTTATTAGCCATGCCATGAGAAAGCATAAGGCCGCAAATCCGTCGGCAAAAGATAACTATTATCCAGATACGGCATCTCCTTATGAAGGTGGTTACGAAGAAGAAGACGGAGGAGCTCCTCCAGCTGAACAATTCTTCGCACCTGTTATAGAAACAGATCGTACTCTTAAGTTTGAGTCATTAAAAAAGGCCCCAAATAGGGCCTTCAATCCGGTATTCTATGTGCCGATTTTTAATTATCAGTTCTGATAAGTTCTCTTTCTATTGGCAAACTTTTGAGAGATGAACTCTGTTTCATCTGTTTCAAAGTCATCGATAATTAATCCCATAAGATCGAGATTATAGAGTTTAAATACTTTGATGAATTCATTGCTAACATTACTTAATTTGATTTGATCTTTCTTCTCATTAAGAATTCTAATTGTATCAACAAAGAATCCAATCCCTGAAGATCCTACGAAGTCTAATCTATTGAGATCAATCGTAATTGTTGAAGTAGGGTTTTCACTTGTAAGAGATTCTAATTCTCTTTTAAGAGGAATGCTATTTTCATAATCTAAGCCACCTTCCATATGAACTGTAATATTTCCACTAGCATCTGTTCTCACACGGGCCTTCATAGTCATGTACCTCTCCTTGGTTTATGGACCTTTTCTAATAAGTATTTTATCATTCAATAGATTTTGATTTCAGATGGAAAATATTGTCATTAGGCTAGATAGGTACTTGAAATGAGTAAGTTAATATTATTAGGTCTCCCATTGGGGAATATTGAGGACCTCTCCGTGAGGGGAAAGAAAGTACTTGAGTCTTCAACTTTATTTTTTGCTGAGGATACAAGAAATCTCAAAAAGATTTTTAATTTTCTTGGGATTGAGTTGAATGGAAAAACTATTGAAAGTTTTCATGATCATCAACAGGCCAAAGTCGATTCGATTATTGCAAAAATCAAAAATCATAGTGAAGCTGTCATTGTGAGTGATGCTGGTTCACCTATTGTCAGTGATCCAGCGTATCCATTAGTTAAGGCTTTTATAGAAGCGGGTGGATCGGTAGACACAGTTCCTGGTCCAACAAGTCCTATGGTTGCCCTAGAGTTAAGTGGGTTACCTCCTCATCCATTTACTTTTCATGGCTTTCTACCAAGAGAGTCCTCTAAGAAAAGTGAAGTATTTAAAAAATTATCACCTCAAGTGACTCACATTTTCTTTGAAGGTGTTTCAAGGGTATTAAAAACTTTAAATGAGTTAGCTGAAGTCCATCCCGATGCAGATGTTGTCATCGCTAGAGAGTTAACGAAAACTTTCCAGACTCTCTATAGATTTAAAGCATCTGAAATCCCTGAGATTGAACTTCGCGGAGAGTTTGTTCTGCTGATCAGACATGAAAATTCTAAGTTAGATGGTAATTTTTCAAAGATATCTGACTTGGCCCAAAAATATCTAGATCGCCCGTCACCAAAGGCTTTAGCTAAGTTATTAGGTGAGTGTTTGGGTGAAAATAGCAAAGAAATATACTCAAGATTAAATAAATAATATTTTTTATTCTTATAAGTATTTAATTTTTTGTATAATAGTCCGATAAGTTTTTAAATCTACGTTAGAATAGATATGAGTACTGGTTTTTATCAGCATGCTGAGGACTTTAAATGCAAGTAAAGATCATAGGTGGCCATGGTGGAGTTTCACCTGGTTTTAAAAATACGTCTTACCTTATTGATGGGAAACTACTCATCGATGCAGGAAGTGTGGCCAGCGGGCTTCAAATTGATGATCAAGTATTGATTGATCATATTCTTATTAGTCATAGTCATTTAGATCATATTTCAGATTTAGCTTTTTTAGCTGATAATTGTTTTGGACTAAAAGGAAAACCATTTGAAGTTTATACATCAAAGGTTGTTGAAAATAGCATCATGAAACATTTATTAAATGATGAGATCTGGCCTAACTTTACAGTCATTCCGAATAAAGAAGATCCAACATTAAGATTTAACATTGTTGAATCAAATGAAACAATAACTCTAGGTGAATATAAAATCACGATGATTCCAGTTAATCATCCAGCTGGTGGGCATGGATTCATTGTTGAAAAAGGTGATACTGGAATTGTCTTTACTCAAGATACAGGACCTACTGATAAAATCTGGGAAGAGGCCAAGAAGCTTAAAAACTTAAAAGCTATTTTTACAGAAGTTTCATTTCCGAATAGTATGCAAGTAGTGGCCGATTTGAGCTTTCACCACACTCCAAAAACAATCGAAGAAGAAATTAAGAAAATGCCTGACGTTGTTCCAATTTTCCTAGGACATATCAAGCCTAATTATCAGGCACAGATGTACCAAGAGATAAGTGATATGGGCAATGACAGAGTTACCTTACTGGGTTCAGACAATACTTGCTACGTTTTTTAACGCTCTGGGTCTATAGTCTTATCAATTAGTTATCATATTTAGGGTTGATATTTCTTGCGGAATATCAGAATATACAGCTCATTTATTTTCTATGAAAAAGAGGTGATTATGGGCTGGTTTGAAAAGGTTCAAAATCCTAAATTAAAGAGTTCAAAAAAAGTAAGTTCGAATACTCCTAATGGTTTGTGGAAGAAGTGTTCTAACTGTTCTGAAATTATTCAATCAAATAAATTAGATGAAGAATACCAAGTATGTCCTTATTGTGATCATCACTTTCGTCTTACGGCAATTGATAGAATTAAACTATTAACTGATGAGAATTCTTTCAAAGCATTTGGCGATGAGTGGTCTACTAAAGACCCTTTAGAATTCAGTGATAAGTCAACATACCAAGATCGTTTAGAAAGGGCCTATGATAAAACTGGTCAGCATGATGGAACTTTTGCTGGTACTGCAAAAATAAATGGTAAGGATGTTTCTCTTGCTGTTATGAACTTTCAATTCATGGGTGGTTCAATGGGTGTGATCACAGGAGAGAAGATTGCTTCTGTTTTAGATCTAGCTTACGAAAAGAAAATACCTGCCATCGTTGTTTGTTGTAGTGGTGGGGCGAGAATGCAAGAAGGAATTCTTTCTCTTATGCAAATGGCGAAAACAAGTGCCGCACGACAAAGATTAAAGAATGCTGGAATTCCTTTTATAAGTATTCTGACAGACCCAACGACTGGTGGTGTAGCAGCTAGTTTTGCAATGTTAGGAGATATTAATATTGCTGAGCCAAAAGCTCTTATTGGCTTTGCTGGTCCTCGAGTTATTGAACAAAGTATTCGTCAAAAACTGCCTGAAGGGTTTCAAAGATCTGAATTCCTTTTAGATCATGGATTTGTTGATAGAATTGTTCATCGTCATCAAATGAAAGAAGAATTATCTTTCTTCATCAATATGTTTAATAAACATTAAGAAATGACTCAAAAAAATATTAGTGCCAGTGATCTCGATCACTGGCTTTTTCAAAATGTAGGCTATGAAAATTTTAAGTCTGGTCGAGAAAGATTAGATAAGGCCTATGCACAAATATTAAAAAGAATCAAAAATTCAAAAACCAAAGTTGCTATTATTGCTGGGACTAATGGCAAGGGTGAAACTAGCTGGAAAATTGCAAAGCATTTATATTCTTCGGGAAGCACTGTGGCCTTGTGGACATCTCCCCATGTGGAAAGTGTTACTGAGAGATTTTGGAAAAATGGAGAACATCCAAGCAATGAAGAGTTGATGAATATTTTTCAATCGACAGCTCCCCAAGATTTAACATTCTATGAATATTTATTTTTAAGTTTTCTCAATTGGGCCATTGATTCTGAATTAGAGTTTTTAGTTTTAGAAGTTGGGCTTGGTGGAAGACTTGATGCTACCAATTTAATTGATGCAGACATAAGTGCTGTTGTTTCTATCGGTAGAGATCATGTGGATATACTTGGTCATAAATTGGAAGATATTCTCTATGAAAAATTAGGGGTGACAAGAGAAGGTACTCCACTCGTGAGTGGTATCACGCAAGAACATCTTAAAAAGAAGAGAGATGACTTGATGCGTGAAAAAAATGTTTCAATCGTTGATATCGATGAGAAATTTGGGCAAAAAGAGCTTGAATACTACCCTTATCGTAATAGTGCTATTGCTCAGTTAATCTGTTCTTATCTACAGAGTGGATCTTTTGAGCAAGATGAAGAATTATCCTTTAAATTCCGAGATATTACAGCACCAAATCGCTTTGAAAAGATGACATTAAACAATAGAAGCTTTATCTTTATAGGTGCACATAATTTAGATGGTGTAAGGGAGACTTGTAAGCTCTTGCGTCATGAAAGTTATAACTCTCTAAATCTATTATTAGGCTTCTCTAAAAGAGACCCGAATGATGTATTGAAGATGGTGAAAAGCTTTCTTGAATATCCATGTTTATTTGAAAAGGTAAACTTCTTTGATTATGAGCATCCTCGATCAATTGAGAAAGAGGAATTAGAGCAAATTTTAGAAAAAATAGAAACGGATGAATCAAGTAAGAATCTCCAATTTAATAAAGATATTAAATGTATTGATAAGTTCTTTAGCAGTACATCTGAATTTCCGCAAAATGAAACTTATCTCATTTGCGGATCTTATTACTTCATTGGGGAAGTTAAGAAATTTCTTTCTCGTCACTAGCTTTCTTTTAATTATCTTTAATTGCAATACTGATGCTCGACAGTCTTATGACTTTAATATTGGTGATAAAGTTCATGTATTAAGTGATAAGGCCTTTAGAAAAACTAAGGATAATGTTTTTGAGGCCGTTGGTAATGTTATTATTACTCATAAGCAAGATGCTCTTTACGGTGAAAAAGCTTCTGTTTCATTCGAATCCGGTGATGTTAATGTTGTAGGTAATGTTCGTTTTGTAGGAACGGATATGACAATCTATGGTTCGGCCCTTGATTATAACTTTAATAATAAAATTCTAAGTATTAATAATGCTCGTGTTCTTAGTGATAACTATGTCATCTTAGGGAAGAATATTACGAGAGAAAGCTCAACTGAATTAAGAGCTGAGAATGCTGAGTATACTACTTGTCGAGATTGTCCAGAGTCTTGGAGTATTTTTGGACGACAGGTTAGTATTACTCTCGGGGAGTATATTAGAATTAAGCACGCCTTTATTAAAGTTCGTGGTGTTGTTGTAATGTATTTCCCTTATATTATTCTTCCTATTAAGAAGAATAGAGAAACGGGATTACTCTTTCCTAGTTTCGGACTAAATGTAGATAAAGGTTTTCGTTACCAGCAACCTTTCTTTTGGGCCATCAATGACAGTGCAGACATGACAATTGTCCCAAGCGTTTTTGGAAAACGTGGTTACGGTTCTGAATATCAATATCGACAAGTACTCTCTGATCAAAATTGGTTTGAAATCAATTCAATGTTTTTAAATGACGAAGTTTATGTCCCTGGTGTTGATAGCAATGATAAATCGGGAAGTAATTTATGGCGTCACTTATCTGATTACGAACATCACTCATTTTTTTCTGATAGTTTTAACCATCACTTTTACTATAATGCCGTTAATGATCTCGATATGGTGAGAGACTTTTCAAGCTTTTCAGGTTCTAAAGTATATGGCCCTGAATTTGGTGGTGGCGGTTATTTTGATTTTGTGACTGAGTATTTTAACTTCAGTGTTGAAGGTGACTTTAATAGGAACTTACTTTTTTCAAATGCTAGAGGATTTGATCATCGCTATGTGCAAGTACTTCCTGAAGTAAAGCTATCGGCCGTTCCATTTAATATATTTCGATCTAAACATGCTGGGATAAAAAGTCTCGATGTAGAGGTTGAAGCTGACTATACAGTGTTTAAACAGAATCATACTGAGGAAGGGGCTTTTATTAGAAATGCTCATCGACTTAATGCTTCACCTTCCGTTATTTGGAATTTAGGAAATCTAGGTCCCGTGGCCGTTAAAACTTCGGCTATTTTTGATTATCAGTCATACCGTTTTCCTTATGAAGTCGCAGAGAAGACATTAACTAAGAGTGGATATGTCTATGAAACTGAAGCGTCTATTACTCTTCAGAAAATATTTGGTGTAAGTTATCGCGAAAACCTTCCTAGAAAGAAGATTAAGTTTGAAGAGGAAGTTACTAAAGAAAAGCCTTTATTGGGTGATCTAAAGTCATTTAGTTCTAATGTATCGACTAAGTCGTTTGAAGTTCAAAAAAGTAGCTATAAGCATACACAAGAGTATAAATTGAAGCATTATTACCTAGGAAGCCAGAGCATAAAAGGTAATCAAAAGTTTCAAAACCAAATCAAAGTTGATAATGGAAAAAAAGGTCTCTTTGATCCACTTGATGTTCTTCGATCACAGGAATTTCAATTAACAAACGACGTTTCTAGAACCTCACTTCCTTTGAACAATACAGTTGAACTGCAATGGAATAACTCAGTCATTAAGAAAAAAGCAAAAGTTCTTAATGCCTATTATAACAAGATGGGCCTTAGAGATAATTTTGATTATAGTGTTGTTAGTTATTTCAATGTAAGTCAGGGTTATGATTTTAATGTAAGAGAAGGGGATTTCTATGATCACCTCACTCGACTCTACTTATCGACTGGTTTTAGTTTAGATAGTTATACTTTCTCGCTAGATGAGTACTATTATCACACGACAAAAGAGCATATCTTCACAATGGATATTAAGAAGACATTTTCTCGTGGAGATGTGGGTGCAGGTGTTAAATATAATTCTTTTAAAACGCCGATTGAAAAGTTTGTGAATGCGAATACCAGTTTTGCTTTTAATGACATGATTAAAGCTGGTGTCGACTGGGTCTACGATATTGAAAAGGATAGAACGAATAAAACGATTTATAATTTAACTTATACTCCACCTAATAATTGTTGGAAGGTTGAATTTAATCATGAAAAGAATATTACTGAATCGAAATTTGGTTTTAACTTCCTAATCAATTTTAATAATAACGTCTTTACAAGTTTAAGTGGTCTCGGTGGAGGCTGATAAATGAGAAGGGCCGTTATTGTTGATTTTGATGATAGTTTCACTTTCAATATAAAAGAAATTCTTGTTTCTATGGATATCGATTGTGAGCTCATAAACTGGAAAGATCTAAATGCAGAAGTGGTTTCTAGTTTTGATGCTTTTGTCTTTGGGCCTGGCCCTGGTCATCCTGATGAATACCAAAGTATCTATGACTTTATAAATTCTATACTTGAGAGAAAGAAGTTTTACTTTGGAGTTTGTCTTGGGCATCAACTACTTTGGTCAAGTAAAGGTCGTAATGTTGTTCAAGTTTCTCCTGTTCACGGTGAGAGTTTATCAATTTCTACCAAAGCCTCATTTTTGGAATCAATTTGCAAAGAAGAAAGAATAGATGTGCAATTTTATAACTCTTTAAAAGTACAATCATCGCTAACGGATTTAGAGAATAATTATTTAGTTGAAGATGATTTATATTTATTGGCCTCTTTAGAATCTCATTTTTGTACTTATCAGTTCCATCCCGAAAGTATTGGTAGTTCTTGCCCAGAGGCTCTATTTCGACCTTTGAGAGATTTTTTGTATAATTAATCTGATGGAAAAGGTTAATTTTCAAGTAAATGGAATTTATGATCAGCGTACAATAAAAGCACTTAAGGAATTAGGTGTATGTCGCTTTGGTTTTGATTTCAGACCTAGAAATTTAAATTTTATTCAACAACATAACTTGATGAATATTGCTAAAGAATTTCTTGGTGATGAAACTGTCATTTTTACATTTGAAAATGAAAAAGACTTTATCATTGAAAAGATTGTAGGTGATTTTAAAAATGAATATAGCAATGACTTTTTCCTATCTTTCTCTTGTGATCAAGAAGTCGAATTTTATCAAAATCTAAAGCACCCATTCTATATCCTTTATAGGCCATGGTTTAAGGTCAACGACTTCTATCAAATTGAAAATTTTAAAGGCTTTATTTTTGATGAAGTTTTTTTAGAAGAACTATCTCTATCAAATAAGCTTGACTCATTCGCCAGTAATTTTTTAGGCCATTGGCATCCATTTGAAACAAAGAAAGAAGGCGAATTGCTCCTTGATATGAAATGGAATAGTGAGTTATCAGCATCTATTGATTTCTACTTCGATTTTCATTTTAAACAGTTAAATATTTCTAATGAGGTGGAAACCTGCTTTAGGAATGTAAATTTAAACTTAGTCAAAGATTGGTTTCAATTGACCAATTCTCCCTTAAAAGTGTAGAAAGACTTCATGAGAATTTTAATTTGTAATGACGATGGAGTATATGCTCCTGGAATAAATGTTTTAGCGAAAGAACTTTCTGAAATTGCTGAAGTGACAGTCGTTGCTCCTTTGGAAGAAAGATCAACAACCGGTCATACTCTTAGTTTAGATAATCATTTAAGAGTTGTTAAAGTTGATGAAAATAAATATGGATGCAGTGGCTATCCTGCTGATTGTGCCTTAATGGGCTTCGGTCAAATTATGAAAGATAATCCACCTGATCTTGTTGTCAGTGGAATTAATCGTGGTGCAAATTTAGGTCAAGATATTTATTATTCTGGGACAGTGGCTGCCGCAAGAGAAGCAACTTTTCATGGTATTCCAGCTATTGCTGTTTCTACTGTCATTGATTTTAATGATTCAAAAAATCACGATAAAGAATATTTTGAGACAGCTGCAAAAGTTGTGAGAAATGCTATTGAAGAAGGAATCGTTAAAGTAATTCCTAAGATGTCTGTCGTTAATATCAATGTTCCAAATATTCCATTTAATGAATTAGCAGGTCATGAAGTTACTAAACTTGGCTTTCGTCGTTATAGCGAAAACATACAAAAAAGGTTTGATTTCCGTGATCGTCCTTATTATTGGATTGGTGGTATTTACCAAGGTCACAATGACTTGGAAGGCACTGACTGTAGCGCTGTGGAAGATGGGAAAGTGTCTATGGGAATGCTAAATCTTTTGGATGGTCCTACCGATACAGATATTACGTGGCCAAATTTTGTTGCTAGACTAAACTAGTCAGATAATCCGGCCACGATAGTGGTAGGATTATGAAGTTTTGGACGCCCTTCATTTATTCTGTCTTCTTTTTATTTTTATATAGCTGTGCCTCAATGAAAAGTGGCCACTATATTCAAGTAAGAGACGGAGAGACATATAAATCATTAGCTAAGACCTATAAAGTGCCTGAATGGGAGATTAGAGCGGCTAATAAAGGCCGTAGAATAGCTTCTGGCTCTTGGTTATTCTTACCAATGAGAAAAGGCATTATGGGCCGTACTCAAAGCTTCTATGATCCAGAGGCCTATCTTCAAAGTGGTGAGTTTTTCTGGCCAGTTCCTAGTTCAAAAAAGGTTTCTTCACACTTCGGTAAGCGATGGGGAAGAAAACATGAAGGGATGGATATTCCAGCTCCAGTTGGAGCAAATATTGTGAGCATTGCCGAAGGAGTCGTAGTCTATAGTGGTAATGACCTTGGTGGTTATGGAAACTTAACAGTGATCTCTCATCCTGGTGGAATCTTCAGTGTTTATGCTCATGCGAAGAAAAACTATACCCGTAAAGGACAAAAGGTTCATAAGGGGCAAGTGATTGCGAAAGTGGGAATGACTGGAAGAACTACAGGCCCTCACCTTCACTTTGAAATTAGGCAAAACTCAAGGGCCCTCGATCCGTGGCGATTTTTGGCCAGTAGTCGTAAGTAATTTTGACTCGATAGAGTTAGTTATCTTTCACGATATCAATCAGTTTCAGATACATTTTGGCGGTGTTTACTGCATCTTCAAGAGCAGTATGGGCGACATCTCCCATTTCTAGGAAGTTCATAAGAGCACTACCACTTTGACATTCTTTAGGAATTTTTCCCATATCTATAAGATTGTAGGCCACACTGGATAAGTCCAGTTGTCTATGCTCAAAGTAGGTTCTCATAAATTCCCAGCCAAGATCTCTGTTCATAAAAGGAAGATCAATTGCACTTACAGATTTACCAAAGAGAGTAATTTTTTTGTTTCCAAAATATTCTTTTACTTTGTCAGATTCTAAGTAAGAAACCATTCGCTTTTTGAAGTCTACCTGGTTGAGTCCAGTTTCATGAGCTTTAGTAATGAGTTCTTCATTGTGATCAATAACCCATTTATCTAAATTAGGCTTAAGCTCTTCAAATGAAGGGCATTGAACAAAGAAATGCTCTTTGAGATCCATTTCGATTGTCCCTGTTTCCGTGTCAAAAGGAACCATACCAAATTCTATAATGAGGTCATTTTCTCGAAGGCCTGTGGCCTCTAGATCGAAAGAAAGATAGCGCAAGAATGTACTCCGGTTTTACTTATTCTAAAGTGGCCATGATAGGGCAATGGTCACTAATTTCTTTAAAAGTAAAGCCTAACGATTCTTCTCTTTCTTGTCTACAGCGATTTGCCTTACAGTGAGCATGGTTTGTCACTTCGTAAGTCCAGAACTGATTAAGGAAGCTGTCTGATACTAAGATATGGTCGAGGAGTGAAGAGTGAAAGATTCCATCATCTTCTCCACCATTCCAATAGCTCGTGCATTCTACTTCTTCACTAAAGTCTGTGAGTTGATTATCTCTTACAAATTTAACGAATTTTCTATAATGCTGATTTCTGCTTTTGTATTCAGTTGTATTAAAGTCACCTAAAACAATTAGCCTCTGACGATTCTTTGATTTTTGCTTTCTGATAATCTGAGAAAGAATCTTATATTGCTTCGCTCTCATTTGAATTGATTCAGGATATCCTCCCGCTTTCAAATGAACTCCAATAGCTGTGAATGTAGATTTATTTTTTTTGAACTTGAAGTTTGCAATAAAAGCTGGTCTTAAGCCTTCATGGCATGGCTCATACTCTTTTAAGCTTGCATCTTCAGAATAACTTAGAAGATCAAGATTATTTTTGTTATAAACGAAACCAAGTTTTTGTCTTCCGTTACCACCACATTTACTGAGTACGACACCGTACTTAGAATAATTACTTTTAATAAAATTAATAAACTCTCTGTCGTCGACTACTTCTTGTACTGCAATTAAGTCAGCATTAAGTTTATTTAATTGCCAACGAAGAGAACTTTGTTCGCTCTTTGTTGATTTTTGATTTGAGTGAAGTTCTCTGGCCCCAAAATTTCTAATATTATAGGTCGCCAGTTTAAGTGCAGGAGCAGCAGATGCTACTAAAGACAGTCCAAAGAATAGTACTGTCACTACCCATTTCATTGTTGTTGTTTTCATGTCGTTTTCCCTTATGACTTATGAACTGAACTAATCTTAAATATAAGATAGAGTTAATGTATCAAGTAAGTCATATCTAATGATAGAAAGTACTTTTCTAGTATGGCAAGTTAAAAAGACTTACTCATAGGATCTTAACAAATTCCTAAACTTTGCCTTGCGTTACAGGTATGAAAATACCAATTTTACGTCATTATTTTGACTAAATAGGTCAGATAGATTGATCTGGCACGTTAGGAGATCGTGACTTGTCGCACACTTGCGACATACACCTTCTCCATAGCATGAGGAAGCGATAGGAATATTTTCTTGAATAAGATAATCCATAAGAGATATTTCTGATGATGGTAGTTCATTGAAGATAAAGGTTTTAACTTCTTTTCCTGAAGCCTCACCTATGATTGTTATTTTGTACATAGCATTTGAGAATCCCATCTTGGATCTAGAACTGTTTGTACTTTCTTGGCATTACTTTTAAGAGACCACAGGTGGCCAATTCTATTAGCATGATAAAGTGGAAAGTTTAGATTTAAGAATTGCTGTAGCTGACTCTTTGTACCTCTATTTGATTCGAAGAGAAGTTTATTAGGATTGGTGACAAAGATATGTCTTGGAAATCTAATATACTCATCGAGTTCGGCCAGTGACTTCGTTTTATATACTTCGTAATTAATTAAATTAAATATGTGCTGACCAGGATCAATACTTGGTAGCGAATAGACAAGTAATCTATGATCAGGCTTTTTAATAAAGCAGACACTAGAGGTTATTTTAGATGTTACACCAGACTTAAAGCCTGTGTCTTGGAGAGTAAGGGAGGCCAAGAAGTACTTTCTATTCTTAGTTAGCCCAAATGATGCATTTGAAATATTAAAAGAGTTTTGAGTTAAATAGATCTGTTTTTTGTAAAGATTTAAGTCCTGGTTGCACTTTATATCTTGGGAGGTCTTATCTTCAACAAAGTAATCAAATAGTGGAGTCTGGGGAATTTGGTTAGTAAACTTCTTTGGAAGAGATAGGTCAAAGCTACGAAATGATTCACCACTTTTTAAAGTATTATTACCCTTAGTAAACTTCTTATACCAAAGCTTATCAGACATTATATTAGAACTATATTTACTAAAATAGATTTCTAATGTTTTAGAAACTTTTACTTGTTTAAAGTATTGGTTTACAAGAGCAGTAATTTTCTTTAATCCAGACTTTGAATAATTTTTCGCAAGGTAATTTAAACCTTCGTAGAAATAGTAGTTTTGAGTTTTACCCTTACTGTTTTTGTAATCTAGATATTGATAATTTTTGTCATTGCCAATGATAAAAGAAAAACGTGCATGCTTAAGATTGATATCAGGTCTTACTTTTGCTTGGTATAAACTCCAAGCTATAATTTGATCGCCGAAACTAGTAAGTTTTTTTTCTGATAAAAAACTAAGGAACTCTTCTTTATAGGGATAGTTTTCAGAAATAAGATTTAAGCTATTTTGTGTACAGACTTTCTTTTCAAAGTCTTCCTCAATTACAGAATAATTCTTTTCTCCATCTAAAAATTTAAAATAACTTTGGCAAGAGAAGAGAAATAAAAGACTAATCTTTAATATGATAGAGGCCTTCAATTTTGTCTCCATGATCTGTGTGATCTAGCTCTAAAGAATTATTACTAAAAATTGAATCAAAATCTAAATCCAGTTCTTCGGCCTTAGAATTTGTGGCCCTAACAACAAAAATGGCCCACATTCCTTGATGGTCGCTGCCAGAATGTGTTTGAGTTTTGAAGTCGACTATTTCATAACCTCTATTAATAAATTCGAAAAATACTTTATCAAACTGTTTTTCTCGGTAACCTTTGTCTCTAGGTGGTGGTGCCGGGATATAGTAGGTAAATGTTTGAATTTTAAAGCTATTCTTATTAAAAAGTGATTTAATCCAGTTAAACATAATTCGATTTTTCCTTATATATATTCAATATATTAAATCGAAATGAGGTCTCTAGCAAACTTATGATGTGGAAATCTTTTCCAGTATATTTTTATATTTTTTTAAATGCTGTTGTAAGTTATAATTAAATTGTTAGGAACATGGATGTACCTAATGGGATAGGCAGGATGCCGAAAAGAAGGGGCCTTTGCAGGGGGCCCCTTTTTTATTATGATTAAATTAATTTCAATATTATCAATATTCTTTCTCTTCTTAACTACAACTTATTCTTTAGAATTTAAAATTCTTCATACTAATGATCTTCATAGTTATGTAATAGGACAGCCTGATAAAGGCATTGGTCATTATTCTAGATTAACAACACTTATAAATAAACTTAGAACAAAAAATACTCTGGTTTTGGATGCTGGCGACTTCTATAGTGGAACTATTTATCATTGGCTTGCTCCTGTAGAAGATCTTTCTTTTCCTGAATGGGAGTTCTTTACTCATAATAATTATGATGCTGTGACGCTGGGGAATCATGAGTTCGATGCTAAAGATAAGGGCCTCGAGGTGATGTTTCAAAAAATGAAAAAGCAGGAATCTAAAGTGCCCATTGTTCTAACTAATTCTAAAATCAAAGATCCTCATTTTATTAAATCGATCACGAAAACATTTCATCATGAACGAGAAAGAGTCACTGTTGGTGTTATTGGTGCGATTGGACCTGATGCTTGTTTAGTAAGTCGCAATAATAGAATTAAGTATCAGTTCTATGGACAAGAAGAGGGACAAACACATTGGGGTAGTCTCACTAAGGTTCTGCAAGAAGAAGTTAATAAATTAAAAAGAAATAATGTCGATATCATTGTCTTGCTTGTACATGGGGGTGGGGCAGAAGATGTTGAGTATGTGAAAAGACTTAAAGGTTTAAATATCATTATTGCCGGTCATACCCATGAAGTTTATTTTAAGAAGGTAAATAATGTCTATGTCTCTCAAGCAGGAAGTTATGGTAATAAATTAGGTGAGTTGGTTTTTGATTACACTAAAGATAAACAACTCATTTTAAAAAATAAGGAACATTATTCTGTAAATCAAGCAGTTAAGCTGGATAAAAAGTTCCAAGCAAGAGTTAGTAAATATAATCAAGAACTAAATAATTATGCTAAGAGCTTAGGACTTAATCTTTCAGAACGTTATCCTAAAAGAATAGAAGGGAAGTTTCAAAAATTTGATCCCAAGTTTCACCTTTTCTTTGCTTCTTCGATGTATAAATCAATTAAAAAAGAAGATCCTGAAATTGATCTATATTTTACAGTTAAAGGTTTGATTCGTAATGGTATCGACCTGGGAAGTGATTATACTCTTTCTGACATATTTAAAGTTGTTCCGTTAGGGTTTCATGATAATTTTAGACCTGGTGATAAGGTGGTTACTTTCTATTTAAAAAGATCTGAATTAGGGCTGATAAAAGATTTTCTTACTCTCTATGCCAAGAAAAATCATAAATTCTCTCCTATATTTTCACCTAATATAAGCTTCAAGAAGCGATGGTGGGGAATTCCTTTAGTTAATAATTATGATGTCTCTAAGAACGATGGATCATTGGACAAAGAATATGTGAAATTCGCCACTAATAAATATATTTCAAAATATTTACAATTTGTTTCACAAAAAACATATGGAATTTTCAATCTCTATCTAAGAGATGAAAACGGAGAAATTGTTAAAAAAGCGATTGAGCTAAAATTTCCTGAATATCGTTATTTTTCTAATTACTTAAAAAGAGATCCATCGAGCTGATCACGAGAGTCTTCATTGGCCAATTCGATAATTTCAAAATGATTACCATTAGGTTTAAAGACACCTAAGTCCGTGACAACAATATCTACGACATCTTTCCCTGTGAGCGGAAGGGCCGTTTCTTTTAGAAGTTTAGGTTCACCATTCTTATTAAAATGAGTCATCATGATTATGACCTGTCTGGCACCATTGACTAGGTCCATAGCACCACCCATTCCTGTAATCTTTTTTCCTGGGATCATCCAGTTCGCGAGATTTCGCTGGCAATCAACTTCCATTGCTCCAAGGATGCAATAGTCAATGTGACCTCCACGAATCATTCCAAAGCTTAATGAAGAATCAAAATAAGAGGCTCCATCCTTAATGGAAATTGTTTCTTTTCCTGCATTGATAAGAGTAGGGCTAACAGTTTCTTTTGAAGGTCTTCCTGCTACTCCTAATACGCCATTTTCTGAATGAATCATAATATTTTGGTCAGGACTCAGGTATTCGGCGACAATGCTTGGTATTCCTATTCCTAAGTTTACTGAAGTATGAGGTTTAAACATGCTGGCAACTTTAAGGGCCATTTCTTTTTTTGACCAACTCATTATTGTGCCTCCTCATTTAATTTGAGAAACTCAATATCATTTTGATAATCTGAACCTTGATAAATTCTTTGAACAAATATTCCAGGTAGATGAATATCTTCTGGAGGTATTTCACCTAATTCAACAAGTTCTTCCACTTCAACGATTGTTACTTTTGCGGCCATGGCCATTAGGGGAGAGAAGTTTCTAGCAGTTTCTTTAAACCATAGGTTCCCATATTTATCGCCTTTTTGGGCCTTAATAATGGCAAAATCGGCGTGAAGAGCTTCTTCAAGTATGCAAGGACGATCAAAGGTCTTAGTTTCTTTACCTTCAGCGACAAGGGTTCCATAACCTGTCGGTGTATAGAATGCTCTTATCCCTAGACCTGCAGCTCTAATCCTTTCACTAAATGTCCCTTGAGGGATGAGTTCGACTTCGACCTGCTTCTTCATCATCTGTTCTTCTAAATCAGGGTTTCCGCCAACATAACTACAATAAGCATGGGAAATCATATTTTTCTTGAGTAACTTAACTAAACCTCTACCAGAGTTTCCAATATTATTACTAATTACTTTTAAGTCTTTGATTGGCATCTGTGAAAGTTGTTCAATTGAGTTTTCGGCAATACCACAAAGACCAAATCCCCCAGACATAATCGTTGATCCAGAGGTAACATCTTTAAGGGCTTCGATCGCATTCTTATATACTTTAGGATGACTCATAATTAGTTCCTAGTTTTTAAAAAACTATGTAAATTGTTAAGTGCTTCTTTGAGAATGGCTGTTTCTGAATTTAAAAAAGGAGACAGGATAATTCGGCATCCATTTTCTTCTTTAATGACAACTAATGAAAGACCACTACTATAAAAATCTTTCCACTCGATATTTGTATTTAACTGAAGAGCAGATAAAAGTCCTAGATATCTACAATCTTCAACAATATCTAGGTTTGAAATATTTGACAAAAATTCTTCAAAGGCTTTTAAGTTGGACTTTAATGTCTCTTGGAATTCAGTGCTTTCAGTTAGTTTGAATACACCCTCAAGAGAAGCTAGTCCTAGGGGGTGTGCGTAGTTTGTGAGGCCACATGGCAAGATTTTATCATTAAAATAATTAGCTATTTCATCACTCACAAAAACAGCACCAAATGGAATAAAGCCACCAGATATACCTTTGGCCATACAAACAATATCAGGAGCTAGATCATAGTGTTGATAGGCAAATGGGATTCCTGTTCTGTAAAAACCACAGATAACCTCGTCAAGAATGAAGACAATATCATTAGTCTTACAATACTTTTGAAGGGTTAATAAATAGTCTTTTGTTGGAACATATACTCCGTTGGCACCAGGTATTGTTTCTAGAATTAGAGCAGCAAGCTTAGTCTTGTTATTTTCTAAGAGTTTAATTGTTTGAGATGCATCGACATCGTCTTGATAGTCGGGAAGTCTAAGAACAAGGTCATCATTTGTAATAGAGGCCTGATTTCTCCAATCACCTGTTACATCTAAAGCTCCAAGAGTTGCCCCATGGTAGCTTTTCTTTCTTGCAGCAATGACTTTCTTACCAGTGTAGAGTCTTGCCATTTTCAAAGCATTCTCAACACTTTCTGCTCCAGAGACAGTATAGAATATTTTCCCCTCAAGTTTTAGAAGGCTTAAAAGTTTAGTCGTTACATCTTCTTTTAGTGAATATTGAGCCTTTGCTGATGAAACAGGAAAAACTGATAGTTGGTTAGAGATTGAGTTTTCAATGGTACTATTTTTAAAACCAAAGTTTGCATGAAAACTAATACTACTTAACTCATGAATTAATTTTTTATTCGATGTAAAAGTGAATTCTTGGCAATCATCAATAGGGAAACGATTTGCCGTATTTTGAGCACTCCATGTGTAGAAGTAGTTAGCACTCATTTATTCCACTCTCATTGATAGAAAAGTTTCTTGCAATATAGTTAGATTCTTCTGGACAACCTCTCCAGAGATGAAAATTATCATTAGTATAGTCAAAGACACCGCCACCACAAGTTTGGCTTGGGTCTTGAGCTCCACTTTGATAATGACTGCATATAGATTTTGGATGACCGGTATGGTCTTTCAAAATGGAGATAATATCCTTTGCACTTTGTAGAGGTTCAGACTTATCTTTTTCTAAAAGTATTTTTTCACGATTATGCGTAGTCGAGCTAATTGAAGTTTTATCTTCAACTGTAGTGACATTTTCTCCAAGGCAGTGATTAGTATGATAAATCATACCTTGTTCATTTAGTTTTAGATGACCAATAATATCTTCTTTTGATGGTGTCTTTTCGATATGGAGAGATGTATTACCATCACCAATTATATAGTTATGGCCTGAAGTTACAGACGTTGATTGAACAAGCTTTAATGCTTCTTCTGTAGTTTTACACGTTAGTGCCTTTCTTACTAAAGCTGGCCAAATAACAGCAGGGGTTGCATCAGTTGTATTGATATTATTAACTCCGAAGAATAGCTTGTCTTTATTAACACCCATCATTCCTAAGCAGCCAACAAGGGAAAAAACCACTTGTTCAGGAGTCTTGATTAAACAGATATATCTTTGAGCACTAGAGTGCATATCCCACGTTTGCCCAATTCCTTGGGATTTTCTATTTACGGAAATAGTAGTGCATCCCTCATCGGGTAATTGAATGTCTCTAAAGTCTGTATAGTTATTGATAATAATAAAGTCTTCAATACTTAGATTAGCACCATCACATATACCAAGCGCTTCTTTGTGAAGGTCTTCAGAGTAAGACTTTGTCGCTTCCCATTGGAGTAAAGCATATTCATGGAGTTTGTCTTTTAAAGTAGGGTTTTTTGCCAGCATAAGATCTTTTCTGATACCAGCAAGCTCTTTAATAGCTTCTCTAAATGATTCACCATGGATCTCTCCCCACATTGTTGGTGGGTGAGATTTTCCATATTCAATAACTGGAAAGTTTACATCTATACTCATAAGGCCAAGAACTTCTTCATCATGCTCCAGTTTGGATCAATGATATAACGTCCATCCACTTGGTCGAAATACTGAGAAAGCTTCTTCGGTAGTTTCCCTCTGAATGACCCTGTACCATTATTTATCTGTAAATCTTCAACCGGGTAATTATTTAATATAGTCGTAACTTTCTCATGAAATGCTTTCTTGTCTGCAAGATAATCATTTTTATTTGCTGAGATTTTATCAAGGTTTCTTTTATAAGCACTGAAGCTATATTCATCACCATCCCAAGTAGAAATCATCATTAAAGGTTTCCCTAAAAAGAGATTGTCATCACAGAAAACAAGTCCTCCTTGTCCACCTAGGAATACCATTCCTGCGTTTGGAGTGAGTTCTGGATCATTGGATGCATAGTAATGATCTAATGAATAGTTATGGGCCTGTGATGCCGTTTCATTATATATAATTGGGATACCTGCTTTTTTAGCCGCTTCTTTTAGTTTCTTCAGCACATCTCTTTCTATGGTGATCATATCAAGTTGCCTAACAGGCTCTAACCAGATACCAAGTACATCATCAGCTTTTTGAGATTCGATATTCTTGATTATTTGATCAATATTTTCTTTAGTTGGATGATCGAGATGTTCAACTGGAAAATAGTTGTCCTCACTATCTGTTAATGAGCGAGAGAGAAAACTTCCACTTCCAAAGTAGTGACCTTTAAATGAAATAGACTTAGGACCTTTTTTTCTTTCAACCCATATCGTCTTAGTTAGCTTATCAACACACTCTGACTGTCCAGAAGTAGTAAAGCCATGTTGTAATGACGCAGGAATTGAATTCAAAATATCTTTTACGTTAGATAGAAATTTAGTGTTAACAAAGTTTGAAAGACAAACTTTATTTGTAAGATAAGGGACTTCCTCATGAAGATATTCTTTATCTAAATCTTCACATGAAAGAGGAGAGTCTTTTCTTGAGCTTAAGTTAATTTCCTCTTTATTCCATCTTAAAGGTGTTGAGTAGAAAACTACATCCCTATGCTCTTCAAAATCTGGATAATCTTCTTTGATATAATGACTTTCAAAACTTCCAAGAGCGAGATTAATATGGAGCATTCTTCCTGCAAGTTGATCTCTATTACGTCCTTGAATTGAGTTATATCCTTTAGCACAAGCTAGGATCGTAAGAGCAGATTTTAATTTGGCACCAAGGTTTCTGCCTCTTGAGCTTTTCGCAACTGTTGTATCTATGACATAGAGAGATTTAGGATCATTGAAAGAGCTAGATCTTCTAACTCCTCTTTCAAGAGGATGATCCTGGAGACTCGAGCTAAAGGCCATGGCCAGAAGTTCATTTCCTTTCACAACAGCGAGATTAATTCCATATGGACTCTTGGCACTTGTTTCAAATCGCTCGATCGATGTTTGTCTTGTAGGCTCGTAGACTTCAGTTTGTAGACGGTTAACTTGCTCTTTCCAATCTGAAAAATTAGCACCATCAATGATAATTAATTTCTCTTCAGTAGATAATTCAAAGATTCCAGCTACTTCATTGAGAGTATTCGTAATATCAGATGAAGAACTTTCTTCTAATTTAAGTTTTAGTAAAAGTTCCTGCCACTTATATTCGTTTTCTGTATTTCTATCAACAGTTGTGACCGTAGATGGAATTTCAGTTTGCTTATTAAGAAATAAATCAGAACAAATAGCATCAAGCCTCTCAAAGAGAAAGTCTAAATCACCAGAGTTAAATGCAGTATTAAGTCTAAATCTTAGTGTCTTATCTCCTGCAGGGTAATAGAGAAGTCCATGATCAAATCTTTTAGCGATAAACTTCGCGACATTATCTTTATCATTGAGGTCCATGGCAAAGCTTACTCCGCAAGCCCTTGGCCTTGAGAGAAATTCTTTATACTTCTGCGTAAGGTTATCAAGTCTTTTGGTAACATCCGACTCAATATGAAGAATCTTGCTACGGGATTGTTTTAGTGCCATCGCATGAAGATAGCCTCTTATGGCACTGGCCACCTGAAAACTTTCTCGTTGTTCAATTTTGTTCTTTGTAATTCCGTGAGGAGCTATGACCATTCCAATTTGTGCTTTTTTGGCACAGACAACATAGTCAGGATATAACTGAGATCCATCTACATCTCTCATATTTAATTGTCTATGCCAGAAAAATTCACGCCCAAGATGAAAGCCTGTTTGAACTTCATCATTAATTACTGGAACATTAAATGCACGAGCGAGTAGTATAAGAGCAGTGTGAAAACGATCACTTGAGTATCTATCTCCACCTTCACATTGCATAGGTTCAATGATAACCGCGAAGATATCTTTTTTTGCCAGTTTTTCTCTTACTTCCATAAGACAATCTGTTTCATTTTTAAGTGTAGGATCATTTAACCAATTATCATTTATTGAAAAATCATTAGCACTGGCATTGTCCCAAGTCTCTCTCCAGTCTTGAGGAAAAGTAAGATTAGTCTTTGCGTCCTCTAATTCTGGGTATTCGCAATACACAGCTTTATAACCATCCCATTCAAAAGGTTCTCTCTTTGATGGATTCCAAGTTGCTGATAATGAAACGAGCATTCTGCCATGAAATGAACCTTTGAAGGCGAGAACTTTATTCGCACTTTTTTCGAAACGACGGGCATAGCAATAGCCTAGTGCTGTTTCATTGCTTTCAGCACCACTATTACAAAAAGTTATCGTTGTCTTTTCACTTCCAATTTCTCTTTTAATAAAGTTTTCAAAAGCCTCTCTTAATTGCTTGAAGGTTGGATCATTTTTATTATTTGTCCATGAACTTTGTAATTGAGTTGTTCCCATAAACACAGGGGAGTTGAAACCTAGCCCTAGTGTAGCGATCTGGCTGGCAGCATCCATTAGATAATGGGTTTCTCCATTACTAGAAGCTATTCCCATATAAGGGCCTTTTGAACCTTTATGATCTGTTAGGTATTCTTTCTTCTCTGCAGGTATAAGGTTGTTATCATAGAACTTCGAAAGATTTTCTTGGGCAAATTTTTTGTCTTCGTTATTAATTAGATTAATTTTCATATAATTCTCCGTTCTACCTTCTAGAATTTTCTTTAATTTTTGTTGTCAGGTAATCACTATATTTTAGGCCAGTGTTTTCAAGCATCATAGGAAACATTGAGATACTTGTATGACCTGGGAATGTATTGATTTCATTTAAATATATTTCACCTTTATCAGTATAGAAGAAATCTATTCTAGAAAGGTCTTTAAGTTTTAAAATTTCAAAAGCTTTGATTGCATATTCTCTTATTTTATTCTTGTCTTCTTCTGGTAGCATGGCTTCTACTTCAACTTTTGATTCACTCTGTTCCGAGTATTTCTCATCATAAGTATAAAAACCATCTGGGCAGATAATTTCACCTGGGTTAGTCGCCACTATTTTACCTTCATGATTGAAGGTTGCTACTTCTAGTTCACGCCCTTTAATAGTCGGCTCTACTATTGCGTAAGGCGATAATTTCAAGGCCTCAGTCAAAGATTTTTGAATGTCTTCTTCATTAGTAATGTGAAAGCATCCGACTGATGATCCTTGATGGGTAGCTTTGAGGAATACATCTTCTTTAT
Organism: Oligoflexia bacterium; assembly: GCA_024229115.1. Taxonomy (GTDB): domain Bacteria; phylum Bdellovibrionota; class Bacteriovoracia; order Bacteriovoracales; family Bacteriovoracaceae; genus JAAEST01. The sequence continues at coordinate 26,900 of JAAEST010000101.1, forward strand.
TTTGTTTAAAAAAAGACTTCACCTTTTTTACATTGTCTTCATTATCATTTGTTATGGGAAGATAGGGTGTTACTGGTATGCTGTATTCTTTGAGCCATAGTTTTGTCGTAATTTTATTAAAGCACATTTGGCTAGGTTCGTAAGATGGCCCATAAAAAGGAAGTCCCATCATTTCAAAGAGGGATTGTATTTGTCCATTTTCGCCAGGGGCACCGTGAATGCATGGAATAGCATAGTGAAGGTATATTTCTTCTTCAGAGTTATAATTAAAAATTAATCCGTCTTTTCTTAATGTTACTTTGTCTTTTCCGTTTAATAAGCGATCACCATTCTTTTGTATCTCAACTCTAAAGGTTGTTACTTCTGGAATAGTTTTTAGTATTTCTTCAAAGAAATTAGCAGAGCGAAGTGAGACCTCATGCTCAGAAGACCCACCACCGCAAAGGAGTAGCACGTTGTATTTTGATGACATTCCCTCGTCCTTTATTCAATTCTCATAGTCTTTAACTAAGAGTCGCGAAATTTTTCAGGGAGTCTCTCTTCATTGAGAGAAACAAATTTCTCAGTTAGCTCTTCAAGTGAGATAGATTCAGAGGCTCTTTCACCATATTTTCTAATACTCACTGATTTCTCTTCCATTTCCTTATCCCCAATCACGAGCATAAATGGAATTTTTCCTTTCTGAGTTTGTCTTGTTTTATATCCCATCGATTCATTTCTATCATCGATTCTAATTCTTAAACCATGTCTCTCAAGATTGGCCTTTACTTCTTCGGCAAATTCTAAATGTGATTCATTTCGAACTGGTACAATTACAGCTTGCTCAGGTGCTAGCCAAAATGGGAAGGCCCCACCAGTATGCTCAATATAAACACCAATAAATCTTTCAAGAGATCCTAGAAGGGCACGGTGAATAACAACAGGTCTTGCTTCAGTTCCTTCTTGAGTTGTGTACTTTAAGTTAAATCTGTCTGGCAGTTGGAAATCAAGCTGAATAGTTCCAAGTTGATGATAACGATGAAGTGCATCTGCAATTTCAACGTCAATCTTAGGTCCATAGAATGCTCCATCACCTTCTTTAATAAAGTATTCATGACCTGAAGCATCTAATGCAGCTTTAAGTGCATTTTCAGCAGTATCCCAAGTCGCATCATCTCCAGCTTTCTTTTCAGGTCTTGTAGAAAGATTAACTTTGATATCTGTGAATCCAAAATGATCGTAACAGATAAAGAACATATCCATTAGCTTCATAATTTCATCTTGTATCTGACCTAATTCTAAAAAGATGTGAGCATCGTCTTGGCAGAAAGTTCTTACACGAGTTAGTCCAGCCACTGCACCTGCTTTTTCGTAGCGGTGAAGACGCCCGAAATCGGCATATCTCAGAGGAAGGTCACGATAAGAATATTTATAATGAGCAAACATCAGCATGTGACATGGGCAGTTCATTGGCTTAACGGCATATTCTCTGTCATCAATTTTAGAGAAATACATATTCTCTTTGTAATGCTCGTAGTGACCACTTGTATGCCAAAGATCCGAATCTAAGACTTGAGGAGTGATTACTTCTTTATAATCATATTTACGGTAAAGTCTTCTAATGAACTCAACGAGTTCGTTATAAAGAAAAGCACCCTTTGGCATAAAGAAAGGACTCGCAGGAGAGACTTTCTCAAAATGAAAGAGTTCTAGTTCTTTCCCTAATTTTCTATGATCCCTTCTTTTGGCTTCTTCAAGGAAATGTAGGTGAGACTTAAGCTCTTCTTTATCTTTGAAAGCGACAGCATACACTCTTTGAAGCATTTTATTATTTTCATCACCACGCCAATAGGCACCAGCTACGCTTAAAAGCTTAAATGATGTAGGTATCTGATTTGTTTTTTCAACGTGTGGGCCACGACAAAGATCGATAAATTCACCTTGTTGGTAACAAGTAATTTCCTCATCTCCTGGGATTGCCTCAATCAATTCAACTTTTAATTCCTGTTTTTGTTCTTTAAAGAAGTCCACAGCTTCATCACGAGAGAAAACCTTCTTCTCAATAGGAAGTTTTTCTTTGATGATTTTTTTCATGGTTTTTTCTATTGTCTTTAGGTCAGCTTCGGTTAAACGATGCTCCATATCTACATCGTAATAGAAACCATTCTCAATTACCGGTCCAACGCCAAATTGAATGTGATCGTCTGGCCAAGTTCTTGAGATTGCTTGTGCCATAAGGTGGGCCATTGAGTGACGTATAGTGTCAATAGAGAATTCGGCCATTTCTTTTGCTCCAAATTGTTGAAATTTAATGGGTAAACCCGCTTTAACATACCAGATTTTGGTTGTGTTAATCAATCGTATATTAGCTAAAAATTACACGGTTTCTTTGACGTTTTTGACCTTTATCATTGTTTAGTGGTATTAAATATGAAAGTGATGCAATTTCAACTGCTTGGAAATTTGCGTCAGGGGGGATTGACCATGACAGGTATTACGAATCAATTGGGTGAAGAATCAATTCTTGGTTCTAACATGAAAAGACAAGAGCCCAATTCAATTCTTGCTTTCTTAGATCATAACGATGAATTCGTTATCGAGCCTGAGCAGCAATCTAAATACGAAATTGGTAGAGCATACTACAACCTTGGTAAACTACATTATGATAAGTCTGATCTTTATCAGGCCGAAGAGTTCTTCATTAAAGCTTATCAATGTACAGAAAGACCAAGAGACATTTTTTCAATCTTTAAAATTTTAGGTTTCTTAATCAGAATTGCTTCTGAAAAACTAGAAGATGATAAGGCCAATACTTACATCGCTGAAGCTGAAAAGATGGTTGATGATTTAACAAGAGCACTTGGTAGTTTGAATGCTGAGTACTTTTATAATATTGGAACACTTTCTACTTATAAAGGTGATTTTGAAGAAGCTCGTATGAATTACGAATTAGCTTACAAGAAATCAAAGGAAGAAAATGAACCAGACCTTCTTGCAAAGACACTTCTAGCATTAGCTGTGAATGCCTTTAACAGAAAAGACTATGACCTATCATTAGATTACCTAAATCAACTTGGTCAGTTATTAAAAATCATTAATAAGAATTACTTATCTGGTGCTATGTATCTTTATTCAGCGAAGGTTTTCACTGAATTAGAAGAATATGACAAGGCCCTTAAGTTCTTTAGTCTTGCAAATGAAGCCCTTCAAGAAAAGAAATGTTGGAACCTATTTGGTTATACACTTTTAGGTAAAGGACTTGTTCATAAGAGAAATGGAAATTACTCGAAAGCATTAGATTTCTTTAATCTTGCTAGAGAGTCTATCGATAGAATGACATTCAGAAGATTAAGTGAATTAATTGAGAATGAAATTCAAGATGTAAATGATAGTTCAGTTGATCTTTACCTTGATAAAACTAATAGAAAGGTAAAAGAAAGAACTCTTGGAACGATTGATTTCAAGCATAGATTCGTTCTTCTTGAGATTCTTTTCTTATTAGCTAGAAATCCTGGTGAGTATTATGACAAAGAACAACTTGCTAAGAATATCTGGAAAGATGAATACAACCCACTTATTCACGATAAGCTAATTTATACTTCTGTTAGTAGATTAAGAAAGTTAATCGAGCCTAAGTCTGAAAAATCAGAAAAGCGTAAGTATATTATTCGTGGTAAAGATGGTTATACTTTTAACCCATTAACTAAGATTCGTTTTCATATGGAATCTAAGAACACAAGTTCTAGAACTATTGGAAATGTTGATTTAGGGTCGCCAGTCTAATATCATAAGAACATGAATAAACAATATAAGCTCTTCATAATAGTCTTACTTGTTATGAAGAGCATTTTTATTTTTGGTCAAGATGCGAGTGTTTCTAACTCGCCTGAAACTCCTGAGAAGAAAGAGAAGGTTACTTATTTTGATCAAGCACTCTTTAGAATTCCGGGAAAAGTTCTTTTCTATCAAAAAGCATTGGAATCAATTGATGCCTTGAAAAAAGTTAACTGTATTTCTAAAACTCCAATTATTTACCAGGCCTTGAATTATAAGAATATTAATCATGAATTAGGTAAAACGCCCTATGAGTGGCGACGTAATGATCAAACAATACAAATGCTTGTCTTACTGGAGAAAATAAAATCATTTGGCTTAACAGGTGTTGGTCAAGATATTGATGAAGTCTTTAATAGATTAAGTAAAACCCGTTGTCGTAATTTGAAATTAGAGAAGGAGTCTCAATCTCTTCAAGAGTTAGTAAGAGTTGAGTTTTATCTCCAAGATCGTTTTGTTAAAAATAACAAATTAGTAAAAGATAGCCTTAAGACTTTTGTTGATTCTATTTCTAATAAATCTCGCCATGAAATTCTCTATTAAAAATATTGATAGTCTTGATGATGATGACTTGACTCAGGTTAAGGCCCTTGATCAGAAGTTTTTTCCATTTCCTTGGAGTCACAAACAATGGGATGAACTCAATGATAATGATCGGCTCTTTATTCTAAAAGATGACATGGACCTTGTAGGCTTTTCCTTGTTTAGAGTAGAAGTAGATGTCTTTCATTTACTCAAAGTGTTAATTGCTCCAGAACTTCAAAGTAAGAATTATGCTCATCAGCTAATGAAAGATAGTTATTATGCGTTAGTTAAAGAGGCTGGAAATGAAAGAAATGTCTTCCTTGAAGTTCAAGAAGGTAATTTGAAGGCCATTCGATTTTATGAAAGAATCGGCTTAGAGAAAGGTGAGAGAATTAAGAATTATTATTCAGATGGTAGTGTCGCGTTGCGATATTTTGGAAAACCTAAGTTCACGTAAATATTGATTTTTTTAGTAATTTTTGATAAAAAGCTTATGTCTTTATGACATTATGCTTTTTTTATTAAGGGCGGACTTCTTTTAAGATCCGCCCTTTTTTTTTATACGGGTTTTAAATGGCCGGATTTTTAGAAGAGCGAACTGCTCTTGAAAAGAAATTCTTAGAAGTCTGCGCACCAGTTGTTACTGAGCAGGGGCTTGATCTTTATGATCTTGAGTATATTTCAGGCAGCCATTTACTACGTCTCTATGTTGAGAATCCTGAAAGTAAAAGTGCAAACCTTGAAGACTGCGTGAAAGTTGATAGGGCCATGACTGAAGTTGTAGAAGCTAATGAGTGGATGCCTGACGCTCTAGTATTGGAAGTGAGCTCTCCAGGAGTTTATCGTCATATTACAACTCTGGATCATATGAAGAGAGCACTTGGTGAGAGAATTATGATTGGCCTTGGTCAAAAAGTTGTTCTTGAGGATGCTCCTAAGAAGTATAAAAGTACAAAGAAGTTGATAGGAATTTTAAAGAACTTATCTGATGACTCAATCAAATTAGAGTTAGAAGATTATGAAGCAAATATTGAATTAGAAAATATAAAAAAGGCCAGCATAGAGCCAGAGTGGGACTCAATTAAGTCTGGTAATTAAATTTAAAGGTAGGGAAACGCCATGAACTTTTCTGAATTAAGTAGAGTTATTGAAACATTAGGTAAAGATAGAGGAATCGATAAGAAAATCGTAATCCAAGCTATTGAGCAAGCTTTTCTAGTTACTGCTAGAAAGAAATATGGAATCCAAGGTGAATACGAAACACGTTACAACACAGACGATGATGAAATTGAGATTTATCAATATAAGAATGTTGTTGATGATGTACGTGATGGTATTGTTGAAATCTCATTAGACGATGCTAAGCATTTAGATGAAGATGCTGAGCTTGGTGACCAATTAGGTATTAGAATTGAGAACCCTAACTTTACTCGTGTTGATGTTCAAACAGCTCGTCAGATTATTTTCCAAAAAGTAAGAGATGCTGAAAGAGAAATTCTTTTCTCTGAGTATAAGCATAAGGAAAATGATCTTGTTACTGGTATTGCTCGTCGTTATGAAAGAGGGAATATTATCGTTGACCTTGGTAAAGCAGATGCTGTTCTTCCTAGAAGAGAAGTTATTCCAGGAGAAAACTTTAAAACTGGTGATAGAATTCAAGCCTACTTAACTGAAGTTGTAATGACGAATAGAGGACCTGAGATCAGACTTTCAAGAACGTCTCCTCTTTTCCTAGTAAAATTATTTGAAATTGAAGTTCCTGAAATTGCAGATGGAACTATTGAAATTAAATCAGCAGCGAGAGAGCCTGGTCATAGAGCTAAGATTGCTGTTGTTTCTCAAGATAAAGATATTGATCCGGTTGGTGCCTGTGTTGGTATGAAAGGTTCAAGAGTTCAAAATGTTGTTAATGAACTTCAAGGTGAAAAAATTGATATCGTGAAATGGTCAGAAGACCTTGATACTTTTGCTAGAGCTGCTCTTGCTCCAGCAGAGATTTCTAATATCATGATTGATCATGATGAGAAGAGTATGGATGTAGTTGTTGAAGAAGATCAACTAAGTCTTGCTATTGGACGTAGAGGTCAAAACGTTAGACTTGCAGCTATGCTTAGTAGTTATAAAGTTAACATTATCTCTAAGTCTAAACTTCAAGAGAAAATTCAGAAGTCTGTGGATAACCTTCTACAGGTTCCTGGGATTACAGATGCAAGAGCTCAAGTTCTTGTTCAGTCTGGAGTTACGGCAATTGGTGATTTAAGTGTTGTGGAAGCTAGTGATCTTGTGGCCATGCTTGAAATCTCTGAAGATGATGCAAAAGAAATTATTGCAAGTACACTTAAGACGATTGAAGAAGGGACTGCACAACTTCAACCAGAAGAAGATGACGAACTTGTTTCTGCATCTGCTGTTCCTGCATATAACGGAAAACTTGATGGTGGATCTAAGCCTTCTGAGGGAGCTCAAGGTGAAGATTCTGATAAATTTAGTGAAGCTGAAAGAAGACTTAGAGAAGAACTTGCAGCTTTCAAACTTAAATAGATCTCATAGGAATACTCTTATAAAGAGATGGAGAACTTAGATGCCTAGAAAAATATTTGATTTGGCCAAAGAATTAGACATGAAACCATTGGATCTTGTTGAAGATCTGAAGGCCAAAGGCTATGCCGTAAGAAACCACATGACTTCATTAGAAGATGCTGATGTTGAAAAGATTTTAGCAGATTTTAGTGCCAAGGCTGAGGAAGAAGCGGCGGCAAAGAAAACGACGAAGAAGAAGACGAAGAAAAAAGTGACTAAGAAAAAGGTCACTAAAGCTTCTGGTGAAGGAACTTCTAAAAAGAAAGTTGCAAAAAAGAAGAAAGCAACAGTTATCCGTCGTAAGAGTGGTGACGAGGATGCGCTAGAAGCATCCGAGCAGGAAGCGCTGGCAGCAGAAAGTACAGATACAGATGTTGCTGAAACTACTACCAAAGTCATTAAGAAGACTAAGAAAAAGGTTGTAAAGAAAACTGCTGAATCGTCATCAGAATCACTTGGAGATCTTCTAGGTACTAATGATGATAAAGAAGACACTTCTGGTGGTTTAAGAGTAGTCTCTAAACCAGAAAAGAAAGTCGCTTCCGAAACGACTGGATCAGATGAAGCTCAAACTGCTGAAGAGAAAGAACTCTATAAAGAGAAGGTTCATAAATTCACTCCAGTATTTATTCCTGAGAAAGTTGAAGCAAGTGAAGATGGCTCTGATCAAGACGATAGTTCAGAAGATTCTTCAGATAAGAAAAAAGATGATGGAAAGAAACGTTTAGGTGGTCTTGCCTCAATGATGTCTGGAAAGAAGACAGCTGTTTCTAAGTCACAAACACTACAGCAGCAAAGAGCAGATTCAGAACTAAAGAGTTATGCTGCTCTAAGTGGTAGTGGACGTCCAATCTATACTCAAGTTAAGAAGAAAAGAGCTTACTCTGGACCTTCTAAATCGACAGAGATTACAGAAGTAAAGGATTCAAAAAGAGTTGTAAAAATTCATGATGTTGTTACAGGTCAGGATTTAGCAAGAAAGCTTAAGGTAAAACTTAAAGAACTAGTTGATCAATGTTTGGATCTAAATCTCCTTGTAAAAGGTGAAGATTATATTGGTATTCAACTTGCTTCTGAAATTGCGGCTCTTTATGGATATAGAGTAGAAAACGTTGCTTTTGACGAGGAAAAAGTAATTGGTAACGAGGAATTAAGTGAGGAAGAAAAAGAAAAGCTTCCACTAAGAACTCCAATCGTTACAATTATGGGACACGTTGATCACGGTAAAACAACTCTTCTTGATTATATTAGAAATGCAAAAGTAGCTGACGGAGAAGCTGGTGGTATCACTCAGCATATCGGAGCTTACTCAGTTAAAACAAATAATGGAAGACAGTTAACATTCCTAGATACTCCAGGTCACGCGGCATTTGGTGCCATGAGGCAACGTGGAGCAGATGTTACTGATATTGTTATTCTTGTTGTTGCTGCAGATGATGGTGTTATGCCTCAAACAAAAGAATCAGTTAGGTTTATCAAAAATGCTGATGTTCCTATGATTGTTGCCATCAATAAGATGGATAAGGACGATGCTAACCCTGATAGAGTTAAGCAAGAACTTACCGAATTCCATATCACACCAGAAGAATGGGGTGGGGACACTCTAATGGTTCCAATCTCTGCTCTTAAAGGTGATGGTGTTGATGATCTTCTTGATAATGTGGCCCTTCAAGCTGAAATGCTTGAGCTAAGAGCAAGTGATAAGGGAGCTGCTGAAGGTGTTGTTATTGAATCTAAGATTGAAGGCGGGCGTGGTCCTGTCGCAACAATTCTTGTTCAAAAAGGAACACTTAAGAAAGGTGACTCAATTGTTGTCGGTGAAACTTACGGTCGTGCAAGATCACTTACCGATCATACTGGTAAAATATTAAAGAATGCGGGTCCTTCGACACCTGTTCAAATTCTTGGATTAGATCAAGCTCCTAGTCCTGGCGATACAATGAATGTTGTTAAGAATGAGCGTGAGGCCAAGAAAATTGCTGAAAATAGAGTTGATGACCGTAAAAAGGTTGAAAATAGTGTGGCTCCAAAGACAGTTAGTCTTGAAGACTTCTTTGCTACTGCTGCAGATGAAGTAACAGGGAAGAAGACACTTAACCTTATCGTTCGTTCAGACGTACAAGGTAGTTATGAGGCCATCAAAACTAGCTTAGAATCTCTTTCTAACCAAGAAGTTGAAGTTAAGATGATTGGTGGTGGCGTTGGCCCTGTAAGTGATTCAGATGTTACTCTTGCCGAGACTTCTGAAGCGATTATTTGTGGATTTAACATGAGACCTTCTACAAGTGCTCGTCGTCTAGCTGAAACGAAAGGTATTGAAGTTAGAACATACTCAATTATCTATGAACTAATTAATGATGTAACAGATGCTATTGAAGGTATGCTTGACCCTGAAAGAGTTGAGAAATATATCGGACGTGCTGAAGTTAAGGATACTTTTGTAGTTCCTAAGGTTGGTACAATCGCTGGTTCTGTTGTTGTCGACGGTGCAATTAAAGTTGGTTGCCAAGTAAGACTTCTTAGAAATGGTAGAATTGTGTTCGACGGAACTATGTCATCGTTGAAGCGTTTTAAAGACGATGTTAAAGAAGTTAAGTCTGGATACGAATGTGGTGTAGGCCTTGAAGGATACAACGATGTAAAAGTTGGTGACCTTTTTGAAGCTTACATTATGGAAGAAAAGAAAAGATCTCTAGAAGATATTGCTAAAGAAGAGGCTCAAAAAGCTAAAGAAGCTGAAAAAGCCGCTGAATTAGCAGCACAAGAATCACTAGAAGATTCTACAATGTAATTGGAGAGTAAATGGGATCAGATAAGTCATATAAGAAAGTACGTTTAGAAGAAAAAATTCTTCAAGAATTAAACGTTATTCTAAGGCAAGATTTAAATGATTCAAGACTCCAGTTTGTTAGTTTTACAAAAATTAAATTATCCCAAGATAACTCTTATGCAGAGGTTTCTTGGGATACTTTTGACTCTGGAAAAAGAGGGGATTGTAAGAAGGCCCTAGAAGCTTCTATTGGAAAAATCCGCTCTCTTCTTTCTTCTAAATTACAGATGCGCCATACGCCTGAACTTAGACTTTCTTATGATGGTCAATTTGAAGGTGAGCAAAATATTACAAAGATCCTCGAAGATGAATCAAAGTCTGGAAAAGGATTCTAATAACCTTCCCCAAATTTATTTAATTAATAAGCCAGCTGGTATCTCTTCATTTGATGTCATTAGAGATTTTAAAAGAAAATTTACCAAGAAAACAAAACACAAACTAGGGCATTTTGGAACGCTTGATCCCTTTGCTAATGGGCTTCTCATTGTTGGATCATTTGGGGCCACTAAATTAATGAATTTCGCTCATGAGCTCTTACCGAAAACTTATACCGCTTTAGGGGTAGTTGGTGAGAAAAGAGATACAGGTGATCACACAGGGGAAATTTTAGAAAATTTGTCTTGTGATTTAGATTTAGATCGTTTTAAAAATCATTTCAAAAATGGCTTAAATCATTTTACCGGGAAATTTGAACAAGTGCCTCCTGCCTTTAGCGCTACTAAACATGAAGGAAAGAAACTTTATGAATACGCTAGAGCTGGCAAGGTTATTCAAAAAGATGCTGTAGAAAGATTTCTCTATGAAAGTGAACTAATCAATGTTGATTTACCACAAGTTGAAGTTCGTTTTAAGGTATCTACTGGAACTTATATTCGAACACTTTTTGAACAAGTATTAGAAACTTTCGATCAAGTAGGTTATCTCCAAGAACTGGAAAGATCAGGGATTGGAAGTTTGTCATTAGAGCAGGCAATAGACTACGAAGTCTTTAAAGAATCCACTGTGGAAGATCTAAAAGGCGTAATGCCCTTTGATTTTATTAATTTCAAGAGAGTCACTTTAGCTGATCACAGAGTAAAATGGTTTTTAAATGGGGCCAGTAGTTACCTAAATTCTGTACAAGAATTACCTAGTGACGAGTCGTGTCTAACTTCTTCTGAAGGTGATTACTGCTGGGTTTTTGATTCTTCTAATTCATGCTTAGGGCTTGGAGAGCTTAAGAAAAACGAGCTATGGCCTTTCTGGCCTTGGTCAAATATTCGGCCGTCTAAATAATTGTTAACCACCTGAAATGCTTGGCCTTTTTAATTCCAGAAAGTTATATTATAATGACTTACAAGTTTACAACAGGAGAAAATAAGTGAGCACGAGCTTTCTTTCAATGAGTATTGCAGGTTTAGCGGCCGTAGGTTTAGTCGTAACACTTGGAATTGTTAGTTTACTAACTGGTGGACTACACTTCTTATTTGCAAGACCAAAAGTACATATTCTTAAATCTCAAGAAGGTGAAACAGGTTTTGCTTTTGGACTTTCATGGAATAGTTCAAGAGAGCCTGCAAAGTATGACAAAGTAAAGGTTAGACTATTTAACCCATTTGGTTCTCCAACTCAGGTTGAAGTTATGAAAAAGTTCGACGCTGGTATGAGTACTTTTGCTCGTGACATGGATATGGGTCCAGGTATGTTAAATATTATCCAAGCTCAAGGTCTTGATAACGCCACTGTAATGGTTGAAGTGACAAGTGATGCTGGAACAACTCATCAGCAACAATTCAAAGCAAGAGACTTTGTAGAAAGAATGACTTTAGCAAGAGAAACTGCTGATGAATTCAATGGAACTCATGAGATTGTTAAAGAAAAGCCTTTTTATCACACTGTTCAAAGAAGCTTTATTTCTGAGCCTCTTCCACAAAGTAATAAGACACTTAAGTTAGCGACTAACCCTGAGTTTGCAGGAGAGTTTGCAACAGCTGGTGGTGGCGGTGAAGCACAAGAGAACTTTGCTGTATCTAAAGTATGGATTGAGCCTGGTTGTATTGTTTGTAATGCTTGTGAAGCTATTTATCCTGAAGTATTTGAAGTAACAGATGACACTTGTTTAATTAGACCAGATGCTCCTCTTGATAATGGTCTTCTTATTCTTGAAGCTTCTGATGCTTGCCCGGTTGAAGTAATTAAGTTTGATAAAATCGGATAGTTGTTCAGACAATGCCTTAAATTGTATATAAAAATAAAAAAGGGACTCTTACGAGTCCCTTTCTTTTTACTTATATCACTGACTATATTCTAGTACATATTAAGTAGGTTAAGAGTTTCAGCTTTCTTAGCAGCTTCTTTATTCTCTTTCGATAGGTCACCGTATGAGAATTCTCCAGCTGTGATATCAAGCATATGCTCTCTTTCTTCCTTCGACATAGCAGCTAATACTAAGCTTAGGTTATCACCTTCTGAAGTATCAACCTCTTGTCCAGCTTTAATCCCTTCAAGGTTCTCTTTGGCCACTAAAGTGTTTAACCCGTTTTGGAAAGCTTCTTCACCAACACTTGCGATAACGTCTCTGTATTTAAACTGGAGACAGTACCTGAACTTCTGTTGTGGGTCCGCAATCTGAGCTAGGACCGGTGCAATCTCTGCTGGGTAACCAAGCTTTAAGAAAGTTGCAGGAGACTGACTTGAAGAAGCTCTTCTTGCAGTTACAAAAGCATTGTTGATTTGATCCATTACATCTGCATAGATCGCTTCATTCTTTCTCTGGGCCTTAAGCTCAGCTAAGAAACCTTCAAAGTTAAGAGTAGGAGCTTGTTGAGTTTGGTCTTTATTCTTAGTTTGCTCGGACTCTGTTGAGTCCTCATCAACTACAACTTCATCATCTGTCTGCTCGTCATTCTGATCATCATCAGATGGTGTTGGAACAGAGTCTGATGAACCTGATGGCTCATCAGTATTAAGGTCTTCGATTCTCTTCTTAATATCGGCTACTAAATCAATCTTAGCATCTAGTTCACCATTGATCTTATCAAGCATTTTAAGAGCAACTGTGTTTCTCTTTGTTGCACCAATTTCAAACTCATCAAATTTGAAAGTGCTAACAATTGCTTCTCCAAAGTCAAAAGATGAAGCAGTTCTTGATCTTACATAAGCACCGATTGATTTAGAGAAGTCTCCAATCTCTTCGTTAAGCATTAAGCTAGCTGGTAGATCAGATCTACTTACTTTACTTACTTTACCAGCTTGAGCTAGAGCAAGTTGAGCGAAGTCTTTTTCAATCGTGTTGTCACTATTTGTGAAGTAAGCCTCAATTAATGCTCTAATTCCACTATCTCTTTTCTTTGTAACAAAGTCATTCATCCACATTGGAACTTCAGTTTTGATATTAAGGTCAAGATTTGCTTGGGCCTTGTACATCTTCTTGTCTGCAGTTAAGAATGTATTCGTTCTGTATAATGGAGCACCGTTTGCTAAATGGTTCATTAAAGCATCCATTTGTGTTCTAAATGGTGCAATATCCATGAAACTCATAAAGTTGTTATTACCAAGCATTGTCGCAAGATAGTTATTTGTTAAGTGGCTGATAGCGATCAGCTTGTCCATCCAGATACCTCTGATTTCAAGATCATTTACATCTTCTTGAACATCAACTCTATCAGCAGCTCTAACGTTACTATGGAATTTCCCAGTTTCACCGATTACAGCAAACTTAACATCCATTGACTGACAAAGAGCATTTAGCTTTTCTTCATTCATCTCTGGTTCTTTACTTAGGAAGTAATCTTCACAGGCCTGAGCCGTCTTCTCTGCCACATGCTCTTCACGTAATGTTGAAGCTACTGAGTTAGCAGGGTTCCCGTATGTATCTTTAGCAAAACAGCTAGTTGGTACATAACGACCTTGTCCATGTGGAAGAGTAAATTCAATTCTTCCAATATATTCACCAAGAGAGATAAACTCGTCAGTAGGTAGAACTGATCCATCATTTGTTTCAGTTCCCATGATAACGTGTTGTACTTCTTTAGCATCATCACCTTCACCAACTGTTTCAGTTACAACAGCACTGATCTGAGCGTGACATGTTTTATCTGGAGTCGTTGCAACTTCCATTAATTTGTTACCAGCAATCTCGTTAGCAATCTTTTCTTCTTCAAGATCGTTACAGAAAGGGTAGTTATCTAAGAATTGTCCCGCACAACCTTGGATAGCTAGTGGAGAAGCGTTATCTCCTCTATAGAAGTATGCGTGCCAACCTTGCCATCTTTCGTGGATAGTTCTTAAACGACCAAGGATATTCATCTTATTAAAGTAGTAGAAGATATCATTGTCTGAGCTTAAATGCTTTCTTCTTCCTCTTACGTTAAGAGCAGAGTAAAGCGAGTCGTAACGATCAACAAAGTGCTTCGTTAGTTCTACAATATTCGTTCCTTCGTCAAATCTGTTACAAGTTGTATCAGATGAAACGTTTTCTTCAGTACAGAACATATATCTCTTAAGTGGAAGTTCCGATACTTTCTTTCCTTGGGCACTAATCATTTGTCCGTTAGAAAGCTCAACTTCTCTGTTATAGGCATACTTAAGAGCCGCAATATCGTATCTCCCTAAAGTTGATAGCGTGTTTAGCTCTGAGTATGAGTAGTCCATAATCGATGAGTATACCGATCCACCTTCAATTCCAAGTTCTTGTCTTTCCTGAGCAGAGTAGAAGTTCGCTCTATCGTAAGATCCGTGGAAGTTGTGTCTTAGCCCAAGGTTGTGTCCAATTTCGTGAACAAGTGTTGGGATATAAGCATGTGTAACTAGCTTAGGAATGATCGCTTCTTTTACGTTATCCGCAAGGAAGTGCCATGGAAGGTAGTTACCATTCTCATCTTTTACACCTGGGATATTTTCAATTTCTTTTACTGTAGCTTTACCTAGAGCTTGGAAGTTGAACATTTCAGCTGTGTATACATTATTTCTATGTAAGTACTCATTGATTTCTTTCTTCTTTAAGTACTGCTTGTAAGCTTCTTGTTGGTCGTCACCTAAAGACTTTAACTGAGAAGAAATAAGATCTTTCTCTTTTAAGTTTTTGAAAAGAGCTTCCTTAAGATTTGCTCTTGAAGCAGCTCTAATTGCTCTTCTCATGTTAACGTCAACAGAAGTTACTTTCTGTCTTCTTTTTTCCATTCTTTCTTGAATGTCTTTAAGATTCTTGTTGTTTGCAGCTTCGTTACCAAGATTAACTCTCTTTTCAAGATCAATCTGGTTAGCAGCAGCAATTTTCTGAGCTTGTTGAAGATCAACGATTCCATCATATGTATTCTTGGCCATCATTTCTAATGAACCTTTATACATATTAGAGTGGGCCTTAACGATCTCACCAGTTTTTGGGTTAGCAACACTTGGTCCGTATCCTAGTAAACCTGAAGCTAGGTCCTCAACAAGAACGATCATAGTATTACGAAGATCCCCAGGGTTCTTTGCAGATTTAGCGTCCTTAGGAACTTCAAGCTGAAGTCTCATTTTTACGCCATTCTTTTGAAGTGAGAAATTCATTCTATCAAATGCTTTCTTAGTAGCATCTAAAAGATACTTATTCTCTTCTTTGATAAATTCTTTTGATAGGTGATAAACAATTGGTTTAGTACCATTTTGAGTATCCCATCTATTTACTAGGTATCTATCTTCTTCATTTTGATCAACGTTCTTTGAAGTATTTCTAGTTTTGAAATAACCAAAAACTTGGTGATCTTTAAGAGGATAATCGATTGCTTTATAGTTAGGAGATGCAATCTTATCTAGTCTTACGAATGAGTAGTATTGTCTAGAGTTGAAAGACTCGTTTTTCTCAAAGAATCTCTCAAAATCTCTCCAAGTGTTAATTGAAGAGAAAAGTCTTTCAATACAACTAGGAGACTTCGAATACTCATAAGTATTTTCAAGTTCTACGTTAAGAACTTCATTTGTCATTTCATAGTCAACAAGCTTTGTTCCGCTTTTAACAAAACAGCTACTGTCATTATTAGGAAGTCCTACTGAGTCAGCTTCGTGTACTTTCATACCTTCGAAGTCTGGAATGAAGTGAGTCTTAGCGTCCCATTCAATTTCAGTATTTTCTTCTTCTTTATTAGTACATTCTTTGTTTGAGTTCTCAGAACAACGGAATGCCTTATACGCTACAGGAATAGTAAGGATAGGTTTGTTGTTAAGATCATTGTCTTGGAATTGAGCTTCTTTCTCCATTTCCATGGCAACGATACCTTCTTCAGTGAATTTGAATTTTACAATTCTCTCACCACCTTGAACAAATGGAGCTTGTCCTTCAGTAAAGCGAGGTACACCTAATGAAGTAGGCACATAAAGAAATTCAGCACTTGTATTAATTACTGATTTTCCTGCGATTTGTGGATCTTTGTAAACAGTCTCATACTCACGTTTCTTCGCACAACCAGCAATAAGTGATGCTGCGAGAATGGAGTTGAGTAAGATCGTCTTTTTAAATTTCATAGTTTCTCCTAAATTCCTATAAAGCCTTAGTAGCTAAACGATAAATCAAAATATATAGTTGAGTTTTCTGAATCAAATAAATCAATGTCTTGTTCTTGACCGTTTACAGCGAGAACTGAACCACCGATAGCGTGTCCCACTGTGAGAGCAAAGTTTTCATTCACATCATAACCAAGTGACTGATAAAGACTGTAGATATCTTTCGAAACACCAGAGTATGTCCAAGTTCTTAGATAAGTGTTATCTAAAGATAGTCCAAGAGAATCTGTGATCGAGTATCCGATAACAAGTCTGTTTGCTACGGCATATTGTGTATTTGATCCACCTGATGCTTTTGTTTCATAATCATGAAAATAGGCCTTTACAGATGGAAGGTAAGTTATGCTTAAACCTTCTGTAATAGACTTTGAAGCATCATATGATAGAGCTGGTCTTAATCTAACAGCAGTTTTAAGCCCTGTACTTTCTCTTGAAGAATCACTAAGTGGAATAGTGAAGGCCAAACTACCTGATAGAGAAGTTTCATCATTAAACTTTTGAAGTGAGCGACCTAATGAAAGAGTACTATCTCTTAAGTTTTGTTCGCGATCACCTTGAAGGTCTTTGTCGATGGCCACTGAAGTACTGATAGAAGTTCCACCCTCAGTTGTAAACTTCAGAGATCCATAAGTTGTGTTTGTAAGGCTATAGTCAGTTGAGTCTGTTCTTTGTAGATTTGACTCAAATGTAGAGCCAAGCCCAACTTTCCAGGCCTTAGGTGCCTTTTTGGCACTACTGTTGTCAACTTGACCAGCTGTCTGATTAGTAGACGCTTGGGCCAAATTAGAAAAACCGAGTAAAATAGACAAGATAGCTATTTTTTTCATCAACATTGCAAATTCCTTTCTTATGCTTTTCCCAATAATGTGCAATAGGAATGCCAAAGATTTAGGTAACCTTTTGACACTTGTATCCCAATCATTGGAAAATATTAGTGCCTTAAACTATCATTAATAGGGATGTGACCGGTGAAAATTGTATTTTTTATCCTAAGTGTATACTTTTTAAACACTCTAACTTATGGGAATTTTAATAAGTCTGAAATAATTGTACGTACGAGTGACAACGATGGTTTCAACCTTCCTAGCTCTACAGACCTTTCAAATATTACCCCAGTCATCGATGATCGCGGAAATATTACCTTTATAGGTAAATGGGTTGGGGCTGAGGCCAAGCATGGTGTTTGGCTTGGAAACTCACAAGGCGGTACCTTTCAATTCTATGTAAGTGATTCTCAGTTTCTCACGACACCTATACTCTTTAATAATGAATCATATGTTGGGCTTAATAATGAAACGCAATTCCTAGGAGTGTTTAAGGTAGGGAAATCTAACGTTCAAATTATTGATCCTAAAGATATTAAAGAAGTTGTGGGAATGAACTCACTTTGTTTTTCTAAGGAGCATCTCTTCTTAAGGGCCAAAACATGGGATGATCAAATGATTCTTAAGTATGATCCAATTTCAAAGACTATTAATACCATTGAAAAAACAGGCGAAAGTTTAAGCTATATCTTTAATCTTTCTTGTTTTGATAAAGGGGTGGCCTTCAAAGGAAGAGAAGGAGTTCCTGGTAATTTCGATGATGACCAACCAGATCTTATTTTTAAAATCGAAAAGTCTAAACAAGTAGTTGTTCAAGATATAGATAGCTCAGATAATTCCAGACATAAGAGGTTTCAAAATAGTATTGGAACTTCTTCTACAGGAATCATTGTCTTTACTTCAACACTACTCAATGGAAAGAAAGCTATTTTTAAAATCGTAGATGGAAAAGAAGAAAAAATTATTGAAGAAGGCGATTTCAACTTAAAGCAAATTGAATACTTCAGACCTCAAGTTAATAATAACGGCCTCGTTGCTTTTCGTGGAATTGATATCGGTGGAAAGAGAAATATTTTTGCCATTCAGGATGGAGTTCTCAAGTCTCTAGTTCGTGAAGGCGATCTAATGAAAACTGATCGTGAAAATGCTATTGTTTTAGATCGTAAAGGATGGCCTGGAATTAGTGGTGGGTTTACTTTAAACAACAACAATGAAGTTGTTTATCATGTTCTCTTAACTACAAAAGATGGATCAGAGGCCATCGGACGTGCTGTTTATAAGAATAAATATTAGTGGTCTTATATAATAAGGTCGGAGTTTAACAGTGCCTGAAGACCGACTTTATTTTCTTCCCAAATGTCATTGAGTGACTTGTCGTCTGATAAAGGGGGGCATTCAAAAGTTAATACAGGGCTATTGTATTTCTGTGGACCATAGTCTCCAAGACTTCCTGGTGTTGGGTACCCAATATCATCTTTAATAACAGGATAGTTATTGTAGCGTGCAAGGAAGTTAGCTACTTCTTCACAATCACCATTGTAATTAAGGATTGGTTTCCAAGAGTGAAAACTGATAATGATCTTAGGTGGATATTTTTTAAATAGCTTATCAAGAAAAACATTTTCAGGTTCACTAAGAGCACTTGGTCCAGGATTATATTTTGGTTCACGAGCTTCAGCTGACCAAGATTCTGTAGCATAGTTTCTGTTAAGATCGACACCATGAGCGTTTGTTCTTGTGCCTGCTCTATAGCCATCAACATTAAGAACCGGAATGACGATTAGATTTTTCTTGATATCATCTTTTTCTTTTAACCATTCGAAAAGTTTCTGAAGGACGTAAACACCTTCAACTTCATCTCCATGGGTTCCGGCCATGAGATATGTCCACTCATTTGACTTTTCTTCAGAACGAAATGCTGCGATTTCATCGCCTTCAACACTAATACCTGGTTTGAGATCTAAAAAATGCATGGTGCCTCAATTACTCTGTTAAAAGAAAAACCGCTGATTGGCCTGGAGTTTCCTCCACCTCGATTTCTAGGTTTTTAAAAGAGAAGTTAAAATCTTGTTTAACAATATCTCTCACCTGATGAGCAATATAAATAGCAAGTCTTTCAGCACTCGTGTTCTCAATAGGTAGGATTAAACAATCATCTTTAGGAATATTAAAAAGTGAACCACATGGAGGGCAAATCTCCCAGTTGGTTTCTTTGTCATTAATATTGAGAGAAACATTCTCTCCTGGGAGTAAGAGTTTGTGATCAAGTGAATCGCAAACCTTTCTCACAATAGGTTTAATATCTAAGAAGTCGAAGAGCATATCGCCATCTAATTCTTGGCCTTCTCCACGAAGGGCCACTCGATAATTATGGCCATGTAATGGTTCACGAGTGCCATCTTTAAAAATTAGAAAGTGAGAAGCAGCAAAATTAAAATATTGCTTATAAACTTTTACTGCGAACTGGGTCGGTTGACTCATTAATTTCTCCGTATACTCAAAATTAGAGTTAGAGAATTTAACACAAGCCTTCATAATCTGAAAAGTTAGGAGAGCTTTTAACGCTATGCAACTGTTGAAATAGGTATTCATATCTTTGAAAAAGGTGTAGTTTAAGCCTTTGAATTTATGAAGGAAGTTATGTCACCTCAAAAATCAGCAAAAAGTTTAATCACTAAATTAAAAAAGCTTTTTAAAGACAACTCAGAAGCAATCGAGACACTCGAAGAGCTGTCAGTTATGGCCAAGAACTTATCTGATAAAGATGAATCAAAACAATCTTTTGATAATGTAGAGGATATGCCTATTCCTAGTGATGTCTCTTCAGTTGAAGGATACGCTCTTTTCAGTGATGGTGCTTGCCGTGGAAACCCTGGACCTGGTGCTTATGGTGTTCTTGCTCAATTGGCCAATGGTCAAAAGCTTTTTGAAGCCAGTGGTGTTGAGCTAAGAACGACTAATAACCAAATGGAACTTATGGGTGCTATCGTTGCGCTTGAAAAGCTTAAGTCTTGCTGGGATGAAGGGAATCTACCTCCTAAGGAAGTTTATCTTTATAGTGATTCAAAATATGTAGTTGATGGGATCCAGAAATGGGTACCTGGTTGGAAGAAACGCGGTTGGAAGAAAGCTGATAATAAAACACCTGAAAATGTTGATCTTTGGCAAAGGCTCGATGAGATTAGTGCTAGTTATATTGGATTAAACTTCCGCTGGGTTAAAGGCCATGCTGGCCATCCACAAAATGAATTTTGTGATCAACTGGCCAATCGATCTTTAGATGAGTCTGGATTTTAGTATTAATGTATTTAAAGTTATTTTTAATATTTTCTTTTATTTTCTTTGCTAGTTGTAGCTCCACACGTCCAGTTACGGCCCAAAAGAAATACGAAGTCTCAACTTCATTGGTCGAGCAATATCGTTCACAGAGTATGCAGGCCTTTAGGATTGGAGAGTTGGTTTTAAATAATCAACGTGGCTTTCGTGGTCCAAGATCCCCACTTGTTGTCATCAATGTAGAAAATCTCTTTTATCAGAAAGGGATAGATCCATTGGCCGATAGTAGTAGTGCCATTTCCGAGATCGGCGGGTTGGGGATTGACTGGGATTTTGCCCCAGGTAGTCTCGGACTTCTTCAAAAATTAAAAGATCAGAATATTGCCACCATCCTTTATTGCACTTTGTCTATAAAGTGTGAGTCTCTTAAAGATTTACTTAATATTACCGGCTCGCTCGCTTCAAAATGGAAGTTTTACACAATCGCAAAAACAGATGACTTTCAAAAAATTTCAAGAAGAGTTGAAACATCAAAAGTGATTCTATTCTTAAGCCATGATATTTTTCCGAATGAAGCATTTAGTAGGGAATCTACAAGTCAATTGAAGAGGGCCTGGGTGATTCTTCCGGCCAGCAAAATTCAAAGACAAGTATTCTAAACCTTTAATAATTGTTGCCATTCGAAGGCCATGTCGTTACCATTTTTAATAACTAATGAACTTAATCAATTTTTCAAAGGATCATGGATGAAAAGTATCTTACTTATTTTAGCATTAGCTTTAACATTCACATCTTGTCAGCAAAAAGGGAAAACTGCCGTTGAACTTAAATCTGATGATGATAAAACACTTTATACGCTTGGACATATGATGGGTCAGCGTTTTGGAACTCTTAGCTTAAATGAAAAAGAATTAGCTGCTGTATTAGCAGGTATTGAAGATTCTGCTTCAGGTGCAAAAGCAAAAGTAGATGTAAATGCTTTTAGAACGAAGATTCCTACATTCTTCAAAAGCAGAATGGCAAAACAAGCAGAAAAGGTTAAAGCTGGAAGCAAGAAGTATGTTGAAGACTTCCTAAAAGAAAAAGATGCTAAGAAAACAGCTTCTGGTCTTGCTTATAAGGTTTTAAGTGCAGGTAGCTCAAAAAAGCCAGCGGCAACAGATACTGTAAAAGTTAATTACAAAGGTACACTTACTGATGGAACACTTTTTGATGAATCAAAAGGTAAGCCAGTGGAGTTCCCTCTTAATAGAGTTATTAAAGGTTGGACTGAAGGTCTTCAGTTAATCGGAGAAGGTGGAAAAATTAAATTAGTAATTCCTTCTGATCTTGGTTACGGTGATGCTGGTGCTCCTCCTAAGATTCCTGGTGGAGCTACTCTAGTATTTGAAGTAGAGCTTCTATCAGTTTCAAAAGGTCCTAAGCCTAAGAAATAAAAATATCTACAGATATATGATATAATGCCCTTCTAGCAATAGAAGGGTTTTTTTATGTCTGAAGACTTCAATTTAGATCAAGAGCTTCAAAGTAGAATGGACTTTGCCTTAGAGCTGGTAAAGCTAGTGGGGGCTAGAGTTCATAAGAAGTGGTCTACTCCAGGTCAGATTCAAACAAAATCAGATGGGTCATGGGTAACAGACCTTGACCAAGTGATTGAACATGAAATCCGTTCGCAGATACTGAAGAAATTTTCTACTGATGGGATTATTGGTGAAGAGTTTCCTCAACTTAATAAAATGGGGAAGTTTACATGGACAGTTGATCCAATAGATGGAACTTCTAGCCTTGTGGCCGGTGTGCCACTCTTTGGAACTATTATTGGGGTTATATATCAGGACGAGCCAGTAATCGGGGTTATTCATATCCCTCTACTCGAAGAAACAGTCTATGCCCGAAAAGGGAAGGGGTGTTGGTGGAAACCAAGCTTTAGCCCTCAGTTGATTAAGGTTGGAGTCAAAGAAACGGCCATGCTAACTAATGCTACCTTTAGCTACTCAGCTCCCGAATATTTCAAGCGTGATAGAAGCCAATATATTCTTAAAAAGATCAGAAAGGCCGTCCCTTATGAGAGAATGTGGGGGGACTGTTATGGACATCTCCTCGTCGCTACAGGACGTCTCGATATTATGGTTGATCCTGTTCTTAAGATTTGGGACTTTGTACCTTTAGAGGTAATTATTATCGAAGCTGGTGGCGTCTTTCATTGTTTCAAAGGAAAGAGTGGACTTGAAAAAGAAAGTGGAATATCGACTAATTCCCACCTTCTTAAAGAACTTTTAACTATCATAAAATAAAAAAAGGGAGTGTTTCCACTCCCTTTATCACACGCTTTAATTTTTTAATTAGCTATTAAGGCTTATACCAACATAGTGGTCTTACACCGTCTGTGTAGTCAGCTGCTCTTGTACAGTATCCAGTTGCAGCGTTTGTTCTGCTTGGATCATCGTAAGCATCTTTGTCACAGATTGCACCAGCAAAGTAAGTATCTAGACGACATTGTGGAGCTGGGTGATTGTGGTTAGTTGTAGAAACAACATTTGTATCTGGAGTTTCAAACTTAAGTGGAGTTGTTAGGTTTCTAAGTGCTTTAAAAAGGTTACCTAGAGAAAGACCTGCCATTGCTCCACGCTGACACATTGCAATATCTTCTGCGTTTGAGAAGTTAGCTTCACATTTCTTAGTAGCGAAAGCTGGAACGTCAACTTTTGCCATCATAGCAACGTTGTCATCAACTTCCATATACTTTCTTAAACACTTTGAGTTACCAAAGTAGTCTGATTGACCTTCGTTTGAAGCCCATGAAGTTCCAAACCAGCTAGACTTCTTAGGAGCTCCACCAATGTGGTGACCTAGTTCGTGACAAGCTACTAGCGCGAAACCATCAGCAGTGATTGTTTCGTGACGAGCAAGTCCACCAAACATTGAAATTTTCCAGATATTTCCTGTTTGTTGAGCGTAAGCATTAACAGTTCCATCTTCCCACTTTCTGATTACCTGAAGAGTCTTTCCCATCTCTTTAATGATTGGAGAGTAGATCCCTTCAACTCTATCTAGAACAGCGTTGAATTTTTCTTCTGTAATTGTGTTGATACCTTTAGCATCTGTTCCGATCCATAAACCGTTTTCTTCAACGATCCCTGTGATCCCGTGCATGTCACATGCGAATGAACTTTGTAGTCCAAATGTGGCCATAGCTAATAAAGCTAGAATTCCTTTTCTCATTTCTTCCTCCCTGAAAGAATATTGCCTTTGTCAGATTTCTGTTAAAATTTTTATTTTTTTTTCATGGATTGCCAACTGGTGTAAGATAATTTTTAAATATTTTTTTTTAACGTCAAAGTCGTGACAAAGTTTGTTTATATAGGGGTTTTAAAGTGTTTAAATTGATATTTTTCGCAGAAGCCGAGTATAAAGATCAAGTAAAGGAAGAGTTATTTTCTTTAGGACTTGGTAAAATCGGGACCTATGACTCTTGTTGTTACGAGACAAAAGGCCTTGGCCAATTTCGTTCTTTAGAAGGTGCTAATCCTTATAAAGGAAAGATTGGTGAAATTGAGTGCTTTGAAGAATATAAAATTGAAATGGTTTGTCCAGATGAGCTTATAGAGACTGCAGTTAAGAAATTAAAAGAAGTTCATCCTTACGAAATGCCAGCTTATGATGTTGTTAAACTTTATGATCTCTAATGTGAGTGTTAGTATTTTGTTATGAAAAAAATATTATTCTTATCCTTATTATTTTCATTAAATGCAGTTGCACAACAAGGTTCAGTCTTTGATAAGTTGATGAATGATCCTAATTATCTTCAGAAATTCTTCAAGAAAGACTTTCTTGATAAGATGCAAATGAATGATAAAAGATTCAGAGATCTCCTTAATGATAATAGCGTTTTTCATGACGGCTTTATTGGAATGGGAGGACTTAAGACTCGTTGGCTTAAGGAAAGCGGGCAATATATTTTACTTCTTGAATCAGATGGTATTTCAGATGATGAATTGAACTTTGAAATCAAAGATAATGTTATTTTCATTAAAGGGACTATCGTTAATAAAATTGAACAAAATGGAATGAAGTCCATTTCCCAAAGATCATTTAGCCGCAGTGAACTCATTCCTGATAATCTGGACCCGAAAACGGCAGACTTCAAAAAGACCGAAAGAGGGATCGAAATAGGCTTTAAAGAACGTGCTTCAACGGGAAATAAGAAGATTCCAAAGAAGAAAGACACATATTTAAAGATCTAACCTTTCGAATTTACGTAAATATTAATAACAGACTAAAACTCAAGGTTTTGTCCATATCTTCCGATAGGAATAGTAGGATATAGGAGGAAATCTTGAAAAGTTATATCAGGCTCTTACTTTCATTCATCGTTTTTGCGTCTTTCTTTTATCAAGGCGTGAATGCCCTTGAGGATACTTTTTCTCAGGCCAAGAAGTTTGATATTCCAATGCGAGAGCATGGAATCATTGTGACGGATGAGGGCTATTATCCAAAATCAATTAGTATTTTTGAAGGTGAAAAAGTTAGGTTCTTTGTAACAAGTACTACTAAAGAGAAGTCTTGTTTTATGATTCCTGAAAAAGAAATTTTCCTTAGTGCAATCAAAGGTCAAATGTCTGAGGCCCAAGCCGTTTTTGAACGTAAAGGGACTTATAAGTTCTATTGTCCTACAGGAAAAATCAAAGGGAAGATTGTTGTCCTTCCAAAGAAGAAGAAACCAAGTCTTAAGAAAGCAAAAAGAAAAATTGCATCAGATGAAGTACTTATCTGGATGCCAAAGGAATATTAGAAGATGTCAGTTTTTAGTGATGCTATTAAAACATTCTTATCTCCAATCGGTGATCTTTTAGATAACCCGGATGTGAGTGAGGTGATGATTAATGGACCTAATGAGATCTTTGTAGAAAAGAAGGGTCTTGTTTTAAAGACTGAAAATACATTTCCAAATGAAGAAGCTCTAATATCTGCTATGAGAGCAATTGCTCAGTCTGTTGGGAGAGTTATTGATAATGATAATCCAAGACTAGATGCTCGTCTTCCAGATGGTTCACGTATCCACGTTGTTCTTCCGCCTATGGCAAAGAATGGAACGACAGTGGCCATACGTAAATTCTCCCAAGAGAAGCTGACTCTTAATGATCTTATTAGTTTTGGATCGATGTCCAAATCAGCCGCAAGATTTTTAGATATCTGTATCTATCTTGGAAAGAACTTAGTTGTTAGTGGTGGTACAGGTTCTGGTAAAACTACAATGCTTAATGTTCTTGGTTCGAGAATACCAAAAACGCAACGTCTTATCATTATTGAAGATGCGGCTGAACTACAAGTAAAAGCAGAACACGTTGTGAATTTTGAAACAAGGAAAGCTGATCCAACTTTAGGAACTACTGAAGTGACTATCCGAGATCTCGTTATTAGTTCAATGAGACTTCGTCCAGACAGAATTATTGTTGGTGAGGTAAGGGGTGAAGAGGCCCTCGATTTAATTCAAGTTATGAACACTGGTCACGATGGTTCAATGGGAACTGTTCACGCCAATAATCCTTTGGATGCTTGTACTCGTCTTGAGACTCTTTGTCTGATGGGTGATACAAAAATTCCACCTGACGCTGTTAAGAAAATGGTGGGATCTGCTATGCAGGTAATTGTTCAATGTAGTCGTTATCATGACGGGGGAAGAAGAACTTCACATATCTCTGAAGTTTTAGGCCTTGATAATCATGGTAACTATATTACAAGAGATATTTTTAAATGGGTGCAAACTGGAAAATGTCCAGAAACGGGGAAATATATCGGGGAGATGATTCCTTGTAACTATGTTCCTTCATTCTTTGAAGATATTGTGATCAATAAATTACCATTTCCTAAGAGTAATTTTATTTCACCAGACTGGTATCATGAGATGAAAAAGAAGGCAGCATAGTATATACTGCCTGACATGGATCTTAAAAAGTCATTAAATTATCTATTGGCCATTTTGGCGTGTGCTGCTCTTTTTGGTTTGCTTAGTCGTTATGTCTATAAAATGCTTTCACCTAAAGACTTTAAACCACCTGCTAGAGTTATTCCCTTAAAAAACTGAAGGCACGATCACCAAAGAGATTTGCACTACCTGTAGGGTTTACTTGGAAGAGTCCAACCCACCATCTAAGGTCTTCATTTCTAAAGCGCTCAACACCTTCTTTATAAATTTCCATTTTCAGGAAGTCTTGAACTTTTTTGATTACTTCCCAGTTACTTCTTTCTTGAATTTCTACTTTAATTAGTGGTTTGAAAATCGTAGATAGTTTCTTGATTTCAAACTTTAATGTCCAAACGGCCATGGCCAAAACTTCTCTAGCATAAGGCGATTCTTCTTTAGAAACTTCATTTTCATATAGTGACGTTAATAATCTACCAACTTTATTTTCTATTCTTGAATTCGATTCAGTTTTTTCACTTAACCATTTATCATCAGAAAGCTTTTCTTTCATGATGCTAACCATTTTGTTTGAGTAATTTTCAACTAATGATCGAGTCTCTTCACGGTTAGGTTTAGATGATACATAAATTGAAGCTATAGTATAAAGTCTTGAGAGCATGAAATCATTGTAGTTTCCATTACCTCTTAAGAATCTTCCTAGGGCTTCTTTTGAAAGTTCTTCTAATTTTTCAACTGTTTGATATTTATCAGCAAGTTTTTTAGCGATTCCTTCATAATGAAGTACTTTTGCAGTTCTTTCATCTGTTAAAGAAGGAATGACTCTTTTGTTAATCTCAGCAACAATACCTTGATACATCGATTCTGAGTTTTCTCTAATATCTGCTAAAGAGGCTTCATCTATCGCAATATATTTAATATTTTTAATTAAGAGGCTTAATTGTGAATTCTCAACAAGAATTTTTTCAACTTCTCTACGTGTAAGTCTCTTATCTTTTAATAGCTCATTAATCTTGGCTGTGTTGTCGACAAAGAAGTCATGAGTGGCCAGAGGGTGTAAGCGTAGACTTGGGTTATACTTACGGGCCATTATTGATTCATATCTTTGAACTTCACGGATCTTAAATTTTTCTTTAATTCTCTTCTTTTGAACTTTTAACCACTCATAGTAGAGATCCCTTGCATCGGTACCTTCAACATGAGGATAGCCTTTAGCAATTAGTTCTTTTCCAAATTCAGTTGAAGCATGAACAATTCCTCTTCCTTCACTATATTTTTCAAGGACTTTATCTTCAATTTTTCTTACTTCATCCATATACTCTTCAAGAGTTACCTTGAAGGCCTTCCATTCTGATTTATTACCTCTTGTAGCTTCTTTTTCTACCATTGTGAAATAGGTAAGCTGTCTTAATGACTCTTCAAAATGTAGCTCAACGGCTTTCGCCATTAATTCGTTATATTTATTAAGATCTTTCTGTGCTTCAAGAAAGAGTTTAGACTTCATTTGATCTGTAATATGTAAAAGCTCTGAATACTTATTTACATCATGATTTGTGAATATCTTGTCTCCTACACGAGAGGCAATCCACATAAAAGGTTTAGCGCTTACTGATGTGATAAAAAAGAGTGCTACTAATAATTTTGTTATCGTCTTCTTCATTTTTGTGTCGTTTGCTCGGATCCTGTTGGATCCTCATGTCGTTTGTCGTTATATAAAGTCTGCCTCGCTTTAACGAGGCAAACTTTTTGCTTATCTTTTAATCGTTATCTTGACCAAAGATGTAGTGTTCATTTGGCTTATATCCACCTGAACCAATCGCGTAGTTTAGGTTAAGACCAATTACAAATTCATCTTTCTTATCATCAAAGTCATTGTATCTAACTTCAAGACCAAGAGTTGTTCTCGCTGTAAGAGCTGTTCTTACACCAACAGCAATTTGAGATACATTATCTTGTACATAGTTATATTCAACGATAACGTCTGTAGTTTTATGAACTCTCACCATACCACCAACAGTCAGTGCAAATTCAGCGTTTGGATATTCTGGGTTATTTGAAAAGAACATACCTTCTACCCATCCAACTAGCATTCCGTCTGTCGAAGTTCCTACAAGACCAATACTTGTTCTTCTTTCGTGACCAGTTTGTAAATGATTATTACCCATTTCAGCATGTGAAAGTGAAAGTAACCAGTTGTCATTTAACATTTTTGAAAGTCTTACAGAGATTCCGTCAATCTTACCAACTTCTAAATCTCCACCTTCTGTTTCAAAAACTGAAGCTTCAACCTGATCGAAGATTCCAAAGAGACCTTCTGAAAGCTCAACTGTTAAACCAACTACTTCATCAATATCTTGCATTGATGCTAGAGGATTATTTTCAAAAATTGGCATTGGTTTAATATCGTTTCCAAATGGAATTGGTTGTTTACCAACAACTACTGCTACTGGTGCACCATTAATTTGTCTGATTTCGATATAAGCTTCTTCAATAAATGCTGCTAGATCAAAATCATCTGTGAAATCAATTTTATTTTCTTTAAATAATTCATTTAATTTAAAAGTAATCACACCTCTGATTAATTGCTTCTTCCAGTCAGCATAAAGAGAAACAAAACTTTCATTTAAGTTAGTCATTTCTCCGTTTTCACCAGAGCTTGTTCCATTGACATTAATTTCTGCATCGTAACCAAATTGAAAATCATTTCCTAAAAGGTCACCATCATCTTGGGCCATTATTAATGGTGAGGCACTCATAAGCCCGGCAAAAACTAATGGTAATAACAATTTCTTCTTCACAATCTTCTCCTCATTGTCTCAATTACTTTTAAAACGTAGATGAAGAAGATATTACGCATAATGTCATTTTTTCTCTAGAGGACGAGAAAAATTTACAAGATAGTTAAAAAATGATCACTTTTTAGGAGGAGATTTTATGTAATTTCGACTATTTAGCGTATTCTGAGAGAACCTTAAAGCATTCCTTCATCCCACGCTTCTGGGCCATGACAAGAGGAGAGTCCCCACCAAGTTCATTTTTGCGAGGGTCGAGACCAGATTCACAGAGTATCTTTACAAGCTCAGGTGAGTTAACTTTTAGAGCGTAGAAGAGATAGCTTTTTCCATCAATTTTACTATTTGGCCTGGCCCCATTCTCCAAGAGATACTCAACGATTGAGGTATTCTTAGTAATGATTGCATCGTAAATTGGCTCACATTGATTATTATCTCTAGCGTTTACTTTTGCGCCATGAAGGATTAATTTTTCAACACAGGCGAGATTACCACTTCTAGAAGCAAAATGTAGAGGAGTCTTACCACCTTTACTCTTTAGTTTAAGATCTGCACCTTTAAGGAGAGCATCTTCTATTAGCTCTTCTTTACCCATATAACTGAAAACCATCAAGGGAGTCAGGCCTTGTTGATTTCTTCCATTAATATCGTCTTGGTTAAGTAAGGTTTTTATTTGCTCTTCTGGGCTTTGCTTAAGTGACTTAACTTGCATAAAATTATCTTCTTCACTTTCAAAACCACCACCTTTAATAGTTACTTTATGATCTTGGTCTGAGGAATCTTTTCCATGGCCACCTTTAACTTTAATTACTTCTTCATCTAAGTTCTCATCTAGGTCAGAGCTTATAGTCATCTTAAAATTATCTTCTTCTTCTTTACTGCCTTTAACAACTTGAACAGACTCATCCTCTTCAATTGCTCCAGAGATGACTTGGCTCTCTTCATTTATCTCATCAGTTCCTTGAAAGACACGAACTTCTTCTTTGCTAATTTCGAGGGCTCCCAGTATTTGTTTAGGCATAAGGGGTTTTTGCAAAGTTTCTATACCTTCAATATTTGTTTCGTGAATATCTTTGCTGCTACTGATAAGTTTGAACTTATGCATTTTGTCTTTGTAATGTTCATTAATATACTCAATAATTTCTTTTCCGGTGGCCACATCATTTAGCTGTTGATCGATGAATGTTCCGTCAAAATCCATATTCTCTAAAAAGGCGATTCCATGATGGGCCGTCATAGTGCTATAAACTTGATAATTTTCTTTAAGCAGTAGTGATTTAAAGTATGCGTGCATGTCAGGGTCATCATCAATAAGTAGAACAGAGTTTTCATGTGGGCCAGAGATAGTTCTTAAAAGTTGCCCTTTTGTAAATGGCTTTGTGATTGCGGTAAAGACATTGGGTCCTTTAAGGGTAAGAGCAGTTGCTTTTTCTTTGCAGATTCTAGATGACATAAGGATAATTGGTAAATAACGATTAAGTCCTGACTCTTCATTCTTGAGAAATTCTATAACTTCTTCAGATGTTTTATTGTCACTCATGAAAATATCGATAAAAGCACAGAAATAGACTTCCTCATTGAGTTTCTTAAGGGCCTGCTCTACGCTCTCAGCATAATCCATGACATAGTCAGAATCATTGAAATCTAGTTTAAATAACTGGTGAATGTCTTGATCGTCATCTAGGACAAGAATTTTTTTCAAAATTTACCCAACAGAGGAATTTTTTAATCCCTTTAATACTTTATTACTACATGAGATTATATATTAAATTGTGGGTTTATAAATATAAGGGAATGTTTTTATGGAAAAGAAAAATTTATTAATAGCTCTATTCTTGACTATTATACTCTTCTCAATGCCTACAAATGCCAAATTTATAATCGAAATGGGAACCAATTATTCTAGTGAAGAAGACAATGTTGATAATTTTACTTTTTCACGTATGGACTTAAGAGGGTTCTTAGGAGCGAGTCTTGATGGCAATGGTGCATTTTATTTTGGTCAAAGTATATATTCTGCCAGTAGAGAGCATAAGACTACAGCTGGTCAAACAGTTACTGTTTCGGCGTTAGAAATTGGTCCCAAAGTTTCTATTTTTATGGGGGCTTCAAAGGCCATCTATATTTCTCTCGCTTGGCATCCATTTGCAAAAGGTGAGAGAAAAACATCAGCAGGTGAGACAGAGGATATTTCTGGAAGTTCTTTGCTTGCTTCTTTTGGCTATCAGTTAAAGCTAACAAAAACTCTTTATTTAGGTGCTAGTTTGAATTATCACAAGTACTCTGTTTCAAAGTATACGACTTCGGCTGATGTAGAAGTTACAGTTTCAGAAGAATATACAACTTTGGCACCTATGATTGATCTAAGTTTAAGGTTTTAAGAATTATTTAATAGGTATTTTCTTACACCGGCTAATTTATCACTATTTTCAAAATCATATTCTAGAAAAGCATAGTTATATCTTGCTTTTGTCTCTTCGTCTTCACCGATCCATGTTTCTCTTACGGTAAAAACATAGGGTGAGTTGTCTTCGAAAATTTCATCTAGAAGTGGGCTAGATAGTTTGAGGGGAACACCTTTAGCGATCAGTGATCTACTTTTTAAGGTAATTCCAAACTCGTTTATAGAATGTAGCTCAATACTTAACTTGATATCAGCTGAGCTTACTGATTCCGTAATTTTTGAAAAGGGGAGTTTTTTTAAATCCTCTTTTGGTAAAAATAAGTTTAGTTTCTGAGCGAGAATAATGTCGTCGAGAGGCTTAAATAGATAGTCATTAGCACCAAGTTGAAGGGCCCTCTGAATATCTTCTTTATTGCCACGTCGTGAAAGAATAAGAATTGGAACCTCATAGCCAAATCTATTACGAATGGCCTGAAGCATTTGAAACCCAGCACCTTGGGCTATATCTAAATTTAAATCTATTAAGCAAAGTGCCGGCTTTAAGTTTTTATACTCCTTGATAAATTCTTCAGGAGTGGTAGTGGCCTTAAAGACGTAATCAATTTTCTTTAAGCTAAGAGCAAGAATATTGTTGAAGTCAGGGTCATCATCAAGTCCCAGAATAAGAGGTTTCGTCATGAAATGCCTCTCATTTGTCTAATCTTCTTCGCTGTCTTTTCATCAAGACCTTTAATAAGAACTTCTGTATTGTAAACTCCTGGATTGGCCACTTTTGATTCTCCTTTTGAGAAGTACTGGCAATCCTCCATTCCTAAACTTTTTAGAAACTTTGAGTCGATTTCTAATTTCGCATCAGGAGCAATTTTAATTCCTGACTGAATAATCATGCTTATTTCATTAATTTTTAAACATTCAATAGGAGCTGAAATAGAAATGGGAGGTGGAGAGTCTTTAAAAGTAACCTCTGGTAACTCATAGTCTTTTAAATGTTTTTTAATTCTTTGCAGAAGGAGATTTGGCTGAAGTGGTTTGTGAAGAAATTCAACCGCTCCTAAGGCCAAGCACTGCTCATTAAGCTTTTGCTTATCGATAGCACTCATCATGATAACAGGTGTTTGAGAATATTTTCCTTGTCTGAGGAATTTGAAAAGTTCAATACCCTTATGATTTTGGAGTTTGTAATCAAGCAGGATAAGATGGGGGGCAAAGCGATCGATAAGTTCAATGGCGTCGTCAACACTGCTGCCATGAAGAACGCTATAGCCAGCGTTTTCTAATATTTTCTGAATGAAATTAAGAATATCAACATCATCATCGATTACTAATATTTCTTTAATTCTTTTATTAAGGGTTTTCATCTTTTAATAGATTTGGAAAAAGCTCAGACGAACTTGATTTCCAAATTGTTTAAATAATCAGTATATTTTTGAAAGTCAGTTTCAATGGCAGATAGATCATTGTCGATAGCTGACTGCTCAAGTCGGGCACCGATTTCGCCAAGATCTGGAAGTCCATAGCTTCCTGCGTTTCCAGCAAGTTTGTGTCCAATAGATTCTATCGAGTCAAAGCTTGAATTTGCAATAGCGTCTTTAAGTAGCTCTATGTCTTTCTGGCGGTTAGTAAGAAAAGATCCAAAAATAGGCTCTAGGTCTTTATCAATTTCTACTACTATTTTTTCCATATCTACCCTTATTAATACTTTTTATTTTATCATAATCTAAAATAAATACTTTTCAAGAGTTAGGTTGCTAAGTTAAAATGTAAGTATATGAAAAAGTGTATTTTAATTGTGGATGACGATCAAGATATCCATGACATTATTAGACATACTATGGCCGGAAGCTTTGAGTTAAAGTTCGCCTATAACTTAAGCGAAGCTATCTCGATCCTTAATGACTCTTCTGTGGAATTAATTATTTTAGATGAAGTTTTACCAGACGGAAATGGTACAGATCTTTGTTTTAAGATAAAGAATGAATTAAATATTACTGGTCTGCCTATAATTATGCTTACTAGTAAAAAAGAATTGAAAGATAAGTTAACGGCCTTCAATTCTGGTGCTGACGATTATGTGATTAAGCCTTTCGAGCCCTTAGAATTACTGGCAAGAGCTCAAGCTCGCTTGAGAGATAATGGCAGTGATACCACCGAGGGAAGTGAGATCACGAGAGGGGATCTCGATTTAGATTTAACAACTCAAGGTGTTGTTCTCAATAAAGATAATGAAAAAATTAAACTCGATTTAACTCCAATCGAATTTAAGATTCTATATTTCTTAAGCAAAGTCCCTGGCGATGTCTATAATCGTCGCGATATTCTAAAAAATGTTTGGGGCGAGAATAACCATGTCATTGAAAGAACTGTTGATCAGCATATTTCAAAGTTAAGAAAAAAATTAGATAATAGCACTTACACAATAAAGTCTCTCCATAAACAAGGTTACCTGTTTACCTTAAAAGAGGAATAGGTATTTTATGGCACAAGCTCTACTTATTAGTGATCACGAAATTTTAAATGATATTTATGCTTTAAACTTAAAAGTCTATGTCGACACGACAATAACCATAAAATCGAATCCTGAAGAAGCACTACAATTACTAGAGTTAAATCCCAGTTTTGATATTGTAATCTCTTTATCAAAGATACAAGACAAGGATGTGGCAAGTCTTGTGCTTCAAAAGTTAAAGGAGATTGATTCAGAAAGTCCTCTCGTTGTTATTGGAGAGAAGAGTTCAGTTTCTAACACACAAGATGTTGTAACCTTGCCAGCGAATTTTAATATTCAGAATTTTGTTCAAACGGTGGCGAAGATATTGGGGATAACGGCTAAGGATATGATGTCCAAGCAAGTTCCTGACTACTATCCCATTCCAATAAAAATGTTTAATAATTTTATAAAAACCCCATGTGATGTTTTTTATAAAGTAAGTAAGTCTGCAGTTAACTCTGAGTTTATCAAAATTCTTGAACCTGGAGATGTCGTTGCTGGTAAGGTAAAGCCTTATTTAGAAAAGGGTGTAAAGACGCTCTATATTCCAAGTGATTTTAGGCTTAAGTTTGTAAACTCTGCAAGTCTTTCAGTATTAGATCAACTTGATAATAAAGACTTAACACCAGAAGAGAAAATCGACATTACAGAACAAGGTTTTGAAGTTGTGGCCCAGACTCTAAGTCTTGAAGGGAAAGTTTCAGAAGCAGTTGTTGATATTTCTAAGAAGTGTATTGAGAATGTAAATATGGCCGCTAAGGGCGTTCCGAAATTAAAGTCTCTATTGGCCAGTATGGTGGCCAATAAAACAGGCTTTCTTTATATGCACTCAATTATGGCCACTTATGTATCTAATCATATAATCAAAGAGATTAGCTGGGGAGCTGCTGAACATGCGGACAAGGTGAGCTTTGTTCTCTTCTTTCATGACCTTTTTCTCACTCCAATATTTGCTAAGTATCCTCATTTTAGAAGTGAAGAGGAACTAGTTTTTAGTGATGAGCTCAATGAAAAAGAAAAAGAAGTTGTAGTTAATCATGCGAGGTTAGCAGCGGAAGCTGTAAAAAGCTTTCCAAAATGCCCTATGGGAGCCGATGCCATTATCCTTCAACATCATGGGATGACGAGTGGGGTTGGTTTTGCCATTGAATTTAAAGATGATGTTTCACCTTTAGCAAAAGTGATTATTATCTCTGAAGCTTTTGTTTCTCAAATTATTAGTGCTAAAGAAAAAGGAACTTTTGATAAAGCGGCAATCATTACTGAGTTAAGAGAGAAGTTCACAAGACACACTTATAAAAAGATTATTGATTGTTTAGAAACAATCAGCCTTTAATCATTTTCTTTAAAAGTTTACTCGGTTCTTTAAAGTTACCTAAGTTGTAGTAACTAATAAATCCTGCCACAGTGTTATGAACAGATGTTTTAGAGAGACCATTGATTGCCAACTGGGTGACAAAATTATTTGCAATAATAAAAACAGCACTAATCGCAGTAATTTTACTAGCGATGAGTCCTCGTGGATAACCACTACCATCTGGTAGTTCTTGATGTTCCTGAATAATAAATTCAACATCAGTAAATCCATTAAAGTGTCTCGCGAGTTCAGCTGCTTTATTTGGATGTTCTTTCAATAATTCTTGCTGGTCATTATTGAGCATCTCGAACTCTGCCGAATCAATATGTGAAATTTTGGCCATGTCTTCATTTTCTAAGTAGCAATCATGGATTATTGATGTAAGTCCTAGTTTTCTTCTGGAAAGGTCTGATCGCCAATCTAACTCTCGTGAGAGTGCTTCACACACATAGGCCTTTAAGACAGATTGTTCTGCAAGGTCTGCATTTTCAAATGGAAAGTTATTTAAAACAGATTTTAAATCTTGAAGATATCTAAAATTCTTAGGAACAGAATCAATGAGTAGCTCACAAAACTTAATGACTATCTCACTTGGTCCAATATCTCTTAGGTATTGATGAATAACGAGAACACCAGCAATCTGGGCTTGAATAATCATTCTCGGTTGGTTGGCTTTTTGGGAGAGTGTTAAAGTGATTTTTTCAATACTACTTTCTAAAAATTTCAAATGCTCATTCTTATGAAGATAAAGGTGTCTGATATTTCTTCTTTGAAAGTCTTGGATTGTTGATTGAGTATATTTCTTATTCGCTGTTATCACTTTTACGAATTTTGTTTTTGTAAGTTCGATATATACATCATAGGGAACTATATCAAAGAGGTAGAAATTCTTAAGTCTTAGAGGAAGGTAGTCATCTTTATTGATTTCAACAATTGAATTTTCAAAGTCTTCTTTTTTGGCCCAGTCTATAGATTCTTGGACAACACCCTTGAACTTTATTGGATCAAATGGTTTTTTGTAAAGAAAGACCATTTCATTTTCCATGTAGAATTGCTCATCTACACGGTCTTTGATCATGGCTTCTGTTCCGATAAAGATAGTAGCTCTTTCACCACTAGTGTCAAAGATCTCTTTTGCTAGATCTGATGGATCATCATCTTTAATAGAGCAATCAATGATAACTAATGCAAAAGGTCCTTCAAATGAAAGATAATTTAGGGCATCAGCCCCTTTAATAGCACATATTAGCTCTACTTTAGAAAAGTGAGCATGAAAAATATTTCGAAGAAGATTCCATTCTTCTTTATTGTCACAGATAAAAAGAGCTTTCAAAATTTTCCTTTTGTTGTAACTATTTTAATCGAAAATGCTACTTTACAAAAGTCATTAATAAGAATCTTTTAGGAAACTTTTTTATTGGGAAACCAATCATTCCAATCGTCTGGATCTTCTTTTTTCACTCTCAAGCAGATTTGTGGAGACCATTTAGGAACTCTTGGAGGATTCTTTAAAGGCATATTGGCTTCATTAGGAAGTTGACTGCCTTTTCTAACGTTGCAGTCAGGACAACAGGCCACTACATTTTCCCAGTCTGTACCTCCTTCTCTTGATTGAGGAACAACATGGTCTATAGTTAATTTACTTGCGGGTAATTTAATAAAACAATATTGGCATTGAAAATTATCTCTCCAGAATACATTTTGTCGGCTGAATTTTACTTTGTGACTAGTTCGGTGACGATTGAAGAGACGGAGTGTTTTGGGTAGGTTAAAGGTTTGGGTAGTTGATCTAATTTTCTTTTCAGAATACTCGGTGAGCACCTCGGCCCTGCCGGTGAAGAGGAGTATCATGGCCTTCTGCCAGGTGACTATCCTCACGGGGAAATAGGTATTGTCTAATACCAGTGTTCTCATCAGTGACCTCCTTGCCATACTTGGCCAAAGTCCTACATTAATAGGATATCATGACTTTTCTCTGTTTCTAGGGCCTGTAAGAAAATGTGATATCTATCGGAAAACACGAGGTTTTTACTAGGAAATTATTACTCTAGTGCCTCAATAAACTGCGATATATTGGCGTTCCCTGCAGTTTTATAGTCCACGAATAAATGTTGATGACCAATGCTAGAAGGGCTTTTAGTGATTGTTTTAACACTAGATCCAAGACGATTAAAGAAAGAAATCGAATCTTTATAATGAATGAGTTCATCCTCCTTATTTAGAAAAACCGTTATTCTTGAATTAGTTTTATAAGAAAGATTATCTTCAATATTTTTATGAAGAAGTTTCACAGATCGGTATTCACCAAGACTTGTAAAATCAAAGCTTGAATATTCTTTGAGGTTCTTACTTGGTATTTTGGTATCTCCACTTAAGAAAAAAAGTCCTTGATGAAGTGAAAATAACCATTTTACTTTAATAGCTGGTGCAAGAAAAACATGCTTATGAAATCTCATCTTGCTATCAGTTAATTTCCAGAAAGTTATAAGAGAGCCAAGACTTTGAGAAATTGTTTTAATAGGTTTATTTGTTCTTTTAAATTCCACAGTCATTAACTCAAAGGCACAGTAAATATCTTTCTTCCAATTGTTGATTATATTATCATTTTTTAAGTTAGCTTGATTCTTAAGTGATCCTGTGAGTGCCAGTCTATAGACTGAATATCCTCTGTTGATTAGTTCCAATGATAAGTCATTCATGGCCATAGGGATAAGGTTTAACCCATGTATAACAAGAACTGTTCCTTTGAAATTCTTATTTTTTGAATTGTCGTAGAAGAGTGAAGAATTGGTGGTATCAAAAAGTTTTGTGGAACTTACTTTAGTTGGAGTGTTACAAGCTTTGCTTGTAGTACTGGATATCAAGAAAATGCATACTACTGTAACGTAATAAAACTTTCTGGTCTTCTGAAAAAGAATAGAGGTACCCTGACCCAAAATCTATCTCCATTGTCATACTGAAGTTCAAACTTTCCTCTCATATTTCCAGTAGGAGTTGAGAGGGGACAGAAACTAGTATACTCAAAGCTTTCATTTGGTTCAATTTCAGGACGTTGGCCAATAACACCTTCACCATTAATGAATTTTTCTACTTTTTTACCATCTCTAATAATCCAATGACGATTAAGGAGTTTGACCTTTTCATCTGAATTATTAGTAATCTCAATTTTATAGGCAAAGAAGAAGTAGTCATCTTCAGGAGAACTTTTCTCAGAAATATAAAAAGGTGTAGCACGAACATGAATATCTCGTGTGACCTCATTATAACTTGGTGTTTGCGTTCTTGGTTCTAACATAATGCCTCTTGTTGAATGCACCATAGCAATTGCATTTCAATCCTGCAAGTCAAAAAGCTGACACAAATCAACGGTATTTCTTATACTTAAGAGTTTAAGTATTAGCTATGCTTATGTGGTGAATAAGTTTATCTAATTTTTTTGTGGCCATATCGATCTCCTTTCTGAAATATAGAGTTAGAACTTTAAAAGGAATTTTTAAATGTGTGGTGTTGTTGGTGTTATTAATACTAAGGATTACTCAGAGGAGTTGGCTTCTTATGCGACTTATAAGGCCCTTCTCAATCTTCAGCACCGTGGTCAGGATGCTGCAGGTATTGTTTCTTTCAATGAAAATAAACAGAAATTTAAAACTTATAAGAATCTAGGTCTGATCTCTAAGGTTTTTAAGGCCGAAAATTTTGAAAAGCTCTTAGGGAAATCTTCTTTAGGGCACAACCGCTACGCAACTGTAGGTAGTGATGGTGTTGAGGATCTTCAGCCTATTGTCCAGGGCTATCCATCAGGAATGGCCATGGCCCACAATGGTAACTTGGTAAATTACCATTCATTAGTTGATAAATTAAATTACGAAGAAGGAATTCAATTTTTAACAAGTAACGATTTAGAAATTTTGATTTGCTTAATGGAAAAAGGGTTAATGGGAATGTCTCCTAGACCATCAAGTAGTGAATGTTTCAATTATTTAACAGTTGGAGCAAAGAAAATTTTTAATGAAGCTCTTGGGTCCTTTAGTCTTGTTGGTTTATTGGCCAATGGCGGTCTTTTTGCCATGAGAGATCCTAATGGTCTCAAGCCATTGGTACTTGGTAAAAAAATAGATGAAGCTGGTAATGAGTCTTTCATGTTCTGTAGTGAAACGATTGCTCTAGACTTTACTGGATATGAATATGTTCGAGATGTTAATCCCGGAGAGTTAGTTTTTATTGATAATGAAGGAACTCTTCGTTCATATCAATTTGAAAATAGTAAACGTAAAAACTGTATGTTTGAGTGGGTATACTTTAGTGCAGCTGAATCAACGATAGAAAATCGCAGTGTTTATAATGTGAGACTCAATTTAGGTAATATGCTGGCTAAGAAACTAAGACCACTAATCACTAATGGTGAGATTAGTCCTGACTATGTTTGTCCTGTTCCTGACACTTCAAGAACATCTAGTATTTCATTGGCCGAAAATCTTGGTCTTCCGTATCGTGAAGGTCTGATTAAAAACCGCTATGTCCAAAGAAGTTTTATTCTCAACTCTCAAACTAAAAGAGAGAAAGCACTAGAGCTGAAATTAAGTCCTGTTAGGTCACAAATTGAAGGAAAGAGTATTCTCCTTGTCGATGATTCACTTGTGAGAGGAACAACCTCTAAGAAGATCATTCAACTGCTTAAGAAGAATGGTGCGAAGGATGTCACTTTGGCCATTGCGTGTCCACCACTTAGATATGGTTGTTATTATGGAATTGATTTCCCATCACGGGAAGAGCTTATGGCCAACGGTAGAAGCGTTGAAGAAATTGCAGAATTCGTTGGGGCCAACAGAGTTATTTACCTTGATGAACAAGATTTAAAAGAGGCGATTAATTCAAATGAATTATGTATGGCCTGTGTAAATAATAATTATCCGACGATTACGGATGATGCCGAAAATTTTATAAATAAACGTGATGAATTAAGAGAGGAATTATCATGAAAATTTTAGTTTTATTTGGAAGTAAGAGTGACGCTTTTGTTAGTGAGCCTTTAGTAGATGAGTTGAAAAAGTCATTTACTGTAGACTTTGAAGTTATCAGTGCTCATAGAAATCCTGATAGGCTTCATGAGAGACTTGGGCAAGACGATTTTCATTGTATTGTGGCCGGTGCTGGATTATCTGCCCATTTACCGGGTGTTTGTGCTTCATTAACAAAGAAGCCAGTGTTTGGTCTTCCTGTAACATCACAACTTGGTGGAATGGATTCTTTAATGAGTATCGTGCAAATGCCTTATGGAATTCCGGTAGGGAGTTTATCTCCTGGAAATGGTTTATACCTAAGATCATGGTTAGAAGACTTTCTAAATACAAATGTTGATTTAAGTAACCCCTCTGTAAATCTAGTGATTGACCCAAAGAGAGAAAATCACGAATTCTATTCCAAAGAGGCTACACGTCTTAATGATTTATTAAGTGAATTAAATTTTGCTCATACAAAATCTGAAAAAGTTGATGAGTCTAAACTAAATATTCAATTATTAGCCGGTTTTGATACTGAAAGAACTATTAATACTAAATTTTCTATTAATAACTTTATTCTTGATAATAGCGAAAAAGCAACACCTCAAGCTTCTCTAAAATACTTCAGTGAAATGAATAAGAATGAGGGGGTTTACTGTGGAATTTCTAATACTAGAAACTCACTTCTATTCTGGAATAAATTAATTGAAATTAGGAGATCACTATAATGGAAAAGCAATTGGAAAAATTAAGATCAGGGTCAGTTAAGGATTTAATGCAAGATCAAGAGGGGCAACTATATTTTAGTTTTAGTGATCGTTACTCTATTTTTGATTGGGGTGAAATGCCAGATAATATTACTGAAAAAGGTATGGCCCTGTCATATTTTGCTCAGGCATTTTTCTCTATTCTTGAGTCTCCAGATTTATGGACTAAATGGTCAATGGGACTTGGTCACTATCCTTATATCAATCAAGATATCATTAGAGACCTTTCACAAAGTGGTTTAAAGACACATATGATCTCGAAAAGAAAGAGTGTGTGGAAAGAGGGGCTTCTACCAATTAAAGCTTTTGAAATTTTGAAGCCATCAATAAATCAAACCACACAAGGTGAAGAGTATGATTACTCTTCTTACGAGAGTCGCCCAACATCAACACTTGTTCCACTTGAAGTTATTTTTAGATTTGGTGCACCTAAGGGAAGTAGCCTTTTTAAAAGAATTAATAATGATCGCTATAGAGAAGAAATTGGTCTTGAGATAATACCAAAAGAAGGTGACCTTTTTGAAAAGCCAGTGATTGAATTTAGCACTAAGCTTGAAAGTGAAGATAGAATGCTTACTTATTCAGAAGCTAAGAAAATTGCAAGATTATCTGATGCTGAATTCAATAAACTCCTTGATTTAACAAAAATTCTTGCCCTTAGATGTAAATCAATTTTTAGAGAAGGAAAGGTTTTTCTTTGGGACGGGAAGTTTGAATTTGCTTTTGGTGAGCAAAATGAAAATGGTGATAGAGAATTCATTATCATTGATAGTATCGGACCAGATGAGTTGAGGTTAAGTTCACAAGGGATTCCTCTTTCAAAGCAAAATTTAAGAGATTGTTATGTGAATAGCAGTTGGCATGGACGTGTTGAGCAATCAAAGAAAACGGCAAAAGATAAGGGGCTGCTAAATTGGAAAGATTACTATTATCAAACTTTTCCAAATGAAGAGCCTCCAAGATTGGAAAATAAGCAAATTGAACTTTACTCAAATATGTACAAGGCACTTGCTAATACACTTGCAATTTCTTTAGAGGATAATAAACCTTTTCCTAATGCTGTCGAATTGCTCGATGTGGTTAACCAAATTAGTGAGTCTAAGAATGGATAAAGTTTTAGTACTAGGTTCTGGAGGGCGTGAGCATGCGATTTGCTTTCGCCTTCTTGCAGATGATGTTCAAGTTCATTGTTTTCCTGGAAATGCAGGAATGTTAAGTGACGAGATCATTATTCCGAGTGTTAAACTTACTGAAGAAAGTATTCGCGAATACTGCTTACAAGAAAATATAGATAAAATTATAATTGGTCCTGAACAATATATTGTGAATGGTTTAAGTGATCAATTGAAAGAAAGTTTCAAAGTTATCGCCCCTTCAATCCACGCCGTTGAGCTTGAAGCGTCAAAATCTTTTAGCAAAGAATTTATGATTAAGTACGATATCCCAACGGCAAAGGGTGTAGACTTTAATGATACTCGATCAGCTCAAGATTTTTATCACTCAATTGCTAGCAATGAGAAAGCTGTTATCAAAGTTGATGGGCTTGCATCTGGAAAAGGAGTTTTCCTCCCTGAGAATCTAGTGCAGGCCGATGAAATTCTAAAAAATCTTTTTGAGAATAAAGACTATTTTATTCAAACAAACAAAGTGGTCATTGAAGAGTTACTGGTAGGGCTTGAATTTTCAATGTTCTATTATATTAAAAAAGGCAAGCCTTGTCTTTTAGGTTTTGCAAGGGATCACAAAAGATTACTTGATGGAAATAAAGGACCAAATACTGGTGGTATGGGTTGTATTTCTTATCCAGATCTACTTAATGATAAACAAATAAAAGAGATCGAAACTAAAATTCTTTATCCGACTCTCGCAGGCATGAGAAAAGAAGGACGAGAATATGAAGGATTTCTTTTCTTAGGTCTAATGCTTACAAAAGATGGATTTAAGGTGATTGAATATAATTGTCGCTTGGGTGATCCTGAAACACAGACAATTTTACCTCTATTAAAAGGTAATTTTTATCATCTTCTTTTTGATGAAGAGACCTTTAATATCGAAAGAAAAATGAGCAATTCTATTCATGTTGTCTGTTCTTCTGAGAATTATTCGAATCAAGATGGTAAGACCATGCTGTTAGATCAAAAACTAAATATTCCTAATATAACTGATGACAAATTAAAAATCTTTTTTGCAGGTGTTAAATCTAAAGAAGGGAGCCTAGTCAATTCAGGAGGGCGCGTTCTTGGTGTGACTTCAATTGATTCAGATCTTGAGTGTGCAAGAAATATGGCCTTGAATATGTGTAAAGAAATTGATTTTAATGGAAAACATTTTAGGAGGGACATTGGACACTACTAATAAAGTTATCAGTTATGCAATTTTTGCGAGTGGTAATGGTTCCAATGCAATGGAGCTTTATCAAAAGAGAAAAGAAATAGGACACGAGTTAAAGTGTCTTATTGTTGATAAAGAAGATGCTCCTATAATCGATAAATGGAAAGAAACTGGGATTCCTGTTCATGTGATTACTTTTGATAAGGTTTATCCTAGTTATGCACAAAACAAAAAGCACCACGAACAGCAAATTATAAAAGTACTCAGAACTTATAATGTAACCTGGGGTGTTCTTGCAGGTTATATGAGAATATTAGGGCCTGATTTATTAGGGTATTTCTTCGATAGAAGTATCGGCAATAGGGTCCTTAACTTGCATCCTAGTTTATTGCCGAGTTTTCCAGGTAAGAATGCGATTGAGGAATCTTTTAATTACGGTGTTACAGTCCACGGAATAACGATCCATCTAGTTGATGAAGGTGTCGATAGTGGTCCTATAATTTTCCAAAAAAGTTTTGAAAGAAGAGCGGATTATGATTTTGATACATTCAAAAGCATTGTTCATCTCCTTGAACATCAATTTTATTGGCGAGTCGTTAAAAATGTTTTTAATTCTTTTCTAAAGAATGACTCTGTCGAAGTAGAGGATTTATGCACAATTATTTAATTGCTGAACTTGTACCGAAAGATTTTAGTATTGCTAGTAATTTTGAAGCCAGTCTAGGTAATAAGAAGAGTAAATTCTTTGAAGTGAAACA
Organism: Oligoflexia bacterium; assembly: GCA_024229115.1. Taxonomy (GTDB): domain Bacteria; phylum Bdellovibrionota; class Bacteriovoracia; order Bacteriovoracales; family Bacteriovoracaceae; genus JAAEST01. Next base: position 71,087 of record JAAEST010000101.1, read on the forward strand.
ATATATTGTTGATAATATTGAAGCTGAAAATGTATTAAAAGATCTTTTTGTAGATCCTAATTATGATTTAAGCATATCTTATAGCTCACAAAAACCTCAGTCTCTATATGGCAATTTCAAAACAGGGTTTAAAATTTCTTATAAGCCCGGAGTCACTGATAATTCTGCAAGAATCTTATCTGAAGTATTAAATGAAGAAAATGTCCCATCATCGGTAAAGTCTTTCTCTCTTTATTTATCTCAAGATGACTTGGCCGAAGATGAACTTCTTATGGCAAGTGAGAATGTCTATAATAAGTTAATACAGAATACACAAACCTTTTTGGTTGCAGAAAATCCAAATAAAAATGATGAACTTGATTTTATTCCACATTTTGAGGATTCAAAAATACTTGAGTACTTCTCAAGAGAGATGACTATTTCTGAATTGTTAGATATTTCTGATGAAAGGTGCTTGGCCCTTAATGAAGAAGAAGCTAAAGCTATTCTTGAATATTACAATAGAGAAGATTTTGAATCAAAGAGGAAGGAGTTGGGATTAAGTGCTGATATGACAGATGTTGAACTTGAGGTTTTATCCCAAACTTGGAGTGAGCATTGTAAGCATAAGATTTTCAATGCTGAAATTAATTATCAGAAAAATAATGGTGAAAACAAGAAAGTAAACTCACTGTTTAAAGATTATATTAAGAAATCTACTAAAGACGTTGAAGAAAAATTTCAAATACCTTGGCTTAAAAGTGTTTTTCACGACAATGCAGGTGTCGTCAGGTTTGATAAAAATGTCGATCTTTGTATCAAGGTAGAAACACATAATTCTCCAAGTGCTCTTGATCCTTATGGTGGGGCTTTAACAGGTATTCTTGGTGTCAATAGAGATATTCTAGGAACAGGCATGGGGGCAAAACCTATCGCTAACGTTAATATGCTTTGTTTTGGAGACCTTGATATTCCAGTTAAATATCCCCATCTTTTTCCTCTTGGTCATTTACACCCAGAAGTTATTTTAAAAGGTGTTCATAAAGGAATTGTTGATGGTGGAAATAAAAGTGGTATTCCTACTGTAAATGGTTCTATCACATTTGATAGTGACTTTTCTGGTAAACCTCTCGTTTATTGTGGAACTGTTGGTGTTATGCCTCAAAGCTTAAATAATGGAAAAGACGGATTTGGTAAATTTACACAGGCCGGTGATCTTGCTGTCGTTATAGGTGGAGGTGTTGGTGCTGATGGAATACATGGTGCAACTTTTTCGAGTTTAGATCTTAATGAAAGTTCTCCGCTATCAGCTGTTCAGATTGGTGATGCCTTTACTCAAAAAAGAGTAAGTGATTTTGTAATAGAAGCAAGAAATAGATGTCTATTTACTGGGATTACAGACAATGGTGCTGGTGGTTTAAGTTCTTCTCTCGGGGAAATGGCCGAAAAAACAAATGGCATAAAATTTGATTTATCAAAATGTACATTAAAATACCCAGGCCTTAAGCCTTGGGAAATAATGATTTCAGAAAGCCAAGAGAGAATGTCTCTAAGTGTGGCACCAGATCAAATCGACGAGTTTTTAAAGTTGGCCAGTCAATATTCTGTAGATGCTCAAGTTCTTGGGGAGTTTACATCTAGTGGGAATTTAGAGGTCACTTATCAAGGTGAGTTAGTGTGTTTTTTACCACTCAATTTTCTTCATGACGGACTTCCTAAAATGAAGTTAGAGGCTCGAGAAAGTCATGGATATCAAATAGAACAAGTCTTTGCTGAAAAGGAAAATGCTGCTGATTTCAATTATGAAGAGTTAGTTTATAAAATGATTGGTTCTTCAAATATTAAGTCCCGTGATCATTTTGTTTCTCAATATGATCAATTAGTACAAGGTGCAACTTTTACGAGACCTTATGAAGGCAAGAATAGAAGTGTGACCCAAAATTCTTCAGTTATTTCTTTAAGGGCCCATGGAGGAGAAGAGGATAATGCAATTTCGATTGCCCATGGTTTAAATCCAAAAATGTCTTTCTATAATGCAAAAGAGATGACGATTAGAAGTTTTGATGAGGCCTATCGAAATCTTATCACAAATGGAAGCTCACCTGAATATACTTGTGGTTTAGATAATTTCTGTTGGCCAGATCCTATAAAATCAGAAAAAAATAAAGATGGTGATTTCAAATTAGGTATGTTGGTAGAAACTTGCGAATCTCTTTATGATTTATGCCTTGAGTATGGAGTTCCCTTAGTTTCAGGGAAGGATAGTATGAAAAATGACTATCGAGGTAAGAATAAAAATGGAGATGTTAAGATTTCTATTAAGCCAACTCTTTTAGTTACTCTTATGAGTAAGTGTTCAACGAAGAAAAAGTTCTCAAGTTCTTTTAGTCTCGATAATTCTAAATTTTATCTAGTCTCAAAAGATGTCGAAAAACTAAACTGGAGTCTTGCTGGTTCTGAGTTTGATCGTCTTTTTAAATCAGATAATTGTAAAGTTTCAACTTCTGATATTTCCGGTGCTAGAAGATATTATGAAAGAGTTTCTAGTTCTCTCAATAATGGAGTTTTCAATACTATGCATGACATTAGTGAGGGGGGTCTTATTACGACGCTTTTAGAGATGTGTTTTGAAAACAAGGTGGGAGCAAAAATTTCATTTGATCATATGAAAGATCAGGATCTTTTAATAAACCTCTTTGCAGAGTCATCATTCAGTTTTCTCTGTGGAGTAAATGAAGACAATGTTTCTCAATTTGAAAATGAAATGGAAGGATATTTCATTAAATTAGGTCAAACTACAGGTGGCCAATCTGTTGAAATCAAACAAGGTGCTGATGAATTTAGTATTGATGTACAGAAAGCTAGCGATCTTTGGAGTAAGAAATGGTTTTAAAGAATGTAAAAGTTTGTGTCCTTGCAGGGGACGGCCTCAATTGTGAACAAGAAACTGCTCAGGCCTTTTCTAAGTTCGGTGTGAAATCAGAAATTGTTCATATCAATTCTTTTGTAAATGATGAAGCTAATTTATTAGATTTTGATATATTTGCACTTCCTGGTGGATTTAGTTTTGGTGACGAATTAGGAAGTTCAATTGTTCTCTCTTACAAAATTAAGAAATATCTTCTAACTGATCTTGAAAAGTTCATTCAACTGGGGAGACCTGTTGTTGGAATTTGTAATGGTTTTCAAACTCTATTGTCTCTAAAGTTATTCGGAAATGACTTCTCTAATTTTGGACTTGTGGCCAATAGAGATCATCAGTTTCATAATGAAATTTCAAAGCTTACAGTAAATCAAGGAAGAACTTTTTGGACGAAGGATTGTCCTCATTCATTAAATATGATTTCACGTCACGGTGAAGGTCGATTTTATAGTAGTCTTGAAACTGGAACTATTTCTTTAGAAAATGTTGTTTTTCGTTATGAAAATAATTTTAATGGAAGTTTTGATTCTATAGCTGGTATCTGTAATGACCAAGGTAATGTTCTTGGACTTATGCCACATCCAGAGGTAGATATTTTCGATGATAATATCGAATCGACAATATCTCCTAGTCTAATATTTAAAAATGCAATTGATTATAGTTTAGAACTTAAAAATACAGAGAGGGAAGTTTTATGAAAATCAAAAATGCTCTTTTGAGTGTATCTGATAAATCTGGATTAAGAGAACTGGCACAATGTCTTCAGTCAATGAATGTGAATATTATCTCTACTGGTGGTACAGGAAGAATGCTAGAGGAGTATAATATTCCTAATACAAAAATTGAAGATTTCTCTGGAAAAAAAGAAATTCTAGGTGGAAGAGTTAAAACCCTTGGTTATGAGTTATATGCAGGACTCCTCTTTCAAAGAGAAGAGAATTCTGATACTGAGGAGATTAAGAGTTTAGGTATTGAGCCAATTGATCTGGTCGTTTGTAACCTCTATCCTTTTGCAAAGTCTCTTTCAAAACGATCTGATTATGCTTCATTAATTGAAAATATTGATATTGGTGGACCTTGTATGATTAGAGCAGCTGCCAAGAATCATAAATATGTTACTGTTCTTTCTTCACCTGCCCAGTATCCTGAATTTATTGAAGAGTTTACTAAGAATAAATCTACATCACTTTCTTTAAGACGATCTCTCGCAGTTGACGCTTTTGGAGGTGTTGCACGTTATGATCAAATGATTGCTACAGGGCTGGCATTTGAGTCTGAAAAAGAAAATATTAAACCACAAGGTACTTCTTATTCTCTACTTCGTTATGGTGAAAATCCACATCAGAAAGGAATTGCCTTTTATAATCAATCGACTAGCTTAGGTTCTGCTCAGGTTGTGCAGGGGAAGGCCATGTCTTATAATAACTATCTTGATGCTGATGCTGCATACAATACACTTCTTGAATTAAACTCAACACTCACAGGGTTATATTCAACTGTGATCATTAAACATGGAAATCCTTGTGGAGTATCTTCTTCTACTAATGAACTTGAATCTTTCCTTAATGCTTGGAATGGGGACCCTGTAAGTGCATTTGGTTCAGTGATTGCTGTTAACTACAAACTAGATAGTAAAGTAGCTCATGAATTAGCGAGCCGTTTTGTTGAGGTTATTCTGGCACCTGAGATAACAAAAGATGCCAGAAAGATATTAGCTCAAAAGAAAAATTTAAGGCTTATTGACACGTCTAAGATAGATCGAACTTTTGATTTTTACCATGTAAAGTCTGTAACAGGTGGTACTTTAGTACAAGAGAAAGATCGTAAATGTGTCGCTGAGTTTAAAAAAGTTACGGATTTCCAAGATAATCTCGATCACAATCTTGCACTCTTTTCTAATATCTGTGTGAAGGGACTTAAATCAAATGCAATATGCTTAACTAAGAAATTACAAAATGGTTTTATGTTAGTTGGAGCAGGAATGGGAAATCCAAATCGTCTCATTAGTACCATTCAAGCATTTGAGAAAGCGAAGGCCAATGGTTTTGAAGATTTTTCTGATGTCTATCTGACAAGTGATGCTTTCTTTCCATTTCCAGATAATGTTGAGCTTGCTTCAGAGTTTAAACTCAATACGATTATTCAACCAGGTGGATCGATTAAAGATAATCTCGTTATTAAAGCGGCTAATAAGAATAATATTAATATGTATTTTACAGGTCAAAGGCATTTTAACCACTAAGGATATTTATGAATCTAACATATAGTGATGCAGGTGTAAGCGTTGAAAGAGGCGATCTCTTTGTTGAGAGAATCAAATCTAAAGTTAAGAGAACTTATAATAATAGGGTTAGTTCTGGTGTAGGTGGCTTTGCCTGTCTCTATGATATGGGAGATAAGTTTCTAAGTGCTGGAACTGATGGGGTTGGAACTAAGGTTTTGATTGCTCAGCAAATGAATAAGCACGATACTATTGGTATTGATTTAGTGGCCATGTGTGTGAATGATATTATTTGCACAGGAGCAAAACCTCAATTTTTCATGGATTATCTAGCTTCAGGTAAGCTGGATCTTGAAGTTTCTGAAGCGATTGTTGAAGGAGTTGTTGAGGGCTGTCTACAGTCTGAATGTGCTCTTATTGGTGGGGAAACAGCTGAAATGCCAGGTCTTTATCAAGAAGGTGACTATGATTTAGCTGGTTTTGCAGTTGGTGAAGTGGCTAAAGAAAGAGTGATCACTGGAAATGACATTGAGGAAGGCGACCTTCTCTATTGTCTTCCTAGTAATGGATTTCATAGCAATGGTTATAGTCTGCTTCGAAAAGTTTTTGATACGAATGATCATGCAATAGGGAACTTTCTATTAAGACCTACAAGAATATATGTTAAAGACCTATTTAGTATTCTCAATCACGTTCATGTGAAAGGCGTTTCTCATATAACTGGTGGTGGGATTGATAATATCTCTCGTATGAATAAGAACTTTGATTATCAATATCATCCACTTGATAAAAAGTATTGGGTTAATGGATATGCCGATATCACTAGAGATATGCCAATTGATGAGTTAGAAATGTATAAGACTTTCAATATGGGAGTTGGTCTTGTTTTCTGTGTTTCTTCTAAGGATCGATTAAAAATTGAAAATATTGCTGATCAATTTGGAATTTATGAATGTGGTAAAGTTTCTACTGGTAGTGGTAACGTCATTCTCTATTAATTCGTTAAATTGAAAGTGCAGGTTACTTTTTGATTGAAGCGATTACAGTGACCACTATCGAGATTAATATTTTTGGATAACTCTATTTTATTCTTAATAAAATCTTTGAATCGTTCTCCATTTTCACCATCAAGGGCCTTAGTTTGTGCAACATAGCTCTTACCTTTTTTGGTATGTGGGAGCTTGATAAAGTTAATAGAAGTAAGTTTTCCTTTCTTATTTGTATCACTGATGATGACGATATCTTTTTTACCTACGATGATGTTTGTTAGATCGGACTTAAAAGGTCTTTTGAATATACGGTTATTATTCTTTAAAACGGCCTCACTCAATTGATAAGAACCAAAGATCTTCTTATTGTTTTTAAAGGTAAGTTTCAACTGTGTTTTACTGGCACTATTGATGCTAAAGCTGATAAGCATGGTTAGTAATGTTAAATGTGATTTGTTTATTTTGTTGCCCATACATATATATCTGCATAGTTTGTACCATAAATCTAATGTAATTACGGGTACTTATTGTGTTCCTAATGTATACTTTTTGACCGGCCCAAATATATATAAACATTCACAAGAAATTATTAATATCAGCTAGATAGGCTACCGAAAAGAAGCTTAAGGAGTCTTGATGAAGATTTTGCACATAGGAAAATATTATTACCCATATCACGGTGGTATTGAAAGCGTTGTGAAAAACGTTTGTGAAGGTCTTGTGGCCCAGGGCCATGAGGTAGAAGTCCTATGTTCAAATACAAAGATGAAAACTGAGTATGATGTTATTAATGGAGTTAAGGTTACTCGATGCTCACGTTTGTTGACTCTTTTTAGTCAGGCAATCATGTTAACAATTGCTTTTCATATATTTAAAAAAGCTAAGCAATATGATGTTGTTCATGTTCATGGACCGAATCCATTGGTAGAGTTTATCTGCCTATTTTTACCAAAAGAAATTCCGATTGTTGTAACTTATCATAGTGATGTCGTAAGACAGAAACTTCTTTTGCCATTTTATTTACCTGTTCTTAAAAAGTTCCTTACTCGTTGTGAAGAAATTTATGTAGCGACTGAGAATCATATTAAATATTCGATTGTACTTCCAGATTTTGAATATAAGTGTCGAATTATTCCTTTCGGTATTCCAGTTGATCATTTAGAAAAAACACAGGAAGTAGAAAATGTTGTCAATGATCTAAAATCACAGCATGGTGACTATATACTAGCTGTTGGCAGGCTTGTTAAATATAAAGGGTTTGAATATCTTATTGAAGCCGCTAAAGACTTTGATCAAAAAGTTCTCATTGTTGGAAGTGGTCCAGATCATAAACTCCTTCAAGACAAAATTAATGAGAATGGACTTAGTGAACAAGTTACACTTGTTGGAAGAGTTGATGACGATATTGAATTTAGTGCTTACTTTCATGCTTGTGAGGTTTTTGCTCTGCCATCTATTACTAATAATGAAAACTTTGGTATCGTTCAGCTTGAAGCGATGGCCTGTGATAAACCAATTGTGACAACAAATCTAAAGTCAGGTGTTCCTTGTGTTGGTGTTAAAGGTGAAACCTGTTTATTGGTTGAGCCAATGAATAGTGACTCTTTATCTAAAGCTCTTCAGATGTTAATGAATAATAGTGAGTTAAGATCGAAGTTCTCTCGAGCGGCAAAAGTCAGGTTTAATAACTTATACACTCAGGAAGTGATGGTTTATTCTCATGCAGATGCTTATGAAAGTCTATTCAACATCGATTCAATTACAAAGAAGAGCAAATATAAGAAGAGTGCTTAATTTCGACCTGATCTCCAATCTCTAATACGAATTAATTTACAGCTAGGTGAGTGCCCATATTGACAGGCCTGCTCATAGTAAGTTCGTGCTTGCGATTGTGAGTAGTACTTATCATAGAACTCACCAACAGAACTGCATGAAACACCATTCTTCTTTTTGCAATTAATCTTATTAACTTCCAGGTTATTATAAACATTAACTGATTCACATGCTGAAGTATTCCCTGTTTTATTACAGGCGACTTTTAGATATTTAATTTTTTCATCTATAGGTAGGTTGTTATCATTCGATGACAAAGTTAAACATGCTTCAGAGTAATTTAGAGAACAACTTATTTTTAAGTATTCAAAATAGCGCTCATTATCTCTCTTTCTAAGAGCGTATTGAGCAATTTCATAGCAGCTGGCTCCGTCTCCATTGCCACATAAAGTTTGAGAGAGATCTCTTAACTCAACATCATCATTCGTTTGGGTATAAATATATTTTAATCGATTGCATGAGTCGTAGAATTTATCCCTGCAGTTTTGTTTAAATATCTCTATAGCATCGTTTTGTTTTCCAAGATCATAGAGACCCTTTGCATAGTTATGACATGAAGAAGATCTCTTTTCTGTTAAGCATTGATCTTTAAGTTTGGAAGCTTTATCTAGAAAATCTAGCTCTTCGATCTTGGCGTTCAATTGTTTTCGATCAGAGCGAGATACTTTTACAAGCATCCCTTGATATTTTGTAAGGTTGCAGGCGGTTAGGTTATTATTCTGTAGACAGGCATTTTTCATTTTTGGATAGGTGAGTTGGAATGCAATAAGGATCACTATGGCCACAGAGGCAACGATAATAAGGTCTCTCATTTTTATGGAAATCTTCTCTTCGCTTGGGAGGAGTTTATCAATAGTCTTTCTATTGGCCACAATTGTTCGACCAGATATAGTCATTTTTATTGAATGAGATTGTCCATGTCCATCAAGAAGAAACTCAATAATTGTCTCAGAACCTTCGAGTTTAAATTGTTGTTCACTTTTATGGATGAGCTTTCGATGCTCATTCTTATCTGTAAGTAATACGAGTTGATCGTCATTGATAATAAAATGAAATGTTTCAGGACCGTTACTGTAAACGCCTACAAGATGTGAAAACATATAACCTTCTTTGAATTTTTATCTAGTTATATGATAAACCGAATGAATATTTTTATCACGAAAATCTTCTGGGATCGTTTTTCCCGTAATTTCTTGAACTTGATATTTTTCCTGAATGCTTTGGTCAAGTTTAAAACTTCTTAAGTTATTTGAAAAAATGAGCTCACCGCCATCCCTTAAGCATCGCATACAAAGGTCAATATACTCGCTATGGTCTTTTTGAATATCAAGAATTGTTTCCGTTTTTTTGCTATTACTAAATGTAGGTGGATCTAAAATAATAAGTTCATATAGATTATTTGTATTCTCTAGGAACTCAAGTACATCGGAGTTAATAAAGTTATAGTCGCCCATGAGTTCATTAACTTCAAAGTTTTCTTCTCCCCATTGGAGATATGTTTGAGATAGATCGACAGAGTCAACTCGAGATGCTCCACCTTTTGCACAAGCAACAGAAATCATACAAGTATATGAGAAGAGGTTTAAGACTGACTTGCCTGTACTTATTTTCTGAAGATGGTCTCGTAAAGGTCGATGGTCTAAGAAAAGACCTGTATCTAAATAGTCATAAAGATTAACAAGTGAGAGTCTATCACTATCTTGGGTTAAGAATTTTTTCTTCGTATTATTTGTTTTCTTATACTGTTCTTTATCTTCTCTTATTTTTCTAGATTTAAAAATCTGAAACTTGTCAGAGATTTCAAGATCATGAAGAGCATCTTTTAATTCTTCAATCTTACTCTCTATACCTTTTTCATGATCAATTTTTTTAAATCTATTCCAAATAACTGCATATCTTGATGTCCCTTCTTCACGATTGAAAATATCATAGATATCAACAATGAATGGATATTCAGGAATGTCATGCTCATAAAGGCGCCAAGAGAGATTCTTTGTTCTCTTGGCCCATTTATTCTTATGTTTGTAGTTTTTTAGAATTTTATTTTTAAGGGACATAAATCTGGATAGCGTGATTTGCGAGACGCTCAACCCATTCATACTCTCTGACAATAATTGGAGCATTAAGGTTCTTTTCTTCACCTTGCCTTTTTAAATCATAATCATAGAGTGGCATAGATTCTTGAGGGTAAATACTGTCACGAACGTAGAAGATACCTTTTCCGCGACATCCACCATTGGAAAGATAAGCATCATTAACTTGCTTTCCTCTTTTTCTGAATTTGGCAGCTTTTCTTAAAAGCTTTTCTCTTTCTTTGCTTGTTTGTGCTTGATTCGCTTCCTCGACAATTTCATCAGCTCTCTTATTCATACTTTCTTCGAAAGTTGATACAAATTTACAACTATCGCTTGAAGCTTTGTCATTGAACCCAAGAATAAAATTGGCATGCCAAAATCCATGATGGTTATAGATAACGAGAACAGGGGCATTTCTCTTTCTGATAACATTTTTAATTTGTGAAACAATATTTTTAGGAGCTCCGTTAACATTCCATTGATTTTCATCTTTATCTTTAAAAAGAACTTCTCTTTGAAACTTTGGGAGAGCTACAGGACTGGCCTTAATATTTTTATAATCTATAACCCAATTGTACTTAATGCTATAGGTAGCACCTTGTTCCTGTTCATTGGCCTTAACTCTTTTTCCATTAACAACTTTGTAAAAACCTTTTGTGTAACGAAAGTCTTTATTTAGGTAACCTTTAAGTTTTGCATTTGAACGAAAGATTGTATCTGTTCTCCAATTATTTACTTTTTCAGCAGCAACATTATCTTTCGCAAGATTCATAAGATATCTTTCGCTAAGATCAATTTTATTAGTCTTGAGCTTCTGATTCATGAGAACTTCGATAACACCAGTGTGTGACATGAATAAACAGCTCCCAGCATTTTCCTGATACGGCGACGGTAAAACGTAAGGGATTAGCTTGTTATAACCACCTTTGAATGTTTCTTCACTTGGCAGTAAAGCTTCCGTGTCGATATTTTCAAAACCCTCAGGTTTGAATTCTTGCTTCACATATTTCATTTTTGAATCAGATTCTTCGTTGATCCCAATAGCGTAACTGCTTGAAATTATGATAAAAAATGCTAAAATTAGAGCTGAAATAGCTTTTGTCATTGTTCCTCCAGAATTAAGCATAAAATTAGACCGCTAAAGTAGGGTATCGTCACGATGAGGCGTGTTAAGTGGTTGATATCACTTAATAGTCGTATATTTTAATCAAGTATTTGAATCAATTTCCGATCAGCCTAAGGACATAGACTTTTTTGTGAGAGTCCTAAAAACAACAGGAGTGTGTAATGAATTACATTCATCGGAAGGTGATCCTTCTATTAATGGCCTTATTTTTCATGGGGCCGATGACTTATGCTGATGGTGACCAAAATAAAAGTGTGGGAACAGCAGCGGGACGTTTTATTGATATGATCCTCAGTGATTCAGGGGTTGTTACTGCCCTTGGTAAAAGTGGTATTCGGGGTGAGGGTGCAACACAAGTCAAAAACTTTGTGAATCTTTCACTTAAGGCACTTAATATCAATAATGCCAAACCAACCAAGCGTGAATTTATTCGAGCACTCCAGTCCCTTCCTAAAGGTGGAAAAGATGGACGTATTAGAGCGAAGCTTTTTGCAGCTCTCAATAAAAGAGAATCTGAGCTAACGAAAGGTGAGTTTATCGAAACAATCAATAATCTTATCTATCTTGCCAATCGCTACGGTAGAAATTCATCAACTGTTCTTGCTTGTAGTGCTTGTGTGAACTCTTCATTAAATTCACAGGGGATTAAGTTCACCATGGAATTAATGGAGAATAAGCAATCTAAAGCAGTGCTTGAAAGTTTGCCTTCAAATCCTTCAGATTTAAGAAAGCATATTTCTAGTCAAATGCGTAGTTTGAAGCTAGGAAGCTTTTTTGCTAACTCAGCACAGGTAGCTCCAGAGGAAGAAAGGGCACTTGCTCTTTTCTTTGGTCTTGCTAAGAACGGATCTAAGGCCCAGCAAGAACTTGCTGGGGAGATTCTCTCGGTTTCTACTTTTAGTCGTTCCCAAAAAGTTTTCTTTGGAAATAAGCTTTGGAGACTTTTTAGTGACAATATTACTCAAAGTGAAGCGGAAGGCTGGACTAGACTTATTAAACAAATAAAGAAAGATCCTGACTATATCGCTGACAAGAATCTAGAAAAGGCCATCTTCAAAAACTTTGAAGCGAAGGCCGCAAAGAATAGTAACTTTGCTGATGAGCTAGATTACCTAAAGAGAAACAACTGTTTTTTTGATTAATATATAAGACAAGGAATATTTCCATGAAATTGAAAAGAAAAAATCATTTACGAAATTTAGGAGCTCTCGCTTTAGCAAGTACATTGTTATTGCCAGGTTGCTCTTTCAAAAAAGGAAACCGGGGAGTAGCGCAGGAGAGTGGTCCTCTTACTGCCTATCAAGCCTACGGTCAATTACTCGAAGGTGGTGTTGGTTATGAAGCCAAGGCACTTCTTGTTGATGGTGAGGCCATTGAAGGAATGGCCGGTGGAGTAACATGGGGTTCTGAAAAAGAAGCCTCTTCAGCTCTTGTTACTAGAGTGATGACTCCTCCAAGATCTAAAATTGACTCTGTTGTTAGTGGACTTAGTGAAGAGAATAGAAAGATCTTCTTAAAAGACTTTCTCAGTAACTACGTGAAAGATGCTAATGGCTATCGAACATATCTTGATGAAAATGGAGTAAAGGTAGACCTTGCTTCTGATGTTGTTGATATCGATGGAAACGCAAAGCTAATTCCTATCGACGAACTAAAGGCGGTAGATTATGAAAATGCTTCTTTAGAAGTTCTTGAAGAGAATTTCGCGAAGCTTATGAATGCTACTGATGATAGGCCACTTACATTTATTAAACCAAGTGTAAGGATGAAATTCTTCAAAGGGAATCTTCCTGGACTAAATGGTTCTGGTCTTAAGCCTTCTGGTTGGAGTGCTTATGAAGATTGGGTTCCAAACTTTGGACGTCCCCAAAAATATATTGAAAATGCCCACGGTCACCATGGTGGTGTTGGCGGAGGTTGGGAGATTAACTTCAAGCCTCTTAACTCATATGGTGAGCACGAAGAGTTTGTAATGTGGTTTAGGCAAAGTCTTAAAAATGCTGGTCAGCTTTTCCAGGCACCTGGTCACCAGCGTATGGTTTTTAAGAAGCACCCACAGCTGAATAAGCCAAAACTAGCAGAACTTTTTAAGGCCATCCAAGCTCTTATTGCTGTTGATGGTATTAAAGGGGGAACGGGAATTGAAAAAGCGAATTATAAGCAATTTCACTCAGATAGTACGCTTGAAAGTCTGAATACTTCTAGGGGGATTATCCGTCTTGAAAATAACAGATGGGGAAGTGATAACTATGGTGTCGAATTCCGTGCTGGTACGAAAGATATTAAACTGGCCCGTGTTTATCAAACAGCACTTGCTGCTCGTGCCGCTACCAATGATTTCTCCGGTCTTGCAGATGTTAGAGACTGGGAACTCTATGATGGTCGATCTTTCTCTGGTCAAAATCTTGCGGATCGATTTGGTGTAACTTCTGAACAAGGTGATAAAGCGATTCAAGCTTTAAGAAATGCCGGTGTTAAGAATGAGTATATGATTTGTTTTATGGGGTGGGATGATCCAAACAACCCAATCCTTAAAGAGAATAAGCGTAAGTTTATTAAGTCATTAACGAAAGATTTAATCCTTCAACTTGCAGAGTCTGAAGATGAAGCGACTTCAAGAGGATTATTGAAAAGTTGGACTAAGTCGACACGTCTTTCTCAAGAACTTAGAAACTATATTATTCCACCAAGAGTTGCAGCAGAGAGTACTGGAGACTTTATGAGGTTTACACCTCCTTCAGGAAGACAGCTTGTAAGCTCAATTACTGATGTTAATAATATTGACCTTGGGATTGAGTATTCAGGTAAATTTCCTCTGATGTTAGATGCGAATTATACACCTGATAAACTTGCGGATAATAAGAATGCCTGGCTTCAAACGAAAGTTGATATGAACCCAGAAGAAAGAAAGGCCGTGATTAAGAAAGTTGCGGAAGATCTTCTTCAAGAACTTGGTGGTGAAGGTGAGGCCACTGAGATTGTTGATGGTGGGGGACACGGTCACGGTCTTGAAGTTAGTTATGAAATTCGTGACCCACAAAATAGAAAGTGGGTTGTTGAATGGGATGGTATTGGTCGTTCATACGCTGCCGATGGTTCAATTGTTGAAGGATCGGTAAGAGGTGGATCGATTGAGCTTGTGACACCTAAGTTTGTTCCTGAAGAAGCGGATGTAGAAGCTGTCTATAAAGCTTTTGATAAGAACAATATTATGCCAGTCGTAAATGCTGGTGGTGGGCATGTGAATATTGACCTTGCTGCTTTTGAAGGAAAGCCTAAGCAACTTGCTAGGTTCATGTCTATCTTTCATGAGCATAGAGGGATTATCTCACTAATGTTCCAATACCAGGCTCGTTTAAAGTCAGCTGAACCAATTGATATCTCAGAGTCGTTATCAAGACAGTTAAAGAACTTTGAAGGATCAGAAGATGATCTAAAGAAACTTCTTTATAATGAGCAATACTTCAATACTCGTTATGGTCGTAAGACTCGTTATAATCAACTTGATATGAGTGCTTTCTTTCAGGATGTTATTCCTGAGGATTTAATCACTGATGACTTTGATATTAACAGTCCGACGCAACCATGGAGAAGAACTTTTAGAGTAGATAATAGAATTAGAAAAGCTGAGTTTAGACTTTTCAATGCTCCTCGTGACCCATACGAATCTGCATTACAGGTAAAGCTCGTAAGGGCGATGTTATCAAAAGCACTTAATGAAGATGATGAGTTAAGTGGTAAAGTTCAAAAAGTTGATCACGTTGGATATTTGAAAAATCCTGGATCAGCAATCACCGATCTTGAGAAGATGTGTGATCAGTTAGGTTTAGATGTGAATGACTTTAGGCCAACTCTTGCTGAAGGTTTATCAGATACTGATCTTCTTACTCGAAGTATCTTCTTTGAGACTCTGGATCAAAAACTTGCTAACCATCCTAAGCAACCAGGTTGGGGTGAGGCCGTTACTCCAAGAAGTAATGATGCTCCAGTAAATAGTGAAGGACGCCAGTGGAGCGCAGGTCCTCGTGATGAACTCAATACGATGACTCATGAGCAAAGACTTGCAGCTGCCACCGAAGCTGAAAGAAGAAGAGCGGCGATTGTTCCGGAAAGAGACTTTCCAGGATCTTTCAAACGTACTGATAGTTGTGTAGACGCAGCCGGAGTCTTTATCCAGTAACTTAACACAACGTTTAATTCAAAGAATTCAAGGCCTTCGCTCATGCGAGGGCCTTTTTTTTGAGTTTGTTTATTCAATGCATCGTGCTTTTTCCTGACCATTCTAGTTCAATAGGCCCACAACAAACACACGTATAGAAAGAAAGAGAAAATCATGAAGTTATTTGGCCTCCTTTTAGCCTTGATAAGCCTAAACTCATTAGCATATTTTAGCGAGATCCCTTCCTCACAAATTGATCATCGACCGGCCCTTAACGATTTAGATTCAAATGAAAATCTAATCCTTCCACTTAAGAGCGAAATCTCTGATGCCCTTCAGTTTTTTACACCAGTTAAGTCTCAAGGGAAGCGTGGGACTTGCACGATTTTTTCTTCTATTGGTTATTTTGAAACACTTCTTATTAGAGAAAATAAAGCTGACCTCTCAATCGACCTTTCAGAAGAATGGCTTGAGTATGTGGTTATGACTCGTCAGGATGATGAAGGAAGTACGAGTAATCGTAATTTTAAGAAGTCACTTTTCTTTGGTTTAGTTAAGGAGAGTACATGGCCATATATTGGTCAAAAATGGTTTGTTGAACCTGATAATTTAGGACCACTGGCCACTGAAAGATGTGAGTTCTTAAGAGATACTGAAAGCTTTATGGCATGTCTTCTTGGTCATAGAGATCCAAGACTTCTAAGAGAGACTGATAATTTTGTTAAGGCCAATGATCCTGAGTTTTTTGAAATTCGTGAAGAAGCAAGACAGTTTAAAAAAGATTTCCTCAAAGGTTTCTATTCTAAAAGAAAAGATTATCGAATTGATAGTCTTTCACAAGTAAAAAGAATTCTACTTAAGAATTATCCAGTTATTGTTGGAATGAAGCTTTACTATGGTTCATGGAATAGTTCTAAAACAGAGCTTCATGATATCCAGCCACGTGATAAAGAAAAATGGTATCAAGGTATAGTTGGTTATCCAGCACCTGGTAGTCGTGATCGTAAAATTAGTGGTGAAAAAGGTGGAGGCCATAGTGTCTTGATCGTTGGTTATGATGACACGATAGAAATCACAAATCGTCTTTTAATGGAAGACGGATCTTATAAAGAATTCAAAACTACTGGAGCTTATTTGATTAAAAACTCTTGGGGTCAAAAAGGTTTTGGAAAGAATTTCACTTATAAAGGTAAAGGCCTTCCTGGTTTTGGTTGGGTTTCGCAGAAGTATCTACACGAACTCGGCACCTTTTATTCATTAGTTAGATAATAGCTTTTAAAATACTCAATTTTAACAAACTTGGTCTTATGCTTACTTTTTTTCTCAGTCTTTTCTAATGCACTGACAAATTCATCAGTGTTCGCCGTAATGAGTTCGGAGAAGCCTTCATTTAAGGGTTTAAAGAAGTTGTCATGATGGGCAGGGAATAAGAGTGCCGGCTTAAGAGGAGCGATTATAGCGTCTATTAAATCTTGTGATGATTTTCTACTGGCAAGTCCCAAAATAACGGCTTTGATATCATTATTGGCGAGTTTCTTTTTAAATACTTCACGATTATAAATGGCGGCTGAAGGATGAAAGAGAATATTGCCTAAAGGATGCTCTATAAGATAACTATAATTTTCACCTAATTTATAGTCAGAAGCCTTGGCCATTGGTTTTATTTGTTCTTTAATTTCGCCATCCCAAAATGTCATATTAAATATATGAGGGGGATGTATACCTTTAAGAGGGATAACTCTAAATTTCCCAACAATGATACTGCTATTAGGAACAATTTTTCTAAACATATTCTTATTCTTTAAAAGAATATTCTTTGCAGATATTGGGCCAGCAACTTTGGCATTGAAGATTTTTTGAGTCTCTTCTAGGTCAAGGGCATGGTCATAATGAGTATGGCTAACAAAGATTGTATCAATGCTAGTGATCCCGGATTTCTCTAGTGTTTCTTTTATTAATTTAGGGTCAGACTTTAATTTACGTCCAAAGAGAACACTCGATATTGAGGGCCTTGTGAAGAAGGGATCAAAGAGGATTGTCTTTTCTCCGTCACTAATTGCAAAGTTAGTTGTTCCAAACCAACGTAGGCTCAACTCTTCAGCATGAGCATGAATCACACAGGATAATAATAGGAAAGAGATTAACTTTTTCAACTTGTTTTAACGGTAATCTGAATTCTTGAAAAACTCAACGTCTGGAAACTTTTCCATAACGAGTTTTAAGTCCCATTCACTCTTTACACCAAAACATTCACGATCTTTATGGTCAAGATAGATATTTGATGAGTTCTTGGCCATAAAAGCATCTTTGGTTTTGTCATCTGGAAATCTTAACCAGCGCACACCAACGAGGCCATGACCAGTGTATTCACCATGAACATTATATTCATCTTCAAGACGATGTTTAACAACTTCGAACTGGAGAACTCCAACTGCACCTAAAACTTTTTCAGAAAGAGCAACTCGGCTAAAAAGCTGAACTGTTCCTTCTTCTGATAATTGTCTTAAACCTTTATCAAGTTGTTTGGCCTTGAGTGGATCTTTTAAAATAATTTTTTGAAAAATTTCAGGAGCGAAGCTAGGGATACCTGTATAGATGAACTTTTCGCCATTAGTGAAAGTATCTCCAATTTGAAATTTACCAGTATCGTGAAGTCCGATAATATCTCCAGGAAAAGCTTCCTCTGTTATCTCTCTATCTTGAGCCTGAAACATTAGAGGTGTGGCAATCTTAATTTCTTTTCCCGTTCTAACGTGAAAGAGCTTGTCTCCACGATTGAATTTTCCAGAACAAACTCGCATAAAGGCCACACGGTCTCTATGTCTTTTGTCCATATTCGCTTGAATCTTAAAAATAAAACCGCTGAATTTTCCATGATCAGGTTCGATCATTTTTGTCTCAGAATCACTTTCAAATGGTGCCATAAGAACTTCTCTCTTATGAGGACCAGGAGAGTGAGTTGAAATCATATCAAGAGTCTCCATAACACCAAAGTTATGAAGGGCAGTTCCAAAAAATACTGGAGTTTGAATACCTGCTAGAAATTCTTCTTTATTAAATTTTGGCATAAGCTCTTCGATCATTTCTAGATCTTCAAGGAGCTTATCGCGAATAGCTTCTCCTAAGTATTCAACTATCTCGGCTGCTTCTAAATCACTCGCATCCCAAACTTTTGGATTGAGAGGATCATTTCCTTCGCTAAAACTTAGAATCTTTTTAGTGGCAAGATCATAAACACCTTTGAAGTTAACACCATCACCAACTGGCCAAGTCATAGGTGCACATTGAATTGAGCAAATCTTTTCAACATTATCGATAAGTTCAAAAGGATCCATAGCATCGCGATCAAACTTATTCATAAAAGTGACGATTGGTGTGTCTCGCATACGACAAACTTCCATCAGTTTGATTGTTTGCTCTTCCACACCTTTGGCTGAGTCAATCATCATGAGCACAGACTCAACAGCTGTTAGGGTACGATAAGTATCTTCAGAAAAGTCTTTGTGCCCAGGAGTATCAAGTAAATGCATCGCTCGGTTATTGTAATGAAAACTCATGACTGAAGAAGTAATTGAGATTCCTCTCTCTTTTTCCATTTCCATCCAGTCAGACTTGGCATATTGCCCTTGTTTAGACTTAACTTTCCCCGCTTCTTTAATGACGCGACCAAACCACAGAAGTTTTTCTGTCATTGTGGTTTTACCGGCGTCAGGGTGAGAAATAATAGCGAATGTACAACGTTTCATATCTTTATTTGGAGTGCTCATGAGGTTAAAATAGAGCATTATCAAGATGATGTAAATGAAAGTCACAACAGACGCTAAATCTATGAAAAAACTAAAGTCCCTCAAGACAAATCTCTTTTCTCGCAACTCGTTATTTCTAGGGATAGCGACTCGTTTAGGTAAAGATTTTCTCTTTTCAGATAAAGATGGAAACTTCGAAAAAATAGTAGAGGCCCTAGGGAATCGTGTCGAATTTCTTACAGATGAACTAGGGGAAATAAAGGGAAGTTTTTTGAAGGCCGGGCAGATGCTTTCACTTTATGCAGGAGATTTACTTCCTCCTGAGTTAGTGAAAGTTCTTGAGAAGCTTCAAGGACAAACAAGCTATCTTGAATGGAAGATTATAAGTAAGAATATTCCTGAAAATGTTCTCAAGGATTTAAAGATTGAAGAAGATGCATTTGCTGCGGCTTCAATTGGACAAGTTCACAAGGCCATATTACCAAGTGGCGAAAATGCTGCCATTAAGATTCAATATAAGAATATTGAAAACTTAATTGATACTGATTTACGTTTCATTAGAATACTTATTAATCTCATGAAAGTAATTCCTCAAGACGTAAAACTTGATAAGGTCTTTGATGAGATTAAGGTTATGCTTCTTAAGGAAATGGATTATGAAAAAGAAGCTGTCTCAATGAAGCGCTTTAGAGAGTTGGCAGGTAAGGAATATATTATTCCAAAGCTCTATGAAGAATACTCAAGTCGTAAAGTTATCTGTATGGAATATATAGACGGTCAGAATGTTGATGATGGTCTTAAAACTTTGTCACTTGATGATAAGGCCAGACTTGCAAAAGAATTTTTTAATCTCTTTCTCAATGAAATTTTTAAATGGAAGCTCACTCAATCAGATGCTCACATGGGCAATTATCTTTTAAAAGACGGGAAGTGGGTTCTCTTAGATTTTGGGGCGACAAAGGAATTATCAGATGAGCTGGCCCTTCGTTATCAAGATCTCATCAGGGCTTTCTTTAAAAGAGATATCGAACTTGTGATTAAATTAATTGAAGACCAAGGAGCGATCGATACAGAAAGATCTGACATGGATTATTTTAGAGAATACTGCCAGATTATTTTTGAGCCCTTAGGAAATGAAGAATATGATTGGGCAAATTCAGATGTGGCCAGTAGGCTGATGAAAATGGTGGATAGGACTACAACAAAGATCAAATTCAACTTTCTTCCTCACGAGAATATCTTTATTGATCGCAAAATTGTAGGTGTTTACTATATGTTGAAGAAGATTGGTGCCAAGATTAATCTCGCTCAAAATTTTGTTGAATACATAGATTAAACTTCTAACTTATTGAAAATACATAATAATTTTCCTATAAATTTTATCTATTCTCACCAATTTGTTTGAAAATTCGTCTCTCTCAAGGATAGATTAGCTTCTTAAGAGGATGAGAGTATGATTTTGAGAGAACTTCTTTTAATAGTTTTACTATTAGTTTCCAGCAATTCTTTTGCGGAAAGACTTCAGATAATTCACACCAATGACCTTCATGGTTTCTTTGATCATAGTGTCTACAACAGAGACGTGGGTGGTTACGCACGTGTAAAGACAGTGATTGATCGTCTTAAAACACAGGCAGCAAGTGAGGGTATGGAATCACTCGTTGTTGATGGTGGTGATTTCATGGAAGGAAACCTTTATTACATGGCCAATAAAGGAGCGAAAACTTTCAATATTATGAGTGCCATGGGCTACGATGCTGTTGTTATTGGTAATCATGATTTTCTCATGGGAACTAAGAATCTCAATGAGCTTCTTAAAGAAAATCCGCCAAAGTTCGATTATCTTGGGGCTAATTTTAAATTAGATACGACTGCTCTTTATACTGGTATCCGTAAAAATGTTAAAGATTATGTAATCTATGAAAAGGCAGGAGCTAAAATTGCTCTTATGGGTTTAACAACTGATGAGCTCTTCTATGCTTGGGCCTTTAAGCATGGGAAGATTCGAAAACCTGGAAAGACAGCTGATAAAATCGCGAAAAGAATCCGTGAAAATGATAATCCAGACTTTGTTATTGCCCTTACTCACTTAGGGACACGCAAAGATGAGAAGATGATAAATAAGTCAGCCGGTATTGATCTTGTAGTAGGTGGTCACTCTCACCAAGCACTCTTTAATCCTCTTTATTTTCCAAATAAAAATGGTGTTGAAGTTCCTGTTGTTCAGGCAGGTAGCCATGGAAAATTTGTTGGTAAATTAATTATCGAAGTTATTCCTGGTAAGCCATTAAAGATTATTAGTTATGATTTGATTCCAGTTAGGCATAGTAAAGAGAAAGAAGATGAAGTTGTTGCCGACTTTATCAGACGCTCTCGGGATAAAATTAATAATCTCTATGGAGAAGAATGGTTAAATGAGGTGGTGGGCTTTACTGAAATTCCTCTAATTCATAGTGGCTGGCGAATGACTCCTTGGACAGCTTGGATTACTGATGCTGTTAGGGAAGCTGTGGATGCTGATATTAGTTTCCATTCACCAAACTTTGGGGGATCGAATCTTGCTGTGGGAAGAATTACTAGAGAGGATCTCTTTAACACTCACCCTAGGGCCTTTGATCATAAAGAAAAATTAGGTTGGTCAATTTATAGTGTGGATATCTATGGAGTCGTCATTAAATCTGTTGTTCGGTTAGTTCTCAAGACCCAGCAACCTTTGGCCTTCAGTGGAATCACTTTTGATCTTGTCGATAAAAAAAATAATATAGTCTATACCAATGGCCAGTGGACAGGTGTTGATGGAACAGACCCTAAAGAAGATGTCTTTAATAAATACTTGGGTATTGACGGGAAGTTCAGAGTTAAGAATATCAAGATCAATGGTCAGAAAGTAAGCTCTTTCAAAAAATATAGAGTGGCGCTTAATGAGGGTATCGTTGTTGGTGGTCTAGGGATTAGTAGCGTAGTAAAATTTCTTTTGCGTAAGATTACAAAGTCTGAAATCAGCGTTTGGCAGGCCCTTATTAAGAAGATAGATCGCGAAGGTATTATCACTCGTGACTACGCTAAAAATTATCTCAATAAGAATGGAAAACCAGATGGTAGAGGTCAAAAAACTGATAAGAACTCAGGTGGTCCTTACCAGTTTATTCCTTATACTCATAAACGTTGAGCGTGGGCATCTCCAATATGCTCGAGAATATCCTTCGTCGACATTTCTTTTAGAATACCTGGCTCAATTTTGTTTGGAAGAACTTTTGGGAGAGTTTGTAGATTCTCCCAAAGTTGAATATTCTTATTGGCCCCTACTTCATCTACCTTTGAAATTGGCGTGAAATGAGGAACTGTTTGAAGAACTTCTGGTTTTTCATTCAATGTTTTCTTAATGGCCATCAGCACTTCTAAAAAGTCATCGAGTTCTTTCTTCGTAAAAGATTCAGTAGGCTCAATCATGAGTCCAAATTGTTCTGGGAAAGCAACCGTTGGTGCATGAAGACCGAAATCTAGAAATAATTTACCAATCTTAGCGATGGCCTGAGCTTTCGGTGTTCCATTATTCTGGATATGATCAAAACTTTCTTTTGATAGTGTAATGATGAACTCATGCATTCTAGGAGCACCTTCACTTTTTGCTGGAAGTGTTGGGTAAACATCTTTAAGTTTTTCAAAAAGATATCTCGCACTAAGTACAGCAATGGCACTCATCTCTCTAATACCCTCACTGCCTAGGGCCTTTAGATATGTGTAACATCTAACCTTGTGAGCAAAGTTTCCATAATGACGGTGAAAACTACCAATTGTTTTTGGAGCTCTGAAGGTTTCAAATTTTTCACCATTCTTTCTTACTTGAATACCAGGTAGGTAATCGAGAAGTTTATCAGAAACGGCTACAATGGCATCACCAGGGCCTCCCCCACCGTGAGGAATTGTCCAGGTCTTATGGAGATTATTGTGAACAGCATCGACACCAAGTTTATCTAGATTGACCCAGCTAGCGATAGCATTCATATTGGCACCATCCATGTAAACGAGTCCATCTACAGAGTGGATAAGGTCTGCCATTTCCTTGAATTGATTTTCAAAAATTCCAGATGTATTTGGGTTTGTTACCATAATACCGGCAATTCTCTCGCCATACTTTGCAACAACATCTTGAAGCTGAGTGAAGTCAATTTGACCATTCTCATTGGCATCAATCGTGATGATTCCAGTTTGACCATCTTTTGTTCTTTTAGAAATATATCCGGCCATTGTTGCAGTGGCAGGATTCGTTCCGTGGGCACTCTTAGGGATAATGATGATATCTTTCTTTTCAGCGTTTCCACGATCTCTGTGGTAGGCCTGGAATAATTTTAATCCAACAAGTTCACCTTGAGCACCAGCAACTGGTTCTGTTGTTAATCCAGGAAGGCCAGTAATCTTTTTAAACATTTCTTGAGTTTCAAAAAGAATTTCTAAACAACCTTGAGCATCTTCAAGTGGAGCTTGAGGATGAATATCAGTAAAGCCTTGAAGCCCAGCTGCATAATCATTGATATATGGATTGTACTTCATAGTACAAGAGCCGAGAGGATAGATATTATCATCTGGTGATACATTTTGGTTTGATAACTTTAAGTAGAAAGCTTTCAATTCTTGATTACATAAATCAGGGAGACCTGCTTTATCTTTTCTTAGCAATTCTGAAGCAAGTTCTGGAGCTTTAGTCCCTTGACCTTTTTCAAAATGACTAGCGAAGAAAGACGATAGTTTTTCTAAGTCTTCTGTTGTTTGAATATCAGAGAAACTTAGTTTTAGTAGATTTCTATTTTGAGCATCTCTTTCTTTTAAATTCACTCCTAAGTGGATTCCTTGAGTTCTTGCTGACTCAATTAGCTCATCAACATCTTTACTCAGTTCTAATACAAATTCATTGTAGAAAGCGTTGTTACTAAATGGATAATTCACACCTTCAAATTGTGTGAGTTCTTCAAAAGCATTAACAGCATTTTGACGAGCTGTTTGAATGGCCTTAGTCATTCCTGTTTCACCACGACTAAGAACTCCAGCTCCAGCAAGAGTTGCTAGAAAACTTTGGTTTGAGCAAATATTACTAGTGGCCTTCTCTCTTCTAATATGTTGCTCACGAGTTGAAAGAATCATAGCAAGACAGTCTTTTCCTTCACTGTCTTTGGCCTTCCCTACATATCTACCAGCTGTAGATCTTATAGAAATTTTATCTGAATCGTTATAACGAATTCCAAAAATTCCGAGCCCTGGGCCACCAAAATTTGGAGCAATAGCAAGATGCTGACCTTCACCAACAATCATATCAACACCAGACTGATCCGATCCCATCTTTGAAGGCTGGACTAGTCCACCAGTCGCAATGTGCATAGGATCGAATAGTGCAATCGTTTTAACTCCTGCTTCTTTACAAGTGTCGACAATATGATTCACATCTTCAAGGATTCCCATTTGGTTTACTTGACCAAAAGCAAACCCAGAAATATCACCATTCGCTATAGCTTCTTTTAATTTGGCAATATCTGTTTTCCCAGTCGCGCTATCAATAGGGAGTGTGATGATTTCTAATTCGGTTTCTTTTGCAAGAGTTTGTATAACTTCAATATCTCCAGCGTAAAGACCTTCACTGATTAGAACTTTTTTCTTAGTCTTTGTTAGTCTTACTGAAGTGTTAAGGGCTTCAAAAAGACAAGTAGAACGATCATAGAAACTGGCATTGATAGCTTCCATACCTGTTAGCATTGAAATACTTGAAGAATATAACCAAAGTGTCTGAAGTGTTCCTTGACTTCTTTCAGGTTGATAAGGAGTGTAAGCTGTCGTCAATCCACGGAGGTTGCTCACATATGCTGTTGTCTCAGGAACTTTATAATGAGGTAGACCATCACCGATAAAGCTTAGCTTTGGAGTGTTCTTTGCTGCAAGCTCTTCCATGTGATCAATCAGATCATCGTATTCGAGTCTTGTTGTAACCTCGGGAGTTTCTAAGAATTTAACATCATCACTAATGTGGGAGAAAAGATCATCACGATTTTTTGCACCAACAGTACTTAGCATTTCACTAATTTCTTTTTCTGAAGCACAGATATAGTATTTCTTTAACTCTCTTGGAAGCCTTTCTGGATCGTAAGGAAGGTGAGACTTTGAACTCATTTATTTACCTCGTTAATTAATTTGTGTGTCGCTCATTTTTAGCATGAAAAGATAGGATTCATCTAGTAATATTATCTAGTGAAAACATCTATTTACATCTACTTTACACAATCTCATCATGCTTGTGATGTTTTGCGACAACTGTCGAACTTTTGTAGTGAATTAGAACTTATACAAGTACTAGATTTTGATAAGAAGAGCTTCATAGGTTTATTTTTTGACCATGACAAATTAAGTTATTATGACTATCGCTTTGGGTCTCTTTCATTAGACTTTGATGCTCTTCTTAGAGACTTTAGGCGTCAAAACTTAGGCAAAAAGGAATTAATATCTAGAGCAGTTGGTCAAAATAAGGTTGTCATCGATTCTACATTTGGGACAGGTAAAGATTCTCTCACTCTCATGTATCTTGGTTTCCAAGTAAATGCTTTTGAGGCCAATCCCGTGGCTTATATTTTAGGTAAGTGGAATCTAGAAAAATCTAAAATTCAAGAAGACAGAATAAATCTAAAATTTGGTAATGGTTTAAGCCACTATAAGAATTTGTCACTCGTTCAGAAAACATCTTTCTATTTTGATCCTATGTTTAGACCAGAAAAAAGAAAGGCCTTACCTAAGAAAGGTATGCAAGTTTTTGAAGAACTTATTGCTAATGAGCCGAAGTTTGAGAGTGCAATTATTTCTGAAGTTTTGGCACATGATCTCATTGACCGCTTTGTTATAAAGAGGCCAATCAAAGGACCTTTGTTAAAAGAAAAGCCTCACCATGAAATTATTGGTAAGACTATTCGATTTGATATTTATATGTAAGCTTAAGCGGCTAGGCTTGAATTTGAAGAAAGCTTTTCTAATTGTTTATTTTCTTTAGCAATCATTCTCACGATTTTTCTCATGGCCCACTTCTCGTAGATATTCATAAATTCAAACTGAACACCAATACCTCTAATATTATTAAAAGCATGATCACTTACTTTCTTACCATGAAGAGTCACTGCTTGATCTTTATAGTTGATAGAAAGCTCAAGTTCTGTGCCAACCTCTACATCTTCACGAAGGTCAATAAAGACACCAGTAGTTGAGATATTAAGAATATGACAATCATAGATATGATTTGGATTATTAATCTTAACTGTTATTGGAATAACTTTATTATAACGAGTTCTTGTTTCCCACCATCTCATTGTTCGATCAAAGAATGGTTTTCTAACTTCAGGTAAACTGAAATATATGATGATAAGCGTGTTCACAAAAAGTAAAATCATTGAACTCATGAGAGGTATTTCGCTGACATAAGGCCAAGTAAATTTCTCATATGTTAGGTGAGCATAGATATTATAAATTTGAACGCCTACAAAAATTGGGTATGACCATTTCTTAACTCCTAAAAGAGCTAAACCACCAAGTGGGAAAAGAAACCAAAATTCAAAGACTTCTTTTGGAGAGCTAATCGCCCAAATATTAGAAACAATTGTTCCAATATCAAAAGGAACGGTCATTTTAAAATAAAGTATCTTAATAATAGGCTCTAACAAGTGAATAGAGGCCAGAATTATAAAAATTAAGGGGCGTTTTTTCATAACTTCCTCATGTATTATGTGCTCGCTTACTTTATCACTTCACTTATGTATTTCAAGAAACCTTGTGATTTCTAGCACTTAATGTCCTTTTTCTAATACATATATTTTCTTATCGGTCATATAAGTGCCAGATTTAATTGCTAGAAATTAAATCTTAATAACGATCGTAGAAGTATTCGATGAGTTGATCTGCAGCTCTGTCGCCTTGCTTTTTATAGTAAGAAGTAGACAGTGAAGGGGCGGTATTTCTTTGTGATAGAGGCTTCTCTATGAGCTTTCTTGATTTAGGATGATAGAACCCAACGAAATAACCAAAAGGTCTTTTTGATGAGGAAAAAAGAATTCCAGTTATATTGTTAACATAATCAAGGGTTCCAGTTTTACTCCAGCTCTTTAAGAACATTTTAGTATTAAGCATTCTACTGGCCATGAAGCCATTCACACCATTTCCACTAAGAAGAGAAATAAAATTTCTTCCACCTTCATATTGGTTGAGATAGTTATTGGCCAAGTATTGTGTCATAGAGTTCGCAGTTGCCTGATTTGTATAAGTAAGTCCACTTGCTGTCTCTAATTCAATATTAGCTAATTTATTCTTGCCTTTAAGATATTTCATAAGAACATCAATGGCCTCTTTAATAGTTCTTTTCTTCGTTGCTGCGAGGAGAATGGCTTCTGTGTATAAATTATTAGAATACTCTAAGGCCTGTGAGCAAATTTCTATAAGAGGAAGTGAACTATGCTCATAAATAGGATGTGGCCAATGATCCTTAAGATCATAAGTTTTTGCTTCTTCAACCTGTTCAATTTCTATTCCCCACATTTTCATGAGATAGATTAAAGACTGAGCACTGAAGAGGTGAGGTTTTCTCACTGGGGCATCTGTTTTAATTCCATTTTTGATACTTGGATTATAAAACCACCTTTCAACATAATTATCTTTTTCGAAGGTTGAAGGATCAAGTTGAAATCTCTGATCATAGTAGAATCTATTACTAGATTCTTCAGTAACGAGGCTTGGAAGCGGTGGGAAGTTTTCTTCGCTAAGAAAAGTCCAGCGATTGAAGTTTGTATTTAAAATACCAATATTGGGGTTATAAGGTTCATCGAGTGTTCCAAGATTTGAAATCATCTGACCTAATTCTTTTGGATAGATTAATTTACCTTCAATTTTTTTTATCTTTCTCCTTTTTAACTCAATTACCATATCCATTAAGTGATTAGTGAGGAGAGTCGGGTCTTTGCTCCCTTGTAGATAGAGATTCCCTTTAATAACACCCTTAACAATTCTTCCCTTGTAACCAAGGCTTGTTTTAAATTGAAAGTTGGGTCCTAATTGTTGAAGAGCATAGTCGCAAGTGAAAACCTTACTTGTGGAAGCCAGTCTCCACATTTCATCTGCTTGATATTGATCAATAACTAGTCCAGATGCTAAGTCTCTGACAGAGTATGTGAGTTCTGTACCTTCAGGCATAGTAGCTAAAATCTTTTTCACTCGACTATGGAGCTCCTGTCTTAATTCAGAAGCGAATACGTCTAAGTTAAAGATTGTGAAAAATATAATCAAGCTACAAATTAATCTCATTAAGCTAAGCTTCCTTTCTTGCCTTGGAGATGGCCAAAATGGCTTCTGTTGTTATCCAAAGTTGAGCTATGAATAAAATTATACCAATAACCGTTAGAAAAGTATTATTACCGGAAATATATACTCTGATATTCATGATTAAACCGAGCGAAGTTATCAACATAAGAAAGAGGCAAGGAATTAAATAGGGAAGTGATGGCTTCTTATTCTTGATTAAGAAAACTACGATAATGATCAAAGTAAGGGCCGCCAGCATTTGATTAGTGGCCCCAAAGAGTGGCCATAGCTTTAGTCCGCCTTTTGCTCCATCACTTGATAGCATTAAGAGAAAAGCGCTTCCAATGGCAATAGCACTTGAGAGGTATCGATTATTAGAGTGAGGAATTTTCAAGGATTCTCCAAACTCTGCAATAATATATCTTTGTATTCTACAGGCCGTATCTAACGAGGTTGCAGCAAAACTAATAATTAGAACGGCAACAACAGTTTGAGCAAATTCTTCAGGAATACCAAGGCTACCAATGAAGCTAGAGCTCCCTTGTACAAAAGCTCCTATTTTTGCACTTAATCCATTGGCCGCATTCCAGCTTGAGTAGTGACTATGCCATGCTGCTGAACTTTTAAATCCTGCACACACGGCCAAAGTGGCCAAGAGGGCAAGAGTTCCTTCTCCTAGCATGGCTCCATATCCTACAGGAAGGGCATCTTTCCATTTTTTTACTTGCTTACTAGAAGTTCCGCCACTGACAAGGCCATGAAAACCACTAATAGCACCACAAGCAATTGTTATAAATAAATAAGGAAACCAGTCTGGTGCACCATTGGCCTGAGTATTAATCATTGGAGCGACCACTTTAGGTTGACCTACAAGTAGACCCAGAATCATTAGTCCAAGGCCAAAAATCAACTGGTGACCGTTGATAAAATCTCTTGGTTGAAGAAGAATTGATACCGGTAATACTGAGGCAATGAAACTATAAATCATAAGGAAAGTAATCCAAACCATCAGCTGATTATCTCCAAACCAAGCAGACAATGTGATTGGATATTGCGTGCCTAAGTAAATCATCACTAGAAGCATTCCTTGTGCAACAAGTGATGGAATAAGAAGGTTTTCCCCTTTTTTCTTGTTAATAAAAATACCCATCATGATGGCGATAAATATTTCAAAGTTAACAGGCAAGACAGCACTTGGAAAACTAATGAAGAGATTAGCGATAACCAAAGCAAAAACGGCAATGACCATCCAGACTAAGAAAAAGATCACAACCAGAAAGAGAGTTCTAACTCTTGGTCCGACTAGTTTCTCGCTAACTGAGGCCATTGATTGACCTTTATGCTTCATACTAAGAACGAGGGCACCAAAGTCATGGCAAGCCCCCATAAAAATAACTCCAATGACGATCCAGCAAAGAGCTGGAAGCCAACCCCATATCGCTGCTACAGCAGGACCAACAATCGGTGCAGCTCCTGCAATGGAGCTAAAGTGGTGACCTAATAACACTTCCTTATTTGTTGGAACATAATCAACTCCATCGTAGAGTTCATTCGCTGGTGTTTGGATACCTTGTTGATCTAGATCGTTTAGGTCAAAGAGCTTTCTAGAGATATATCTTCCATAGAATCTGTAAGCACAGACAAAAGAGACGAGTCCGATGATGCCTAAAACAGCAGCGTTCATATTAATTCCTTATTAATTTGTTTGTATAAATTTTAAAGATCTCGTGATGACTTGTCTCGGATTTGGTCTTAAAATATCTCTATGATTTTTAAAAAAGTATTACTTCTCTTTTTATTCTTACTAATTTCTCAAGGTTTGTTGGCAGAAGAGCTTAACGACCCTTTGCGTTGTGAGGTGAATTCAGCACCTAATGGCACTCGTTTTAACGAAAAGAATACTAAAGACTACTTCAAACAATTTAATTATTTACCTTTAGCTGGTAAGGGGAAGCAAGTTTCTTTAAAAGATGTGAATGCAAAGATATGGGTAAAAAATAATGTTGTTCATTTGCAGTTAGTGCATACACAAACCTCTCCTCAGCAAAAAGCGACCGCTTCTTATGTCATTGGAACAAAGAGAATGTTCTTAAGAATGAATGGTTTTATTGATTTTTCTTGCGAGGCCTTAACAAAGAAAGTGAGAGATAAGGAAAAAGAGATTGCCAAGAAATATGAAAATCGTGGCAGCAATATTGAAATTACTATTGGTAAAGGGATCGTCTTTCCTCTTGATCAAAAAGAAGAGCAAGAAGGTATGAGAGTTGTTTATTTTCAAAAAGGAAAGCAGTACTTTAGTTATAATTACTTAAACCAAAAGATTCCATGGTGTGCATTCAGAATTAAGACGCTCGTTAGAAAGACTGTTGTTTTTTACCCCAAAGATAAGTTTAAACCAACGACATTTCTCATTGAAAAAAATGATAAGAACTTTGATAACTATACTTATGGTTTCTTAGATAAAGATGGAAATTTAACTGGAGGAACTTCTTCCTATTACCCATTTGGCTTTAATTGTAAGTATTTCAGTGGTCTTGAGATGACAGAAAATAAATTCTTAGAAATAGTTGGTCGAGAAATCTCTTTAAAGTAATCTATTTTTGATCTTAGAAGCAAAGCTAACGATAGGAAGTGTAACTAAACCGACAAGTATTCCTATGATTAAGTTCTGTAAATGCTCATTGATATATTCATGTAAGTGAAAAGTATGGGCAACGATTCCGCCTCCGACTAAGAACATCGCTGTAGTTCCAACGATTCCCAATCCTTTCATAAAATAAGGCATAGTTTGGACAATGGAATTTCCGATTTTAACATTTCCTTTTTCCACGAGATAAAGTCCAAAATCATCAATCTTTACAAGAAAGGCGACTAATCCATAAATAAGAACTGAGGCCAAAAGACCAACAAGACAGAGAGTAAGAGTTTGATTGAGAAATGATCCTTGAATACTGCTTTCAGCGATAACGATAATTTCAATGGAGAGTATCAAATCAGTGGTTACAGCTCCTTTGATTTTTTGTTTTTCTGTGAGAGGAATTTTTGGTTTATGGAGATTTTTTTTCGCAAAAAGTTTTTCAACGACTTTATGAGCTCCTTCATAAGACAAGTAGAGACCACCTATAAGGAGAATGACTGTTAATATTGGCGGATAGGCCCACATAAGTAAGAGAACACCAAGTATGCTGTAAACTTTATTGTAGAGTGAGCCTAGAAAAATTTGCCAGACTATTGGAAGTTCGCGATCGGGATTAACTCCGTGGACAACACCAGCATTAACAGCTAAGTCATCACTCATTAAGGCACTGGTTTTCTTAATGGCAACTTTTGACATAATGGCCACGTCATCTAGAGTTGTTGCGATATCATCAAGAAGTGAAAGTAGTGAAAACATTACTGTGACCTTTGAGTTGTTTGATATCTCTCTCTAAGTTGCTTCATTAGTTTTCTTCTCTTCTTTCTTCTTTCTTGCTTAGGAAGATTTCGAAGTTCCTTAAACTCTGCCTTTAGGCGTGCTCTTTCTTTAGGTGGAAGGGCCTGAAACCATTTATGTCTTCTTTTAATTCTTTCTCTTCGCTCGGGAGACATTCTTTTGAAGCGCTCATATCTCTTTCTAATCTTCTTTTGCTCACCAGGAGTCATGGTATTCCACATATCTCTAATTTCGTTTTCATTAGCAATAGTGGTGCTACTATAGATAGAAACTAAGAGGGAGAAGAGTATAATGATTTTCATTCAACTTCCTCCATTCCGGTATAAAGATCTAGATTGTCTAAGAGTAGTAACTCCCTCTGCCATGGTTCGAGCGGGTCTTGATGGTTAGTCGATTTATATATTGAAATGACTGCTATAAAAAAGAGGAAAAGGGGGATTGCAGTCTGACCAAAGCTTTTAAAAATACTTTGGCGATGACTTCTCTGAGTTTCGATAATGGCATTTTTGATTTTTAAGTCACTACTACTTGGAAGATCTTTCTTAAGGTGAGTTCTTATTTGATGATCAAACTTTTCATTCATGACCAACTCCAATATCTTTTGTATCCAGACAAGACATCATATTTTTCTTGGCCCTTAAAAGGTTAGTTTTCAAGGTGTTTTCATTTACTTTTAAGGCCAAAGACATTTCAAAGTAGCTCATACCAGCAAAGAGCTGCATAATGAGAGATTCTTTGTAATTGATAGGTAATTTTTCCAAACATTCCAGAATGTAATCTCTTATTTGAGATTGTTGAACAGACTCTTCTGTTGTTGTTAAGTTGCTCTTATTGCTCCAGTTATCAATTTGGCAAATAACTTCATTAAGATCACTCAGTTCTTCCAGATTATCACTACTGTCAACCTTCCCATTTTTCCTAAGATAATCATAAGATGAATTTCGAGCAATAGTCCAAATCCAAGTACTGAATTTATTTTGACCATTAAATGATTGAATTGAATTAAGTGCTTTTAGAAAAGTTTCTTGGGTTATTTCTTCTGCTACAGATGCTTGATTATTGAGAAGAAGGAGGCAGTAATTATAAACCGGACCTTTGAGTCGTTCATAAATAGTTAGAAATGCTTTTTCGTCACCATCTTGCGTAAGCTTGGCCAATTCCTCATATGATTTATAGAGGTATTGCCCTGGGAAGGCCCAGTATTTTATTTCATGCCAAATCTTCATGATTATCTATGATTTCTTCTTCTTCTTCTTAGCAGAAGAAGTGGCAGTCTTTTTCGCTGTCTTCTTCTTAGCAGTCTTTTTTGCAGCTTTTTTCGCAGTCTTTTTCGCAGCTTTTTTCGCAGTCTTTTTCGCAGCTTTTTTCGCAGTCTTTTTTGCAGCTTTTTTCGCAGTCTTTTTCGCCGTCTTTTTAGCAGTGCCTTCGGCAGCAGCTTTTTCTAATTTTTTAGCAACCTTCTTTGTTGTCTTCTTAACCGTCTTAACAACTTCCTTAACTTTCTTTGCTTCTTTATCAATCTTCTCTCTGGCAGATTGAATTACTCGAGAATGGTTAACAACTTTTTGAGTTGTTTTCTTGATTTCAATTCCGGCTTGGTCCTTTAGTGTGGCCAGTTCATTCTTAAGTTGTCCGTAGAAGCCGAGGATTTTCTTTTTCTGAATATTCATTTTGTCATAGCGAGCACGAAAGGTATTGAGTAGCTCATTATATCGCTCCTCGTTAATTTCCTTAATTTGCTCCAAAAGAGCGAGGCACTTTTCACGAAAGTCTGCTTTTTGAACTTTACCGTCTTTGTTTTTCTTTTTTTTGTCTTTTTTTAGAAAATTTGGCAATGCCATTCTGTCTTCTCCCTATGAGTTTTCAATATTATATCATGACTTTTGGCCCACTTTCTATTATTGTTTTAACCTAATTATTCTTAATTTTAAGGAGCCTGTTTTGAAAAAATATAATGTGTATGGAATTGGAAATGCCCTCGTAGATATGGAGTTTGAAGTAACACCAGATTTTTTAGAAAAAAATGGTGTTGAAAAAGGTCTTATGACTCTTGTTGAAGAGGAGAGACAGGCAGAACTTCTTAAAGTTTGCGATGGTAATCAACACAAAAGAAGTTGTGGTGGATCTGCTGCCAATACTGTTATTGCGGTAAGCCAATTTGGTGGACGCTCATTCTATAGCTGTAAAGTTGCTAACGATGAAACAGGTGATTTTTACTTTACTGATTTAGTCGAACAAGGAGTTCAGACTAATCTTCATGGTGAAAGACCATCGGGGACAACAGGAAAATGTATGGTTTTCGTAACTCCTGATGCTGACAGAACAATGAATACATATCTTGGTATTACTGCGACTTTTAGTACCGAAGAGCTTGTGCCAGATGATATTAAAGATTCAGAGTATCTCTATATTGAAGGTTATCTCGTAACAGGTGACTCTGGGAAAGCTGCTGCCATTGAAGCGAAGAAAATTGCAGAAGAAGCAGGTGTTAAGACAGCTCTTACTTTC
Organism: Oligoflexia bacterium; assembly: GCA_024229115.1. Lineage (GTDB taxonomy): Bacteria > Bdellovibrionota > Bacteriovoracia > Bacteriovoracales > Bacteriovoracaceae > JAAEST01. Next base: position 105,394 of record JAAEST010000101.1, read on the forward strand.
AGTGACCCAGGTATTGTTGGTTTCTTTAAAGATGGATTCAATGAAATTATTGGTGATGGAGTTGATCTTCTATTCTGTAACGAAGAAGAGGCGATGAGCTACACAGGGACAGAAAATTTAACAGATGCTAGTGCGGCCTTAAGAAAAATTGCTAAGACTTTTGCTATCACTTGTGGACCAAAAGGTGCATTGATTTTTGATGGTCAAAAGGAAATTGAAGTTCTTACTCGCAAAGTAGAAGCCGTTGATACAAATGGAGCAGGCGATTTATTTGCAGGAGCGTTCCTTTACGGAATCACTCATGGGCATTCTTATGGTGAGGCCGCGAAACTGGCCTGTGAATCTTCTTCAACTTTAGTGACTCAATTTGGTCCTAGACTTGGAAAAGATAAACCAAAAGAAATTTACAAAACTATATTTTCATAAGATTAGAAGAGAGCAAGATGGAATACTTAAAAATTTCTCAAATTTTAAAAGATCAACCAGTTGGAAAAGAAATCACAGTGAAAGGTTGGTTAAGATCAGTTCGTAAAAACAAATCTTTTTCATTCCTAGTGCTTAATGATGGAACTTGCCAAGGAACTTTACAAGTTATTGTCGATGCTGATGCAGTTGAGAATTATGAAGAAGTAAGTTCTCTTCTTATTGGTTCTTGTGTGCGCATTGATGGTCTTATTGTTGAAAGTGGTGGAAAAGGTCAAAGTGTTGAGATGCAAGGGAAAGCGGTTGAGATTTACGGTAAAACAGATGAAAGCTATCCTCTTCAAAAGAAAGGAACAAGTTTAGAGTTTTTAAGAGAGAAGGCCCATTTACGTCCAAGAACAAATCTTTTTGGTGCCGTATTTAGAGTAAGACATCAGCTGGCCATGGCCACGCATAAGTTCTTTGATCAGCAAGGATTCTATTACTTAAATAGTCCAATCCTAACAGCAGTTGATGCGGAAGGTGCTGGTGAGATGTTCCAAGTTTCTACAATGGACCTTGCTAATATTCCAAAGCATAAAGACGGTAGTGTTGATTACTCAACAGATTATTTTGGGAAAGAAACAAGTCTTTGTGTAACTGGGCAATTAGAAGGTGAATGTTTCGCTATGGGTATGGGAAGTGTTTATACTTTCGGTCCAACATTTAGAGCAGAAAACTCAAATACTCCAAGACACTTAAGTGAATTTTGGATGATTGAGCCTGAAGTTGCTTTCATGGATCTTGAAGGTAATGCCAAGCTTGCTCAAGATTATATTCAGTTCTTAATCAAGCATACAATGGAAAATACGAGTGAAGAGCTTGAGGCCATTGATAAATTCTTAGGCTTTCAAGCTAAGCAAAATAAGGAAAAGTACGAATCTCATTTACCAATTTTAGAAAAGGTAAGAGATACGAAATTTGAAGTGATCTCTTATACAGACGCTATTGATATTCTTAATAAGTCGGGAAAGAAGTTTGAGTTTAAACCTGAGTGGGGAGTTGAGCTTCAAACAGAGCATGAAAGATTTTTAAGTGAAGAGCATTTTAAAGGGCCTGTCACTGTTACTGATTACCCTAAAGATTGTAAGGCCTTCTACATGAAGCAAAATGAAGATGGTCGTACCGTAAGAGCGATGGATGTTCTTGTTCCTGGTGTAGGTGAGATTATTGGTGGTTCTCAAAGAGAAGAAGATCTTGGAAAGCTCAAGCAAAGAATTAGTGAAATGGGTATGCATGAAGATCCACTATGGTGGTATTTAGAATTGAGAAAGTTTGGAACTGCTCCACATAGTGGTTTCGGACTTGGGTTCGAGCGTGCGATCAGATATGTAACGGGAATGAGTAACATTCGTGACGTTATCCCATTCCCAAGAACTCCTAAGAACTGCGATTTCTAGAAATTCTGACCTTTAATATATCCTCTGATAATGAGTTGGTCGCTACCGGCCAGCTCCATTAGTACGTGATGAAAGTAATCACCTGTTTTACCATCAGCTAATTTTTTGATCATATACTTTGCTTTTTCAGCAACATTATCCATTTTATCAATCTTCTTCATCCAGCGAATAATTGTTTTCGCTCTTCTCATTTCCCATTCTTTACGATTATTTTCAGAGTCTTCCCATTCTCTTCTTCTTACACGCCAGTCTAGCCACTTATGAGGATCTGGGAGACCAAAAGCTGCTCCTAGTGCTAACCATCTATCTCTTTCAGAGCTTGAAAGAATTTTTCTAATTCCTGTGGCACTAAATCTTACTTTCGTAATAAGTAGGAGAGTTCCATAATCTTTATCGTCATCAACACGGAGTGGAAGTCTTAGAAGAGATCCTTTTCTTAGCATTAATTCTTGAAGACCTTCAATCTCATCACCATCAGCACCATTATCTTGATAGAGAAAAGTAGTATCCATCACAAAGCTTCCAAGCATATTCTCATCAAATGGTTGCATATTTGATTTAGCATCATCTTCAATTTCTACTTTAAGTGGGATGAGGACCGAGAATCTTTCTTCCTGATCTTCAACTGATCCAAACCATGAGCTACTATCAAGTAATTCTTGAGTTACTTCTTCGTAGTGAAATCTATTTCCATTTCTTACTGTTGTTGTGAAGAAACCGTCTGTATAGATATTTCTATGTCCCGTTCTCCAGAAAATTAGGTTAATAGCGAAGTTAGTTTCTGTTGTGTAGATAACACCTTCTCTGACCATTTCTCTTACGACTGTATCATTCTCGTGATCAACAAGATCTTCTAGACCAGTAAGATCTCTTTGCAGAAACTTCTTATAGGCTTCTCTTCCTTCTTCAGTTTTAAGATCGATTCTATAAACAACGGCCTTCATATCCGTTTTCTTTTCTTTGTGGTTAATAAGAAGTGGGTATAAACCACCTGGAGCATTTACACCGATACTTACTGGAAGATCGATAATATCGTCGAAGAACACACCAAAACCAATTCCGATTCCAAATTCTTTTTCTCTTAATCCTTCAAGTGAAACTAGGACTTCTTGATCACCTGATTTAGAGATCGATACTTTTAATGACTTTCTTACTGTTAATTTTGATTTTGGACCAATATTGATGTGGGCCGGAAGTTCTAGTCCAATCATATTGGCAATACCACCACCAGCTCTTACATAGAATCCACCAGTAAGGATAGTATTAAAGATGTCACCTTCATTCATTTTTTCAACACCTTCAGTGCTTAATGGAAGGTCTTTAAGGTGAAAAGGCTTAAGGGCAAGTGCTTGCTTATATTTTTCTACAGGGCGAATATTGATAATTTTCTTATCTTTGATAATTCCACCTTGAATATAAGGAAAATATTGTGAAAGAAGAATATTACCAGCTAAAACTGCGGCTTTTAAGATTAGATCTTGTCCCATTGTGATTGTATCGATAGCAAGCCATCCACCTTCACGATCTGGAACAATTGTTCTTGATACTTGTGTACCAAGCCAACCTTTAGAGAATACAGGACCCGCAAGTTTCATTGAACCTTGAGTCTCCATCCACTCATCATTATTTTGATTTCTAATAAGTCCACGCCACTTATTAGCTACTGATACATCTATCTTTCTAAGCTCTCTCTTTTGATCTTCAAGAGATACGATTTGCATTTCAGGGAAATGATTAACACTTTCATCATTTGAGTAAGTGTTGAAAGAGATTAGCGTAAGTGCTAGGAGTAAAATTTTCGTTGTCGTTCTTTTCATATCGTTCTCGTTTTTATAAGTCGTAAGCCGGATCATATTCTCCAAAGATGAAGTAGAATGGCTTAGTCTGATCACCCTCTTGCTCATTTAATGGGAAGGCAAGACCAGCTTCAAGAGTATTTCCTAAGAAAGTGTCTTTTAGGTTCGCTCTTAGTCCGATTCCTCCTACAGCTCTAAAGTCTGATAATTGATCAAAGTCATCGCCAACAGCTGCAGCCTCAAGGAAAGTCACACCTTTTAATCTGTTCTTGTAGATAGGGAAGGCATACTCTAAAGCCGTTGAAACCATCATTTCGCTTCCAAGCCCACTTTCACCGTCTAAACTTCTGGTTTTATATCCTCTTAGTGTTCCAACTCCACCAGCATAGTTCTTGTCATAGAATGGAGTATTTTTTGAAGCATAACCAATTCCAATTCTTGCAGAAAGGATATGAGCTGCTCCACTTTCGTTTTCACCTAGTGAAATAGCTGCTCTTCCTGATACCATCATTCTAGCGAAGAGATCATCATCTCTTACACCTGGAAGTAGGGCCATAGAGATCTTAACACCATCTCTAACATCTCCAGCAGAGTCATAAGTTTCAGCTTTATAACTAAATTTTGAGATAAGAGTTACAACATGCTCTGAACCTTTAAGGTCCACATCTTCTTGTGAAAGCTCACGAGCAAGATTGTCGATATCAACATATTCAAAACGAATCCCTAATCCTATCTTGAGGTTTCTATTGATTGCTCTTTCAAGAAGTAACTGTGCCCTTACTCTTTCATCATCAAAAGTTGGTCTTTCTTCATCTTTATATTGAATAGTTGAAATGAATTCCCAATCAGACCCAAAAAGGTGAGGGTCAGCAAACATTAATCCTAGCTTTGTTAGCTCTGAGTTCTTAGAAGCAGAGATACTAAATCTATTTCCTGTACTCATGATGTTTGAATTAGAGTATCCAATTTCACCCATGATTCCTTGTGCATTTCCACCTAATCCAAAACTAATAACTTGTGATCTTCCCTCAATGGCCTTGATGATAACTTCTGTCGTCTCATCTGAGTCAGGCTTGAAGTCGATATTAATAGTATCAAACCATCCTCTTCCTTGAAGTTTTCTTAGGTCTTCAGAAAGAAGTTTAGTGTTGATTACATCTCCTTCTTTGAATGAAATATCTTCTAAGATTGTCTGAGGCTTCATTTTAGTAAGACCTTCAATTGTTACCTTACTAATTGTCATGAGTGGTCCTTCTTGAATAAAGAAAGTTACCGCTGCATTTGAAGGATCATAATCCATATAGATACTCGTTAGAGGGTATCCTCTCTCACCATAGTACTCACGGATCTTCTGCATTGTAAGCCTGAGGTTTTGTTCGCTATAGTGACCTTTAATTTCTTTAATGATTTCAGTAAGATCTTCTTTAGAATAAACATTGAGACCTTCAAAATTAACTGTCTTTAATTCATATTTCTGATTTTCTTCAACATGGAAGTGTACTTTTACAAGATACTTATCAACAATTTCCCACGACCCCTTTACTTCAACTTCTAAATGTCCAGCATCTTCATATTTCTTTCTGATTCTTTCTACATCGCCTTCAACATGTCCAACTTTGAATACAGGTCTTGAAGCTAGGAAGAACCCTCTTGTTTCGTTCTTAAGTCCTTCTCTGACTTGTGAGTCTGTAAGGGCACTATTTCCGTGTACTTTTACATCGTAAATTTTTAATTGCTTAGTTTCACTTGTTACATGGATTTCAACGTGTGAAAGATAGTCATCATCTGAATCTTCTTTAAGAACTGGTGTTACCTTTACTTTGGCATAACCTTGTCTGTGGAAAATATATTGAATTTTTTCTACATCTTTAGAAAGAATTGAAGCCTCAAAAACATCACCACGATGAAGGGCAAGTTCATGTCTAAGCTTCTTCGGCTCTTTAATATGTGGCTCAATAATAATTCTTAACGAAGCCACCATTCTGTGTTTTTGAAAATTAAAGTTAATATTAACTTCATTACTAGATTCAATTGGATCAAGTGCTACAGCAACATGGCTAAACTGTGGCATCTCCTCTCTAAGAGTCTCGAGATCTTCTAATAACTTTTCAGAGTCTAGGTTTGATCCGGTAATATGATTGATTGTTGGGATTCCTTCAGTAATATACTGTCCTTGATCGTCTAGGAAGTTCACATTCCTAACCGTCATCTGGGCCATAATCTGAGCACTAAAGAATAGTGAAAATAGTACCGTAAAAATCGTCGTCGTCGTTTTGCTTCTCATTGGTTTCCCTTCAAAAAATAATTGTTTAAATATTAACTTTTAATAACTTAGAAGTTAACGCAGTGTGTAAAAAGGGAAGTGTGAGTAAATTTTAGACACTCTAAGTGCTTGATATAACGTAATTTTTGCTGACAATATGGAGATTTTTTAGTGTAATGTCTGTCCACACACAATACACATTAGGAGACATGATGGAAATCTTATCACCAGAAGAGATTAAGACGAATAATCCGTACCTGAGAATGGGTTCAGATGTATCAAAATTAGAAGAAAGTATTCGTACAGTAGGTCTAATTTCCCCACTAATTATTAATGAAGAAAATATCCTTTTGGCCGGTGGACGTCGCTTCCAGGCCTTACTAAATCTTGGCCAGACAGAAATTCCTGTAATTCGTTATACGAAAGGGGAGCTGGAGCAAGAATTATTAAGTATTGATGAGAACCTTGTTCGTAAAGATCTAAATTCCATGGAGATGGAAGCTCACTTAAGAAGGGCCAAGGAGCTTTATGAAGCAATTAATCCTGATTTCCCAGTTCCAAACACTGAAGAGCTTGAAACCGTAAAAGAAGTGACACTAACAGAGTCTAGCGAAGAACAATCTGAAGCTGATGAAGTTAAAGTTGATATTTATCCTGGTGAGAAGTTTCTTCAGGAATTAAGTGAAAGAACTGGAATGAAGCCTAAGCAGATCGTTCAAGCGATTAAAAGAGATGAGAATTCTGGTAAAACTTTAAAGAATTTAAGATCTAATGGAGAATTTAATGTAAGTCAGACAAATGAGCTGATTAAACTTTCTGAAGATGAGCAAGAAGCGATTATTCCCCTTGTGATGGATAAGACTGTTCAAGAAATTAGATCCGTAGTGAAAGAAGTTAAGAAGGGTGGATTAGATTCTGGGATTCAGAAAACAAAAGAATTAACTCCAATGACAAAAGAAATTAAGCAATTAATTGGTTTTGTTAAAAAGGCGAGAACACTTACTGAAAGAGTAGGATTAGAGAATCTTGAACTGAACGAAAAACTTATGACAAAGCTTGAGAATGAAGTTCACGCTTTTACTAAAACTCTCGATGAAGTTCTTAACCTTAAGTATACTTTAGGGTCGGAAAATACTGAGTCTGAAGATGTGGAAGCTTATCAAGTAAATGGTGATTCTAGTTCTGAGTCAGAAGTTTCATTTCAGTAGTAATTAAATTAAGTAAACTTTAAAGACAGGGAGCTATTCCCTGTCTGGCCTTTGGCCAGTTGAATATTAACTGGAATTCTTTCTGTTAATTCCTTAATATGACTTATCAGTCCGATATACTTTCCTTGGGCCTGGATATTATAGAGACATTCAATAACTTCATTTATTGACTCACTATCAAGAGTTCCAAAACCTTCATCAATAAAGAAACAATCTATATTTGTATGACCGCGGTTCATTTCACTTAAGCCTAGGGCAAGGCCAAGGCTAATCATAAATGTTTCACCACCACTCAGGGTAGATACTTTACGATATTCGCCTTCTGACCAATTATCGATAACAAAGAATTCTCTTCTGGCGTTGAGGTAAGGACTGATTAATTGATATCTTCCGTCACAGAGTTTCTCTAATTCCTTATTAGTGAAAAGGAGAAGTTGAGACTCAATGGCCTTAAGTGCAAACTCTCTAAACTTATCTTGTCCAATAAAAGGAATGAGGTCTTCAAAAAGTGAAAGTTGATTTTTTAGTGAGAGCACTTGATCTTTTATTGCACTCTTGGCCTCTTCCAATTTCTTATATGTTCTCACTTTTTCTTCAAGCTCATACTTTGATTTCTTGAGTGATTCAATTTCTTTTTCTAGTTCAAAGCACTGTGGAGAGAGTTCGTTTTGTATGTAGAGGCTTATTTTCTCATTTTGATTAGCAATTTCATCGATATTTTTTAAAGAAGTTATTTTCTCAATGACTTGATTGCTGAAATCATTGTTAAGTTCTTTAAGGTTCATAAGATTATTCGATATCACTTTCTCAATATCATGATTTTGTTCTTTGATAGTTCTTAGTAAAGTCTCTAGTTTGCTGAACTCTGTTTGTACTTCTCTTAAGCCTGCTTGTTTTTTATCAAGCTCTTTGGTGGCCATGTAGAGACTATTTTCCATTTCTGACTGTAGTTCCTGAACAGCTTTGATATTTGTCTTTTCGTTTTTTAGGCTAAGTTCAGTAGAAAGATTACTAATTTCAGTAGTAAGCTTTTTACTTTCAGCTTCATTGAGATCTTGGTTGTGGATAGTCTGAGTTTCGTTTTCAAGAAGATTCTTTAAATATTCAATATTTGATTGTTGTGTTTTCTTCTTTTCATCTATCTTAAGTTTATTTTGCTCACTTTGGTTAATTTTTTCTAGAAGTGAGGACAGATTCTTTTTCAATAAACTTAAATCTGCAGAGCTTTTAATAATTTCTTTTTTAGTGTCTAAGATCTTTATTTGTTCTAGCTTGTCTTTTAAATTGTTAGATTTATCTTTAAGCTTTTTGAATACATTGTTAATTGTCGTGTATTTTTCTCTTAAGGTATTAGTTTTTTTATCTATTTCTTGAACACTATTGTAGTTTTGTAGATAAACTTTAATTTGATCTATTTTTGAATCGATATTTTCAAAAATATTCATAGCATCTTCTGTGTTTTTAATAGAAGTGAGAAATTCCGTGTTTTTGCTTATTTCTTTGAGAAGAGTGATGTCTTCAATAGTTTGATAAAAGCGATTAATTTCTGTTGTTAATTTAACATTTTGATTTTTTAAAGAATCAGAGTTTACTTGGTTTATGCTTTTCTTTTTTTCAATATCTTTGATGTCTCTTTCAAGTTTTATAATAATTTCTTTTATTTCATGTTGAAATGAGCTCTTGGTTGTTTCAAGCTTCTGATATAGTTTTTTCTTATCTAAAGGCGTATCGCAAATAGAGCAATTGTTTTCATTCTCTCTTATTAACGCTTCAATTGTAATGAGGTTAGCATTAATAATTTCATTTTGTTTTAAAATGACATTCTTATCGGCCAATTCTGTCTTTTTATTTTTTAATGAAGCATCAAATTCTTTGAGTTCAAAATCAAGGCTTGTTATCTCATTCAAGTTTTGTTGATAGGATTCGTAATAGTTGCTGATTCGCTTTTTAAGTTCTGTATATTGTGTCTGTAAATTTTGAATAGGTAAGTTTGAATTATTAAGAAATAATTCTTCAATATAATCATTCTTAATCTCTTGAGAGGAAGAACTTAACTCTCTCCCATCTTTTTGTATATTATCTAATTGATTTAGATATTCAGCATTTTCTTTTTCAATTTCATCTAATTGTTCTTGATAATTTACAAAACTATTAATGTTTTCAATATTTTCTTCAATCTCAACTTTAGACCAATTTGAAATATCATTTATTAATAAATTATTATCTTTTTCAATATTTGAAATTTCTGACTCAAGAGATCTGTTTTGTTGTTCTTTCTCATTTCTTCTTTTTGATATGTCCTTGAGTACTTCTTTATTGTTCTGAATTTTTGTGGCCAAGCCCTCTTCTTTAGAAAGTGTGTTAATCAGTTGTTTAAGTTTTGGGGCCTTGATGTCAGTCTGCTTTTTGAGTTTTTCTTCTTTTACTTGCAACTCTTTAAGCTCTTCTAGGCCATGATTGAGCTCTTTTTGTTTTTGAGTCAGCAGTTTTGTATTATTTTCTATTCTCACTTTATTGTTAAAAAACTTATGTGAAACCTCTTGTACATCTTTAAGGAGTCTTAGACACTCTGATTTCTTACGATATAAATCTTCTGATTTAGGGAGTGACTCTTTGATATTACTGATTGTAATCTGGGCTTCATTAAATTCTTCAGTTGGAATGATCTCAAACTGATCAAGTCCACCTTCTTTTTCTTCAATTTTAAGAGAGAGGTTCGATATTTCTTTGTTAAGTGTTTTTGAAAGTCCCTTTAGTTGATCAACTCGAGCTATCTTTTCAAGTATGTCTTTTCTTTCTGTGTAGGAGCAATTAAGGAATTTTGAAAATTCACCTTGGTTCAGAATAACTACTTTACAGAATTGATCAAAAGTTAAGCCTAGTATGTCTTCAATCTTTTCATCAGTAGGGGAGCCATCTCTTAAAAGCTGTCTTGTTGGGGTAGGGTTCTTCTTTTTGCTAAAATCTTTCTTAAGAACACTGCAAAGCCATAGAGCTTTATACTCAACTCCGTTTTGGAAGAAGGTGAACTCAATAGATCCTTCTCTTTCACCTTGTGTGACAAAATCAGCGGCATTAAGAGAAGTTTTATAATGTTTTCCAAATAAAGATAACGAGATACTTGAGAGAAGTGTCGATTTTCCAGAACCTGTTGATCCTGTAATGGCAAAGAGGCTATTTTCAGAGAAGATCTGATCAAATTCAATTGTATGAGTTCCTCTAAGCGATGTGATATTTTTTATCTCAAGTTTACTTGGCCTCATGTTAACCCCATGTTCTTATTTTGAATGAGATTAAAAGTTTCTAATAGCTCTTGAGGAACATCTTCACCTGGGTAGATGCTTTGATAGTAATCCTTAAATATATCTTGAATATTTTGCTCTAAATTTAATGCGTTCCTAGAATTTTCACTTTCTGTTTGGACTTTTATTTTAAGACCCATAAGTGTTACAGGATAGTTTTCAAGAAAGCTTAAAATTTCTCTTTTAAGTCCAGGCTGAACTTCATCAACATTTATATCAAGATCGAGAAGTATTTTTTCTGTATTTGAAACATTTGAATGTAGTGTAAGTTTCTCTTTAATCGTTTCACGCCAAGTTGAACTCTTTGCTTCAATTCTGATCAGATCACGAAAAGAAGGTATTTCAACCCATTCTTGTTTTAAATTCTTATCTTCGATTGTTAAGAGAGAATATTTCTTTTGGTGAATTTCTGAAAATCTAAATGCAATAGGTGATCCAGAATAAATCGCTAGTGGCTTTTCATTAGAGACTATCTGGGGCTTATGAATATGCCCTAAGGCCAGATATTCATAATTCTCTTTAAAGAGACTAAGCGGTATAGAATTTACACCCGATAGATTCAGTGATTGTTCACTTTCTGAAGTAAAGAAACTTCCAAAGAGGTGATGGGCCATGAGTATATTCTTCTTTTGTGAATTAGTGATATTCTCTACAAGCTTTTCTATAGTGTTAAGTAGAGCTTCCTTATTGGCCTCACTTTCAAATTGCTCAGGTTTTTCATACCATGGAAGATCTTGAATCTCTTTAGTCCTGAAGTAAGGAAGAATGTTTAACTGAAAATACTCACTGATTTCAAATTGATGCTCTTTTGGTTCAAACTCTAAAGAGTTAAGTTTACCTACAATATGAATATTTTCTTTCTTTAAAAACTCTTTTGGGGCTTCGATGAAACGTCCCGAATCATGATTGCCAGCGATGATATAAACTTGAATGTTTTTTTCACTGACCTCTCTTAAAAATTTAAAGTAAGTAGAGAGTGCTTTATCAGGAGGGTTGGGAGTATCAAAAATATCACCTGCAATCAGAAGGTGAGTGATTTTCTTTTCTGTAATCTCTTTTGATAACCACGTTAGGAATAAATCTTGCTCAGTGAGGCGCTCAACTTGAAAAAGCTTTTTTCCAAGATGCCAATCTGATGTGTGCAAGATTCTTACGCTCATTAGTCCTTATTTTGTTTTTCTTTATTCTGTGTATTGCGCTGTTTATTGCGGTTGCGATTTCTGTTTCTGTTGCGATTGCGGTTATTATTTTTCTTATTGCCGGCTTTCGCTTCTGCGTTTTCCTGATTAGGCTTATTCGATTTGTTATTGCCGCTTTTATTCTCTCTGTCGTTGTTATTGTCTTTGCGATCGTTACTTTTATTTCTGTTGCGGTTGCGATTACGATTACGATTTCTGTTACGACTAGATTCTTTCTTTTGCTCGGATGCTTTCGCATGCTCGGATGCTTTCGCATCCTCATCATCAGAGCTATCGATATTTGAATAGCTATCCTGAAGTTTTTCAAATATTTTATTTTCGCCAGAAAGTGCATCAAGGTTCGCCTGAGCTTTTTGCTCCTCTGTCATTTCATCTAAGAAGGACAGGGCATGCTTTTCACTTTCTTCTGAGGCACCGATGGTTTGTGATGTTTCATTTACGACATGCTTGAATGATTCAGGGAATTTCCACTCTTTAGGTAGTTTTCTGTTTGGATCAAATTGTGAGCGTGCATATTTTCTAATTTGCCCTTGATCAGTAAGCATCTCGAATCTTTCAAGTAGGATATGGAGCCTTAGAACTTTTCCTTTGTCACCATTTCCTGTTTGAATGAAAGAGTTTTCCTTTGGAAGTTTCTTTCTCTTATTTGAATAAACATCGTCTTCATACTTGATACAGCATTTCAGTTGACCACAGACTCCATTGATCTTAGATGGGATAAGGGCAAGGTTCTGGTTCTTGGCCATCTTGATAGAGACGTTACCGTAATTCTTTAAAAAGCTTGAGCAACAAGTTGCTTGCCCACACGGACCGATCGAGCCTACTGCTGCAGCTCTATCTCTTACACTAATTTGCCTTAGCTCGATTCTCATTTTAAGTTCGCCAACTAAGTTTTTTACAAGTTCGCGAAAATCAACTCTTGCAGGAGCATTGAAATAGAAGACCATCTTTTTACCAAAGCCGATAATTTCGACGTGGGTAATATTCATATCTAGTCCAAGCTTTTCAACCATTGATTTACAAAGATGTTCTGCTTCTCTTTGCTTATCTATATTTGCACGCTGTTCTTCGATATCAGCGTCTGTAGCTTCTTTGGAAATCGTTTTTAAAGGAAGCATGCTTTTTTCAAATTTAACTGTATAAGGAAACGAGTTGATATAACCAACATCCATTCCGCGATCACTCATAGCGAGTACTTTCTGTCCGTAACGAAATGTTCTCTTACCAGCGACAAAAGGAAATGACTTAGAGTTACCTGGGAACCTTACTCTGATAAGTGTGATGTCGTCGCCCTCGCTCCATTTCCCGCTTTTATCAGAGTCGTTATGTTCGTTATTTGTATCTATATTATTTTCTGGCCTATCGTTTGTTGTTGAATTTTCGCCAGTGATTTCAGTATCTTTATGCATCCCTCAAATGTCTCGCAAAGTGATAAAATTGTAAAGGTTCGCCGCCATCAAACGATGAGCTGCGTTAGCAGTCGGTACATACCTGAATTTGAAAAAGAGTGGTAAATAAGGGCCTCTTCTACCTTCTGAATTTCATCAAGGAGAAGTTGTTGGTTTTGATGGTTGGCGTCACTTTCATTTAAAGTATCTATTATAGAGCTTAAAACAAGTGGTATCTCTTCACGTTTTTTCTTTAGTGAATTGATATACTCCTGAGTCCCAAGTTCGCCAGCTAGAAACTTAAAACTATCTTTAAAGCTGTGCCCATTGGCCTCGAGCTTATCAGCTAACATTTCTTTAAATTGTTTTTTGTCGCTGAGTTTTTCTAAGGCCTGATAATTACCATGTGTTGGAAGTGTTATAGTAATCGCTCGCGAAGTAATGGTTTCAAGAATCTTATATTCACTCGGTAGATTGATAATAATTGTTGTATTCTTTGGCGGTTCCTCCAAGGTCTTCAAAAGTTTATTCAACAGTCTTTCAGTTAATTTATGACCTTCATGAATAATGAAAAATCGATGAGTTGATTTTGTTGGGCCATAGGGAAGAAGGCGAAAAAACTCTTCAAGGCTTGGATCATCTACCGTGTAGTTCTTTTCTTTTTCACCTTTAGTAATAAAGAGAAGATCAGGATGACCGTTTTCTATTAAGGAATCAAAATTAGAATTAAAAAATTTAGAAATAAGAGTATATTCCCATTCCTTTATCTGATCTTGAGACTTAGCTCTAGCAATGTAGAAGGGAGCCGCTTGACCATTCTTGAAATTGGTAAGGAGACCTTCTAGTAATTTGCCTTCAATGCTCATTAGTATTCTTTGCTTTCTCTGAATAGGATTTGGTCCAGTTGACCTTTGATTTGTTCAAAGACTTCCATTTCACCTTGAGAACCATCAATGGCCGCAATTCGATTTGGAAAGTAGGCCAATGCTTCTTCATAGCCTTCAACAAGTTTCTGATAGAATTCTAAACCTTGCTTCTCAAAATAATCTTTTGGAGCATTTCTGATTTTCTGACGACGATAAGAAAGCTCAGGGTCAATTTTTAGATAGAAAGTTTTATGAGGCATGAGAGTTAATGGAAAAGTTTGATGTGTTTTAAGTATTGTTTCTGTACCTAAGCCACGACCTTTACCCTGATAGGCGATAGAGCTATCAATATAACGATCATATATTACCACTGTTCCAGGAGTATTAAGTTCTTTCATTGTTACTTCTGTTAAGAGCTGGGCCCTGCTAGAAGCAAAGAGATGCATTTCACTCACTGGGTGAATAGGGTTCTTTGATCCAAGAATGGCCTGTCTTAGTTTTTCACCAAAAGATGTTCCACCCGGTTCTCGAAGTACAAGAACTCTAAAGTCCTTGCTTTCAAGATATTCTTTTACTCTAACAATTTGAGTTGATTTTCCAGCACCTTCGATACCTTCAAAGCTAAGAAATAAGCTTCCTGGAAATGCTGGTGGTCTAAAGTTTTCAAGTAGTTGACTAATATCATTCATCCCTAAAATTTATCAGGGCAGAAATGATAAGTATAGATTTTTAATATTCCTGCTCGTTGTCAAAAAGCTCGTCAACCTCTTCACCAGAGATCGCTCCGCCTTTTCCTGAAATAATATCACCATATGACTTTTCAGCCGCTGGAACTCTTTCACCCTCAAGCTCCACTGCGTCATCATAATAGTCATCAGTGTCATTAGGATCAAGAGTTTCACGTGAAACTTTACTTCTTACTGGATCATTCTGAACTGGATCAGAGTCATCATCATAGTTGTAATCATCTTCATACTCATCACGCTCATCTCTTTCATCTCTAAATGGATTATCTTCCATCTTTCTTTCGCTAAAACGGTTTTTGAAATTATCTGAGCTTCTAAAAGATCTTGAAGTAGGTCTTCTACTTCTTGGCTCTTTTCTTCTTACATTGGCCCTTTGAGCATTCATTCTTTGTCTTTGTTCATTAATCGGTGATCCATGAACAACTGGAGCACTCGCTGGTTTACGAGCATTTCTATTAAGAGCTCCTACATTATTCTTCTTTCTGTCTTCGTTATTAATTTCATTTTGTAATTTAGCAAGGCCCGCATCTTTTGGATTGGTAAGTATTGTATATGTTCCAAAAGCGCTAAAGAGAAAGAGGAAAGTCCACATAGCATTAGCTAGCATCTTATTCTTCTGAGGAGAAACGGCATTATCTCCAAAGTTGAGATCTCTAATATCTTTATCACTAACTTCTTTATTTCCATTTTTAATTTTTTCAAAGAAGGCTAAACCTGCGATAGCATCGGTCTCAGCAGACTCTTCTGATTTATGCCCTAGGGATTGATCAACCTCATTATAACTTTCATTAAATACTTCCCACTCTGGAGAGTTAGGTAGTGGTTGTTGTAAAAGACTTCTTCTATCAAACTCATCAACCTGATAAAGCTTTGACCAAGATTCTCCTCCATCAAAACTAACTTCATCAGTGAGGATAATTTCTTTGTTATTTACAAAAGTTCTAATCTCCTCAGGAGAGTAAGGACCTTTCTTTTCACCTTCAACAAGAACAAAAATATCTGTTTGCTTTTGAAAATCTACACTGCTTAGTAATTGTGGTTTTCTTCTTTGGAAGTATGTGTGCGAATAAATCCCGTACCATTTATCATCTGTTCCACTTTTTATTTCAAAGTGTTCAGGGAGATCAGTATCATCGAGAAAAACTTTGAGAGTATCTCTTGAGATAGGTCCGATAATGGCAGAGTGATCATTTTCTCTAACGTAAATGGACTTTGAATCTGTTTCAAGAAGTGACTTATTAATAAGTCGTTGAAGCATTTGATTGTAGTTGGCCATAAAACTCTTCCTTGTCTTTTAACACAGTTACTTAATCGGTTTAAAAGGGCCGGAAGTTAAGGCCAGAGTGGGATTTAGGACGAAACTAGGCAATAAATTCGAAGAAAATCCTAATTTTGAGCAAAAAAAAAGCCGCCAAAGGCGACTTTTTTTATCTGATAATCACTTAAGTAGTCAGTTTCGACTAGAAAAGTGACATGTAAGCACTTACAGCATAGCTAAGTTGCTCACCATCAAGCTTCTTGATTCCGTTTGACCAAGTCTTAGCTGATGGAGTGTTCTCTCTGTAAAGGTTCATCCCAACAGATGGAGAGATGCTGATCTTCTTAGTAGCTTGGAAGCTAGCGTCTAGAGTAAGGTCCCAAGACTTAAGATCTGCAGTAGTGTTAGCTAGTCTTTCAATGTAGATATACTCAGCAGTTGCACGAAGTCCAACTTTGTCATTGATTGAGTATGAAAGAGTTGCATACGGGTAGTAGTAGTGTGATCCAGTCTTTTGACCAGAAATAGAAGTTGCTTTTGGTCTGTTGTAAACAGCAATGTTAAAAGCACCAGAAAGACTTAGGTTATCTGTTAAGCTTCTGCTTAGAGCAATACCTGGTCTTGTATATCCGTAGAAAGCACCTGATTCAGCAAAAGACTTGTTAGGAGCGTAAGCTCTTTGTCTTAGTACGAAAGAAGCGTTAACTCCGTGCTTGTCTTGAGTAAGAAGTCCTGATCTCTTGTAGTTTAAGTTAGCAAGAGTGAACTCACCATTTGTAGCTTCGTCTTTGTTATAGTCTGCATCCCAACGAGCATTGAAAGAAAGAGAGTTTGATCCCCACTTATATCCTAATGTCGCGTAGTGCATCATACTTACACCAACAAATTTCTCGTCATTCTTACCGTCTCTGTTAGCACCAATTTCATTGATGTAAGAAAGGCTAAGTGGTGACTCTTCTAATTTCTTGTAAAAGTCAGAAATTGAAGTTGCAGCTTTGTTGATTGTTCCAGTAGCTGTAGCAGCATAAGCATTTATGCCCAGAGTCGCAACGGCTGCGATTGCAAAAATTCTTAGTTTCATTTAGTTCTCCTAAGTCTATTAAATATATTCTCTTTCAATTGTTGCCCAAAAAGGATGGTCTTTTTTCTTAAATTTGATACGGTATTACAAGCAAAAAAATTGTCTAACTTAATTATTTAGGGACATGTAAGATTTTTTAATATTCTTACCTGATATTTGATTTGTGAAAAACTAGATATAACGTATTTTTAATAGGATAATGAAATGCGTACGGCATTATGGCACCAAAATGGCCTTAAAATTTTTATGAAATTAATATACACGCATCGCATTATTAACTTTTTTCTCTTATTGCTTCAAATAGGAATTCAGACTCTTAGCTTACCGTTAGTTTTAGTAATTCCTGCCTTAAGAAAGAGATTTACTGAAGAGTTGAGGGATATTCTTAAAGTTTCTAAGAATATTGACCACATTATTCAGTATAGTAGTGAAGGAGAGTTAGAGCAGGTTAAGTTTCCTTTATCTCTATTGGATAATAAAGAACGTCTTTTGCTAGTTCATACTTCTCCCAGTGTAAGGGAAAAGACAATTGAGCTCTCAGAAGAACTACAATGCCATTATTGCCTCAATCCTTTGATGAATCCTTTGGCCTTGTGGTTATTCTTCACTTCCTTTAGAAAGGGTCTGAAATCTGTCTGGATGGTAAGGTACGACTTCTGGCCAGTCTTCTTCTTTTTAGGAAGTAGCAAGAAGGTTGAAACAACGCTTTTTAGTTTTACTTATAAAGGAAATGAGAACGCTAAAATGACAGCT
The DNA here is from genome assembly GCA_024229115.1 of Oligoflexia bacterium. Classification (GTDB taxonomy): domain Bacteria; phylum Bdellovibrionota; class Bacteriovoracia; order Bacteriovoracales; family Bacteriovoracaceae; genus JAAEST01. Next base: position 123,116 of record JAAEST010000101.1, read on the forward strand.
GCAAAGTCTTTCTTTGATCGTGTTTACTGTGCCACCAAGAAGGATCAAGACAAGCTGAATTCTCAGGGAGTAAAGGGAGAAACTCTGGTTAGAGAGTTTCGTATTCCTCAAATTCTTCATCGTATTGATAGAGTAAGTGAGCATAACCTTTCTCTTGTGAAAGATCTTAATCTCTATATAGGTTCGCAATTGTGGGAGAATGATTTCTTTCTTTTTGATCAAGAAGACTTCGCTAACTTTATCAAAGAAAATAGCATTCATTTCTATATTGCTCCTCATTCCTTCAAGGGAGATGACCTCTTAAAATTAGTGAGTAAGTTAGAACACTTTTCTCAGCAATACGGTATCCCTCTTTATCAAGTTGATTCTCTTCATAAAAAGAAAGAGCTAGGGGATTATGGAATAATCTTTTCAACGGCTAAAGGAATACTGTGTGAAGTCAGCACTTATGCTAAATTTGTCTATGTCGGGGGAGGCTTTGGGCGCAGTATCCATAGTATTTTAGAGCCTTTTCTTGCAGCACCTTTTGTTACCTGTGGGCCAAAAACATTTCGCAGTACTGAGTTTGACTTGGCCACAGAGTTTGATCATCAACAATCATTTAGAATGACAAAAGTAAACACAGCCTCTGAGCTAATGGCCTCATTGGCCAAAGTTGTTGATAAACAAAAACTTGAAGATGCTCTGCGAATGAGACAAAATACCAATGCAACTCTCAAGGATGATTATAAGTGTTAGAGCGTAATGTCGATTTTGTTTTAGTCGGCAAAAATTATTTATCAGTACTTCTAGGTCTAGAGCTATTGGATCATGGTCAAAAAGTTCTGCTCTTGGACGATGATCGTCTTTCTTATGGAAACCTCTATAGTGATGGGATCGGAGAGCTAGAAAAAAGCTTACTAAAAGGTTGGGGCGAGGATCGTTTAATATCTCCCTTGGCCAAAATTGATGAGTACCTTACTTCGTCATCACAAATTTTTCATAGTAATTATAAGCAACTTTGTCTGGGGCATTCTCCTAGCGAAAATCTTATTGAGTTTAGCCGTAAATACGCCAGTTCATTTGCTGAAGATGAATATGAAATATTAATTGATCTCATCAATTCACCTGAAAAGAGAAAAGAATTTGATGAGCAGGTCATGGGTCTTTGCCATCGCTTAGGTGTGAATGGTTTTAGGTTTCGAAGTGTGCAAAACTTTGACACTCAATTCTTTCTTTCTCAATCTCCACAAAGTATTCAGGATCTTTATAAGATCTTTAAAAGTAAGTGGACCTTTGAGAGTATTGAAAGTGATGATGAGTTAAAGGTCTTTTTGAATAGTTTCTCTTTGGCCTATCATAAAACATTTGGTGTTCGCTTTGGTGATTACCAAATCTTTCATGGTATGCTCAGTATTCTTTCACCAAGTTATAAATTAGATCAGGATAAACTGTGTCAGTACTTACTTTCTTTCTTTCAAAAGAAAGGAGGGCAGTTTAAGAAGACCCATGTCCGTGAATGGAAGTTCTATAAGCAATCCCCATGGTCACTTGAACTGGCCAGTTTTGAAGGGATTATTCATCCGAAGAAAGTGATCTTCTTAGGTGGTGATCCAAGTAATATTCCTATTAAACTTGGAAAAGACTCTACTTTCTATAATCAGTTGAATATGACAGTGAAGCTAGAGGAAAGTGGCAGTGATTCAGATAATGACCAATTTCTAAGCAAGTCTAAAATGTTAGGAACTGATTATTTCATTTATCAAGTTAAGAGGCTTGATGATAAAACCTTTAATATAAAGATACTTCTTCGAAATAAGCGTGGTTTTAAGCTTAGTTTTATTAAAGAAGAGTTAGTTAAGTTTACTAAGAAAGAGTTAAGTAAATACTTTCCAATTATCAATTGGGAGAGTGCTGATTTTGATATTAAATGGGGAAGTGAGTTATTCTTTGATCGCTCTCTTCTTCATCGCAATGAAACAGTTCCCCTATTTCAAAAAGTGAAAATCTTTGAAAAAGCTGGGCCTGAGCTAGGACAGTCTTTAAAGAACGTTCATTATATTGGTCCACTCAGAGAAGGCCCACTAGGAATTGTTAGCAGTCTTCTTGAGATTAAGGATGGCCATCAATTTCTGTGATATCATTATATTATGATAAGAAATTTCTTTAGAAATTTAAGAAAGAATGAAAAAGGACAGGTTGCCGTTGAGTACATCTTGCTGGTGGCAGTTATGTCTGCTCTTATCTTTGGATTATTAGGAAGGGTTAAAGATATGATGCTTCCTGACCCTGAAGCTTGTGCTAATACAGCCGCTGCAGCTGCTGGAGGAACTCAACAAGCACTGGGATGTACCTTTATTAATCTAGTTAATACCCTTGGAACTAGTGATGGAAAGTATCGATTCTTCACTATTAGAAAGTAAATTCTTGAATCTTTGATCGATATATCTTCGTTTTTTCAGTAACTTAGCTTCTATTTAAAGTAAAAAATACATGCTCTGATAATTTTTGGTGAAAAAAAATCTCATTTTGGTATAACCAATTTGCTTTTTACAATATGCGTTAGTGTTAGCGGCTGGCCGTTAACCTTTTAAGGAGAACAAAATGAAAACTACAAGTAAGAAAACATTGGCCTTATCTTTAGTGGCCCTGTTTGCCTTATCACCGTCAGTTATCATTGCACAGGATGATCTAATCAATGATGCTCAGGGAGTTTTTAATTCTGACCAAATCGATATCGATGGACAGTTCAGAAAAGAAACTGCTGCTGACAGAGTTGCTAAGATGAGAAAGAAGCTGGAAGAGCAAAACGAGCAGATGGTTCAAAAGAAAATTGAAGACATCAGAGTTAGAAATGAGCAAAAGCTTGCCAACCAACTTCAAGGTGCATTCAACGGACAACAAATTGATACTGTATCAACAGGACAAGCTGCTGTTCAAAAAGTTGAAGTAAAGGCTCCTGAGGCTCCAAAAGCTCAAGAAAAGAAAAATAAAATTATCCCATCATTCGGTGTAACACAGTTTAATGGTGAAAATATTGATGGTTTTGAATCAACAATCAATGCAGGAATTCAGTTTGAAAATATGATTACTGAAAGAATCGCTGTTGGTTTAGGTGTTCAGTACACAACAATGGAAATAACTGACACTAATACAATCAATAATTTTGGTAATAACTTTGGATTTAATAACTTCAACAATTTCAACAATAACCAAGCTGAAATTGATTACAAAAATCTTAACTTAAACGTGAATGGTAAATTCTTTTTAAGTGCGGATGCGAAGATTAAACCATTTGTTGGTGCTGCTCTTGGGTACAACAGAACAACTGTTGAATACACAAAGAAGCCAACTACATTTAATAACTTTTGTAACGGTTTTAACTGTAACAATAACAATGATGTTCCATCAGCTTCGGGATCTAATATTTCGGGGACTGCTCTAATCGGTGCTGAAGTAGATTTCACTGACACGGTTGGACTAGCTTTAGATGTTAGATATACAAAAGCATTTACAGCTTCAATGGATCCAGAAGGTGAACAAAACCAAGACGAGAGAGTACTTAAGTCGATCGGTAAAGAGCTTGAAGAATCTGATCAAGCATCTTTAAATCTTGGTTTCATTATCAAGTTTTAATTAAGTCGTAAGATATTTTGGTGCTGATATTGTGTACGGCACCAAAATAGTCGTTTTCTTCTCAAAAAGGGTGGGTTTGTCGTTTTCCCCACCCTTTTTTTATTGTATCATTTCAGAATCTTATTTTTTTAATCCACTGGAAGGAGAAACTAATGGAACTGAAACCTGTATACATTGTTCAGGCCAAGCGAACACCCCAAGCGAAGGCCGGTACCCAACTCAAAGATATTCCTGCCCCTTACCTCGGTTCTTATCTCGTCCGCAATATGCTGGACAAAACTCTTATTCCAGATGACTGCGTTGATGAAGTCATTATGGGGAATGTGGGAACACCTGCAAAGTATCCAAATATCGGGAGAGTTATTGCTCTTGAAGCTGGTCTGCATAAGAAGACAAGTGGATACTCTGTTCACAGAAACTGCGCTTCTGGGCTTGAGGCCGTAAGTCAGGCTTACTTAAAAGTGGCCAGCGGTAGAAGTGATGTGATTGTTGCTGGTGGGATTGAGAATATGTCTCAGATGCCTTTAATTTATGGAAAGGAAATGACTGATCTTTTCATCAATGTGATGAAGGCGAAAACAGTCAGTGACAAGTTAAAAGTAGTTTCAGCTTTTAGACCTCAATTTCTTTCTCCAATTATCGCTATTGAGCAAGGTTTAACAGACCCATTCTGTGGATTAAATATGGGTCAAACTGCTGAACTTCTTGCTCGTGAATTAGGAATAACTCGTGAACAACAAGATGAGTTTGCTAATAACTCTCATCACAAAGCTATTGCCGCTACCAAAGAAGGTCGCTTTGATGATGAAATCGTTCCTATTATCTATGGAGAAAAATTAAATAAGCTTCTTTCCCACGACTCTGGTCCAAGAGATGGGAGTACAGTAGAAGGTCTTGCTAAAATGAGACCTTACTTTGATCGTAAGGCCGGAACTGTGACGGTAGGGAATGCTTGCCCAATTACAGATGGTGGAAGTGCACTTCTTATCGTTTCTGAAGATGCCTTGAAGAAGTATAACCTTGAACCAATGGCAAGAATTGTTGATTATCATTTTCACGGTCTTGAGCCTGAAAGAATGGGAATGGGTCCACTCATGGCCATGGATGGAGTTTTTCGTCGTACAAATATGACGATGGATCAAATGGATCTTGTGGAAATCAATGAAGCCTTTGCTGCTCAAATCATCGCGGTAAGAAAAGGTTTATCTGAACAAAAGGTCGCTGATAAGTTTGGTATTGATAAGACTTGGGGAGAAATTCCTGATGAGAAATTCAATGTTAATGGTGGAGCAATTGCTCTAGGTCACCCTGTTGGCTCAACAGGTAGTCGTTTAGTTGTCACTCTTGCTCATGAACTGGCCAAGAGAAATGCTAAATATGGTGTGGCCTCATTATGTATTGGTGGTGGTCAAGGTGGAGCCATCGTAATCGAGAATTTAAAGAAATAAGGAAGAGATAATGGAATATAAAAGAATTAGTTTTGAAACTAAGGAAGGAATTGCATACATCGGTTTTGGATATAATTGTACAAAGTCGATGACAGTTCTCGATGAAGAAACACTAAAAGAGCTAGACTTAATCTGTGATGAGTTAACGGGAAATCAGAATAACCTCAAGGGTGCGATCTTCTTTACTCATAAAGACAGATGCTTTCTTGCTGGAGCAGATATCTCTTTGATTGCAGGATTAAATACTGAAAGTGAAGGAGCACAAGGAGCAGAAGCTGGTCAGTTAATCTATAACAAAATTGAAGATCTTAAGATTCCAACAGTGGCGTGTATCCACGGTGTATGTCTTGGCGGGGGAACAGAGTTTGCGTTAAGTTGTAATACTATTCTCGTCTCTGATGATAATGCGACAATGATGGGTCTGCCAGAAGTAAAGCTTGGAATCCTTCCAGGTTTCGGTGGAACTTATAGAATGCCTAGAAAGGTTGGTCTTCCTACAGCACTTGATCTTATTCTCTCTGGTAAAACAGTAAGAGCTAAGAAGTGTAAGAAGATTGGTTTAGCAGCTGAAGTTTATGCCAAAGAAAGACTTGTTGATAAGGCTCCAGAGTTCTTCAATAAAAAAGCTAAGAAAGCAGGATTAAAAGAAACTCTCGGTGACTTTGCTGCTGATAACTTCTTATCTCGTAAGGTTATTTTTCAAAAGGCCCGCGAAAGTGTTCTTAAAAAGACAAAAGGATTTTATCAAGCTCCATTAAAAATTTTAGACACAATGGAAGCTGGCATGATGAAGGGGAGAACGAGCTACCTCGCTTCTGAGGCCCAGGCCTTTGGAGAGTTATGTACAGGTGAGCAATCTAAAAACCTTCAGCATATTTACTTCATGACTGAAAGAGTAAAGAAGTATCCGGGACCTAAAGGTGGCGAAGCTCCTAAGTTAAAAAGAGGTGCTTGTCTTGGTGCTGGAACAATGGGTGGTGGTATCGCTTGGCTTATGGCCGCTAATGATATGGCCCCTATTATGAAAGATCTTAATGTCGAAGCACTTGAGCTTGGGCTTAAGCAAGCTAGTTCGAATTTTCAGGGAGCACTTAAGAGAAAGAGAATGACTCGTGATGATTTTGAAAGACAGATGAGATCGATTACATGTCAAACAAGCTATGATGGTTTTGATCGCGTTGATCTTTTAATTGAAGCGATTATCGAAGATATGAATATTAAGAAGAGTGTTTTTGCTGAGACTGAAAAGTACGTCAGTGATAAAACAGTTCTTACTTCTAATACTTCTTCACTAAGTGTTGAAGAAATGGCCGGAGCCCTAGAGAAACCTGAGCGTTTTGCTGGCCTTCACTTTTTTAACCCTGTTCACATGATGCCATTAGTGGAAATCATTACTCATTCTAAAGTCGCTCCTGAAACAGTTGAAGCTCTTTATAATTGGGTATTGAAGACAAAGAAGACTCCTGTTATCTGTAAGGATGGTCCAGGTTTCTTAGTGAATAGAATTCTTATGCCATATCTCAATGAAGCAGGTTTTCTTCTTCAAGAAGGTGTTTCAATTAAGGATCTTGATGATGCTTGTCTTAACTTTGGGATGCCAATGGGTCCTTGTCGTCTTTTAGATGAGATTGGGATTGATGTAGGTGATAAAGTGGCCAAGATTATTCACAATGGTCTCGGCGATAGAGCAAAGGCATCTGATTTTCCTAAAATCATGGTTGAGAAAAATTTCCTAGGAAAGAAAACATCAAAAGGTTTTTACGTTTATGATGAAAAAGGTAAGCCAGCTGGTGAGAATGAGGAAATGAGATCTCTTCTTAAGCAAGATAAGAAGATGAGTGAAACTGAAATTCAAAAAAGGGTTTTCCTTCCTATGATTAACGAAGCTTCAATTATTCTTGAAGAAAAGATTGTTGAAACGCCAAGTGATGTTGATTTAGGGTTAATCTTTGGAATTGGATTCCCTCCATTTAGAGGTGGTCTCCTTCGTTATGCTGATAGTGAAGGGCTAGATAAAATTTTAAGTGCGATTAACGAATACTCTGAGTCTGTTGACTTTGATCGTTACCAAGCTTCTAACTTTTTAAAGAACCTCGTGAAAGAAAAGAAGAAATTCTACGATCTAGAAAAGTAAGTGAAGCTTTCGTTTTTTAAATATTTAACTCAGTTCTTATTTAGAGCTAAAACAAGACAAGGGTTGTTACTCTTATCAACTCTTGGTCTTGTTATTAGTAGCTTCGCTTTGATTGTCCTTCAGTCCACCATGGGCGGATTGCAAGGAAAACTTCTTGAACGTTCTAAGAATATAAAAGGTCATGGGACGATTTCAATTAATCAATTAGATTTGAATCTTCGTGAGCAATTAAAAAAACAATTAATAGAAAAAGAAATTCTCTTTGTTGAGGAATATCAGCTAGAAGTTTTACTTAAGGTCGGAGAGTATATGGCCCCTGTGATTGTTCATGGGATTCCCTTAGATTCGAAGTTACCGGCTCAAGTTTTTGAAAATAATCTCGAAGAAGTCATCATTGGACGAGATTTATCTCGAAGTCTAGGTCTATCTAAGGGTGATAGTCTTAAGTTGATTAGCCCTGGTCATACAACAGGTTTTTTCTATGAAGTACCTCGTAGCATCTCTCTCTATTTAGACACTGTTATTGGTACGGATGTTCCCGATGTTGATAGTTTCCATATTTGGGCACCAATAAATAAGGTCAGAAATTTAACTGGTATTGTTAATGGAGCTAATTATTTAAGAGTGTTCTCACCTCTGAAAGAGTTAAAGAGTGTTGAACTTCCTAAGCAAGCCTCGATTACTTCTTGGGAAGAAGAGCATAAGACCTTAGTGAAGGCCTTAGGCCTAGAAAATACAGTGATGGTTTTTCTCTTCAGCGCCACAACGATATTAGTGGGTTTGAGTATTACCACTGGTCTACTCATTCTCTTTGATCAGACGAAAGTTGATCTCGCAAGTTTTTGGATTCTTGGTAGTAGTGAGAAATCTATATTTAAAAGTTTTCAATCCTTTCTCTATGCTATGAATTTTGTGAGTGTAGGAATTGGTATAGGTGTTGGCCTCATTTTTTTGTTTTTACTTGATAACTATGGTCTAGAGATTATGCCTGACATTTTTGTTGAGCAAAAAATTCCAGTCAAGATTACCGCTAGAGGAATAGGGATTAGCTTTGGTGTACCGCTAATTATCGGTCTTATCTTTTCTAAACTATCATTAGTTCAGTTTGCAAAAGATGCAGGGTATACCAAGATTCTTCGTGGTCCTTCTTTGTAAATATTTCTTGTCTTAAAAAAATATAATATATTTATAAGTTTCAGTTATAATTTACCCATGTTTGGAATTGATACTTCTTCTTTTATGCCCCATGGGCACTGTATTCTATGGTCTGCTGAAATTCTCGTTCCCATGCTTATAGGGGAAACTCTCACCATCCTTTCTTATTTTCTCATCCCTGTTGGGATTTTTAAATTTATGAATGGAAGGAGTGATATTACCAAAGATATTCGAGTGATTCTTTATCTCTTTATACTCTTTATTCTTTTTTGCGGATTCACTCATTTAATCTCTACTTGGAATTATTGGCATAGTGATTATGTACTCGAGATGATTTTTAAAGTTCTTACTGGATTAGTGAGTGTTACAGCATTAGTAGTTCTCTATAAACATATCCCAGACCTTATTAAACTTCCATCTCCAGCTCAACATCAGCAACTTGTTATTGATAATGAAGAGATGAAAACAATCTTTGAATCTGTAACTGAAGGTATTGTTTTGTATAGACCAGTATATAAGGATGGAAAGGTTGTTGATTTTGACCTTCCCTTAGTTTAACGGACACTCTTTTAACAGCACGACTTATGTGATAAGGAGTGCGTTATGAAAAAGACACAGAAAAGAACAAAAAGACATTACCCAGAAGACTTTAAACAATCGGCTATTGATCTGGCCAAA
>JAAEST010000102.1 GCA_024229115.1 Oligoflexia bacterium
ATAACCCGGAATAAGGCCGAAATCAGGCCTAAAAAGGTAGTATATTGGCCTAAATTGAGAATTTAGCGTTCAAAAATTAGACGGCGAACGCGAAGGCTGGTTCAAGAACTAAATTGCGGGGCTTATTCGCAGTTTCCCTAAAATAAAAGCGAGTGTAATTGCACGTCTTGATGCTCCATTAAGATCTCTATCAGGATTTAACTCGGCTCCACCTGAACCATACACCATGATATCAAAATCTTGAGTCAACTCTGCTTTAGTAATCTGCGCAAAGTCGTTTTCCTCTGGACTAGAACCAATCATTTCTAGAAAGATTCTATTCATTTCATTACTAACCTTGAGTAGCTCTTCTCCTTTAAGAGCTTCCTCAACATTTTGAAGAACTTTTTTTACTAGTTTGGCAGTTTTATATTTATCAGCATTGGAATCTTTTTTACCTAATTTTTTTGTCGATTTTTCAAGATCTTCATTTAACTCGGTTATCTTCTCTTTAGTAGATTTTATAGCGTAAGCGATCAATTTAGACCGTCTTTTCCCGGCGGAGCTACCCCGTAAAATGGTCCCCGTAGATTTTACTCACGGAGACTTAATCGATGGCAACAAAAAGACGAACACGCGAGCAATGGCAGGAATTGATTGATAAG
>JAAEST010000103.1 GCA_024229115.1 Oligoflexia bacterium
GAAATACCTGATCCCATCCCGAACTCAGCAGTCAAGCTCAACATCGGCGAAGGTAGTGCTCGGGAGACTGAGTGTCAGAATAGCACGATGCACCAATTATTTTTTACTCTTCGGAGTAGGAAAATATTAAAAAAGCCATTCTTTCGAATGGCTTTTTTTTTTCCTAAAAACACCATCATTGCTTTGCATTGGGAAATGTCGCAAGTTACAATAAATACATGACAAATAACAATCTCGTATCAAAATTATTAAAATTCGAATTATTCGCACTATTTATCTTAACTCTCTTGAGTATTTTAGCCTTCTATTATTCTGAATCTATGCCAGATAATTTTTTAAGTGTAAGTAGCTCAAGTACGGATGTTAACTTCTTTAGTTATTACACGACTTCTATCGTTGCTCTTGTAGGGTATTACACTGGACCGTGGGTAATCTTTCCATTTGTTTTCTTCACATTATTCTACACACTCCAATTCTCTAAAAGAGAAAGTGCGATTGATCTTATTAATGTCGTTTTCCTTTTATTAGGTACTCTTTTTACATGCTACTTTTTTTGGCCTTCTGCTTTAGGTGAAGGAATCACTTATTTTATTAAAGAATACTTTAATGCATATACCGCTTTATTTTTAGGAGTCTCTTTTATCATTTGCTTTTTTGCAGGTTCATTAAGAGGGACCTTTAAAGATGTGGCTGTTAATTTCTTTTCTTTCTTAGGAATGATTCCTGGAAAAATTTTATATGGGCTCTCTTTTTTAAAACCTTCTTACCTTGTTAATAGCTATAAGAAATCAAAGTCTATCTTTCAAAAGATAACTTTATTGAAGTTACCAAAAGCTTTAAAAGGAAATGACCAAACTGGCTCTGAGAGGGGTTATCAACGTTCTCTTCCAAATAATATGGATACGAGAAGAGAAGCAAATAAGGAAAAAAGTACTTTTTCTTCTTTGAAAGATAAGTTCAAAAGAGGTGGAGATAAAGCTAAGAACTCTGAAAAAGAGGCAGCTTCATCTCAAAATGAAGTTCAATATACGCCTGTAATTGCTGAAGAGAATTTTTCTTCAATTGAAGAAGAAAGTTATGAAGAACGAGATGTAAGTGAAGTTTTTGAACCAGCGAAATCTGTTCACGAAGCTTCTAAGTTATCTGACTCAGATGCAGCAGCTGCACAAGCAAGAAGAGTTGCTGAAATTAAAACACGTGGAATGCAAAGAACAGCGACTAACGATAAGGAGTATTACCAAATCGTTACGAGTCTTGGCCAAAGTCGTGGAGAAAATAAAAACGTCCATCCAGACGATAAGTATTTTGAAGATATTATTCAGAGAATTGAGGATAAACTTTCAGAATTTAAAATTGATGCTCAGGTAATCAACATCTTGAAAGGTCCTGTGGTTGATACTTTTGAACTTGATCTCGGTATGGGGGTTAAAGTTTCAAAGGTTACTAATGCTGAAAAAGACCTTTCGATGGCCCTTCTGGGAGCTCCGATCAGAATTGTTTACCCAATGGTGGGACGTGCGACTGTTGGTATTGAAGTACCAAGAAATCCTAGAGAAATTATTTATCTTGATGAAGTTCTTAATACTAATGAATTTCAATCATCAAATAAGAAACTTCCTATTGCTATGGGGAAAGATGCTTTCGGTGATACTTTTGTTGTGGACTTAGCAAGTATGCCTCACATGCTTGTTGCTGGTGCAACAGGTGCTGGTAAGTCAGTATTTATTAACTCACTTCTAGTTTCACTTCTAGTTAAAAAATCGCCAAGCCAAATGAAGCTGATCTTAATCGATCCAAAACAACTTGAGCTTGCTCTCTATGCAAAACTTCCTCACTTGGTAATGCCAGTTATTACAGATGCAAAGACTGCAAGTATTTCTCTACTTTGGGCCTGCCAAGAGATGGAAAGAAGATACTCAATTCTTAAAGAATTTGGAGTAAGAAATATTGAAGGTTTTAATGAAAAGCTAAAGCGTGCAACACCTGAAATGCTGGCAGCAATTCATCAACATTATGAGAATGAGACAGAAGACCATTATGAACTACCATATCTTGTTGTTATCGTTGATGAATTTGCGGATCTAATTCTAACTAAAGCAGGTAAAGAAATTGAGAATAATATTTGTCGTCTAGCTGCCAAAGCAAGAGCGGCTGGAATTCATCTTGTGATTGCAACTCAACGTCCATCGGTAGATGTAATTACAGGTCTCATTAAATCCAATTTTCCAACGAGAGTTTCATTTAGAGTTACTTCTTCTCAAGACTCAAGAACGATTCTTAATTCGATTGGAGCAGAGAAACTTCTTGGAAAAGGGGATATGCTCTATCGTCATGGAACATCAAATCTTAGAGTTCATAGTTCTTATGTGGATGAAAATGAGATTGAGGTCCTTACTGATAAGTTGACCGATATGCCTCAGGATTTTCATGAAGGGGCGATGAACTTTCTTGAAAATGGCGGGGAAGAAGAAAAAGATCCTTATGCATTTGGTAGCCATATTCCATCTTCAGATGACTCAAATGGCAGTACCGATGATCTCTATTCGGAAGCGGTAAAAACTGTGGTGAAGCATAGAACAGCAAGTGCCTCTATGCTGCAGCGCCGCTTAAGGATTGGATACAATAGAGCAGCAAATCTGATTGAGGAGATGGAGGCCAACGGAGTTGTTGGACCTGCTGAAGGCTCAAAAAGAAGGAAGGTTCTAATAGAAGGCGAGTGAATTTGACATCGCGTTAAAGACACTAAATTCTTGCTCCTTTTGCACCCCTGTGTTATCAAAGACATCACTTAAAACGTCCTGTAAATAGGGATAAATCAACAATCACTCGGTTGATGGTCTGAACTATGTTCAGCAACGAGTGATTAGAGGAACCATCAACACATGTTAAAGGAGAAATGTGATGAGTAATTTAAAGTTGAAAGATTTGTTAGAAGCTGGAGCTCACTTTGGTCACCAAACACACAAGTGGAACCCAAAAATGAAGAAGTATGTTTTTGGTGAAAGAAACGGTATCTATATCGTTGACCTTGCGAAGACTATTCCACTTGCAAAAAAAGCATTCGATTTTTTAAAGAAAACAACTAGCGAAGGAAGACCAGTTCTTTTCGTAGCTACAAAAAGACAAGCTGCTGAAACAGTAAGAAATGCTGCTGAAGAGTGTGGAGCTTTCCACGTAACTCACAGATGGCTAGGTGGTATGTTAACAAACTATAAAACAATTAACCTTTCAGTAGATAAACTTAGAAAAGTTGAAAAGATGAAAGAGACTGGAGACTTTGGACTTCTTACTAAGAAAGAAAGATCAAAAGTTGAAAAAGATGTTGCTAAGTTAGAGAAAAACTTAGGTGGTATCAAAGATATGAGAAAACTTCCAGGTGCTCTTTTTGTTGTTGATCCAAACAATGAAAGAATCGCGATTAAAGAAGCTAACAAATTAGGAATTCCTGTTGTTGCTGTTACTGATACTAACTGTGACCCTGAAGGAATTGACTACGTAGTTCCAGGTAACGACGATGCTATTAAGTCTGTTAAGCTTTTCTCTCAATACTTTGCTGAAGCTGTGAAAGCATCAGGTGGTGTTAAGAAGAATGCTAAGGGCGAGCCAACAAGAGATGCTTCTTTAGAAAAAGAAATCATTTCTAAGTTTGAGCAAGATATCGATCTTATCGATGATTCAACTGAAGAATAAGAATAGATTTTCCAACCATATAAAAAGGATTATTAGAAATGTCTTTTAGTGCAAGTGACGTAAAAAAATTAAGAGAAATGACTGGTGCTGGTATGATGGCTTGTAAAAAAGCTTTATCAGAAAGTGCTGGAGATATGGATGCAGCTGTAGACTTTCTTAGAAAGAAAGGTTTAGCAGCAGCTCAAAAGAAGCAATCAAGAATTGCTGCTGAAGGTGTTGTAGTTACTGCTGTTGAAGGTAACAAAGCAATCGTACTTGAAGTTAACTGTGAAACAGACTTTGTTTCAAAAGGTGATGACTTCCAAGGTTTCGCAACTTCAGTTGCTAATGATGTTTTAAAAGAAGGTTACGCTGATATTGCTGCTCTTAAAACAGCAAAAGAAACAGACGTTAACGAACTAACTCTTAAGATTGGTGAAAAGATTGATATCCGTCGTTTTGAGCTTCAAGAAACTGCTGGAGCTTTTGGTACTTATAACCATGGTGGAAGAATTGGTGTTGTAGTTAATGTTGAAACTGCTGGGGATAAAAATTCTGCAGATTTCCAAGAGCTACTTAAAGATCTAGCTATGCATGTTGCTGCTGCTGATCCGAAATTTCTTTCTGCAAATGACATTGATGAAGATTTCAAAAAGAAAGAAGCTGAAATCTATGCTGGTCAATTAAAAGAAGAAGGTAAGCCAGAGAATATGATTGAAAAAATCGTTCAAGGTAAACTAAACAAGCTTGCTTCTGAAGTATGTCTTCTAGAGCAAAAATTTGTTAAGAATCCAGATTACACAATCAAAAAGTTAGTTGAAGAATTTGCAGGTAAAGTTGGTGGTGACATCACAATTAAAGCTTTCTCTAAAATGAACCTTGGTGAAGGTATCGAGAAGAAGGAAGACAACCTTGCTGATGAAGTTGCAAAAATGACTTCTGGTAACTAAGCCAAAAAAAAATCAAACTTAAAGGGGACTTAATTTAGTCCCCTTTTTTTTATAGGGTCTATATGAAATACAAAAGAATTCTTTTAAAGCTTTCTGGGGAAGCACTCGCTGGTCAAAAAGGTACGGGAATTTGTCCGGATACTCTAAAAAGCTTATCTGCTGAAATTAAGAAATTAATCGAGATGGGAGTTGAGGTAGGTATTGTTATCGGTGGAGGTAATATTCACCGTGGTGTTGCTGGAGCAACTGAAGGAATGGATAGAACTACTTCAGATCACATGGGTATGCTTGCGACAATTATTAACTCTATTGCTCTTCAAGATCATCTGGAGAGAATCGGTGTTTACACAAGAGTTTTAACTGCTATCGAAATGAAGAAGATTGCAGAACCATATATTAGAAGACGTGCCGTGCGTCATCTTGAAAAGAAGAGAGTTGTTATCTTTGCTGGTGGTACCGGTAACCCTTATTTTACAACAGATACAGCTGCTGCTCTTAGGGCAAGTGAAATTGACGCGGATGTCATTATGAAGGCTACGAAAGTAGATGGAATTTATGATAAAGACCCGGTAAAGCATAATGATGCTGTCAAATTCGATAGTTTGAGCTATATTGATGTGATTAATAAAGGCATAAAAGTAATGGATTCTACGGCCATCACTTTTTGTATGGATAACGAAATTGATATTATTGTTTTCAATGTTTTTGAAGAAGGGAATATTCAAAAAGTTGCTCTTGGAGACAAGATTGGAACAATAGTTACAAAGTCTTAAGTTAGGAGTTTTACTAATGATGGATGAAATTAAAAGTACTTTAGAAACTCAAATGGGTAAGGCCATTGATTCTTTAAAATATCAAATGACAAAAGTGAGAACTGGAAGAGCATCTGCTTCAGTTCTTGATGGGATCAGTGTTGATTACTACGGGTCTGCAACTCCACTTAATCAAGTAGGGCAGGTATCAACTCCTGAAGCAAGACTTCTTCAAATTCAACCATTTGATAAAACAATGATTGCTGACATTGAGAAAGCAATTCTTGGTGCAAATATTGGATTAACTCCATCAAACGATGGAAATTTAATTCGTATTCCTTTTCCAGCAATGACAGATGACAGACGTAAGGAACAAGTTAAAGAAGTAAAAAGACTTGGGGAAGACGCGAAGATTGCGATTAGAAACTCTCGTCGTGATCAGAATGATGTTGTTAAAAAAGCTGAGAAAGATAAAGAAATTTCTGAAGATGATTCAAAGAAGTTTCAAGCAGAGATTCAGACTGTTACTGATTCTTATGTAAAGAAAGTTGACGAGATTACAGAGGCTAAAGAGAAAGAAATTCTTACTGTGTAATTTATTTTTATAGGAAGAGTATGTCCGAAGTTAATAAACTAAAACATGTTGCTATCATTATGGATGGTAATGGAAGATGGGCAAATGGCCGATCTCACGCCCGTATATGGGGACATGTTAGAGGTTCTTCGGTTGTTTCAAATATTGTGGAAGAAGCAGATGATTTAGGTGTTAAGGCCCTAACTCTTTATGCTTTCTCTACAGAGAATTGGTCTCGTCCATTAGCGGAAGTGACTACTCTTTTTAAACTTCTAAAAAAGTTCCTTTTAAAAGAAAGAAAAAGAATAATTAAAAACCAGATCAGATTTAAAGTTATGGGGGATACTTCAAGACTTCCTCAGGATACTAAGGATTTAATTAATGGTTTAGAAAGTGAAACAAGTAACTTTAAAGGATTAAAGTTAACTTTTGCTTTTGGATATGGTGGACGCCAAGAAATTGTCGATGCAGTCAATGCATTTACTGAAAAGAATCCTGGCGAGAAGCTTACTGAAGATGTCTTAACAAAAAGTTTATACAACCCAGAGTTAGGAGATGTTGATCTTCTAATTAGAACAGGTGGAGATCAGAGAATCTCAAACTTCTTGTTATGGCAAATGGCTTACGCCGAATTATATTTTACTGAAACAAAATGGCCTGATTTTACAAGGAAGGAATTTCGCCAAATTCTTAACAAAGTAAATACTCGTGAAAGAAGATTTGGACAGATCTGTGAAAGTATCAGTCTTCTTGAAACTTCATCCATGGCCGAAAAGAATAAAAAGATTCTTGAATCTGCTATGGGGAAATAATCAATGTCACCAAATACTATTAAGAGAATCGTAAGTGCTCTTATTTTAATCGCGGTCGTTTGTACCTGTTTCTATTACGGACCAAAACCAACACTTGTTTTCACATTCGTTGCAGGCTTAATTGCCTTAGATGAGATTTACTGTAACTTCTTCAAAAAAAGTAGAGCACATTTAAACTATGTCATAGCATTAGCTCTATATATTGCCCCATATATCTTCTTCAATTTCATTGAAGTTGGTGAGGCCTGGTTTAGTATCTTTATTAATGCTGGTTTAGTACTAAATGCGTTCCTCTTTGTATTCCTCTTTTATTTGAATATGGAATCAACCCTTGTACTAAAGCTTGGAGATAAAATTCCATTTTTTGCAGCTTTATTTATTTTGATCCCAATGATGTCGTTAACTTCTCTATTACATTTAGAGAAGTGGAGAGCATTTGTTACAGTGCTTCTATTTGTGAACTTTGGGATGGATACTGGGGCTTGGTTTTTTGGGAAGAACTTTGGAAAGCATAAGCTTTGGAAAAAAGTCAGTCCGAATAAGACGATAGAGGGACTCATTGGTGGAAGTTTTACATCTGGAGTTGTTGGATCAATTGTTTGGTATATAGCATTCAGTCAAACTAGTCTTAAGATGTTTGGGTTGTTTTGTATTTTAGGTGTCTTATCTCAGGTGGGAGACCTTGTTCAATCTAAAATAAAGAGACAATTTGGGGTTAAAGATAGCTCTCAGTTGATTCCAGGCCATGGCGGAGTTTATGATAGAATAGATAGTCTAATATTCTTAGCTCCATTTTATGCGACGATTATTAGATACTTTTATTTTCAGTAGACGATAATGATTTTTGAAAAATTTGCGATATTTATTCTTTTTTTAGGACCCTTAGTTTTCTTTCATGAACTAGGACATTTTCTCTTTGCCCGTTTTTTTGGAGTAAGGGTTGAAACATTTTCAATTGGTTTTGGACCAAAACTTTTTAAATTTAAAAAGGGTGATACCGAGTATGCACTCTCACTAATTCCATTAGGTGGATATGTGAAGATGTTTGGTGATGATCCTTTAAATAAAGATGCAATTCCTGAAGAGCAAAGGAAGTATTCTTTTACCTATAAAGGAAAGTGGGCGAGATTTTGGATTGTGATGGGTGGACCTCTGGCCAACTTCATTATGGCCTACTTTATTTTCTTTGGCCTTCTCATTTCAGGTGAAAGAATTCCTGAATTAAAAATAGGTAATATTAGCCAGAAGTCAGTGTTTTATGAAAAAGGTTTCTTACCAGGCGATGTTATTAAAAAAGTTAATGATATTGAGGTTACAAGCCCAACAGATTTTTCAGTTTCTGGTGATGGATTAATTAACGACCTAACAATTGGAAGAGACGGTCAGGATATTGTCCTACCTGTGAATATGGATGGAGTTACTTTTTTAGAAAAGTTTATGACTTATCCACCGACTCTTAGAAAACCAGTTGTAGTTAACGATAAAGGAATTAAGTTTGTAGTTTCTCCAAGTCAAGATCGTGTTGTGATGGAAGATAGTCTTGAAGAGATCTATATGGATAACCTAGGAAAGTCTCTTCCGGTTTATCTTTTTAAAGTTACGGAACAAAAGAAAAATAAAGTTAATGATATTGTTTATACTTACGAAAAATTTCCGTCACAGAAGTTTGTTTTAGACTTAAAAAATTCTACATTGGATAAGGAATTATCTAATAATGGTTTTAAGGCCATCGACTTAACAATTAAAAGTGTCAGTATGAAGTCTGCTGCTGATGAAGCCGGAATGAAAGGTGGAGACACCATTGTGAAAATCAATGGAACTGATGTTTATAAATTTGAGGACTTAAGAAAGACAATTGTTGAGTATGATAAAGATTCAGTTGATTTAGTAATTTGGAGAGATGGAAAGGAAATTCCTCTTACCTTAACTCCAAAGCTAACGAAACTGAATGGAAAGAAAGTAAAACTCATTGGTGTTGAATCAGCAGTAGATTTTATAAAGATAAGATTTGTTGAAACAAAATCGAAAGGGTTTATTCACTCTGTATCTATGGCAGGGTTTAGAACTTGGGATAGTATTGAAAAAACATTTGATGGCTTTGCAAAACTTTTCACTGGTCAAGTAGGTCTTAATACTATTGGTGGGCCGCTCTCTATTGGTAAAGTTGCGTCTGACTCTTTTAATACAAGCCTCTCGTACTTCTTTCAGTTAATGGCATTAATCTCTATCAACCTAGGACTGATTAACTTGTTTCCGATTCCTGTCTTAGATGGTGGGCATATAATGTTTATTTTCCTCGAAATTATTAATAGAGGACCAGTTTCAAGAAGAAAGATGGAAATTGCTCAGCAAGTTGGTTTATCACTGCTTTTAATGTTAATGGTTGGTGCAATTTTTAACGATGTAACGAGACTATTATTCTAATGAGCAAAAAATATTTATTTCTAGATACTTCTTACTACGTTTCGATTGGTATTCTTAATAATGAATACGAATTTATTGATCACCACCTTTATGAAAATAGAAAAGGTAGTGCAATTCTTCATAAAGAGATTTATTCAATGCTGAAGGATAATAATTGCTCATTAAATGATATGGATGCAATTATAATCTCTTCTGGACCAGGTTCCTATACTGGAATGAGGCTTGCTGAAGGTTTCGCTCAGATTCTCGAGATTGATAAAACAAAAGTATATAGCTTTTACCATTTTGAGATTCCTAAACTACTTGGAAATGAAAAAGGTATTTGGTGCTCAGAGGCTTTCAAGAGTGAAATCTTTGTTTATGAATGGGATGGTGAGAATAACTCTAAAAGACTTGTGAAAGAAGATGTCTTTGAAAAAGAAATAGATGTAAATGATGATCATGTTTATTCACACGATGGAAGACTAAAAGAGTTTCATTTTTTAAGTACTTCAGATTTAATCAAGAAAAACTCGAAAGCGATTTTTTCTTTTGTTGTTGATAGAGCTGAGCATTTAGAAACATATTATTATCGTCCGTTAGAAAAAGAATTTAAGATGTCTGGAAAAGTATGAGTTTTAGAAATTATCTACCTAAATTCTATCACTTTGTTTTTATCTTTTTGATTATCTTCTTCTTCTTTTTTGGACTTCCAGTTTTAATTCCTCTTGTTCCTTATGCACTCCTCTTGTATTTAACGAGAAAAGCGAAAAGTCATTACAAAGAGGATAGCACTCTTAAAAATAATATGGTTTATGGGCCTGTTAATGGAAAAGTAGTTTCTGTTAAGAAAAATATTAGTCATAAGATTTTTGGTGAAGATTTAACTCAAATACAGATTCAAATTCCATTTTGGAAAGAGACGGGAGTTTTTCTTCCAATGACTCTCGAAGTAACAGATATGATTGTTCAAAAGGGTAGAGAGTGGTGGAGATGGTCAGGAGCGCAGTTACCTGATCAAAAAGATAAGGTTATGCCAGGGCTTTCTGTTAGTTGCCAAGGTGTGAATGGGGCCAATATAGGTATTCAATTTCATAAATGTTATCTTGGTTTTTGGCCTGAGCTAAGAGTTATTCCTGGGGATCGTGGAAAAGTTCAGGTAAATATCGGATTTTTTCCATTTGGTGGAACCCTTGTCTTATATCTACCATCAAATTATGAGATACTAATAGATAAGAATAATGAAATGATTGCTGGTCAAACTATTGTTGCGGGACTGCCTGAAGATATTGAAGTTGGGAGCTAATACTCATGAACCAATCAAGAAAATTCGCTTTTTTTCTACCTAATATATTTACTGCTTTAAATATGGCGTGTGGATTTGCGTCTGTTGTGTTTTCCATACAAGGAAGGTTTTTCGAAGGGGCCATGGTTCTTCTACTAGGAGCAATCTTTGATTCGGTTGATGGAAGAGTGGCTAGATTAACAGGAACACAATCTAGTTTTGGTGAACAATTTGATTCTATTAGTGACGTAGTTTCGTTTGGTGTCGCCCCTAGTGTTTTAATGTATCAAAAATATCTTACAAACTTTGGAAGAATTGGAGCTGTAATAGCTTTTATTTTTCTACTCTGTGGTGCTTTAAGATTAGCTAGATTTAATGCCAATATTGATAAGATCTCAAGTGATTACTTTCAAGGACTTCCAATTCCAAGTGCAGCAGCTGCCTTGATCGGATATATATTATTGGCGGATAAGTTTCCAGAGATTGATAACTATCCAGCTATTGCACTTGTTTACACTCTTTTCTATGGAGTGTTGATGATTACAAATATTCCTTTTAATAGCTTTAAGAATTCGGCACTTGTTAAGAAGCACAAGAAAGCCGCTTTATTTATAGTTTTCGTTCTTAGTGCATTAGTCTTTAGTTATTTTAAGATAATGATTGCTCTAGGGATTTCGGTTTATGTTTTTGGAAGTTTGCTTTATTACCTAAGCAAAAGGAGAGAGTTTGGTGATGCTATTCAATGGAGTGAAGAAGCAGAATAAGTTTTTCCTGATTATTCTTTTATCTATTTTCTCTTTTGTTACGTTTGCTAATGAAGGAGGGATTCCTGTACCTGGCCAATTACAAATAGACTCTTATGATGGAGCATCTGAAGAAGATAATTCTGAAGATGAAAAAAAAGAGCATTATACCCTTGAACAATCTTTAGATGAGTATAATGGTGAAGCATCTGGAGAAGAGGGAGTTGATCAATTCGCAATTCCTAATCAAAGCAATGAATATAGAAAATTAACTGATAAAGAAAAGATTCTTTCTACAGGTGTAACTGAGCCCTATAAATTTGAGAATGATCAAAACTATTTATCCCTAAGCCATTCAGACATATTTAAGAAAGTTTATGATAAAGGTGAAGCTGCGATTAGTTTTACGTATCTTAAAGATGAATTTGACGTAACAGACCCTGATGGAATTTATCAAAAAACATTTGATTCAGGTGGAGAATCAATGAGAGCAGGATACTTGCTATTTGCTAGTGATCATTACTTTTATAAAGGATTCGTAAACTTATTTTGGACGACAGGAGTAGGTGTTAGTTATTCAAAAGGAAAAGGAGTTTTTCTAACTTCTCAGTCTAAATCGAATGCAACATTTACACTTTATACTGCTCCAATAGATCTTGGAGTTGGTTTAGAGATTCCTTTAGGGAAAGTTTTTAATTTGTACGTTGCTGGTGGTGCAAGTGCAATGGCCCTTTATCAAAATAGAAGTGACAAAGATCAAGGGGAAGCAGAAAAGCGTAAAAGACAAATCAGCCCTGGTTATTATGTGAATGCTAAATTAAAGATTAGTTTAGCTAACTTGCTCAGGTCTACGGCTTTTACATATTTTTCGGAAGACAAAATTACAAACTATTACCTTAATCTTGAAATGAGACAACACTCGTATACAAGTTTTCAAGATCCGTTAGAAGTTAGCGGTTCATCTGTAGGATTAGGTTTTTCTTTTGACTATCTATAGAGCAGTCATTTCTTATAAAGGAACTGATTATTTTGGTTGGCAGGTTCAGCCAGATCAGATCACTATTCAAGGCGAGTTGAATAATGCACTTTCAAAGATTTGTAAGTGTGAATTAAATGAGATCAAAACTTTAGGAAGTGGAAGAACAGATGCTGGAGTTCATGCTCTAGGGCAAGTGGTAAAGATAGAAATTCCATTAAATCTTCCGGCAGAAGGATTGATGAATGCTCTAAACTCTTTTCTTTCTAAAAATATTAGGGTGAGGGAAGTAACACCCTCAACTTCAGAGTTTCATCCAACAATGGATGCAAAAGATAAAACCTATCACTACTATTTTACCTATGGTGACGATTTAAGATCACCGTTTTCTAATGATATTGTTGCCCACTTCAAGGGAGAAGTTGATTTAGATCTTCTGAAAAAGGCCTGCAAGTTTTTCGAAGGTACCCATGATTTTCAAAACTTTAGGACAGTGGGGACTGATGTTAAAACAACAGAGCGCACAATTCATGAAATCACTCTGACAGAGTGTGTTGATAATAAAATTACTTCAGAGCAAATATACTGCTTAAGCTTTAAGGGTTCTGGTTTCTTAAAACAAATGGTTAGGCTTCTTGTAGGGACAATCATTTCCTATGGTCAGCAAAGGATTACAGAGGCCCAGATTAAGCAATACCTAAGTGAGTCTAAAGAAGATAAACTCGCTCCAGTTGCCCCTGCAGAAGGGCTTTTTCTCATGAACGTAAACTACAACTAAAGCCCCTTCAGATTGACTTTTAAGCCCTTTTTCGTTATTTTTCACCATCTTTAAATTGTTAAAAACGCTACGCGTAATTGCGAAATAGGAAAAGGAAAGTTGAGATGTCTTACAGCTTAGAGAATGTTAACGGTTGCACAAAAAAACTAGTATTTAAATTTGACTCATTAGATCTATCTGAGCAAATCAAAATTGAACTTACAAAGAAACAAAGATCTGTAAGTTTAAAAGGTTTCAGAAAAGGTAAAGCTCCATTAGCGATGGTTGAAAAAATGTATGGGCCACAAATTGAAAATGAAGCATTAAATAATTTTATTCAAACTCAACTTTATGAAGCCGTAAGTAAAGAAGATCTTAGAGTTGTTGGATACCCAAAATTTGAAAATATGAACTATGATTCTGGTAAGTCAGTAAGCTTCGACGCTCTTGTTGAAATTTTCCCAGAAGTTAAATTAAAAGATATGAGTTCACTTTCTTTCACAGCGGAAAAAGTAGAAGTAACAGAAGAAGATGTTGATAACATGAAGAAAAGTTACCTAGCTTCTAAAGCAGAGATGAAAGAACTTGAAGGTGCAGCACTTGAAAATGGTCACTTTGCAGTTCTTAACTTTGAAGGTGAAAAAGAAGACGGAAGTCGTCCAGACAATATGAAAGGTGAAGAATTCCTTTTAGAAATTGGTTCAGGTCAATTTATCCCAGGTTTTGAAGAGGGAATGATTGGAATGAAAAAAGATGAAGAGAAGACTATTGAGTTAACTTTCCCTGAAGATTACCACGCAGAAGATCTTAAGGGTGCGAAGGTTAAGTTTCATACAAAGCTTCTTGAAATCAAAGAGAAAGCTTTCCCTGAACTAACAGATGATCTTGCTAAAGAGCTTGGTTTTGAATCAAAAGCTGATCTTGAAGAGAAGACTAAGAAAAACTTAATGGATCAGAAAGAAAGACAAAGTAACGAGAAGTTACATCAAGAAATTCTTGAGACGTTAGTTAAGGAAAATGAGTTTGATGTTCCTTCAACTCTAGTTAATCAGCAAAAGAGTCACATCCAAGAAGATGTTAAGAGAACTCTTGCCCAGCAAGGATTCAACGAGCAAATGATGGAAGAGTACTTCAGTAAATGGGGTGGAGATATTGATGAGAAAGCAGTTTTCCAAGTAAAGTCAGGACTTATTCTTGATACTTTAGGGAAGCAATTTGAAATCGAAGCTAGTGAAGAAGACTTTAATGCTAAACTTCAGGAAATTGCTGATAGCTCTGGAATTCCACTTGAGCAAATTAAAGGTTATTACACGGGTGATCCAAAGATGAAAAATAACCTTATGTATGCTGTGAGAGAAGAGAAGACTTTTGCAAAAATTAAAGAACAAGTAACAATTAAATAATTTAAAAAAATTAGTTATAAATTTGGGCCCTCAATATGAGGGCCTTTTTATTGTAGAAAATTCAAATAATAATCTTCGTATTCTTCGACTCCGATATATTTAAAAAGATCAAAAAAGTTGTAACTATTTATGTTAAGGTCTTTCAGGCATTGACCATGGTATTTTCGAGCGAGCTGTTGATACTTATCTAGTTCATCATTAGAAGAACTTGAATTTGCTTTTAAATAATTTATTCTCTCGATTATTGAGCCCATGTTTTCGTAGTACATTAAGATACACATCGAGCTTGTTCTTAGTTCATTATCTTTTACGACAGATTTCTTTCCATTAAGTAAATCCGAAGTAATGACGGCTAAATTTAAAATAGCTGTAAAAGCTACGATATAGTGCAACTTAAGCTTTCTTCTATGTAAAAGATAGGAAATTATCAAAATTGGAATTGAGAAATTAGCTAAAATGAGAAGAACTTCTCGGAAATTGACTAACGGGGTGTACGTTAATGCAGTGGGAATATTGCTTAGAATCCGATGAAAATAACTCGAGTAGCAGTCTGCATAATCAAAGAATTGAATCTTGAGATCAAATTGCAAATGATAAACTAAACTTATTAAAAAATTATAGAGAGCAAATAAAGACAAGACGAGCTTAGTGATTATTCCTTTTGGGATAAAAAAAGAAACAAAAATTGAAACTAAGAAGATATCCTGAATCAATTGTCTCCCGCCAAGGACGCCTCCATTGTGAGAGTAAGTTAAACCTAACAATAATGACTTTACAAAAAGTATAGTAATGGCAATACAGAACTCTGATCTAAAAGAGCTGTACTTAAAAGATTTGGGTAATGAATATCCAATTCCAGCAATGAGTAAAAAAAGTACTGGGTGTACGATTAACAATCCCCCATAACTTGAAAAATAAAGATCAATGAACGTCGAGAAATTTGTATAAACGGTATCAAAATAACCTAATTGAAGAGACCCGAGTTTATTGTATTCATAAATAAAGGAAGGGATAACAAAAATTAATAGTCCTGAAGCTTGAAGAAAAAGTTGCTTCAGGCTTGGACGAAATTGGTACCACCAAAAAATAATAAAAAATCCATAAAGGGCAAAATCTTGTCTGATAATAAAACCAAGGCCAAATGAAAGACCAAGTAACAAATGACTAATATCTTGATTCAATTTCCGAGAGTAGTAAAAAATCAAAAAAAGTGGAAAGAGAATTGTTAAGTTAGGAGTAGATTGAGCATAGAGGAGATAGAAGAGAGCAGGGCCAGCAGCACTGAAAATGGTAATAATATTTTGATTAATTTTATGACCGATATCTTTGTAGCGACTTGAGAACTCTTTCATCATCAGGAAGAATGCAACAAAGTAGATAATGATATTTGCAACACTTGATCCCTTGTTTTCAAAATCTTCTAGTGAAGATTGATAAAGAAAGGGTTTTATTATTGGGTCTGCATTAGAAGGTCTAATATTTGAAGAATCAAAGTTGTTTTTTAGCTGAAAGATATTTCCAAGAGTTTTAGTGAAAATAAAAAATGGCGTTTGAAGAATTGAAGCTCCATAACTATGGTGTGTATAGAAATAACCATTGGGCGTGAGAAGCTTTTTATCATTTTCAAAGTAAAATTGATTAGAAATATTTAGGTCAAAGTCGTAAGCGATTGAGCGATTATAAGATTCGTAGACTCCAAACTCAGTATTCGTGAAGTTTAGTTTACAAAATATAAGAACAAAGAGAGCACTTATCGTGATTAATTTATTCTCTTTTATTGAAACTAAAAAATCCTTCATTTTCCTACTTTTGAATTTGTGCTTTCATCAGTCTCTCCATTGTAAACGTACTATCACATTTAAACCAGTCGTTTCCTGCTCCACGTCCTACTGGATTTAGCTTTTGAGTATTAATACGACCATTTTCGTATATTGATTCGTCTACATGGACTTTAATTACTTCTCCTGTAATGATTTGCCCACAACCTGGTTGATCGCCATAGCTAAGATGATCTCGATATTTACATTCAAAGTGAATCAGGCTTTCTTTAATTCTTTTTGGGCCAATTAGCTCAGAATCAAGAGGTGTTAATCCTGCGAATTCGAATTCATCTTGTCCATAATCAAGCTCTGTAGAAGTAAGATTAACCTTTTCAGCAATTTCTTGTGAAACAATGTTAATAACAAATTCTTTATTATTAAGAATATTCTTCGCTGTATCTTTCATTTCTCCAGTTGATGACCTAATAAGTGGAGAGAAGGCAACGATCATCGGTTTTGCACTGACTGCAGTGAAAAAACTAAATGGAGCAACATTATTTGTTCCATCATTATTAAGAGTTGAAACAACAGCGATAGGTCGAGGAAGAATGCTGCCAATTAAAAATTTATAGTTTTGAGAAAATTCACCATTAGTATCAAATGAAAGCATATTTTTTCCTTTTACATCCAAGATTTCCAATAATCTTTAACTTCTGTTTCAGTGAACCACTTTGTAGGTTTTAGTGGGTACCTTGTATCAATCATCACTGCATACTCGTCAGTATAAAGTTTTTCATCCCCTGCTTCGAAGGCCTTCGGATGAGGGCCATGATGAATTCCCTGAGGGTGAAAAGTAATTGCTCCAGCATCAATATTATCTCGTGAGAAGAAATTCCCTTGGTGATAGAACAGTACTTCATCATAATCAATATTAGAGTGATAGAAAGGAACTTTTAAAACTCCATGCTTTGAGTCTTCTAATGGTCTTTCAACAAATGAGCAGATAACAAAATTTTGAGCAACAAAAGTAGTATGTCCACTTGGTGGAATATGATAACGGTGACTCATGATTGGGCAATAGTCATAAATAGAAAGCTTCTTAGGATAGAGGCTGCCTTTCCATCCTGCTGAATCAAGAGGGTTAAAAGGATAGGTAACAGTTGTGATTTTACCTAGTCTTTTAATCTCAACTTTATATTCACTTTTATCTTGCTCAGAACCTTTAGCCACTTCAGGAGTTACAATAGCAGTCTGATCATAGAGTGCATTTGGTCCAAGGATACCTCTTGACGGTTCTTCAAACTCGGAGGCAGATTCAACTCGTAAAATTTTTGAAGGATTGTTAATAAAGAACTTGTAAGTTGTTCCACGAGGAATATTGATATAGTCACCTTTTACGTAATCGAGATGGCCATAAGTTGTTTCTATTCGACCTTCCCCATCGTGAATGAAGAATAGCTCATCAAAGTCGGCATTTCTGAAGAAGTGCTTAAATGAATCAACATAATGACCAACGCTGATAATACAGTCATTATTTTCAAGGATAGGCATGAAGTTATTTTTCTTTAGCTTATCATCAAAAACAGGTGGTAGGCATTGTGGTTTTAATTCGCCATCAATATCGGTCCAGTTTACTGGTGGATTTTCATGATAGATTTGAGAAACACGTCCAAAGAATCCTTTTCTTCCATGCTCTTCTTCATAAAGACCATTTGGAATTTTTACGTGTGCTTGTTTAGTAAACTTACCGCTAGATTTAAAGCTCTCCATAATTCAATTCCCTTTTCTTACCTACTTTATTTTTTAGAGATCCAATATGTTCAACGATGAGCTCTATCTCATCTCCAGTTTGTATCCACTTATCTAATTCGAGCCCACAACCAGTTCCCACTGTACCACTACCAAGAAGATCGCCAGCAGCTAAATACTCATCCATACTTGCATGAGCAATCATTTGAGCAAAGCTATAATTTGAATCTCCAGATTGACCATTAGACCATTCCTTACCATTAATAATTGCTTTCATATTGAGATCAGGCTCTTCGAAATCGAACTCATCAGCAGTTGTGATAACAGGGCCTATAATTGAACAAAAGTCTTTTCCTTTTGCCGGTCCAAGTCTCACGGCCATTTCCTTCTTTTGAATATCTCTTGCTGAAATATCGTTAAGAATTGTGTAACCAAAGATGTGTTCATTAGCATCGACTTCTTTGATGTTAATTCCGCCTTTACCTAGAATAACAGCAAGTTCGAGCTCATAATCTAATTTGTCTGTATAGTGTGGCCAAAGAATTTCATCTTCAGGTCCAATAAACCCGTGAGTCGCACCTTTATAGTAAGCTGGTATTTCATACCATGCTTCAGGAATAGGTTCTTTTCTCTTTTTAAAACCAGCTGCGACATGCTTTTCATGAGCATAGAAGTCTCTATATGTTGAGATTTTATCTAGAGGCTTTTCAAGCTTAATTTCGTTATTAAGTTGAAAACTTAAGGGTGTTCCATCAGGAAGTTCGTTGATGCCAACTTTTTGAAAAAAGAGGTAAAGAGCATAACCATTTTCTATTGTCTCAATAGGATTATCTGAATACTTTAAAATGTGAGAGAGAGAAGGGTTTAAGTTATAGTCAGCTCTTTCCACTGGATTGTGAAATCCTTCTCTTATGTAATCAAGTCTTAAGCATAAGTTAGGGTCAACAATCGTATTGGTTTCCTCGAGTAAAATTCCTAAGCGAGGAGAACGGATAGGTGTGTTTCTTAAAGTGTAGCTACAAATTTTCATAGTAGATTTCCATATTTATCAAGGTATTGAGGAAGAATTTTTTCCATGGCTTCAAAGAAGTGATCCATTTCCTCTGTCGTTCCAATAGAGATACGAACATATTCAGGCATTTCATTGGCCTTGAGTGGTCGTATAATGACCCCTTCATTTAAAAGAAGATTGAACATCTCATTACTGGCTTCAGGAGATCCTAGTTTAATTGTTACAAAATTAGTGACACTTGGAATTGGATTGAAACCTTTCTCTTTTAGGTATGTGGTTAATCTTACATAGCCATGGTGATTAATAAGTTTCGTTCTTTCTAGATGAGGCTGGTCAAAAAGAGCACCTTTAGCACCTAACTGGGCGATAAGGTTTGGCTCAAAAGGAAGCTTAACTTTCGTTAAATTTGCAATTAAGTCTTCATGTCCAAAGCCATAGCCAACTCTAATTCCAGAGAGACCATAAGCCTTAGAAAATGTTCTTAAGGTAATAACATTATCGTATCGATATTCCATTGAGTCAGGATAGTCGCCTTTATCTTTAGCAAACTCAAAGTAGGCTTCATCTAAAATAACAAGAACATTAGAAGGAACATATTCCATTAAATAATCAAATTCCTTCTTTGATATATATGTTCCAGTTGGATTATTAGGGTTTGCTATGTAAATGACTTTTGTCTTGTCAGTAATTGCTTTAGCCAAAGCTTCCACATCAAAACGATATTCGGAGTTAAGAGGAACAGTTTTTAATGTTGCTCCTACTGATCGTGCAAGAATATAAAAACCGATAAAAGTTTTTTCACTTGTAAGAACTTCGCTTCCTGGTTGAAGAAAGGCCCTCGCAATATAAGCCATGATCCCTTCACTTCCATTCCCTAGAATAATATTTTCTTTTTTAAGGTCGTAAAGGTCGGCGAGTGATTGCTTTAATGCATAAGCATGCATGTCCGGATAGCGATGAAGTTCCCAAAGGCCACCAGTCATTTCTTTAATTGCAAAAGGTGATGGACCGAGAGGGTTTTCATTAGAAGCAAGTTTCGAAATTTTAGTGAGACCTTTTTCACGAGCAAGCTCATCAATTGGTTTACCAGCTTGGTAAACTGCAAGGTTACGAATATACTCAGGTACTAGTTCTTCACTAATTCTATTTGGGTCGACAGCCACGTTAACTCCCTAAAATTATTTCTTTTTACCCATCTGTTTTATCATAAAAACTATTGGTAAAATACCTCTGATGAGTGAAGAAAATAAGTTTGGAACATTCCATAAAGAGCATCTTTTAAAGGTTAAAGGTGGCCTAAAACTTTTCAATAATGAGATGTTTTGGGAATGCCACGAGGAGTTAGAAGATCCGTGGATGGAATATCAAGGGGATAATGCACGGCTCGTTTATTGGGCGATCATTCAGGTTGCTACTGCACTGGTTCATTATCGAGATGGAAACTTAGCGGGGACTCAGGGGATGATTGCCAAGGCGCAAGATAAAATCAGGCAAATTGAAAAGAAAAAAGTAGAAACTGATATAATGATGAGGTTCTTATCTTGGAAGCGATTTAGAGATCTAGTTATGGAAATCCCTGAAAATGCTCCCATTGAGAATTTTGAAAAAATTTATAAATTTAAATTTAGTAATCCAGATAAATGGCCATTCTAATAGGTGAAATATGAAAGACGTAATAACTTCTTTTAGAGATACATTAAAACTATATTCTCAAGACAAATGGATCCTCGTGATTTCCTTTATCCCCGTGATTATTGGAATTGTGCTTTTTGCCTATTTTGGTTCTTGGTTTATTAGTGATCTTAATGCTTGGGGAGAAGGTCTCATAAAAGAAAAATTTGAGTCCAGTGGTACGCAAGGCTTTTTAATTTCACTTCTTTTAGGAATTATTACAATAGCTTTTTTCTTTATCGTTAATTGGACCTTTGTTCTTGTTGTTTCAATTATTGCAAGTCCATTCAACGATATTATTTCTTCACGAGCTGAGAAGGCCATGCGTGGTGAAGAGCCTTTAGGGATTGGGCAATCATTTTCAAAATCCTTTGGAAAAGTTTTTTTCACTGTCTTTAATGAAATCAAAAAAGTTTCGATGATTATTTTTATGTCCATCATCGCTCTGATTATGGGATTTATTGGTATTCTTGCTCCGTTGGCTTATGTATTAAGTGCATTTCTAATGGCCATTGGATTTTTAGACTATAGTTGGTCCCGTCATGATTTAAGTTTTAGAGATTGTATTGCTGATGTGAAGAAAGGCTTTTTTAGCTATGGACTTGGAGGAGCACTCTTTGTGATTTTAATGGGAATACCCTTTGTAAACTTAGTATCTCTTCCATTTGGAGTTCTTTACTTTACGGTATTATTCTTGAAGAAAGTCGAGAAAGAGCAATCTCAAGGTGAATTAGTTAATGGATGATTTAAGTTCTATTAAAAAGATTCTTGTAAAGTGTCCTATTGGAAGATATTCAATTTTAGAATCTTTTGATTTTCTTCATAACCTTAAAAATGATTTTCCCGAAGCACAGATATTTAATATATGCGAAAAGGGAGAGAAGTTTCTATTTGATATTCTCCCATTTGAAGTTCATGCATTTGAGATTCCTCCTGAGAAATCAAGTTATTTAGGAATTCATCATTGGATTAAAAACCTTCATGATATCTTTAATATTGATATGTATTTTGATCTTGAAGAGTCTCTAAGAAGCAATTTTATTGCTGCTCACTACAAGGCTAAGTATAGAATTGCTCAGGAAAATAATCTAAATAAGTTTGTTTATACTCATTTATTAAAACCTATTGAAGGACTACGAAACTCAGATCGATTTCTTAATCTTTTAAATTTTGAAGAGAAGAAATATAAAATTCCAACAGAAGAAGAAGTCAAAGGTGAAGTCGTTGGTATCATCAAGCCTGAAGAGGTAGAGAACTTTTTCCAAGCGAAGGAAGTAGAACCATTTATTTTCCTGCCACTGAGTTCGCTCGACGATAATTTTGATAAATTCACATTCTGGCAGCAACTCATATTGAATTTAAATAATCATAAGCTAATTATCTGGACTGAAGAATCAGGACCTAGTGTGGATATGTTAAAAGAAATGGCGAATGAAAAGATTGTGGTTGCCAGTGAAATGGATCCCGCTACATTATCGGCATATTTTAACCACTCTGTTGCAGTTCTGAGCGATAATGCTATTTATTCAAGTCTTAGTACTTATTACCAAGTAAATTCCGTCTTCATTCCTGAAGATGAAGCTTTAGAAACTCAAATCATCGAATTCAAAGGTAAGGTTTTAAAACTAAAAAAAGAAGATGGAATTGATCAGGTTAGTGATCAACTCCATGAGTTTTATAATCTTTAGAATTAAGATTTAAAGTTAGCGAGACTATTTTCAATAGACTTAAGTTTCTCTTCTGCCTCTTTAGCATTTTGACGAACTTCTACGACGACATCGTCAGGAGCATTGCTCATGAATTTTTCATTTGTAAGCTTCTTAGAATACTTATCAAACTCTTTTTGAGCTTTCACTTTCTGTTTTTCAAGACGTGCTACTTGCTCTTCAATATCGATAACACCCTCAAGAGGAAGGAAAACTTCTGTATGCGTCGTTGCTAGCATAATTGATTTTTCAGGACGATGCTCACTCTTACTTCTAACATCTAGTGAGTTTACTTTTGCTAGAGAAAGGAAGTTCTCTTTATTATTTCCAAAATAAACAGCAGCTTCGGCATCATCTGTAAAAAGCTCAACTTTAACTTCTTCTTTTGGCTTAATATTTACAGATGCTCTTAGGTTTCTAATTCCAGTGATAACATCAATGAACTTATTCATGTCATTTTGTTCTTTTGTGAACACTAGATCATCTGAGAACTCAGGATAATCTTGAATGATAAGAAGATCTTCATTTTCATCTTTTAAATAGCTCCATAGCTCTTCTGTAATATATGGAGTGAATGGGTGAAGTAATGCAACAATTTTTCTAAATGCATACTTAAGAACAGTTGCTCTTTGTTTTTTAGCAGCAGCGTCTTCACCATTAAGAATATTTTTTGATACTTCAACAAACCAGCTACAGAATTTGTCATAAACAAAAGCATAGATAGCATTACAGCTGTCGTCGTATCTAAACTCTTCAATTGAATCATTCATTACTTTTGAAACAGAGTTAAGCTCTGAAAGAATCCACTTTTCATGGCCTGTAAGTTTTGATGCTTCAGGAAGTTCTTTGTCCGCTAATTCTAAAGTTGGTGCAATAAAACGATAGGCATTCCAAATCTTATTGATGAAGTTTCTGAATCCACCAATTCTTTCAGGATCTAGGTTGATTGCTCTGTTGTAACCTGATCCAGCAGCGAGTGTGAATCTAAAAGCATCAGCACCATATTGCTCAATCATCTCAAGAGGATCAATACCGTTATTAAGAGACTTACTCATTTTTCTTCCAAGCTTATCTCTAACAATGGCGTGAATATAAACTTTTTTGAATGGAATAGTGTTAGTGAACTTCATCGACATCATCATCATTCTAGCAACCCAGAAAAAGATAATGTCATAACCTGTAACAAGCGTAGTTGTTGGATAGAATGTCGAAAACTTACGCTCTTCCATCGCTTTTTCATCAGGCCAACCAAGAGTACTTAGAGGCCATAGACCTGAACTAAACCAAGTATCAAGAACATCAGGATCTTGAGTAACATTTGATTTATTACACTTTGGACATGTCGATTCATCAGTTTCTGATGCCCACTGATGGTTACAATCACCACAGTAGAATACTGGTATTTGATGTCCCCACCAAAGCTGACGAGAAATACACCAGTTCTTAGGCTCTCTTAACCAAGAGAAGTAAGTATTTTCCCAAGACTTAGGATAGAAAGTAGTCTTATCTGTTTCAACAGCATCTACTGCTACGCTTGCCATGTCTTGTACATTTAAAAACCATTGCTTTGAAACCATAGGCTCAATCACAGCTTTAGAACGATCACCATGCCCAACTTGATGAACATGATCTTTAACTTCTTTTAACTGCCCAAGTTCTTCAAGTTTTTCAAGAATTGCTTTTCTTGCTTTCTTAACATGAAGACCTTCAAAATCTAATCCATGTTCATTAAGTGTAGCGTCTTTGTTTAAGATATTTACGATTGGAAGATCATGTCTCTTCCCAATCTCAAAGTCATTGAAGTCATGACCTGGAGTTACTTTAAGACAACCAGTTCCTTTTTCCATATCAACATAATCGTCAGCTAGAATAGGAACTTCTCTATTACAAATTGGAACAATCGCAGTTTTTCCAATTAAATCTTTAAATCTTTCGTCTTCTGGGTGCACACAAACAGCAGTATCTCCAAGAAGAGTTTCAGGTCTTGTTGTGGCAATCTCTAAAGTTACATCAGAATCTTTAACTTTATAGAGTAGGTGATAGAAAGCACCTTTAACTTCTTTATGTTCAACTTCAGCGTCAGAGATAGCAGACTGAAGAACTGGATCCCAGTTGATAATATAATCACTTTGATAAATAAGACCTTCGTTATAAAGATCAGTAAATACTTTTCTTACTGCACGGTTAGGAATTTCATCCATTGTGAACATAGAGTAATTCCAGTCTGGGCTGGCGCCGAGACTTCGCTGCTGTTTGGCGATAATTCCACCGTATTCTTCTTTCCACTTCCAAATTTTTTCAACAAATTCTTCACGAGTGAAGTCATGACGAGTTTTCTTTTCTTGTTCCCAAACAAGTTTTTCAACTACGTTTTGAGTAGCAATACCAGCGTGATCCATTCCCGGAAGCCATAGAGCTTCAAAACCTTTCATTCTTTTGAAACGAATCAGAGCATCTTGAGTTGTGACGTCTAGAGCGTGGCCAGCGTGTAATTTACCAGTGACATTTGGAGGAGGCATAAGAATACAGTAAGACTCTTTTGCTTTCCCTGGCTTTGGTGCAAAGTAGTTTCCTTTGTCCCAAATATCATACCACTTAGATTCAGCATCTTTACTCGAATAGGTTTTTGGAATTTCGATTTTGCTCATTTTATCCTCAACTAACTTCTAATATAGTCTCTGATAGCTTCAATATCAGAATGATTAAATTCTTTTTGTTCTTTAGACTCTAAATTCTTTATAAGAATTGTTTTCTTCTCTAGTTCCTGATCACCAAGGAAAGAAACAAAACGAACAGACTTTTTCTCTGCTTGTTTAAATACTTTATTAAATTTTACTTTTTCAAACTGTGTAACAGCTTTGATCCCCTGCTTTCTTAGTTGATCAGCAATTGAAAGAGAAGCGTCTCTTGCACCTTCGTCTTGAAAAGTAACGAAGATATCAAAATTATCTTTTTCTAGATCTGGTAATAGATTATGCGTTTCTAGAAAATCTCTCAGAGTAACATCTCCTAAACCGAAACCAACACCCGGAAGTGGCTTTTCATTAAAGATCTGAAGTAGGTTAGCGTAAGCACCTCCACCACAAATAGCTCTACGGTTGTCAGGGTGCTTATCAAAAATTTCAAAGACAACACCAGTGTAATAATCTAGACCTCTCACAATAGTAGGATCGTATTTAATATATTTAGAAACACTTGAGTTATTTAAAAGAGTGATGAACTCATCAAAGCTATCAAGATTGGCATCAGAAGTTGAAACGAAAGCTTTTAGATCTTCAAAGCTTGTTAGTGTTAGGTACTTAAGAAATGCGTCTTTGCCGTCTGCACTTAAGCCTACTTCATCTACCATTTTATTAATGGCAGCTTCATCAACCTTCTTCGATTTATCTACGATTTTATAAAGTCTATAAGTTTGCTCTTGATCTGCTTTAATCAAATTAGAAAAAATATGATCAACGATCTCACGATCGTTAATGAGAATTTCAAAGTTCTTCTCATTGGCACCAAATGACTCTAATAGTTGAGCGGCAACTTGAAGAATCTCGATTTCACCAAATCTTCCAGGTGCTCCAAAGACATCACAGTTAAATTGCCAATGTTCACGAAGTCTTCCTCTTTGGGGTTTTTCATATCTCATGAGATTTGGAATAGAGAACCAACGGATTGGTTTTGCCTGCTCTTTGTGAATCTGCGCCACCATTCTCGCAACAGTTGGAGTCATCTCTGGTCTGATGGCCACAAATCTTTCTCCACGATCATTGAATGAATAAATCTGATCGTTGATTAATTCTTCACCACTTTTCGCTTTATAAAGCTCAACTTCTTCTAAAAGTGGACCATCATATGGCTCATATCCATAGAGATTAGCCGCTTCCGACATCTTCGAAAACATATAGTCTTGAACTCTCTTATCTTTTGGGAAGAAATCTCTGGTTCCGCGATATGGTTTTTTGCTTAGAGTCATGTGCGTAAGCCCTTTATTTTGCAGTTATTTAGGCAAGGAATATAGCAAAATCTACGCGAACTGGAAAAGTATTCTTAGATCGTAATTTCAACTAATTAGGCTATAATATTATTTATATGAACGATAATGTACTTAAGGACAGTGAAAATAGAGAATATGTGGCCGTTCCGGTCTCACAATTCAAGGCCGATAAGGTTCTTTGTGCCGATATTTATCTTCATATCAATGAGAAGTTTATTAAGTTCAAACATGAAGGTGATGAACTTGAGTCTGAAAAAATCGATTACTTTATCGAGAAAAATATAAAAGATATTTATGTTCTAAAAGACAACTTAATTAAAGTGATCGAGTGGCTTAAGAATATGAGACAAGAAGTCATTCAAGAGGTTGTTGAAGAGGTCGGCGAAGAGTATGTCGAGACTGTTGAAAAAACTGAGAATATTAGAGAGAAAGTTTTGGATACATTTGCGGATTTAGAACTTGATTCTGGAGTTGTTGAGTTACTTCAAGACCAAGTGGATGACTTTATTGAGCATATTCAAACTGAGAAAATTCCTTCGAGTATTATTGCAAAGTTAACTTCACATAGTGATAGTATGGCCGACCATGCAATGAATGTGGCCAATGTATCACTTTATATTTCTCTTTTGCTCGGACATGGCAATGGAGAAGTTTTATCAAAACTCTATATGGGGGCTCTCCTTCATGACTATGGAAAGATGAAAATTCCAAAAGATGTCTTAGAGAATAAACAGAACTTAAAGTATAATCAGGCCATTCAAGATCATCCAAAGAAAGGATCTAAGATCGCTTCTAAAATTCCAGACGTTCCAGCTGAAGTCATTAAGATTATTGAACAGCATCACGAACAATTTAATGGAAATGGATTTCCTGAAGGGCTTAAAAATAATGCAATCTTTGGTCTAGCAAAAATTGTTCAGATCGCGAATGTTTTTGATAATGCTGTTTTTGAGAATAAACACAAACCAAAGAAAGAGAAGTATAGAGCTGCTTTAAAAGTTCTCGACTATGATAATGGAAAGCAGTTTGATCCTGATCTGATTAAAAAAATTAGTGAAGGAATGTGGCTAGCCTACGGCCATATGTACAAACCGCCATCTAAAGATAACGCCTAAATTTCGTATAACCAATCATTAACCGGTTCAGGTAGAGTTTCTGGCTTAACATAATCAGGATCGGCTTCTTTAATGATATTGGCCTTTTGCTTCTTAGCGATGTCGTCATCATGAGGAACCCAGTCTTCAACTGGAGTGGGTATACCAGCTTTCTCATGCTTCTTAATCACATCATCTATTATAGAGAGAATTTCATTTTCAATCTCTGGAACTTTTGTTTCTCTCTCAATAGTAAAGTAAGCAAGCTTCTTACTTGGCTCAAAGAAGTTCTTCTTCATAGTTTTAAAATTAACATATGTTTCAATTTTAGAATTTAAAAACTTGATTGCTTCTAAGTACTTTGTGCTTAAAGCAAAGTCGATTTCTTTACGGGACTTACCCATAAAAAACTGCACCCAAGGCCCTATTAATTGAAATTTTTTTCTTAGAACGGGAATAGACTTAGGATCTTTTCCTTGTAAATTTACATATTGAGCAGAATTAAAAATATCTTCAATATCAGAAAGAATGGCCCTCATAAGCCAGTTTACAAACTTGGTTTGCTTCTCTTTAGAAAAAGAATTTCTTATTTCTCTCAGAATAGATCGATTATAAATTGATTCACTAATAGACTCTGAAGGTGGATGTTTAAGGAAGTATCTTATTAGCGTTGTTTTTGCGAATAAATACCTTTCTTTTTCGTTAAGTCTAGAAAGTTTGGCATCAAGTTCTTTAACTATGCCGTTTATCATTTCTTTTTCTTTTAGAGAATAAATATCCCAAGGAAGAGATTCAATCATTGATTCAAGTTCAAAAGGTAATAATTCCTTTGCTTTATAACTTGAAGCTGTAGCATTGAAATTTGCAAGCATGAATAGGCAAATAAGTAACTTCATTCTTGTCCTTCCTTACTCAATTGATCGTAATCTGTGAAATCACTTTTTCCTTTGAGCACATAGTAATTAGATAAGTAAGGGATAAATATATTTCCATCCATGTTTATGATTTGGTTTGCAAACTTTAGGTCTCCAAGAACGGCTACTTTTTTATCCTTCACATTAAGAGAAGCGGCTTCGTAGGTAAGTTTACCGACTTCATTACGAAATGTTTTGAAGAAGTAAACAAGGGAGTCTTTTTGAGTGCAAACGAGATTGATAATGTCATTTTCTTTCGATTGATAGAGTATCTTTTCATTTTCTACACTGAAGTTTTTAAAAGAGATTGAAGAAATAGTCGTTCCTTTCTCAAGAGAATCGAAACTAGTTTTCGCAATAATAAGCTGATCATTAATCTTGCAAAGTTTAATCTGAGTATTTGGAGACTGATATTTCTTTAAGACCTTAATTTTCTTACTACTAAACGAAAAAACAAGTATTCCTGGGAAACCTTTCTGGTTGTAGTCTGTAAACACAACAGTGTTATTATCAGGCATTACTCTGCTCGGAATAAAATAAGGATTTTGGGTACTTGCTAAAGTTACGTTAAAGCTAATTGATTCTTGAGAAGAGTTATTTAGATATAACTTTTTAGTATATGGTTGATAGAAACTATACCACTGATCATTAAGGTGAAGTTGAGGATCTGTTCCTTTTCCTACAAGTTTAGATCTCTCACTTCCATATCCTGAAATTAGAATGTCGTTTATCCCCCTTTGGTCATAGAAAGTATGATAAGTAGGGTTTCTTTCAATGACGACATACTTTTTTGCTTCTGTCGCTGTGACATAGTATTGAGTTTTCTTAGAAGACTTACTGACTTCAAAAACTTTGTAGTTTGTTGAGAGTAGTAGAGTTCCTGATGCTCTTTGATAGTATGTGATGTTTCCATCAGCACTAATATAACGTAAATTATCAAGAGATTGCTTTGTTTTAAGAATCGATAGTTTTGTATCTGCCAGCAGAGATACTGAAAACAAGCTTAAGAATATTAAAAACTTCTTACTTCGTTCCATATAATAACCACGATTTTAAAGGGTGCTGTTCTTTCATATTAGATAGGCCTGTAAAGACAAAGTTCCAAGGAACGAGTCTTGGATAATGAACACTATCTAAACTAGATCTGAAAACTAATAATTTATTTTCATTTTTCGTAATTGCACCATCAATAATAAAAGGTAGTGGGGTACATTGATTTAATGTTTTTCTTGAAAAGAATCTTGGATAAATATCTTCGCTACATCCAACCCCTTGGATAATGCCCTCTTTTTGGTTCTTTAAATAAACCTCTAGTTCCGTAATATTTTTAATCGCTTGGAATTTCTTCTTGTAAAAGGTTTCTATTAATTTTTGTATAGAAGACTTTGAGTTGATGTAATTTGTTGGAAAGTAATCAAAAGAAACGATACCTTCATAAGAAATTTCTTTGATTTCATCTTTATCAACGAAAATCTTTCTTTCACAGAAACTATTACTACAGCTTTGATCATCATAAACTATGAAACATCCATTCTTGTATTCAAGTTTTACAGGCTTGTATTTTCTTTTTGAAACGAGCTTACATGTTTTATAGTCCTTAACCTTATTAAGTTTGAATAAGATATTTCTAACGACCATTTCTTCATTATAATCAACGGCTTTATAATCTCCCGGTATATAGAGCTCACACTGCTTCTTTTTATCAACAAGGTCTTTGTAGCATACCTTTAATGGCCAGATTTCTTCTGTTTTAGATTCGATAGAAAGTTTACTGATATTGTAGTTGGCTTCACTGTGACAACTATTAGGAGTTGATTCGAAAATATTATCAAATAAATGATTAAGAACTCTATGAGTATTTGTTAAGGCGGAGTTATTAATTCTTCCCGGGCAGTCCGTATATTTGGTTTTAAGCCTTCCATTGTTGAGAGCGACAGAAAGAGCATTACAATTCGGTCTAGGAAAGAGTGAAGGATAACCATCTTGTCCTCTCGTTGTGCATAGATGAGGTTCATCCTTAAATTTCTTAACACAACGTTGTAATTGCTTCTTGCTAAGAGATTGATTGCCAAAGAAGTTACGACAAAGATTTTCAAGTACATACTTTGGCTTTTCTCCATTAAGAACTTTACTCCAGACATCATCTGCTAGATAGGGCGAGCAGAAGATTTTCTTATCAGTTACAGAGTTACATAGATTTCTAAAATAGTTTTGTTGGAAGAAATCACTATTTTTTTCAAAAAACTCGCCGTCTCTTATCCTAGCGTTCATCAGTCTTCTTTGAGCAATGGAGACGCCTGGATTTTGATTTAAGTAGAGTCTCGCTCTTTGACCACGACTAATTTTTTCTGGAATCTCACATAAGTATGGAAGATAAGGATTAGAGTACCAGTCTTTAAGAATATTATCACACTCTGTTTGTGACTTAGGAGTACGATAATTAATGGCCTTTAGAGAATTTTTTAAATTGAGAGATTCAAAGAGCTTTGAAATCTGTAAATAGTTGAAGCATTTATTTTGATAGATCCCTTTAGTAAATTCTTCTTTTGGTATCAATATCGTTCTGTTTTCTTTCTTGAGAATAATCGGAATATCTTGAGGATAACCAAGTGTAGTCTTTAACAAATCATTTTCAATAAGAGCTGCAAATGAGCAGTCATTTAAGTTAACAAGCTTAAGGTATTTCTCGTCTGAATGAAGTGAGATACTTTGAAGGAATAGAGAATCAATTTCAATATCTTGTTTAGACCAGTCTGCAGGAATTTGTGAGGGGTTGAAGCCTGTTCTTAGTTTTTGGATATATTTTGCATAATCTCCTCGGTGATCATTTACTATCGTTTGGAGAGTTTTAATTAATCCTGGAACTTGCTTTGAATATGTAACCCTACTTATTAGAAGTAGGGTTACAAAAAAAATATTTCTCATTAATCAACAGATTC
The DNA here is from genome assembly GCA_024229115.1 of Oligoflexia bacterium. Classification (GTDB taxonomy): domain Bacteria; phylum Bdellovibrionota; class Bacteriovoracia; order Bacteriovoracales; family Bacteriovoracaceae; genus JAAEST01. The sequence goes on from JAAEST010000103.1 coordinate 31,155, forward strand.
AGCAAGAATCGAAGCAATGTCATCTATTTCTAGATTCTCAGTGCTATCAACTTGTCCTTTTGATGAGTGAAAGTTGATGAGACAGTACGAACATGATGTCGCTAGCTTTGGAGCTTTTGAATCACCAATTTCTTTAAGTCTATTTACTGCAATATGCTCACCTTCAGGCAACTCATACCACATATTTCCACCACCCATTCCACAGCATAGGGCCTTGTCTCTATTTTTATCCATTTCTGTTAAAGTGATTCCTGGAATCGCTTTAAGAATCTCTCTTGGAGCATCGTACTCACCATGATGTCTACCTAGGTAACAAGGGTCATGATAAGTCAGTTCCTGATTCACTGGCTTAGTCGGCTTAAGCTTTCCTGTTCTTACTAAGTCTCCTAGGAGTTCAGTGTGATGAACAGTTTCAAAGGCACCATCTTCAAATTTTGCATACTCTTTTCCAATTGTGTGAAGACAGTGTGGACAATGAGTAACAACTTTATCGAATTTGTATTGATTCATGTTTGCAATATTTTCAATAGCAACTTCATAGAAAGTATATTCATCTCCAAATCTTCTGATTGGATCTCCGTTACATTTTTCAGTTTTCCCCATCACTGCAAAATCAACACCTGCTTTCTTTAAAAGCATAACTGTATCTTGAACAACCTTTTGGTTTGAAGCATCGTAACTTCCTGCACATCCAACATAGTATAAGTAATCAACTTTCTTTTCTGGAGTAATAACTGGAACATCTAATCCGTCAGCCCACTTAAAACGATCGTCTTGAGTGATACCCCATGGGTTACCATTTACTCTAATCTTATTAGCAGCATCACCTGCGGCAGGCTGAATTTCACCAAGAGTAAGAGTTTTATATCTCTTAGCTTCCATGATGATATCTACATGTTCAATATTGGCTGGACATTCTTCCATACAAGCACCACAAGTCGTACAAGCATCGATCTCATGATTCATGAAGATTGGACTTTCTCCCCAAAGTTCAGCGTCTGTTTCACCTTTAGCTTTTGTTTCGTAAGCAAGGTCTCTTGTTTTAGTAATAATTTTCTTAGGGTCTAGAGGTTTACCTGCAAGGTTAGCAGGACAAACTTGAGTACAACGCCCACACTCAACACAAGTTAAAAGATCTAATGTGTTCTTATGAGTAAGCTCAGATAGTTTACCTAAACCAAAAGTTTCTGCATTTTCATCTTCGAAGTTCATTGGCTCAAGTACTGCACCTCTTCTTGGTGGAGTTACTAAAGAAGCAAATGGTAAAAATACAATATGAGAAAACTTTGTGTACCCAATTGAAATAATGAAGGCCATTGTATTTACCATATGGAAGAACCAAAGACCACGGTATGTATTTGCTAGAGCGGCATCTGAAAAGTTGAAATTTTGAAAGATACTTGCGAGCATCCAACCTACAGGTGACCATGACTTTTCACCAATCGGCATCCCTGTTCCAAGAATTCTTAAACCTTCAATAAAGTAACCAATAATAACAAGAGCAAAGAGCATGGCGTACATCATCTTTTCTTGACTAGGCTTTGTTGCTGAAAGGTAGTCAGGCTTTAGAACATAACGACGATAGTAGGCCATACATAAACCTACTAAGATCATGAGTCCGGCCATATCAGCTAAGAAAGAAATCACGATGTAAGTTGTTCCATGAAAAACTTTGAAAGGTGTATCGTAATGAATAGCTACTAGGTCAGTTGCGATCCAAAGAATAACGAAACCATAGAAAATTAACCCATGAAGAGTTGCAACATTCTGAAAACGTGGAACTTTACCAGTAAGGAAAGATGTCTTCAAAAAATTAGACCAATTTAATTTTTCTGGTAAAAGCTTTTTAAGTCCTTCAACGCCTTCGCCTTTGACAGCAAACTGAAGTTTGTCATAGAGACCTTTAATCATGGCAAGAGTACTGACAACAAACAAAACATACATAATTGTTTTGAATGGGGCAGGGATACTCCACATAATTTCTCTAGTTGCATTCACGTCCATGAATTCCTCTCTTTATTGTAGTCATGTTTTTAAGAATTTATCTCTAATAGAATAGTGGATTTCTAAGGATAATAAAACGAGAAATTTTCGCTAGTTGTTAGGTTATTCAAACATTAGCGGTGTATATTAGTCAGGTAATTTAATTTTTCTTATTTTTTAGTTAGAATGATTTTTGGAATTGGAGAATCAATGAAACAACTAGTCAAATATATATTTTTATCAATCGTTCTTATTGGGTGTGGGAGAATTGAAACGATCGGCCTAAAAGATCATAGCTTTAGTAAGCAGCCTAAGAGAATTATCTGGATGCAAGTCGCAGGTTTGAGCTCAGAGCATTTGGCCATGCTTCGCTTTAACTTATCAAATGCTAATATTGTTACGCCTATGGAAAAAGCTCAATGTGTCGGGCAGATGTGGAGTTATAACCTTTACTCTTTAAGACCTCCTGTGAACAAATCTTTTGAGTCTCAAATTTTTGGAACTCCAGACCTTAAAAATAAATGTGATCCTCTTAAAAGAGACCCTGTTTGGAAACTCTATGCAGATGCTGGCTATAAGCCGGTAATTCTAGAAAACCTTATGTCTGAAAATGAGTCAGTTGATAGACTTTCTGAGTGTGATGGGAATGAAAAGTTAGGTTTAGCTGAAAGCACTTCTCTTTATAAAATGAGTAAGCGAAAAACTAAAAAGAACAGAACATTTCATTATCAAGAGCAATTAGATTTAGATAAAGGGATCTTCTACGATAAGGCATGTTCATCAGGAGATTGTATTTCGTCTTTGCAAGTTAACGTTAAGAAAATTTGGAATAGTCTTAAAGATAAAAGTAATCGATCATTTTTCTTAATTAGAGACTTCAAATATTTAGCAGCTTTGAAGCGAAAGGATATTGAGCTTGCGAAGGAAAGATTACTAGAGATTGCTAAAATTTATGAGTTATTCTTGGATTTCTCAAGGAACTCTAAAGACACACTCGTTCTTTTGACTACAAGTAACTCATTAAATTTTGAATTTCCTAAGGATGGAAAGAAGTGGGCTGAGTTTGAGAAGTCTGGAAAGAATGTCTTCTTTAGAAATACATCTTTACTCTCTCAAAGTTATGCGAACGGACCTGCAAGTGAAAACTTTTGTGGCTTTTACTCCGAGTCTGAGGTTTTAAAAAGAATGATTTGGAGATCAAAGGAGAAAAATCTTTCTCTAGACTCTTTTAAGAAACTTTTCTAATGCTTAATTAAATCAGTAAGCTCTTTTTTATCAATTTGATAATAGGTTTTGCAATAATCGCATCTTGTTTCGATGTTATCTTTGTCTTCGAAAATTTCTTCAATAGAATGTTGTGAAGCAAGTGAAATAATACCATTGAGCATCCTTTCTCTAGAACAATTACATTTGAATTCAATTTGTTTTCCTAAGAGATATACAAAGTCTTTTTCTTTGAATGAATTAATAATTTCATCTGAATTATTAATTCCTTTATCCATTACTTCGTTTAAAAATTGTTGATTTTGAAGGATATACTCTTTCAAAGAAATATTTTCGAGAATCTCTTCTTTATCAATTTTCACTTGAGGAAGTTTTGTGACTAGTACGCATTGATCTGAGTTCTCTGAAATAATAATTTCAGAATTAAGCTGGTAACTGATATCTAAAATTTTAGCTACTATATCGTTTGTTTTAGTTTTGTTTAGTTCAATTAGGGAATTATAAGGCTGGCTCTGTCCTGGAAAAATTTTAGAAAGCCTGACTATACCAGTGATCTCGCTTGGGTTTTCTTTAAAGGTCTCTGGCATAAGAAGAGTCCTTAGAAAGCCTGCTTCATTCATTTCAATTTTAAGCTTAAAATAAGGCTCTTCAGAGTCAACATAGAGTCCAAAGTTTTCATTTGGTTTCAAAAAAGCATTTAAGGGAACAAGTGAAAGGATTGAATCTCTAAAGTATGAAAAGCCTTTATCTTTAACATCATGAATAATTGCAAGATCATGAATAAGCTTCTGCCCTTCAAAAAAATGAATAGTAAAAGACTTCTCTTTATTGATAAAACTTAGCAATTTACTTTCTTTCATAAATCCTCAAACAATGCTTAAAGAAACTAAAAGATTGAGTTAACATACTGAAGGCAAGCTGTCTCGGAGAACTTGATGTCGCTAAGCATAATCTTATATAAACAACAATCTGATCTCAATAACTTAAATTTTCTAGAGAGTTTAGAGAATAAGACATCTATCGTTTGTCCTAACCCACAGGTGGCAGACACTGTAGGAAGTTTAAAAGCAGTTAGTGAAAATGAGTCAATAACTTCGATGACAGTTTCTAAATTTGCTTCAGAAATGCTTAAGGTTACAAGTGAAGAGTCTCCTAAACAAAATAGAAAGTCTCAAATATATCTCGAGTTAGGTGCGGTTTTTAAAAGTAAGTTTGCTCATTTGTCTGAAAACTACTTTGAGCAAGCATTTACTATTCTTACTGAGTTTAGAGGTTATACCACAAATATAGAGCTCATTGATGAAGTATTAGAAGAGGTAGATGAGGAACTCGTTCAGATTGTAAAATTATTCTGGGCTTATATGGAAGTTCGACCTCTTATAGATGAACATAAGTCTTTAACATTGATTACTGATTTTCTCAGAGATGGTGAACATGAATTTGTCGATGAGATTCCAAGAGAAGAAAATATTATTTTTTGGGGGTTCTCTCATATTAGTTCTGCTCAAGTAGACTACATAAAAGCTCTCTCTATTTTCAATAACGTTTATATACCTTTTTATAAAGACTTATTTGAAAAAGCATCTCTTGTTGACTGGATAAAATGGCTTGAGTCGGGGAATGCTGAGATCGTTGATCTTGAAACTGAGTATATTGAAAGTAAGAGTTTTAATTTCATAAACTTCTCTAAAGGAAGACTTTCAGAGGCCATTAAAAACTTAAGTCCGGAATGGCAAGAAAGTGAAAAGGTTCTATTGGGCCAGAGAAACCCTACAGTTGGACAGTATTTTGAAATTCCCCTTTCAAATTTTGCATTTAAAGTTGAACAGGATCTAATATCTGAAAAATTATCTTTGATTCGGGATGAGTTAGAACAAAAGATAACTGTTAGTGACTCAGATTCGATTTCGGTAGATGAAATGTTTCATTTTCTAAAAGAATTGAAAAGTGAATCAGTATCAAAAAGTGACTTTAGAATGGTTAAGGCAATTGAGCTATTTGAGAATTCATTTTCTCAATGGGAAGACCTATCGGATTATATTGAAGATGTAACTTTTTTTGATTTGAAAGTCCTTATTGAAGTTTCTACTCTAAATTCGCCTCGTAACTATCTAATGCCTTTAATAAATAAAGAAAAATCAAAACAGATAATCGGTTTAAAAGAAATTGGAAGTGTTAGTGAAGATGATAAAACATTGTTTGTAGTTACCTCTGAATACGACAAAGTAAAAGCCGGTGCTAAAGTTTATTCTGATGATAGTTTGAAAATTCTCGCTACAATTGGGCCTATTCGAAACCCTGAAATGGAATTCCAAATTGTTTCGAATCAAATTAAAGAAATATGGAACTCAGCAAAGACACTGGTTTTGATGGAAAAGGGCTTACTTGATTCTAGTCTAGAGTGGAGCTCTGTTGTTGATAAATTTGAAAACTCAGAAGAAAAAGAACTAACAATTGATAGAAGTAACAAGAGCGGAGCCGACGTACTCCAGAAGTTAGTACCAGAAAATTTTAAAGAAATTAAAAAGCTATCTGCCTCTAGACTTCAAAGTTTTATCGATTGTCCGAGAAAATACTTATTTAACCATATTCTTAAATGGGATTTCCCAAATATAAGACCAGAGCCTCTAGAACCTCGAATTTTAGGAGAGTTGGAACACTTAGTTGTCCAATACTATATAGAAGAAGGGGCCAGCTGGGAAAAAGAAAGGTTTGAAAAGACATGTGAAAGAACACTTGATAGTTACCTATCTGAAAATAAAAAATCTCTAGATGAAGAACAATACTTAGAATGTCTATATGAAATCCAGAATCATTCAAAGAATGGAATTACACAATTATTAAAACTTTTAGATATCGATAAGGATACTGAGTTTAAATTTGAGCTCGAGCTCCAAGGCGAAAGAAATACTGGTCGAATTGACTGCATTGCTTCGGGCCCGGCTTTAGGAAGCATTTTAATTGATTTTAAAAGAGGGGCTTCTAGTATTCCCGATAAAAACCAACTTAAAAAGTTTAGGAAAATCCAAATTTGGTATTACTTAAACTTTCTTAAAGATGTCTCTCGTTGGAAGTTATGGGGTTATCTTTGTCTTTCAGATCCAAATGAATCACTTTTCTTCTCTGAAGAAAAAGAGGTTAATTCTTTTTTCAAAGAGAAAGGCTTTTGTGAAGAGGCAAATTATGAAGTTATTTCTGAAACGTTAGATGAGAAACTTTCTGAATTTAATGATTTATTTGATGAACAGTTTTCTAATTTACAAAAAGAAAAAGAGTTTCAAGCTTATCCTGTCGATAAGGATGCTTGTCAGTATTGTGTTGTTGAAAATTTATGCCATAGGGGTGAGTTATGAGTAGTGCAGTACAACCACTAAGAACTCCTAATGATGAACAAAAACTTGCGATAGAGCATAATGGTGGTTTTCTTCTAGAAGCCGGAGCTGGTTCTGGTAAGACATTCGTTCTTGTCGAGCATACTATCTTTCTTCTCAATAAATTTTTGGAAGATGCTAAGAATAAACAATTAAATGAAATTGATATTAGTTCATCATTAAGAACTTTTATGTCAAAGAAAGTCCTTATGACATTTACGAAAAAGGCAGCGGGAGAACTAAGCTTAAGATTACATAGGCGGATTGTTCAACAAATGGATGTCGATACTGAAAACACGATTTTTTGGAAACTTTGCCTAGAAAGTCTCGACTATATGACGGTTACAACTATCGACGGATTCTGTTTTAAATTATTAACTCTAGGTATATTTAAGAATGTACCTGTCGCGAATGAAATTATAGGACCAGTTGAGTTAAGGTCTAAAATCGAAAAATTATTTATTGAATGGGTTCTTTACTGCAAGAATACAGAAATCTTTGATCAGGTTAAAGAACTTGTTTTAATAGAAAAGAAAGATTTGATTTCTGCAATGGTTTCAATCTTTCAAAGTCCTGAACTTAGGGCCCTTTGGAAAAAGTTTGATCTATCTCATAACCCAAAACTTAGTGAAGAAGTTTTTAGAATATTAGAATTAGAAGGTTTGACAGAAATTAATAAACCTTTTTCTATTTTTGCTCATTTTGATAGCAAAGGTAAAAACCCTAAATATGTAACTTACTTTCAGGGATTAGAAGAGGTAATTTCTAATAATGACATAACGTCATTAGAGGGAATGTCTGCTGTTCTTGAATATGCTGCAGCTTACGGGCGTCATCCTAGTGTGCCTAAAAAGACAGCTCCAGAAGAACTTATAGAGTATAACGAGCTTCTCAAAAAATATATTAAGTTTGCTAAAGATTATCTTGAGAGTTTTCAGGCCTATGAAAATGATTTTGATACCAAAATCTTACCTTGGGCAAGCCTTGTTAAAAATCTCTTTAATTTCATAGAAAAGAATTATATTAGAATTCCAGGGCTCACTTTTGCCGATCTAGAATACTATGTTTTAGAAGGGCTTGATAATGTCGACGTTCAAGACTCTCTTTATGAAAAATTTGATTATATTATTGTAGATGAATTTCAAGACACATCAGAAATACAATTTGAAATTATTGAAAAGCTTGTAAAAAGTAATTATCAAAGAATTTTTTGTGTCGGCGATATGAAACAAGCAATTTATGGGTTTCGTGGAGGAGAACTTGGTGTTTTTAAAAGATGTCTTGAGCTAGTTCCCAGACTTTCTATGACTAACAACTATCGTTCTCAGCAAAATATAATTGAATACAACAATCTTCTTTTTGAAAATCTATTCAAAAAAGGAGAGGGGTTTGCGGGAGCGGATTCCAACTCAGTACCAGTTGAGTATCAAAAGTATCCAGGATTTGAAAGGAATGGAATTCTTAAAAAAGTATCAATCCTGGTGGATGATATTGAAGAAACAAAAACATTAGATCAGGGGAAAATTGAATGTATTGAGGCTCAAGCTATTTATGATTATTTAACAAAAGATAATTTAGGGCATCAGGTTTGTTTACTTTATAGAAAGCTGACTCCAACTAAGTACTTAGTTCCTCTTTTTATCAAAAACAATATTGGATTCACTTGTCAGATAAAAATTCAACTATCTTCAGATCCAATTATTGGTATTTTTTCATCTTTGATTGAAACATTACTGATGGAGGAAGCAGGAGAAGACATTAATAGTTGCTTTCTTAAAATCGCAAGTTATTTATCATTAATGAATCTGGGACTAGATAGTTTAGATATTAAGATTAGAGACTTTGTAGGAGATGTTAAAATCGTCGGCGTATGGTCTGCATTTCAGAAGTTTTTATTTTCAAATAATATTTCTAATTCAAATTATAAGAACAATTTAAATCTTGTTCAGTCGATATGTTCTCAGTCAAATGGTAATCCTGAGGAAGTATTAAAACTCCTTGGTGTAAATTCATCTGAGAATTATTCAATTGAGTTTCAATTTGGAGAGAATGTTGAAAAAATTGTGATTATGACCGCCCATGCTTCTAAGGGACTTGAATTTGATGAAGTGGTCTTGGCAGGCATTCACACTAACGGGAGAAGGCAAGGAAATAGGAATAAGTTCGGTAAACTTCCTTGGAGCTTCAAGTGGAAGTCGAGCTCTTTTTCTAAAAAATATTATAAGAGCCCAGTTTTTATCTATGAGGATCTATTAAATATTAAAAAAGAATTTTCAGAAAGTAAGAGACTTTTCTATGTCGCTTGTACTAGAGCATGTCATACTCTGACTTGGTTTGATATTGAGTATGGGGGAAAGCCTTCGAAATATTCAGATAATAGTTGGATTGTTGGATTACGTTCTTGGGAAAATGATGCTGAAAAAATTAGTGAAGTTGTAAGAACGCATATCAATCAAGAAAAAGTGACTAATGCTTTTACTTTTGAATTAGATGAAAACGAATTGAAGCTTTTAAATAACCCCAAGCCGTTCTTTCATAAGGATACTCTCGGGGTTCATTCATCTGAAGAAAGTATGATATCTGGTTTCTCTGCTGAAACATCAGTTACGAAACTTGCATTATTAACACAATGTCCTAGAAAGTATTATTTAAAAAATATTTTGAAGTTAGATGATATTTGGCTTAATCAAAATGACGAAGATGATATAGTCAATTTTGCTATTAAAGAAGGAAAAGAAGATCGTGATGAAGAAGCCTATGAGGCTAGACCTAAAACCTCTCTTGAACAAATTATTGCAAGAGGGATAGAAGTTCATGATTATCTTAGCAAGATGATCCTTCGAAACTTTGTTATTCCAATGGATTGTCCTGACTTTTATCATAAACAGCTAAATTTTATTAAATCAGAGCTTGAAAGTAGACAAGAAAACTATAGTTTAGTTTCTGAAGTACCATTAAAGTTTGTCCTTTTTGGTCAAATGATTTCGGGAACACCGGATCTCGTTCTTGTTCCTAAAGATAAGGGTAATGATTTAGAAATTTGGGACTTCAAAACGGGAAGATACAATGAGGAAAAGCTAGGGCCTTATTGGTTTCAGCTGCAATGCTATGCCGTCGCTTATGCCCATGAGATGGGGGATACGGGCAAAGTAAACCTAACAGTTTCATTTGTTGATGATCAGAAAAATATTACTAGAAGCTATACTTTATCCGAGTTAAAAGATGAGTTATTTAAATATTGGCAAAAGTTATCATCTTTATCTGAAGAAAACACTCAACATTGTCTAATGTGTCCTTATGGAAATTTATGCCACCCAAACACCGACTCTATTGCTCAAAACTAGCGTCATGTTAGAATAAAAGAAGTGATAACTAGTTAAAATTTAATCTTTTTAACATTGAAGCAGGATGCGAAAAATGTTTATTAAAAAAAATCTAATTCTATTCGTTTCTTTTATTTTTTTATTTCCTCAGTTTAGTGAAGCTGCTGAAGGTGATGTATATAACTTCAATTGGCTTGATCCTGATAAAGAAGTTTATGTACTTCAAAATAGAAAATTTAGAAAAAAGGGAAGACTCCATGTTAACGGTGGTTTCGGTTTAACAACGGGAGAAGCCTTTGTTGATGCAACTGTTTTTCAAGGACGAGTAGGTTACTTTTTTAAAGAAGAATTTGGATTTGAATTTTTATACTCTCAAAACAGTGGAAAGGAGAACTCCACTGCTGCTACCGTTAGAAATGAAGGGAGCGCAGGTTCAATCCCTTTTAGAAGAATTATTCAAAGTTATTCAGGTGGAATGCTACTATGGTCGCCATTCTACGCAAAAGTTAATACATTCAATAAGATTATCTACTTCGATTGGATTATTGGTCTTGGAATGGCAAAGATTGATGAAGAGAATAACAAAGATGAGTTCTTAAATATTAATCAAAGAAGTAATCAGATCGCAGAATCTCATACTGGAATTATGTGGGATACGGCCCTTAAGTTTTATGTAACTGAAAATGTTGATATTCGTTTAGATTTAACTGCAATTCACTATCAAGCTGAGCAGGCAGCTTTAACTAACGCAAAGAAAACATGGTATTCAAACTGGGACTTAGCACTTTCACTAGGATATAGCTTCTAAGGAGTAATGATGAAATTAATATTCATTACATTATCATTACTTTTGAGCACTAGCAGTTTCGCTAATGCTAATAGAGCATGGACTATTTTGAAGGCCAATGGCGGAAATTATAAAGTCTATCCAAGAGTAATAGAAAATTTAGTTAATGACGGGCTCTATTTTACAAGTATTCCCTATGTGAAAGAGTATCTCTTTCGAAACAAAGGTCAATCAAATAGAGAACTTGATAAGTTGATTGATGAGATCGTTTCTGAAGTCGGAATTAAACAATTTGAAGTTCTTCCTGATTCCGCATTATCTTCTTCAACAGCTCCAATGCTTAAGTATATTTATGCAAAGAAACTATTTAGAAAAAAACAATATTCAAAAACATTGCAAGTATTAAATAAAGCGATCCCTGGTGATCATGCAGCTAAGCCCTTCGCTCTTTTTCTCGAAGCAAGTGCTTTTAGCTTACTAGGGAAAACAGATAATGCTGTAAGCTCATATAAGAGATGTGTTTCAGTAAGTAATGATCAAAGAAGTGATTATAAAAATGATGCAAACAGAACTCGTCAATTAGAAATCAATAGGGACTACTGTATTGTTGGTGTTGCAAGAACACAGTTTGCAGCAAAGAAATTTGAAGAAGCTAATCTTAGTTATTTAGATCTCGAGAAGAGCTCTTATATTTGGCCAGAAATTCTTTTTGAAGAAGCATGGAATAGTTTTTATCTGAGAGACTATAACAGAACGTTAGGAAAACTAGTTACTTACAAAGCTCCGGTTTTAGATTTCATTTTTAATCCAGAAATAGATGTATTACGAGCTCTTACTTACATGGAGTTGTGTCTTTGGAACGATACAAGAAATGTTGTAGATGGTTTTTACAAGGCCTATACGAGTGATCACTCTAAGCTAAAGGGATTCTTAAGAAAACATAGAAAAGATTATAAATATTATTACTTATTAATGAAAAGTTATTCAAAAGGGACACCAAGTGGAAACAAACTTCTTGATAAGTATATTAAAGGTATTCGAAACGATCCGGCTTACAGAGAAATGTTTGTAACTTTTTCTGAAGGAAGAAAAGAGATTGAAAAAGTTAAAAAGCTTTCATCTGGCTCAGCACAAAAAATATTTTTGAGAAACTTGAAAGATAGCCTTGTCCTTCAAAGAGATTTGTTAGGTGCATATGTGAGAAAGGGAATCATGCAATATACAGCTCAGCTGAATAAAGCTTTTGAAGGTATGAGTTATATCAAGCTAGAAGTTTTAGCGAGAAAAAAGGCCATTCTTTATAATACAAAATATGAAGGCGTAAGATCTCGTGGAAATATTAGAAATTTAAAACGTAACGAAAAACAATATTTTTGGACATTTAATGGTGAATTTTGGGCCGACGAATTAGGCGATTATGTATTCTCATTGAAGTCAGAATGTAATTAATTATGAAAAAAGTATTACTACTATTATTTCTTATTCTTTCAGTTCCTTCTATGGCCAACATTGAGCAGAGGCGTAGTCAGCTTATTGAAGTTATTGATGAAGAACTGAATGAAATTTCTCGTTTAAATAAACAAGTGGGAGCTCGAAACCCTAATTTATTATTGAGAATGGCTGAGTTATATCTTGAGAAAGCAAGACTGATAAAAGAAAGAGAGAATTATAATTACTTAACTTTATCTCCAGAACAAAGAAGAAGTACAAGTAAGAAGAAATTCTTTTCAAAGTCTAAGAAGTTATTTGTAAATGCTCAAAAAACTTGTTTCTATATTTTGAAAAGATTTCCAAGGTTTAAAAATAAAGGTGAGGTTTACTATATCCTTGCTTATAACGCTCGCGAATTTCAACAACCAAAGAGAGCGCTTCAATTCTTTAAGAAAGCTAATCAAAATGCTCGCAAGAATAGTCAAACACAGATTAAGTCACAGCTTCTTTTAGCTGAAATGTACTATAATCAAAAGAAGTACTCAAAGGCTGCAAATCTATATTCAAGTGCACTAAGAGATAAAAATCAGAAGTGGTGGACAAAAGATGCTTTCAATTTAGCGTGGTGTTACTTTAGAATAAAAAAGAAGAGTAGGGCCATAAATCTAATGAAAGAGGTTCATAGTAGAAGTAAAAGTGGAAAATATGTAGATGTATCTGATCAAGTTGAAAGAGATCTTGCTTATTTCTATAGTGATTCAGGAAGAGTTAAAGAGGCCATCGCTTGGTTTAAGAAGATAGGTAAAAATATCGTACCAAGTCTTATCTCAATGGGGAAATACCTTAAGAATGAAGGTAAATTTACTAGTGCTGAAAGAACATTAGATGAAGCTTTAAAATATTCAACTACCGATAATGAGAAAGCAAAGATAAACTCTGAGCTTCTCGCTATATATGATAAGTTTGGTAAACTTAGCAGTCATAAGAAAGTGAGTGAGGCCCTAGTTGCTTTAAATAAGAGAGGTGCACTTGATCCTTCTCAAAAAGAAGATCTCCTCTATCATGTGGAAAGACAGGCCGTTAAATTACAAAAAAGAGTAGCTAATAAAAAAATTAAAAGACCTCTTTCGGAGAAGAGACAACTTGCTAGTTATGCAGTCTCTTACTTTAATTTGTTAGCAGAGTTAAAACCAGAGACTTCTCATGTTTCTTATTTTCTAGCTGGTGAAACTTACTATGCTGTAAAACGATATGACAGTGCTGCAAATGAATATGATAAGGCCTATGAACTAAGTCGAAAGCGTAATGATGGAAAGTATTCAAAGCTGAGTCTTGATGGGATGATGGCCGCTCTTGGTGGAAGAGGCGTCGCTAAAGCTACTAAAGATAAATACTTAACAAAATCTTATATCGCCTATCTTAATAAAAATCCTAGAGGGAAGAATAGTTTTAAAATTTATCAAAGATTATTTAGTTCTTATATTGCACAAGGTGAAGTAGTTAGAGCTGAGCAAGTGTTACTAAGATTTAAGAAGGCATACCCAGGAAGTTTAAAGAAGCAAGAGGCCATGGTCGCACAGATTATGGATTACTTTAGAAAGAAAAAGGATCGTGCCGGAATTAAATCTTGGGTTTCAAGAATTAATAAGGGTGAATTTAAGGTTTCTAAGAAATACGCTCAAAAGGTTAATCAGCTTTTACTAACTATGCAGTTTGAGAATGTTGAAAAGCTTAATACTGATGGAGCTAAAAAGGGTGCACTTAAAGGATACTTAGCAATTTATAAGGATCCTGGAAGTTCACCAGAAGCTAAAAAGAATGCAAGTTACAATATTGCAGTCCTCTTTCATGAATTAGATGATGGAAAAAGAGCTTATGACTGGGCCGTTAATAGTTTAAAACTTATGAGAGATAGAGATGTTAAAAAGTTTGAAAAATCATTTCAAGTAATAGCAAACAATCTATTCTTACAGAGAAAACTTGGTGAGGCTAATGAATTATATGAAAGATCACTTGTTAAGGTTTGTAAGACAAAATCAAAGATGAAAACAACCTTTTTTAAAAATGGTGTCGTTATTTCATTAGCTAATGGCAATATCGAAAGAGCTCAACGAATGAGAGTTACTGGTTTAAGTTGTGGAATTAGAATGAAAGACATTGAATATGCAGAACTAGAAATTCTTCAGTCTCTTTCAGAACTACGTCGTTGGAAATTACTTGAGAGTTCTTTAAAAGAGTTTTCGATTACTAAATCTGAGCCTGGTGAAGTTATTCATTATTATGCCAAAGTAGCTGACGCTTATAGAGAGAATGGAAGAGCTAATATCGCTTCGAGATACGATCAAATAGTGATGAATAATTATAATGTAGCAAAGAAGAGAAGAAAGAAGTTGCCACTTGAGGCACTTAATGTCGTTGCTCAAAAAGAATTAGCACGTGTGAAAAGTCTCGTCAGTCGACTCAAGAGTATTGAATTAAGTTTTCCTGAACAGAAATTTAATAACGCACTTAAATCAAAGCTTGGACTACTTGATAAAATTACGACAAGTACAGTAAACACATTCCAGATTGGTTCTGGTGATGGTGTTGTTGGAGCTTATGAAATTTTAACAGATGTATATTCATATCTTGCCGATGAGATAGCAAATTTTAGTCCTCCTGGTAAATCACCTGATTATGTGAAGTCTTTCAAGCAAAGTATGGGACAAATTGTTAATCCAATCAGAGCAAAGAATAGTGAATTTTTAAGACAAGCAAAATCACAGATTAATAAAAATGATATTCTAAGTAGTGGAAACCTTGGTTTACTTTATGGAAGCCAGTTCGAAGCTGTACCGACCTATATACCACTAAATAATGGATTGATTATGGATAGAGGAGGTAAGAAATGAAATTACTAAATATCTCATTAATTCTTTCTCTGTTTCTATTAGTTTCTTGTGGTACGAGCTCTAAAAAATTACAGAACCCAGATGAATTCCCTGAAATTCGTGATTCTGATTTTGTTCCTCCTTCTCCTGTTACTTTAAATCCTGTAACTGATTTTTATGAGTTAGAAGAAGGTGACAAAGAATTTAAACAAACGCTTGGTGGAGAGACTTTAAGTATTCAGCCTAATGATGCGACTGAAGTTGTTATCGACTCGGATAATCCGATTAACCAAATTTTGGGATCTTGTTACACAAATAATTTCGCAAAAGCTTTTTCTATCTCGGATAAAGTTTTTAGAAAATATAAGAAGCACCCTAGTTATTGGAACTCAATTGGTACTTGTTACTTATTAAAGGGAGAAAGAAAGAAAGCTTTACTTTATTATAATAAATCAAGAGAGAGTAATGTGAACTTTGCTCCACCAGTGAATAACCTTGGAGTAATTTTACAGCAACAAGGGAAAGATCAAAGAGCGCTTAAGGCCTATAAAAGTGCTGCTGAGTTAGCCTCTTTTTCATTAACACCTTTATATAATCAAGGTCAGTTATATTTAAAATATGGTCTTATCGATAATGCAAAAAAAGTTTTTAAGACAATACTTGGTAAAAATGGCGAAGATAAGGGAGCTCTGAATGCTCTTGGGTATATTCATTTAGTTGAGGGAAGTTATAACGAAGCAATTGGGTACTATTCTAAATTGGATCGTGATGATTATAAGAATGCTTCGATTGGGTTAAATGTCGTGGTTACTCTAATGAAGCTAAATAAAGTATCTAATGCTCGTGATGTCTTTGGACAAATACCAGCGAATTCAAGTGAATATTATTCTAAAGTTCAGTCACAATTAGCGAGGATGAAGTAATGAAGTTATTAGTTTTAGTGGCATTTCTTTTTTCGTCGAGCCTTTTCGCACAAAATACAAAGGCTTCACCCAAAGTAATTTATAAATATAAAAAATATGAAAAATTTGATTTTGAAGATCTCGTGATTGAAGGAGAGACTGGGTCACCTGGTGATTTATCAATTGCTCCTCGTTATCAAAGGAAATTCAAAAACGTTTTACCTTACAGAAAAAATTTTCATGCTGAGATTAGAAAAGGTATGGAAAGGATTCGTTAGGAGTTAGAATTGGAAGTTTCAGGTAGTAATAATTTAAAGAAAGTGGGTTTACTTGGTAGCCACGGAAGAAGTTTTTCTTTTCCATTAAGAAAAAGAAGATTCCTTGTTGGTTCCTCTCAGGCCTGTGAGGTAATGATCCCTGACTCTTCAGTCGCTGGTATTCATGCTGTCGTAGAGGCACTTGATAGTGGAGATGGATTCAAAATCTACGACATGAACACTACTTCTGGAACATTTGTAAATGGAAATAAACAACAAGTCGCTAGTTTTAAACTAGGAGATATTGTAAGAATTGGTGCCGTTGAGCTTAATGTTGCTACATTAACAGAAGACAAACTTCCTCCTGCTCCTCTTGAAATGCTTGAAAGAACTAAGAAACCAGCTGATGTTCAACCACCAGTGGTTACGAGTACTGAAGGGAATGTTCCAAGAGTTGAGTATCCTCTCTCTGCAGATCCAAATGCTGATTTTAGTGAATATATTTTTGAAGACCTTGATAAACTTTACCCTATTTTTAACTATCAGCCAGAAAAGGCTGCTGTAGAAGTAATTATTAGTTTCCAAGGACGTGTTTATAGTGTTGATTATCTTCCTGAGAGAAATGCCGTTTATCATTTAACAGGAACAGGGAATAAAGATTCTGAAATTGAATATGCTTACTTAGGAAAGGGTGAGAAAGTTCCTTTTGTAAGTCTTAATCAAGGTAATGCTGTAGTTTTTCCATTAGATGGATATGATTGTCATTATGTAGGTGAAGACGAAAAAATCAAGCAAGGTACTGTTGATCTAAATCATGAAGGAATTTTAAAATTTGAAAATGGGGATATTCAGGTTTTTGTAAGATTGACGGAAGCTCCTCCTAAAGTTGCTCATGCTCCAATTCTAAAAAGAGATGAGGACTTCAAAAAGTACTTACTTATTTTTCTATTTCTTGCTTTTTCTTTTCTTATTCCAATGTCTGTATTTGAAGTTGATAAGGAACTAGATAAAGAAAAAGATCCAGAGAGAATTGCGACAATTCTTTATAAAAGAAAACTAACAGTTTCTAAGAATAAGACAATTGTTAAGACAGAGAAGAAGAAAAAAACAATTAAACAAAAATCTCCAAAACTTGTTCAAAATAAGAAGAATGCAAACGCTCAGAATACAAAAGCTGAAAAGAAGTCTACGAATAAGAATGCAAAAACAGGCTCAAAGACTGCCAAAAAAGTAGGTAAGGTTAAAAGAGCAACACCTAATAAGGCCAATGTAACAAAAAGAAGAAAGAGAGTTTCACCAAAGAAAGGAGCTTCTGGTTCAAAAGCAACACAGCAAGCTTCAAAGAGAGCAGCTCCTTCAAAATCAAAAGGGCCAGTGGATACTTACAAGAGTTTTGATTTTAAGAATACAGTTAGCTCGGTTCTCTCAAAAGGTGGAAGTCTAAAAAATATTAAGCAAAATGCTGCTAACGAAAGTGCAGCAGGACTTGGTTCACTATCAGGAACAAATGATGGAGCTACATTAAAGACAGCTAAGGTTTCAAACAATATTGGAAGTTTAACAAATGCTACTTCGGGTAAGCTTGATGCAACGAAAGGGGTAGACGGACTTGTTAATAAGAAAAGTATTTATACTGCTGGACTTCCTTATAAGACCGTTATTCTTGGTGGGATGGACCCTGATGTAATTAGACAAATTCTCATTGAGAACATTCCACAATTTAGATTTTGTTATCAAAGGGCACTTGATTCAAGTGGAGCTAGCTTCAACGGAGTTGTAAAACTTAACTTCATTATTGGGGCCAGTGGACACGTATCTAAAGCAGGTGTTGAGAGTTTTAATAGTATTCCAATTGGTGTTAAGAACTGTGTTGTTAACGTTTTGAGAGGGATTCGATTTCCTGAACCTCTTGGTGGCGGAGTGGTTGAGGTTAATCAGCCATTCAATTTCTATCCAGTTGAAAAGTAACGCCATATTTCTGTTGCATGGAGAAGATATCAAGTACTTAGAGAGTAGCCTAAGTGCTTGAAATTTAATGAGTTTAGGTCTCGTGCGATAATCATTTCATGTTAAATAAGTACTACTCACAGGCAACCATTTCTGTGAAGGTGATATTAACAATCCTTTTTGCCATTCTTTGGATTGGTGAAACTATGGATAAGAATGTAGATATCGGTGATCTGGTAGCACCTTTTCTTCTATTGTTAATGATCAATGATATTTATATGCATGTTAAAAAGACTGATTATCAGACATCTTTTAAATATTTTGTTCAGGGAAATGTCGGACAGGAGAAACAGAACCCATTCAGACATTTAATGAAGCCTGCTTTCTCATTCTTTTTTTCAATGTTATTGATTTTGCCAGTGCTCTTTGATTTTCATGGTGTCTCTGAATATTATATGAACTTAATCTTTAAGACTTTGGCCCTAGGGTGGTCGCTTACTTACTTGGCAATTAATATTAAAAGGCTACGTAAGAATATCGCTATTCCTCAAATTATTGTGACAAATGTAGCTTTGGGATTATTTGTTGGAACGATAATTCTTATTTAGAGTTAATCCTCATCACCTAAAACAACAAATTTATAAGTTTTAAATCCAGCAACTGCACAGGTATGAAGGATTGTTTTAACTTCGCTATATTTAAGTGTTTTATCAATAATCAAATTAACAACACCAGAGAACTCTTTAGCTTCTTTGGATGTCTTTTGAACTTGTTTAATCATTTGTTTCTTTTTCACGAGCTCATTATAAAGAGGGTAAATACCTCTCGCTGGAGTTGTGATTGAGCGAAGATTTCTCTTATTCTTATCAACGATTTCTTTATCATCAACCCAAATCATATCAGGTGAAACTTGAACAATAATACCTGGAGAATTCATTGAAGATGACTGAGATTCAGGTAGGGCAAGTCCTTTTGGAACGTTGATAACAACACCTGAAGAGTTGTAACTTTTTAAAAGGAATACAAGTAAGATAACTAGAATATCTAGTAGAGAAGTAATATCCAGTTCAAAAACTGGTCTTTTAGGTCTTCTACCTCTATTTCTAATTGATCTAGATTTTCTCATTACTATTATCCTTGAATGTTACCAAAAACAATCTTGTCAAAGAGAGCTTTTACTCGAACATCCATTTGTCCTTCTTTAATATAGATTGCTTCGTCAGTTCTTCTTAAGTTTCTAACGGCATCCATAACTTTAACAATTTCTTCGTATGAGATATTTCCTTTTGGCTCAAGGATAATTTCTCTTTCTTTTTTATTTCTTTTCTTTAACTTAATTAACTCTAGATGAAGACTTTCATAATCAAATTCTCCACTAGATGTCTTACTTATTGATCTAAAAAATCTAGAAGGAACCCCTCTATAAAGAGAGATCCCTTTTTGTGAAATAATGGCTTTTAATGCCAATGGCTTTTGGTTCTTCGGAGGTGTTCCTGTGCTCACAATTGGAACATCACTTTGGATTTCAAAAATCTTAATGAAGTTCGCAGACATGAGAAGAAAAAAGATGAAGATGAAAACCGCATCCAGAATAGGGATGAGGTTTAACTTCTTAACAGGCTCTCTTCTTTTTCTTCTACTTGGAGCTCTTAACACAGCTTATTCTCCTTTAAGGTTCTTTGTACCTAGTAGGTCGATAAGCTTAACTGAAAATTCATCAATCTCATTAATGATCTTGTCACTCTTAGCACTTAAGAAAGTATGGATCATCATGATCGAGATAGCAGCAAGTAGTCCAAGGAATGTTGTGTTCATCGCTTTAGAAATACCTGTTGCAAGTAGCTCTGCTTTTTGAGCTGGGTCAGCAGCGGCTACAGCAGAGAATGATTGAATAAGACCTTGGATTGTTCCAAGTAGTCCAAAGAGAGTAGAGATGTTTGCAATCATTTGAAGATAGTTTAATCCGCTTTCAACTTTCGGAATTACTTCTAATGCAGTTGCATCGATTGCGTTTTGAACTTGATCAGTGTTTTCGTTGGCCCTCTTAAGTCCACTCTTTAGAACTTTTGGAAGAGCAGCAACGCTTCCTGAGCAAACTCTAATCGCTCCTTGGATATCGTTTGATAAGATGTAACGTTGAAGTTCATTCATAAATGAGCTTCCATCAACATCTAGTTTAAAACTTAGTTTCATGAATCTTGCCCAAGAGATGGCTAAACCAACTACCCAGATAAGAACAATAATGTACATAAAAATTCCGCCACTCTGAATAAAGTCTGCGGTAGAATTGAATACTGATAATACGGCCGATCCTTCCATGGACACTGACTCCTTTTAAAATTAGAACCTTATAGTTCTATTTTAAATGAAATCTTTTATAAGGTGTTAATTTTACAGATAAGGAACTTCTTGCCGATCGAAGTCGTCTAGTAATTTTCCGGGAAGAGTTGTCTTTCAATCCCTTCAATGAAAATGTGAATTAGTTTGATATGGATTTCTTGAATACGATCAGTGATTTTACAGTCGATAACAAGAGGAACATCTACCATACTTGATAGTTTTCCACCGTCTTTTCCAAGGAGGCCAACTGTTTTTACACCTTTTGATTTTGCAACTTCAACGGCCTTAATAACATTTTCAGAATTACCTGAAGTGCTAATCGCGAGGAGTACATCACCTTTTTTTCCCCAGCCTTCCATAAAGCGAGAAAAAATAAACTCGTAACCATAATCATTGGCCACACATGTAGTGTGTCCAATATCATTGATAGCCACTGCAGGTAGTGCTTTACGATCTTTTCTATAACGACCAGTAAGTTCTTCAGCAAAGTGTGAGGCATCACACATACTTCCGCCATTTCCACAGCTAAAAACTTTACCTTCATTTGAAAATGATTCGACCATTAGGTCAGTGGCTTTTTTAATTAAAGCGATGTTCTCTTCGTTTGCTACGAAACGATTGAGAACATCTTGGGCTTCATTTAAAGAATTTTTTATATAATCAGACATTGATTATGCAAGCTCTTCAAGAGCTTTTTTGATTTCTTCTTTTGGTTGGATTCCAACTAAAGTTTTTGCTGCTTCACCTTTAGAGAAGAAGATCATAGTAGGGATACCACGAATACCAAATTGCTGAGCAAGTTCTCCGTTTTCATCAACGTTTACTTTTACAACTTGTGCTTTGTCTCCCATCTCAGAAGCAACTTCATCAAGGATTGGCGCTAAACTTCTACAAGGTCCACACCACTCAGCCCAGAAATCAACTAGGATTGGCTTATCAGATTTAAGAACTTTTTCTTCAAAGTTAGCTGTGCTTACTGCTTCTACTGAACTCATATATATCTCCTTCAATTAACAAACTCATTTAGTAGAGTTCTATATATTATCATTTAGTGCGTGAATGGACAATTTCGCTACAGATAGGTGACTAGACAAGTCATATTTCAGTGCAAAAAATTCCCATTTTTCACCTATATTCAATGCATTACAATATGAGTATGAAAAGAAAATATTTTTTAAAAAGGGCCATGAATGTCGCCCGCCTTTCAAGATTGATGGCAAAAGGGATCGACCTCTTTATAGTACTTATTTTAAGTATCTTCTTTTATCCAATTGGATTACTCCTAGGCATGGTCTACATCGCTGTTGCGGACAGTTTGCAAAATGGGCAAAGCGTTGGGAAAAAATTCATCGGCTTTCAAGTTATGAATTTAGAGGATGGAACACCATGTTCAGTGAAACAGTCAGTGATCCGTAATCTTCCAATTTTAGTCCCATTATTATTTGCAGCAATTCCATTGTGGGGTGCATTCTTCGCATTGATCTTAGGAATTCCGCTAGTTATTTTCGAAATTATCCTTCTTTATAAGTTAGACAGTGGGCATCGTTTAGGTGATGTGATGGCCGATACAAGTGTGATGGCCAATGACGGTGGACATCAAGCTGTTAGCAAAGATCGTAAGTCTAGCTGGTTCGCAGAAGGTAGTCAGATTAGCCCTTAGTTTGTTAAAGTTCCTTTCATATTTTTAATCAAATCGTGAAAGGAATCCCATGAAAAGACTCATTGTTGTCGATCTCAGTAATTTTATTTTTAGAGCGTTCTATGCCATTCGTCCTCTTCATTCCCCAGAAGGTGTTCCGGTAAATGCTGTTCATGGTGTCCTTTCAATGTTGATGAAATTATTTTCTCAATATCAACCAACCCATTTGTTTATTGCTCGCGATACAAGTGGTGGATCTTTTAGAAACGAAATGTATTCAGAGTACAAGGCCAATAGAACGGAGCCACCTGAAGACCTTATTCCTCAATTCGAATTGATTAGAAACTTAATTACGAAAATGAATTTACCAAGCTTTGCACATGATGACTTTGAAGCTGACGATATTATTGGTTCTGCTTGTGTTCAGTGGAAAGATGAGTTTGATGAAATCCTCATTGCCTCAGGAGATAAAGACCTTATGCAATTTGTAGATGATAAAGTTTTTCTGCTCGATACGATGAAAGATAAAAAATATGGTCGTGAAGGTGTGTATGAAAAGATGGGTGTTTATCCGGAACAAATCGTTGATTACTTATCAATGGTTGGGGATAGCTCTGATAATGTTCCTGGTATGAGAGGTATCGGAGCGAAAGGTGCAGCGAAACTTTTAGCGGAACATGGAACGCTCGATAAATGTATTGAAGCAAAAGATACTTTCAAAGGAAAGAAGCTAACGACTGCTTTTGGTGAACACTTAGAAGATGGTTTACTTTCACGTAAATTAATTAAAATTGTTACTGATATTGAAATTGATAGTAGTGCTGAAGATACAAAATACAGATTTTATCCTACAGATGAGTTGATGGATTACTTGAAGTCGCTTGGATTTAAATCAGTTCTTAAGAAGATGGAAGATTTAAAACGTGCAGACTTTCATGCAGAAAATGCAGACCCTACAAGCTTTGGGGGAAGTGTAACTCCTGATAAGCCAAAACTTGAGTATCACCTGTTAGAAGAACAGAAAGTTATTGATGGATTGGATGAGCTTCTTGATTCAAGCGAAGTGATTTCTTTTCATACTGAATATGATTCGCAAGATATTATGACTCGTGAGCTTATTGGAATTGCCTTAAGTCCTGATGGTGAAAATATTTATTATCTCAATAAGAGAAATAAATCATGGGATAAGTTTTCAAAAACTATTCTTGAAAGAGTTTGGGGTGATGAAAACCTCATTGTTGTTGGCGAACATTGGAAGAGAGATTTCTTCTATTCTTATGTGAAAGGAATCGATATCAAGTGTAAGCATTATGATGTGATTCAAGCTCACTATGTTGCCGATCCAGAAGCGAGACATGAATTTAAAAATGTTACCCAAGGCTATCTTGCATGGTCTCCTGTTCAATTAGAGAAAGGGCAGAGCTTTATTTCAGATTTAGAGGAAGAGCAAGTTGCCACTTATATTGGTGAAAGAGCAAGTGCCCTCTTTTTTCTTTATAAAGATTTAAAAAGCGAAATTCATGACAAGGAACTAGAAAGTGTTCTTGATCAGTTTGATGGTCCTCTTATTCCAGTTCTTTCTGATCTTGAAAGAAATGGGATTGAGCTCGATGTAAAGTTCTTTGAAAAACAAGAAAAAGAGCTTGATAAGAAGTTAGTAGCGATTGAAGAGAAAATTTCTGAATACTTAGATGGAGAAGAAATCAATTTGAATTCGCCAAAGCAAGTTTCTGAATTATTGTTTGAAAAACTAGAAATGCCAGTGGTGAAGAAAACAAAGACTGGTTATTCTACTGACTCCGAAGTTCTAGAAACATTAGACGCAAAAAATATAAATCCTGTTCCTGGTCTTATTCTACAGTACCGTGAATTAGGAAAACTTCTAAGTACATATGTAAGAACATTACCAAAGCTTGTTCATCCTGAGACGGGGAGAGTTCATACTCACTTCAATCAGCATGTGGCGGCGACTGGTCGTCTTTCATCTAATAATCCAAACCTTCAAAATATTCCGATTAGAACAGAAATGGGAAGAAAGTTAAGAGAAGGTTTTGTAGCAAAGAAGGGACATATTCTCTTAGGGGCTGACTACTCTCAAGTTGAATTAAGACTACTGGCCCACTTTTCACAAGACCCTACGATGGTAAAGGCATTTAAGGAAGGTCAAGATATTCACCGCCAAACGGCCAGTGAAGTTATGGGGGTGGCCCTTGCTGATGTTACAAGTGAAGAACGTTCAAAGGCGAAGGCCGTTAACTTCGGTCTTATGTATGGCCAATCAAGTTTTGGTTTGGCCAAGCAGTTAAGAATTTCGCGTACGGAAGCGAAAGAATATATTACGAACTACTTTCAAAAATTTTCGAAGGTAAAGTCCTTCTTAGATGGTTTGAAAGAAGAAGCAGAAAATACAGGCTACGCGAAAACTCTTTTTAATAGAAAAAGATTTCTTCCAGATATCCATTCAAAGAATAGAACTGTGAAGTCGATGGCCGAAAGAGTGGCGATTAATAGTCCTATTCAAGGAACGGCTGCCGATATTATAAAATTGGCCATGATTAATATTTTTAATGAGATGGAAGAGAAGGGGCTTAAGTCTAAGATGCTCCTTCAGGTTCACGATGAATTAATCTTTGAAGTACCAGAAGCTGAAGTCGAGACGATGAAAGATCTTGTTAAAAATGGAATGGAAAATGTTGTGGACCTAAGTGTTCCTCTCGATGTTGATATGGGAACTGGGTCTAACTGGTTTGATCTAAAGTAGTAGCAGGGCGTTTAAGGCTTAATAAATGATTAAGCCTTTTCACACGATAGCGCTTAAAGATTCTGAAGAGTTTATCAGGAAATTCTTCAGGAGCTTTTTCAATCTTCTCACGAGGAATCTTTCTTACAAGCTCAGCTTGTTTCCCTTTATCATCTTTTTCATAAATAAGGACGATGTCTTCTTTGTAGTCATAAACAAAGAGTTTATCTTCCGTCTTAAGTTTATTATCAAATTCTTCACCAACTGCTTCTTCCATAGAAAGAACAATCGGACCTTCATCAATTCCTGATGGCCCAGTTCCAACAGCATTACTTCCTAGAGATCCACCAGTCGAGGCGATACCACGACCACTCGAACTAGATCCACCTTTCGTCGACGCTGTTGAGTCTGCTTTTGGAATCGTTCCTTTAGGGTTCTTCTCTTCAGGACGCGGAACCATTTTAAATGGATCAGCATCGCTTGAGTTCTCATATGTCGGCTCACCTGTCGGAGCTGCCCCTGTTCCTGCTACAGGTGCTGGAGCATTTGTCGACCAACTCGGTTGCCAGCGAACTTCATCTGCTTTTGTTTTTCCGCCACGACTTACATAATTCTCTTCTTGTCTTGGTGTTGCACGCTTCACATAACCACGACGTGAAGGATTCGTTCTTTCAATCGCACTATCAAGTTCTTCTGCGAGACTTTCCATTCCACCATTCTTAAAAGCATTCAATCGATTTAGAGCATCGGCTCTCTTTTGCTTTTGTCCACTTTGAAAGTCCGCCTCAATTGAATCGGCCTCACTCACAATCCAGTCACGAACTGAATTTCTGGCCTTAAAGATAGCATCGTCTACAGTCATCGACCCTGTAAAGGGATTCGCTCCCATAAACTCCGGCCACTCCATTTCCTTCAATTGCTTAAAAACTCTTTCTTGCGCCTCTGGCGATGAATCTCTCTTCAACGCCTGCTCTAGGTGATCAAGCTGCCTCGCCACTCGCTTGGCTTGTGTTATCTGGACATCTTCAGCTGTTAAATGATCTTCGATCGGATCATTCGGAATATTTAAATCAGGAGCAGTATTATTGCTAAAGGCTTCCATTGTCATTTTGTCATTTGCTCTTCTAGCATTTGCAACAACAGCACAACTTAGATGATCTGCCGCTTCGAGCATATTACTTGTTCCTTCCGCCCCCATATTTATTCTTAAAAAAGTAGCTAATTGATCTTTTTCTAGACCATTCTCAGCTTGAGGAAAGAAATTGAAAAAGTTATAATCAGGATTACACATTGTTTGAGTAATTTGAGCTAATTGCTCACATTTTCTTGCTGCTTTAACTCTATTCATTTCACTATTCACTTGATCACTAGAAGCTTCTAAACCGAGACGATATGCAACTCTTTGAAGAGTCATAAGGTTTCTTGCTGAATGTGATTTGTAGTCTTCAAGCTTACTTGAATCATTTGTGAGTAGAAATAGATGATTGTAATCGGGAGTTGCTTTGACTCTAATTTGAATTTTTCTAAAAAGCTCAATCTTATCAGATGATAGACCTGGAAATTGCTCTGCTTTATCTGAAATTAAGAAAAAATTTTGTTTTAAGTTTGATAAGTGATTTTCTTTTTCTTGCTGAGATAGACCAAGAGAATTCGCAATAAAGTTATCAAATTCCTCATTTGTTCTAAAAGAAAATGTAAAGTTTTCAACAAGGTCTGTATTTAATTGAAGCTCGTCATTAATATTATTTTCATTAAGAATATTTGCCGTGGCTTGGTTGATTCCTAAAATATCTCTTTCAATCTCACTAACCTTAACCTTTCTTTTAAGCTTATAGTTTGCGTTGCCTTTAATTTCATCAACTAGTCGTTTATCAAAACCATTAAGACTTGCAGGAGGGCCACAAAATGCTTTTTGCTCTAGTGGACTAAATGATGAACTAGAGTTTTGACTTCTTTCAATATGGCATTTATCAAAGTGTTTTTCTTTTAAGGTATTATTTATTTCTTCTATAGAGCTAGCAGAACAGCCAACTCTGGTAAGATATTCTCCCATATTACTAAAACCACAAAACTTTCTATCATTGTCATTTATTGAAGGATTATAAAGATGATCATCAGTAATAATATTTTTTGCTAAAGCTATAATGCCTTCTGTCGCTTTTACTTTTATAGGATCTTTAATGATTTCTAAATCACGATAAAAATCATCTCTTGATTTACAAAAACTCACTCCCGTATCATGCTGACATTTACAACGATCCATCAAACTTGATTGGGATGAAGTTTCCATATCTCCAAAGTCAAAAAGATCTTCCGTTGCTTGTTCTTCCCAGCATCCTATTTGAAAAAAAGGTTGAAGCTGAGTCGATAAATCTTCTACCGTTTCTTGTCCGTTACCTTGCTCTCCAGTTGTCCCTTGATTTAAACAATAGTTAAGTTGTTCTTCAGAAAGCTCACGACTTGGACAAACTTTTTCATAGACTTGTGAAAAAGAATTAAAACTCATTAAAAGAAATAGAATGAATATACTTGTCCTCATATATCAAGTATCGGCATTAAGTACTGAAATATTAAATAAATTTACAGGTGTCCAAAGTTTATACAGTATGAATATGTTACAATTTTTACAATGGCCTTTATTGATGGGGGTGTCGGAGATATATCGATTTTGGCATAAATAATGCAACATTTTGGGTGAGGCTTAATAGAAAGAGTAAATGGCTTGAGGGGGCCAAAGTGAGAACATTACTATTTACACTTTTATTTCTACTATCAGTGAGTACTTTTTCAAGTACTGGAGCTTCATTTATGCAGTTAGAGGATTCAACTGGGGAATGTGAAAAGCAATCTTTTGAGATACCCCTTAATGAACAAAATATTCGAGACATTCATAAGCCATTAGATATTGAATTACACTCTTCAGGGAATTCCGAAATAACTATTCCTAACGACCCGAGAGAAGTTTTTAAAGGAAAAGATTCTGATAGTGATAAGCATTGGATGCAGGCAGTGGGAAAACTTTCTCTTCCTGATTTTAATGATCCAAGTAAGAAGAAAAACTGCTCAGCTTCTTTAGTCGCTGAAAGGTCTCAAGATGATGCCAATGTTATCGTAACGGCTGCTCATTGTTTAAAATACTGGATGAAAGGTACGCAGTCTAATCAAGATGGAAGTATCACTTTCACAACATTAGAAGGAAGCCACGTTTCGAGGAGTTTTAAAGCTTCAGATATTATTTATCAAAACTATAGTGATAATGATGTAGCCATTATTAAGCTTAATCAACCAATTAAGAAAGATGTTATTAAGCCACTGATTGTTGCAAATCAGTATCGAGCTGATATTTTTAATCAAAATAAAAACGCTCGAATGGTTAATGCTGGATATTTTAATGATATCTCTATTGGAGACAGGGGGAAGAACTTAACTCATCAAGAATGTAAGATGGCAGGCAGAACATTTAATAAGAACTATCTCAGTACTACTTGTATTTCATATGGTGGGGGATCTGGCTCTCCACTTATTGTAGCGGTTGATCGATCAGATGCAAAACAACAGTCAGAGGGAATGGAATATCTCTTTGTTGGTTCACTGGTAGGTGCAGGTAGAGATGGTCATTACCTAGCTCAATTCGCAGCTCATAGTGAATATATAAGAGAACTTGTAATGGGCATTAGAAATAATCGTCCATAAAAAAGGACAAGAAGGATTACTCCCCCTTGTCCTCCCGAGTTAACGTCTTAAGACCAATAGAAGCAGTTTTAAGATGATTATTGTTAACTCTATAGATAACAAAATATCTTCCATGATTTACTCCTCGGAAGAAGGCTCCTCATTGAGCAAATTGAAGATACTTTGTTAGTAATTGAAATCATGCTATTATTAAGAATGTCCTGCCGAGTAGGACTCTATAGATAACAAAAGCTAGCCCCTGTATATCAGGGGCTTTCTTTTTTCTGAATTCCAAGTCCCCAATATTTCATAAATGATCTAGTTTTATTAAATCTGATAAGTATAAAAAATACCCACTTCCCGCAATTACAAACAGTTAGCTTTTTGACATGGTATTCATATTCTCATATAAACCAGGCAGTTTAAATAATACCAAAGAGGTTAAATTGTCACGTTTACAGTTTCTAGTTGTTGAAGATGAGTCGCTTATTCGAAAGTTTTTGGTTAATGAACTTGCAAATTTTGGAAGGGTTTTCGAGGCTGAGTCTGAGGAAAAAGCCAATCAGATATTAGAGAATATAAAGCCAGATATGGCCTTTTTAGATTTGAACCTTACTGACACGAATAAGTTTGAAGGTCTTAATTTAGTTCAAAAATGTAGTGAGAACAATATTCCATCCGTTGTTCTTACTGGACATGAAGAGCAAGTCATAGTTGATGAGGCTTATAAAAGAGGAGCCCACCATTTTTATTCAAAAGGTGACCTAGCAGGACTTGGTGGATTAGATTCTTCGATAAAGAACTTTATAAAGTCATTAGACAGCAAACCATTAGAGAAGTTTTTTGAGAAAGAATTTATTACTAAAAACGAAGTTTTAAAATCTAAGATCAAGCTACTTGAAACTCAAGTTTTGAACTTTAAACAAAATATTTTGATAACAGGACCTAGTGGATCTGGAAAAACTAAGATTGCTGAATATGTGCACACTCTCAGTAAATCTAAAGGTGAGCTTGTTAGTAAAAACCTAACAGAAATTTCAGAAAACTTAATTGAGTCAGAACTATTTGGTCATGTAAAAGGTGCCTTTACTGGGGCAAATGAAGATAAGGTTGGCTTACTTGAAAAAGCAAATTGTGGAACATTGTTTTTAGATGAAGTTGGAGCTCTTCCAAAAGCTATACAACAGAAACTTCTAAAAGTAATTGAAGAAAAAACGTTTTCACCTGTTGGCAGCAATATTGTTAAGAAAGTTGAATTTAATCTTATAAGTGCAACTTGTGAAAACTTATTTGAAAAAATTGAGAATGGAGAGTTTCGATTAGATTTTTATTTCAGAATAAAAGGAATTGAAGTTGAGCTACCTGCTCTCGCTGAAAGAAGGGAAGATATATTACCTCTTTTGACACATTTCTTAGCTCAAAATAAAAAGAAAATATCAATTTCTGATGATGCAAAAAAAGTTCTTCAAAATTATGACTGGTATGGAAACGTTAGAGAATTAATTGCTTTCTCTAATGAGCTTCTAAGTTATTCGAAAGGATATATAGAAGTGAGCGATCTACCTATTTATATTCAAAATAATACAAATCCACTAGAGAAAAAAGAAGTAGCCTCTTACAGTGGGTACTTAAGTCCTAAAATGTGGGAACACATCGAAGAACATGGGATGCTGGATTTAATAAAGAAAATTGAACAAGAAGCTTTTGCAGAATCTGAAAGACGAATCGGCCGCAAGGTAAACGCAATTTCTAAAATGCTGAATATCTCAAAGACTATGTATTACCGCATCGAAGAAGAATACGATAGCAGTAAAAGGATCCTACAATGAATAACAAGCATGAAATAGAAAACCTGATCGCGAAGATATCTTTGGGTTGGAAGCTCTATAAAAATACCGATGACCAAGAAATATTAGATGAAATAAAAAAAGAGTTAAATAAATTACAACAACAATTGGAGTCAAAATGAAAAAAACAACAGTATCGCTACTTTCACTGTTATTAGCAAATACAAATATTACTGCTAATGATTTCTCATCAAGAGCTGAAGAAATTGAGAAGCTAAATGTGAAAAGTACAGTGAGAGATATTTTAGAGCATGTTAATAACGAAGATTTAACATTAAATGAGATTGAAAAAATTAAAGAGTTTTTAGAAAAATACAAGAATGATATTAAGGTTAATAAAAAAGGTAAAGGTTCTGATGGTGGCTGGACTCTTTAAAGTAATTATTTCTTTAACAATTTCCATTATCTCCTGTGAGGCAAAAGTGTTTGTATCTAATATATTTTCAGGTAGTGACTTTTTAGATCCTGCAAGAATTCAAACTGCAGGGCAGTATTTAACGCTACATCAATTAACAAGAAATTTAATAAAATTAGATAAAAATGCACAAATAAGGGGGGATTTAGCATCAAATTGGAGTGTTGAAGAAAATTTTACAAAATTTAGATTTAAAATTGATAAGAAAAAATTTAGTGATGGTTCACTTATTACAGCATCTGACGTTGTGAATACTCTTAAAAGACAGATGAAAATAAATAAGGCAAATCACTATAACTTCGATGCAATAAAAAGAGTAAATACTCTAAATGAAAACGAAGTAGAGATTGTTTTAAAAAAGAGAAATGTTAAATTCATCAGGCTGCTTGCATATCCAGAGTTCGGAATACTGCATTCAAGTGACATCAATCGAAAAGAGAAAGAAACAACATTTAAAGTAAGCTCAGGGGCTTATTATTTAAATGAAGTAGGTAAAGACTTTTATGTTATAAAGAAAAATGACTTTTTTGAAAAACATAATCAAAAATCTCCTCAAATTGTAAAGTTTGAATGGAGTACAAAGAGTCAAAAATTAAAAAGTCTTCAAGAAGGTAAGATAGACTTTGCTATACCCTTTGATCCATTAAATAAGGAAGAGTTTAATAAAATATTAATAAATAAAGAACTGAGAGTAACTTATCCTGCTATTGGATACACTTATTGGTTAACTATAAATCCAAGAACCAAGTTTGGTAGTTCTAAGGATAGAAGAAAAGAGCTGCAAAAGATTTTAAGAAATGCTGAATGGGAAATTGGGAAAGAGCCTTTATGGGAAAAAGCAGATCAGCTATATTTACCTGGGGGATTTGGAAGACCTGATGAAAGTTCCTTAAACCTAGCATGGAAAAAGATTGATGAGATAAAAATTGAACATTTAAAAGACGAAGAATTAAGAGTTATAATTTTGAAAGATTTTCCTTTTATAAAAAGCTTAAAGTCAGTTTTAACGAAAAAAGGATTGAAGCTACAAATAGATGTTGCTGAGTCGGCAGGAGACTTTTTTAATAAAATTAAGTCGAAAAAATATGATGTAATTCAGGCCAGAAACGACTTTTCAGCTGTAGACTTACATGAAAATTTACAAACAACTTTAAATCCAAATAACCCTCTTGTAATAACTACTGAAGAGAAGAGACAGTATCAGAGTGAGTTGAATAGTTCACTAAACTATAATGATGATGCTGAAAGACATAAAGTTTATGAAAAGATAGCCCTAGATTTGATTAATGAAGGTTATGTTTTTCCTGTTGCTTATAAGAGAGTGTTTTTTGTAAATAAAAAGAACGTTGATATATCAGCATGGTCCTCTCTTTACCCGGAAGTTTCAATGTGGAAGGTTGAAGTTAATGAGTAAGGAGTTAATTGATATCTTACAAAATGTAGAGCTTTCTAGAATAGAGGATAAAATAATTCCTGAAGCCTTTCATTATATCATTAGAGAAAAGAAGTATGGATTGGTTGGTTCAGGATCTTCTTTAAATGAGTATCTAGCTTTAGAAAAATCTAAATCTGAAATAATTGAAAGATTTTTTTGCAATAATGAGAAAATGAAAAATAGAAAGATAAACTCTAATGGTATGGCTGCTCATAAAAATATTGAGTTAGCTAAAAGGAGTGCTCTTTTAGAGCTAGTTGAGAGAGATCTATTTTTGACATCTTGGCTAAGTGGCCATCATCCTTATTGGGAAAACTCGATTAATGAGTCTAGTACAGTAAATAATATAAAAAGTCGTTTGTCGAAAATTGTAGATGTAAAGTTAGGGCATATATCTAATTATGATGGTTATGACGTTTGTGTAGGAGTTGTTTTAGATCGAGAAAAAAAATTTGGAGCAGTGTTTTCAACAGCAATTGGTGAGAGTAAGAAAATCTGCTATTTGAAAATCTTGATAGAATTATCTCGAGTAGTTAATTTATTAAATATAAGTATTGAGAAAAATGAGAAAATTATTAATAAGGGGACCACTTACACCACTCCACTTGATCATTTTAATCATTATCTTAACCCAGGTAATTGTGATGAAGTTTATGAATACTTATCAAGAAGTGAAGATGTCTTACTCGCTCCTAAATACCATTTTCATTTTTATAAGTATGAATTACCGGACCTGATTTCTAAAAACATATCTGTCGTTAGGTGTTCTTCTGATGAGGTTCAAAATTATTATGTTTCAGAATTTAAAGAAATTAATTTAAATAGAATAAAAGATATAAAACGAAGTGTGATACACCCATTAGGCTAAATATGAAGATTATTATTAATATATTCTTGCTAACATTTATAAATATTACATTTTTGTTGTTTTTTTTCAACGGTAAACAGGAGTTATTAGATACTTTCTCTAGGTCTGTTCACAATGATATTGCTGTAGGAAATAATAGATATGCTGCTCTTAAATTGAACTTTCTTAATGATAATTATTTTGAAAAAATATATTTGAACTTTGAAGATGATAAATATTTAACAGTACTAAACTCTCAGAATAAAAGCTTGTGGGAAATTAAAATACGTTCTCTAATAAAGTTGTCAGATTCATCTAAGAAAAAAACATATGTAGTTGGTATAATTTCCTTAAAGAAGTATGTTCCTTTATTCATCCTAATAAATTGTGTTTATTTGTCAGTTTTGCTCTTAGTTTCTTTCTTTTTAAGAAAGCAATCTCAAAAAATACGAAATGCAGAGTTAAAAGAGCTCCTTGCTAAATCAAGATTAAAAATAACAAAGAGTGTAGCTCACGATATTAGGTCTCCACTAACGGCATTAGAGATGATGGTTGGGCAAATGAATGAAATTTCTCGTGAAAAGAAAAAGAATGCGTTGCAAGCGATTGGGCGAATTCAAGATATTGCGAATGGATTGCTTCAAAATAAGATTGTTGATGAGGCTTTGATGGTCCCTGTTAGGAGTATTGTCGAAAATCTTCTAACTGAGAAAAGGGAGAGTCTAAAGAAAACAAAAAAGAAAATAGATCTACAGTTTGAATTTGATAAAACTTCTTATGGGATTTTTTCAGATGTTCCTCAAATGCTTTTGAAGAGAGTTCTTAGTAATTTGATCAATAATGCTGCTGAAGCACTAGATGAAGAAGGTAAAATAGTTATTCGTTTAGAAAAAGAGGGGGGGGACTTCTCTTTGATTGTAAATGATAATGGAAAAGGTATTCCTGAGAAGGTTTTGAAAGAAATCAAAAATCGCAAAAATGTAACATTTGGTAAAGTTAATGGAAATGGAATCGGCTTAATGCATGCATTTGAAACGATGGACACATATAACGGAATCATTGAGATTAATTCTAGTGAAGATAATGGGACTGAAGTCGCGATTAAGTTACCTGCCGCTCAAGTTCCGAGATGGTTTTGCAATGAAATTAAAATTGTTTCTGATAATATAATAATATTTGACGATGATGAGTCGATCCATAACTCATGGAAGTCAATTCTTGCTGGAAGAGATTTATCGATATATTCCGCTTTTAAGAAAAGTGAATTACTGGCTTTAACAGATGAGATTGAAAACTATCAAGTTATTTCTGATTATGATTTAGGTGAAGAGCAATCTGGCCTTGATGTAATAGAATCATTATCAATACAAGACAGAGCAATTCTAGTCACAAGCTTTTACAATGAACGAGATGTGCAAGATAAATCAGACTCATTAGGTGTTAAAATAATACCGAAAGAGTATTTCCCACATGCTCCAATAAAAGATTTAAGAAACTCAGAAATTGTTTTTGTCGATGATGAAATGTTACTCAGAAAGGGTTGGGAGCTTGAAGCAAAAAATAAAGGAATTAAATGTGACTCTTATTCTAGTAGTGAAGATCTAAAAGCTATGATCTCAAATTATGATACGAATACTGCTTTTTATATTGATAAAGAACTTAATGGGGAGGATGGCCTAGAACTTTGTCAGTGGTTAGGTGAAAAAGGTTTCAATCATATTCATTTGGCGACGGGACATAGTCCTAGTGATTTCCGAGATGCCACATATTTATCTGCTGTCGTTGGAAAAGAATTTCCTTTATAAAAAAGGGCGAGTTTCCTCGCCCTTTCCGAACTAGTTTTTCAAAATTAAAACGATTAAGCTTAAAATAATGATTACTAGTTCTAACTGATAAACAAAATCCTCCATAATTTTAACTCCTTAGAGGGAGACCCTTCAGTGGGCTTTATGGGATTTTGATCAGATTCGAATTTATGCTATATTTATCAGGAGCCCTTTCCGAATGGGTTCTAACTGATAAACAAAGCCAGCCCCTGTATATCAGGGGCTTTCTTTTTTCTTAAGATCAACTTTCTTTTATTTCACTTGCGATACATCTTATTTAGATCCTAATTTTAAGGGCCTTGCGTTGCGTCTGAATGAAATTGTGACAAATCTTTTCTTTTAAAAACGCATTCTCTCTGGTAGTTTCGCCTAATCACGGACATTAGGAGAACTTATGTATACGCGTTTGGCGGCCCTGCTATTGACGGCAGTTTGTTGTTTTTCACTTCAAGCAAAATCAAACTACTACGACCTTAAAGCAGAAAGAGAGTTAACTAACGGAACTCTTCGAGATCAAGGTTTAATTTCTTTTATTGGTAGAGTTGCTTCTAAGAATTTTCGTCCACTTGGTTACAAGAAAAGAGCAAAAACTGAAATCTTTGGATATGTAGATATTGAAAGAGATAATAGCGGTTACTATGTACGTGACGTTTACTGCGGATTCATTGTTCGTAAGAAAGGTCGTGATACTCGTCCAGCTAATGGTGTTATGAATGTTGAGCACACTTGGCCACAATCGAAAGGTGCTAAGAGAGAGCCTGCTCGTGGAGACATTCACCATTTATTCCCAACAGACTCAAGAGCGAACTCGGCTCGCGGTAACTTTCCATTTGGTGAAGTTGCTGGTGGAGACGCTACTGATAAATGTTCACTTTCTAAAAGTGGAAAAATCATTGATCCAGAAACTGGTCGTGTAAGCGGTCAAAGAGGATTCGAAGTACCAAACGATCATAAAGGAAATACGGCAAGAGCAATGTTCTATGTTGTTGCTAAGTATGGATATAAACTTTCTCGCTTAGAAGAGTACTACCTTCGTAAGTGGCACCGTGAAGATCCAGTTGATCGTAACGAGATCGATCGTAATGATCGTATTCAAGAAGCTCAAGGAAATAGAAATCCATTCGTAGATTTCCCAGATCTTGTTGATAGAATCGCTGATCTTTAAATGTTAAAGGCTCTATCTTATCAAAATTATAAGAGTAGGACCGCTTTTCACTCTACTTTTTTATTCTTAAAAAGCTTATAATTTCAATATGAATAGTTTAATTCCAATATTCATATTTTTACTTCTTCTCAACTCTTGTTTTGAAAAGGAAACAGATACTCCAAAAACTACGAGTCCAGTTCCAACAAACTGTGACAGTGGAGGCTTTTTTGTAGATTCTGTAAGTGGAAGTGACAGTAATGCGGGAACAACTTCTTGTGTACCTTTTAAAACAATTAGTAAATTGCAATCATCAATAACTAACGGCACTACAGCTTATTTAAAGCGAGGAAGCTCTTGGAACGAATCGTTGTCGTTTGCGAATTCGAATATCACTATAACTGCTTATGGTAGTGGTTCGCTCCCTGTCTTTTTTGGAGATGAAGCGATTAGTTCTTGGACAAATGAAGGTGGAAATATTTATAGCAAGATTATGACTCTTGGAACTGGAGAAGGTCTTGGTAATATTTCAAAAGATGGTAGTATGCTTAGTTTTGTGGCTTGGAATTCTGACTTCACTACAACGTTGGGGGCTGCTGCAAATGATTCTTTTTCCTATAATAATTCTGCAAAAACTCTTTATATAAAATCAACGAACGATCCTAGTAGTTTCTCATATCGTTATTCAAAATTGATGACTGGGATCTCTGTCTCTTCTGCTTCGAATGTGAATATAAGTTATATTAAAGTGAAAGGTTATTCATTTCATGGAGTTGAATTCAAGAACTGTACAAATTGTAATATTTCAAACTCGGAGCTAACTCAGATCGGTGGTGCGACTATTGGTTCGCTTTATGCAGGTAATGGAGTTGAGTATGGAAGTACATCTTCATCAGGAACAGCATCAAGTCTTACGATCTCAGAAATCTTTGACTCTTGTTTTTCTCCTCAAACATATTCTTCTAATCAAACGATTACTGGAATTACGATTAAAGACTCTACTCTTTCAAAATGTGGTTTTGCAGGAGTTGAAATATCAGTTCTAAGTAATGGAGGGACTACAGGGAGTACTATCTCTAATACAACAGTCGAGAACGTTACAATTTCAGATTGTGGAAAAGGCTGGAGTGGTCGTCGATATAATACTGAAGGACATGGTATAAGAGTGCAAGCCGATAATACTGCTGGAGTTATAACTAATACACAAATTAAAAGAGTAACGGTATCAAATAGTGCAGGCGACGGAATTAAAGTTAATGGAGATACATCAACAACAACGATTCATAGAGCAAAAATATATAATGGCTCTGGGTATGGGATTAACTTTCTTGATACAGTAAAGACGACACCTAAACTTGTTTTGACGAGTAGTTTAATTCATAATAACAGTAATTATGGACTCACATTCAATTGTCCTAGTTGCCAGGGATTAAATATCTATCAAAATACCTTTTATAAGAATACAACAATCAATTTAGCGATCTTTGGTCAATCCAATGAAGCTATAATTAAAAATAATATATTTCATAGTGATGGAGCTATGACTGATGTCTTTGTGAATTCAACTCTTGTTGGTGGAAATGTTAATTACAATTGCTATGAAGATGGAACAAATATGATTGGGTATAATAGCTCTACATATTCTACAGTTACCGCATTTAATGGGGCACAATCATTTGAAGCAAACGGAACAGGAGCAGGTAATATTAATATGACGAATCCTAGTAGTGGAGCTTTCACACTTTTGACTACTTCATCTTGTAAGACCCTTGGGGATAATACAGTCAGTGTAACTGAAGATTATTTTGGAAGTACATTTTCAAACCCTCCATCAAGTGGTGCACA
Organism: Oligoflexia bacterium; assembly: GCA_024229115.1. GTDB lineage: Bacteria > Bdellovibrionota > Bacteriovoracia > Bacteriovoracales > Bacteriovoracaceae > JAAEST01. The sequence goes on from JAAEST010000103.1 coordinate 69,000, forward strand.
CCAGTTTTAATATGTTGAAATCATTGTTATCAAAAATTGGAATTATAAAGTTAAAGAAGTTTCCTTGGTATGATAGTGAGTGGTTAAGCCATTTTGTTCGTTTGAAAAATCATTATATTGCTCACTCTAAAAATGATCTCGATTTATTGTTAGAGAGAACGAATATTCTTAGAACTGATAAAAGTTTTAAGCCTGTCGTGTTGAAAAATGTTTTGTCAGACGATGTTTTTACGAAAATCAAAAAGATTATTGAAGAAATAGAAGAAGATAAATTGAAGGATTATGAGAAGGAAGAGTTTGGAAGAAAGATTCTGCACAATCATCCTTATTTTAATGAAATTCATAATGATTTAATTAATCTTGTTAGTGAGAAAGTGGGGGAAGAAGTTGAAGCCTCCTATAACTTTCTTAGTCTCTATAAAGAAGATGCGAAATGTCCTCTTCATTTGGATGCTCCAAGTGCAAAATGGACTCTTGATATCTGCATTGATCAGTCTGTAGACTGGCCGATTTATTTTTCTGAAATTATTGATTGGCCTGATCGCTTTGAAAATTTTGGTTCTCATTGGGAAAGCGAAGTCTTAAAGAATAATAAGTTCAATCAATATATCTTAAAACCAAATGAAGGCGTGATCTTTTCTGGAAGTTCTCAATGGCATTATCGAGACAGTATTAGAAAGCTCGGAGATAATGAACACTCTCATTTACTATTTTTTCATTTTGCTCCGAAAGGGCATGCTCAAGTGAGCGATACAGTTATTTTATAAGTTCGATTAGATATTTTGCGATTGATGGAGCCGCAGTTAAGCCTGGGCTTTCGATACCACAACACTCAATATAATTATCATGCTTCTTAATCCAAAAATCAGTATGAAGTTCACCATTAAGTTTAATTTTTGGTCTCACTCCTGAATAATCTGGAGAAAGGTCCTCTTTGTTGATACCTTTGAACACTTTAATAACTTCTGGGTACATCTCATCAACAATTGAATCTTGAACTTTAAAATGAACGTGATCGACATCTTGTGTGTTAGGGCCGAAGCGAATAATTCCATCTGTCGCAAAACTCGTGTGAACTCCAAGACCTTTGAGGTTTTTTTGAGGAACAGGATAGATTAGGCTTTCATTGTAATATTTCTTATTAAGCTTAACGTAATTACCTTTTACAAAGTAATTTTCTAATTCACTATGACCGAGCATCTTTCTGATATTGATAGCATCAGTTCCTGCAACATTGAAAAAATAGTCACAGGTCATAGCCCCACTTAATTTAGTATTAATAAAGAACTTATTTTCTTTGAACTCAACACTTATGATTTCGTCGTTCTTTATTATAGGGACATTCTTGTTAAAGAGATGATTCTCAATTTTCTTAATCGCCTCTGAAATATCAACGATCCCAGTAGAAGGAATGAAGAAACCATCCTCATAGTTGATAACTTCCTTAAGTTTATTGATTTGCTCTTCTTTGAGCTCATTAAAAGGAACATCATTTTTCTTCGCCTGCTCACGAAGCTCTTTCGTTCTCTCTACTTCATCACATGTTGAAGCAACGATAAATTTTCCACACGGATTAACAGTAATATCTAACTCGCTGGCGAGATTGCGCCACATTTTATTTCCAGCGAGACAGTGCTTATGCTTCAAGCTATCAGTTGGATAGTAGATTCCAGAATGAAGGACACCGCTATTACGTGAAGTATTTCCTTCTCCAAGAAATTCATTCTTCTCAAAGAGGGCAAGGTCATCAGGGCTGAATTTGTGTGAAAGTTCTTTCGCAAGGAGTAAACCAAGGATTCCTCCACCGCAAATAACATAAGGAATGTGAAAAACTTCATTGTGCATTGGTTAAGGCCCACAAGTTCTTAATAAAGAAAATATAAACAAAATAATTTCAACTATCTCTTTATCATACCAACTTAAACCTCACTGTACACCTATTTAAATACTCAACTATAAAGACCCCAGAATAGAAAAAGTTTCAACACACTAATAAGGAGAGTCTTATGAAACTTAAAACTTTAATTGCAAGCGCATGTACACTTGCTTCTGTTGCTTCTTACGCAGCTTGTCCTGCTGGAACTTCTAGCCTAGGAACTGTCGATGGAAAAGAAGCTTGTGGTCTTAGTGGTAGATATACTTCAGACGTTTTCCTAACTTCTGACAAGCTTTGGGTTCTTCAGGGTGACGTTAGAATTGGAAACGACAACAAAGAAAATGCTGCCATTACAATTCTTCCAGGTACTAAGATTGTTGGTCAATCAGGTGCTGACTTTCTTCTAATCACTAGAGGATCAAAAATCTTCGCTGAAGGAACTGAAAAAGCTCCTATTGTTTTCACTGGTGCTAGTTCAACTAACACTGCTCGTGGACAATGGGGAGGATTAATCATCAATGGTAATGCTCCAATCAATAAGAACGGTGGAGAAGCTGAAGGTGAAGGAAACACAGGTTTCTACGGTGGATCTGATATCGCTGATAACTCAGGTGTTCTTAAGTATGTAAGAGTTGAGTATGCAGGATATGAAATTACTCCAGACAATGAGCTAAACGGGATAGCATTCCAAGGTGTTGGTAACGGAACTGTAGTTGATTACATTCAAGTACATAAAAATGCTGACGATGGAGTTGAGTTCTTTGGTGGAACAGTTGACGTTAAGCACGTTGTTCTAACAGGTAACAAAGATGACTCTATGGACTGGACATACGGTTGGACTGGACGCGGACAATTCATTATTATCGATCAATTTTCTGATAAAGCTAACAATGGAATCGAAGCTGATTCTTCAAAGATTGTTGACGCTACACCAAGATCAAACCCAATTCTTTCTAATATGACTTTTATTGGTACAGAGGGTGAGTCTGCTAAAGGTGGATCAGCAATGTTACTAAGAAGAGGAACAGGAGCTGAGATTTATAACTCAATTTTCACTGGATTCAAGAAAGGTTGTATCGATATTGATGACAAGCAAACAGCAGATGCTGACATGATTCTTTTCGAAAACAACATTGTTAGCTGCAAGAAAGCTTTCGAAGCGGAAGCTGGTGAAACTTGGTCAGTAGCTGATCTTTTCACAGCTGAGTATGGAAATACTATTCAAGACCCAATGCTTGAAGGTTACGCTCCAAAAGCAGAGTCTCCAGCGAACATCGGTGATGATGTGACTCCTTTTGACCCATTCTTTACTGCAGTTGATTATCTTGGTGCTGTAAAAGACCAAAATGATACTTGGTATAAGTCTTGGACAAATTCTTCACGTAACTAAGAGTTAAAAATTATGCACCACCTACGGGTGGTGCTTTTTAGGTTAAGGCCATATGAAAACTTTATTTATTTTATTACTAGTTTCAACTTCTATTACTGCTAAAACAACATATGAGAAGATAGCTCAAAAGATTGTTCAGTTAAGAGGTGAGGTTGAATTATTAAATACACAACTTACGACTGCGAAAAGTGAATATCAAAATGATGTTAAAGGTCTAAGTGCACGAAGATCACAACTTGAAGCTCAAATCCAAATGGAGCAGTTAAAGAGTAAGAAATTGCTTGGTACTGAAGAGCAGTTAAATAAGAAAATCAAAGAGCAAAGTATTTCAGTAAAAGATTATTCAAAGTTCGTTGGATATCAGATTGATAATGCTCGTGTACATATAGAAAGCGGAATTCCTTTCAAGAAAGAAAAAAGATTAAGTGAATTATCTAAAATAGAAAAAGAGTTGAAAGCTAAAAAGATATCTTCAGAAGTTGCTCTTAGTCGTTTATGGGCCTTTGCTGAGGATGAAATGAGATTAGCGAAAGAAAACTCTATTCATAAGCAAACGGTTAAGATTAACGGTGAAGAGAACTTTGCATCTGTAATTAAGCTTGGAATGGTCAAAATGTATTTTCACACTGTTGATAATAGAGTCGGGATCGTTCAAAACATCGATGGAGAGTATGTTTACTCTTTAATTAACAAAAAAGAACAAAAAGAAAGAGTTTTTAGATTACTTGATGGAATCAAAAAACAAATTAGATACGGTCAATATGACCTACCATTAAGTATTTAGGATAGGTGAAAAGATGAAATTACTTCTAATTACATTAGCATTTATAACGAGCACCTTTGCGGCTGAAGAAACTCTTTTAAAGACATATCAAAGAGAACTGGCATTTCTTATTGCACAAAAGAAAAGTCTTTCTAAACAATTGAGACAATCTAATAGAGTATTTAAAAAGAAAACAAATCTTTTGGACAATAAAAATAAGAAACTTGAAGAAAAATATGTAAATTTAAGCACTGATAATAAGAAACTTGAAAATACAATTGAAGAGTTAAATAAGAAGATTGAAAACAAAGAAGTTGGAAATAGCCTTATTGAAACAACAATTAATCAAGGTAAGTTATCTTTAAATGCTGACGTAAATATCAAAAATAAAGATGAAGCATTAAATACAATATTTGCGAAGCTCTGGGTTTCACTCCACAAGTCTAAAAGAGTTTATTCAGTAGATTCATCATTCTTTCTTCCTAATGGAAACAAGGTAAATGGTGAAGTTATCAAATTTGGTAGTGTTGCGAGCTTTGGATTATATGAGAATATGGCTGGTGCACTTATGCCAATTGGTTCAGGGAAGTTACAACTACAACCAGCAGAGAATATAGAACAAATTAAGAATATTGCGAATGAAACGTCATCTTGGGCACCGTTCTTTCTTTATGAGAGTACTGAAAAAGCAATTACCAAGAAGGAAGAGAAGTCAGTAATGGAAACACTAAAAGCTGGTGGAGCCGTAGCTTATGTCATTGCAATGTTAGGAATCCTAGCATTAATTTTTATCGCAATTAGATCTTGGTTACTTTATAGAACTTCTAAGGTTGATAACAAAGTTTTAGCTGCGATAAAGAATGAAGAAATCAATGAAAGCTTAGAAGAAAACCTTAGTGCTACAAATAGTGCTTTCGGAAGAGTTCTGAGTAAAACATATCAATCGATAAATCTAAATCGAGAAGAAAGAGAGAATGTTATCCAAGAAAGTATTTTAGGAGAGTTAAATCTTCTTGATAAGTTCGGAGCGATGATTCTTGTTCTTGCCGCAATCTCACCATTACTTGGTCTTTTAGGAACTGTTACTGGAATGATTTCAACTTTCGATATCATTACTGAGTTTGGAACTGGTGACCCAAAATTATTAAGTAATGGTATTTCAGAAGCTCTTATCACAACAAAGCTTGGCCTTGTTGTCGCTATTCCTGCTCTTTTAATGGGGAATCTTCTTGGATCATGGTCAAATAAGATTAAATTGATGCTTGAAACAGAAGCTCTTAGATTAAGCAACTTTGCTGATAAGAAGAATAAAGAGGTTCTAAACAATGATTAGTAAAAGTATCGAATTACTTATTTCTGGGGGAGTTGTGATGCCATTTTTGGTACTAGGCTGTCTCGTTATGTGGTTTGGGCTAATCTATAGAATCTTTATTCTAAATGATAGAAAACTTGTTAAAAAATACGAAAGTGAAATTAAATCTTGTAATGATTCAACCATTGTTATGAATGAAGCTGAATCAGAATTTAATAAATTCAATCAACTGACATCTACTATTGTGATGGTTGCACCTCTTCTTGGATTACTGGGAACAGTGGGGGGAATGATTGAAACATTTCAGTCTCTCGGGGATATGACACTTTTTTCTCAATCAGGTGGAATTGCTGGAGGAATTAGTCAGGCCTTAATTACAACCCAGTTCGGTCTTTCTGTAGCAATTCCTGGGATGTTTATTGGAAGAGTTCTTCAAAAAAAGAAAAGCGTTATCATGACAAATTTAGAAGAACTTGCTCAAAAGGAGCGTTGTTAATGAAAAGAAGTTTTAGAAATGAGGAGCAGACTCAGATTGATATCTCTCCACTTATTGATATGGTTTTTATTCTTCTAATCTTTTTCATGGTTTCAACGACTTTTGTTAAAGATATGAAGCTTGACCTTGAAAGACCTGGTGCAAGTTCAGCTACCCCAGCTAGTAGTAAGAGTATTAGAGTTTATATTGATAATGAAAATAAAGTTTTTATAGACGGGCAATTAACAAGAGTTTGGGTACTTCAAAGTAAAGTTAGAGAAATGATGAAGTCTGGAAATATTGAATCAGTTCTAGTTGTAACTGATAAGAATGTTTCTGCTGATAAACTTTTAGAAGTTGTGGATGCATGTCGTTTGGCAGGTGCTAAAGATGTTGGTGTGGCTACAGAGAGTGAGGCAGGATAATGAATAAGAAGTATTTTACATTATCAGGAATTCTTTCTTTAGCACTTTGTACTCTAGTTATTGTTGGTACTGCTTTCTTAAATGAATTAGAGATGAGTAAGCAAAATAACTCAGGATCTAAGAAGGTTAGCTTTGAAGTTAAACAAATTAAGAAGAAGCGTAAACAAAATATTCAAAAGAAAGTAGTGAAGAAAAAGAGAAAACCAAAAGCACCACCACCTGCGATTAGTTCATCTTTAAATGGTTCTAGTTTTGGTCTAGATCAGTTTGAGTTTTTAGGAGAGGGCGTCGATGGCCTTTTAAGTGACTCTAAAGATGTGATTATGACTGAAAGTACTGTTGATCAAAAGCCAATTGTGAGCTTTAGACCTCAATTAGAGTATCCAAAGAGGGCAAGGACAAAGGGACTTGAGGGTTATGTATTAGTAAATTTACTCGTTAATACTAATGGGCAAGTTGAAAATGCAAAACTGCTTGAAGATTCACCAAAAGGTATTTTTTCAGACGTGGCCATTAATAATGTAAAACGTTGGCAATTTGAGCCAGCACAATATAAGGGAAAGAATGTAAAGATCTGGGTTCAGCAGAGAATTAGATTCGCTTTAAATTAATGAAAAAAATATTAGTCCTACTATATTTAATAACAATTTCATTTGCTTTAATTGCAAATGATGAAGATGTTGATCATTTAAGTATTACCTCTCTTCTTATTAAAGATGGAAAGATTGCAAGAGCAAAGGCAGTGCTAAGTGAGATTAAAGATCCTAGAGATGTAGACACACCATTTTTCTATACCTTATCAGGAATATTGAAGCTTAAAGAAAAGAGAAATGTTGAAGCTCAAAGAGAATTTGAAAAAGCGATGCTATTTTCTTACGAGAGTGGATTACTTTTTGAAAACTATGCCAAATCCCTGATGCTAAATGGAAAGTATAGCATGGCCGTAAGTGTAATAGAAAAGAGATGGCCACTACTGAAGTCTAGACCTGTTGCTTATCAAATTAAAGCAGAATCTCTAATGAAGAAAGGTGAAATAGAAAAGGGATGGGCCTTTTTAAATACGGGTATGGAGATCTTTAAGAAGAATCTTCCATTAAAAAAGCAAAAATGGTTCTACCTCTATCAGAATAACCTTATAAATAGCTCTAAGGAGTTATGTTGGTCTATTATTGAAAATTTCAAAATGTCTGGGGTCGAAGTTGCTAAGTTTGCTTATCAATATCGCAAAAAGAATGAATTAGAGATGGCCCTAAAGCTTGGAGAGATTGCCTCAAAGAAAGATCCTTCTAATGTAGATATTGCTAAAGAATTAGCGAGAACTTATATGCAGGTAGATCAAGTTCATTCAGCTGCTACCATCTTTGAAAAAATTGCTGCCTATGAACCTAATTACTATTTTGAAGCTAGTGAACTGTGGAAAAAAGCAGGAAATATTGTTCATGCTAAAAACCTAGCATTACGAATTCCAGATAAAGAAAAGAATATTAAACAAGTATTAACAATTGCTCTGTCTCAAAAGAACTTTAATGAGTTAGCAGGATTATCACAACAAGTCTTAAGATCTAAACTCAAGAATGATCAAGATATCCGCTATGCACTAGCTTACGCTAATTTTATGTTAGGTAATTATCGATCAGTGGAAAAACATCTTGCGACGATCACCAGACAAGACTTATTTAAGAAGACTTTGGCCCTAAGAGAGTCATTAGAGTTTTGCTTAAAGGATGAGGGCTCATGTTTTTAAAAAAGATATTCTTATTATCTATATTGTTTTTTGTTTCATCTCTTCAGGCAAAAACTGGAACACTTACGCTTTTAGTCTATGAAAACTTGCTTCCTGCTTCTTCAAAAGAAGTTGTTATTAATGGAAAGATTAAGACAGCAACTGATCGTGATGGTGTTATTTCACAAAGTCTTAAAGAGGGAAGACACTTTGTTGAAATGAAGATTAATAATGAGGTGAAGAGTACTTCATTTAATATTGTAAAAGGTGAGGACACTCAGATCATTGTCAATCTTGTCGGGCAGGACACGGATGTTGAAGTAAGCCAGCCTGAACTTAAAGAGAAGAATGTAAAACAGACAGTGATTTCTGGAACAGTGCTTGATTCTTCTGGAAAACCTGTAAAAGAAGCATTTATTTATGTATCTGGAGCTATCAAAAGAGCTCAAACAAGTGGAAAGGGAGAATTTTCTTTAAAAGCTCCAATTGGTAAGAGAATCATTTCAATAGTTCATAAAAGCTATAAAACTAAAGTTCTAAAAGATGCAGTTATTAAAAAGGGTTTCAGACTTAAAGAGTCTCTTGAACCAGCTTCGTTAGAGCTTGATGACTTCGTTGTTGTGGCGCCACATCTGCAAGGAAGTTTATCTGCATTAATAGAGGTAAGAAAAAACTCTTCTAATGTTGCAGAAGTTATGGGAAGTGAGCAGATTGGCAAAAGTGGAGACTCTGATGCAGCCAGTTCTCTAAGTCGTGTTACTGGTCTTACGATTGTCGATGGAAAGTATGTTTATATTCGTGGATTAGGTGAAAGATATTCTAATGTTCTTCTTAATGACGCTAATATGCCAAGTCCAGACCCGACTCGTAGAGTTGTTCAGCTAGATTTATTTCCTTCGGGAATCTTAGATAGCATGATTATTCAAAAGTCTTACAGTCCTGATCTACCAGGTGATTTTGGTGGTGGGACAGTTACATTAAAAACCAAAAATATTCCGGAAGAGTTTGTTGGAAAAGTTTCTGTTGGTACTTCTTATGCAACAGGAGGAAATCAGAAACTGAGAGCGAAAGGTGGTAGTAAAGATTGGCTTGGAATAGATGACGGTACAAGAGAGCTCCCTCAAAGTTTAAAAGATGCTACCGCTAACGGAAGAAAGCTTGTAAAAGACAATGGACTTAATGGCGGAACATCAGCTCAGCGAATGATTGAATTAAGTACTGATATGACCCGTAATTACAATGTAACAAACGAAAGAGCTTCAGTTCCTCCATCTCTTAGTTTTGCTCTCGGTGACCTTTATAAACATAGAGGGAAGAAATTTGGATTTCTCTTTAGTGGAATGTATTCAGATAAATGGGATAGCTCTTCAACAAATAAAATCAGTTATAACGGTGAAGAAGTTGCAGAGAGTGAATATAATACGACGAAGTCTAAAAGAACTATCAAATTATCAGGAATGTTAAACCTTGGAGTACGTCTTAATAAACATTTCGACATTAAGACAAATACACTTTTACTTCGTAAGACAACTGATGAAGTAAAGGTCGTAGATAAATCAAGTGCTACAGATAGTGATTCTAACTATCGAGAGAATTCTATCCAGTGGCAAGAAAGACAGTTATTTGGACAAGTTCTTTCTGGAGAACATCAGATTGGTAATAATAAGAAAAGAAAGTTCGATTGGAAGTATTCATACTCACAGGCCAAAAGAGATCAACCTGATAGTAGAAGGTACTTACAATTTCTAAAAGAAAAAGGTTATGAGACATCAACTGACGGGAAAAATAATGAGAAGCTTTATAATGGCTTAGTTGATGTCACTCAAGATATTTCAACATCTTTTGATCTACCTTTGCTTAAAACAAAACCAGTTAGTTTAAGTTCAAAATTTGGATTTCGTTACACGCAAAAAGAAAGAGAAAGTGAAACAAAGAGATTCAAATATAGTGACCTTAAGGCCGATGTCGCGAAGTCCGTTACTGGTAATGAGAATATTCAATTAGAAAGCCTCGAAAATATTTGTACTGATGAAGTAATCAGAGCAGGTGGTTGTGTGATTGAAGATATAACTGCTGGTAGTGATAGATATAGTGCTAAACAAAGTATTCGTGCTTATTTTTTAGATACTGAAACAGGTGTATATGACTTTGCTAAATTCAATATTGGTGCAAGGTTTGAAGAGTCTAATCAACGAATTACAACCTTTAAAAGTGACGCTGCTAGAACAGAAATCAATAGTGGCTTAATGATGCAAGATATTCTTCCTGTCTATCGATTAACTCTTTCACCGATAGATTCATTGAAACTTAGAGTTGCATATTCTGAAACAGTTTCACGTCCAGATTTTAAAGATTTAAATCCGGTAGCTTATTTTGATGATGAGAAGAATAGAAGCATAAAAGGAAACTTAAACCTCAAAGGGACGATCATTGAAAACTATGATGCTCGTCTAGAGTGGTATTTTGATAAAGGTGAAAATATATCACTAGGTGTCTTTAGAAAGAACTTTATTAATCCAATTGAAGAAGTGGCAGGATCTTTTGATCAGAATGGAAAACTTGTTGCCACTGAGAATTCTTATCAGCTAGCTAATGTTGGTGTCGCTACATCACAAGGTTTTGAAGTTGAATTTAGAAAGAAGTTAAATTTTATCAATGACTCTTTAGAAAACTTAAGCATTGGTGGAAATTACTCTAAAATTGAAAGTGAATTATCAATCTTTAATGATCTAACTACTCAGTTGACGAATAAGAGCCGTCCTCTCCAAGGACAAAGTCCTTATGTAATTAATGCAAATATTGATTATGATGATAAAGATTCAGGAACGTCAGCGACAATTCTTTATAATGTTTTTGGAAGAAGAATTGATGCTGTAGGTACTAAGCCATTTGATGATGTTTATGAAGAACCATTTAAACAGGTCGATTTTGTTTTTTCTCAAAAATTTCTTAAGACAAGTAAGGTAAAAGTTAAATTTAAAAACTTATTAGATCCAGAAGCTCTTAAAACAGAGAATGGAAAGTTAAAAGAGACTTATAGAAAAGGACGCGAGGCTAGCTTTAGCTATACAAAAACTTTTTAGGAAAATTTATGCGTATATTAATTTTAGGAATATTAATTATTATTTCAGTTTCATGTGAGATGCATAAACAAGAGGCGTTCTCAAATAATAGTGGCGAAAGCAAAGGATTTCTCCTTTCTAAGTCTGATGAAGCTTTTAAGGCCATTTCTGAAAATGAAGTTTCAGCATTAAGAACAATCCTCGAAGAAGGAACTTACGAAACGAATGCATTAAGTGAAAATGGAAAACTCCTGCTTAATGAAGCTGTGAAAGTTAAAAAAGTCTTGATTACATTATTACTACTGGATAATGGTGCAGACATAACTTTAGAAGACGAAGAAGGAAATAGTGCTCTTGATCTAATTGCTGATTATGCTGAAAAAGATCAATGGGAAAAATTACTTAAGAAAGAAGATCTTGATAGCTCATTTCTTGCATCTAAAGCAGTGACACTTGTTTCAGAAACAGCAATTGACACTCAAGATAAGACTAAGGAGATGCTTACTGAATATTTCAACTATGGAGTTGATGTTAATTCAAGAAGCAAGTCTCAATTTCCTCTTCTTGCTATTGCTGGTTCTAAGGCCCTCACAGAACTAACAAGGTTTCTTTGTGAACAAGACTCTATCGATGTTAATGCAAAAATCAGAAGACGTTCAATATTAGCTGTTATGAAAAAGTTAAAACGAAGAAATCCAGCAATAGGCGAAGTTATTGAAATTCTCAAGTCTTACGGGGCAAGATAACGAGCTGATTTAAATCATATATTTTACCTATAGCTCTTAGTTCTTTAAAATAAGGTATCATTTAAAATGACAGTAAGGAGGGGCTATGAGTTTTTATGTATTAAGTAAGGGCAATCTCACACAGATCGAGTTTGACTACCTGACAGGTACGATGGGTGAGCGTTTAGAGCCAACTTTAGTTCCGGGTAAGGTGACTGTTCAAAGAGAGAATGTATCTCCTGCTGCTAAATCATATGCCATAGAAATTATGAGCTCTCCGGTAATTTCGATTGATGCCAAGGCAAATGTCGAAGATGCCTTAAAAATGCTTAAGGAAAAAAACATTCACCACCTCGTTCTTACTCAAGGTCCTTATGTAAAAGGCCTTATTAGTGATCGCGATCTTTCATGGTTAGCGAAATTTGAATTAGATAAGAACGCTCAGGTCTATCAATTTATGAGCAATATGATTTTGGCCTGTCATGAAGAAACGAGGATTGATCATGTGGCCAAAGTGATGGTGAGAGAGAATATCTCTGCAATCCCTGTCGTGAACGATGAGTCGGAACTTACGGGAGTTGTGACACACCATGACTTATTGCGATGGATTTACGAGTAGTTACAGTTAAATTTTAAGTACTTACACGGGGCCTTTTCTAGGCCCTATTTTTTTTTGAATAACTAGCCTTGACAGTGGTAGAACCTATCCCATCTTACGACACGTAAAAATAATAGATTGTTAACGCATTGCTTTTTAAAGGAGGCACGAATGCAAGTTCAACCACTACACGATAGAGTTCTCGTTGAGAGAGTAGAAGAAGAAACTAAAACAGCTGGTGGAATTATCATTCCTGATAACAACAAGGAAAAGCCACAACAAGGTAAAGTAATTGCTGTTGGTAAAGGTTATAGAAACCAAGACGGTTCAAGAAGTGAACTAGAAGTTAAGTCTGGTGATACAGTTCTTTTCGGAAAGTACACAGGAACTGAAGTAAAGGTTGAAGGAAAAGAATTCCTAATTATGAAAGAAGAAGAAATTTTAGGTGTATTACAATAGGAGATAAAAATGGCTAAGGAATTAAAGTATTCAGAAGATGCAAGATCACTAATTCTTAACGGAGTTAACTCACTTGCTAACGCTGTTAAAGTAACACTTGGACCAAAAGGTAGAAACGTTGTTATTCAAAAATCTTTTGGAGCTCCACACATCACAAAAGATGGTGTTTCAGTTGCTAAAGAAATTGAATTAGAAAATAACTTCGAAAATATGGGCGCTCAGATGGTTAAAGAAGTTGCTCAAAAAACAAACGAAGATGCAGGTGACGGAACGACTACTGCAACTGTACTTGCTCAGGCAATCTACAGAGAAGGTGTTAAGTTCGTAACTGCTGGTCATAACCCAATGGAAATCAAGAAAGGGATTGACTTTGCTGTAAGTAAAGTAACTGAAAAGCTTCAAGAGATTTCAAAGAAAGTTCAATCAAATGACGAGATAGCTCAAGTTGGAACTATTTCAGCTAACAATGACGCTGAGATTGGTGGACTAATCGCTGAGGCGATGGACAAAGTTGGAAACAACGGTGTGATCACTATCGAAGAATCTAAAACTGCTGAGACAAACTTAGATGTAGTTGAAGGTATGCAATTTGATAGAGGTTACTTATCTCCATATTTCGTAACGAATACAGAAAAAATGGAAGTAGCTTTTGATGGAGCGAACATCCTTATCACAGATAAGAAGATTTCTAACATGAAAGAACTTCTTCCTATCCTTGAAAAAGCAGTTCAAACTTCTAAGCCACTTTTAATCATCGCTGAAGATGTTGAAGGTGAAGCACTGACAACTCTAGTTGTTAACAAGCTTAGAGGAACATTAAATGTTGCAGCTGTTAAAGCTCCAGGGTTTGGTGATAGAAGAAAAGAAATGCTTAAAGATATCGCTACTCTAACTGGTGGTACTGTAATTTCTGAAGAACTAGGAATGAGCTTAGAAACTGCTGAGCTTGACCACCTAGGTAATGCTAAGAAAATTTCAATTGATAAAGAAAATACAACTATCGTAGACGGTGCAGGTCAAAAAGCTGCTGTTGAAGATAGAGTGGCTCTTATCAGAAACCAAATTGAAGAAACTTCTTCTGACTATGACAAAGAAAAACTTCAAGAAAGACTAGCTAAACTTGCTGGTGGTGTTGCTGTTATTTATGTTGGTGCTCCAACTGAAACAGAAATGAAAGAAAAGAAAGACAGAGTAGAAGATGCTCTTAACGCTACTAGAGCTGCAGTTGAAGAAGGAATTGTAGTTGGTGGTGGTTGTGCACTTCTTCATGCTGTAACTGGTCTTGAAGGTGTTAAAGCAGAAAACGAAGATCAAGAGTTTGGTGTAAGAATTATTAGAAGAGCTCTTGAAGAGCCACTAAGACAAATTGCTACAAACGCAGGTCTTGAAGGATCAGTAGTTGTAAATGAAGTTAGAACTAACGGAAAAGCAACTTTTGGTTTCAACGCTAGAGAAGATAAGTACGAAGATCTAGTTTCTGCAGGTATCATCGATCCAACTAAAGTAACTCGTTCAGCACTTATGAACGCAGCTTCAGTTGCATCTTTAATGCTGACTACTGAAACAATGATTGCAGATCTTCCAAAAGATGATGCTCCAGCAATGCCAGGTGGAATGCCTGGTGGAATGGGCGGAATGCCAGGTATGATGTAACCTGCGAGCTATAATCAAAATTATTTAAAAGTAGAACAGCCCCCTTACAGTAGGGGGCTTTTTTATAGCAAGTTTTCTTTTAAAAAACTTTGAATGAAATATATCGTTGTAGATAAAATAATAAAGAGAATAATTTCAACTTTTCTTATTTTTTCATCTTTTTCAAAATTCAAAAATGGAATATAGAGAGCAAAGAAGACTAGATTTAAAGCTAGATCAAAAAAGTGATGAGTTAAACATACATTTAAATTGTGATTTAGATAGAAGAAGTGATCAAAAACCTCTTTGATTAATCCTATTATAATAAGAATGGTAAATATCAAAGCAGAGTGCAACTTACTTCTAAAAAGCTCTAGGCAAATTAAACTGCTAATAAATAAATGTAAGAAGTGACCAAACATATTGATATTATAAACAAATTATTTTGAAATAATAACGGTCTAAAATACTCTGCTAAGTATAATTTTCCACATAAATTCCATTTACTATCTTTGGTAAAATATTTCTTGAGAAGGTGTGAATGAAATTATTTTTATCAATTATTTTTCTATTGTTTTCATTGAGTATTAGACCTTGTGCTGAAGTAAACCTACAGACTCAAGAGAATAGTCCTCTTCAGAAAATTCCTGTTTATGATCAAGACGGATTAGGAACTTGTTATTCTTATGCTGCTTCAGTCTTAATGGATTATCATTTGATTGAAAGTGGAAAGGTAGAAGATCAATTAACAAACCCTTTATGGCTTGCACTGAAGTACTCTCAAGATACACATGATAAGTCTCTTGAGGGCGGGAATATGCGGCTTACAATTAATGAGATAAGAAAAATTGGTATCTGTAAGAGTAGTGTGATTGAAGAAGCTCTCGATCGAGTTAAGAGAGAGAATGATATTAGCCATGCTCAGTTATTAGATATTGTAGAGTTAACTCATGACATTTATGCAAAGGATCCAAGTCTTTCAACAAGTGAAATTTATGATCAGGCCATTAATCAGTGTCATGCTAAAAATCGAAATATTGGTTCATCAATGCATGATGATATTTTCGGAGGGTTTCAAACCCCTGAAGGATTGTTTACGCAGGTTATGCCAACATATTTTTTAAGTGATCTACTCAAAGAGTGCAAAGGGGATAACATTTACAAGCCTAAGGTTCCGAAGGCCAAAAGTGTCTGCGGAAGTTGTTCTGATGAGAAAATGAAAAAGAAAGTGGATGATCTTTTAAGTGAAGGAAAGCCTGTTGGAGTTCGTTACTGTGCCTCTGTTTTAAAAGATGGTGATTATCAAGGGATCAATGAAGAAAGAAATGGCTTATTCTTTAGTAATCGAAGTGACAAAATCGTTCGAAAGAAAGATGAAGAAGATGAGAATGGAAATACATTATTAGGTTGTCGTCACCATGCATCTGTTGTTGTTGGAAGTCGCAATAATGGTGGAAAGTGTGAATATTTACTCAGAAACTCTTGGGGTGGAAAAAAATATAAGGAACATACAAGTTGTTTATGTGAAGTTAGTAAAGGTGTCTATGAAGAATGTACGAGAGGGGATGGAAAGCCAAATGCTGTAGGATGCTGGATCCGTGCTGATCAATTAGTATCAAATACATATGAATTAGCCCATATGAAGGATAAGTGATGAAAATACTTTTGGTCTTTCTCTTTTGCTCGATCGCTTCTATTCAGGCTGGATCTTGTGAAGGAAAATATCGTTTTAAAATACAAGGAAAAGACAAGATCTTTTGTATCGAAAAAGAAATGAAATCTTTGGTAAATATTGAGTGTACAAAAAAGAAGTGCGATTCTCTAAAAATTTTGAGTTCCCCTAAACTAAAGAACGTAAGGCTATCTACATCTGAGTTAGCAGGTGGTAAAAACCCTAGCACACTTCTTTGTAAGAAAATAAATGGTCAATTGATTTTCGCTAAATCTGAATTTGGTCACGAGCAATTCTTCTGTCAATTTAAAGACAAATCGATGATCAGTACAAACTCTTTAATGGTTAAATATGAGGATATAAAGGCAAATCAATGAGTCTTACTAAAGGCAAGACTCTTGAGCTTCATAGCTTGATTCGGTATAGATCTTTTTAATATTTTCTCCAGAAACTTCGAAGCTAATTTTTCCACCACATTCTTCAATTTTATTTTTAAAGAATGAGAATACTTCTGACTTCTTCCAAATCTTTTCACCAATTTTCGCCCAGATTTTAGACTTCTTAATATTGTCTTCTTCTTGATTAAGTTCTTCTCTTAATTCATTAATTTTTGCTAGCTTCTTAGAAAGAGATTCTTCTAGTCTCATGTTCTCTGTCCAAGCAAGAAAGTTCATTTTAAATGAATTAATCATTTCTTTTGACCAGCTTAGCTTATATTCAATTTGGTTGTAGCCAATTGATTGGTCGATATCTGGAATATTAAGACAGTGATTAAGACCAGTTACTTTTTTAAATTTTTTAAAAGCTCGTCCAAGTTTATTGTCTCTGCCAAAATCAGCTTCGTATTTATAAGTGAAGTTGCTAAACTCTTCTTTTCTTTTAACTCTTCTATTATTTTGCCAATCCATCTCTTCAATATCTTTGTGACCAGCTTCAAAGTTATGAGTTCTTTTATGATTCAAGCCAACAATGCGATAGTTGTGTGACTTAACGTAAATACCCTTTGAAGTTTTTTGAGTGGCATCCCAAGCAAAAATGAGATCTTCAACTTCAGCATGTCTCTCTTTTGATCTTCTGAAACTTAATAAAGGGATATAAGGTAGACCACTTCCGTAACTTCTAGAAAAACCAGTCTTATATTTTTCGATATCAGCAATCTTATTAACACCAGGGTGTTCAGCTGCTTCTAGTTCTTGAATAGCATTGAATCGCCCTTTAACAAGATCTTTATAAGCTTCTCTAACTTCTGGTGTATCAAGTTCAAGCTCATAACTAAGTCCTGTAGCCCATTCTTTGATCTTATTAGCACTAGCACCTAAATAAGAAATTCCGCCTTGAATGGCCATAGATCTAATCTTTCTCTTTGTAACTCCAACATAAATCTTGTTCGGTCCCGTCTTTTCTACATAGTGAGACCAGCTACCTTTTGCTACAAAGTTTGCCCCTACATGAAATGGGCTGATTCCAGTTCCAATATTAAAGCTTACGCCACCTTGAGAGTCCCAGAAAACTGCATCTCCAACATTCCAAGGCTCAAGTCCTTCAGCCTTTCTAGGAATTCGGCGAGTTTCTTTTATTTCTTTCTTTGTTTGATTTGGAAGCATAGTTCCATAGTATCCAACGTAAGAACCTTTAATCAGTGAGAGTCCGGCATTGGCCCACTGACCTAGCTCAGGAAACCAAGACGATTTTCCAGCCCCCAAAGATACATAATAGTTTTTAACAATATTGAAATCATAGCCTTCGTTTGAGTCTGCTAACTCGACAGTAGGGCATTCATCTAAAGATGTAGGGTTTTCTTGTTTATTGATAAAACCAGGTATGAAATTAGCCTCTAGATATTGCGAATTAGAATTCGAATAAATTGGTTTATTCTGAGCATAAACTGCTCCAGAAGCTAATAAAATAATAAGTATCTTTTTCATAAGGTTTTCCATGTAATTTTCTGTATTTGTCTATCAAAAAGACAACAATGAGACAAAGCTTGTGTATAATTTATAGTGTAAAGAAAATGTGATATTTACCTGAAAATAAAAGGATTTATGAAGCTTTCAGTGCTCATTTTTATTATTCTTGCCCTATTAAGTGGCAATATTCACTCCCAAGAGATTAATCGTAATATCTTGGCGTTATGGGATAGTTCTGAATTTCAGGAAGATGATATCTATTTTTCAAATATTCATCAGAGTTTAGAGGTTGTTTTCAATCACTTTGGATTTGATCTTACTTACGTGGACATTGAAAAAGAAGATGAGCTAAAGAAGATCCGTTGGTCTGAATATCATGGAGCTGTCAGCTGGTTCACAGATGATAAAGCGACCCATCATCAACTTTTGGCCAAGAAAGTAACTGAATTAGGAGCTCTAAAGAAACCATATCTATGTTTAGGTTATTTTGGCTTTTTCTCAAATATTCTTAATGAAAACAGAATCAATAATCTTATTAAAGATTTTAAAATCTCCTATGGGGCTTTCTTTCAAGGGAATCCACTTAAATTAAATATTTCCTACGAAAAAAATAAAAACATAACTTCTTTTGAAAGAAGTTATGAGGGAGAGCTCGTTAATGGATTCATGATGAAAGATTTATCTAAGGGAGATAATGTTTATCTGAAGGTAAATTTGGATGGAAAGAAATCTCCTTCAGATGTGGTGATACTTAGGCGAGGTTTTGGATATGCCCAGAGAGAGTATGATGCCTATGTTTCTAAGTATTTAGGAAAGAGAGTTTGGAGGCTTAATCCATTCTATGCAGTTGAAAAAGTTTTTGGCCCTTTTGATTATCCAATTCCTGATACAACAACCTTGTTTGGAAAGAGAATAGGGTATGTGCATATCGATGGAGATGGATTTATTAATCGTTCTAATGAGAATAAGGGTGAGTTAGCAGGTAAAGTCATTCTCGAAAAAATCATTGAAAAATATAAGATTCCTACTGGTGTCAGTTTTATTAATGCAGAGATTTTTCCACAATATTTAGGTAATGATGAGAGTTTAAACCTATTTAAAGAATACCTTAAAAAACACTACCTTGAATTTGCTTCGCATACATACACTCATCCACTAAGTTGGTCTCTTAATCCTAATGAGTTTGAGAAAAAACTATATTTAGAAGATCATCAAATTAAAAAGCATAAAGGACCAATCACTGCCTATCGTATTCCTGGTCATCAAATGACATTCAAAAAAGAAATTGAAATATCCATTAAAGAGTTGAATAAGTTTATCAGAAATCCTTCAAGAAAAATTAAAACCTTATACTGGTCTGGAAACTGCCGACCTCCAAAGGGAGCTATGGAAGCCCTCGGAGAGTATTTAAATCTTAATGGTGGTGATACGAGAATGGATGATGATCTTAAGACCTATGCTACGGTATTTCCGTTGTCACGAAAGGTAGGGAAGTTTAGGCAAATCTATTCGTCTAATTCCAATGAAAATACTTACACCAATCTTTGGACAGGCCCTTTTAGTGGGTTCTCAAGAGTTTTAGAAACGTTTAGGAATACTGAGAGTCCGATTCGTATAAAGCCATCAAATATCTATTACCATTTTTATTCTGGGGATAAGTACTCGGCACTTACTTCTTTAGAAAAAGCCTATGATTACCTTGTCGACAACAACCATAATATTATTTTTCCTAGTCATTATGTCTTGATAATTAAAGATTTCTTCAAAACTCGAATAGAAAAGGTAAAGAAAAATGTATTCTTGATTAAAGACTATAATAATATTAGGACTTTAAGACTCGAAGACTCAACAAAATATCCAAATTTCTCATTGTCTAAAAACATTATAGGCTTTGAGAAAATCAATGGAATTAACTATATACATCTATCTAAAGGTAAAGAAGCAAGACTCGTGCTTACAGATGAGCTTAAGAAGCCGGCAGTTCTAGTTCGAAAGGCTGACGGTGTTATTGATAGCTTGGAACTGAAGAAAGACTTTGGTCTTTTAAAAGGTTATTCCGAAAATTTAGGTGAAGTTGAAGTCGAAATAAATAATAAAGTTAAAAAATTAAAAATAGAAAAGAAGAAGTTTGAAATAAAGTTTAATTATGATCATCCTGTATAAGCAGAAATATTATTACTTGTTTATATCATTAGTAACTATAATGATCGTTTTGTCTGTGCCTGATGACGTAAAACTAGGCTCCCTATATTTTGAAAGTTATGAATATGAAAGAGCTTTTAGATTATTAAAGGGTGAAGACTTTAAAAATGTAAAAAAAATCCCAGCCCTTTTAAAAATAAAAGATTACTACAAAGTAGGTGGTAATATTCCAGATGCTGTTAAGGTCCAAGAAAGAGTTGTTGAGTTAAAGCCTAAAAGTCTTCCTGCAATTGAGGAGCTTGAAATTCTCTATAAGTGGAATGGAGATGTCGCTAAGTATCTTAAGACGAAGGAAAAAAGAGCATCATTGCTGATAGGGAGTGAAGCCTATATTAAACTTCTTTTTGAAATTGCAAATGAATATCGTTGGTATAAGCTCCTACCTGACTCAAATAGGGTTTTCTATGAGGCTTATGAGACGGGACTTTTAAATCAAGATCAAAAGATACAAATTGTAGAATATCTTTTAGCGAGCAGACAGGTTGATCCTGCTATCGCTATTTTAAATGACCTTAAAAATGAGAGTATAGTATTTAGAAACTATCTCTTTGAAGCTTACTCACTGAAAAATCTAGTAGTAAAGGCTATTAAAGAAGGTGTTTTTCTTCTAACTAAGATTGATTATCCCCAATTTAATGTAAGAGACTTAGGTTGGTTTAGACATATAAAAACGCCTAATGAAGAGTCTTCAAAAGAATTAATTCCTGACATTACAGAACTATATAAGAAATTAAATGATAAGAAGCTTTATCGTGATGTTTTGATAGAAACTAACAAGCTTTATCCTAATGACATGAGGACTGTCATAGAGATTGCTTATCACTATTGGGATCAAGGATTAAAACAAGAGGCACTTAAATATTTTTATAAATTGAAGAATGCACAGAAGAGAAGAATATTTTATTTCTTTGAAGCCGCAACTTATTTTAGAGATCAGGCTGACTTAGAAACTGCGAAATATTTTTTAGAAAAAGTAGTAAAGCTAACTCGAAAGAAAAAATATCTTAACGAGCTAGCACAAGTTTATGAAGAGCTTGGTATGAAAAAGAAGGCTCTCAAGTTATATTTAGAAATTTATAAGAAATTTGACTCAAGTTCATTTAGGTCGATTTTCGCTAGTGGTACTTTCTATGCTCAAAATGGTGGTACTCAATTACGATCGAATAGTGGATTTAATAAGGTCTATAAGGAAAAAATTAATTTAGAAAAGAAGATTATCTACTTAATGCAAGATCTGGGAGAATCTGAAAAAACTGAGCCTTTTTATAAAAGTATATTGGAAAAAAACCCACATGATGTCGAAGCTCTAAAAGGTTTAGGCTATATTTATATGACAAGAGGGGATGATAAGAAGTTTGAGTATTTTAGAAAAGCGTTAGATGTTGATCCAACTGATGAAGACTCTCTACTTGTCATGGCAGATTATAATGTAAGTACAAAAAACTATGAAGTAGCAGACAGATATCTTAAGAAGCTTGAGAAAAAGAAAGAGTTACCATTTGTTTATGAGCTAAGATTCACCATCTTAAAAAATCTTGATTCGAGTCAGTTAGAAGACTTTTGTAATGAAGTGTATCAGAAGGATATAAGAGAATATAAATTTCCGATATATTCTTGCTATATCGAAGAAAAGAAATACGAAGAGGCATTTGTAATTGCTCAGGATGATTTTGAAAAATCAGAGAAAAATGAGAAAGATATTGTAAACTTTGTTTACATAGCGTCAGTATCAAAGAATTTTGATAAGGCCCAGGAGGCGATTGAACTAGCACGTTCAAAAGGTCAATATACAAGGGCAATTTATAAATCAGAACGTGAATTAGCGTTTTATATGAATGACGATAAACTTAAGAATGCGATTACGTTAAATACGTCTTTTAGATGGCAAGATAGCGAAGATCTAGACTTTATAAACACTAGGGTTGAAGTTGGAAAAAGAAAGAATGACTTCGAAATAAGTGCTATCTCTGAACAATACTTTTTTCGTGAAGTAGATAATAAGAAACTTTTCTTGAATGGTCTAGGGCTGTCTTACATTCAACCAACATATAAAGCTAAATATAGCTTATTAAATGCTTCTAAATCACAAGAGTCTTTTTTACATAAACTAGATATATCTCACTATTCCTCAAAACACTTCTTCTTGATTGCATTAAGTAAAAACGATTTTGAGTTTCCTGGCAAACGAGCAATGAAGGGAAATAATTCTAATAAAAATCAGATTCAACTGTACTATGAAACGAGTGAAGATAACGAAAGAGTTGTGCAACTTACTTCGAGTTTTAAAAATGTGACTCTATGGAACGATGAGAATTTTAATCACATATCTTTCTCTAGTCTTTATTGGTTTCCAACATTCTGGAAACTTTATTTTTCTCCAATAGCTATTTATACAAAGAAAAACAGTAATGCACCTTTAATGGATGAATTGTATCAAGACGAATCAAAGGTTTATGGTTTGTTTGTGAGAAGAAGATGGGAGTTCATCGAAAGACTATTTCCTAGTAGTAATGTATTTTTGAAAGCAGGAATACTGGGAGATTTAGAGAATGATCTCGCACTAGGTGAGTTATGGGTCTTTGAATTGAATTTTGAAAGAGAAATAGGAATTAATAAAAATATAAACTTTAATTACAGACATGATCAATCACTTGAATCTGGAAGGGCCAGTGGAGAGATTGATCAGTTGAGTGTTAACTTAAATTATTGGTTTTAATATGAAGAAAATTTTAATTGTAGATGATTCTGAAGAGTTTAACTTTTTAATGATGAGTCTTTTCAAATTTCACAACTATGAAGTCATTACAAAAACTACTTCAGAAGAAGGTTGTAAGGCCATTGAGTCTGAAAAGTATGAAGTACTTATTGTTGACTATTTATTAGGTGATGGTGATAACGGAATGGACATCTTAAGAAAATCAATTGAATCAGGGCCTAATAAAGAAACACCTAAAATTTTACTAACTGCAAAAGCATTAAATGATGATGAGAAGGCTTTGGTTTCAAAATATGAAGCTATTTATTTATCAAAACCAATTATGCCTAATGACCTTTTTAGAAAGATTACGGAGCTTGTGAATTGAATAAGTTAAAGAAAATTATTTCTTCAGACATTAGTGTAGTTATTGGATTACTTATTGTAATAGGAGTGATTTCTTCACTTGATGGGCAATACTCACTATTAAGTCATAAGGCTAATCCCCATCCGCTTTTAATACTTTCGGTAATCTTTGCAGCTTACAGAGGATTAAGATTTGCACTTGTTTCCTCTGTTTTAATTAATATTCTTTATTTTTCTATACTCTTCATAACAATCGATTCAGATGCAGTACTAACTTATGTTACTGTAGAGTATTTAAAGACTCCGGTTTTAATATTTTTTATTTCTATAATAGTGGGAGAGTTTAAGCAAAGAACAATCGACAGAAACAATAAACTTAAACATGATATCGATGGTCGAGAGAGTGTGTTAAAATTATCACGCGACGAGCTGAAGCTTCTGAATGAAGAAATTAAATCACTTCGTAAAAAATTAATTTTCAAAAAAGATTCACTGAATATTCTCATGGATATAGATCGAAATTTATCAGTTCGATCTACGGAAGATGTATTGAAAAATTTTATTTCTCTATTACATGAACACTTCTATGTGGAAAAAGCCGCGGCTTGGATAGAACTTAAGTCAGGGGAATTATTTCTTGTCGATGATCATAATACAATTGAAAGTGGAAAAAACTCTGCAATCTTTGGTGACGTATTGTATGGGGATTCTTCATTCAATGTTATTGATGCTAAAAATCTTTTAGATGATTCTTATCGTGATCCACTTCTTGCAGGTGTTCTTGATATTGGTAGATATGGAAAATTTTGTTTTATTGTAAATAAAATACCATTTCTTCATTTTTCGAAACAGAATATTGAAGCAATTGAAATGTTAGCGAGCTGGGCTCAGAGACATTTGGAACGATTATATGAATTAAAAGATTTATCTCAGAACTTAGATATAGATCCTGAATTTGATATTTTAAAAAGAAAGTCATTCCTTTCTCAATTTGAAAATAATATTGAACAGGCCACGGTGTTTGAAAGAGATCTCTCTCTGATTAAAATAACATTTAATTCCCTTGGAGAATTGGCAAGAGACGATTTTAAGAAGATCTTATCGGTGAAAGCCAAGGAGTTAATGAGAGGAATGGATATTATTGGAGAGGGAGAAAAGAAGTCTCAGATCGTTATCTGTTATATTGGATCAATGGATGAAGCCAATAAGTTCTGTGAATCTTTAAGAAGTAGTTTAGAAGATATCATGCAACTTGATATTGATAATGATGCTATTAATTTCTATATATTAAATCCATTCAAGGACAACTTTGTATAATATGAAGGAAATTACCGTTTATACATTACGTATCTTAGTTATGGTAGGCTTTTACTTAATCAAACCTAGTGTTGCGATTATTGCCTTGGTTGTTAATCCTATTTTAGCTATAGCTACTTTCATTTATCTTGTAAAAGATAAAAGTGAATGGTCTGCAATTTCGATTCTAATATTAGATCTATGTACGCCAATTATCGGGACAGTGGCGTATTTGATATTTTCGCTTTTGAAGTATAGTTATTCATTCTTTTTCAGATCGAAATATCTTGAATATGATGAGCTTCCTGTGCCTGAAACTCATTATGAAGACTATACTGAAGATAATGATGCTTTAATAGTGATTAACGAGCAATTGAGACTTGATTCATCAATGAAAGATAAGTTTGAAGAGAGGCCTTATTACGAAATTGTAAAAGGGGATGACAAGAAAGTTAAAGTATCTACGATTGATATCTTATCAGATATTAAAAGTAGACAAGCTGTAGGTTTGTTACAGAATTTTCTCGATGATTCTTTTTATGAAGTTCGTTATTTTGCAAACAATACTCTTGAGTCAATTGAAAAAAGTTTTTATCAATCGATAGAGAACTGTACAAAGAAAATTGAAAAAGATTCCTCTTCTCATGAACTATTTGTGGAACGTGGTTTTGCTTATCTCGACTTTTGCGAAAGTAATTTACTTGATGATGAATCTAAGAAGTTTTTCTATGAAAAGGCTATCTATGACTTTATTTTTGCATTAGCTCTCGACCCGCATAACGAAAGGGCTTACCTTAAAGTTGTTCATATTTATCTTAATTTAAAAGATTATGAAAATGTTATTGAAATGGCTAGTCGTGTGATTGATATGGAAATTTCTGAAAAAACGAAAGACAAAATGCGTTTTTATATGATGGAAGCCTATTTTGAATTACGAAATTTCAAAAAACTTAAAGAGGTTTTAGATACAATTGAAGGTGATAATGTAAACTTTGAAATATCCAGGCCTGCGATGGATTTTTGGAAGGGGGTCTCTTATGAGTAGACCTCAAGTTGTTGATTTAAAGAATACGAAGTGGAAAATTAAGTCAGATGCTATTTTCTATTACAAGAATTTATCGTCAATTAAAGAGGTGACTCTTTTTTATAAGGAAGTGATTCGCTTAAATGATGAAATTATTAGTGGTTATTATGTTCGATTTTCTGAGGATTATCTAAAATCAGATGATGGAATCTTTATTTCAACAGTTGTTGAAAACCTAATTAAGTTATCATCTTTCTCTAAGTCGAATAAAAAGCTTATATGGAGAATCGTTAAATCCTATTTTGGTGATCCCAAAAATATTCGTTATGTAAAAATCCTTTCCCTTCAAAACTGTTTTATGAAGTCTCAGGGGGAAGGGAGACTTCTTCTCACAAAGATAATCGGAACTAATAAGTTTATAGAACTTGTTCCTCAAGTTTTAAGGAATTTTAGGTTACTTGATGAAGAAATTCTTTATTTTTCGATACAGGTCTTTGTGAACTTTAATGATAAAAGGGCAAATCCTTTTATTCGTGGCTTCTTAAAATCTAAAAATGCCAACTTGAGGAAAGCTGCCATTCTTGCTCTTGGTAAAATTGGTGGAATTATTGATTATTATCCTCTGTGGAAAGAGCTGAAGAAAAGAGATGAATTAGCATTGGATATTCTTAGCTCACTTTGTAAAATATTGCCTATCACTTCAAGTGCATTAATTAAGTTTGTCCATAATAATTTCGATAATAAAACCATTCATAATCCTCGTTTTTTTAGGATTACAGCAGATTTTCCATATTCAAAGAATATAGATTTTCTAATTTTTAGTTTTTTAAATTTAGAAAATGAAAAGATTGTATTTATTATTGAAATGTATTTAAGAGAATTAAATCAAAAAGTAGTGCTTACTCGATTAATTAGCTCCTATGAACAGTTAGATGCAAGATTAAAACTTAGATTATTACAGTATCTATCAGAGTCTTCTTCGAAAGATATTCTTCCATTTTTAAAGAGAGAGTTTTTATCGGAAGAGGAAATCGTTATTAAAACAATGCTTTTAGAAATATTGAGAGATTATTCTGATCGTGATGTTTTCCTTTTTATGTTGGATAACCTTAAAAAAGAATACAGCCCTCTTTCATATTATTATGTAAGTTACCTTCTGAAATATAATATGAAAGATCTTGAAGAGAATCTTGAATTAATTTTTTCAACAATAGAAGGATATAATAATGAGCTTCTATATGAGGTAGCTTTAAGTGACATAATGACAAGAAGTGAGTTGTTTAGGAACAAACAAGCAATTATGAGTTTTGTTCAAAACGCACTTGTTAATTCTAATCAAAGAATACAGTATCTCGCTTTAAAGGCCCTGGGGAAACTTGGAAATATTGAATATTTTGATCACTTGCGTGTCTTAGTTGATAAAAGTGACACTAAAGGGGTTCTTTTTGAACAAGCATCTATCTCTCTGTGGAAGATTATTCAAAATAATCCAAAGATAGTTATAAATGATAAGGATATTATCAATCATCCTGCCATGCTTAAGTACATAAAGCCTGATAAAATTAAAAGTGATCTTATTGAAACAGTATTCTCTATTGTTAATCTCACAGAAGAGGATGGGAATTATTATTTCTTAGATCGGTTTTTTCATCGTGTATTTGAAGATGACAGATTATTAGAAGCCATCTCTAAGCAAGAAGCGGGTCTCTCAATATTGTTACATTTTTCTATTAAGCATAAATATCTTATTCCTTCAAAAATGTGGAAGAAAATTGATTACTATATAGCTCAAAGCTCAGATTATAATATTTTAGCTAATTACTATCGTTTAATGTCACTTAATAATAGAACATTAAGTATTGAAGACTTCCATCGAGTTTCTCAATTACATAGTTGGGGGTATGGAGTTACTTCTGTTTTTTCAAATATCATAGGAGAATTAAGATGAGTGACGTTTGCTTAATTCTTGAAGGTACTTATCCTTATGTAACTGGGGGAGTTAGTTCTGTAGTTCATGATACGATAAAAAGAACTCCTCAAATAAGCTACTCTATTCTCTATGTAGGGGCTAAAAAATCTGATATTGCTGAAGTTAAATACCCTCTTCCTTCTAATGTTCGCTATGTAAAAGAAGTTTTCCTTTATGACTATGAAATAGAAGGAAATATTACTGAATCAGATATGCCTCTTGATTTGATTAGAAATTTTCATAATAAATTAGATCATAATGATAAGTATGAGCTATTTGCTGAAATGTTCGGGCATTTATTTGATAACACTGAGTTTAATCCTTTTAGTGTTTTTGATTCCAAAGACTCTTGGGACTTTATCGAATCTATTTATAACATGAGGTTCTCTAAAGAGCTGAATAAACCTAGTTTTTTAGATTTTTTCTATCAGTGGAGATTCACTCACTATCCTCTCTTTAAGGCCTTGAGTAGTGAAATTCCTAGAGCTTCAGTTTATCATTGCCTTTCGACTGGTTATGCTGGTCTCGTTGGTGTAGCTGCTAAACTTAAAACTGGAAAGCCACTACTACTAACAGAGCATGGAATCTATTCTCATGAAAGAGAGATTGAAATATTACTTTCTGATTGGATTCAAGAAAGGGACTCTGAGTTAGTGCCAATCGGTGACTTAGGTTTTTTTAAAAACTGGTGGATTAAGTTATTTCATTTTATGTCAGATATTACTTATCACTTTTCAGATGTTATTACGACATTGCATGAGAAGAACTTGCAGAGGCAAGTTCAGTATGGTGCAAGTCCTGAAAAGATAGAGATCCTACCAAATGGTATAGATACTCAAGTTTTTAAAGATATTGTTAAAGATAATGATAAAGAAAAGAAGGTCATAGGATTCATCGGAAGAGTAGTTCCTATCAAAGATATTAAGACTCTTTTGAAGGCCATCTCCGCAACTTACAGGTCGTATAAAAATATAGAGGTTTTAATAATGGGGCCTTTTGAAGAGGACCCTGATTATTTTAACGAATGTAAGCAGATGGTAAATATTTTTGAGCTTGAGAATGTGATTAAGTTTACAGGACGAGTAAATATAAAAGACTATTTGGGAAAGATAGATATTTGTGTTCTTACAAGTATTAGTGAAGGCCAACCGATGGTTCTTCTTGAGTGTTTTGCCTGTGGTATTCCTGCTGTCGTTACTGATGTTGGAAGTTGTCGTGAAATGATTTACGGACTTAAGGGAAGAGACGAGCATTTAGGTAAGTGTGGTGAAGTCGTTCCATTTGGAAAGCCAGATCTCTTCGCTCAAATGCTATTGAAAATTTTGAACGATGAAGAATTACAAAAAAAATATGGTGAAGTCGCTATTGAGCGAGTGAAGAATTATTATAGTGTGCACGATACGATATCAGCTTATGTTGACATGTATACGAAACATATAAATAAGAGTGTGTAATGGCCGGAGTAGGTTTTAAGTTAACGAAATACTTTTCAAAAAGTAATGTTTCAGGAAATCTGAGAGGGGCACTCTATTCTGTTATTATTTCCTCAGGACCATGGTTAATCACTGTACTCGCAGTTGCCTTTGTGACTCTGATATCCCAAAGATTTCTTGGTCAACAAGATTTAAAGATCTTTAGAGCCATCATTTGTTACACATATGCAGTATCATTAATTATTTTTGGCTTCATTGAAATGCCAGTGACAAGGTATCTCGCAGATAAATTATTTATTCATGATGTGTATACCTTTAAAAATCTCTACCTTTTTATTGGTGCTATTATTACTGCTATTTTAACGATCTTTGGTTTGGTTTTTTACAGTATTACTTTTCCAGAAGATTTTCTAATGCAGCTTTTAGGGACATACTTTCTAGTTTTTGTAGCACTTATTTGGCTAGCAATGATTTTTCTTTCAGCAGCGAAGAACTTTCATCCAATAATTATTAGTTTCCTTCTCGGGGGACTAATTTCCGTTGGCCTAAGTATGTATCTAGGTCAAGAACATGGTCTTGTTGGTTGCTTATTTGGTTTTGTGGCGGGGCAAGCTTTTACTGCACTTTCTTTGGGAGCTTCTCTATTTTTAGAGTTTAAGGGACAGCAATACCATTCATATGAAATTACAAACTACTTTAAAAATAATAAGACACTTGTTTTTGTTGGATTATTTTATTATCTGGGAATTTGGGCCGACAAAGCAGTTTTTTGGTACACAGATGTTGGCCAAAAGGTTGTAGGATTACTCTACACTAATCAGTACTATGATACGGCAATGTTTATTGCTTATCTCTCCATCGTTCCAACATTGGCTGTTTTTCTAGTGAAGGTCGAAACAGATTTCTATATTCAATATAGTTATTACTTTAATTCAATTCTTAATAAGAAATCATTACCATTTTTAAATCAGGCGAGAGGAGATATTGTTCGAAGTCTTCGTGAAGCGATTTCCTCACTTTATAAAATTCAGGTTGCAGTAACTCTTCCTTTATGGATTTTTGCTGAACAAATTATCAAAGTTTTAAATTTGCCTGGATTGATGGAGCCGATTTTCAAATTTGGAATTATTGGAGCCTTCCTCCAAGGTAACTTTTTAATTTTTAATATTATTCTATTGTATTTTGAAAGAAGTCGACTTGTTTTAAAAAACTACTCGATATTCTTTGTTACTAACTTTGCTTTTAGTCTTATTAGTGTGAACATCAGTGAAAAAGTACACGGGCTAGGATATGTTGCTTCGTGTTTTCTTGTGGCAATTATTTCTTATACAGATCTTAATAAAACTTTAAATGAATTACATATGAGAACTTTTTTGGGACAATCATTAGATCAAAGGGATATGGTCGACTTTAAGTTATGAAACTATTATTGATTGTCATTTTTATTACAAGTTGTTCTTTTTTTAATAAGACTCCTCGAGAAAACTTTCTGTCTTCTAGGAAACTTGTTTATCAGTTACAAAATTATCCAAAGAAACTTCAAGTTAAGAATTTTAAAAATGGCGTCTATGTTTTTGACTATAGTCGTGATGGAACTGACGCAAGAAGATGGAAGAAAGAAGAGATAGAAGCCTTGAAAATCAAGAATAATGTTATTCTTTCGTATTTTAGTATCGGAGAGGCCGAACAATATCGCTATTATTATAAAGATCTTCCTAAAGAATTAATTGTTAGGGAGAATCCTAATTGGCCGGGCAATTATCTTGTGAAATATTGGGATAAGAGATGGCAAGAAGTTATGGTGACTGGAAAAGATAGTTATCTCTCACGAATTATGTCACAGGGCTTTGATGGAGTTTATCTAGATATCGTTGATGCATTTTGGTTGTTTAAAGATAAGAAGCTAAGTGCTGAAAGAATGTATACCTTTATCAAGGCAATTAGAAATAAAATAGGACCCGAAAAGATTCTCGTTGTTCAAAACGCTTCTAGTATTATTCACTACCTTAAAGACAAGCAAGCCTACTTCGATCTGATTGATGCTATCGGAGCAGAAAGTACTTTCTTCTACGGGCCAAAAGATATGAATAATGAACTAAAAATTCAGCCTTACGTCATAAAGAATTTAGTTGAGTTCAAGAAAATGGGGAAAAAGGTCTTTGCCATCGAATATATCGATCAGGACAGGCTTTTAAAGCAGTTTCGAGAGGTCAATTCTAAGTATCAATTTGTGCCTCTTGCTACAGACAGGGACCTAAAGGGTCTATTCAATCAATAATACAATATGTTAAGTTATTCTAAATCAATTCAGGATAATCTATGCAATTTGATAAAGAAAAAATCAAAAAAGAGGTCATCTCTTATATTTTAATTTTCTTAGGAGTGTTTGGTTTTAAATCAACATTCTTTGAGCCAAACCATATTCCAAGTGGATCAATGCTTCCAACAATGGCCATTGGTGATTTTATTCTCGTGAATAAATTTAGCTATGGTTTAAAATTACCATTTTCTGAATGGGTTATTGTTAAAAAGATGTTGGGGAGAGAAGATGCTATCTACTTAACAGAGTTTACTCCGCCTAAGAAAGGCGACATCATTGTTTTCGAATATCCTGAAGATAGAGATATTCTCTTTGTAAAAAGAGTTGTGGCGACTCCGGGTGATGAAATTCAAGTGACAGAGAATAGAGTTTTCTTAAATGGAAAAGAAATTATTGGTGAGGAACAACCTCAAAAGCCATCGATCGATCTCTACGACTATCCAAGAGTTCCGATGGATATGAAGTTTCTGAAAGTAAACTCAGGTGAAACATCTCATATTATTGGACATAACTTAGTTTACCCACCTCCAGGAAGAAAAAAGAATCAAGACCTTATCAAAGTTCCGAAGGATCATGTTTTTGTAATGGGTGACAACCGTGACTTTAGTAGTGACTCTCGTTTCTGGGGATTTGTTCCTTATACTCACTTAAGAGGGAAGGCCATGTTCGTTTGGTTTAATATGGTTTACCCGTGGTCAGAAGAACCATTTCATTTTAGGCCAGGAAGAATTGGAACTAGTTTCGGTTCTTTAAACAAAGCTCCTAAGGCCAGCAATGACAAAAAGCCTGCCAAAAAATAAATCGGTATGTCTAAGCGTTGTCACTAAATACCCACATGGTGGCAACTCTAAGACTAGAATTGCAAGCGAGACTGATCAATCTACGGCTTCTAAGCTTTCTGAAGCATTTCTTTGTGACTTTATTCAAAATTTCTCTAAAAGCTCTCTAGGGCTTGATTTACAGCTCTGGATAACACCTTCGACACCGACCACCAAAGATTATTACCAAGAGATTTGTCGTCGGTTTAATGTGAATGCAGAGCTCTTTGCTCAGCCAGATATTACATTCTTTGAGCGTCTTTCTTTCATCGTTTTCAAGGCCAAGAGTGCAGGTATTGATTGGGTCTTAATGACAGGATCTGATATTCCTGACTTTCCATTTGAGCAATATTCAGAAGTAAGATTTGAGGAAAATCATGTTTATATCGGACCAGACTCTGATCAAGGATTTTACTTTATCGCCTTGGAATCAAAGAACTTTGATCTATTAAATTTATTTGTCCCAGAAAGCCAGACAGTCTTAGATAGTCTTGTAAAAAAATGTAAGGATGGTGGCATTCAGGTCAAACTTTTGAAAGAGTGGTCAGATATTGACACCATCGAAGACCTTAAGGTGTCACTCGCAAGAAATAGTGCGAATGAACTTCCTTACACTTACAATGCTTCTCAAAATTTATTTAATTCTTAAGAGAAAATGTCCACTTTTATAACTACGTATTTTTAAAAGCTGTTAGAAAGTGACAGAACAACCAAGATTTGTTTGAGCAAAAATAATGACACCTCTTTGGCAAAATAACCCTAGGCCAATCCCTTAAAATCATTCGATTCTGTAGGGGCAAGTCAGGTATTTCGAATCTTGAAATCCCTTACAGGACGCGCTTTCGAATACTTGGCCTGAATAGGGGCAGCAAAAAAGTTGGCACGGAACATGCTATATATAAAAGCAGATCGGGTGACCACGGAAGGATACCCAAGAAGAAATCACGGATGATACGAAGAAAGGGGCTTACGGATGAGGCTTTTCTCCAAGAAGAATTTGAAATTTGTAGCCTTAACTCTCTCTCTCTCCAATAGTATGGCATGGGCATTATCTGTTGCAGGAACTAAATGTCCAAATCAGTTTGTCGGTTCGATTGAGAGAATAGCTAAAGCTGGAGCCCCTTTTTCAAATCAAGATTTCAAAACAGTCGTAGTCAATGTAACTCAAGTTGTAAGTGGTGAAGTAAGAACGAAAGAAGAGTTTTCTGCTCTCGTTGATTCTTTTGGATTCCAGGAAGGAGACCAAGTGGCAGTTTCAATGAGAAATGGATTTCTCTGCAACGTTAAAAAAATATAAACCATCGAATGATGGGATCTATTTCAGGAAGAGATAGATAAAACAAATCATGTGAAACAGGAAGTTGATCGTGAACAAAACTTTTTTTTGGTTAATGGTGTTAGCTGTCTTGCTACTACCGAAGAATGTGAGAGCCTATAAATTTACAACAGATTTTAATAATGGCTTTTACTTTCAGAGTTTTCCAGTGGGAATGCAGATTTTTGCAGATAGCGATTCCAAGGGACAACTTTTAGCTCAGCTTGTTTCTCAAGCAGTTTCCCAATGGGAAGATGTGATTGGAAGAAATATCTGGGACATCCCTAACTCATATGTAGTTGGTGGACATTTTGGAAATAATATTAGGTGGGCGAGTAACTTCGCCGCCGAAACTGGATTTGATCCGGGTTCTACTCTAGCAGTAACAACGAGAAGAACGTCGGGAACATATATTGGACAAGTTGAAGTGGTGCTGAATGCTGAATTTCCAGGTATGACTTCGAACTCGGGTCAAGTTTTATATAGAACAATTTTGCACGAGCTCGGGCATGTAATAATGCTCGATCACTCTGAAGTCTCGCAGGTGGTAATGGCGTCCTCTCTTACTTCTGCAACTTCGCCTCGAAGTGACGATGTCTTAGGAGCAAATGCTGTAGTCGATGAGGCACTTCATCGACAATCAATCGGCTTTACTTCTGAGCTCGCCTCTTCTGAGGAAAAAAGTTCTTCCCCAATCGCCTGTGGGAGTGTTGATATTAGCGGAAGTGGTGGCGAGGGGGGAGGACCTTTTAATATCATTTTGAGCCTCATGCTCGGGATTATCGCGACAATCTTTTCAAATCGTAAAAAACAAAAACATTTTATTTAACTCATGCCACTTTTTTACCGATAATTAGTTGAATCTATTAAATTCAACAAAAGTATTATGGGTAAAGAAAAAGATCCAAAATTAGAACAGGCCTTAGCTGAAATTGCCTCTTTGAAAGAAGCAAATAACTTTCTAAAGAGCATTCAAGACAATGCTTCTCACGCCATTATTTCTACTACAAAAAAAGGAATAATAACTAGTTTTAATAAACAAGCAGAAAAAATGCTTGGCTATAAAGCAGATGAATTAATCAATAAGTCTTCTCCTGCCATCTTTCATGATCTTGACGAAGTGGTAGCTCGAACTGAAAAGTTTAATGAGAAACTTGGTTTAAAAATGGAACCAGGATTTAAAACTTTTGTTTGTCATTGTGATAAGGGATTAAAAAATGAGTTTGAATGGATATACGTTCATAAAGACGGAACGAAGTTTCCAGTTCTCCTAAGTATTACCCAAATAATAGATGAAGCGGGAGTCGTGACTGGCTACTTAGGAATTGCACGAGATATTTCTGAAAAAATAAAATTACAAGAAGAGGTTGTTCGAAAAAATGATCAATTAGAGCAAGCTCAATCTCTTTCGAAAGTTGGGTCTTGGAGCTTTGATGTCTTAAGTGGAGAAATTAGTTGGTCCAATGAAATGTACAATATTTTTCCAGAGCGTATCGAAGATGGAGAGCCAGCTTTTGAAAAACATCGTTCGACAATACATCCAGAGGATGTGGAATATTGGGAAGGTGTTGTCGGTCAATGTATTGCAGATGGGAAAGAATATAAGATGACGTTTCGAACTCATCGTTTAGGAGACGAGCACTCTACTGTTTGGGTTGAAGCTAGGGGCCGTGGGACAGTCGTAGATGGAAAGGTCGTTAAACTTTCTGGAACTTGTCAGGATATTACCGAAGCAGTCATAAAGGAAAAAGAACTTTCCGTCATCTTAGAGAATAACTCTATTGGGACATGGAGATTTAATCCAATCACGAGTGAGCTCTTCTGGGACCAAGGAATGTATGATCTCTTTGGTATAAAAAAGGGTGACGGGATTGAAGTTTATGAAACTTGGTTAAATACACTTCATCCTGATTGGTTAGAAAAAGCACAGAAAGATTTTGAAGATGCACTTAAATCAGATGGCAATTTTGAATCTTCTTTTAAAATTATCACGAAAGATGGAGAGGTAAAAGATATTGGAGCGAGAGCAATCATTGATCGTGATAAAGATAGAAATCCTGTTTATGTAACGGGTGTTAATTGGGATCGTACAAAGGAACAAACAGTTCTTGATGAGCTCAAGAAAGCTGAGAGAATTAAATCAGAGTTTCTTGCCAATATGTCTCATGAAATTAGAACACCAATGAATGGTATTATTGGAGTGCTAGAACTTCTCAATGAAACCGACTTATCAGAAAAACAAAAAGAAATGCTCGATATTGTCTTAGGTAGTAGTCAGACACTTCTCACAATCTTAAGTGATATTCTTGATATTAGTAAAATTGAAGCAGGAAAGTTAAATATTGAAAATAATGACTTTGATGTTGTTCATCTTCTAAAATCTGTCACAAAACTGATGGAGTCTAAAGCTGCTGAAAATAAAACATCACTTACACTTAAAAAAGGGTGTCAGGAGAGAGAATCTTTTTGGGTGAAAGGTGATGAAATGAGAATCAGGCAGATTCTCACAAACTTTATTTCTAATGCTGTTAAATTTACTAAGAATGGAGAAATTGAAGTAGGTTGCGAACTTCTTGAAGAAGAAGGGGAGAAGAAGACGCTTCTTTTTTCTGTTAAAGATAATGGGATAGGAATTGATCAAAAGGACCAAGAGAAGTTATTCGAAGCTTTTGTTCAAGCTGATAGTTCTATAACGAGAAAGTTTGGTGGAACTGGATTGGGACTAACGATTTCTTCTTACCTCGCTAAAATAATGGGAGGGAAGGTTTTCTTTCAAAGTAAGAAAAACGTGGGATCGACATTCTTCTTTAAGGTTGAGCTGGTAGCTAGTTCTCAAACTCAAGAGGAAGTTAATAGTCGTGAGATTGAGGATATTGATATTTCATCATTTAAAATTCTTTTAGTTGAAGACAATAAGGTGAATCAAAAAGTGGCCAAAATGATGCTTAAAAAGCTTGGCTATGAATGTGATGCCATCGATGATGGTTCTAAAGCTTTATCTCAAATAAAAGAAAAAGGCGTTGATTACTATTCCTTAATTCTTATGGATATGCAGATGCCTGTGATGGACGGATTAACAGCGACTAAAGAACTTATTAAAGAATGGGGAGAGGAAGCTCCACCTATTATCGCTCTTACGGCTAACGCTTTTGATACTGACAAAGAGGAGTGTTTCAAAGCGGGGATGGTTGATTATTTAAGTAAGCCTATCAAAAAAGATATTTTAAAAGAAACACTTCTCAGGTTTGTTCAGCTTGAACTTAAGAAGTCCTCCTAAGTCGTCATTCTGGTTAACAGACTAGGCAAAATTTTCCTGACAATTCTACTTTCTTCTGTTGTGTAAATTCTATGGGTCTAATCGTCGATAAAGAGATGATGGATAATAAAAGAAAAGATCACATTGTTTTTTATTGGGATGGAAGTGGACAAGTAACTCCACAATTTGTTTCTCTTGCACAAAAGATGAAAGGTTGGGGAATAACACTTGTTCCCGTGAGCTCAAAAGAACTTCCAAATCTTGTTGATGGAAAAGAGAGAGTTCTTATTTGTGTGACTTCTTCTCTTAAGCAAAATGATGATTACCAACTTTTTAAACATTCATATTTAAAGTTTGCCGTCTTAAATAAGAAAATAAAGCTCGTACACTGTAGTTCATTTGGTATGGAAGATGATTTTAGATCAGTTTTAAGAACTGGAGGTTATAGTTTTCATCCATTACCGCTAACGACGACTTATATTGCAGGTAAAGCTGCAAGTATCTATTACACTGAAGAGCTTCAAGAAAAGAGATGGCCTGGTGGGAAGAGGGCGAGATTACCTGATGCCCCAGAAGGAAGTCACTAATGAAGAGAAGACCAAGTGATGAGACATTAAGAATTTTAACTTTACTAAAGTTAGATGCAACAAGACTTTTTCAAAGAATTAAAAGAAGAGAAGCTGAGTATATGCAAGTCTTCTCAGCGAAAAGAACTCGTGAGCATTTTCCTCATATTTTTAAGAATCGCTATGAAGGTATCAAGATTGAAGATCTTAAGCTTTGTAGCGAAGAGGTGATTATGGGGCTTGATAGTTTTTATACACATGTAGATGACCTTCGTTGGTATCTTTCTCATACAGAAGAAATGCCTGGGACTGTTAATGAGAAAGTATCAAAAAGTATTCGTGATCTTGAGAAGGCTTATGACATGCTTAGCCTCTATATTGATGCTGAAATTAATCTACAAAAAGAAGAGGATTCACCTCTCGCGGGCTAGTCTTTTCAGACACTTAGGTCTGCCTCAACTCTCTTACTTTACATTGCGTTATTTTATTCATATAAGCGTCACATGACATTGAAAACAACACTACTTATCTCGTTAATCGCAGCTTTTTCGAGCTCATTTATTAGCGTCTATGCCGCTCAAAATAGAAAGGCAGTTAGTCCAAATCGCTATTCTCTACTATCTGGAATTCGAAATCCAAAAAAAGATGAGAAGGTTTATTGGGATAAGAAATACTCAAACACACAATATCTTTTTGGTAAGAGTCCTGCTGAGTTCTTAGCTAAGAACTATCAGTTTATCCCTCGAGGAGCGAAGGTTTTAGATCTTGGTATGGGTGAGGGAAGAAACGCTGTCTTCTTGGCCAGAAAAGGATACAAAGTTACAGGTGTTGATATTTCATCTGTGGCCGTAAAGAAATCTAAAATGCTAGCAAAAGAATTTGGTGTTCGTATCAATACACTCGTAGCCGATCTTGAGAAGTATGACTTCAAAGAAGGTGAGTTTGATGCCATCATCTGTTTTTACTATGTCGATAAAACATTACATGATCGCATGCTTACATGGTTAAAGCCTGGTGGCGTAATGATTTATGAAGCTCATACTTTCAATCAGAGAAAGATTGCAGGTAATGAGCAATATGATAAGAAATATCTACTCGCTCCGGGTGAGCTACTAAGGCTCTTTCCAGACCTTGGTGTACTTAAATACGAAGAACCTCTTCACCGTGGAGAGTTCACAACAAGTATCATTCTTAAAAAACCGACGACTACACTTTAGTACTAGTTCTTTTTTCTGCACTGGCTTGAAATCCCAAGTAATGGGATAATAATCCTATGCGTTTTGTTTCAGTATTACTTTTTATTCTCTCGCTTTCTGTAAGTGCTTCCATTCAAGAGAAGATGGGAGTCTTTAGTGGAAGAGTAAGTAAAGTAAATCCAAAAGCAGGGCTTGTTAGAATTCGAATAAACTTTACTAATATGAAGTATCTAAATAAGAAAGATAAGGTTGAGTTCTGGGACGAAAGAGGATCTTCTATAAGGTGTAAGGGATTTGTTTTAGGGAAATCAAATGATCATATGCTTTTAAGAGTTCCTGAATTTAATTACTGTCTTAAAAACTTAGCAGTTATTGAAGGTGCCTATCTTCTTTTTTACAGTCA
This sequence comes from Oligoflexia bacterium, assembly GCA_024229115.1. Lineage (GTDB taxonomy): Bacteria > Bdellovibrionota > Bacteriovoracia > Bacteriovoracales > Bacteriovoracaceae > JAAEST01. Next base: position 107,878 of record JAAEST010000103.1, read on the forward strand.
GGACCTGGTGAATAATTTAAAAATGGGACGAGAGGTTATTTCAATCCTTCTTAAAAAGAGATTGGCCCTTAACGGTAGGCTTAAGAGAAAGGAAAAAGATCTTGAGTCTTATATCGAAAAGATTAATGCAGTGAATCTTCGCTATAAAGTTTTAAGGGATAAACTTGAAGCAGAGTGGCGAGATGAGATTGGTGCTCTTGAGGAAGATAAAGTAACTACATTGAGAAATTTCAAAGACTTGGAGCGACGCGTTCTCGAGGTCGATAATAAACTTGAAAAGTATAAAATTGAAGACAAGAATCTTAAGCTTGATCAATGGGCCCTAGACCCAAGACTTTACTACGAAAAGTAAGCTATTCCTTTAAATATCGACTACTTTCCATTACATTAATGAAGTTAAATTTTACCAAAGGGGCATTCCAATGCGTTTAATTACATTATTTTTAGTTTTGGCCTTAGCTGTTGGTTGTAACAGTAAAAAAGAGTCAAGCAAGTCAGGAAGTAAAGCAGCTGCAACATTTAAGTACAATTTAGGACAGCAGCCGACGACTATGAACCCACTAAGTTCAACAGATGCTTACTCATCTAGAGTACAAGCCTATGTTGTTGAATCTCTCGCTGCTAGAAATGATGATACTTATGATTGGGAGCCTTCTCTTGCAAGCTCGTTTGAAATTGCTCCTAACGGCTTAGAATATACATTTACTCTGAGAGAAGGAGTTAAGTGGCATGATGGTAAGCCATTCACTGCTGAAGATGTAAAGTTTAGTTTCGATGCTATTCTTCACCCAGAGAATAAATACAAGACAGCTCACTTAAGACCTTATTTCGAAAATATTGCTTCATGTGAAATTATCGCCCCTAATAAAGTTAAGTTCACAGCAAAGAAGAAATACTTTGGTAACTTTAATGTTGTTGCTGGAATGGATATTGTTCCTAAGCATCTTTATGCCGATCCAGATGAAGAGCAGAAGAAAGTTCTTAATAAGACTCTTGTTGGTACAGGTCCTTATATTTTTGAAGAATTCAAAAGAGGAAAGAATATTATTCTTAAGAAAAATCCTGAGTGGTGGGGGAATAATGATCCTGCTCAAAAAGGAAAGCATCAATTTGGTGGAATCCTAATGAGGTTTGTTAAAGATGGAACGATTGCCATTCAAAGAGCTGAAAGAGGAGATCTTGATTTCATCGCTTTAAATGCTGAAGAGTATATGAAGAAAACGAACTCTAAAAACTGGGGTAAGAAAGTATTCAAAGTAAAGACTCAAAACCAAGCTCCAAAAGGATATGGATTTATCGGTTGGAATATGAAATCTGATCTCTTCAAGTCACGTGAAGTTAGATTAGCTCTTTATCACCTTATTAATCGTCGTTTAATGATTAAAAAATTCGATTTTGATTTAAACCTACCTGCTACAGGACCTTGGTATCAACAAAGTGTTTATGCTGATCCATCAGTAAAGCCAATTGAATATGATCCGAAGAAGGCCTTAGAAATTCTAAGAAAAGATGGTTGGAAAGATACTGATGGAGACGCCATTCTTGATAAGAATATCGATGGTAAAAAAGTTAACTTTAGTTTCACAATCCTTGAGCCAAATAAAGAATTTGTTAAGTACCTTACTATTTTCAAAGAAGATGCGAAGAAAGCAGGTGTTGATGTAAATATTAAAGTTGTTGAATGGAACACTTTCATTAAGAAATTAGATGAGAGAGGATTTGATGCTGTTAGATTAGCTTGGTCAGGTGGTTCTGTTGATCTTGATCCTAAACAAATCTGGCATTCAAGCTCTTACCAAAATAAAGGTTCTAACTTTGTAGGTTACGAAAATAAGAAAGTTGATAAGTTAATCGATGAAGCTCGTGCAACTATTGATAAGCAAGCTCGTATTAAAAAACTTCAAGAAGTTTACAGAGAAATTGCGAATGATGTTCCATATGCATTCTTATTCAATTCAAAATTTGCTTTCTATGGGCATACAAAACAAACAAAGAGACCAAAAGATACTTTTAATTTCTCAGTTGGTCTTTCTCACTGGTGGATTGAAAAGTAATGTTAAGTTATATCCTTAGAAGATTATTAGCCATGATCCCAACTTTGTTTGGGATCACTCTTATTGTATTTGTGATCATCAACCTCGCTCCAGGTTCTCCAATTGAGCAGAAAATTCAGCAACTAAGATTTGGTGGTGGAATTGAAAACACTGGTGGTCAAACAGGTAGCAATAATGGTGATTCAGCAGTTTCTGAAGAAGTGATTGAAGCTCTTAAGAAGCAGTATGGATTTGATAAGCCATTACATATTAGATACCTACTATGGCTTAAAAACTTAGCGACTTTTGATTTTGGAGAAAGCTTCACTTACGAAGAACCAGTAATTGATGTGATCGTAAGTAAATTTCCGGTCTCCCTTCAATTTGGGCTTGTTTCAATCTTCTTGTCCTATCTCATATGTATTCCGCTTGGAGTTCTCAAGGCCCTAAAAGATGGAAGCCGATTTGATCATATTTCGAGTATTCTCATTATGGGAATGTATTCTATTCCAGGTTTTATGCTTGGGATTCTTCTTATCGTCTTCTTTGCGGGTGGACAGTTCTTTGAATGGTTCCCTGTTGGAGAGTTATATTCAGATGCCTATGATGATCTAGGATTTTTTGGAAAGGTTGGAGACAGACTTCATCACTTCATCTTACCGCTCATTGCTTATATGATCGGTCAATTTACTGTTCTCACAATGCTACAGAAGAACAGTATGATGGATGAGATTAAGAAGGACTATATTAGAACTGCTAGAGCAAAAGGACTTCCGGAAAAAATAGTTTATCTAAAGCATGCTCTTAGAAATTCACTTATTCCTATTGTGACAGGACTTGGTGGTTTTCTTTCGGTTTTCTTCGCTGGATCACTTCTCATTGAAGTTATTTTTAACTTAGATGGAATGGGACAGCTTGGTTATCAGTCTATTATGGAAAGAGATTATAACGTGGTAATGGGTCTTATTTTTATTCAAAGTGTGCTTATGCTTGTCGGTAACTTAATCAGTGATCTTGCTTATGTTGTTGTTGATCCAAGGATTGATTTCTCATGATTGAAAAATTTATAGAAAATGAACTGACATTAAAGCGTTGGAGAAGGTTTAAGAACAGAAAGAGTGCTTATTATTGCTCTTGGTTCTTTATTGTGTGTTTGCTTTTAACTTTTGCAGCCCCAATTCTTTCTAATAGTAAACCACTTTACTTAAGCGTGAATGGAAATTCATACTTCCCTGTTTTTAAAGACTATCATCCAAAAGAATTTGGAATTACGAACTCTCTTGTTGTTGATTATAGAAAGCTTGAGGCAGACTCCAAAGTTTGGCCTCCTTTTAAATGGGACCCGTATGAATCAAATAAACAAGTAGATTCATATCCATCAGCTCCTACTAATATCAACTATCTTGGTACTGATGAAAGTGGGAGAGACGTTCTTGCTCGTATTCTCTACGGATTTAAATACTCAATCGTATATGCTGTAGCCGTTTGGTTCTTCAGTTTAATAATCGGAATTATTCTTGGTGGAACGATGGGATATGTTGGTGGGAAGGTCGACCTCTTTGGACAAAGAGCGGTTGAAATTTTCAGTTCAATTCCTTATCTCTTTTTACTCTTAATTCTAATCTCGATATTTAATCCAAATATGATCATGCTAATTGCTATTACAACGATTTTTGGATGGATTGGAATAGGTACTTATATCAGAGCGGAATTCCTGAAAAATAGAAAAAGAGAGTTTGTTGAAGCTGCTAGAGCAAATGGGGCTTCAAATACAAGAATTATCTTAAAGCATATTCTTCCTAACTCACTTACTCCTGTGATTACATTTGCTCCATTTGTAATCTCTGGACATATTATTGGTTTAGCAAGTTTAGATTACCTTGGTTTAGGACTTCCAGTTCCAACACCAAGTTGGGGAGAGCTTCTCGCTCAGGCCCAAAAACACTTTACGGTTGCCTGGTGGCTCGCTGTTTATCCATCGATTGCATTAGCAGTTACTCTAACGACACTCAATTTAATTGGTGAAGGTGTTAGAGATGCGATGGATCCTAACATGACGTAAAGAAATATATTTTTATAGGGAATTGCTGAAAAGTGAAACTAGTGAAATTCTAGTACTGTCCCGCAACGGTAAGAGATAGTCTCAAAGTCCGACCCTTTTCAGCACAAGATTCCCTCCAACTATATCCCGAGGAGGATCACATGAAAAAAGCATTATGCTTTAGTACCTTTTTATTAACCTGTAATTCCTATGGCGTTGAAACAATTGTTGTTTCTGCTGAAAAAGTGAATCGAAGCTATTTGAAATCAACTTCAAGTATTGTTTCACTTAATCGCGAAGACATTGAGTCAAGCCATGCTATAGATCTACCAGATCTTTTGCGATCAAAAGCAGGAATTTCTACTTTCTCAAATAGTAGTTACGGTAAAGTTTCTTCAGTGCTTTTAAGAGGAAATGACAATCGTCACACTCTTATTGAGCTAGATGGTGTTGTCATCAACGATGTTACTGGAATTGCTGGTGAGCCGAGACTTGAGTTCATTCCCTTAGATATTATTGAAAGTGTTGAAGTCTTAAAAGGCTCTCAGTCAACACTTTATGGAAGTGGAGCAGTTGGTGGAGTTGTTAAGATTACTACGAGAAAAGGAAAAACTCCTAAGAGTGGACTCGTGCTTGGGTATGGTAGTTATAACAATCAGCAGGCTTCTTTTTACACACTAGGAAAGAAGGGAAAGACTGATTATTCATTATCGGCGAGCTCTCAAGACGTTGAAGGAATTTCTGCCTATAACGAAAAAAGAACAGTCGGTGCCGATAAAGATGGATATAGCAGTACAACTCTTCACGGAAAAGTAGGATATAGCTTTGATGATACTTTTAAAGCCGATCTAATTCTTGGAAGGGGAAATTCTAGTTATGATTATGACAATAGTACAAGCGATGCCAAGAATAATGTCTCAACTGTTAGATCTAATTTAGTAGGTTTAAATTTAACAAAGAAAGTAAACTCTCTCATTTCTCCGAGATTAAAGCTCTCTGAGTATCGTATTGATAGAGATCTTGTTTCTGGAGGATCACTTTTTCCATATTCAGGAAAGAGAAATAGTTATGAGTTAGAAAATACTTCAGAGGTATCTAATTTTAGATTATTAACCGGTATTAAGTATTCTACTGAAAAGGGAATCTTTCTTGGTAGCACGACTGAACTTGATAAGCAGAATGAAAATACTTCAGTTTATGCTAATTCTAACCTGGAAGTTGGAGCACTTACTTTAGATGCAGGTGTTAGGCATGAAAAACTGAAATTTTTTGAAGATGAAACGGTTTATAAAGTGGGGTTTAATTTTCAATTTTTTGGAAAGAATGCATTTAAGACATCATACTCAACAGGTGTGAAGGCACCTTCGGTTTATCAAACATTTTCAAGCCTAGGAAATAAATCATTATTATCTGAAACTTCAAAGTCTTTTGAAGCGGGATTTTACTCGGATCTTGGGTTTGGTACTCTGGAGCTTGTCTATTTTGATACACGCTATGAGAATTACATCAATGCAACTCAGGTTGCACCTTCAGTTTACCAGTATTCAAACATATCAAAGGCTAAGATTGATGGTTATGAGGCTATTTTCAAAACTATGATAGGAGATCAATTAAGACTTGATACCTCATTTACTAAGTTAAGAGCACTGGATGCTTCAACTGGAACATATCTTTTAAGAAGACCACGGAACTCAGGTTCTATTAATGTGACTTATTATTTGAATGATAGTCTTGAACTTGGACTTAATACCACATATGTCGGTCGTCGAAACGATACTGGATCAGTTGCTCTTGGTTCATATGTGACAAATGATTTAGTTTCAGCCTATCGTTTTTCAAATACAAATAAACTAACTCTAACTATTGGTAATATTTTAGATAGAGAATATGAGCAGATACTTAATTTTGGGACTCCTGGTCGAAATTTCAATCTTAAGTATTCACTTCAGTTTTAAAAACTGCTAATGCTTAGGCCATGCATGTTACAATTGGTAATGAAATGAAAGAAAGGCATATTGTTCAAAATTTACTAATTATACTTGCATGGTTTAGCTTAAACTTAGGGGTTGATCTTCAAGCTTCAACTCCTCGATATATTTCTACAACACCTTCTATTTGTTACACTTTAATTGATTTGAAGGTAGAGAAGAGTATTGTTGGGACAAGTAATTATTGTGAGTTCAAATCAGAGAAAATTGGCTCATTACTTACTCCAGATTTAGAAAAAATTGTGAAGCTAAAACCAACGATTGTTTTTTCTCAAAAAATTGAAAATGATAACCTTGATAGGAAGCTAGCAAAATTAAAGATAAAGCATAATCGCTATCTCTTTGATTCTTATATTGATTTGAAAGAATCAATTCGAAAAATTGGAAAGGATGTAAATAGTAAGCACTATATTGAGATACTTATTTCTTTTTTAAAAACTGAGAAAGTACTTAAAAAAAAGAATATTAAGGGAAAATATGCTTTTGCTATAAATATTAAAGATAAAAATGGAAAACTCGTTGGAATGACTGTTGCTGGAAGGAAAACGTTTTTCACAGATGTCATAAACTTAACCTCTCTTAAAAATGCTATATCTAAAACAAGTGGATATATTGAATGGGATCTCGAAAAGTTTATCAATTCTAAGCTCAACTATCTTTTTATCTTAAGTCATCAGAAGAGACCCATTTCTGATAAAATTAGAAAGCAGTTACTCGTTCTAAACTCGAACTTGAAAATAATTGAAGTTTTTAATGAAGGGGCCCATGCTCCAAGCACAAGGACAGTAGGGTTTTTAAAGGAATTAGAAGATAAGTTAAATGATTGAAGTCAAAAATCTTAACATTACGATAGCTAAAAATAAGATCGTCAATGATGTTAGTTTAACTCTTGGTAAGAATGATTTTGTTTTTCTCTTAGGAAAAAATGGTATTGGAAAATCGACTTTCCTAAAGGCACTGGTAGGACTTAATGATTATACTGGTGAATTGAAAGTTGGGGGACGTGATATTCAAACTATCGGTCATAAAAGTAGATCTTTGCTTATCTCTTATATTTCACAAAATACATTGATGAACCTTGATCTCTCGGTAGGAAATTTTTTTGAATATTCTAGATATTCGTTAAAATCTTTTCCAAGTGCTCTTTCTGAAAAAGAGATAGAGGAATTAAAAGAACTCGTTTGTTTTTTTGAATTTGATATTGGGATGGAGCGCAAATTATCTACACTTAGTGGTGGAGAACTTCAAAAGTGTCTCGTCATAAGCACTTTCTTTCAAGAAACAAAAGTCATCCTTCTTGATGAATCATTTTCTTGGCTAGATCCTCATCAAAAAATTGAATTGATTAAAAAAATTAAATTAAAGGCTGAAGAGCTCGATATTTGTGTTATTTGTGTTACCCATGATTTAAACCTTGCTCTTGAGCATGGGACAACATTCTTACTTGCTAACGATGACTGGAAAAAAATAGATAAAAAGAATTTAACTAAAGAAATTATTGATGAACTCTATGATTATAATTTTGAGATCATCGATACACAGAAGTCTTTTATTGTTAAAAGCAATGGAGTTGAAAATAAGTAAGATCATTCTTTCTATATTTATACTATTAATATGTATTGGATTAGGACTAATTCTTGGTGACTCATTGATAAATCCTTTTGCTCTTGATGGTGGCAGTGAAGTTATTTTTTATCAGTTGAGATTGCCAAGAGTGGTAACATGCTCAATTGTCGGAGCACTTCTCTCTGTCTGTGGGCTTTATTTTCAAACCATCTTTAGAAATGACTTAGCAACTCCTTATACATTGGGTGTGGCTTCTGGAGCAAGTCTCGGAGCAATGCTCGCGATATATTTAGGATTAAATATCGCATTTTTAAGCTTTAACTCAATTTCGCTTTTCGCTTTAATTGGTGGGCTTGTAACCATCTTTGTTCTTGTTTCTGTAAACTCCATATTTCGACAAATATCTACAAATTCATTAATACTTTGTGGGGTAGCCCTTTCAATGTTTTTTTCAAGTGTTGTTCTTCTACTTCAGTTTTTAAATCTGCAAGTAGATGGAATTCAAATGATTCGTTGGATGATGGGAAGTGTTGATGTGGTCGGATATGACGCTCTCTTCGCACTTTCAATAATGTCTATTCCGGCCTTTCTAATAAGCTTGTACTTTATCAAAGACTTGAATCTGCTTTCAGTTGGAGATGAGTTTGCCCATGTTCATGGAGTTAATGTTAAGAGAACTCAGACATATATTTTTATTTTAACATCTTTAATTGTTGCTCCAATTGTTGCAGAGTTTGGCCCTATTGGATTTGTAGGAATGATTGTTCCGCATGTGTCTAAAATAATTATTGGAAGAAATCATCTTCAAGTAATTCCAGTGTCAGTTATTCTTGGAGCAAGCTTTCTCGTAGTTTGTGATTTATTAAGTAGAATTATTTTAGCGGAAGGAAATCTTCCGCTTGGTGTTGTGACTTCATTTATAGGTGGTCCATTTTTCTTATGGATTCTCTATAAAGGAAGCACTCGTAATTAGAGTGCTCCTAAATTTAATTTAACTTTTTGTGTTTTTCCATCTCTTAAGTATTCAATTTCTACACGATCTCCAACTTTGAAGTCTTCAAGAACTTGGTAGATATCATCAAATGTATTTACTTTCTTGCCAGCGACTTTAAGAATAATATCTCCGAAAATATATCTTCCTGAGCGATCACGTCCCATTCCCTTTAGACCTGCTTTTTTGGCCGGACCATCATCGAGAACTGTTTTAATTACTATTCCTTCTTCAATACCAAAGTAGAGCTTCACATGATCTTCAAGTAAGCCAATTCCCAGGCCTGGTCTTGTAACTTTTCCATTCTTTATCAACTGAGGAACGATTGATTTAACAGTTCCTACAGGGACGGCAAATCCAACTCCAGCACTTGACCCTGATGCAGAAAAAATCATTGTGTTAACACCAATGAGTTGCCCTTGGCTATCGAGTAGAGGACCACCTGAATTTCCTGGATTAATGGAGCAATCGGTTTGAATCATTCCTTGAATTGTTACCCCTGCATATCCTTTAATCCTTCTCCCAAGAGCAGAAATAATTCCACTTGTAATAGTATGGTCGAGTCCAAATGGGTTACCGATGGCCAGAGCTTTTTGACCTACTTGGAGGTCTTTTGAACTACCTACCTTTAATGGAATAAGGTTTTTAGGCTTCTCGATAAGTTTTAATACAGCAATATCTTTCTTAGGCTCGCCACCAACAAACTTTGCTTTATATTGTTTTGAATCTTTATGAAAACTAATAAGAAAAGAATCTCCTCCTTGAACAACATGAAAGTTAGTCACGATATGACCATCATTGTCCCAAACAAATCCAGAGCCTTGACCTGAAGGGACTTCCATCTCTTCGTAGCCAGAGAAAAATCCACCTCTTCTAATATTTTTTATGTTACTAACGTTCACCACCGACTTAACATTTTCTTTGAAAATGTTAATCGTGTTTTTTTCAGATTCTAATAGGGCCCGCTTTTCATTATTATTTGAACCCCCAAATAGTGCGTATGAATTAGAAGATAAGAGTGAGAAAAAGAGAATTGAAAATAATGGGTACAGTTTAAAATTCACGGTTTACTCCTTTAACTATTCAACTTTACCTATATAAGTTATACTAAGCCCATAAATTTTTCTCAAGACAACTTTGAGTCATTTTCTTGTAAAAAGAGGGGTAAGTCCTTGGAAATTAAGTATTTTAATCGCGGTGCGAAAGAATATCAGATCGAAAAAGTCTATGGTGATAAGGCCGTTAAATGGCTCTATGACTCTCTTTCTGGAAAGGTGGCTTCCTCATTTGTCACGATGCCATTTGTGAGTAAGTTTTATGGAATGCTTCAAAGTTCTGGAATGAGTAAGAGTAAAGTTTGGCCTTTTATTAATAACTTCAATATTAAAATTGATGAATACTTACCTGAAGAGGGCAGATCCAAAGAGGACCCTTATTCAAGCTTCAATCAGTTTTTCATTAGAAGATTTAAAGACGGTGCTAGAAACTTTGTAGAAGACTCAAATAAACTTCCGGCCTTTAGTGAAGCTAGATATTTTGGTTATGAAAGCTTAAAGGACGAAGACACTATTCCAGTGAAAGGAAAATTTCTAAGTTCAAAAGAGCTTTTAAAGAATTCTAAATGGGAAGAAACGTTTAAGGAAGGACCTCTTCTTTTAGCGAGATTATGCCCTGTTGATTATCATCGCTATCATTATCCAGATAATGGAAAGACTCTTGATTATTATCGAGTTAAGGGTGAGCTACATTCTGTAAATCCAATTGCTCTTAAAAAGAAGCCTGATATTTTTGCGGAGAATGAAAGAATGGTTTCAATATTAGAAACTGAAAACTTCGGAAAGCTTGCTTATGTAGAAGTTGGAGCAACCATGGTTGGAAAAATAGTCCAATCACATCAAGGTGAAACTTTTCAACGAGGTGATGAAAAAGGATATTTTCTTTTTGGAGGCTCAACAGTGATCGTTCTTGGGGAAAAAGGGAAGTGGAAGCCTAGCGAGGATATTCTCAAGCATACGAGCGAAGGAGTTGAGACTTATTTACAATTAGGTGAAGAGTCGGGCGTTAGAGTTTAAACTCTGCAAATACTGGAAAATGATCGCTTGGAAAGATTCCATCAATAGAGTTAAGTTCTAATCTAATATCTAAACATTCAATATGAGAAGGAGAGAGAATCCAGTCGATTCTTGATCCGCCCTCATGAGAGTTATCTTTACCATCAAATTTATGAAAACTACTTCTTTCTTCTAAAGAGAGTTTAAGCCACGGGTCATAGATATCTAAATCAGATTTATCAATTTCTTTTCGAACATTACTGACAGGAGAATCATTAAAGTCACCCATAAGAAAAAGTGGAAGATTGCTTTTATTTATTTTAGCTATCTCATGAATGAGAACTTTTATTTGTTCGACCCTTGTATGGGCCTGAACATGATCAAGATGACAGTTAACAATTAGAAAGCGATGGTTAAGACCTTCCATAACTGCCCAGGTGCAAAGTCTTGGGAAAGCCGAGTCAAAAGACTTACTTCCTGCTACTTCTGGAGTATTTGATAACCAGATATCACCACTTTCTAGAACCTGAAATGAGTCTTCACGATAATATAGGCAAGGATACATCCTTTCTTCTATCCAGTCGCGATGACCATCTATTAACTTCATTCCAGATAGTGAATTCTCATAATCTAAAATTTGCTCTTGCCTGCCTTCTTGGCTTCCTAGAATATGAGGAGCGAAAGAGTTAACCATAGAAGAGAGTATTGGTTTTCGGTGAGGCCAGTTATGGTCTTCATCTCTTGGGTTTTCAAATCGAATATTTGTACACGCTAATTTAATGACCTACCGCCGGTTTTAATCAAACTTTTTAATTGGTTTAAATTCTACCGAAGATATTGAATCTAGCCAAAAAAATAATGTAAGTGCCTAAAATTTCATGTCTGAAATAGTGGCAAAGGGCCTGCTTATAAGACTGAAAAAGGAGGTCTTATGACAATGCAGGAAAACTTGATTAAGGAATTTAGAGATACATTTACAAGAATGACGTTAAATGAACTTACAAATCTTTGTGATATTGAGCGTACGAGACTGTTTAGAATCTTTAATGGCTATGAGATGAAAATTTCTGAATATGAAAAAATTAAAGCTTGTCTAACAACTGAGTTAGGAAATGAAAGCAGTCTAGAGAGAGTTGCTAGTGATTGTGTTAATAGCTTTAAGGAAAGAGAATGCCTTAAAATTTCGGATCAGCTAAGAAGAAAAATGAGATGGTTAGAATTAATTCATTCATCACGAAAAATTTCTGAAATTAATAGGGCAGCGTAGGTGAATATGAAAACATTATTGACAATAGAAAGACATATCTTGGAATTAATAGAGAAAAAACCACAGTCGTTATCTGAACTACGAAAAAAATTAGATATCAATATTGGAGTTTTAAATGAAGTTCTCTTTAGTTTGATCTCAATGAGAGTGATCACAAAGAATAACTCTAGATATGAAGTGAATAAACAAGAACGAAAATTTTGGCTAAAAAATATTAATAATGAAGAAACAATGAAGGCAGAGTTCAATGAACTATTTGAAAGTTTGTTAAACGAAGCTATTGCTAAACGAAAAAGTGCTTCTCTCAAACTGAAAAAAGTAGAGTTAACGGCAACTGAATTATGGCATCTTGAAGAAAAGTATAAAGAAATTGAAAAATTTATCGAGCTAACTCAAGCCCAGAGAAAGATAAAAAATAAGCCTAGCGAAAAACTAGAACAGCATGTTCTGATTTTTGGTAATGGAAACTACCAAGAATTAGTGACTGAACCAATTAGAAGATATAGTTAATTAAAGAAGATTTGGAGCTAACCATTTCTTTACTTCTTCTAAGCTCATTCCCTTCTTTTTAGCATAAGGCTCTAGTTGAGTATCATCAACCTTACCAAGATTAAAGTACTTACTATCTGGATAGGCCATATAGTAACCACTTACAGAGCTCGCTGGAGTCATTGCTAAACTTTCTGTTAAAGAAACACCAATCTTCTTATCAGCTTCAAGAAGTTTCCAAATCGTCCATTTCTCAGTGTGATCTGGGCAAGCTGGATAACCTGGAGCAGGTCTTACGCCACGATACTTCTCTTTTATAAGGTCTTCTTTAGTTAGGTTTTCGTCTTTTCCAAATCCCCACTCATCTCGAATTCTCTTATGAAGTAATTCTGCGTAGGCTTCTGCAATACGATCACCAATGGCCTTCACTAGAATGCTATTATAATCGTCTTGGTCGGCTTCAAATGTCTTTGCATACTCTTCCACTTCTTTTCCTGCAGTGACAACGAAAGCTCCACAATAGTCATTGTATTTTTTTGGAGCAATAAAATCCGCTAAGCTTTTTTGAGTATCTTTTCCTGTTTGCTGTCTGAGGAAATGAAATTGTTCGAGTACTTCATTTCGCTTTTCATCTTTGTAGATTGAAACCGAATCATTTTCAGAGCTAGCCGGCCACATTCCATAAATAGCTTTTGGTTTAAAGATATTTTCACTGGCTATTTTATGAAGGAGAGCTTGAGCATCATCGAATAATTCTTTAGCCTGTTTTCCATATTTTTCACTTTCAAGAATCTTTGGATAAGTTCCTTTCAATTCCCAAGTCCAGAAAAATGGAGACCAATCGATAAAAGGAATAATATCATCAACAGTTATATCGTCGATAACTTTTATTCCTAGCTCCGCAGGTTTGTGCATTTGAATATTATCCCAATCAACTTTTGGAGCTTTCTTCATGCACTCCTCATATGGCATAAGAACTTTCTTATCTCCATTGTCGAATGCTTCTTTAATTTTTCTTTGTGATTCTTTCAGATCTTTTACATATTCATCTTTAGTTTTATCAGAAAGCAGTTTTTGGCAAACTTCAACTACAAGAGAGGCGTCTCCTACTTGAGCAATCGGCCCACTGTAGTGAGGGGCGATTTTAATGGCCGTATGTTTTTTAGAGGTCGTTGCTCCTCCAATCAGAAGGGGAATATCAAAACCTTGTTTTTCCATTTCCTTAGCATTAAAGATCATTTCATCAAGTGATGGAGTAATTAGTCCTGAGAGACCAATAATCGTTGCCCCTTCTTCTTTTGCTCGGCGAAGAATTTCATCACAACTTACCATTACACCTAAGTCGATAACTTTATAACCATTACAAGCAAGAACAACACCTACGATATTCTTACCAATGTCATGAACATCACCTTTTACTGTAGCAATAAGAAAAACACCCTGTTCTTTTTGACCAGGATTCTTTCTTTTTTCTTCTTCCATATATGGTTCAAGATAAGCCACGGCTTTTTTCATTACACGAGCAGACTTAACAACTTGTGGAAGGAACATCTTACCAGCACCGAAGAGGTCACCAACAACTTTCATCCCTTCCATAAGAGGACCTTCAATAACATCAAGAGGTCTTCCTAACTCTTTTCTCGCTTCTTCAGTATCTTGGTCAATAAACTCTGTGATCCCTTGAATGAGAGAATGAGTAATTCTTTCTTGAAGTGGTTTTTCTCTCCACTCTGTATTATTTCGGTCTTTCTTTTTGCTTTGACCTTTGAATTGTTCTGCATACTCAATCAATTCTTCTGTCGCTTCAGGATGACGATCAAATAGGACGTCTTCTACTTTTTGACGAAGTTCAGGCTTAATATCCTCGTAAACTTCAAGCATACCTGCATTTACGATTCCCATATCAAGGCCAGCTTCAATAGCATGGAAGAGAAAGCAGCTATGCATGGCTTCTCTTACAACGTTATTTCCACGAAAACTAAATGAGATATTTGAAACACCACCACTTGTTAAAGCTCCTGGACAAACTTCCTTGATCTCTCTTACAGCTTCAATAAAGTTAATGGCATATTTGTTATGTTCTTCAATACCAGTTGCAACAGTTAAGATATTTGGATCAAAGATAATATCTCTTGGATCAAAGTCTACTTCATCGACTAAGATGTCATAGGCCCTCTTACAAATTGAAACTTTATCTTCTTTCGTTGCCGCTTGTCCTTTTTCATCAAAGGCCATGACAACAACTGCTGCTCCATAAGTTTTGATAATACGTGCTTGTTCTTTAAAGGTTTCTTCACCCTCTTTAAGAGAGATAGAGTTAACAATACATTTACCTTGAACACATTTTAGACCAGCCTCAAGAACTTCCCATTTTGAAGAGTCGATCATGATTGGAACTTTCGAGATCTCTGGTTCGGAAGCGACAAGGTTAAGAAACTTCGTCATACAGGCAACACCATCAAGAAGTCCTTCATCGAAGTTAATATCAATAATATTAGCTCCATTTTCAACTTGCTGACGGGCTACACTTAGTGCTTCCTCATATTTTTCTTCAGTAATTAATTTTCTAAATTTAGGAGAACCTGTAACATTTGTTCTTTCACCTACCATAAAGAACTTTGTGATTCTCTCATCATAAATATTAAGAGGCTCTAGTCCTGAAAGTCTAATGGCAGGAGTGCTCTCTGGAACCTTTCTTAGCTCCATTGTTTTTAAGTTATCTACTATTGCTTTAATATGACCCGGAGTTGTTCCACAACAACCTCCAACCATATTCACTAGACCATCATTGGCAAAGTCAACAAGGTACTGGGCTGTAATATCTGGAGTTTCATCATATCCAGTAGGAGCAAGTGGGTTAGGTAAACCTGCATTAGGATAACAACTTGTATAAGTAGAAGAAATTCTCGCTAATTCGGCCATGAAAGGACGCATCTCTGTCGCCCCTAAAGCACAGTTTATTCCAATAGAAATAGGATTTGCATGACGAACACTATTCCAGCAAGCCTCAACAGTCTGACCACTAAGAGTTCTTCCTGAGTTATCAGTAATAGTAATAGAAAGAAGTATCGGAATTTCATAATCCAATTCTTTCTCAAGCTCTTTGATAGCGTAGATGGCAGCCTTTAAATTAAGAGTATCAAAAGTCGTTTCAGGTAGAAGAAAGTCTGCTCCACCTTCGAGAAGATACTTAGCTTGCTCATAGTAATCATCTTTAAGCTGATCAAAAGTAATGGCTCTAAAACTTGGATTATTAACATCTGGTGACATCGAAGCCGTTCTATTTGTTGGCCCCATGGCGCCAGCAACATAACATTTTCTTCCAGGGTATTTAGCTTCAATTTCTTTACAGGCTTCTTTTGCAATTCTCGCTGATTCTCTATTTAATTCTGGAACTAATTCTTCAAGATGATAGTCTGCTTGAGCTACTTTTGTAGAAGAGAAAGTATTTGTTCCGATAATATCAGAACCGGCTTCTAAGTATTCTAAGTGAATAGCTTTGATCACATCCGGTCTAGTAATAGAAAGTAAATCATTATTACCTTTCAAGTCAGATTTAAAGTCCTTGAAGCGTTCTCCACGGAAGTCTTCTTCTTCTAACTTATACTGTTGAATCATGGTCCCCATGGCACCATCTAGGAATACGATTTGATTTTTTAGTTTTACGAGTAGCTCTTTTCCAGCTTGTGATAATTCTTTATTCATCTTTTACAAATTTCTCTAGTTAAATTTCTTTACAACATCTAAGACTCTTCCAACATCATTCATGATGTAGAAGTGAACACAAGGTGCACCACCGTTAAGTAAGTCTTCTGTTTGCTTAATGGCCCAGTTCATTCCAATCTCTTTAACGTGTTCTTGGTTTTCCATAATTTCATCAACTAATTCATCAGGAAAATTAATATGGAAATGTCTTGGAATAGTCTGTAACTGTTTTACCGATTTAATAAGTTTGATACCTGGAATAATTGGTGCTGTGATACCTTCTTCTTTACAAGCATCAAGAAAGTTCCAGTAGTGTTTATTATCAAAGAACATTTGAGTCACTACATATTCTGCACCAGCATCTAACTTTTTCTTTAGCCAAGTGACATC
The DNA here is from genome assembly GCA_024229115.1 of Oligoflexia bacterium. Lineage (GTDB taxonomy): Bacteria > Bdellovibrionota > Bacteriovoracia > Bacteriovoracales > Bacteriovoracaceae > JAAEST01. The sequence goes on from JAAEST010000103.1 coordinate 124,399, forward strand.
GTACTTTAGGTTTGGTGCTTCGAAGTGCTTCTCTGGATAACCAGCTACACCTGTACAAAACTGAAGTGGCTCCGCTCCTGATAACTCATCGACAAATTTTCCTTGCTTAAGGTCTTCAATTTGCTCAACGAGGTCGATAGCATAATTATTAACTCTTCTATTTTTTGCAACTTTCTTATTGTAGTTAAGACCGTCACCTCTTAAGGCAAGGACGTTGTGAATTCCTAGATACTGAAGTTCGATAAGAGCATCTTCAGTTTCTTCTTTTGTAAAACCATTACAAAGTAAATGTGTCACAGTATCAATTTTAAATCTGTTTTGAATAATTCCACAGATTCCAATTGTTCCTGGGCGCTTCTTATAAATTCTTCTTTCAACTGTACCGTCTTGATTTTCATTGTAGAAAGCCCCTGCAGAGTGTGCAGTCACATCAATCCATGGAGGATTATGTGGAGCTAATTTTTCCACGATCTCAACAACTTCTTTAACTGTTCTTCCCCTTGGTGGTGGAACAATTTCATAACTAAATAGCGGATTATTTGCTTTTTCTAAGTGCTCAATAACTTTCATAACTTCTCTTGTTGCGTAGTGTTGTTTGTTTAAATAAAAAATACACTAGATAGTACCCGATAAAGGTAAGGCTGAATAGGGGAAAGGGGTCAAAATAAAGGCTATTTGGTCGTTTGTCTCAGCTTAGAATGGGTAGTCTAAGTCGACTTTTTTATTCTTGGTGTCAATATCAATTTCATTATTATATTGCAGACGATTAAAAACTCTTAAAACAATTCCAACCGGACAGATTAACAGTAGATAAATAAGAGTGAGAAAGACTGTGGCCATGAACTTTCTCATGAGCTCTCCAAAGAATATCCAAGCACTCAAGATCTTGTTACCTATTTCCTTTAAGTTCATGAAGACCTCTCTTCGACTAGATAGTCTCCAATAATTAAATAATCTAAGTTTGCTTTTTCAAAAGTCTTCAAAGCATCATGGGGAGTTTCTACGATGGCCTCTCCTCTAATATTAAAGGAAGTATTAACAATAATTGGAAGCTCATCACTGGAGAGGAGATCAAATAGTAATGGATGATTAGTACTATTAACTGTTTGAACTCTTGCAGAAGAGTTCACATGAGTTATCGCTGGAAAGTCAGATCCTTTTACCAAAGATGTGAAAAGCATGAACTCATTTTCAACGCCTTTATCAAAGTAGAGCTGGTATTTATCTTCTCTAACGATGGGAGCAAAAGGTCTAAAGTCTTCTCTCTTTTTAATTTTAGAATTGAGAACTTCTTTCATTTGAGAACTTTTAGCATTGGCCAGAATACTTCTATTTCCAAGGGCCCTTGGTCCAAATTCTGACCTTCCTTGAAAGAGACCTATAACTTTATCATTTAGAATTTGTTTTTTTAAAAATTCAACCTTCTCAGAGGAACTGAGCTTGCTATAAGTGAAATTTGAATTTTTCAATGCTGTTAAAATTTCTTCTTCAGAATAGTCTTTCCCATGAAAGCTATGAGTTTGGCTAACTTTTGCTTGTTTCTTTATAAAGTCTAGATAAAGAGCACAACCAAGTGAACCACCAGCATCACCTGCAGCTGGCTGTATCCAAATATTTTTGTAAGGAGTGTTATTTCTTAGCTTTGTGTTCATCACACAATTCAGAGCGACTCCTCCCGCTAGAACGAGATTATCATTAGGGTTCTCTTCATAGCTACGATTCACTAGAAGAATCATTATTTCTTCTAATACGGCCTGAGCACTTGCCGCAATATCTTTATAAACTTGATCAATATTACTTTCTTCATTTCTTCTACTGACTTTAAATATCTCTTCAAATTTTTCACTTGTCATAGTTAATGATCTATCAAAAGAAAAGAAGTCTAAGTTAAGGCGAAAAGACTTTTTCTCACGATCTATCATGACAATATTATCTTTTATAAGATTACTATATTTATCCTCTCCATATGGAGCGAGACCCATTAGCTTATATTCCCCTGAGTTGACCTTGAATCCACAAAAATAAGTAAAGGCACTATAGAAAAGCCCTAGTGAATGAGGGTAGTTGATTTGCCAAAGAGGTTTAATCTGATCTTTTGTGCCTTGCCAGCATGAAGTTGTCGCCCATTCTCCAACTCCATCAGCACAGAGAATATTCGCACTTTCAAAAGGACTAGGGAGAAAAGCACTTGCAGCATGAGAAAGGTGATGCTCACAAAAGCTGATTTTTTTATCTTTAAGACCTAGTGGCTTTAACTTTTTTCTAATTGTTGATTTGATAAAGAGTTTTTCTGAAAAAAATGATGGAATAGAGTTTATGAAAAATTTCAGACCAAAAGGAGCATTGTAAAAATAGCTGTCAAGTAAACGTTCTAATTTTAGATAAGGCTTGTCATAGAAGATGATATCTTCAACTTGCTCAGTTTTTAGGTTGAGATATTTAAAACCTTGCTCAAGAGCTAGTATCGGGAAATCTTTATCATGCTTAATTCTAGAGAATCTTTCTTCAGATGCAGCAAAGAGAATATTTCCATTTTGGCTAAATGTAACAGCAGCATCATGATAAAAGCAGGAGATACCAATTGTAACTTTACTCATTGGCTAAATCCTTCTTTATTCTTTCAAAAACATCTTGTGCGGTGATTTTATTTAAACAAATCATACTGTCACAAGTATTTAACCCACAGTAATGGGCATTAACAGTTCGACACTCTAATCCATCTCGATAGAAGTAAGGATGTTTTTCAATGTCATAAGGATGCCATTCTTTCGGAGGCTCTGGTCCAAACAAAGTATATGATTTGATTCCTAAAGCTATGGCGATATGTTTAATCCCTGTATCGTTACCAATATAGAGCTGACTAGAAAAAATCTGGGGAATTAGTTTATTCAAAGGTAATTCAATAAACTCAAAAAGGTTTTGTTCCTTAGAGAGAACTTTTTTAATTTCATTATCACCTGGCCCAAGAGGAACTTTGATTTCGATAGAGTTATCAAATGATTTAATTTTCTTAGCCAAATCAATATAATACTCAAGAGGCCACATCTTTGTTTGTCTTGTGGCCACAACTCCGAAAATAACAGAGTTATCTTTTAAAATATTCTCTTGTATTTCAATCTTAGGCTCAAAATTTAAATAGTGTGGAATCTCTCCTAAGTCTCTAGGCTTTGAGATTAGGCTCCACACACCATCTAAATCTCTTTGAATATTGGCCTTATAGACACCTTGATCGATGATATTTGATTCGCCACTTTTAAGATGGTGATTATGAGATAAATATTTATATCCACCGAGAAATCGATGAAGTTTAAAAAACTTTGCTGTTCTTCCTGACTGAAAAAGCTCAAAGACAATATCTGGATTTATTGCTTTAACCTGAGAATTAAGGCTAAGAGCATCTTTAATTCCTTTTAAGTTTATTCCTATAATTTGATCTGCTGCCGTCTGAGTATTTTGAAAAAGAGGTGCTACCCAAGCCGGTACCATATAGGTAATATGCGACTTAGGAAAAATCGACCTTAGATATTGGAGCGTTGATAGCCCAATGACAGCATCTCCCATGGCCCGATTTTTTACGACTAATATTCGATCAATACTAGAGTTACTCATAGTGTTGATTTTAACCTAGTTTTGTAGGAAAATCTCTTAATGATTAAGATTTCTGTAGCAATCATCGCATTTAATGAAGAAAAAAGGATTGAAAAGTGTCTTCAATCTGTCCAAGAAATTGCGGATGAAATCATTCTTGTCGATTCTCTTTCGACAGATTCAACTCCAGATCTGGGAAGAAAGTATGGAGCAAAAGTTATTCATCAAGAATTCCTAGGATATATTGAGCAAAAAAACTTTGCTCTTGATCAATGTAGTCATGACTATATTTTGTCACTTGATGCGGATGAAGCTTTATCATCTGAACTTTTAAAGCAGATTAAGAAATTAAAAGATCAGTCTTCTCTTCAAAGTGGTTATCGCTTTAATAGGGTTACTAATTATTGTAGTCACTGGGTAAGGCATTGCGGTTGGTATCCTGATTCGAAACTACGCTTGATTAAAAAAGGAAGTGCTCGTTGGGAAGGAGTGAACCCTCATGATATTCTTCGTCTCAATGATGGATCTCAAGAAGTTCATATCAGTGGAGATATTCTTCATTATTCGTATCCGACAATTTCTTCTCATATTGATCAAACAAATCGATTCACTACGATTGCTGCGAAGGCCAGTTATGATCAGGGTGTGAGAAGTAGTACTTTTAAGATAGTCTCTAGACCAATACTTAAATTCTTAAGAGATTATTTTTTTAAACTTGGTTTTCTAGACGGAAGATATGGTTTTATCATTTGTTGGATAAATGCTTTAAGTGCACTTTTAAAGTATTCAAAAATTAAAGAGCTACAAGACTCAAAAGAAATCTAAAAACTAAATTTGTGAGATTAACCAATTGGCCAAGCAGTGCTGAAGGATAGAGTGAACATCTTCAATTGGTCCATAGTCTTTGTCTTCGCTTGGAATATAAATTGGATGTCTAACCTTATCTTTAAGAGCTCCACCATTGAATCCTAGTAAGGCAATTGTACGTATCTTTTTTTCCTGACAGAGTTCAATCGTGTTTAGAAGGTTTTTTGAATTTCCAGAAGCTGAAATAATAAAGAGAATATCATCTTCATTGGCCAAGGCCTTTAATTGTCTCGTGAAAATCTCATCAAAGCCATTATCGTTCGAGATCGCAGTATTTATTGAATTATTAGTGCAAAGAGAGTGGGCCTTAAAACCGGTCTTTCCATACTTAGTTGGTCCGAGCATAAGGTCAGTCGCAAAATGATTTGCTGTTGCAGCTGAGCCACCATTACCAATAATAAAAATATTACGGCTGTTTTGATGGGCCTCTTTGAAGACATACCCAACTTCTTCTAAAATTTGAGTAGGAACTTTTTCAAGTAATTCAGACACAGTTTGTTGATAACTTCGGTAGAAGTCAGAAATAGAAATTTGTTCTTTTAAACTTTTTTCAATTCGATTCAATGTCATCTTCACTTAGCAAATGTTCAAAGTCTTTCATGGTAAGTTTACCAGAAAATACACCTTCTTCATCATCGGCCATCAGGTCATTGAAGAGCTCTTTTTTCATGTTTTGAAGCTCTAGGACCTTCTCTTCAACTGAGCCTTTGATTATAGGTCGGTATACTGTGAGAACATTTGTTTGTCCAATGCGGTGTGCCCTATCAATAGCTTGACGCTCGACAGCAGGGTTCCACCATGGATCCATAATGAAGACATAACTAGCGGCTGTGAGGTTGAGACCAACACCTCCAGCTTTTAAACTAATGAGGAAAATCGGGGCTTTACCTGATTGGAAGACATCAACTTGTTCCTGACGTTTCTTTACAGTTTGGCTACCGTCGATTCTGGCAAGTTTCCAATGCTTCTCCCTTAGGATGACCTGAATATAGTCTAAATAAGTCGTAAATTGAGAGAAGACGATGGCCTGGTGTCCTTCTTCGATAATTTGTTCAAGTTGTTCAACAAGGAATTTAACCTTAATAGAACTTATTCCAGCAATAGGGAAGTCTAGAGAATTGGCCTTCTTTTGCCAGAGACAACCTTGTCTTAATTCAAGGAGACCTCTCAAAATTTCACCATATTTTCTCTTAGATGGTGATGAGTCGATCTTCTTTCGAATATTAACAAGTGAGTTAGTATATTCCTTCTTTTCATCTTCCGAGAAGTTAAGAAAGACATTACTTTCCATTTTTTCTGGTAGGTCAGTAAGAACTTGGGCCTTTGTTCTTCGAAGAATAAATGGTCTTGTTGTCCTCTTGGCCAAGAGTCTCGTCTTCTTATTAGAAGAGGTTCTTACAAATTGTAGATCTCCCCAGATTCCTGGGATACTTAGATCTAAAATATTGTAAAATTCAGCCAAGTCATTTTCCACTGGTGTACCAGTTAGACAAACTCTAAAGTCTGCTTTTATCTTTCTAGCAGCATAAGCACCTTGGCTTCTAATATTCTTTAAATGTTGAACTTCATCGAGAACAAAGAGATCAAACTCAATATTTGAAAAGAGGTTATCAACTTCTCTTTTCATGATTCCATAACTGGTGAGAACAACTTTTTTATCAGGCATGAATTCGCGCCCACCGCCATGATAAATATGAACATCAATATCAGAGAACTTCTTAAATTCATTTTCCCAGTTAAGAAGAATCGTAACTGGGCAGACAATGAGAATTTTATCGACCTGATCATAAATTGATTGAATAAAGGCAATTGTTTGAAGAGTCTTACCAAGACCCATGTCATCAGCTAAACAAGCTCCAAGCTTATTCTCATGAAGAAACTTAAGCCAATTATAGCCAGTCTTTTGATATGGTCTTAATGTTTCTTCTAAAACTTTATTTGGAAGTGGATATTCAGGCATCTCTTCAAGACTAGAAAGTCTTTCACATAATTGAATTTCTTCTTCAGTGAGGGCCCCTTCAATACCTAGCTTCTTAAGTTCAAAAAGCTCAAAAATACGTGCACGATTAAAAGGAAGGACAAACTTATTTACTTCTTCTTCAGTTTCTCCATCTTTACCTTCGTAATTTGATTCACTCTCATATTGAGTGTACTTCTTTAAAAATTTGATAAGGTTCTTTTGATCACGATCAAGAAGAATCATCCCTTGTTTGGTTACAGCAATTCCGGTATCAAGATCGGCATTCTTGATAATATCTAAATCGAGATGATTAATATTTAATTCGAGATCGAACCATTTTGTCGTTGTAAGTTTTCTTTCAAAGCGAACTTTATTCGACCATTTAGCAATTTCATTACGATCATAAAAAATCTGAATTCCAAAATGTGACATCTTGGCATAAAACTCCGAAAGGCCATTATATAATGTTGAAGGAGCAATATTATAAGAAACCTCATGGGTCTCGTGATTAAAAGTAGAGAATCTAAAAAAGTTTGATCCAAAACTTTTAATCAGATGAACAATAATTTTTCTTACCCAATCATGATCATATTTAATAAGACATTTTTGAGAAGGATTATAGACCAGCCCAAAATCTTCAACATTGGTATAGTTCACAATATTTTGAAGATGATTTTTTTGATTCGAATTCAAGAGTGACTTCTTATAGAGATCTAAGTTCTCTTCAAAGCTTTCACTTAATTGCTCAATAAACTCATAAGCATTTTGTTTTTTTCTAAAGGAATTAAGCCTTCCTCCAGTAAATGTTAATTCAGAAAGCATTTCAGGAGGTGGGAGAGTAATGTTCTCTCCATTTACAAAGTAAATGAGAAAATTAATCTGCTTGCCTTTTGCACCTTTCGTTAGATGGACCTGAGCCGTTGGCTCCACCACTGGGATATCGTTGAGCGAGACTTCATCAATGACGATCTCTAGAAAACCTTCTTCTTTAAGGTTTTGCCCAAGCTTGATTAAGTCATTAATTTTTAGTCTTGTAGAGTAGAGTCTAATTTTTTGAATAAATTCTCTAAGCTCACTACTTAAATGAAAACACTGACCCGTTAGCCAGTTAAAAACATAGAGGTTTTCAAAGATACTTATCTCACGAGTTACTTTCCCTTCAGGGCTCTTATATTTAAATCTTGAGATTGGTAAACTTTCATATTCTCCCGTCGATTCATTAAAATGCTCTCGAGAAGTTATTTGAATAATTAAACTACCCGAAAAGTTCTCTGGAATCGGAAAGTTAATAATCTTCTTATTATGAAGAAGATATTGAAGAGAACTATAAGTTGCATTAGTTGGGGCCCTCTCGAGGTGGTGAGGAGCCGAGATAATAGTCCCGTATTCTTGAGCACCAACAGCAAATGTTGATTCAAGGGGGATGGGAGGATGTGACATGTCACTGTCGACACCATCATATTGAGCCTCGTGATAAAGATGAAGAATATAAGTGATATAGAGAGCTGCTGTATGGGCACAATGACCATCGGCAGTCCACTTATGGCAATCGCAATTAGAACTTAGTGGACCTTCTTCAGTGCCTTCTAATCTTTTCTTATAAACAACCTTGGCCTCGTGAGAACGATCATCTTTAATAATTCCACTACAGATAAAAAAAGTCTCTGGGGATCCTTTTGAAAATGAAATTGATACTCTTGAATAACGAAGAAATTTAACAGCTTCTTGAAGAACAAATTTAGAAAAAAACTTATGGGTATCTTCTATAATTTGTTCGGGAATTTGAAATCCACTTACTGTCGTCATTAGGCCAATCTATTTTTAGGTTAAAAGCCCTATTATATTCTATTTTTGGCCAGTCTGCATAAAAAAAGCCCACATCATAAGATGTGGGCAATTTATTTGAGTCTTGATTTTTTTTAGCTTTTAAGCTTACTGATTTCCGTTCCCATTTCCATTATTTGGAGTGTTCTTATCAGGAAGTTGACCTTCTAAGTATGCCTTAAGAAGTTTCGCTCTTGATGGATGACGAAGCTTTCTCAGTGCTTTGGCTTCAATCTGTCTAATTCTTTCTCTCGTAACAAAGAAGTCTTGTCCTACTTCTTCTAACGTGTGATCAGACTTTTCACCGATACCAAATCTCATTCTGAGAACTTTCTCTTCTCTTGGAGTAAGAGTTGAAAGTACTGAACGAGTTTGCTCAGATAGCGTAACACTCATCACGGCATCTTGAGGTGAAATGATTGACTTATCTTCAATGAAATCTCCAAGTGAGCTATCTTCTTCTTCACCAATTGGTGTCTCAAGAGAGATAGGTTCCTTAGAAATTTTCTGAACTTTCTTCACTTTATCAACTGGCAGTTCCATTCTCTCAGCAATTTCCTCTGGAGTTGGTTCTCTACCAAGCTCTTGAAGAAGTTGTCTCTGAGTTCTTACCATTTTGTTAATCGTTTCAATCATGTGAACTGGAATACGGATTGTTCTTGCTTGGTCAGCAATGGCCCTTGTAATGGCCTGTCTAATCCACCATGTTGCATATGTTGAAAATTTGTAACCACGACGATACTCGAACTTATCAACTGCTTTCATCAGACCGATATTTCCTTCCTGAATAAGATCTAGGAATTGGAGACCACGGTTTGTATATTTCTTAGCAATAGAAACAACAAGTCTTAGGTTGGCTTCAACAAGCTGTGCTTTTGCAAGGTCAGCTTTTTCTTCACCTTTTAGAATAATATTGTAAACGCGCTCAATGTCTTCAAATTCCATTCCAGCATCAATACTTAATCTTCTAAGTTTTCTAAGAATATCTTCTTGGTTTCTTACTAGTTGCTCAATTTTCGCATCAGTTGTGAAAAGATCTTTGGCAAGCTTTCTCTTGAAAGCATCATCTTCCATAATCTTTTCGTAGATAACTTTATAGCTTTCGTTTCCATCAACTTCTAGGAACTTGAAAATACGATCTTGTTGATCATAAAGTTCTCTAAACTGAAGGAAGTATTTTTTAACTGGTTCAACAAAGCTGTTGATGATCTTTCTGTTGAAAGTCAGGTCTGCAAGAGTAAGAGCGATTTCTTCCATTCTCTTTTCTTGGTCTTTGTTAAATTTCTTAAGAGTACCATCTTCATTTTCAACTTCTTTAAGAAGTTCATCAATCTGATTACAAGTTTCAATGATGAGCTTCATTGTCTTCTTGATTTCGTTTGCCGATGAGTCATCATCAAGACCACGAACGAGTTCTTTAACGAATTCATTTTGGTTTTCTTGAGTTTCAATCTTATCTTTTAAACGAACGATTTCTTTAAGAGCGTGAGATGATTTAAGAGCAGAAAGAATAATTTCTCTTTCACCTTCTTCAATTTCTTTAGCGATAACAACTTCGCCTTCTCTTGTAAGTAGAGCTACTGAACCCATTCTCTTAAGATAAAGTTTTACTGGGTCAGTTGAAGCAGAACGTAGTTCCGCTTTTTCTTCTTTTGATAATGTTTCCTCGATGATTTCTGTACCATCTAGTCTGATACCTTCTTCATCTTCATCAGCTTCTTGATCTTGTACATCAATTTTGGCTTCTAAGATCTTAGTCATGATTTCATCAATAGCAATTGGCTCTACAATACTTGCAGGAATCGCATCATTGATTTCTTCAGGAGTAAGATAACTTTGATCTTTACCTTTGATGAGAAGCTTAGAAAAATCTTTCGAGTTAATAAATGCGCCAACAACGGACATCTGATCTCCCTTTGGAAAGGTTACTTTGTTCTTTTGCGAGAACTTTTCTTTAACATATTTATTTCGCGGTCTACTTGAGCTAAATCTTTTAGGACTTGATTTAAATCTTCTTGGTCCTGTGTCGTGTTTTGAAGAGCTTTAAGTTCTTCCTTTCTACTTTTTAGCTTCTGCTCGTGTAGCTTACGCTTAATATCTTTGATCATCTTGCCAGCAATTTTATCGTTTAAAACTGTTGGTCTATATTTAAAAAGTGCAGCACTTGCTGTCGCTTCTAATTCAAGGCTAAATTGTCTATCGTTAAGAAGTTTTGAAACCACTGATTCATATTCAGATTCGTCAATTTCAAAGAACACTTCTTTCAACCTTGAAATATACGTTTTTACCTCATTTGAGCCCACAAAATCAAGGAGTTCGGCCGTTTCTTCCCTTTCAAAAAGCTCAGGATGTTGGACTAGAATTTGCACTAAAGTTTTCTCAACACTATTAAGTTTTTCTTCAAGCTCAACTTTCTCTTCAAGGATTTCCATTGGAGGAATATCAGAATCCATTGGTTCTGGCATTTGCGGTGCTGGACGTGAGAAACTTTGAGTTTTTCCTTGTTTAAGAAACTCCTCGTAACTGTTTAATATTGTTGCTGAATCAGCCTGTAGTCCAAGGCGTTTAGCCAGTTGAGCCACCCTTTCTTTAGCAGCAAGTCCACTTCCAAGAGGAGCGAGAATTTCAAATAAGCTATGAAGGGCTTCTAATTTTCTTTCCGTTAATTCAGGAATTGTCTTCGGAAAGTTCTCGTTAAGTAAGTGGTCAATATAGAGTCTCGCGTTATCAATTTTTTCTTGAAAGGCAAGACGACCTTCATTTTTAAGGAAGTCATCGGGATCTTTATGCTGTCCAAGGTCAACAAAGTAGGGAGTAATTCCCTTGGCCATGAACTGAGCATTGATTCTATCCCCAGCTTTTTTTCCGGCCTGGTCGTTATCTAGGCAGAGATAAATATTCTTTGTAATGGCCTCTAATTTCTGGAGAGATTGGTCACCCAGCGCCGTTCCCATAATGGCCACGCTATTTTCAAATCCATGAGCATAAAGTGCAATCTGATCCATATTTCCTTCTACGATAATGACCGAAGATCGATCTCTAATCGCAGTTTTTGCAAGGTGTAGGCCATAGAGGAGGTTTCTCTTATTAAAGAGGAAACTCTCTACGGAATTCATATACTTAGGCTTTTGATCATCCCTTATGGCCCTTGAAGTAAAGCCGATAACATTGCCGAATTGGTCCCAAATTGGAAACATAATTCGTTCTCTAAAGGTATCATAATGGGACTTCTCGCCATATTGGCTAGGCTTAATGATTTTTAACTCATCTGCAATTTGAAGAGCAAAGCCTCTGTCTTTTTCATCTTTAATTGAAGAAAGATAGTCGAAGAGAGCATTATTCTCAGGCGAGAAACCAAGTTGGTAAGTCTGAGCAATCTCTTCATTCAATCCTCTGTTCTTAAGAAATGTTTGAAAGTGATTTGAGTATTTTGTCTCAGCAGACTTTTTATAAAGAATTGTGGCCTTCGAAAGAATCTTCTTTCCCATATCGTACTTAGGGTTATCTTGCTTCTTTTGAACAAAGTCTTGGAAGTTCCAACCTAGCTTGTCACAAATATCTTCGAGAGCTTCAACATATTCAACTTTTTTATAGAGTTGAACAAACTTAATGTGATCGCCACCAATATTATCTACAAAGCAATAGAACATTCCTTTGTGATCATTGATGTTCATACTTGGATCATGATCATCATGAAAAGGACAGACAGCGAGAGTCTGATTATTCTTTCTCGTTAAAGCAAGGTACTTCCCAATCACATCAGAGATTGGAAGCTCTTTAATACGCATTTTTAAATCGTCTAAAGTACCTTTCAACGTTTACCTTTAGGATTGCTTTTTACTCTTGAGTACAAAAGCTTTAATTGGAATATTTTTTTCAATGAATATCTTTTCAAATTTTGTTTTAAAACTTGCTAAGAAGTGTTCTGGATATTCTTCTCTAAGATTGAAAGTTTTTAATTCACAGTCGAACAATTCATTTCCTTCAATTCTTTCGGCCATCCATTGTGCATAGGCATCATGATCTGTTTTCACATACATGATTCCACCAGGCTTTAAAATCTTATAAGCTGCTTCTAAAAATGGAGCTTGGAAAAGTCTCTTTTTATTATGCCTTTTCTTTGGCCACGGGTCAGGAAAAAAATAAAACATTCTATCTACTTCTGACTCACCAAAGATAAATTCAACTCTTTCTCCTCTGGCACGAAGATAACGAAAGTTTTTAGTCGGATGATTCGCTAGTTTTCGAGCTAGGTTGTAGCTTCTTTTGAATCGGTAATCGAGTCCTACAAAATTAACTTCTGGATTCTTTTCACAGTATTCGAGCATGAAGTGTCCAAAACCTGAACCAACCTCAACGCATAAAGGCCCTTCTTTTTTAAAGACATCAGTATTCCACTTGAGCTGATGGTCTTCTGCCTCATTATCTCTCATAACAAACTCAGAGAATTCATCGAGTTTATCGTGATACGGATTTTTATGAGAGTACTTAAACTCTTTATCAAAAAGCTTGTCTTTTGTTTTTTCTGTCATAATTGACTTTGTGTACCAAAATCACTGAAATTGAGCAACTATGCACCATGCGTTAAAGAGCATTTTTAAGAATATCTCTGATCTTTATTTGATCTTCCTCTCTAACAAATGGGTGGATTGGAAGATTTAGAGTTTTTCCAGAGAAATTATTGGCATTTTCGCTCTCTCCCTCACATTGAGAAAGAACTTTTTCCTCTTTCATCGAGCGTTCGTAAAAAGGAGTACAGCCAATATTATGATCAGTTAATGCTTGCTGAGCTTTCTTTCTCATCTCCTCACTTTCAAATTGAATAGGGTAGAGGTGCCAACTAGAAAGTTCGATATACTTAGAATCTAGAAGTTTAAAAGGAAGACCTTCTAATAATTCATGGTATTTCTTGGCGTGCTTTTTTCTTTGTTCGTTTAAACGATCAACGTCTTTCAATTTCAATTGAAGAACGGCTGCTTGAATATGGTCACAACGACTATTTCTACCGAGAAGAGTTTCACTTCCACGACCATGATTTCTAATAGCTTTAATTTTTTCTACCATTGAATCATCTTGAGTAAGAATACAACCAGCATCTCCAAAAGCACTTAAGTTCTTAGTAGGATAAAAAGAAAAAGTGACAAGAGAGTTTGTACTTCCTACTGGTTTTCCTATTTCAACAAAAGCCCCTTGAGCTTGAGCTGCATCTTCAATAATCTTGATTCCCTTAGGTGAACAAACATTTTCTAGGGCTTTCATATCACAAGGAAGACCATAAATATGAACAGGCATAATGGCCTTAAGATCATGAGCTTCACTCATTCTCTTTACAGACTCTGGACACATTAACCCGGTCGACGGATCAACATCAATAAGGATTGGAGTTGCTCCAACATTTAAAACGGCTTCACCAGTAGCATAGAAAGTAATCCCAGGGATTCCAACTTTGTCACCTGGCTTAATATCATAAGCAAGGAGAGCAATTTCTAGAGCATCAGTTCCATTGGCCACTAGAAGACAATGTTTGGCTCCCTGTTTTTGAGCAAACTCTGTTTCGAATTGATGATTAAATTCGCCTTCAACAAATGACCCATCATCGATAATTTTAGAAATTCTTTCTTTAACTTCTTTTCTAAATTCGTCATGGTGAAGTTCGGCAAAATTATAAAATGGAATGCTCATAGATTTATCCTAAGCTTAAAATTAAATTCATTGGGAATTTTACAGTGACTAGGGGATAAAGTCATGAAAAAGAATAAGGTGCCTTAGCGTCGTCTAGGAAGCACTAAGGCACATTTATTTAAGCTGACTTTTTAGAGTCGTCTTTAGTTTGATTCGATTTCTTTTGAGGCTTTTCTTTGAGCATTTCTTCAATAATCAAAGCCGCCTTTTTTTGATTCACAGGGTCTTTAAGCATCTGCTTAAGCTTTTCTTCATATTGCTTAATTTCAGCTTTCTGTTTCATTAGCTCAAACTCCTTCTCAGGGTCAGTTTTGCCCCTAAAAAGCTTTTCAAGCTTTTCGCTTCTGTTCATATTAAGCTGCTTTTTCTGGAGTTCTCTTTTGCTTAGCAACTTTTTGCATGTGCTCTTCGATCACATCATAAAGCTCTAATTTTGTAGTTCTTGGATCCATACCATCTGGCATTGCAGAATAAACAAGTTCGTCATTCACTTCAGTGAAAATGTACCAAACATTACCTAGTTTTTGGAAAAGTACTTCTTTTTCTTGAACGTTTTGCATGAATCCCTCCTGGATATCGTGAAATCTTTTGTTATTTAACTTATCGACGGAGAGTGTCAAAACTTTAGACATTTTTTAAGTTTTTTTAGCATTCTAAGTATATGAAATTGTTCATATTTTAGACAATTTTTAAAAAAGTGAAATAGTCGGATTTAGTAGTAGGCCTGGATTCCAATATTAAAAGTCCAATGTCCTGAGAAAGGAATATCATATGTCTCACTAGGCCAGAAATCTGGCAGTGCTGCGTTCGCACTTCCTGCTTGGAGTGAGTGAGGAAGGTAGGCCTGATAATCAATTCCAAAGATTAGATCAGAGTCTTCAATGAATTTTCTCTTTTGAAGATAAGTAGAAACACGAGGTGAGATTGAATAACCACTGAAAGATCTCTCTTCAAAACCAGTATCAACAAACTCATCTTGGGTAACTATAATTCTATTCAGATTTAAACTAACAGATAAAGCAGATGAGAGTCTCCAATTTTCTGTTCGCCAAAAGTCATAACTAATCATTGGACCAAGACCGATTTGGCCTTTTACTTCTTTCACATCAATTCCATCTGAGAGTAGAAATTTAGATTCTGAAGTCCAAAGATGAAAATTTCCTCCGAAGTAGAAGCGATCATATTTATCCCAGTTGGCCTTAAAAAGATAAGCGACATTGAGAGAGTATCTTTCGCTGTAGTTCTCTGTTTCAACAAATGAAGGATAGGCATAACTCGCTTTTAGATCAGGACCGACTCCCACTGTAAAGTAAGCTCTTCGTCTCTCTCTATTAACGAGAGGATATGTTTCAGGTAATGGCTCTTCGAGACGATAATCTGTAGGGTCTTCTTCTCTATAGGGAGAAATACCCTGAGTGAATTCTCGATCATCTTGAAAAACAAGTTTTACAAATCTCTTTGGAACATAACCTGAATTTCCATTCTTATCAGTTGTTTCATAAAACTCTTCACCTTCAGGACTGACTTCAGGATTATCTATTGGAAGCTTGTTGTAGTTAAGATAGTTTCTTTCATAATTCCCCCCGAGAAAATGTCTTGGGTGAATGTATATATCTTGTCCTTTTCGAACTAACTGAAGAAGCTTGGCCTCTCTGCTTGGAGCAGAGAAAATAGGAGCTTCTAAAACGACAATAGTTCCTAATCCTCTTTTTCTTGGAAGAGAATAAATATTTATTGAAAAGAGAAATGTACAAAGAATTAAGAGGGTTTTCATAAATCTAGATCCCATTGATAGCCAATATTAAAGCCTAGTGAAGTCGATGTGCTTCGAGGATAGGTATTAGCTAAAAACTCTGTTGTGTCCTTTATACTTGAACGGTAGCGACGAAATGTTGCACCAAATTTCAAAGGACCAATGATTGTTTTCTGTATTCTTTCTAATCCTATCACTAGACCAAGTGTAGAGAAAGAATGCTTATCAGGTGCTTTAGTTGATTTGTGAAACATGGACTTTTCAATTCCAAAGCTGAAAGCATGGCTGGCCTTTTCCGACTTCCAAAAAGAAAATCGAGTTGTCGGTCCAAGAAAGAATGCCTGCCAAACGACTCTTCCTATTGTGTCGTCGTTCCATTGACCAATTTGATAATTGGCCATGAGTCCAAAATCAAAATTAAAATCAGTATTGTGATAACCTACCCAACTTATTCTTGTTGCTGTCGCAGTCTTTGCTTCTCCACGATAGATCTGAGCATAGTAATTTGAACCAACGGCTTCAACTTCATAGTAAAGTGCGTGTTGAAGAGGAAAGGACTTTTCTTCACTATGAAATTCTTGCTTTCTTTCATAGACAATATTTGGATCTACTAATGGATAAAGTTTTAGATCGGGATCAATGACAGTGATATTTGAAGTATGAGTTCGATACTTCATTTCTCCCTTTTTAGTGAAGACATAAGAATACTGTCCTTCTGTAGAAACTTCTCTGGCATGGATAAAAATAGGCTTCTCGATAAAGACAGTTTTACCAGTGTTGATATTCTCTAAGATAGACCCCGTTTTTAGGTAGCCTGTAAATTTAGGTGGAATATTAACTTTTCTTCTTTCTTTGGTGACAGGTGGTCGCCATTTTCTCTTCTTTAGAATCTCTTCATTTTCTGTAAGAGTATCAATAGTTGAAAAGTCTTCATCTGCAATAAAGTCTTCAACTTCAGTAGCATCAGTTTCTTGAGTGAAGCTATAAGGTGAGAATAGTAATAAAGTGATGAAAATCAACGATTTCAAAAGCGTCCCTGCTTAATTAATTCCTATCTATTCATTTTAAGAGCAAGCCAAAAAAATTGAAAGAAATATGCTTTTTTTATTTATTATATTTCGCCATTATGGCCCAAATTTGGGGCGTTTTAGTGGTAAATGACTGAATTTACCTTGCCCCTATGACTGATATAGGGGCGTTTGATCCCAAAATTATGGCCGATAGTATGAGAGGAATTAGAAAAATTGAAGGTGTAAATATGAAAACTTTTAAGATGAGCACATATCCTATTCAAGTTGGTAGTTACGTAATTAAGCATGGACAACTAGTAAGTCCAGCAAACGCTATTAAAACTCCGGTTGTTTATTTAACATCTCCTCTTTTTAAAGAGTCAGGTTTAGAAAAACTTATTAACAACATTGGAAAAGATTCTCCAGTATATCTAATTGAGTTACCAATTGGAGAAGAGAATTTATCTTTTACTGATTTAGGTAAAGTACTTGCTCTTTATTTGGACCAAATGGGTGTTGGGAAAGTTCACCTTCTGGCCTATGGTTTTGAATCTTATGTGGCCCATAGTTTTGCTTCAAATTATCCTGAAAGAGTTGGAAAGCTAATGATTGGTGGCCTTGTTGAAAGTCCAAGAGAGTCAGTTTCTCTGATTATGCAAGAAGCTCTTAATAGTTATTTTAAAGATGAGCATAAGCACTTTGTAACAACAACTCTTTTAAATATGTTTAACTTTGGTCAAAGAGAAAGAGTGTCTCGTGCTCAAGATCTAATTTCTGAAATGATCGATATGATCAGTAATTCGGCTGAATCAGTTTGTTATTTAAAAGAAAATATTGAAAGGTTCTTAGAATTTAAGAATTTAGAAAGAGCTCCTTTATGTGACACACTTATTATGTCGGGAGAGTATGACCGTTTTGCAACTCCTTATGAAACCTTTGCTGTTTCAAAGAGAATTCCTCGTTCAGAATTTGTGATTGTAAACCATGCAGATCATTTAGGATTAATAGAAAAGAATGATGTTTTTGCGAGACTTGTTAGAAGGTTCTTGGCAGAGAAACCTTTAAATAGAATGAAAGATATTGAGGTTTTAGAAAAGAAAACTTACCCAGTAGAGAAAATAAGAATGGAGCCACGTTGGGAATTAAATGACGTTGCCTTTTTAGATAGTGGCAATGGAGTTTTTGTTCCAATCAATATCGTTGATATTAATAAGTACGGTTGTAAACTTTTTACTTCTTTCAAAGATCATCAGTCTGTTCAAGATATTGAAGGGGAGAAGAAATTCTATCTTCATTTCCCAGAAGAAAATTGGAAAGTTGAACTATTCTTATTTCAACAATCTGACGAAGGTCATTTTCGCGGTGTGTTTAGACATTGTGATTGGGACTCAACTCAGGCCTTTGAATCATACGTTGACATGATTGGTCATGAACATTTAAACGAGCCTGCTGCATAAATTATAGAAATATCTCATAAGTCCTTTATTGGTATAGCGCATCTTTTTTGTCACTTACTGTTAAAAAGTGGTATTAATAAAGGCTATGCAAAGTATTATCTACAATATTGCGATTAGTTTGCCAGGGTTTTTGGTGGCGATCGTTTTTCACGAATGGGCACACGCTTATATCGCCTATCGTTTTGGTGATGATACCGCACGAATGCAAGGTCGTTTAACTTTCAATCCAGGTGCGCACTACGATCTAGTGGGGACTGTGATCTTTCCATTATTTGGAGCGGTGATTGGTGGAATCATGTTTGGTTGGGCCAAGCCTGTTCCTGTAGATCCACGTCGCTTTAAGAATATGAGATCAGGAGTTTTTTGGGTAAGTTTCGCCGGACCTTTAGCGAATATCCTTGCGGGTATTATTAGTGCGTTTCTGTTTGCAGTTTTTCTTCACTATCTTCCAGAAACATTTGAGTTTAAAAGAGTTATGCTGGCCATGGCCCGTCAAGCTCTTCTTATTAATTTAGTAATTGCAGTCTTTAACCTGATCCCATTTCCACCCCTCGATGGATCGAAGATGGTTTCAACGTTCTTAGACTACGAGTCTGCAAGAAAATATGAGAATTTAGCGCAGTACAGCTTCGTCTTTCTCATTATATTGTGGACTACTAATATATTTAGCTATTTATTGTCGCCAGCACTTAGGATGGGTCAGGGGATGATGAATTTATTTATTAATATTTTAGGATAGAGACACACACATGTTAGACACAACAATTCAGGTGAAAACGGATCACTTTGATGGTCCATTAGGTCTTCTTCTGCTTCTTGTTCAAAAAGAAGAGATGGACATAAAAAACCTAAACCTAACAACTATCACGCAACAGTACCTCACTTATCTTGCACAGATGAAAGAGTTAAACTTTGACGTTGCTGGTGACTACCTATACCTCGCTTCTACACTTCTTCTTTTAAAATCAAAGAACGCAATTACGGAAGAAGAGTCTCGTCGCTTACAGGACCAGACAGATGCTTCAGGTGAATTAAATATCACTTCAGAAGCTGAACTTATTAGAAGACTTGAAGAACTTCAGTACTTTCAAAGAATGGGCCAAGTTCTTTGGGATCTGCCAAAGAAAGGTCATGATATTTTTGTTAAGCCTAAAGTGAATCGTAAAGCAATTGTTGATTCAATCCTAACTCCAATAGAGTTGGAGAAGTTAACAGAAGCAATGATGGATCTTATTATCAAGGACAAGAGAAAATATACTGTTCTTAGAAGAGATCGTCTTTCAATTAAAGAAAAGCTTCAATTCCTTAAGAGCCATTTAAAAGTTGGTGAGAGATTTGATTTTGAAAATCTTTTAGAACTTAATGGTGAACCAGGAATTGATAATATTGTTATTACTTTTATCTCGCTTCTTGAGCTAGCAAGACTTAAGAAGATTACTGTTTTCCAGAATGAGAACTTTGGAAATATTTACGTGAATGTATCTAAGTCACTTGAGGACTTTGATATTGAAACGGCAAATGGTTTTGAAGAAGAGGAAGGGAATAACACACCTAACGAAGAAGAATTAAAGGAAATGCTAGAAGGGCAGCCTGAAGTTACGCAAGACTTACAGTAGATTTTTAAGGAATTAAAAATGGAAGAGAACAACAACACACCAGAAATTGAAACAAATGTAGAGGCGATGGAAGTTATTGACGCTGCTATTGAGCAAATGGAAGAGAATGAAGAGCAGTTAGCCTCTGATATTCATCCAGATGATATTGAGCTTGAGCCTGCATTTCCAAGCGACGAAGATCTAGCTTATCCAGATGAAGAATATAGACTTGAGCTTGATTATCTTGATAACGAAAAACAAGAAGATAAATTATGGCAGGCAAGAACTGGTTTAGATTTTGATTCACTTTGTGGAGCGATTGAAACAGTGATCTTTATGAGTGATAAGCCTGTAGCTCTAACTAAAATTAAAAATTTAATTGATGAAGATATGCCATTAAGAGTGATCCATGATTCAATTTCTCGTCTTCAAGAAGAGTATGAATCTAAACACCATGGCTTACGTCTCGTCGAAGTAGCAGAAGGTTATCAGTTTAGAACGAAAGCTACTTACTCAAAATATGTTCAAGATCTATTTAAAGTAAATAGTCTCGTTCTTTCACCGACAGCTCTTGAAGTTCTTGCCATAGTTGCTTACAAGCAGCCAATTGCAAAAACTGAAGTCGATAAAATTAGAGGTGTTGATAGTGGTCACATTGTTCGCGGACTTATGGACAAACGTCTTGTTAAAGTTTGTGGAAGAAGTGATGAGATGGGGCGTCCTGTTCTTTACGGAACGACTCCTGAGTTCTTAGAAGTATTTAACCTTGCAAGAATTGAAGAACTTCCGCCAGAAAGAGAATTAGAAGAGATGATTGATAATGGTGTTGGAAAAATTTCTGATATTAAATCAATTGTTCAAAAGGGTGATAAAGAAGCTTTCGTCTTTGATGAAATTGATGAGCTTGATGAGTTAACTGAATCAATTAAGCTAATTGCTTCAGAAACAGACTTTACGAAATCTCTTAAAGGGAATGAAAAGAAAGCTGCAACTGAAGGTGAAGAAGGTGAAAAGAGAATGTCGGCCTTTGACCTTCTTGAAGAATATGTAAATAGAGACCTCATTGTAAGAGCGAATACTTCTGCTATTGAAAGTGAAATGATGAGTGGAGTTGCTGACCCGCAAATCGTTAGCGATCTTGAGGGTGGTCCTTACAATACTCCAGATTTGATTGAAGAAGATGAAGAAGACTTTCAAATGATTGATCTTGATACCGGTCTTCCGATTGAGGACTCGAATTCACCAGAGCTCGAAGGCGATGAAGAGGTTGAAATCGAATTTGAGGCAGATGGGCAATTGGATGAAGAGATTCAAGCTTTATCTGACGATCAAATCGAATCTGATGAGCCAAAAGAGATCGAGGCTTCTGAGCTATTGATTGGTGATAGCGAAGAAGAAGCTCAAAAACTTTCAGAAGCTCTTGATGATGCTTTTGCGAGATTAACTGGTGAGAAGCTTGATGATGAGGACGTAAAAGCGTCCGAGTCTGAATTAACTTCGGAGCTTGATCTTTCAAATGAGAAGATTGAGACTGAGGAGAAGGATTTAGAGGACTTAACTGAGCAGATCGTACAGAATGCTAAGGACTTAGACCTTGATCTTGGTTTCATGCAGGAAAATAATACAGACACTGACGCTTAAGAAATTACCAAAATTGACATATTGATGCTGGGGGCCTAATTTGCCCCCAGTTCTATTTTTAAACCCAGAACAGTCGTGATGACGGATCGGAGGTATCATGTTGAGATTACAAAAATATATTGCAGATTGTGGAATTACATCGAGAAGAAAGGCCGAAGAGCTTATTGCTCAAGGGCGTGTTCAAGTGAATGGTGAAGTTGTTCGTGAGCTTGGAACAAAAGTGAATCCTGAGCTAGATGCAGTGATGGTGAATGGTCAGGCCATTGATCGTAACTCTGTTCAAAAGCTCTACATTCTTATGAACAAACCTCGTTGTGTAATGACAACTTTGGAAGACCCTGAAGGACGTAAGACAGTTATTGATCTCATTAAAGAAGTTCCGGAAAGAGTATATCCAGTAGGAAGACTTGATTATCTTTCAGAAGGGTTATTGCTTCTTACGAATGATGGAGATCTTGCTAACAAGATTATCCACCCAAGTTCGAATATTACGAAAGTTTATGAAGTTAAGGTTTTTGGTGCTGTGACAGAATCACTTCTTAAGAAACTAAGAAGTGGAGCAACTGTTGAAGGTATTTCACTTAAGCCTAAATCAGTGAGAGTTATTAAGCAGCTCCCAACAAAAACTTGGCTAGAATTTAGATTAACTGAAGGTAAGAACAGAGAAATTAGAAAAATCTGTGAGGCCTATGGAATTACGATTGATAAGTTAAAACGTGTTGCCATTGGTGGACTTGCGATTGATCAAATTTCTCCAGGATCATATCGTTTTGCTACAAAACAACAACTTCTTAAGGCCATTGGTCTTAATAAAGATGGTAGCGTGAGAGAAGAAATTGAATATATCTCTGCGAAAAAGAGTGTGAGTCTAAAGCTTAAGGGTGCCCAAGATTGTACTTCAGCTGATGACAAAGCTTTTCATAAGTTTAGAAAAGGTGACTACTTCAAAACTATCGCTGACATTAAAGAGCGTAAGGAAAAAGAAGCTAAAGAAGAAAGAAGATTAGCTTTTGAAGCGAAAGAAGCTGCTCACCAAGCTAGAAAGCAAAAGAAGAGAAGAAGAATGAAGGCCAAAGAAGCCGCGAAAGGCCATGGTGTTCACGCTGAAATCATTCGTGACTAGTTTAGAATCCAAATAAAAAAAGGCTTCCTAGGAAGCCTTTTTACCAAGCCCCTCGATGAAGGGGCTTTTTTTTAATTATTTTAAAAGTGTTATTGTTTCTGGCAGTTCGCTGATTCTCTTAATTCTATCGACAAGTCGTCCACTAGAATCACTCCATTTTTAGAATCTAATTCGCCTTTTTGATTTTCAAAAACAAAAGTAAGAGAGCTATAAGCAGCGGCATGTGATAAACAAAGAATCATAAATTTTCTAGAATCTAGTTTTTCATTTAACTGTGCCATAACTTCATCACCAAGTGTTTGATTCACTAACTCTTCTTGGTAATAGCAATCATCGTATATATCAACACTTTGGATTCCAGTGTTTTCACCTTCAAAATTATAGGGAAGAGAAACTTGATCTCCACCTAGTTCCGTACAAAGAATTTCACCAGAAAAACTAGAGATTGATATGGCCAACGCCAAAATAGCTAATAAAGATTTCATATGAACCACCCCGCAAAATATTTCAAATATTTAGCATGGTTTCATACTTAGAAATAGGAAATTGTAATTTTTGCTTAGCAGTCGTAAGTCACAACTTTAGCGGCATTCATTTGATCTTGAAGTAAATCAATTGAATACTCTAAAGCTTGTTCATCATAAGGAATCGAAGAGTCTTCAACTTCTTGGATAAATCTAGCTTGCTTGATTAGGCTGGCACACATTCTCATCGCTTCCGCTGATCCATCAAAGTATTCACCTTCTTCATCAGTCGTCATCACATGAACTAACATTTTATTAAGAGTTTTTAGAATTCTCACATGAGCAGAAGAGAGCTCTGTTGTTTCAATTTCAATAAAAACTTTTTCTGTATTTGTCTTGTGATTTGCCATAAAAATATCCTTTCCAGTTCCTCAAAGGTTAGATAATTTCTCATCGGCAAACTTTGCAATGATTTTAGCTATTTATAGCTGATTAATTCACTTTTAATTTTCCTAAACGTATTATCAGATACTTATTTTTATTTCCCGAGAGATTAGTTTGGGTTTACAAAGGGTAAATGTCCGATTATTATCCAGACCTACTTAAAGATAGCACATCTAATTGACGCGGGGTGGAGCAGTCTGGTAGCTCGTCGGGCTCATAACCCGAAGGTCGTTGGTTCGAATCCAGCCCCCGCAACCAAATCATCAGCTTTCAATAATCATTTTAATCACATACCAAAAAACACTAAGTCATTTATTAGTACATAAACTCCTGTCGTGTTTTTTGGTATGTTCATAAAAGCCTTATTAAAATCTGAAGATTTGGCTAGCAAGCCATATTAGCTGATGGTTTGGTTGCGGGGAGAGTGAGTTGAGAAGCAAAGGTTCATAAACTTGCAGGAGCAAGTTTAGTCGACTTGTCGCCCGTTAGGGTGCCGTAGCAGGATGCGGAGGCAACAAATCCAGCCAGCATCTTCCAGCTCGAGTGGAGATATCGACGGATGGAGCCGACTTTGGTAAGTTATTGAAAAGCAAAGGAAGGAATAATGGCGAAGAAAGTTATTTTATCAGGATCGACAGCTACAGGTGATTTAACACTTGGTAACTACATCGGTGCGATCAATAACTGGAAGTCATTACAAGAAGAGTATGACTGCTTATATTTTGTAGCAGATCTCCATGCTCTTACAGTTGCTCAAGATCCTAAACAACTTCAAGAAAGATGTAAGAGCTTCTTCGCTCAATATCTTGCTCTCGGTCTCGACCCAGATAAGAATACTCTTTTCTTACAAAGCCATGTCCCAGAGCATGCTGAGCTTAACTGGATCCTTACTTGTCTCACACCAATGGGATACCTTAATCGTATGACTCAGTTTAAAGATAAGTCTTCACAAACGAAGAATATCAATGCTGGTCTTTTCACATACCCAGTTCTTATGTCAGCAGACATTCTTCTCTATCAAGCGGATGTTGTGCCAGTTGGAGAAGATCAAAAACAGCACTTAGAGCTATGTCGTGACATCGTTAATTTTTACCATAACCGCTATGGTGAAAAGACTTTGAAGATGCCTGAGCCACATATTGGTAAGCAAGGTGCGAGAATTATGTCGCTTCAAGATCCTTCGAAGAAAATGTCAAAGTCGGATGAGAACGAGAAGAATTTTGTGAGTATCATTGATACACCAAAGAAAATTCAGAAAAAAATTAAAAGTGCTGTAACTGACTCTGATACAGTGATTGAATTTGATCCAGAAAATAAGGCAGGTCTTTCTAATCTTTTAACTATCTATAGTGTTCTTTCTGGAAAATCGACTGAAGAGTTAGTGAATGAATATCAAGGAAAGATGTACGGTCATGTTAAAGTAGATTTAGCAGATCTTGTTTGTGAAACACTGAAACCTGTTCAAGAAAAGTACCATGATCTTATGAAGAATGAAGATTACTTACTTGAGCTAATGGCAAAAGGTGCGCAGAAGGCAAGAGTAAGGGCCCAAAATACGTTGAAGGCCGTTTATCAAGATACTGGCCTTGTAACATTATAGGACGTAATGAAAATAGCGATCTCAATTGGAACGAGGCCTGAGATAATAAAAATGTCTCCGGTCATTAAAGAGCTCCAAAGAAGAAAAATTAATTTCATTTTGATTCATACGAATCAACACTATGATAAAGAACTCGATGATGTATTCTTTCAAGAATTAAATCTACCTAAGCCAGACTACGAGTTACACCCAGATTCATTAGAAGATCATTCTCATCAAATTGGAAATATTATGATTCGAATCGAAGATGTTTTTCGTAAAGAGAAACCGGATCTACTTCTAGTCCAAGGTGATACGAATTCAGTACTAGCTTCTGCCTTAATTGCTTCAAAGCTTAATATTAAAATTGGCCATGTTGAAGCAGGCTTAAGAAGCTATGACCAAACCATGCCAGAAGAGGTCAATCGTCGGTTAACTGATCATATGTCGGACTTTCTTTTTGCTGTGACTTCAACACAAGAAGAGATTCTTTTAGAAGAAGGAATCTCGAAAGAGAAAGTTTTTGTTGTAGGAAATACCGTCGTAGATGCTTTAGTAAATTCAAATATTGAGAATGTAGATAAAGAAGAACTTTTGAAGAAGTATAATCTAAAAGCGAAAGACTTTTTTGTTTTCACTGCTCATCGTGCTTCCAATGTGGATGCTGCTGAAGATCTTGAAGAGTTATTAAGATGTCTACGTATTTTGACAAATTATAAAAAAGTGATTTGGCCAATTCATCCAAGAACAGAGAGAAGCCTTAATAAGTTTGGTCTAGATATTCCTGCAGAAGTTTTAGTAACTAAGCCTCTTGGCTATATTGAATTTCTTTCACTGATCGAAAAATCATCTATGGTCGTTACAGACTCTGGTGGTCTCCAAGAAGAAAGCTGTATTCTTAAAGTTCCATGTATTACTCTTCGTGAAAATACCGAGCGTCCAGAATCAGTTGAAATTGGATCTAATATCGTTGTGGGAAGAAATGTTAAGAAATTACAAGCGGCGATTGAACAATTTATAAATAGTACGCCTCATTGGACCTCTCCATTTGGAGATGGGATGAGTGCTAAAAGAATAGTGGACCTAATAGAGGAGAAGAGCAATGCTAAAAAGGCTATTTGATTTTTCCCTCTCTTTATTTCTCATTATTATTTTTCTTCCATTTTTCATTGTTGTTTTCTTTATGGTGAGGTTAACAAGTAAGGGCCCTGCTATTTTTTGGTCTGAGAGGGTTGGAAAAAACAATGTTAATTTTATGATGCCAAAATTTAGGACGATGAGAATTGATACCCCTCAAGTGGCGACACATTTATTAACAGATTCTAAAAGTTATAAGACTCCTGTAGGTGATTTTCTAAGAAAAACAAGCCTTGATGAACTTCCACAACTATGGAGTATTCTTACTGGAAAGATGAGCTTTGTTGGACCAAGGCCGGCTCTTTATAATCAAGATGACCTGATCGCTTTAAGAACTGAGAAAGAGGTTCATCAGCTTATCCCTGGTTTAACAGGCTGGGCACAAATTAATGGTAGGGATGAAATTCCTATTCCACAAAAAGTAGAACTTGATTTTGAATATAGTAAGAAAAGAAGTTTTCTCTTTGATATAAAAATTATGATTTTAACTTTTATTAAAGTCGTTAAGAAGGAAGACGTAAGTCACTGAAGTTTCTGTGATTTCTCATCAACATCATTCGCAACTTTCATTTCATCTCTATTTGGAAAGTACTCAGGAACAAGAACCTTAATCTGGTTTTTTATTTCAGAGACATTGGTTTCTTGGTTCATGGAGAGGAGAGCTTTTAACTTGTCAGTGAATTCCTCAACAGGACCTTGGGCCTTGGCAACTTTTACTAGAGGATGAAGTGTAGGAAGAGTTTCTTCACTTGATAATAAAAGTTCTTCAAAAAGTTTTTCACCCGGTCTTAAGCCTGTGTATTCAATTTTGATATCTTCATCAAGCTTTAGGCCAGACATGCTGATCATTTGTTTAGCAAGATCGACAATCTTAATTGGCTCACCCATATCAAGAACAAATACTTCGCCACCTATTCCAAGAGCACCAGCTTGAAGAACAAGACGTGAAGCTTCAGGAATAGACATGAAATAACGAGTGATATCTTTGTGAGTTACTGTAATCGGCCCACCTTTTTCTATTTGTTCTTTGAAAAGAGGAATAACACTTCCACTCGAACCAAGAACATTACCAAAGCGAACTGTTAAGAACTTAGTAGTGTCTGTTTTCTTCTGAATGAATTGGCAATAGCTTTCAGCAACTCTCTTTGTAGCTCCCATAATATTCGTAGGGTTTACTGCTTTGTCTGTTGAAATCATCACAAATCTTTCAACATTGTATTTGAGAGAGTAATTAGAAACATTGACTGTTCCTAAAATATTAGTCTTCACTGCTTCAGTTGGATTCGCTTCCATCATTGGAACATGCTTATAAGCAGCAGCATGAAGAACAATTTCCGGACGGAATTTAGCAAAAGCGTAGTCGAGATCTTTTTCATTTCTTACGTCACCCATAATGCAGTGGTAACTTAAGTTAGGGTAAAGCTCTCTCATATCTCTTTCGAGCTTATACATATTAAATTCTGATTGTTCGAAGAAGATAATCTTATGAGGATTAAATTTTGCGATCTGGCGACAAAGTTCTGAACCAATAGAACCACCAGCACCAGTAATAAGGATAGTTTTATCAGAGGCCATTGATGAAAGAGATGTCGAATCAAGAATAACTTCTTCTCTTCCAAGAAGGTCTTCAGGCTCAAGGGCCTTTAGCTGAGTAATTGAAGCTTTCCCTGCAATGAAGTCAGAGAACTTAGGAAGTGTTTTATATTCCAGCAGTCTTTCTCCAGCAGCATCGATGATCTTTCTGATTTCTTTACTAGAAATTGAAGGGTCAGCAATAAGAACTTTTGTCACTTCAAATTTATCAGCGATAATTGAAAGTTTTGAAGTGGGAGCAAAGACAGGAACTCCGTGAATCATCCTCCCCTTTGTAGACATATCATTATCGATGAAGGCGACGACTTTCATTTGTAGGTGTGGTGAGGCTTTTATCTCTCTTAGTAATTTCTCGCTAGTATCTCCAGAGCCATAGATTATAACTTTGTCGAAGTTTGCTGAAATTCTAGTAAGAGAAATGTTGTCTCTCCACATTCTATAAGCAAAACGAGATCCACCGATTGATATTATTAATAATAACCAATCAATAAAGAAGACTGTTCTAGGAACGGCAAATAGTCGGCTTTTAATAAATAAAGCGGCCATCGTTGCTAAAACGGCTAAGGTCACACCTTTTATTACTCTAATTAAGTCATAGGTGCTTGAGTAGCGCCAAATCCCCTTGTAGATTCCAGAAGCGAAAAAACAAGCAGATTGAACAATTGAAGCGACAATTAGGAGCGGCAAGAACTTGTTGAGGGGAAGGTCTGGAAAATTTGTTTCGCCGTAGCGGATGACAAAAGATGAATAGAAACAAATCATAGAAAGTACAAAATCATTGCCTAAAGCAATTACGATTTTTTGCCATGATCTAAGTTGTTGTAGCCTATTCACAAGCCCTCTAATTGTTGTTTTCAGCCTATTAATCTCCATTATCTGGCCTCGCTTGTAAAGAAATCCTTTTGGTTTTTTAGGGTAAAGAAAACTGAATTAACCCATTGTGTTGAGAAAAATTGTGACTTGTGCTATGAAATTATAAAAATATCATTAAAATCGATTAAAAGTTGAATATATGGAGATAAAAATGAGTGATAGTTATGAAATTGACAAGGTTGATAGGGATATCTTAAATCATTTACTTGAGGACTCTAGGAGGCCATTTCAAGAAATAGCGAAGGATCTCATTGTCTCCGGTGGAACCATCCACGTTCGAGTTAATAAAATGAAGGATGCAGGAGTTTTAAAGGGCTCTAGGGCAATAGTCGACTTTAACAAATTGGGTCTGGAAGTTGTTGCCTTTGTTGGGGTGAACCTTGTGAGTGCCGGGGTTTATCCTATAGCATTAGAGAAATTAAAGAAGTTTTCTCAGATTACTGAAGTTCATTACACGACAGGAACATATAGTATGTTCGTAAAGATCGTGGCGAGATCTACGCGAGAACTTCATACATTTTTAATTGAGAAGCTACAGAGTATTCCTGAGATTCAATCGACTGAAACATTAATCTCTTTAGACAACCCCGTTTTAAGAGATCCAGAAGTACCTGAACCAACGAAAGAGTAGAATTAAAAGGAGCATGGATGCGCAACTTACCTCTAACAAAATTAAGTGACACTTCACCTTTTAGAAAAATTGCTATGGGAACCTGGAAGACTGCCAAGGATCCTTCTGTTTATGGTGTGCTTGAAATTGACATGCAACCAGTTCTAGATCTTCTTCCTGCTTATCAAGAAAAGCACGGGGTAAAAATTACTCCAGCGCATTTAGTTGGAAAAGCCGTGGCTCATTGTATGAAAAAGCGTCCAGAGATTAATGGACTTATTCGTGGTAGTCGCATTTGGCTTAGAGATAAAGTGACTCTTTTCTACCAAGTTAATATTCCGGGAGAGGGAGAAGATAAAATCAAAAAGGCGACTTTATCTGGAATTACAATTCCTGGAGCAGAAGATTTATCAACTGCTGATATTTCTAATGCGATTAAAGATAGAGCGACAAAAGTTAGAACTGGAAAAGATAAAGAGATGAAAAAAAATATGGGTGTGTTTAAAATCATGCCTTGGTGGTTTTCTAAATACTACCTCAATCTTGCTTCATTCCTACTTTATGGCCTTAACTTAAATCTTTCGTGGCTTGGTATGCCACGTGACCCATTTGGTTCTGTGATGATTACAAATATTGGTTCATTGGGAATTGATCTTGCTTGGGCCCCATTATGTCCTTATACAAGAGTACCTCTGCTTCTTGCTGTTGGAGCGACGACGCAGAAGCCTTGGGTGGTTGATGGAGAGATTAAAGTAAGACCTGTCATGCCAATCGCTGTTACTTTTGATCATCGTCTTATCGATGGAATTCATGCTTCACAGATGGCCGCTGAATTTAAAAGAGTCTTTGCAAATCCTCAAGAGCTTCTACTCGCGGACTAACTATTTATGATACGGGTGCTTTAAGTAAATCGTGTCAGCTCGATAGAGTTGCTCATCGAAGATAACTCGTGCCATTTGATGAGGGAAGGTTAGTAGAGAAAGGCTAATCTTTTCATGAGGCTGCGCCTGTAGATTTTCCCCATGTCCTGCAGCTCCTCCAAAAATAAAAACTAGTGGTCCATGATGATTTTCAAGCTTTTTAAAAAACCATTCTGAAAACTTCGAAGAATCAAATTCCTTTCCTTTTTCTGCAAGGAGAAAGAGAAGTGGTTTTCCTTCTTTTGATATTTCTTGAACCTTCTTTAAAACTTCTGCTCCTTCGAGTTCAAGATTTTCTTCATGAGTTTTGAGCTCATGATATTTAACTTTAAATGACTTAATTCTTTTAAGATACTCGGCTTCAATTGCGAGATAATTCTTATCCCGCAATTTTCCTAGTGTAATGACATGAACTGTTTTCATGGATGAAGAAATCTCTAGAAGAAATCTCTTTCTGTATTATTGGCTGACGCTTCTTCAGCTTCAGGCTCTGAGAAGTAGTAATCATTAGGGATTTGAACTGGTTTTCCTTCTCTCCATAATTCTTCAACACCATATACTTCTCTCGCTGTGTCTAAGAAAATATGAACGATAATATCTCCAGAATCAATAAGGATCCAATCTGATTGTCTTAGTCCTTCACGGCTAAGAACATTTGATCCATTTCTTTTTAGTTCTTCAACAACAGTATCGGCCATAGCATTGGCCTGAGTTGGGTTGCTAGCAGAACCAACAACATAGTAATCAGCAAGTGATGACGTTGCACTAACATCAAATACTTTAAGGTTGATACCTTTTAAGTTTCCTAAAACCCAGGCACTGGCCATGGCCAAATTCTTCGGGAATTGGAATTCTTCGTTTTTAATAATCTCATCAACTTGTGCTTGTACGTACGCTTTACTCATAACTTCAACCTTTACTCTTGAATCAATCTCAACATTAAGTGCTTAACTTGATCAACATTTTCATTTGATACTGCAGATAAGAGAACAACTTTTCTATCAAGTTGTTCCTCGAAGAAGTCTTGATATTTCTTTCTTTCTTCTTCAGACATAGCATCAACTTTAGTTAAGCAGACCAATTCTTTCTTATTCAGTAACTCTTCATTATATTTTTCTAATTCTTGTCTTACGACCACATATTGTTCAAAAGCTTCGAATTCATCAAGGCACCAGCTCACGTCTACAAGGTGAACAAAGGCCTTCGTTCTTTCGATATGCTTTAAGAACTTTATTCCTAAACCTTTACCTTCTGAAGCGTCTTCAATAAGTCCTGGGATATCAGCAACTACGTAAGACTGTTCTTCATCAATTTTTACAACACCTAGGTTTGGTTCAAGTGTTGTAAAAGGGTAGTCTGCAATTTTTGGTTTTGCAGCACTCACAACTGAGATGAGAGTCGACTTTCCAGCGTTCGGTAAACCGATGAGAGCAAGGTCAGCAATAAGCTTAAGCTCTAGATCGATCTCGATAGTTTCGCCTTCTTTTCCAAACGTCGCTCTTGTTGGTGCTTGGTTGGTCGAAGTTTTGAAGTTCATGTTACCAAGGCCGCCACGACCACCTTCTGCCAGCATAACTTTTTGCTCATGCTCAGTTAAGTCGGCCATAACTTCACCAGTTTCATGATTGCGAACTATAGTTCCTACAGGAACTTGAAGAATAATATCTTCTCCATAGCGACCATGCATCTGGCGACCCATTCCGTCTTCACCATTTTCAGCTTTATAGAATTTCTTTCCACGAAATTTAACGAGTGTGTTTAAACCTTCATTGGCCTGAATGAAAACGTTACCTCCGTCTCCACCGTCGCCACCATCAGGACCGCCCATAGGAACATACTTTTCCCTACGAAAACCAGCACGGCCGTCACCGCCCTTTCCCGATTCAATGGTTATTGTTACTTCGTCGATAAATCTCATAAAAACGTTCTATACCCTTAAAAACAAAAGGGGAACTCAATATGAATTCCCCTCTTGATTGTATGTAAATTTTTCAAAAACTAAGTTTGACTGTGATACTTAAGCAGTAACTACAGAAACAACTTTTTTGTTTTTGTTGTAGTGAGAGAATTGAACATTCCCTTCAGTAAGAGCGAAAAGAGTAAAATCTTTTCCCATACCTACGTTAGATCCTGGGTGGAACTTAGTTCCTGATTGTCTAACGATGATGTTACCTGCGATAACTTTCTCACCACCAAATTTCTTCACACCACGCATGTTCGGGTTTGAATCTCTACCGTTATTTGTACTACCACCGGCTTTTTTATGTGCCATGATTATCTCCTAATTAAATTCTAAATTATTTTAAGTATTTCTTTGCAGCTGCACTTCCAGCATCAATCTTCGCAGTATTACCTTGACCGTCAGCGATCTCAGTAATTAGAAGAGATGTGTAGTGTTGTCTGTGACCGTTCTTTCTCTGGTACTTACCAGGCTTTCTTTTGAAAACGATAACTTTTCTGCTTCTGTCATGTCTTACGATTTTTGCAGTAACTTTTGCACCACCAACTGTTGGAAGACCAACTTGAGGCTTGTCACCACCAATCATTAGAACTTGATCAAGTTCAATTGTCTCACCAGCTTCGTTTGTAAGCTTTTGAACATCAATAAGATCTCCAGCTTGAACACGATACTGATGCCCAGCAATTTCTACGATTCCGTACATGTAATCTCCTTCATTAGAAGACAAAACCAGGGGGCGGATTTTTTCCAGCTCTTTTTTCCCTAACTTTAGTCATTTGAAACGTGATTTTTATGCTTTTTTGGGCCTGATGTCAATGCCTTTATTTACAGGGTTTTGGGCATTTTTCCCTTAAATAAATTCGGTATGAACCGATAAGAAAGAGAGTCGTAATCAAGGAAGAATATATGAGCGATAAGACATGGATTTACTTTCAATACCATACTGCAACTAAGTACCCAATATTTCTACGTTTTGAGGCATCAGAGTTCAATCATGAGATCACTGATTTGCTAACTTCTATGAAGTTCTCCCAAATGGGAGAGAAGGAATTAGATGATGTTGAGAAAGTGGTAAAGAGCGAGGAATTTGGTCGTCTACTGACGATTAAGCCGGCGTCTCATGGAGTTTTGCGTCAAATTGATAGTATGACTGAATCTGATCGTTACGGTCGTGAGTCTATTATTCCTAAAGATGGTTATCGAGTTTATCGTCACAAAGGTTTTGCCTTAATGGTTTATGCCATGACAGCAAAAGAGTGGGAGATTGGAGTTTCTCCAACATTCGGTAAAGAAGATCATAAAACAGAATTTTTTACGATCATTAATAGATTTCTAAGTTGGACATTAGCTCCTTTCGGAGTTGTTGGTTTTTGGGGAGTACCTGTTGAGGACGGTGTTGTTGTTCTTAAACAAGGTGAAGCTCAAGGGGAAGCAGTCTTTTTAGATATTAGAGATAGAAAAGTTCTTTCATTTGATGGATTTGAAAGTATGAATTTTCGATTCAAAATTCTTCGACTTGATAAATCTCTTAAGAATAGAAATATCAGAATGGGGAATGAAGAACTGTTAAGTTTTCTTTCTGTTCACTCAACATTCTTTGATTGTTATGGACACAGTACTATTGTCAGACAACTTCTTCAGACAATTTCAAGAATTACAGATGGAGTGATTTATCCATACGATTCTTATAAACCAAGAACGAATGTAACACCGGAGCTTGCCAACAATCATGATTAGTGAAATCATGAGTACATGGTAGTTAATCTTGATCCCGTAATTTTTAATTTAGGTCCTTTGGCCGTACGTTGGTATGGCCTTATGTATGTTGTTGGTTTTGTTTTAGCAGGATTTCTTCTTAAGAAGTTAATTCGTCGCGGATTTTTCAAAGTCGAAGAAGACAAAATCGATAGTCTCATTACAACCATGATCATTTGTATGTTCATTGGTGCTCGTGTTGTTTATGTCTTTGTTTATAACTGGGATTACTACTCGAAAAATTTATCTGAACTGCTTGCTTTTTGGAGTGGCGGTTTAAGTTTTCATGGTGCACTTGCAGGTCTTCTTGCGGGCGGATTTATTTTTGCTAAGAAGAATGGAATTTCTTGGGCCCAAGTAATGGACAATGTTGCTCTCGCTGGAACACCAGGACTTTTCTTTGGAAGAATGGGAAATTTTATCAATGGTGAACTTTACGGTCGAGTCACTGATAGTCCTTTAGGAATGATTTTTCCAAATGGTGGAGGACCATATCCACGTCATCCAAGTCAACTTTATGAAGGTGTCTTAGAAGGAATTGTACTCACTATTATTCTCTGGTTTTTACTCCGCAAGGTTAAATACTATGGAGTTCTCGCTTCTGTTTTTCTTATTGGGTATGGAACTTTCAGATATATTGTTGAGTTCTTTAGAGAAGCTGATGTTCAATTAGGGTATTACTTTGGTGGAACGACGACGATGGGACAGATTCTTTGTATGATTATGATTATCATTGGATTTGTGGCCATGAAGTTTTCTTTCAAACTTAAACTAGAAAATTAATTATAAATTTGTATTAGGCCACTTGAATTTATTTAATAGCGGCTGAAAAGGTTTTCCATTGAAAGAGCCATCAGCTTTCATTCCTGTGATATACATTGGAAAACAGTTAATCGTGCATGTTCCTGAATAAGTGAAACGAATACCATTCTTATTATTCCAAATATAAACGGCAGAATTTAATTTCTTAAAATATTGATCTTGTTTTCCATAGCGATTAATCATGCTCTGATGAAAAACATCATGAAGAAAGTAACTTGGAAGTCGTGCATAGAAGTCAATCACTTGCCCTTCTCTTAATTGGACGAAAACGGGAAAGCGATAACGAATTTGGGCCACGTAGAATTTATAAATTCCTTGGGTTTCATTTCCTTCTACTTTTTCAGGCTTAGGGTATTTGGCCTTGATTGCGGCCATGGTCGAGCCGGGAAAAAATAATTTTAATGAGTCGAGAGAAAAGTTATAATTCGGCGGTTCAACTTTTGCGAAAGTCGATAGAGTAGTGAAGTAAATCAGTAGTGTAATAAATAAACTTTTTCGCATACTGTAAATTACCTGTTTCAGTTACAATTTCCTTTAAAACTAAAACATCAATTAATTTTAACGTTTTATAAGTATAAAAATTACTAAGGGGCAATTAATGCAGGAATCATCAAAGAAAGAAGCTCAAAGGATTGGCTTTGCGATGATCGGTGGTCTAATCATCGGTCTGATCATTCACCAATTTGGGCTAGGTAGTTATAGTGAGTATATCAAACCATTGGGGACCATTTTTATTCGTCTCTTAAAGATGGTGATTGTTCCTCTTGTTTTCTCTTCTATCTATATGTCGATGATAAATCTCGGAACACCTGAAGCTCTCGGATCGATGGGACGTAAAGCAGTTGGTTATTACTTTCTGACGACGTGTATTGCGGTTTTCTTTGGAATCATTTTTGTGAATCTAATCAACCCTGGTGTTGGTGCTGATCTTGGTACGCAAGGTCTTCAAGGTCTTTCTGCTGAAATGGCAACAAAGGTTTCTGAGCAAAAAGGACTTTATCAAACAATTCTTGGAGTATTAATTGATGCTATTCCAAGTAATCCAGCAGCAGCTTTAGCAAATGCAACTGTTCTTCAGATTATTGTTTTTGCAATCTTCATGGGAGTTGTCGCTCTTTATAACCAAGAAAAATCAGCACCAATTAGTAAAGTGATGGGTTCATTGGAAGAAATGTCACTAGCTCTTACTCATGCCATTATGAAGTTTGCTCCAATTGGTATCTTTGTTCTAATGATTGATGTGATGGCAAGGTCTGGTTTTACTGCGATTGTTTCTCTATCGAAGTATATTGCCACAGTTCTTTTAGGACTTCTTTGTCACGCAGTTTTCCTTTTATTTGTAGCCTGTACGAGAGCGAAGAGATCTCCTCTTTATATTCTTAAAGGATTAAGTGCTCCATTATTTACAGCCTTCTCAACTTCATCTTCTGCAGCAACACTTCCAATTACTATGGCCAGTGTTGAAGAGAACCTAGGAGTAAAGAAAGAAACGGCTAAATTTGTTCTTCCATTAGGTGCCACAATTAATATGGATGGTACGGCCCTTTATGAATCAGTGGCGGCAATCTTTATTGCACAAGCTTATGGGATTGATCTGACTCTTGCTCAGCAAGTAATCATCTTTATGACGGCCTCACTTGCGGCCATCGGTGCTGCTGCAATTCCAGGTGCAGGGCTTATCACGATGAGTATTGTTTTAGGGGCAGTTGGACTTCCACTTGAAGGGATCGGGCTAATTCTAGCTGTTGATCGTCTATTAGATATGTTTAGGACTACAGTAAATGTATTTGGTGACGCAGTAGGTACTTTAGTGGTGGATAGCCTATTAAAGGATGAAACTGGCAAGTAAATTAGCCAATTTTTAAACACTTATGTAATGTTAAGGGGTTAATTTTCTTCGGGGATTGACCCTTTTTTGTGTCCAAGGGACAATAGAGTATGACTAGTAAAAAGAACCTTTTCGCCATTTTACTTTCCTTATCACTTCTAAGCTCATGTTCGGGTTTAAAAGTTAAGGAAACTAAGAAACCAGATAATAAGATTACCCAAGCTGAAATTTCAGCAGCTCGTGCTCAAGCACTTGAAGCCGCTAAAATTGCTGAAAGCCAAGACGATCCTTCTCGTATTATCGGAAGCTCGAAGATCCATGCTGATCAGCCTTCGAACCATACGACAAAGACATACTTCCTCTATGGGGCCGAACATCTTAATCTCGAAAATTACTACTTTGATATCCCTGTTGTGTACAATGCCGCTGTTAAGAAATGGATTAATTATTTCTTAAATCGTGGTCGTGGTTTCTTTGAAAGATATTCTGCTAGAGCGGGAAGATATGCACCTATCTTAGGAAATATTTTAGAAGAGCACGGTCTTCCAAGAGATCTTATTTTCTTGGCCATGGCCGAATCAGGATTTCAAAACAAAGCGAAGAGTTGGGCCAAGGCCGTTGGTCCATGGCAGTTTATGCCTTTTACTGGAAAGCGTTTTGGACTTCATATTGATTGGTATATCGACGAAAGAAGAGACCCAATTAAAGCTTCTATTGCCGCTTCAAAATACTTAAAGATTCTACATGACGAATTTGGTTCATGGGAACTTGCAGCCGCTGGTTACAATGCGGGTGAAAATAAAATTGGTCGTGCGATTAAAAGATATAAGACTGAGAACTTCTGGCGCTTAAGAAGAGGTCGTTATCTGCGTTCAGAAACAAAGAACTATGTTCCAAAAATTATGGCCCTTGCAATTATTGGAAAGAACTTAAAGTCATTCGGTTTTGATGGAATTGATTTTCATGAGCCACTAGACTTTGAAGAGATTACGATTGGTCCTGCAACTGATCTTTATAAAGTTGCTCAAGAGCTTGATGTAGACTTTGATGAAATTCAAAGATTGAATCCTGAAGTCTTAAGATGGTTCTCTCCGCCAAATGTTGAGAAGTATATGCTTCGTGTTCCGGTAGGAAGAAAAGTTGCTTGGCAAAACTGTTGTGCCGGAAAAGAGCTTTTAGCCGATAACTTTCAGAAGTATAAAGTGAGAGGAAGTCGTTCAAAGCTTTCAGATGTTTCAAGAAAATTTAAAATTAAAGACAAGACTGTTCTTTCTTGGTTAAACGGAATGGATAAGAACCAACGTTTAAAGAGAGGACAGGTAGTAGTTCTTCCTTTTAAAGAAGGTCAAAACATAAAGGCGAATATGTATTCAGATCTTTATGAAAGACCGAGACGCTCTGTTGTGAGACGAAGAAAGTATCGCTCTAGAATTAAGCGTGCTCTTAGAAGAGGTAAGAAGATTACGAATCCAAGAGTTTATTACACAGTAAAAAAAGGTGATAGCCTTTGGACTGTTTCTCGTAAAAATGGAATTTCTTTAGACACGCTAATTGCTTCAAATTACAAACTAATTAAGCGTCGTCGTATTAGAGCAGGGGATAAATTGGCTGTGCGTTAATACGCTAAGTGCCTGTCCCCACGTGACTTCTATTAAATTCTCCTTAACTTTCCATCTCTCCTCGAAGTAGAATGTGCCTTACACACACGACAATTCATAGGAGAGACAATGTCTTTTAGTAGTATCCTTAAGCTTAAAAAGGCCAATGATGAAGAACATCAAGAAAAATATATTCAGCACCTTGTTGTAGGTTCTGATATTTTCTCTATGGCAATTTTCTTAGACCTTGTTAAAAAACATGGTGAAGAAAAAGTGGCCCTTCTCCACGAGTTTCCTTTAACAAAAAAACACGTAAGTCTTATCGGTCCTTCAATGTTGAGGGGGGGGAAGAATATTGAGTTGTTTAAAACAACTTTACCTCATGTTGACGTCGTTGAGAGAAATGAAAAGTCTCTCTTCTTTAAAGAAGGAAAGTGGCGTGAGTTTGGTGGTCGTTCTAAGCCTGAGAAGCTTCTCTTTAATGAGGAGTTTTACACTTTAGCCCGTGGAGATGTGAATTATGCTCAGCTTTTTCCTTTCTTAGAAAGTGATGAAGCTTTTAGCTGTGTAGAAAAAAATAGAATTGATTCTCAAATTAAGAGTGTCTGTAAGACAGAGTCGACTGACCTTGTGGAACCAAATAATTTTAAAGTTGAGTGTTTAAATAAAACGACAGTAAATTGTGAAAAGCTTTATTGGGGAAAAGGTCCTAAAGAGTTTTTAAGCAAATATGATAAGAAAAATGAACTGAGTGATCAGTTCATTGAGTTTTGTGAGAGTACTGATGCACCAGCTACGCTCTTTATCCACTTAACTTTTGATAAGAAGGTAACAGATCAAAGAGAAACTCTTTTTATCCCTCTAAGCTATACTCATGATCACGGACATTTTATTGGTGAATTTGGGCAAGAAGACAACGAAAATGGAAAACAAGTCGCTCAATTTATTACTCATATCGATCCTCATCAGTGTAATGAGGAAGATGTGAGCAGAAAAATACGCTTATTAAAGAGAAATTTGGAAAAAATTTACCCAGAAACGAAAAAAATTTCGTATAGCGAATATCTACGATTATCAGATTATTCTCCATGTCTAAATGTTGACGATGAAAAATACTCTTCAACTAGTAACGAACTACCACATCTTGAAATGGTAAGTTTTAATGCACCTGTTAACGATTCTGCCCCTATAGAGTTCAGCTTCGAAGATTCTGAAAACAGTGTCGGATTTTTGGCAAGAGCTTCCAAGAGATGGAATGAATTAGGCCTTAACTAGTTAAAAAAGAAGAAAAAAGAGTGCACATAGTGTTGACTTTTATAAAACCTGAGAAGAAAATTTTATATAAGCGATAAAAAAGTTTAAGTTGGTTTTTACAAAAAACTATTAGAACAATAAACAATGATTACATTGATTGTAATCAAGCCTTTCAAGGAGAAGATGAATGAAAAAGCAAATTGTACTAGCTACAGCTGCTACACTACTTACTTCAAGTGCTTGGGCTACAAAAGCAAGAATGAATGCTTTAGGACAAGACACGAACAGAGGATCTTTCTACATTAAAGATTCAAGAAGCGTATTCAGAAACGCTGCTCACGTAAACTCAATGAACAACTATGTTGTTACTGAGTGGGGTGATGCTGCTGGAACAACTCAGAAAGCTGAAGGTGGATTCTTCAGAAGTGCTGGAGCTTTCGCTTACGGTATTTATATGAACTCAGATATTACAGATCAAGCTGGTAATACTGCTCTTAATGGTTATGCAGATGCTCTTGATGGAAGTAATGGAGATTCTGGAACTGTTTTTGGTGAGACAGGTTTTAAAGATAGATCAAATGATTTAGATCTTTTCTTTGGTGGAGACATGGGAATTGAGTGGGGTGCAAGACTTCACTATGCGAAAGGTAACGCGAAGAATTCTACAGCTGAGCAAAAGCAAGATACTTTAGGTCTTGGTTTAGGTGTTGTTGCAGGTGATCTTAACGCTTACATTAACTACGTTCTTAATGACGTGATGAAAGTTGGTGATAGTACTTCTGATAAGTGGGAAGATGATGGATCAATGAATATCGGTGTTGGTTATAACTGGATGGATTTCACTTTCTATGTTGATTATGACAAGAAAGGAGCTAAGTACACTAATGGTACAGCGGCAGCTAACACTACTGAGCAAACAACGTTAACTGTTGGTGCTGGTTATACTAAAGAAGTATCTTCTACTTCAAGAATGTTTACTAATGTTTCATACGTAAAAGTTGACGCTGAAGATAAGGACGGTACAACAACTTCTAACAATATGGAAGCTTCTTATGGACACCTTCCAGTAGTTGTTGGTTTTGAAGCTGATGCTAACTCTTGGTTAACTCTTAGAGGCTCAATCTCTCAGGATGTTTTAATTAATAAGATGACAGAGAAAATTGGAACTGCATCAGAAACTGAAGCATCGAAAGACCAGACTACTAACGTTCAAGCTGGTGCAACTCTTAACTTTGGTAAGCTTAAGATTGACGGTATGATCGGTACTGGTGGTACAGCTGGTGATGCAGCTCAGGCGACTACTAATGAAAGAGGAACTCTTTCACTTGATCGTCTAATGACTCAAGTAGCAGTTCACTACTGGTTCTAATTTAAAATTTCGAAAGAAAATTTAAATATAAAGAAAGGGCTTCTTCGGAGGCCCTTTTTTTATATATATTCATTAAGAAAAATTGACATCAAGACTTGTTTACCAAATAATTTTACTATTGAGAGAATTACTTAAAAACTTATTTCATTGGAGAGTTTCATGATGAAAAAACTAATTGGCACGGCAGCTATCTTAATGCTTGCTTCTAATGCTAACGCAACTATCTCAAGGTTAAAGGCTTTAGGGATGAGCGAAACGGATAACGAAGGTTCTTACTACATTCAAGATGATAGAAATATCTTCTTAAACGTAGCAAATATTCATAACTATAAGGATATGTTGATTTTTGAATGGGGTGCTAACGGAAGTAATGCAGGTTCATCAAGTTTAACATTAGATACTGACACAGCTACAAAGGCTAAGGGTGGTATTATTAGATCACATGGTGATTATGTTTATGGTGTTTATCTTGGTAATGAGTCAAATACATCTTCATTACTTCGCACAGTTGCTACAGGTGCTCATGCAGCTCAAGCGACATTAGCTAATAGCTCACAAGGTTTAAATGCTGATTCAATGTTAAGAGGTTCTGATAATCAACTAGACCTATTCTTTGGTGGTACTGCTGGAAGCTTAAAATGGGGTACTAACTTTGTTTATACATCTGACTTTGATAAATCTACTTCTGCTAGAGATTATGGTACAGCTGTAAGGTTTGGTGTTATTGGATCTAAGTGGGATGCCTTCGCAAATATTTCTACAGGTTCAAAGTCTAAGAGAACAACAACTCATAATTTCGTAGGTCTTGGTGCTACATTTAACGGAACTGTTTATAGTGAGTTTAGTGGAAAGCTTGGGTTTCATCTAGGTGGTGGATATCAATTAACTGACACGGGAAAAATTTATGCTTTTTTAAAGAAGTTTGATTGGGAGCAAACAGATACTGGTGGAACTACTGCTGGCTTTGGGTCTGCTTCACTAAATGGTCGTGGTCAATTTGGAACGGTAGATGCAGGATTTACAACATATGCTCTTGGTTACGGTAATGTGATGAAGTCTGGCCGTGGAACATTCTATAGCAACGTTGAATATAGAATGAAAGAAATCAACGTAGATTACACAACTAAAGCTGAAGGGAAGAATGTTACCCTACCTGTTACTTTAGGTTATGAGTATGAAGCAACGAATTGGCTGACTTTAAGAGGTTCTGTTAAGCAAACAGTTTGGGGCTATAAGAATAACAATAACTATGGCAAGCTTAACGTTATTGCTAAGAACCTTGCTGATCAGGAATTTGGTACTGATACTTCAGGTAAGAAGCATACTTTTGATCAAACAACTAATGTGAATGCTGGTGCGACATTGAATTTTAATAATATTAAAATTGATGGATTTATTGGTACTGCAGGTACAAATGGTACAGCAACTTCTACAGATGCAGGAACACTATCTCTTGATCGTCTAATGACGAGAGTGGGGATGACTTATAACTTCTAACGCTTGAAAGGCGAAGAATTATACACGTTCTGTGAAGGGGGAGGTACTAGTGACCTCCCCTTTTTTTTAGTAAAAAGCTAAAAGGGATATTATGAAAATAGATGTTAATTTTAATAGAGAAACTGAAAGTGCGAGAGTTACATTCTTTATCGAGGAATTTGTAGATGATCTGGCCTTTAATAAGGCGAGGGCCATTGTACAGATCTTTGCAGGAGATTTCGCTCTTGATCCAGATATGGATGCTGATGACTTTGTTGGGATCATTTCAAAGGCCCGTGAACTAGAACATGATCGTTTTACTTTTGATATTTCAGAAGATGGGATTGAGGTAGATTTTCCAGAAAGCTAACCTATATCAGTGATTTTTTTCTAAGCTAGGCTATTATGCCTACATGACAAAGACTCAAATTCAAAGACCATTGCCTCGTTACACTAGCTACCCACCTATAACATCTTGGAATGGTGATATTTCTGAAGCTAGTTGGATATCAAATATTAAAGAACATAGAAGTGAAGAAGGATTAGACCTCTATCTTCATATCCCTTTTTGTGAATCACTGTGTTTCTATTGTGGTTGTAATAGAACAATTACTAAGAAGAAATCTCGTGGAACTGACTTAGTAGATGCCCTTTTAAAAGAATGGAAGATGTATTTGGATATAAATCCAAACTTAAAGCCAAGCTCAATTCACTTTGGAGGAGGGACTCCAACTTTTCTTGAGGTGGAAGATTTAAGACGATTATTAATTGGAATTCTTGGGGAAACTCAGAATTCTCATGTTTTTAAGGCCATCGAAATTGATCCAAGGGTGACAACGTTAGAACATCTTAAACTTTTGAAAGAGTTTAATTTTAACAAGATCTCGCTAGGAGTTCAGGATTTCTCTCTTGAAGTTCAAAAGAATATCAACAGAATCCAAAGCTTTGAATTAGTAAAAGACTTCTTAGAGAATTGTCCTGAAGGTTTAGAAGAAATTAATTTTGATCTGATCTATGGCCTGCCTGGTCAGACTATTGAAACAATGCAGATGACACTCGACTATGTGGATATATTGAAACCGACAAGTATTGCTTTCTATCAATACGCTCACATGCCAAGTCGTTTAAAGAATCAAAGAGCAATTGATGAATCTCTTCTTCCAAGTCTTGAGGAAAGAGAGGCGATTCATGACCTTGGACGAGATTTTCTTTCAAAGAATAATTACAAAGAAATTGGTTTTGATCATTATGCTTTAGAAGATAGCCTTCTTTGGAATTGTGAAAAGAAGAGAGAATTAAAGAGAAACTTTATGGGCTTTACTCATCAGAAGGCTCCAATTCTTATTGGGCTTGGTCCTACCTCAATTTCTAAAAGTCAGAAATTCCATGTGCAAAATGAGAAGAAGACTGAAAACTATTACCAATTCATTGAGAATGGAAAGTTTCCTCTTATATTTGGCCATAAAATCTCAGAAGAAGATACGCAACGAGAGGGCGTTATTATGGAGCTGATGTGTAATGGCATTATTGACACTACAAAGGTACCTGAGCTCTCTAAAAAAGCTCAGAAAGAGTTTAATGAGCTCTTAAGTGCAGATTATGGGTCACTTAAAGACAATCTCTTCACTATCAATCAAAAAGGCCGCATCCATCTTCGCTCAATTGCGACTATTTTTGACGGGTATCTTAACTAAATTCTAGATTTTTACCGAAAAGAATACGTGAGAGTATTTTTAATTG
The DNA here is from genome assembly GCA_024229115.1 of Oligoflexia bacterium. Taxonomy (GTDB): domain Bacteria; phylum Bdellovibrionota; class Bacteriovoracia; order Bacteriovoracales; family Bacteriovoracaceae; genus JAAEST01. Next base: position 168,321 of record JAAEST010000103.1, read on the forward strand.
CCCTTATTACTTTATCTTTTTACTCGTGTACTAAAACGATTGATAGTACACGTGCTCCAAGTTCAAAAGTTTATGACATTGTTTTGGATCTCGATTGGACACTTCTTTATAAAGTGGAAAATGATGTACCTGAAAAGTATGGGCTTCCTGATAAACAAGTTTTTCGTTATGGAGATGAAACTTTTGTTCTGAGTGATGATGCTCTTGAAGTTTTAGATAAATTAGCAGCACGTGATGATGTGAGGATTTCTTTTTATACAGGTGGTGGAAGTGAAAGAAGTGAACTGTTTGGTAAAATTAAACTACCAAGTGGAAAGAAAATAGAGGATGTCACATATAAGAGTCTAAGTTTTGATGATCTTAAAAAGATTCCCGGGATTCCAGAGGATGCAAAGTTTTTTACAAGATTTAAAAAAGATCTTGCCGCCAATTTTCCAAATATTGAAAACACGCTTATCATCGATGATCAAAACTCAGTTCCTAAAAATCAAATTAAGAGTCTTGTTTTCTTAGAAGAAACATATAACTGGTATCCTAATTTGGAGGCTAGTAAAAGAGGACGCTTAGATCCTACCAATGATGTAAAGTTTCGGATTGAAAGGGGAAAGATTAAAAAGGCCTATAACTTTGTGGTTGAGCAGTTAGATACTGCGAATAAAGAAGGAAAGACTTTGTATCAGGTTTATCGAAAATTTACTCTCATGCCACCAAAGAAAATGATGGATAAGTCTTGCTATGAGCTAATCTCAGAAATAGTCCGGATAGGGATTTAAGCTGGTCTTAATTACATGAAGCTGTGTCGTTAGATCATGAACTTGATTCGCCCAATATTCTTCTGTTCCAAAATGAGGAAAGGCATTTTTAAATGCTGGATCTTCCCAACGCTTAGCAATCCATGCACAAAAGTGAATGATTCTTAAACTTCTTAAAGGTTCAATCAGTTTAAGTTCCGCACGGTTGAACTCTCTCATTTCTTGGTAAGCTTCAAGAAGGATTTCACGATCCATATTACCATCTTGGTCTATGGCCGGAGTCACAAGCCAAATATCTTGAATGGCCGGACCCATCAGCATGTCATCAAAGTCAATAAAGTATGGACTTTCAGGGCGCATGATAACGTTGCCTTTATGACAATCTCCATGAACTCGAATTATTTTCTTATCTTTAAAAAGATCAGATGACGTTTCACAAATTTCTCTGACGAGTTTTTCGAATTGACCTTCATAATGCATTGGAATGAATTTATTCTTTAGAAGAAAATTTAAATTTGAGATCCCAAATGATTCAGTATCAATTTTTATTCGATGTTTTGCCTCTCGAGATTCTCCAACATTATGAATACGAGCTAGGAGGCGTCCCATAATTTGTAGTTGCTCTTCATTCATTTCTTCAGGAGCTCTTCCTCCTTTACGAGGAAATAATGAAAAGTGAAGTTCATGATCATCGACTTTAAATAGGGTTTTACCTTCAGTTTCGATAGGAGCGATAACAGGAATTTCATCTTGAGCAAGATCAAGAAGAAAGTCATGTTCATCTTGAATTTGATCGAGGCTCCATCGGCCAGGCCGATAAAATTTGGCGACAATGAATTCGCCTGAGTCTATTTCAATTTCATAAACTCTATTTTCCATTGAATTTAGAGTGAGGCATCTACCTGTTGTATTAAATCCAAGTTTATCAATACTATTGAGAACTGTTACAGGATCGAGATCATAGAAGAATTGAGTTTCGCTATCACCCCAAACATAATCGGCCATTACTTAACTCCATTTAGCTGACGAAGGCATTCGTAAGCTGCAGTCGTTACTGTATTTGCAAGATTAAGGGAGCGAATATGCTCACTGAACATTGGAAGAGCGTAAGTACACTCAGTAGAAGCTCTCAAAATTTCTTGAGGAAGACCTTTAGTCTCACTCCCAAAGATGAGATAGCAATTTTCATCATAAGGAGCTTCATAGAAAGGTTTCTGTTGAGCAAATCGACTGAAGAAAATGAGGTTTGACGGATCTTCTGTTTGAAGAAAGTCCTCCCAAGACTCATGTTCTTTAATTGAAGCATATTTCCAATAATCAAGACCAGCTCTTCTTACAGCTTTTTCAGACATATCAAAGGCAGTGGGTTTGATGATATGAAGATTGATATTGAGAGCAACACAGGTTCTTCCGATCGAACCTGTGTTACCTGGTATTTCTGGTTGAAATAAAACAATATTAAAAGGCTTCGCCTTATGCATTCTTAGCAAGATCAACAAGTGTTCTAATGATGAGACCAGAACCACCTTTTGAAGGACAATATGGAAGGTGAGATTGACTGTCACCACATCCAGCAATGTCTAAGTGTGCCCAAGAAATTCCATCTTGAACAAAGTTTTCTAAGAAAGCAGCTGCTTTAGCAGTTCCACCCCATCTTGATCCACCGATGTTTTTAAGATCGGCGATTGGAGATTTCATATCATTTCTCCACTCATCAATGATTGGTAGTTGCCACATATATTCATCTGTTGCCTTAGCTGATTTTAAAAGTTTATCAGCAAGTTTTTGGTCATTAGACATAACACCACAAACTTCTGTTCCAAGTGCAATTAAACAAGCTCCCGTAAGAGTGGCAGCATCAATGAGCATGTCTGGCTTATGGTCACAGGCATAGTCAAGAACGTCACCAAGAACTAATCTTCCTTCTGCATCCGTGTTAAGGATTTCAACAGTCTTTCCATTTCTTGCTGTTACGATTGAATCTGGCATAGTCGCTTCAGAGTTGATCGCGTTATCAGTAAGACCTAGGAAACAAGAAATCTTAACTGGAAGTTCAAGAAGAACAGCCGCTCTAAAAGCAGCATAAACTGTTGAAGAACCGGCCATATCAAATTTCATATTGATGATTGATCCACCTGGCTTAAGTGAGTAACCACCAGTATCAAAAGTTAAACCTTTCCCAACGAAAGCAATATGCTTTGTTTTCTTAGTGGCTTTTTTTGGTGTGTAAGTAAGGTGAACTAGTCTAGGATCAAAAGCTGAACCAGCATTAACAGAAAGGAACATTCCCATTTTCTCTTTCTTTAATTCTGCTTTTCCTAAGATTTTTGTTTTTACACCTTTAAGATTCGCTTTAACATCTTTTTCAATAAGCTTTGAGTATGAAACAGAGTTAAGAACATTTGGCGGTTCATTAACAAAGTCTCTCGCTACATTGATTGATTCTGCAACTTTTGTTGCATCTTCAATCGCTTTGTAAACTTTCTTATTTTGTGCTTTTGTTCCAGAAAGAAGAAGAGTTAATTTCTTTAACTTGCTTTCTGTTTTCTTCGACTTGTACTTTGCGAAGTTATAGTCAGTCATAATGATCGACTCTGTTGCGGCATGAGCTGACGCTTCTTTATTTCCTTTGGCAATAAAATGATCAAAAGTAATTTGAACATTGGCGTACTTAGAAGAAACGGCCTTCACAATTTTTGCAACAGCTCTTCTTAGAGATTCTGCTGTGTAATCTTTTTTATCTCCAAGACCGTAAGCTAAATATCTTGTTCCTTCGTGATCAAAAGTAAAAGTTTGATCTTTAGCTCCAGTAAATTCTTTTGAAAGTGTGACAGCATTAAAAGATGCCTTAACTTCTTTGTCCCAACCAGTAAGTGCGGCCGTTGTAATATCTTTTTTACCTTCCTTAGAAGTTTTCGAAAAACTACCTAAAACAATTAGGTCTTGTTTAGTGGCCTTATCGCCAACTAGTTGCGTAAGAATTTGCATTGTGATTCTCCTTTTCACTGTATCGTGATATCCTAAAAAGCGTGTTAAACATACACAAGAGGGCAGAATTTGTCTAAAATGTAACGCTATGCTTAGAACTATACAGAGGTATCTTGCCTCAAACTTTATTCCCCCGTTTGTACTCAGTGCTTCCTTTTTTGTAGCATTCCTTCTGACGTTTCAACTTTTTAGAATTATCAGAATTGTAACGAACAAAGGGGTAGAGTTCATGGTAGTTCTAGAGCTTGTTGGGCATATTGCTGTCTCTTTTCTTCCGATGGCCATTCCACTCAGTGCTCTCTTTGCCACTATCTATACAATGAATAAGCTTTCAGAAGATAGTGAGATTGTTGCAATGCGTTCGTTTGGATTAAAGAAAACAACTTTATTTCTACCTCTCTTATTTTGTGGAATATTTATCGCAATCTCAATATTTGTCCTCAATAGAAACCTGATTCCCTATTCAAAAACCCAGTTTAAGAACACGATTATTCAACTAACTTCTAGTGGTGTGCTTAGTGATGTGAAGGCTGGGCAGTTCTATACAGAAATTCCTGGCATCATTCTCTTTGCGGAAAAAGTTGAAGATGGCGGTGTTAAGTTTGAAGATGTTTTCATTCGTCTAATTAAAAGTAGTGGAGAAGAGCAGGCCATCTTTGCAAAGAAGGGAGCCTTGATTAAACAAATCAATGATGACCTTCGAGCGCCAATGCTTCGATTCTTCTTGGAAGATGGAAATATTGTTAAGAGTTTCGCTGATAATAATGATGTAGAAAAAATTCTTTTCAAAGAATATGACTTCCCTGTTTTAAAAGGGGGAGCTCTTCCAGGCTTTGTGACCAAAGATAGTATGAGAACAAACGAAGAGCTATCTAAAGTTATTAAAGAAAGGGAAGCTAAGCTTAAAGATCCTAAAGTTAGTAAGCCGGTAAAAGATGGGATACGTTCTCGCTTACCTAAATCAAAATTAGAGTATTGGAGTCGTATCAATACACCAGCACAAGTGATTCTTTTTATTCTATTAGGTTTTTGCTTAGGAATTAAGAAAGGGAGAGGGGCAACAAAGAACTCTGGAGCCTTAGCTCTGATTGTCATTGCTTCATACTATGCTCTATTCTTTACAGGTGTATCGTTGGCCAGAAAGTCTCAAATCCCAGCTGCGATGGCCGTCTTCTTACCAACAATAATAGCTTCCCTTTATTCAGTGAGACTCTTTAAAAAATTAGATTGGATGAGCTAGCAAATACGGGAGTATTTGAGCGAAAATATATTTTCGCTACCTTTGAACTTGATCAGGATTTTCTTTTATCCACTCATCAGAAGTAATGGCCTTACCATTTTGCTGATAAATAAAGAGTGGCATAACGAACTCTTCTCTTCTGTCTTGCGGAAAAACGAGAGATTTAACACCTGATGAGCTTGAAGTATTAACCTTTTGATTATTTAAATACACATCAACACCAGCAAGGTTTCCTAAGAAAATCCTTACCAAATCTCCTCTTACAAGAACTGATCTTCCTTTTTGGAGAACAAACTTTTTAACGGCTTCATCGTCAGACTTATAAGTGATCCAAGAGCTACTTCGTGTGGCCTGGATATATACATTTTGCTTCCCAGAGATAACAGAGCGTTGAAAGTTTTCAGGTATCTGCTTATCTCTTTGTTCTTTATCAAGCTCACTTAAGGTGTAGAGTGAACGATTGAATTTATAAAACTTTCTCTTAGGCTTTGAATTATCTTCTTCTTCTTCTTTGACTTGGTCTTTCTTTTTCTCAGCTTCCGCCTTCTTGAGCTCGAGAGCTTTCGCTCTCTCATTCTCAGCGGCTAATCTTTTCGCTTCGGCCTCGGCTTTGGCTTTCTCAGCGGCTAATCTTTTCGCTTCGGCCTCGGCATTTTCAGCGGCTAATTTTTTTTCTTCAGCTTGCTTTCGCTCTTGTTCAAGCTCGAGAGCTTTCGCTCTCTCATTTGCTTGCTCGGGCTCGAGAGCTTTCGCTCTCTCATTTTTCGTTTCAGCTTCAGCTTCTGTTTTTAAAGGAGTGTCTGAAGAAAGAGATTGTGTTTCAACTACTTTTTGAGTTTTAGTTACTTCTTTAGCACTTTCTTTTCTCGCAGAGAGAAGGTAGCGAATAAGAAAAATACTTCCTGCAATAATAGCAAGAACGACAATACCAACGATGGCAATTCTAATAATTTTATCGACTTCTATATTCTCTTCAGTTTGTGTTGTTTCAAGAGTTTCAATTGAAAGTCTTTTTGCTGGAGTAATGACAGAGTATGTTCTTTCTAGAATATCAAGAACTTCTTTTTCATTAAGTCCTAAGGCCTTATTGTAACTCTTAACATAACCAGTAACGTAAGTTTTATTAGGAAGAGCATCAAGGTTATTGCTTTCTAAGTTTTCTAAATTCGTTAAGCTGATCTTTGTTGTTTGAGAAATATTTTTTAATGTAACACCTGAAGCTTCTCTTTTTTCTTTAAGATAATCACCAATCAAAGTAGAAGAGCTATAGATCTCAGCAGATTCCGAAATTTCTTCAGCCTGATCGAAATCTTCAGGTTGCTCAGATCCTTTCGGATCCTCAGAAGTAATTTCTACTTCGGTTTCAATTTCGGTTTCAACTTTTACTTCTACTTTTGCAGGAGAATCATAATTCTCTTCAGAAGACATCGTTTCTGTTTCATTGATATCACTTAGGAACTCATCATTGTTTGATGCTTCTACAGAATCATTTTGATGTGTTTCTTTTTTATTTTGTCTTCTTTTCTTTGCCATTATCTTCTTTAAAATGAAACTTTAGTTTCTTTATTATTTTGCTGTGTATTTTTAATACTTCTTCTATCACTCATTTTTCTATTTTGTGATCTTAGTTGTTCAACCTGAACTGCTCTAAGTTTTCTTGTCGCCAAAATAGAATATCTACTTGCAGGAAATTGTTCGATCACTTCTTTTAATTTAAGAAATGCTTGTTCCTGTAAGTTTAATTCTAATAGAGAAAGTGCTTGTTGGTAGTGAGGGGCAGGATTGTTCACACAAGAACCTAAAGTAGACTTTTTAAAGAAGTCGATACTTTTTCTAAATCTTCTTTGTTTTGTAGCAATCATTCCTAATTGATAGAAAGCCGGACAGTAGTCTTCTCTGATTTGAACAGACTTTTGAAGATTCGCAACAGCCGCATCAGTATTGCCTCTTAGCTTGTGAATAAGTGCAATATTGTAGTGAGTTCTATATTGATGTTTGTAAATTAAGTTCTTCTGGATCTTTTGATATTGTTCCATTGCTTCAGCATATCTTTTTTGATTAACATAAATTGAAGCGAGATTATTTCTGGCATCTGAATTATTCCCATCTTCATCAATGGCCATCTTGAGGTATTTAATGGCACTTTCAATATCTTTCTTAAAATAATAGGCCATACCTAGATTGTTTAAGATTTTAGTATCATCTGCTCTGAATTTATAAGCATTCTGAAGATGCATTAAAGCTGAAGTGTAGTCTTTATCAACTAGCATTTGTGTACCATGAGAGTAGTAAAGGTCAGCTTTTTTATCGGCAACAGTTTTAACAGGTGGCTTATCACTTGAAGCACAACCATAAATAAAAATAGCAATAATTAGCAAAGATATTTTAGAAGACATAATTTCTCGTTTTTTTAGTTAAACACCCAATATAATTGTACTTTTAAGCACATATTTTATCAACTTAGTGCGGTAAAAAAACTTAAACTTGATTAATTGTCTCGGGTAAGGATTGCGACAGTTTCAAAATGAAAAGTAGAAGGAAATAAATCAAAAAGAAAAACTTCTTCTAACTTATAGCCATTGAGATTTTCCAAATCTCTTTTTAGTGTCTGATGGTCACAGGAAACATAGATAATATTCTTTGGTTTTATTAAATCGACAAAAGCATCTAGTTCTTTGTATCCACTGCGGGGAGGATCTATAATCAGGCTATCTACTTTTGAAAACTCTCGAGAAACTGTTGAACCAAGCTCTGCGACAGGTGTTTTAAAAATATCTGCGTTTACAAACTGAGTGCGCTCAGAACTCATTTCGTGGGGATAAATATCAAAAATAATTCTCTTTAATTCAGAATGACTTTTAATCAAATGATTGGATAAGTTCCCATTTCCTCCGAAGAGCTCTACACAATTTGAAGGATTCATTTTCTCAAGCGTCTCTTTTACTAATTGATTAAGCTTGATATTCATTTCCTCATTGACCTGAGTGAAACCTCCCGCAGCATAGTGCTGATTATAAGAAGTGATCACATTATTATCACGAGCATAAATCTCTACATGTCCCTTTGGTGGCTGGCCTTGAAGCTTTTGCCAAAGGCTATCTCCGGAGTAAAGGGATTTGATTTCTTCAGAAACCTTTTCATTTGGAAGTAAGCAATCTGGGGTAGGAATAATATAATTACTCATGCCTTTCATTTGACCGAGACTTTGACTTTTACTGTGGTAATGAAGCTGAACTCTATTTCGATAAGAGAATCTATTAGGGGCTTCAACTGTCGTGAACTTGATATCTTCAAATTTTGCAAAGGCCCTTTTGAGTGTATTCTCTTTAATTTCAATTTCAGTACTATATCTAGTGTGGAGATAACTACAGCCACCACATTGATGAAAATGTGGGCACTCACTTTCTATTCTATCAGGTGAGGGATGGGTGAGTTCTTCGATCTCTGCGAAGAAGACTTTGCCTTTCTTTCTTAATATTTTGGCCTTACCTCTTTCCCCTGGAAGAGTTTTGGGAATGAAGACGATCTGGTTATTGATTTTTGAAACACCTTGGCCAAGGGGATCAATATTATCAATTAAAAACTCGACTACTTTACTCGGCTTCATAGAAAAATTTGCACCTCGACCAAAAAGAAAAAAATAAGTATTACCATATACTTATGAGTTTATTGTTACAGAAAATTCCTTTTTTGCTAGAGCTATTAGTTAATGGAATTTTTATCCTTCTATCATCGCTTAAGTCAATTGATAAGGTACCTAAGTCTTGGGACTCATCACTTGTAGAACAAGCACTAACAATGGGGGCGATGGTTGTACCAGTTGTTCTAGGTATAGTGGTTGTCGCTAACTTTCTGAGTAGCAAGGATTTAGAAGATTTTATTCGTCGACATATTTTTAGTATTACAGTTTTTGTTCCCCTTCTTTTAACGTGGGGAGATCAAGAGTTTGCTTTTTGGTTATCTTCCGCTCACTTACTATCTTCAATCCTCTCTCTCTATGACGATCCAGAGGAAGGAAAAGAAAAAAAGCAGCTTGTTGGTTCGCCGACAGCACAGTTATTTCGTGGGATAAAATTATCGCCAGCACAAATGGTTATCGTTTCTTTTTCTGGTGTGATTCTTTTAGGAACATTTCTACTCATGCTTCCTGTTTCCGCAAAGGGTGATACTTCGCTAGGATTTATTGATGCTCTCTTTATGGCCACCTCTGCAACTTGTGTAACCGGGCTAGCAACGAAATCTCTGGCCACTGAATTTTCACTTTTTGGTCAGATCGTTATTCTCATTTTGATTCAAATTGGTGGTCTCTCAATCATGACTCTTTATTCCTCAATGGCCATTCTTTTAGGAAAGAATATGGGAATGAAAGATAGAGTCATTATGCAAGACCTTTTAGATGTAAATAGTTTAGAAGATCTCTTCAATATGATTGTCGATATTGTGAAGTACACTTTCTTTATTGAACTTTGGGGAGGAATAGTTCTCACTATTGCTTTCACCTTTGAAGGATTTGAATTTGGTAGTGCTCTCTACTATGGATTCTTTCACAGTATTTCGGCTTTCTGTAATGCGGGCTTTAGTCTCTTCGACACAAGCTTAGAAACTTATGGAACAAACCCACTTATCAATATTACGATTATGGTGCTTATTACTTTAGGTGGATTAGGATTTATTGTTCTTAAGGACGTGAAAGAAGTGGTGACTGCAGGAAAGAGTTTAAAAAGACTTGGGGCCCACACAAAAATTGTTATCGTGACTTCGGGACTTCTCACTTTCATTGGTGCGGTCTTTATTTTCTTTGGAGAGTTTCTTAACGCTCTTGATAGTTATACTCTTTGGGAGAAATTACAAATTTCATTATTTCAATCAGTGACCTTGAGAACTGCAGGGTTTAATTCAATCCCTCTAACGAGTATGCATACCTATACTTTATATATGATGACGCTCTTTATGTTCATCGGTGGTTCACCTGGTTCGACAGCTGGTGGGGTTAAGACCACAACTCTAGCCATCTTAATTCAATCAATCAAAGCCACACTAAAAGGTGATAAAGGTGTAACAGCATTTAACAGAACTATTTCTGGGCCTATCGTTGTTCGTGCCACCGCCCTTATGTTTATTTCGATTTTAATTACGAGTTTCTTTATTTTAGTTTTAATGAGACTTGAGCCTAATCAGAACTTCCTCGCCATTTTCTTTGAAGTGATATCCGCTTCTGGGACGGTGGGGTTAAGTTTAGGGATTACACCTTTCTTAACAACGATGGGGAAGGTGGCCGTCTCGGCGCTTATGTTTAGTGGTAGGATTGGGCCGTTGACCTTGATTCTTGCTATTGGTCAGAGACAAAAATCAATCGGAAAATTTGACTACCCTGACGGAAGGATTATGATCGGTTAATACTTCATATATAATGGAAGTACTAGATATTATAGGAATTTAGATGATAGTAGCCGTAATTGGACTAGGGACATTCGGAGCAAAAACAGCAGTTCGCCTTTATGAAAAAGGTGCAGAGGTTGTTGCGATTGATAAGGATGATACCCTCGTTGATAAAATTAAAGATCGTGTTACTCACGCAGTTACTCTTGATGTAACTGATGAAAGATCATTGCGTTCTGTAAATATTTCTGATGTCGATGTGGCGGTTGTTGCTATTGGTGATCACATTGAACAAAGTATCATGGCCGTAACCATGCTAAGAAAACTTGGTGTTGGTCGTGTTATTGCCAGAGCAACTTCTGTTCTCCATGAACACGTACTTCATGAAATTGGTGCATCTGAGATTATTAAAGTGGAAGAAGAGATGGGTGAGATTATTGCTTCAAAAATTGTCGCACCTCACGTTCTTCAAAGATATAACTTTGCTGCTGGATATTCGATTGTAGAACTTAAGCTTGGAAAGAAGTTCGAAGGAAAAACACTAGTAGAAAGTAAGATCAGACAAAATTATTCTCTCAACATTGTAGCTCTTCAAAAGAAAGTGCCAACAATTTCAGAGGATGGAAAAGCAAGCTATAAAGTTGAAATCAATGATTGTCCGATGCCGATGGATATTATTGAGTCAGACGATATTGTGGTGTTAGTTGGTTCTGAGAAAAATTTTAATAAATTATTTTCGGATTTAGCTGACTAGGAGAAAGAATTGAATTTATCACTGAAAGGTCGAGTTACATGGAGCTTTATCATTGCCAACTTGGTAGTGTGGGCCCTCTCTATTATCGTCTTTCATTATTTAAATGGATTAAATCATGAGATTGAAAAAATCTCAGTGAAGTCTAATAGAGTTTCTCTTCTTACTGATGAGATTCGAATTTCTGCTGTATCTTTAATTAAATATCAAAGAAGAATTTTAACGAATACTCCTACACCTCAGCAGATTGATAAAATTATCAATCTTTGTGAGAGTTTTACTTCTCAGCTTCATACACTTGATTCTCTTTATAGAGATCCTGATGTGAAAAGAGTGGTGGGACAGATGCTCGCCTATGTGGATTCCTTGAAAATCGACTTATCCAAAGGAACTCTCTATGAAAGAGGAGGAGCAGGTTCTGCAAAAATTGGAGAACTTGCTGATAAAATTCTCGATTCCTTTAGTGAATTTCAAGATATTCAATATGGCGAATCGGTTGAAAAAGATCAGCAGATAAAATCAATTATTAATGAAACAAAAAGACATATGATGATTGTTTTGATCATCGGTTTCTTATCAACAATTATTTTAGCTCTTGTTGTACCTGGAAAAATTGCTCTTCCATTTAAGAAAATTAAAGACGCAATTCGAGAACTTCAAGATTGTAACTTTGACGTTTCTATTTATTATTCTCAAGACGATGAGATTGGTGAGATCGCTCGTGAGATGAATAAAATGATTCATAGTTTTAAAATCTTTGAAGAGTTGCGTGCTGATAGAATCTCTGTAGAGAATAGAAAGTTCGATGCTCTTGCCAATATGGTTCGTAAGCCTATTCTTGTGGCCAATGCTGAAGGGAATCTGATCTATATGAATAATAGAATGTATTCAATTCTTCAGGTGCAATCAGAAGATGTTATCGGAAAAGAAATGGCCGATACAATGATTCCATCAAATATTATTGATACTTATGAATTAGCAATTAAGCGTCGTTCAAAAATTGAAAACTCTGAAATTGTTATTCCGGCGCGTCACAATGAAGAGGAAAATATCACTCATACTGAGATAAATGATGAAGTTGCAGAGCGTCCAGAGGGTGAATCTGAAGAAAATGCCGAAGTAATTGAGAAAGTTCCTGAAAATATCTATGAAGGTTACGCAAATGTTATCCCGATTAGAGGAAAAGAAAGTTCACTAGACTACTACCTTATGGTACTCTCTACCGAAGTTTTTACGTGAAATTAGGCCCTTAATTGAGGCTTAGAGACTAAGACCACATTTTATGGATCAAAAATTTATTAGAAATTTTTCTATTATTGCTCATATCGATCATGGGAAATCGACCCTTGCCGATCGTCTTCTTGAAGAAACTAAAACAGTTACTCAAAGAGAAATGAAAGATCGTCTTCTTGATAATATGGATATTGAAAAAGAACGCGGGATTACGATTAAGGCCCAGACAGTTCGACTTGAATATAAAGCAAAAGATGGAAATACATATTACTTAAATCTTCTCGATACTCCAGGACACGTTGACTTCACTTATGAAGTTTCTCGTTCTCTTGCTTCTTGTGATGGGGCACTTCTTGTTGTTGATGCCAGTCAAGGTGTTGAAGCTCAAACTTTGGCCAACGTTTATCTGGCAATGGAAAATGATCTTGAGGTTATTCCGGTTCTTAATAAAATCGACCTTCCTCATGCTGACGTTGATAAAGTTAAAACTGAAATTGAAGATATCGTTGGTATTGATACTGAAGGTTGCGATGAAGTTTCTGCAAAGAGTGGAATCGGAATCGAAGGTTTACTTGAAACGATTATCGAAAAAGTTCCAGCTCCAGAAGGAGATCCTAATGCTGATCTTCAGGCCTTGATTTTTGATTCATGGTTTGATCCGTATAAGGGTGTTGTTGTTCTTATCAGAGTGATGAATGGAACGATCAAAAAGAAAGATAAAATCTTCTTAAAACATTCTGAAGGTGAATACGAAGTTCTTTCAATGGGAGTCAATGCTCCTTTCTTTACAGAAGTAAAAGAAATGACTGCTGGTGAAGTAGGAATGATTATCTGTGGGATTAAAACAGTTCGTGATGTAAAAATAGGAGATACTGTTGTTCACGCAAAGAAGAAAGATACACCTAACCTTGCGGGTTATGAAGAAATTAAGCCAATGGTTTTTTGTGGTATCTTCCCTGTCGATTCCCAAGACTATGAAGACCTTAAAGAATCACTTGAGAAACTTGCTCTGAATGATAGTTCATTTACTTATGAGCCTGAAACTTCCGGTGCTCTTGGTTTTGGATTTCGTTGTGGTTTCTTAGGCCTTCTTCATATGAATATTATTCAAGAAAGATTAGAGAGAGAGTTCGAACTTAATCTTATCTCGACAGCTCCTTCAGTGAGCTATGAACTGGAATATTTAAATGGGGACACGAAATTTATTTCAAACCCAAGTGAAATGCCAGAAGCTGGTGAGTATGAAACGATTCGTGAACCAATTGTAGCCGTTTCAATTCACGTTCCTAACGAATACGTTGGTAACGTAATAAAACTTTGTGAAGAAAGACGTGGTCGTCAAACAAATATGCAATATATCACTGAAGAACGTGTTCAGGTTTTCTATGACCTTCCTCTAAGTGAAATGGTTTTTGATTTTTACGATAAGCTTAAAGGGATGACGAAAGGTTATGCCTCAATGGATTATGAGTTTAAAGGTTACGAAAGCTCAGAGCTAGTAAAAGTTGATGTTCTTCTAAACGGTGAAGCTGTTGATGCACTTTCTTTAATTTGTCACCGCTCAAACTCATTTTATAAAGGTCGTGATCTTACACAGAAACTAAGAAAGATTATTGATCGTCAACAATTTGATATTGCTATTCAAGCCGCTATTGGAGCAAAGATTATTGCGAGGGAAACGGTTAAAGCTCTTCGTAAGAACGTACTTGCGAAATGTTATGGTGGTGATATTTCACGTAAGAGAAAACTTTTAGAAAAGCAAAAAGCTGGTAAGAAGAGAATGAAGATGGTTGGTTCTGTTGAAGTTCCTCAAGAGGCTTTCCTTGCTGTACTTAAGGTGGATGAATAATCAATGCATCTTGATGTTAAAGAACATATTGAAAAATTACTCAACATCTACACGAAAGATGATTACTACGACTTTTTAGTAAAGGCGAAAGAGTTCTACTTTGAAAAGACTGGAAAAGTAACTGAAGACGATGATGATTATGAACTTCGTATGAATGCTTTCACTGACTGGTATCTCTTTCAGTATATTCCTGAGGATAGAAAAGAGCCTTTTGCTCAAACCTATGCCTTTGATAATAATTTAGTAGGGGACTTTGAAAGAGCTTTCAAAGATCTTAATCATAGTGTTTTTGAATTTTGTGGAAATTCTTTAACGGGAAAGCCTGTTCTTAAAGATATTCTTCATAATACGAAAGTTACTCTTCCTAAAAATCATCCTAAAATCAGTTTAGTTAAAGGTGACCTATTCATTGGTAGGGCCTTTCCTTATAAATTAGAAAATTATCTTCATACGGGAATGTGTATTCTTCCTAAAGAAGTTAAATCAATTATCAATAAAGAAGCAAAGATCGTTCGTAAATTGAAAGACCCAACAGAAGAGACAGAATTTCTCTTCTTCACAGAATCTCTGAAGACTAAATGGTCTCGTTACGGACATGTGGATATAAATCGAATCTTTGTTTACCCTGAACGAAAGAAATAAATATGGATAACTTTTTTGGTTTCACTCTATTACGTAATGGAGTCAAATACGATTATTGTTTTAAAGAAGCTTTAATTTCTTTAAACGGTGTAACTTCTAAAACTGTTCTCGCTCTCGGTGAAAGTGATGATGGTACTGAAGATGCGGTTGCAGATCTCGACTTTCTTGAGATTGTCCCAACTGTTTGGGATGACAGTTTAAGAGAAGGTGGTCTTATTCTTTCGCAACAAACTAATGTTGCTCTTGAAGAAGCTAAAAAGAGATATGGGGATCTTGAAAACTCATGGGGGGTCTACCTTCAATGTGATGAAGTTTTTCATGAAGACGATTATGAACTAATTAAAGAAGATCTTCGAAAAGCCGCTCTGGAAGGCTATGACACTGTTGCTTTTAGATATTTTCATTTCTGGATGACCCATGATCAAGTGGCCATTAATAAAAAATGGTACCCGCAAGAAATCAGAGCTGTAAGGCTTAATGGAAATATTGAAAGTTGGGGGGATGCCCAAACTTTTAGAAACCATAATCGTACTTATTATTCTGAAGGAAGAATCTTTCACTACGGACATGTAAGAGAAGAAGATAGCTATAAAAGTAAGAAGGCAGATATTCTCAAGCTCTATCACAAAGATGAAAAACTTTCGAAGTATAAGAGAAGAGAAAAGAGATTTGATAATCAAACTGAGATGCTTTCTTTCCATGGAAAACACCCAGCGATAATGAGAAATAGACTTGAAAGACTTGGTGGGGAATGGTTCCCTGAAAAGGTGGATGAAGTATTTCTCTTAGGTAACCCTCAAGAGTTTCCTTCGACACTGACAAATAAAATTCATGCGAATAAAGTCACTTGGGTAAAAACTTGGTTTGAAATTCCTGCAGAAAAAAGAGATCAATTTGGAGTTGATTTAAACACCTCTTTTTTTACAAGGCTTCTTGGAAGAAGTTATGTCCCAACACAGATGCGCTCTAAGCTCGCTCTACCATGGACAAAAGAAACAATTCTTATGTTTAAAGTTTCAGAAAAAGGAATTGGTTTTAATTTCTAAGAAGCAAATTCTTGAGTCTCTTCAAGAGTGTGCTTCTTACCTGAAAGTAAGTAAGGAATAACACCTAAAAGATTTCCAAAAATTCTAATCACAAAGAATACATTGAAGAAACTTGCTCCACCTGGGATACCCACAAGGTTAAAAAGAGTTTCAAAAATTACGTGCCCAACTCCTAGACCTGCTGGAGAAATTGGAATGGCCACCGCCACAAAACCAATAGGAATAAAAGTTAGGATATAAGGAAGTGGAATTGGCTGTGAGTAAAAAGGAGAACTTACAATATAGAATGCGATAAAGTTAAGCATCTGAAAAAATGAACTAGCAAGGATACACTTAAGAACAACACTTTTCTTCGCACCAATAATCCAAACTTGCTCCATGGTCTTACAAGCCTTCGCTCCGATAACAGGAACTTTCTCGCCTATTCTTAAAAGAAGATCTTGAAGATTCTTAGGTAAGAAGAGTGTGATAATAAAAGCAAATGCCCCAGCTGCAAGAAGTAAATTGAAGTGAAGAAGACTAACAATTTTGTCACTTAATGTGACTAACTCTGAATAATAAATAATTGTACTGATTCCTAAGACAAGTAGCAGACCAATTAGACCAAGTACTCGGTCGATAAGAACTGAAGTTACTAAAAAAGTTTTCGACAACTCTTTATCAAGATCTCTGGCATAGAGTAATTTGATTATATCGCCGGTTACAGCACCGGGTAAAAACGAATTGAAAAAGAGACCAATATAAGTGACAGAGATAACGCGTAGGTTTGGAAGGTGAGCGTTACTCTTTGTTTGAACAATCCACTTCCATCTAAACGAACTTAAACAGTCTTGTAATATCAACAATAACGCACAAATAAGCCATCCCCAGCCAGACTGAAAGCTTTTGGTGATGAGCGAAAAATCTAGTTTTCCACTTTGTATTAGGTAAACAATTATCCCAATAGCAAAGGCGAATTTGAGGAACGTTTTAACGTGCTTCATTATTCTCCAGACACTTGTTAATATATGCTTAGCTTTGGTAAACTTTGGCCTTAGTATAACCTCGGGGTAAGGCTACGGCCAACCTCTTTTTAAGGGATTTAATAGTGTTAAAAGTATCAGTAATTGGAACAGGATATGTTGGTCTAGTAAGTGGAACTTGTTTTGCCGAGATTGGGCACAGAGTCACTTGTATTGATATCGATCCAAGAAAAATTGAAATTCTTAAAGATGGTAAGAGTCCAATTTATGAACCAGGACTAACTGATTTACTCACAAGAAATATTAAAGCTGGAAGATTACTTTTTTCTACAGGCTATGAATCATGTGAAGACGCTCAAGTTATTTTTCTAGCAGTAGGGACTCCTTCAGGTGATGATGGTTCAGCCGATTTAAAATATTTAAGAGCTGCTGCTGAGTCTGTAGCGAAAACTCTTTCTGACGGAGCGATTGTTGTTATTAAATCAACAGTACCAGTAGGAACAGCTAAAGAAATTAGAGATTTAATTTCTTCACATACTTCAAAGAAATTTCACCTTGTAAGTAACCCTGAATTTTTAAAAGAAGGAACTGCAGTTGAAGATTTCATGAGACCAGATCGAGTCATCATTGGTCACCAAAGTGAAGATGCAGCAAAAGTAATGGAAGAACTTTATGCTCCACTTGTGAGACAAGGAAATCCAATTTATATGATGAGTAATGTTTCTGCAGAAATGTCAAAGTACGCAGCAAACTGTTTTCTTGCTACTAAGATTTCTTTCATCAATGAAATCGCAAAACTTTGTGACCTAACAGGTGCCGATGTTGAAGAAGTAAGACAAGGTATTTCAAGTGATCAAAGAATTGGTAAACACTTCTTATACCCAGGACCAGGGTATGGTGGTTCTTGTTTCCCTAAAGATGTGAAGGCCCTCGTTTACACAGCTAAAGAAATGGGAATGGATCTTAAAATTGTTCAGGCCACTGAAGATGTTAATGATGCTCAAAAAACAAGAATGTTCGATAAGATGAATGATCATTTTAAAGGTGATCTTGCTGGAAAGACTTTTGCTTTCTGGGGAGTTGCATTTAAGGCCAACACTGATGACGTTCGTGAAGCCTCTGCAATTTATATGGCGAAAGCTCTTATTAATGCCGGTGCGACAGTGAGAATTTACGATCCTGTTGCTACTGACAATTACATTAAAGCAGTGGAAGAGAAGGGCGTTGATTCTTCAAAGATTACTGTTTGTAATGAAATGTATGAGTGTCTCGAAAACTGTGATGGAATGGTAACGATGACAGAGTGGAGAGAATTTAGAAATCCTGACTATGCTCAATTAAAAGATAAGCTAAAAGAAGCAGTGATCTTCGATGCTCGTAACCTTTTCGAAACGAGTAAAGTTCTTTCTAAGGGTTTTGCTTACTACGCAATTGGGAAGCACATCGAATAATGAAAGTTGCAATCTTTCAACTTACATCAGTTTACGATTACAAAGAAAATTTAAAAAAAATTGAAGAAGCTTGTCTTCAGGTTAAAAGAGCCAGAGGACAAGCTTTATTTTTACCTGAATGTTTCTATTCCATGTCTAATGGACTGAAGCCAACGGAATACTTAGTTGAAAAAGGTAATGAGCACTACAAAAATATCCAAAACCTAGCAACCAAGCATGAACTCTATCTTATTGGGGGAAGTGCCGCTACTAATCTTGATGGTAAGGTCGTAAATCGAGCTTATAATTTTGCTCCAGATGGAACTGAATTACCTCACTACGACAAAATCAATCTCTTCTCATGTGAACTTTCTAAAAGCGGAAAATCTATTGATGAAGCGGATATCTATACTTCAGGAAATACTCCTCAAATAATTGAGTTTGAAAATTGGAAAGTTGGATTAGGAATTTGCTTTGATCTTCGTTTTCCAAAAATGGGAAGGGAGTATGTTGAGCAAGGAGCTCAAATCTTAACTTATAGTTCCGCTTTTACAGTTCCAACTGGAAAGGCCCATTGGCATACTCTTAATAAAGCGAGGGCCATTGAGAATCAATGCTATGTTATCGCCGCTGCTCAATGGGGAGAAAATAACGAGCGTATTCAAACTTACGGTCATAGTCTTATTATTGATCCATGGGGTGAAGTTCTCGCTGATGCTGGTATTGGGGAGAAAATTATCTTCGCAGATATAAACCCTGAACGAATCACAGAAATTCGCAAATCAGTCGGCGTCTTCAAATCATAAAGTTCGATTTACATGTAAGGGTTTTCGCCTGAATCATGATCCGTCATATCCACAACTTCAGTAATATCAGGGAACTTTTGTTTGAGTAATCTTTCGATTCCATCTTTTAGTGTGGCCGAAGAAGAAGAACATCCCTGGCAACCACCAGTAAGTTTTAGAAAAACTTTATCATTATCATAATCAATAAGTTCAACATTTCCACCGTGAGCAGCTAGGGCCGGTCTAATTTGCTCATCTAAAACTTTTTCAATCTGACGAATCATGTTCTTACCTTTTATTCACTTTAATAAAGTTTTTATATTCACCCATTCTATACCCAGTTAGACTTTCGATAAAGTCAGAAATCATGAGTCCAATATTTTTCCATTCAAACTTAGTAGGCATGTCTAGTAGATTTAACTGGTTACGATTCTTAGTGATCCATTCTTTCATGACCACAGGGTGAGTTTGTTCAAATTTAACAAGTCCCCAAATTCTCTCATACTGGAAACTATCATCATTATGATCTTGCCCATGATAGAGTTTACCGAAGCTTTGAACTTTTTTCTTCATTACCGAAGACTCTCTGGCCCAACCATAGTGAAAAATTCTAGCCTGTCCTTCAATACATTTTAGTTTTCCACCATCTTTGTTTTTGAAACCTTGAGCGTCGAGATAACTTTTAATACCAAGACCATTTCTAATAAGTCTTACTTCACGACGATAGATATTTCGTGTTCTCTTTAAGGTATCAGTATTTCCATAGAAATGATTATATTGAAAAATAAGCCCTTCAATTTCAGGATTTTTTTCCATTACTTCAACATTTCGACGAATTTCTTCGATATCATCTTCGTGAAGTGTCTCGTCTCCTTGGATGTATTGGCAGTAATCACCAGTGCATTCTTTAAGAGCAATATTTGTTTGCTGGCTTAAGATGAGCCCTTGCTGAGTAAGCTCAGGATCCCAATAGCTTTTTAAAAACTTTACTTGAGGGTTATCTTTAAAAGAATCAACTAAGTAATTATAAGTTCCGTCATCATCTGTACATGCAGGATTATCAAAACCAACATTCACAATGACTTCAAAACAAAGTGGAAGTATTGATTCAATTGATTCTTTGATCGGATAGCCTAACGTGAGACCATTTTTGATAAATGTAAATCCTGAGATTTGATGTGCCATGGGGCTATTATGCCTTAGTTTAATTATTAGTTAAATAGTTATGATGAATTTGTCCAAGAAAGGAGAAGAGGGCAATTTCAACTCTTAAAACATTCGTACTAATTTTTGTTGGTTGAAACCCATCATTAATGAGAAATTCTTCTTCACTTTGAGTCCAACCTCTTTCAGGACCAATTGCAATACAAATTTCTTCATCAAAGTTTAGAGCAGTTGTTAATAATGGTGCTTTATCATCTAGACTTAAAAGTAATTTTGTTGGGCTCTTCTTAAAATCTAAATCTTTTAAAGATGAGACCACTTCAACCACTGGGAGTGTATGTGTTCTCGCTTCTTGAGCTAGCCCTGCTAAAATTAATTCTTGAAGTTTTTCTTCTTCGAAAATTTTTGAATCTGCATAACTCTTTTCTGAAAGTTGTGCTTGGAAGAAAGTAATTTTCTTCACCCCAAGTGAAATTCCATGTTCAATTACTTTCTTCATTGTCGGGGGTCTAGAAAGGCCACTGATAATATGAAGAGGCAGTTCTTTGTTTTTAGAAAGGGAAGTTACTTCAAAAGTAATTGATTCTAAATTCATGGCCGAAATTTTGGCCAAACCCACTCCATGATTAATCACTGTGACTTTAAGCTCATCCCCAACCTTGGCCTTTAGATGATTTTGAATATGAGCAATATCCTCTTTTCGTTCAATTTTAAATTGCATCGAAGAGTGATCAGATTCTAATTGCTCAGCAGGTAATAAAATTATTCTATTCAAGTTTGTCCTATAGATTTCAATTGCTTAAGGATATGTACCTCAGGACTTTTTGCACGTAAAGGGCCATGGGTGCAACAAGTCTTAATTATCAAAATCACAGTAACTTTACTCTCATTCTCGCTCCTCCAGGTTGGGGAAAAACATCAATGCTCTTAGACCTTTTTGAGCAGAGTGATTCAAATAAGTTATGGCTCTTTTTCAGTCCTTTAAGAGCACTTAACGAGGAATTTAATGAAAGAGTAAAAGAGAAATATAAGACTTGGTTCTTTAATAGCAGGGCCTTCGGAAATAGTAAGTATCATAATAGTACTCTTCCGAAGGTCATTATTATGTCCCCAGAGGTCTTTGATAGTGAATGGTTTTTACATTGGAGGAAGAGAAAAGAGATTGGAATTATTATTGACGAGATACATCTCTTTTTTAAATGGGGAGAAACTTTCAGACCACGATTATTAGACTTTCTTTTTCAAAGCCTTAGCTTAAATGTCTCTATGGTGGGATTAAGTGCAACTGTTGATCAGGAACTTTCACAAGAATTAAGAAATTTAGTGGAATATAACCATGGGAATTATGAAGAGCTAAACTATGGAAACTTTCAGTTTCTTAATCATCCTAAGAGAAAAATTGTTTTCCATGAGAAAGATAAATTAACTTTTAATAGACTATTATTGAGAATGATTAGAAAGGAAAAGAACAAAAGGTTTCTCATTTTTTGTCAGCGAAGAGAAGAAGTTTTCAATTGGATAAATCTGCTTCAAAAGTTGGGAGTGAAAAGTTTAGGAGCGGTAGGAGGAAGTGTTGAGAAGTTTCGTCATCAACTGAAGAACTCAATCGATAACCAGGTTATTGTGGCGACATCTTGTCTGGGGCATGGAGTGAATCTTCCTTCTATTGATTATTTGGCCATAAATTATGACGAACAAGACTATGGATTATGGCTACAGATGGCCACGAGAGCGGGCAGAAGAGGAGAGGAGTTCTCAATTTTCTATTGTAAGAAGCTAAGTGGAATAAAAATGATCTTCGCTCGGTTAAATGCTCAATTCTATGATTATCATTTTCAATTAAGTAAATTTTTTGAGAGGATGAAGAGGTGAAAACCAAGATTGAAGGCCTTGTTTTAAGTAAGGTCCCATTTAAAGAGCGCCATCTTATTTGCCATCTCCTATTAAGAAGTGGAAGGAAAGTGAGTGTTCTTTTCTATGGCGGTCAAGGTGGTGGAAAGAAGAAGAAGTCTTCTACGATTGAGCTAGGCTATATGCTTAGTATCGAAGTCGCTCGATCTCGATCAACCTTTGAAATGCTACAAGCAAAAGAGTGGACTCCTATCTGGGCACATGAAAAGATTAGAGAGAATCACAAAGCTTTTTATCTTCTCTGTCTCTATCTGGAAATCATTATAAAAATAGCTCAAGATGAAAATCTTCATGATGATAACTTGCAATCTTCTTCTGAAGAGGAAGGCCTCTTTATGGTTTTAAGTAATGCAATTTTTCATATGGAAAAGAGGCTTAATCTTGGTGAGTTTGACTCCTGGTCTGACTTTCTGATTTTTCTTGGAAAGCTCTCTATCGAGCTCGGAGTTTTTCCTATGAGAGAGAGTTGTATTTTTTGTGATGAGGACTTAGAGAAGTTACAAGAAATCTATTTAATGTCTGATCATGGAGGATTTGCCTGTAATACATGCACTAATCAAATGGAAAAAGATCCAGGTCAGCTTTCCATCTCGGGAAGAGATCTTTGGGAATTACTTGGGGTTATTGCGAATCATAAATATAAAGATTTAGAGAAATTTCGAATTGATCAAGCCCCAATCATTCATAATTTCTTCGAGTATTTTTGCTATCAGTTTCATTGGCAGAAATCCATGTTTAAGTCTTTGGCCCTGGTCCTTTGACTTTGTGAGCTTTGACAGGTTGCTTCAAGCATAGATAAAATGACTCCATGATTGAATTGCTAACAAAGAAGCTATTTCCTTATATAGCTCCTTATAGATATAAAGTTATCCTTACTGTTTTATTATCTGTTGCCCTTGCTGCGATAGGTGGATTACAAGTTTCTCTTGTTAAGCCACTTTTTGATCGTGGGCTTAGTCCAGATGCAACCACAAATGAAGTTGTCATTCTCGCCGCTCAGTTACTAGGTCTTGGGATTTTAAATTTTCCATGTCGTTTCCTCCATTTCTATTGGCTACGTTTCATTATGGAAAAAGCAACTTGTGCCGTTAGAGCAGAAGTTTTTAACAAGCTTCTTCGTCTTCCGACCTCATTTTTTCATGGGAGCAAGCAGGGACAACTTATTTCTAATTCTTTGAATGATACCCAAGTTTTTGCTTCTGGTTTTAAAGCGGTGATCGATTTAATTCGTGAACCTCTGAAAGCCATGGTTTATTTAGGGATGGCCTTTTGGGCAGACTGGCAGCTTACTCTTGTAATTTTTATTATTGCTCCTTTTCTTATTCTTATTTTTGGAATTAGTGGAAAGAAAGTTAAGAATAACCAAGGAAGTGTTCAGCAAGAGCATGGTGAACTTACTCATAATATTACTGAAGGACTTTCTGCCCATAAAATTACCAAGGCCTTCAATCTTCAGGACTTCGTTTATAAGAGATTTAAATACGCTCAAGAAAGATTTTTCAATGCTCAAATGAAGACTTCCTTTGTTGAAGAGATGGCCCATCCCTTTGTTGAATTAGTAGGGGCGATGGCGTTTTCTGGCGTTATTGTTTTTGCTCACTTTAGAATTCAGTCAGGTGAAATGACGATGGGTGAGTTTATTTCATTCATTGCGGCTCTTGCTCTTTTCATGGATCCAATTAGAAAATTCTCTCAGGCTAACGTGAGACTTTCCCAAGCTCAAGCAGCTGCGGATCGGATCTTTGGAATTTTTAATCTGGAAGAAGAAAAAGATATTGGAACAGAAGTGATTTCTAATTTTAATGATTCAATCAAAGTTTCAAATTTAACATTCTCTTATGGAGAAGGTGATGTAATTAAAAACTTGAATCTTGAGATTAAGAAAGGGCAAAAAGTGGCTCTTGTTGGCCTTAGTGGAAGTGGAAAGTCGACTCTGATTAATTTACTGCTTGGGCTTTATCCTGTTGAACAAGGCTCAATTGAAATTGATGGTCATCGCATCGATAAAATTAAACTAAAGAACTTAAGAGATCTCTTTGGTCTCGTGAGCCAAGATATTTTCTTATTCAATGATTCTGTGAAAACAAATCTCTTTCTTGATCAAAATATTGATCAAGCCCAGCTTGCTCAAGCTCTGGATGTTGCTTACGCCAAAGACTTTGTGGAAAAGCTTCCTCAAGGTGATGAAACTTTGGTAGGAGATCGTGGAGCAAGACTTTCTGGAGGTCAGCAACAAAGACTTACTATTGCGAGGGCCTATCTTCAAAATACTGATATTCTGCTCTTCGATGAAGCGACTTCAGCATTGGACAACGAGTCAGAAAAGGTTGTGCAAAAAGCACTCGAGAACTTAGCTGGCGAGAAGACTGTAATCGCCGTGGCCCATAGACTTTCCACTATTCAGGACTTTGATCAAATCTTTGTTATGCATGAAGGAAAGCTTGTTGAGCAGGGAACTCATGGTGAGCTTATGGCCAATCAACATGAGTACGCTAAGCTCTATGAATTAAGCCAAAAATCTTAAAAATTCTAAGGTCATTTCGACGCATAATCCTTGGCCAGTAAGGCCCGAGAGTTGTATATTCAGGTGGAAATTTTCAACTTATTTTCCATGCTAGGGGTGCATCGTGTCGGAAACAAATCTCAAGTCTTTAAATGAACTTTCAAGCCTTTGTAAAAGAAGAGGATTCCTTTTTCAATCTTCTGAGATCTATGGCGGAGTTGGTGGTTGTTGGGATTACGGTCCTCTTGGAATTGAACTAAAAAAGAATGTTCAAAATAGCTGGTGGAAGTCGATGACTTACCGTCAAGATGTTGTGGGGATTGATGCTAGTATTCTTATGAACCCAACAGTATGGAAAGCATCGGGGCACGTTGATGGATTCACGGATCCTATGATTGATTGTAAAGAATGTAAGGCCCGTTTTAGAGCGGACCAAATTGATGCAAATAAGCCATGTCAAAACTGTGGAGCTGAAGGTCAGTTTACAGAGCCAAGAGAGTTTAACCTCATGTTTAAAACTCAAATGGGTCCAGTAGAAGATTCTTCTTCAACAATTTACTTAAGACCAGAAACAGCTCAAGGTATTTTTGTTAACTTTCAAAATGTTCAAAGTACGATGAGACAAAAGCTTCCATTTGGAATTGCTCAAATTGGAAAAGCTTTTAGAAATGAAATTACTCCAGGGAATTTTATTTTCCGTTTAAGAGAATTTGAACAAATGGAAATGCAATTCTTTGTTAAGCCGGGAACACAGAAAGAGGCATACGATAAATGGAAAGAGATCCGTTATAACTGGCATATCAATAATGGAATGAGAGCTGAGAATCTTCGTTGGCATCCGCATGGAGAAAACGACCTTGCTCACTATGCTGATATGGCCGAAGATATTGAGTACAACTTCCCACATGGTTGGGGAGAGATGGAAGGGATTCACTCTCGTACAGATTTTGATCTTTCTAAGCACCAAGAGTTCTCTGGAAAGTCACAACTTTATGTAGATCAAGCAGATGGAAATAAGAAGTATGTTCCTTACGTTGTCGAAACTTCAGTGGGAAGTGATCGCTGTATGCTTGCTCTAATGTGTGATGCTTATAGAAAAGAAAATGAAGGTGATAAAGAAAACGAAAGAGTTGTGATGAAGTTTCATCCAAGGATTGCTCCTATCAAAGTTGCTGTTCTTCCACTAATGAAGAAGGGTGGGCTACAAGAAGAAGCGCAAAAAGTTTTAGAAAACATTCAACTAAATTATAGATGTGACTTTGATGTGGCTGGATCAATTGGTAAGCGTTATCGTCGACAAGATGAAATTGGAACACCACTTTGTGTGACAGTTGATTATGACACGCTTGAAGATCAGACAGTAACAGTTCGTGATAGAGATTCGATGAAGCAAGAAAGAGTTGCTATCGATCAACTAGATCGTTACATCAGAGATCATTTAGGTTTCTAAGAAAATAAAATTCAATGCATTGGAAATAAGGAGATGACCAATGAGTACAAAGTGGGTTTATAGCTTTAACTATAAGAGAACCGAAGGTAATCGAGAGATGAAAAACCTTCTTGGTGGTAAAGGTGCGAACCTGGCAGAAATGTCTTCCCTTGGTCTTCCGGTTCCTCCAGGCTTTACCGTTTCTACTGATGCCTGTCTTGATTACGAAAAAAACAATTCCATTTCAGATGTTATTAAAGAGCAAGTAAAAGAAGCTCTTCTTGAAGTCGAAAAGGTTTCAGGAAAAAAATTTGGCGATGATGCTAATCCTCTTCTCTTTTCTGTTCGTTCTGGAGCAAGAGTTTCGATGCCAGGGATGATGGATACAGTCCTTAACCTTGGAATGAACGAAAAGTCTGTTCAGGGACTTGCTGAATTAACGAATAATGAAAGATTTGCTTGGGATTCATATAGAAGATTTATTCAAATGTATGCCAACGTAGTAATGGAATTTAATATTTCCTTACTAGAGTCAACACTCGAAGACCTAAAAGAAGCGAGAGGTTGTCATCTTGATACAGAATTAACAGCACAAGACTGGAAAGACTTAGTTTCGGTTTATAAAAAAATCATTGTTGAAGAAACAGGACAACGATTTCCAGAAGATCCGTATGAGCAGCTTTGGTTAGCAATCGAAGCGGTTTTTAAATCATGGAATAATCCAAGGGCCATCAAGTATAGAGAGATCAATGATATTGATCACCACTGGGGAACAGCGGTAAATGTTCAATCAATGGTCTTCGGAAATATGGGTGACGACTGTGCTACTGGTGTTTGCTTTACTCGTGACCCTAGCACTGGGGACAAGAAATTCTTTGGAGAGTATCTAATTAATGCTCAAGGAGAAGATGTCGTTGCAGGTATAAGAACTCCAGCTCCGATAAATGATGATTCAAAAAATATTTCGAATAAAGAAATGAAAACACTAGAAGAGGCCATGCCTAAAACTTTTGGTGAGCTTGTTGAGGTTTATCAAAAACTAGAGGCCCATTATAAAGATATGCAGGATATCGAGTTTACTATTGAGAAAGATAAACTTTTTATTCTTCAAACTCGTAACGGAAAGAGAACTGCAGCTGCTGCAATAAAAATAGCTGTCGACCTTGTTGAAGAAAATATTTTAACAAAAGAAGAAGCCCTTTTAAGAATTGACCCTGAAGATATAAACCAACTACTTCACCCGCGATTAGATCCGGATGCAGAAAAAACACTTCTTGCTTCTGGTCTTCCAGCATCACCAGGGGCCGCTAGCGGTGAGATTTGTTTCACATCAGAAGCAGCCAATATGAAAGCGGAAAATGGAGCGAAAGTAATTCTCGTGAGACAAGAAACTAGTCCTGAAGATATTTCTGGAATGGTCGCTTCTGAAGGTATTTTAACAGCTCGTGGTGGGATGACTTCTCACGCAGCTGTTGTTGCTAGAGGAATGGGAAAACCTTGTGTTGCTGGATGTTCAGAACTTTCAATTAATTCTGGAGCAGGGATTTTAAAAGTTGCTGGGAAAGAGTTTAAAGAAGGTGATCCAATAACTATTAATGGAGCTACGGGAGAAGTTTTTGAAGGAATCATCCCTACAATTGCAGCCTCCATTGATGATAAGTTTGAAAAGTTTATGTCTTGGGCAGATGAGTGTCGAAAATTAGAAATTCGTACTAATGCAGACAATCCAGAAGATGCTCAAGTGGCCCTTAAATTTGGTGCCAAAGGAATTGGGCTTTGTCGTACTGAGCATATGTTCTTTGAACCAGAGAGAATTTTAGCAGTAAGAGAAATGATCTTTGCTAATACAGAAACGGATAGAAGATTAGCTTTAGAAAAACTTCTTCCTTATCAGAAAGAAGACTTCATTGGGATCTTTAAAGCAATGGATAATCTTCCGGTTAATATTCGTCTTCTTGATCCTCCTCTTCATGAATTTCTACCTCATACTAATGATGAGAAAGCTGAACTTGCTGGTTCATTAGATATTACTCTTGAAGAAATTAATCAAAGACAGGAAAGACTTCATGAATTCAACCCAATGCTAGGGCATAGAGGTTGTCGCTTAGGTGTAACGTATCCAGAAATTTATATGATGCAAGTTCGTGCCATCGTAGAAGCTGCTATTGAATCTAAGAATGCAGGGATAACAGTAAAACCAGAAATTATGATTCCTCTTATTTCAGAAGCTAAAGAACTTGAGTTTTTAAGAGAAAAAACAATTGAGTTAATCAATACAATCTTTGAAGAAAAGGGAAGTAGTATCGATTATAAAGTTGGGACGATGATTGAGCTTCCTAGAGCGGCGATCACAGCTGCTGAGGTGGCTAAGAGTGCTGACTTCTTTTCATTTGGAACAAACGATTTAACTCAAACAACCTATGGTCTTTCTCGTGATGACTCAGGAAAATTCTTACCTGAGTATCAAAATAGGGCCATCTATCCAAAGGATCCATTTGTTGCTCTTGATCAGTCAGGTGTAGGATTTCTAGTAGACTTCGCTGTGAAAGAAGGAAAGAAAACAAATAGTTCAATGCATACAGGAATTTGTGGAGAGCATGGTGGAGAACCTTCATCTATTGATTTCTGTCACAAGATTGGCCTTGATTATGTAAGCTGCTCTCCATATAGAGTACCAATTGCTCGGTTATCAGCGGCTCAGGCGGCACTACGTGACTAAATTCTTTCATGACCTTTTAAAGCAAGATTGGGATAAGTTCTATTTTACTGATCTTGCTTTTGGTGTGATTGATTTTAATCATTCTAAATTTTCAACACTTCATCTCAACCGCTTTGGAAAAGAAGAACAAAATTATTTCTTTGATCTTGCCAGTCTTACAAAACCTTTAACGATGGGGGCTTACGACCTTTTAAATCCTACAAGTGATGAAAAGGAGATAAGCTTATTAGAACATCGCTCAGGGCTTCCTGCTTGGGGAAGATTAGGCCCTGATTGGAAAAAGCAAATTCAAAGTTATGAGATAAAAGGTGGGAATACAGTATATTCAGACTTTGGAGCTCTTCGTTTTCAACTGGAAATAGAAAAGAAAACGGGAAGGCAATTTCAAAGTTTATGTTCTCATTTTTGGGATAATGAATTATTTTTTTGGAAAGACCTTAAAAGTGCTCAGGCCTGTGTGGCGACTGGTTTTAGAAGAGGTAATTATATAGCAGGAGCAGTTCATGATGATAATTGTTTTGTTATCAATGAGTTTACTGTTCATGCGGGACTATTTGCGACTCCAAAAGGACTGGCCCAGTCTCTTCTTAATCTTCAAAAAGAAACTGATTTTATAACTAAGATGAATTCTAGTTTTTCAAAAAAGAAGGAACGTTTTTTGAGAGGATGGGATACAAAATCTACAGATGATAAGTCTTTAGCTGGAACCCTTTGTTCAGAGAAAACTTTTGGTCATCTTGGTTTTGTTGGTAACTCTCTCTGGATAGACTCAGATTCTAAAATGGGGATGTTTTTACTGTCTAATCAAACACTGGGATCTTGGAATAATCGCTATGAAATCAATAACTTAAGACGTCTTTTTGCTGACCACATCTGGAAGTCAGGTTTTTCAGAACTAACTCTATAGGTTTTGGCCTAATCACCGATAAGAATTAGGTGAGAGTTTTAAATTTATTAGTATTATCATTATTTTTTCTAAGTAGTTGTGGTCTCTGGCAAACAGGGAAGCCGGACTCTTTTCGCTCACAAAATCAATTTCAAGCTCAATCTTTTCTAAGTCAGTCTACTAAAGCGGACCCATTCAGTTTTGCTGAAGAAGGAAGAACGCCGGCGGCTGGTAGAATTAGTTGTAAGGAACTATTTAGAGAGCTAGCTCAAAGCAGCTACACATCTTCTAAGAAAACTTTTGCTTCTAAGCTTTCGAGAGCTGGCTATAGCTCGGCTGAAGCGAAAGCCGTGAAACAAAACTTAGATGCATTACTTTTCATTGATTATAAAGATCAGCAAGAAATACTTTTCAAAGTCGCTCGTGGGGAACTAAACCTTGAGGATGCAAAAATTTTCACTAAGTATGATGATTACTATGGATCATCAACACCTTTTGAGAACTATGTAACTGCGAGTAAGTATCTTATGAATAATGAACCAGAGTTTTCATTTAAAACTCTAACTGAAGTTCATAAGAGAATGATGAAAGGTGGAGTTGATGATATTGACCCTGCTAATATTGGTAAGGCAAGAGGTTCTTATATTATTGGAAATGTTCCTAGCTCTGATCCTATTCCTAAATCGTTTTACGATGAAATGGTTCGCAATAAGTATATTGATGTATCAAGATTAAGTAAGAATAGTTCTGGAAAATACTATGGTGAAATTGGTTATCCTAATGCTCATAACTTTACAGACGAAGTAGGGAAGATTGTTAAGAAAAATAATCCTGAACTTTATGAAAAGTTAATGGAGTTTAGAAGAAGTGGTAGAAGCTGGGACAATCCAGAGTTTGAAGAACTAACAGGTGAGCTAATTTTAGAAATCACTGAAGATCTTCTTTCTTGGTTCGTTAAGCAGAAAGATCAAATAGGTGAATTGAATACTGTTGCTAAAGTTCAAAAGTATTCAAAAGTAGTTGCCGAATTTCAAAGATCATTAATTTCTATTCACCCATTTGCTGACGGTAATGGACGTTCAGTCAGACAATTTGCTCTTTATTATCCTTTCCAGAGTGCAGGACTTCCTGTTCCTCGATTATCGAATCCAGATGCTGATCTTTATACTCCAATTGATGATTGGGTCGATCAGATTCAAGAAGGTCTTTTTAATAGTTTTCGTCTCTATGATGAAATGTCTCGCCGTCTTGATGATGGTTTAAGAATTGAAAATATACCTGAACTTATTTTTACAAATATTCCAGAAAAGGCCTACCGTTTTGAAAAATACGGTTATGCACCTATTGGAAAGAATAAAAAGAAGCGTGTTGTTGATGTTGTTAAAGAAGAATTCATGGAATTTTCTCTTGTACGTCTCGAGACAGATGATGATCTCTACCGTCTTTATCAAGAGCAGCCTTACAAAGCTTTAGAAGGTCTTAAAGATGAATATTTAGACTTTTTAAAGAAATCTCAAATTGATTTCTTTCATGAAAAGTTTGGAAAAGAATCTGTAGAGTTACATTTTATCGACAATGATTTTGTCGATACATTTGCTAATAAGGCCTATAAGAATTTAGAAGACTGGCAAAAGAAGATGGACCGCTATTATTATGACAATACTGTTTGGCGAGGTCTTGCTCGTCAGAATGATGTTATCCAAGAAGATGAAATCATCAGTATGTTTACCGATGTTCACCACCAATTTGTTTCAAATAGAGTGATGGGTGTGATGGATGATTCAGCGAGTGGTGCTGATGAAGCGATTAAAGACTTTGATCAGTTTAATAATGACCTTGTAAATGGTGGACTGGTTAAGATGGCGATGGATCATTCAAGAGCAGGCGAGCTCTATGGTGTGAGTTATGGTTACTCAACATCTAAGAAACGCCAAGTTGGTAAAGCTTTTGCGATGGGTGCTATGGTTATTGCAGAATATGGTGAGCATCAAGATTATCAACATCTTTTAAAGTCGAGAGTTTTAGTTGGGATGGCCCAAGGTAAGAAAGATGTCGACTTAATGAGATTGAAACAAGTTCGTAATGATTTTTCTAATAAGTATTTTCGTCAAGCTGAAGTAATGGGAATTGGTGCTGCTGACCCTGACTCGACAAGATTTGTTCAGTTGATTGACGAAAATGGTGACGCCTTTGTTTCCTATGTAAGAAATCCTAAAAAGCCTAATGAAATTCTTGTCTTTGATGGTGAAGTATCAGACCTTTCTGATCTTGCTAATATGACTCCAAGTCGAAAAATAAGACTTCCTTAAATTGCCGGAATCACTTTTCCTTTATAGAATATCCTAATCAACTCTTAATAGAATTGAAGGGAGTTTTCATTGTCGAATGAACTAAAATGGTCAAGTAATGAGATCTTGGCCAACCAAGATAAAATAAAAAAAATCTTCTTCTATCGTATCTGTGGAACAGGGATGGGAGCAGCTGCATGTTTATTAAAAGAAAAAGGTTTTGAAGTTGAAGGAGCAGATAATAATTTTGCTCCACCTATGAGCGATTATCTCGAGTCAACAAGTATTCCCTTATTTCAACTTAAAGATATTTCAAAAGAAGACTTAAATAAGTATGACTTAATAGTTGTTGGTAATGTTGTTCCTCGTGGAAGCGATGATGCAAAGGCCATAGAAGATTGTGGCGTCCCTTATTGTTCTTTTCCTGCAGCTATTGGTGGTCTCGTTTTAAAAGACGTGAATGTTGTTGGTGTCGCGGGCACTCATGGTAAAACAACGACCACATATTTTCTAACTCAAATATTCGAGAAACTTGGAGAGGATCCTGGATATCTGATTGGTGGAGTTATGCCAGGACGAATGAGTAGTCGTCTTGGAAGTGGTAAGTATTTTTTCATTGAAAGTGATGAATATGATAGTGCTTACTTCGAGAAAATTTCTAAATTTAGACTTTATCATTTGAACTCTATGATTTTAACTAGTCTTGAGTTTGATCACGCGGATATTTTTAATTCAATTGAAGATATTAAAGAGCAGTTTCGTCCAGCTGTTGGGAAACTTAATGGCGTGCTTATTTATGAAAATTCTTTTGAAGCCAGTAATGACCTAATTACAGAGTTTGAGAAAATAAAAAAATATAATTATGGCGGTCAATCTCAATGTGGTCCGAAGATCATTTCACAAAATCAAGATGAAACAACATTTGAAATGAGTTTTGAAGAAAAGAGTTATACATTTAAAACAAATGTTGTGGGCGAACATAATATTCTCAATCTAACCTCATGTATTATCTATGCTATGACTGAAGGATTCGGCTTTGAAGAAATTAAAGCTGCCGTCGCAGATTTATCAATGGTAAAAAGACGACAAGAAGTAAGAGGTTATGTTGATAAGGCCATTGTGATTGATGACTTTGCTCATCATCCTCGTTCAGTTAAGTTTACTATCGAAACTATAAAAACAAAGTATCCTGAGAGAGAAGTACTTGTTTTAATGGAGCCTAATTCTGCAACTGCTAGAAGTAGTCTTTTTCAAAAAGAATTTGAAGAAGCACTATCAATTGCAGATCAATTAATTATGGTTAAACCACCGAGACCAACAAGTGTTAAGGGTTATGACAATCTAGACTGCCAGAAAATTATTCAAAGAGTTCAGTCTGATGGAAAATTTGCAGAATATGTTGAACAACTAGATGTTCTTAAAGACATATTAATTGAGAAAAGCAAGAATGAAATCGTGATACTTGTTTTAAGTAATGGAACTTGTTTAGATCTTTGGAAATCAGACTTTGTAGAAAGACTATCAAAATGAGAATACTCTTAGCCTTCTTACTCATATTTAATTCATATGCAGTTATTCCTAAGATAGAGAAGAAGGATTCTCATGAACTCTTAAAGCGTTATCTTAAAATTCATAAAGATTTT
This sequence comes from Oligoflexia bacterium, assembly GCA_024229115.1. Taxonomy (GTDB): domain Bacteria; phylum Bdellovibrionota; class Bacteriovoracia; order Bacteriovoracales; family Bacteriovoracaceae; genus JAAEST01. The sequence goes on from JAAEST010000103.1 coordinate 201,921, forward strand.
AGTAAGAAGATTTGTCGTCCTGGAAGTGAAGAAAAGTTTTGGAGACTCTTTAGAGACTTTAGAGGGCAGGGCTTTTATGTCCCGATTACTCATGAAGATAAGGTTGACTTCGCGACACTCGGTCGTTTTTTACCTGAGCTATCTTCAAAGAAACAATGGATAAAAGAGAAAATTGAAGAAGTTAAAAAAATAAAGAATCTTTCGAAATACAAAGACAATATTTCAGAGCTTGATCATTTGTTAGAAGATGCAGTTAAGAAGAAGCAACAATACTTCGAATCGGATTCTGAAGAAGCCAAAATTAAATTTCTCAATGAATCGAAATATCTCATGATTGAATTTCGAACTAAATTCAAACAACTTTTAGATTCCCTAAGTTTTTTGAAAAGTTACTTATTTCCAGTTAATCATTTTGAATTAAGACAGGGGTACGATAAATATAAGAAGTCTACAGACAAAGAAGGAAGAAAAAAATCGAACGAAATTTATTTCTATCGAAAGATCGTTCAAGATGGAGCTCAAAATCCTAATAATACTGGAAGTGATACGTTCTTTAGGGCAGCAGTCGATACTGTCTATAAAGAATTAGAGAAAGGTTATGAAATTATTCCTGAAAATCTAAGAATTGATCTTGAGTGGGTTTTGAAAAGATTCAAAAGACAAGTAGACCGAGGAAAGAAGGGACAAATAAAGCGCTTAACAGAGTGGCTTAATCGTACCGATGAAACTCTCGACTTCTATAGGCTTTTGAAAATGAATAAAGTTCGCCAAGGTAATACATTTCTATCTGGTGAAGAGTTTGTGGAAAGACTTTCAAAGTCACGTTTTGCTCTTAAAGATTATGTACTTCAAAAACAAGCAGAAGTTTTTAATTATTGGAAAGATAAAGATGAAACTATGAAAGCAATCTTTGTCTTAGAAACTATTCTCTACAATGAAGTTGGAGGCATAGATACAAAAGAAGGAACAGAGAGACTTGATGTTGCTCAAGTGGCCATCAATCGTTTAAACGATGACTTCTATTCATCAATTATGCCTGGGGAGCAGATTCACCCTTACATTACTAAGGATGAAGATAAAGTTCTCAAAGATTATAAGTGGCTCAATGTTATGCTCAAAGAAGGTGAGTTCTCATTCACTTATTATTTTATTCATGGATCAGTCAGAATCTTTTGTCCTGAGATGACAAGAACAGGAAGACTTCTGAGGCTAGAAAATATTAAGCTATCAATCAAAGCGATTAAAGATTCCCAGAAAGATTTTGAAGCTATGCGCTACTTCTCGAGAGCTTCAATGCTAGGCAGAATCGACATGACGGAGATTTGGTCACAGTACGAAGCTATTGCTGAGCGTCCTGGATCTTTGTTAAAGAAACAACAAAAAATTAAGAACTTATATAAGCAAGGTAAGTATCGTTATCTCTATGAGTTCAAAGCTCCTTCCAATAAGGTTTTCAAAGTTTTAGAAATTAAGGACCGCAAGTATACTTATTCTGTGAGTAACGGACTTTTCTACAAGTATCGAAGCCCTCATCTATTCAGATATTTCAAAAAAAGACAGGCCCTATAAGCTTGTTACAACGTAATTCTCAATGTATAGTTTCGCATTGATTAGAGTATTATTTGTTTATAGATTTTGTTTATAGAATCTAAGGATTGGAGATAGTATGTTAAAAGATTACGTTTTTACTTCAGAGTCTGTTACTGAAGGTCACCCAGACAAAATGGCCGATGGAATTTCGGATGCAGTTTTAGATGCAATGTTAGCACAAGACCCTAAGTCACGTGTTGCTTGTGAAACTATGATTACAACTGGTCTTGTAGTTCTTGCTGGTGAAATTACAACAAACGCACAAGTTGATTTCCAAGAAATCGTAAGAAATAAAATTAAAGATATTGGTTACGATCATTCTGATAAAGGATTTGATTGTAACACTTGTTCTGTAATGGTTGCTCTTGATAAGCAATCTCCAGATATCGCTCAAGGTGTTAACGAAGGTGAGGGAACTCACACTGAACAAGGTGCTGGTGACCAAGGTTTAATGTTTGGTTATGCAGTAAACGAATCAGAAAGTTTAATGCCACTAACTACTGATCTCTCTCACAAGCTTGCTTACAGACTAACAGAAGTTAGAAAGTCTGGAATCATGGGTGACTTAAGAGCAGATGGTAAAACTCAAGTTTCTGCTGAGTACGTAGATGGAAAAATTAAGAGATTACAAAACATCGTTATCTCTACTCAACACTCAGAAAACCTTACTCTTTCTCAAATTCAAGAAGGAATCAGAGAAGAAGTTATCAATAAAGTTGTAGACCCAAGTCTTATCGACAACGATACAAAGATTTGGATCAACCCAACTGGTAAGTTTGTTATTGGTGGACCTATGGGAGACTGTGGTTTAACTGGTAGAAAGATTATCGTTGATACTTACGGTGGTCACGGTGCTCACGGTGGTGGTGCATTCTCTGGTAAAGATCCTTCAAAAGTTGATAGATCTGCTGCGTACGCAACAAGACAAGTTGCTAAGCATATCGTTGCTGCTGGATTAGCTGATAGAGCTCTAGTGCAAGTTGCTTATGCGATTGGTGTTGCTGAGCCAATGAGTTTCCTTGTTGATACTTTTGGTACTGAGAAAACAGATGTGGCTAAGATCAACAAAGCAGTTAATGAAGTATTTGATATGAGACCAAAGGCCCTAATCGAAAGATTAGACCTTCTACGTCCTATCTATAATCCAACTTCAGCTTACGGTCACTTTGGTAGAGACGCTCAAAATGGTTTCTTCCCATGGGAAGAGCTATCAAAGCTAGAAGAGCTTAAGTCTCACTTCTAATTAAAAATCTTTTTCTAAATTAAGATATTTTGAAGCCCACCTTTTTGGTGGGTTTTTTTTTGCACTTACATAGCACCAATTCTATTTCTCGATTACAATGAATCTATGGTTTTAGATATCATCTTCTTTATAGTGAAATACATTCCGTTCTGGTCAGTTCCTTCTATTATGATTGGTCTACAGTTCGGTTATATTTATTGGCTCAAAGATGTTTTCCATTTGGCCTATGCTTTCTATAGCTTAGCTGGCTTTTCTCTTCTTTCGATAATTTATTATATTTACGCAGGGAGTCCAGAAAAGGCCGTTTCTATCCTTGATAACATGATAAGAAACTTCTAACTACCCGAAAATATTGACGTAAAGGGAGTAAGGTTTTCTTGGTGTTGATAAATTGACACTGTCCCGATGATTGGCTACGATTTTAGTCAAGTTGTCCGGTTCAAAGGGATGGGAAGTGAAAGATTTAGATTTTCTACATAGTGTTTTTGAAGGAGATAAAGAAAAAGGCTCCAACACAAATAACTCTGTTACTCCAGAGATCATTGTCGTTGAAGATGATCTTGTTCTCGGTAAAACAATCCAAAAGTATTTAAAGAAAACACTAGGCCTGAAAGTATCTTTCTATTCAAGTCCTACAGAGTGTTTAAATTATATTGGTGAGAAGGCCGCAATGGACCCTGCTGAGCAAGTTCCATTTTGTCTGGTAACTGACATCAGCTTTAATGAAGGAAGCACTGACGGGCTTTTATTAGTAGATCTAGTAAAAGAAAAGAACATTCCTTTCGTTAGTATTGTTATGACAGGTTTTGCTTCAATCGAAACTGCGATTATGGCCACTAAGAAAGGTGTGTTTCATTACCTAACAAAACCTTTTGATCTAGAGGTATTAGTAGACCTAGTGATCAAGGCCTTCACTCTAAAATTAGGGTATTCAAAAGATCAAATCTCAGTTGTTAAAAGAGATGATAATAAAGAAGAAAAAACTAAGACGAGCTTTATCCCTCAAATGTTTCATTTAGAAGCTCCTACTGAAGAAGATATGTTCTGCGGAATGATTGGGCGTAGTCCTCAGATGAAGGAAGTTTTTGAAAGAATAAAGAAAGTCGCTGAATCAGATTCAACAGTTCTTATTAATGGACCATCAGGGACAGGGAAGGAACTAGTTGCTAGAGCGCTTCATCAGTTAAGCCCACGTTGTGTAAGAGAGCAGGTGTCTGTAAACTGTGGGGCTATCCCTGGGGAGCTTCTTGAATCTGAGTTATTTGGGCACGTAAAGGGTTCATTTACAGGAGCTATTAGTGATCGTAAGGGACGTTTTGAATTAGCTGATAATGGAACGATTTTTCTTGATGAAATTGGAGATATGCCTCTACTTCTTCAAGTTAAATTATTAAGAGTTCTACAGAATAGAGAAATTGAAAGAGTTGGTGGAACTGGAACAACTCCAGTTGACGTAAGAATAATTACGGCGACTCACCGTGATCTTGAAAATGCTGTCTCTCAGGGAGACTTCAGAGAAGATTTATTTTATCGTCTGAATGTTATCCCGATTAAGATCCCTGCTCTTGCAGAAAGAAGAGAAGATATTCCTCTTCTTATTAGTTACTTCCTTTCTCGCTTTGTTTCTGCTGATGGTAGAAATAATATTGAATTTGATGATGAAGTACTAGAAATCCTTATGACATATGACTGGCCAGGAAACGTTAGGGAACTAGAGAACCTAATTGAAAGACTTGTTATTCTTAAAGGTGGAAATCAAGTGAAGCCTTCAGATCTTCCGGCTAAGTTCTTACAAAATAGACCAGATAAAGTATCTCGTTATAACAAACTGATTACTCTCTCTGAAAATGGGATTGATCTTAAGACAACTCTAAGTGAAATTGAAGATTCTCTTATTCTTCAGGCCCTGGAGCTGACTAGAGGAAATAAGAATAGAGCGTCTAAACTTTTAAAGATGAATAGAACGACTCTTATTGAAAAGATGAAGAAGAAGAATCTCTCATCTTTTGAACTCGAGCACTAAGCTCAACTAAATAACCTATTACTTGACTATGAAATGGTGGCAATATGCCACCATTTTTTATTTAAAAGCTGTTAATTTCTGGCCGTCAAAACTCTAACTAGGAAAAAAAGTCCTAGGAGCAAAATTTTCCTTTAATTTTTTCCTGAATGCGATAAACTATGAAGGACAGTAGTGTTCAGGATGAATAGTCTCTGTCTCGCATTCGTCAATTTAACTGGCGTATGTTTGGTTAAAAGAAACAGGAAGTTTCCACCAAATGAAAAAGTTTATTATCAAATTTTTGACATTACAGTTGTTATTTTTTTCCGCACCGGAAATTTATTCAGTTGTTAATCATGAAGAAGCGAAAACACATTCGCGTATTTCGATTGATGCTGATAAAGAAGCTATCGTTGTAGAAAAGAAAGAGAACATTGTTTCAATCAAAACACTTAATAGTGGTTTGTTTGAACTAATGAAAGCAAAGTTAGAAGGAATTAAGCTCAGTAAAAAGTACTTCTCATCAATCTCTTATAAGGTACCAACAACTAAGAATAATGTTTCTGAAATTAAAGTTACTTTAAAGGATAATAAGGTAGAACTTTTTAGCTTCTATAAAGAGAGAGAAAGAAAACATGTTCTTGATTTCTGGATTGAGGCCGATGACTTTAAAGAAAAACTTAATCAAAAGATATCAAATACTAATGTTAAGAATACTTCGGCAAAGAAAGTTGCTTCTAAAGTAAAGGCCAAGCCTAAGAAGATTCCACCTGCTTTAGTTAAAAAAGACATTCTTCTTCCTAAAAGAAACAAAAAAGCTAAAGCAAAAGGTATTTCAAAATCTAAAAAGAACCCAGGTTACAGAGATTTCCGTTATGGAGCATCATTTATTTGGGATTATAAAGGTCTTTCTCCTGAATATAAGAGCCAAGTAAACTTAAATCGAAAAACTCCAGAATATTTCTATCCTATTAAAGATAGAGAGTTTAAAAAGAGTGAAAAAGAAGCTCATATTCAATTAAGTATCAATCTTTATCGTAAAGAGAAATGGGGCTTAATGTATAAGTCGATCAAGCTTTATGGTGAAAAGTACGGTAATGACAAGAATACTGATATTAACGAGTACTTGAAGGCCAACGCTATCTTAAAAAGTAATATCTTAGAAGGTAATAGAGATCCAAAGAAAATGGCGATCAATATGCTTTCTAATATTGCCGACCGCTCAACTATCTATGAAATGAAAAAAGGGATTTATAAATATCTCTTAGAGTTTTATTCTCAAAATAAGCAATATGTTGAAGGACTTAAGATCTCAAAAAGACTTTATGTGATCTCTAAAGATAACTTTGACTATGAAGAGTCTCAAAAAGTTGCTGAAGTTATTATGTATAACCTGGCTAAGCTTAATCAGTTAGAAAAACTAAATAACTTAATGAGTGAGAAGACAATTAAAAAGATTGTTCCAGCACAGGTAATGCTTGCTTATAAGCTTTATACTTTATTTTCTTTAGGGAAAGATAAAGAGCTTATCAGAACTTTCGAAGCTGAAGAAAGAGGTTTAGCAAAGCCAATTCATAAGTCGATTCTTTTCAATGTTGCAGAATCTTATTTCAAAGTAGGTGATTTTAAGAAATCGACTAAGTACTATGATCAGTTCCTAACTCATTATAGCTTTCACCCAAGATCTGTAGATGCCAGAGTTAGAATTGCTCTAAACTACGAGATTCAAGAAAGAGATATTAAAAAGACTATCGTCCTCTATAAGAATGCAATTAATAGATCAGCAGACAGTAAGAGGGTATTTGAAGCTAAATTAAGATATGTTGCTTTAAGATCTGTACGTAAGTTCAATCCTTCTACAAAGGATAAGGAATTAAGGGTATTTCTTAATACTAAAGAGAATCAAAAGATTGATAGAAATCTTAAAAAATTACTATGGTTAGTAAGACTAAGAACATTTATTAATGATGAGTCATATAGAAAGGCAATTAGCTATTTAGATGCTCTTCCATTAAACAGTATGAGCCCTTCTGAAAGAAGAGTTTTTGAAGGTGATGGTTCTGAAATTGTTTATGGACTAATAAAGAAGTTCTATCAAGATAGCCAATACGATCAAATCGTTAAAATTTGGAATAAGTATAATCGCAGATACGTAAAGAAAGTAGCGAATGATCCAATTATGAACTTTATCGTTGGACAGTCATTTATTCGACTTGGTCTTTATGACAACTTTGAAAAGCTATATACCAAGTTTAAGAAATTGAACTCAACACCGACGAGATCATTTCCAATTTGGGTTGCAAGAGCTCGTATGGAACAAAAAGAGGCCATTTTAAGTGAGCTATCAATTATTAAGAATTTAAAGCTAAAAAATATTGATTTAGCTCAAAAAGAATTAAACCGACTAAAAATTACAAACTCTAGAAGTAATAAAGTGAATTACTATCAAGGCATGATAAAATTTCATCAGAAAAAATATAAGGAAGCTATTAATTCCTTAGAAAGTTTTCTGGCCAATCAAAAAGAATCATTTTTAGCAGACCCTGCGGAATTATCAGAAATGTTACAAGCCTATACTGACTCACTTTATAACCTAAACCAGACTGAAAAGTTTGCAAATGTTGCAGAAGCAATCTTAAAAGATGTTGATCAGTTTAAGCCTAGTAATCCATTTATGAACAGTATGAGAGAAAGACTTGAGTATCTTCAAATGGAAATTCTAGCAGGAAAAGCAAACTCTGAGTCATTCGCGATGTTAGAAGCAAAGACAGTAAGCTTCTTAAAAGATTATAAAGAGAGTCCTTACACAAACAGAATTGAGTACTTAAAAGGATTAAGTCTCATTAGAAATAAGAAAGTAGACGATGGAAGAAAAATTTTCGAAACGCTTTTAACGAAAGAGGGTGTTTCAAATTATATAAAGGAATTGGTAAAAGCAGAATTATCATTAATTTCGATTAGGAATAGAACAATATAATCTTCCCTAGGATGGGGACTATTTAATTGACAGGAGGTCAAATGAATACTGTAAATCTCGAACTTTTTGGACAAGATCCTAAAATTCAAAAAGCTGTAGCTGTAGCCAAAAACGTTTCAGTAACAAAAGCATCTGTACTCATTACAGGTGAAGCTGGAGTTGGGAAAAGAGAATTAGCCCAATATATCCACGAAAATAGCAACAGAGCTGGAAACTACTTCGGAATTGTTGATTGTTCACAAGAAACTCAAGCTGTTGAAAATGCTATCTTAGGTCACAGAGATGACGAAACAGGTAGATTTAACAGAGGTATCTTAGAAACTGCGAATAAGGGAACAGTTGTTTTCGTAAATATCGATGGTTTAGAAGATGCATTCCAAAAGAAATTGCACAAAATTTTAAATGAACTAGAAGACTATGACCTAGATATCAGAATTCTAGCTACGACGACTAAGAACCTTTCAAAGCTTGTTGGAGCAGGTAGATTCTATCGTGGTCTTTATACAATGTTCTCAAATAACTCGATCAACTTAACTCCATTAAGAGAAAGAGTTGGTGATCTTGAAGCAATCGCAAGATACTTCGTTAATGAATTTGCTGAAGATTCAATGGAAATTGACCAAGATGCAATGGATAAGATCCTTTCTCACTACTGGACTCACAATGTCCAAGAATTAAGAACTGTACTTGAAGGAAGTATTGCTAACTGTACTGACGGTAAGCTTACACAAGAGCACCTTCAAATTGGTGAGAAGAAAGCAGTTAATATGATCAGTGAAGATGACGGAGAAGGGATTCGTCTTATGTCTCTTAAAGAAGCTGAAAAACTATTAATCAAAAAAGCTCTTGTTCACACATCTGAAAATAGAACACAAGCAGCTAAGATTCTTGGTGTATCGATTAGAACACTTAGAAATAAGATTAATGAATACAGAAATGCAGGAAATGCATTCTTCGTTAACTTAAGATAGAAAACATAGCTAAGGCCTATGTTTGCAATCTAAAAGGAGTAAGTCATGAGAGTTGAAGACAAAACAATGAAAGCGTTAGCAGCATCTCTGAATTTCAGACAGATGAGGCAAGAGCTTATTTCATCAAATGTCGCAAACGCAGATACTCCTGGGTATAAGGCCAAAAGATTAGATTTTGAAGCCGCTCTTGCAAGAGCTATTGATGTTGATGGCGAACTAGGAATGAAAAATAACGATGAAAAACATTACGATGTGGGAAGTGGTGGTTTTTCTAACTTAGAGCCAGAAGTATACGAAGATCCAAATGGTGTTGTTACAGAAGATGGAAACACTGTTGATCGTGAGCAAGAGTTAGCAAGAATGGCAGAAAACAAGATCATGTACGATGCAGCTGTTCAACTTCTTAATAAGAAGCTTGGACTATTAAAGTATGCTGTAGCGAGTGAGAAATAGGAGAGTAAATGGATTTCTTAACTAGTTTGAAAATAAGTTCCTCTGCATTAGCCGCCAACCGTAAAAGAATGGGGGCAATCTCAAGTAACATCGCTAACAGCCAGACGACAAGAACTGCTGAGGGTGGTCCTTATAGAAAAAAAGAAGTGGTATTAGGAAGTGAACCAGCAAGAGAATCATTTGGTGAGATTCTTGAAGGTGAGCTTGATGAGAAAGCACAAACAGTTCATGCAACTGAAGTGGTAAGTAGTAACAGACCTCCTATCTTAAAGTACGAACCGAATCATCCAGATGCAAATGAACAAGGTTATGTAGCTTACCCTAATATCAATGTAATGGAAGAAATGGCAGACATGATTACCGCCTCTAGAAGTTATGAGGCGAATATCTCTGCTCTTAATACAACTAAGTCCATGGCCCTGAAGGCACTGGAAATTGGAAGGTAATAGAATATGGCAATTCAAAATGTAAGCGGTATTCAAGACATTCTTAATCGTTATGACTCAAAGTCATGGACAAAGAGCGCTGAGCTTAAAGAGATTGATAACTTTAAGCTCGATAGCAAATTTGATTTAGAAAATGTTGGCGGAACATCTAAGAGTTCACAAACTTTTGGAGACTTTCTTTCAACATCATTAAATGAAGTAAATAATCTACAGCATGAAGCCAATACTGCCGTACAAAAGCTAGTAACTGGTGAAAGCAAAAACATTCATGAAACGATGTTAAGTGTAGAAAAAGCAGAGATTGCTTTCAAGGCCATGAACCAAGTTAGGCAAAAAGTAATTGATGCTTATAGAGAAATAATGAGAATGCAAATATAAGAACTTCTTTCTAGGATGGAAGGAAGAGAATCAGGAGGATTCACTTGCAAGATTTTATCGAAAAAATTTGGCGTAACTTTAAGGAGTTCTTTAATAGCCTAGACTCTGGGAAGAAGATTGGAATGATCGCCATTTCAGCTTTCATTATCTCAGTTATGATGGGAATTATTATCTGGGCTTCGAAGACAAGATTTGCGGTTCTCTACACTGATTTAAATAGAGAAGACAGTAAAAAAATTGCCGTAATGCTTGAAGACAACAAGATCCCATACCAGATATCTGATGACGGTAAGAGTGTTCATATCCCTGAGGATATGATCAATAAGTGGAGACTTCAAATTGCTACTGCTGGTGTTAACTTCAGTGGAACAGTTGGCTACGAAGTATTTGATAAACAAAGCTTTGGGACGACATCATTTGTTCAGAAAGTTAATAAGCAAAGAGCTCTTGAAGGCGAACTTGTAAAGACGATCATGTATATCAGTGGAGTTAAGAGAGCAAGAGTTCACTTAAGTATCCCTGAATCAAGTCCTTTTGTTAGCGAAAAGAAACCACCTTCGGCGTCAGTTGTTATAGAGTTAAATCAAGGGGTGACTCTAACGCCAAGTGAGATTAAAGGTGTTGCTTCATTAGTTTCAAGTTCTGTTGATGGGATGAGACCTGAAAATGTTGTTATTCTAGATGATAGAGGTAAGAAGCTTAGTGAAAATATTGGTGATGAAATGACTGCTTACACGGCCAACAGAGTGGCACTAGAGCAGAAGATGAATCGTCGTTATGAAAAACAAATTGAAGAGATTCTTGCGAAAGTTGTTGGAGACGGAAAAGTAGTTGCTAAAGTTAGTGTTAACATGGACTACACTCAATCTCTTGTAACTCAAACAGAATTTGATCAAGAAAATAAAGCTGTTGTAAGTGAAGTATCAAACACACAGAAGTTAAATGGAAGCAGACCTTCCCCACAAGGTATTCCAGGAGCAAGGGCCAACCTTCCTGGTGAGCAACCACAACCAGGTATTCCTGAAACAACGAATAATGTAGATAAAGCTCTTAATACGAGAAACTACAATGTGCCTAGTAAAGTGACTAAGTCAAAAAGGCCAACAGCTCAGATTCAAGCGATCTCAGCGGCAGTCATGATCGATGGTAAGAAAGTTCCAATGCTTGATGCGAGTGGAGTTCCTGTAAAAGATGAAGCTGGAAATATTAAATACCAGTATGAAGCATGGTCTGAAGCAGATCTTGCTAACTTCTCTGCGATTGTTTCAAGTACAATTGGAATCAATGACAGAAGAGGTGACAAGTTAGTTATCAAAAATATGGAATTTGCTCAAGAAGACTTAGCAACAGCTGAAGCTTTAATGAGGGAAAGAGAAAACAGAGAACTGATCAAGAATATTTTTAAGTATCTTGCCGTCGGTTTAACGATCTCACTTTTCTTCTTCTTAGTAGTAAGACCATTTATCCAGTGGATTACGGATAATACAGTTGAGTCGGTTGAAGATTTTCTACCTAAGACTCTTGAAGAATTAGAAAAAGTTCAGGCAAACCAAAAATTACCTGGACTTGAAGATGCTCTCCCTCAGATAGAGGAAAAACTCAACCCTGAAAAGATTGAGGGGAATATGTTGAGAGAGAAGATTATTTCACTTGTAGAAGCTAACCCTGGTAAAGCAGCTCAGATTCTACATGAAATGATCCATAGTAATGAATCAGATAAGTCAATCGCATAGGTGATGGAGGATTACCGTGGCTGAAAATAATATTGATCCAGATGTAGAGTATAGCTTACTTACTGGCCAAGATAAGGCAGCTATACTTTTAAGTTCCCTCGGAGTGACGACGACGCAGCTCATTTTCGAACATCTTAGAGATAATGATGTTAAGAGAATGATTAATGCCATGTCGAATATTACAAAATCTCCAATTTGGATGTTGAAAAGAGTTCTTGAAGAATTCTATAGTCATCTTAATGAAGAAGCTGACTTATTATTCAGTGAAAACCGCGGTAGAGACTTTATCATTAATGCTCTAGGTGAAGATAGAGCAAAACAACTTCTTGGCCAGATTGTTGATGTTGGAACAGCGAATACTCTTGAATCTCTTGAGCTAGTTGATACAAGAACATTAGCAAACTTCCTAATTAACGAACACCCTCAGACGATTGCCCTTATTGTGGCTCACTTGAACCCTGAGAGAAAAGTAGATGTTCTAAGAAGACTTCCTGAAGGACTTCAGGCAGAAGTTGTTCTTAGAGTTGCGAACCTTGACTACGTTTCACCTGAACTTATTGCTCAGCTTGATGACGTTCTTAAGACAGAGCTATCTACTCTTGGATCGATCGATACGAATCAACTTGGTGGTGTTGAACCAATCGCTGATATGCTTAACCTTATGGATAAAAACTCTGAGAAAAATATCATGTCGAGAGTTGAAGAAAAAGACCCAGAGCTGGCAGAAGAGATCAGAAAACTCATGTTCGTTTTCGAAGACCTTGTTTACGTGGACGACAAAGGTATTCAATCGCTTCTTAAAGAGGTTGATCAGCAGAAACTTGTTATTGCTCTTAAAACAGCTAATGATGAGATTAAAGCTAAGCTATTTAAAAATATGTCGAATAGAGCGGCTACGCTCCTTATGGAAGACCTTGAGTCACTTGGACCTACGAAACTTTCTGATGTTGAAAAAGCACAAGCAGAGATTGTTCAGAAGTGTAAGGAACTTGAATCACAAGGTAAAGCATTCATTAACCGTGGTGGTGATGGAGACGCTCTTGTTTAATAGGATGATCGTATGAGTGATGTAGAGTCTTATGAATTTAAACCTTTAATTGCTACTGATGGAAATGTCATCAGTAGCGATCATTTTGAGTTTAGAGAAATCAGCGAAGATGCCATTATGGATCCCGTTGAGAAAGAAAAGACAATCAAGATCGAAAGAGAGCTTGCGACAGAAAATAATTTTAAGATTGCTCCAATTGTAAAAGAATTCAGAGGAATGAATAAGCAAGAGCAAGATGAAATTGAAAGAAGAATTAGAAATGAAGTTGAAAGAAGAGTTGAAGCCCTTACAAAGGATGCCTTCACTCAAGGATTTCAAGAAGGTGTTGAAGCTGGAAAGGAAGAAGTTTTTCAGCAAACAAAAGCTGCTACAGAAGAAAAACTAGAAGCCCTGACTGATCTGATCAATGAAGTACTAACTTCTAAAGCAGAACTTATGAAAGAAAGTAAGATGGCTTCTTATGAAATGATTCTTAACCTTACAAAGTGGATTATTCTTAGAGAGTTAAAAGATGATGGTGAATATGTAGTTCGCCTACTTGAAAAGCTAATTACTGAAATTCAAACAAAGAGTAATATGCTCGTTCAGATTGATGAAGCTAGCTTCAGAGATATGCCGGATATTCTTTCTGTAGTAGAGGAAAGAGTTGGTGCTCTTCAAAATGTAAGAATTGAGAAAGATTTTGATATTGATGGGCCAGGAATAGTTCTGTCTTCCGATAATGGAATTATCAATGGAACATTAAAAGAGCAATTCTTAAGCCTCGATAAATTATTTTCAAAAATTGGTCTTAATGATGAACAAGATCAAATAAATTTCGCAGAACAATTTGCAGCTTCAGAGCCAGAGCCAAAAACTGAGCAAGTCGAACCAACTACTGACGATGCAGACGAAGGAAGTGATGACTAACGAAAGCCTTGATTTAGGATCAATTCACAAAGCCTACGAATATTCTTCTCCTTATCAGAAGATAGGGAAAGTACATTCAAATAACGGTATGGTTTATGAAATTAACTTAAGTCGAGCTGTTATCGGTGCGAATGTTGAGTTTGTAACAGAATTTGGTGACCGTTCTTTTGGTGAGGTCGTTGCGATTAATGGAAACCGTTGTATGGCCATGCCTTATGATGAGATTCCTGGAATCAACTCAGAAACTAGAGTATATCTTAGAGATTTAACAACAAATATTAGTATCAATGAAAACCTTCTAGGAAGAGTGATTGATTTTCAATGTAATCCAATTGATGGAAAAGGTCCTATTGAAGGGGACGGTGAAACAAGATCAATTTTTGGAACACCAATTAATCCATTAGATAGACCACCAATCAGTGAGAGTCTTGATACAGGAATTCACTCTATTAACTGCTTTATGACCAGCGGTAAAGGTCAGCGTCTTGCTATTATGGCCGGTTCAGGGGTTGGTAAATCTGTCACGATGGGGATGATCGCAAAGAATACGAATGCAGATATTAATGTGATCGCCTTGATCGGAGAAAGGGGGAGAGAGGTTCTTGAATTTATCGAGAATGATCTAGGTCCCGAAGGTCTAAAAAGATCAGTTGTTGTTGTGGCAACATCAGACCAATCACCACTTATTAGAATTAAAGCTGCTTATACAGCAACAACAATTGCAGAATATTTTAGAGATCAAAATGCAGACGTTATGTTGATGATGGATTCAATTACACGTTTTGCGATGGCCTATAGAGAGATCAGCTTAAATGCGGGTGAACCTCCAGGTCAGAAAGGATATACACCAGGTGTTTTTGCTCGTTTACCAAAGCTTATGGAAAGAGCAGGAACAAAGGCCAACTCAGGTAGTATCACTGGCTTCTACACAGTGCTTGTTGAAGGTGGTGATATGGATGAGCCAATTGCAGATGCTGTAAGAGCGATTGCTGACGGTCACGTCGTTTTAAGTAGAGAACTTGCTGCTAAGAACCAATTCCCAGCGATTGATGTTTTACAATCAATCTCAAGGGTAATGAATAAGGTTGTTACAAGAGAGCATCGTATTGTTGCAGGTCACTTAAGAGACTTAATGGCCTCTTATAAAGACAATGAAGATCTAATTAACGTTGGAGCTTACGCTAGAGGATCGAATCCAAAAGTTGATAAGGCCCTTGCCATATATGACTCATTAATGGGTCTTTTAAAGCAAGAGCAAGGTCTATCTGAGCATTATAAAATTGAAGAACTTTATGACCGAATGGTTGAGCTCGCAAGAGAAGCTGAGAATGCTGTTAATGGCGAAGCTGTTGAAGGGTAATAAATGAGTAATAAATATAAATTTAAATTGGATGGTTTATTAAAACTAAGAAAATTTAAAGAGCAACAATTAAAGGTTCAGCTAGGAGAGCTTGTAAAAGAGATCTCTTTTGTTGAAGGCGAAATTGCAAAAGCTCATGCTCATATTGATGAAACATATACAGCTCAAGAAGATGTGATTAGTGATGAGGCCGATGGTCGCATGATTCGCTTCTTTCCATATTATTTACAAGGAAAGAGAGAAGATATTAAAGCGAAAGAGAGCTATCTTTTTGCTTTAAAGAAGAAATATGAAATCAAGCTTGGCGAGGTTAGAGAGGCCATGGGTGAAGCTAAAGTCATTGAGAAAATGAAAGAAAATGATTTCAAAGACTATAAGTCTAAGCGTGACAAGAAAATGCAAGAGAATATCGAAGAGCTCATTCAGATTAGAAGAGAGGTCAGAAAATGAGATCGTTATTAATTTTAAGTCTATTTTTAAACTTATCTATTTGGGCACAAGCTGATGCTGAGAAGAAGGATGAGAAAGCGAAAGCTTTCGAGCTTAAGGAGAAGACATATACTGAAAAAGAATTACAAGAAGCTGTATATAAAGCATTAGAAGAAAAAATTGAAAGATTCAGACCAAGAAGTGCTGTTGATTTTTCTAAGGAGCTTCTTCAAAGAGAAAAGAGTTTAACTCTTAAAGAACTAAATATTAAAAAAAGAGAAGAACAATTGGCCTTAAGTGAGAGAGATCTTTCTTCAAAAATCGTAGAATTTCAAAAATCTCAAAATAAATTTCTTTCTTGTATTGATAAAAATGACCAAGAAAAGAAAAAAAGAATTAATCATATGGTCGATGTGATGAGTGGAATGAGGCCACAGAATGCTGCAGACGTGCTAAGTGTGCAGGATTCGGAGATCGCGGTAAGGATACTTGAGGAATTACCTCCGGAGAAAGTGTCCAAAATCTTTAATTCGATGAAAAAGGAAATATCTGCCCGGCTTCAAAAACAGTTCATGAATATGAAAAAATAGTACTGTGACGAAGTGTGTAAAAAAGGAAACACGTGAACTTTAAGAATGTAGAAAATTCAGATTTATTAGCACTATTAGGAGGACAGACTTCTGAGGGCGCTAATGGGTTAGCTTCTGGTGAAAGCTCTGAATTTCTTTCTATGATGAAAGACTTAGGTTTAGGTGTTGATCTTGAAGGCCTAAGCCGAGAAGGGTTAGGTCTCGACGTTGTTTCTAAGATGAGTGACGCTCAGTTAGATTCACTTGTTGAATTAGCATCAGAAGATGGGGTTGTTAATCTTAAAGATGTTCAAAAAGTTTTATCAGAGAATGGTGAGCTTGAGGCAAGTACCTTAAAGAAATCTGGAAATGACGATTTATTAAATAGTCTTCTTGCTAAAGATAAGCAGCCAGTTCTTGAAAAGCCAATGACTTTAGAGCAGAAAGTTGCTGAAGCAAAATCTCAATTTCCACAATCTGAAAATTCAATCTTAAGTAAATTAAAAGGACAAAGTGCTGGTGACTTTGTTGATATGAAAAATATCAAAAATATAAAAATGCAAAATGGAAAGCAGGTATTAGTTAGTTCTCAAGAAGGGATGAATGCTGAAATTCCTCAAATGAAGTCATTGCCACAAAATCAAGGTTTAAATCAATATACAAAAAATCATCAAACAATGAGTTCTAATATTATTCAATTTCCTAATGGAGAGATTGAAGGAAATGTTACGAAGTCTGAAACTATTCAAAAAGGTGATTCGATTCAATCGCAGAATAGCTCAAATATAACATTACAAGATATCTTGACTCAAAACTCTGATGGACAAGGTTTTGAAGGTTCAGCAGATGGAAATGAATCAAAATTTGAAGGTCCAGTAAAAACTGTGAAGATTGATTTAAGTAATATTAAGTCATCAAATAAAGAAGCACTTATAAATAGAATTTCAAACTATATAGAGCAAAATAATATTCAGAATCAAAAGCAATTAGATGTTATCGTTCACCATGACGAATTAGGACAAATGGAAATCTCTGCTAAGAAAGTCGGAGCAAGAGGTAACCAAGTTGCTTTAGAAATTCAATCTGCAACTGAACAGGGACATAAGTTCTTTGTTGATAATGAAGCAGAACTTGTAAAAAGTTTAAATAAATCAGGTATCAAATTAGCAGATGTTAAGCTTTCAATGAGCACTGAAATGAGTTTTGCATCGAGTGACTCTGGGGCTAAGAACCAGTCTCAAAATAGTGAAAGAAATAATTCTCAAAATAACTTCTTCCAAAATAACTCATCATCTTCCGAGAGAAATGAAAGAGATGGTGGATCACAAAGAAGAAAAGAATTATGGAATACTTATAAAGAAAATCTTGAGCAAGCAAGCGCTTAAGAAATTTAATATCTAAAGGAAGTTCATGCCAGGGATTGGAAATCCAAATTCTCAAAGTAATCCTTTCAATGGAATTAGAAAATTTCAAGGGCAAAGACCATCTTCAGGAAATCCTGCAGCTGGCGGAAAAAAAGACTTAGGACAACAGCTAGATAAAATTGCTGGTGTTAAACAAGATAAATTCTTTGTTGATAAAGATAAGCATAACCAAATGGATAAAAATGCTTTCTTAAAACTTTTATCAACTCAATTACAAAATCAAGATCCATTTAAGCCTGTTGATCAAAAGAAATTTGCAGCCGACCTTGCACAATTCTCTCAGCTTGAGCAATTAGCGAATATGAATTCTAAGATGGATAAGACAGCAGATAAAGCTCCTCATGAAATGAAGCAAATTGGTGCTAGTTTCTTAGGGAAGCAAGTTGAAACTGCAGGAACTACATTAAACTATGATGGATCAGGTAAGACTGTTTCAATGCCTTTCTTTCTTCCTAAAGCGGCAAAGAATGTGATGGTAAGAATTTTTGATAGTTCAAATAATATGGTTCAACAACTTGAGTATGAAGATATGGGACGTGGACAGCAATTACTTTCATGGGATGGAGAATCTCTTGATGGTAAGTTAGCTGCAAAAGATACTTACCGTTTTGAAGTTCGTGCTTGGGATAAAGACTTTCAGCAATTCAAAGGCGAGACTCGTGCGAAAGGTAAAGTGACTGGTGTCTCTTTTGATGAAACGGGTGAAGTAGTTTTAACTGTTGATGGTAAAAAGAAAGTTTTCCTAAAAGATGTTAAAAACTTCTCTTTAGGAGACGATCAGATGAAACAATTTACTAAACAAAAAATGGGCGATGCGACAAAAATGCCTGCATTGAATAAGGCCGCTGCATCAGCTTATAATAATATAAGTGAACAATCTCAATAGAGGGTTTAAGTGAGTAAAGATATTAACAACATTTTAATTCCTAATGTTTCGAAGTTACCGAAGCATAAGAATGTTGATAATTCGAATAAGATTGAAAACTCAAAGAACCCAAATGAGTTTAAAAATTTACTTAATGAAATTGCTTCAGAGAATCCAGCGGATGGTCTAAATCTTTCTGTGCATGCACAAAAAAGATTAAAAGAGAGAAACCTTGAGATGGATCAAACTGAGTTTTTTAAAATAAAGAATGCAATTGAAAAATTACGTGCGAAAGGAGGTCAGGATTCTTTAGTTATTACAGGAAAAGCTGCTTATATTGTTGACGTTAACAATAATAAGATCGTTACTGCCATCGATAAAGATAATATGGCAGAAAATGTATTTACTAAAATCGACTCTACTGTCGTACTAAATTAAATTTAAAACCTTAGGTATATGGCTGGTCCTTTCCGGAAGCCTAGTTTGAGTCTGTCGTTACCCAAACAATCTAAGGTACTAGGTCTAGGAGGGACTATATGGGTATTTTACGTTCATTTAACATTGGTGTATCTGGTTTAAGTGCAACCGGGCAAGGTATGGGAGTTATCTCTGATAACATCGCTAACGCAGGTACAACAGGTTTCAAATCTTCAAGAGCGGAATTTCAAGATGTATTAGCAACATCTCTTAAAGGGATTGATGGTGGTGACCAATTTGGTGCTGGTACAAAACTTGCTCACATTAAATCACTAATGACTCAAGGGGATATCTCTAGAACAGATAGTGTGACTGACCTTGCTGTTAATGGTGATGGTTTCTTTAGAGTAAAGGCGCCTTTTGGACCAGGTTTCACAAGAGATGGTTCAATGCACTTTGATAAGGAAGGAAGTCTTGTAAATGGTGATGGATATAAAGTTCAAGGATTCCAGGCCAATGAAGACGGAGAGATCACAAACCAATTAGGTGACATTCAGTTAGGAAGTACGACAATTCCTGCTACAGCAACTGATGAAGTTAAACTAAATATGAACCTAGACTCAAGAGCTGAAGTACTTCAGTTCAACCCAGAAGACGCAGAAAATACTTCAAACTTTAGTCACTCTGTAACTGTATATGACAATGTCGGTACGGCTAGACTTGTTACTCTATACTACAATAAAACAGCGAATAATAATTGGACTTATCGTGCAATGGCTGATGGGAAAGATGTTGAAGGTGGTGAGCCTGGAAAACTAGTTGAGCAAGCTTCTGGTACTCTTGTTTTTAATGACAAAGGTGTTCTTCAAGAAGAACAAGTAGGAAGTAGTGCTTTTAACTTTAATAAAGGTGCAGCTCCAGGACAGAATATTAAATTTGACTTTGGTAAGTCTCTTACTGAAGGTGGAACTGGAATTGGAGCATCGACTCAGTATGGATCTGATTCAAATATCGCAAGAACAAATCAAGATGGTGCAAGTGCCGCTACACTAGCATCATTATCTTTCAATGACTCTGGTGTTCTAACAGCTGTTTATGATAACGGTGAATCAAGAGAAGTTGCTCAAATTGCTCTTGCTAAGTTTGAAAACAACGAAGCACTTTTCAAAGTTGGTAAAAACTTATTTAAAGAATCTAGAAGATCAGGACAACCAACAATGGGGAAACCTGGTGAATCTGGACGTGGAGAGGTTCTTTCTAAGTCACTAGAACTTTCGAACGTGGATATCGCGAACGAGTTCGTAGGATTAATGCAGGCTCAGAGAAACTTCTCAGCGAACGCAAAAACTCTTCAAACTTCTGATCAAATGTTACAGGAAGTACTTAACATTAAAAGGTAATCGCTAGGATGGTGATTGGACTCTGAAAAGAGTTAGATTAGGAGTAGAAAAGAAAACCCCGCTTGCAGGCGGGTTTTTTTTTATTGTCTATTATCAGGAACCCAGATGTGTCCCCAAGAATTGACCTTCATCATTCCTTCGACTCCCCAATGCATCATCCTTCCATAAAGGTAAGCATCGTTCGTTGATTCGATCAATCCCTGATCGTTAAAAATAGATCCAAAATAATGTTCAGTATTTGCAGCTAAGTGAGATAGTTCATGAAGTATTGTTTGCTCCATATCTCTCATATCGCTTTTAAAAAATAACGGACAAAAGTGTATTTTGTTATAAGGCCTTCCAAAAAGGAAAAGGACATAGGCCTGGACTCCACCGCCTCCTTGGCAATGTCTAACTGAAGCAGAAGAACATTGGTAGGTGTAACTACTCTTAACTTTTGCCTGCATCTTTCTAAGATTACTCGTTAACCGAGAATGAAAAGTTGTATATGTTTGATTGTGACGAGAGTATCTCTTTGAAGGAATTCTCTTTTCTGGTTTAACTTTTTCATTCAAGATATTTCTTAAATGATAATAAGGTATTCCTGTCGTTGGATCTAAAAGTTCAGCAAGTCTCTTTTTTACATTTAAGTGAGCCGCTGTAATTGTTTTCTTTTGCGAATTATTACATCCTCTAAAGCTTAAGGCATGGGCGTTATAGACAACACCAATGGCCAACGCTAGCGCCAGCATCGTTTTCATTTCTCTCTCCTCGTTTCTCCCAAAACTCTCTCAAAGTTTTAAGTGGCTATTCCACCGTGAAATAGGGGCATTCGTCCATTAATATGAGGAAATGTCAGTATTTAAGGCACTTTCTCTCTAGTAATTTTAGAGACTTAACTATTAATCGGCTGTAAGAATTACATCTTAATTATTTAATAATGACGCTATGCGAAGGGGGTGGTATATCAATACTATTATGAAAAAACTCGCTCTTACTATACTCATTATTCTTAACTTCAGTTCACAAGCAGTTGAAGTCTTCTTTGATAAAGAAAGAATAAGTAACTTTGCCTGTACACTTTCTAAGTCGATTAAAAATTCTTATCCAGATAAGTCTCGTCGCAAGTTAAGAAAAGGAATTCTAAAAGTATTGAGAGAAGAAATAAATCCATGGGTTGATTCATATCCAATTCCCGCAGGTGTCTCCTTTCCAAAGTATTTAGAAAGAATTACTGGGATACCTGGTTTTCCTATGGATAGGTCAGAGTACTATCTTCAAAATGCATTCATTCTCTACGGAAATCCTGAATTAAAATTGAAAGAACCTACAGAAAATTATTTTGCTTCTTTCATTCACTTAGCCAGAAAAAGGCAGATCGATTATTTAAATGGAGATGCTCCAAGATTTAACCTTAGAAATGAATCTGATCTTCTTGAGCAGATAGAGAGTAATCTCCATAATGTAGAAAATAATTCATTTAATATTAATGATGAGAATGGAAAGCCAATTCAACAAAAAGGTGAATTTAAGAAAGAGAAGCATCGTTATACTTTGGCCATTGGTAATCCAGGGCATAAGACTTATGATCAATTTGTTCTAGAATCTCAAAGGCATAATCATTTTTCTTCACCATTATTTATGTGGTTACTTAAACAAGAAGATTATTCAATTTCTCCTGAAGTCCTATTTGAAAAAGCACTAGAGATATATGGAGATCCTTTGGTCGCCATCGGAGTTATTCCATGGGTATTTAGTGGTGATGCTCTTACAGTTAATCGTGGAACTTCTTCAGTTGTTTCTCATAAAATGGAAAGAATTGTAGAAGGCAATGATATCCCCGGTTATCAGTATCATTTTTGGGGATACCTTACTCAAGGAATTATAGGAAATAGGATTAGAGTAGGACTTCTCGCTTGGGTTTACGAAAAGTTATATCAAAAAGATATTCCAGATTGGAAGGTCGATGTTCTTTCATTGAAAATAGGAAAAACAGTTAGAAAGTACTTAAAAAAGAAAGGTCATAAGGACTGTCAGTAAAATAGGAAAAATATGAAATTTATAAAGATAATATTTTTTCTTTTTTTTGCAACAAATGTTGCACATGCAAAGTTTCAAAAAATCGAAGTACTGGCCCCTGAAATTACTGAAGCTCAAAGATTAGTAGAAATCAAGAATAAGCTTCATCAAATTAGAAAAGAAAGAAGAAAGGGAATTAAGACTGATGAGAAAGCGAAAGCTTTCGAGCAATCTACTTTAAAAATTGCAGATGAGTTAGAGCTTATTGCAAAGAATGGATGTGAATGCCAATTTATTAAAGACGAAAATGCAATTAAAAGTCAGGCCCTGACTATGGCAGCCGCTATTTATGGAATTTTGGCCAAAGATACGAATAGTGTCTTTTTAGGAAAGAAAAGCTTTAAGGCCTTAGAGAAGGCGAGAGAATTAGACCCTGAAAATTTAGATGCTTTAAAAGGTCAGGCCATTGCTCTAAATATGATATTGAAAAAGAACTGGGCCCTTCAAAAAATAGTTTCCTTAGCTATTGGAGTAAATTTAAAAGATGCTTGTAAAGAGCTCGTCGATTTATTAAGGGATCATCCTGAAAGAAAAGACCTCCAAGATCTCGCTAACCAGCTAGAAAAGAATCTTTAAGAAAGATCAATTGTCAGCTTTTAGAAAACTTTCGACTTGCTGAATGTTAAAAGCTTGTGATTTCTAATTCTGGCCCTTCTTTCCATTATCTTACTGTTCTAGACTGATTCAAACCTCTACAAGGAGCTCTATGAATCTTTCTAAATCCTTAATACTCTTATTTGCTTTAATTCTTATCACCCAAGCAAAGGCCACTGAAGTGGTTAAGCACTATCAAATTCCAGATAAGAAATATATTTTTGTCACCAAAGCAGTTTGGGATGATTTTGATATTTTTCTACTGAAGACTAAGAATCATGTGACTCATCAGCTAGTTTGTGGAAATAATCCTTTTGATGATCAAAGAATGAGTCGAATAAAGTATTACAATTTCTATAATACTCATGTCTCGGATTTTTTTTTAGCTCACGGTGCTTGTGCTGAATTATTTAACTATCTTAAGACAACATTTGAAGGAATAAGCGAAGATCATCCAATAGGGATTGAATTGGATATTAAGAATTCAAAAGTATTAACAATAGTGCTTCCGGATATAAATCCTTATGATGATGGATTTAAGAATCTCCATCCTGACCAATCGCCTCAACTGGGCATGCTTCCAAAGCATTAAGACATTCTTGAAGTTCACTTTCACTTGAGGGCTGCTTTTTTACAAAGGCATGCCCTTCAGTGTCTTCCATTTCAAAAAAATTAGGAGCTTCAGCTACGCAGGCATCACAAGCTATACATTGATCATCAACATAAAACTTGCCGTCAACGTTGAGCTCCCATTTTGCAGATTTATCGGCCATGATTATTGAATAAGGTTGTCGTAAACTCTAACCTTTGTTCCTTCTCTTGTTTGACTGATTATTGAGCGACTTAGTTTATTACCAAGACCGTTTCTAAGAAGCTTCATTTCGTTCTTTGTATCAGACTTTTCAGAATTAGTATTTACGCCACTTACATTAAGAACATAAGTTGCTTTAAGTCCTTCTTCAAAGATATGAACTTGTCCTTTTGAAGTGCTCTTAAAAATTCCTTGTACTTTTGGATCATCAAGACCGATTGAACCTTTTGTTCCTTCAAAACGATTAATCTCGTGCTTTTCATCAATCTTCAGATTGTACTTCTTAACAAGGCTTGATTTCTTTGTCAGATTACCACTCTTTAGTCTTGCTTTAATTTCGTCTTGAGCTTTTGCTACTAGTTTCTCAAAGTCACCAGTCTTCTCATTTTGGATCAGCTCTTTCGCTAACTTATTTTTGAAGTCGTCAAATTTCGCTTCCTTACCTTTTGTTCTTTTTTCAAGATAAATAAGGTGAAAACCAAATTGAGTCTTGATTGGTCCAGAAATTGAACCAACTTTCATATCTTCAAAAACTGCTTTATCAAACTCTGGAACCATTCTTCCCTTTTGGAAAGTCCCTAGTGCTCCACCTTTACCTTTTCCAGACGGGTCTTCTGTATACTTATTAGCTAAACTTTTGAAGTTCTTCGTGTTTACTTCTTTTGCATATTTTTGAATCATTTCTTGGGCCTTTGCTTCGCCCTTATCATTTGTCATAACAAGAATATGACTAGCTGTAACAGTAGCTGGAACATCTAAGCTTAGTTTACGGTCATTAAAAAGACTTTGAACTCTTGCCTTATTCTGATCTTTAGCAAGAAACTCTCTAATTTCTTTATTTGAAACGCTGATTTGTGTTCTTAGATTATCCTTATCAAGCTGCACTGAAGTCGCCGTAAGTTTCTTCGCTTTAAAATTTTCAATGGCCTTTACATATGAGTTTGAAATTGAAACCTGAGAAAGAAGTTGTTGTGAGATTCTTCCTTGTTCTTGGTTGAAAATGTCATCTTCAAAATCTTTTGGAGTAATTGAATTCGCTTGAAGTAAACCTTTATATCTTTCAATATCGAACTTTCCATTAGTCTTAAAGTAATCAAAGTTCTTAATTTCTTTTTTAACTCTTTCACTTCCTGGAAGAATATCTAGATCTTCACCAATTCCGAGAAGGATCTTTCTCTCAACCAAAGCGTTGATAACATTCTCTTTAATTCTAAATTGTTTAATTTGAGCTTGATTTAGGTCTTTTCCACCCATAATTCTTTTGTAGAAGCTTAATTGGCGGTTATATTCCCCTTGGTACTCACGAAACTTAATGGGAGTACTTCCAACTTTTGCCACAGTATCAGGTGTTCCTCTCATTGATTCATACCCTGTGAACATGAAACTCACTACGATCAACCCAATAAAGAGAGTTAGAAAAATATTTGACGACTTTTTCTGAAAATTTCCTGACATGACTTTTATCCTTTTATTTCACAAATACAGTAATCTTAGACTAAAATTAAGCTTTAAGATTATCATTCACAACTTATCAAAGGTAAAGTGTGAGTGAGTCTGTTTGGACATAGAGTCAATTAGGATGGATTCGTGAGTATTCTTGTAAATGATAACCAAAAGCGCACAAGGCTCGTATTAAATATTGCAGTATTACTACTCGCATTAATTAGGTTCGCGAGCAAAGATATGACCCTGCAAAAAACCAGCTTCTTTGAGAATGTAGTGATTGATATCGTTGCACCGATTCAAAAGAGTGTTACAACTGTCCATTCGAAAGTCACAGGATTCTTCCAAAACTATGTGGCCAATGTTGATGCAAGTCGAAAAAATATTGTTTATCAGAAACAGATAGCAGACCTTAAAGGTCAGCTTTTTGAACTTGATGAAGTCCTAAGGGAAAACCAGAGACTCAAAAACTTTTTACAATTTGGTAAGTCAATTCCTTATAAGCAGGTTTTGGCACAGGTCGTAGCTTGGGATTCGAATAGTGACAATAAAGTAATTAGAATTAATAAAGGTCTCGATCAAGGATTGAGACTTCAAGCACCTGTGATTACAGCTGAAGGATTAGTCGGCTATGTTTTTCGATTAACAAATGATTTTGCTGATATCATTACAGTTTTAGATCCTAATAATAGAGTCGATGGAATTATTCAAAGAGTTCGAACTCATGGAATTGTTGAGGGCTATTCAAAAGAAAGATCAATTATGAAGTACGTAAGTCGTACGGAACCAATCATTCTCAATGATGTGGTTATTACCTCAGGTCTAGGAAATATTTATCCAAAAGGAATCAAAGTCGGGACAGTTTCTCGAATTGAGCGCGAGAGTTATGGAATCACTCAGCACGTGGAAATTTTTCCTGCGGTAGATTTTAGCCGTCTTGAAGAAGTGGCTGTCTTAGTTGGGACAAAAAGTATTGAAAAAGAAAAGCAGTGGAATGCTCTAGAAAATATGGATGAAGAAGGGAGTAAAAGATGAGAAGTGATATTAAAGGAAACATCAGCTCGTTTATTATTACTCTCTTAATCCTTTTTGTTTTGGAGATTTTTTCAACAGCTCTCTTCCCATTATTTGGACTTTCCTCAATTAAAATACCATTTAATATTTTGATCGTCTTATTTCTTGGCTTTAAAATTAATTCACCATACTTGGCGTTCATGATTCTCTTTACTCAGTACTTTCATAGCTTCTTTAGTGTTGAAGGTTGGGAAATGGGAACAGTTGCGGGAATTCTGATTTGTCTTCTTATTAGTTATCTTAAAGATCTTCTTCACTTTAGTAGTGCGATTTTCACTATCATTGTGACTCAGATCTTCCAAGTCGTTTGGTTTCTTATTATCTCGGGACTTTATTATCTTAAATTCGATGGTTTTGAATATATCATTGAGAAGTTTTGGAGATTTATTCCTGAAAGTATCATCATATCAATTCTTAGTCCTTTCTTCTTTTCACTCTTAGATAAGATTTGGAATGTTGGAGAGGGAGGAATGCTAGGAGATGAAGCTTAATGTTTAGTGAAGACGATCTTGTCCGTCAGCATAAGCATAGAGCGGACATTATTGGAAATATCATCATCTTTTCATTCGTTATTATTTTAGCGAGACTTTGGTATTTACAAATTTATCGAGGTGATCAATTTAGACTTTTCTCTCTAGAGAATAGTTTAAGAAAAGAGGTTATTAAAGCACCAAGGGGAATGATTTATTCTCGTAATAATGAAATGCTTATCAATAATATTCCTCGCTTTGATGCCATTGTTATCCCGCAATATTTAAAGAATAAAAAAGCAACATTGAATAAGTTGGCTCAAATTCTGAGTATTGATATGGATGATATTAAAAAGATATTGAGAAAGAATCGCGGTCAAGCGAGATATCGTCCAATTATTATTAAGAAAAATATCTCATTAAAAGAAGTGGCAGTTATTGAAACTGAAAATAACAAAATGCCTGGAGTTGAAGTTCAAACATTTATCTCTCGAGAATATAGAGATAAAGAAATTGGGGCACACTTATTGGGTTATATCTCAGAGATCAGTCAGTCACAACTTCCAAGATATAGGAAGAGAGATAACTTTAGTTACAAACTTGGGGACTGGATCGGTCAGTCTGGAATTGAAGAAAAGTTTGATCTCTATCTTCGAGGAGAAGATGGTTTTGAGTTTGTTGAAGTTGATGCTAGAGGGAGAAGAAGAAGATTTGTTAAATCTAATGCTCTCTTTCAAGGAATCGAAAATAAAGTTTCTACACCTGGAAATAATATTCGTCTGACAGTGGATCGTGATCTTCAAATTGAAGCGTTTAAGGCCCTTGAAGGAAAAACTGGTTCTGTTGTCGGTGTCGATGTGAAGACTGGTGAAGTCCTCACTATGGTGAGTAACCCTGCTTTTGACCCAACTCAATTTTCTAAAGGATTAACCGCTGAATATTGGAATGAATTAAGAAATAATGAACTCAATCCTCTAAGGGATAGAGTTATTCAAGAACATTATTCTCCAGGTTCGACCTTTAAAACTTTCACTGCCATAGCGGCCCTCGAAGAAAAAATCGTGACGGCTGATGAAGAGATGATGTGTCGAGGAACATTTAGACTTGGTCGAAGAATTTTTCACGATTGGAAGAAGTCTGGACATGGGATGACAAATGTCTATAAGTCTTTAAAGCGTTCTGTCGACGTTTACTATTATAACATTGCTACCAAATTAGATATCGATGATTTGGCGAAGTACGCTAAGATGTTTGGCTTTGGTTCTAAAACTGGAATTACTCTCTCGCGTGAAACGAAAGGTCTTATTCCTACTAGAGAATGGAAAAGAAGGGCGAGAGGTGAAGAGTGGCAACTAGGTGAAACACTTAGTTGTGTTATTGGACAAAGTTATATTCTTGCTACTCCTCTTCAGCTAGCTCTCTCATATGCGGCTATTGCAAATAATGGAACTCTTTATAAGCCAATGCTTGTAAAAGAAATTTTTTCTAATACTGGTGAAATTGTAAAAGACTTTAAGCCTCAGAAGGTGGGAGAGATTGAAGTAAGTGAAGCAAGTTTGAAAGCGGTAAAAAAAGGTCTCTATCAAGTAGTGAATGAAAAAGGTGGTACAGCATGGTGGTACCGTGGACGTGGAATTCAGATGGCCGGAAAAACTGGAACGTCTCAGGTGAGAAGTATGACTTCGAAAGAGTTATTCGCGAAATGTACAGATATGCCATATAAAGATCGTCACCATGGTATTTTCGTGGCCTATGCTCCTTACGATGACCCAAAGATTGCTGTTGCTGCTGTGATTGAACATGGTTGTTCTGGATCTTCTTCAGCCGCTCCAGTAGTGAGAGATGTTATTACAAAATATATGAAGAAGTATCACCCGAATACTTATCAAAAGATTTATGAAAAAGAGAAGAAAGCTTATTTAGCTGAACTAAGAAAACAACAACGACTTAAGAAGCAAAAAGAGAGAGAGGAAGCACAAGCCTCCGAATCAACTCAATCTTCTGGGGATCAGGAAAGTGAATAGCAAAGCGATAATTGAAATATTTAAAAGATATGATTTTACCTTCCTGGGAATTTCCACTGCTATATTTATAATGGGGATTGTAAATCTCTATAGTGCTACTCACGCTTCCACTTACTTATCTGGACTCTATAAGACTCAACTTCTTTGGTATTGTTTAAGTTGTTTTGTTGCCGTGGTTGTTAGTCTCATTCAGCCAAAGAACTTCTTTCGTTATAGTTACTTTTTCTACTTATTTATCGTCGTTCTCTTAATACTGGTGTTAGTTTTAGGGCATGAGGGAATGGGAGCTCGACGTTGGCTTCTCTTAGGGCCAGTTCGTATTCAACCTTCTGAAATTGCCAAAATAGCAACGATACTTGTTTTGGGAAGATGGTTTGCTAAAGTAAATCCCGACCGGGAGATGGGTCTTAAGGAATTGATAATACCCGCTATCATTGCTGGGGTTCCAACTATACTGATTGTACTTGAGCCAGACCTTGGAACTGGCCTCCTTATTCTACTCATTTTTCTAGTGATGAGTTTTTATAGAAAACTTAAATGGAAGACGATTGGAATTCTCGCCCTTATTGGAATAATTAGTGGCGGTGTGATGTATAAGTTTGGTTTAAAAGAATATCAACGAAGAAGAATTTCGACTTTTTTAAATCCTGGTAAAGATGCAAGAGGTTCTGGTTATAATGCTATTCAATCTAAGATTGCTATCGGGTCAGGTCAATTCTTAGGGAAGGGATTTAAACAGTCGACGCAAGCTTCACTCAATTATCTTCCTGAAAACCATACCGACTTTGTATTCTCTATTTTCAATGAAGAGCATGGCTTACTAGGCTCTCTATTTCTTATCGCCCTTTATGTGATTTTACTCTTTCGCTATCTTATTTTGGCCACCACCGTCCCTCGAATATTCGATAGTATCGTCATGGTTGGAATGATGGCCTTAGTCTTTTGGCACACTATCATCAACATGAGTATGGTGACCGGTCTTATGCCAATTGTTGGTCTTCCACTACCTTTCATGTCTTATGGTGGATCATCATTACTAACTTTTGGAATATGTAATGGGATCGCGACCTCGATAAGTAACTCCCGTAACCTCTTTTAAAACCGCCCGGGTAGGGGAGGCACGGTACATGCATTAAATAAGTCAGAAACCACTAAATAGGGGATTTTTGATGGGAATTTTGCGTAAACTTTTGACGGCCGTATTAAAGATGACAGCTCTCTCTTTTCTAATAACAGGATTTTGTTTGAGCTTAGTGCAAAATAGCCATGCCGCCCCGATTATTCCAACAACGACTAAGAATATTGTTCGCTCTCAGCTATGGCATATGGGAGTGGATACACTTCAAGATATTGAAATTACTGAGGAAATTATCTCCAAAGAGGAGAAGAAACCTCTTCCAGAAGAGCTAGAAAGAGCGATGACGATCTTTGACCTTAAGCAAAAAGGCTATCGTTTATAAAATTCTAACTTTTTATGTCAACTTGTGCGAACAGCACGAACTTGCTATATAGTCTTATAACAATACTAATTAATGTAGGGTATCAATGAAGAAGATCTCGCAAATTGGAAGTTTGCTTAAAAGAATTTACCGCTTATATAGTGGTGAACTTCTTGATGTTCTTCAACAAAAAGGCTTCACTGATTTAAGGCCAAGTTTTCTTGAGGTATTACTTTATATCTGCGAGAACGAAGGTCCAAGTATTAAAGAGATTGGTGTTGCTTGTGGTCTTAAAAAACAAACGATGACTTCTCATTTAAATGAGCTTGAGAGTCGTGGTTATATTATCCGTAAATTAAGTGAAAGAGATAGAAGAGAGCAAAAGATCTTCCTTACTGATTACGGGCAGAAATTTAAGCTTTATCTTATGGAAGCAACTTCTGAAATTGAGTCTGAATATTCAAAAATTTTAGGAGAGGTTGAGCTAGATAGAGTAGAGCACTTACTTAAGAATTTTCATACGAAAATTAATTCAGTTCAAAATAACGAATTACCAATGCTTTAATCTATCCTTGAGGTAGATCTGGAAGCGAACCTTTGTCTGGAGAGAATCCTTTCCAAAAAGCATATCCACCAGAAACATTATTAACATTGAAGTAACCTTTCTTAACTAGGAGTTCACTAGCTTGAATTGAGCGAAGACCTTTTTCTGAAAGAACGAGAATTGGAGTCGTTTTAGACATAAGTTCAGAATATCTTCCTTCAAGTTCTTCAAGAGGAATTCTCACAGTCCCCACAATCTTTTGATTGGGATTAAATGACTTGGCACTCACATCGAGGAGAATAAAGTCAGCATCAGGATTCTTATAAATTTCATAGGCCCTCTGTGGCGTTAGATCATTATATGGTTTTCCCATGAGGATCATTTGATCATCAATGTCCTGACCGTTCTTAATTCTTATTAGGTGATTTCTTTGTAGTGCTAATGAATAATCCATTTTCTCATCAATTCTAGAAATATTTGCTTCAATCTTACTAAGACGTTGATTGATAAGTTCTAACATTTGGAAAAACTTCATATCCATAATTCACTTCCCTGTGTTTGTTGGATGTCTTTATTATATCATTTTACTAAATTAGAATGACGGATAAAAGGTGCCAAAAAATACCCGATTGGTAATAACAATTGTTAAGAAGCATGAAGTAAAGAAAAGGGCTCCTTCATAGACACCGTATCCAAGTTCATTAATTTCTGTATCATCTTTGAGTTCCTGATTCTTTTTATCATCTTTTTCATCATAAATTCTGAAAATAATCTTAAGCCCTCTAGTAAATATAGGGAGAACTATCAGACTAAGAAGAATCTTTAAGACAACCTGAATGGCATACCACTTAATACTAATCAACTTATGATCAAGAGCACTTGTGATAATGAGTACCCAACCCCAAAAGAATCCAAGATAGCTGAAACTAAGAGGAAGACTTTTTTGAATTAGTAATCGGTTGAAGCTCATTTTAGACATGAGAGGAAATGTCTTTGATGCAAATCCAATCAGCACCATAGAAAAAAGCCAAAGAAAGATAAGCATAACAAGTGACGTTTCACTTGTTTTTAAAATCGTTTTTAAGATAAACGCAATCCCAATACTTTGGGCAAGAGTAATAATACTATAAGCATTATTTTTTCTTTTAAGGACTTCGTCTTTATATTCGAAATTATAGAGAACAATACTATCAACAATATAGAGAGAGATAAGATAGAGAAAAAAACCAAAGATCGCTTTTGCAAAGAAGTCGAGTATCGCTAAGCTAATTCCTGTCGATAAGTTAAAGCTAAATTCCGAAAATATAATTCCAATACCAATGATACGAGAAAAGAAGTGGAGAGTATCAGAACTATTCTTCGAAGGATAGAATCTCTTAAAGAAGTGTTGCCTTGTGCTTGGATAGAATACTCCATGAGCATATTTATAAAAGAATAGGCTGGCGCAGATGAGAACTGTAAAAAGTACTTGGAGAATCAGTTTATCAAATAATTCGTTCATAAAAGTCTCAATTACTCCATGGTGGAGTACTTAGATATATCTTCACATGTTCTAAAAATGTTTCACTTGGAGGAGTGAACTCTTTAGATTCCACGCTTTGTAAAATTAGTTTTGTTATTTCACCTTTCGATCCAAACTCATTGTAGAGACCGTAGAAAGGTTGCTGATTTTCTTCGTAAGTTTTAGATCTTTGATAAAACTTATAGCTTGGTCTGAAGTCGCCCCAGTAGAATAAAGTTGGAAACTTTCGATAGGCCCTATGAAACTTCCATTGTTTTGCTCCACTCGCATGATATTCCCATCCACCAAAACTAGGATCTCCGACAAAGAGAATTCCGGGAGGCATTGGTGTTAAGTACTCTTTTCCATTTCTTTCTTCTCTACGAAAAATCGACATCCCAAGATTATCTTTATGTTTTTCCCACAGCTTTTTTCCCACTCTAATTGTGACAGTTTCTGGAGACTTAAAGACGTGCATGATTTTTAAATGAAAATAATAAGTTTTAATTAAAAAGCCAGCTTGAAATCTATCCAATAACACAACTGAAACTGGTGCCCCTTTAAAATAACTAGAGAAAACACGATCATTAACAATGTGATCTGTTCTCTTAGATGAAGGAGAAAAACTTTTACTCAATCCTAAAAAAATAAGAATGAGTAATGTGTATAGGGAAAACTTATTCATTTAGACAATTATACTCAACACCAAGGATTTTTCCTATGGGGTAGTGTAACGCTTGGCGGAATTAGTTTAGTCTTTAATTATCTTTAATAGCTCATTTCGAGCACTCTCTGAAAGCTCATTAAGAGACACGTGAAGACGGTTAATCTCGTGTGATTTACTAAACTTTTGGAAAAGTTCAGTACTTTCATTGATATTAAAAACCTGAGAATCTTTGTTACCCAGAGATTGTCTTACAACTTTCATTGAGTATTTATCTACTGGAGTATGAGAATCACTATAGTATTTTGAGAGCCTTCCTCGAGAAGATCCACGAATATACTCAATCCCTTGCTCATCAAGCCAGCTTTGAATTGAATATAATTTCTTTAATTGAGTATCATTAAAACTTTCGTAAATCTTTTGAGGAATTTCA
The DNA here is from genome assembly GCA_024229115.1 of Oligoflexia bacterium. Taxonomy (GTDB): domain Bacteria; phylum Bdellovibrionota; class Bacteriovoracia; order Bacteriovoracales; family Bacteriovoracaceae; genus JAAEST01. Next base: position 235,190 of record JAAEST010000103.1, read on the forward strand.
TTTTTAATGATGGCATTAGCATATTTATTTTTAGAGTTCCTAAGAACTTTCATTAAGAAATGATCGTCATGCTCAACATATGATTCGATATCCGCAGGAATTGTGTACTCGTTTGGTTCAGTCTCAAAGTACTTATAAAGAAGTTGTTCAAGACAAACGGCACGATAGTGGAAATAAACCATGACAAACATGTGATAACGACTAAGAAGAAAGTCATCAAATGTGACAACTGATCTTTCTGTAATTCCTAAAAATGCTTTGTCATCTTCAATACAGATTTTAAGATTATCGAGTAGCCAATCAAGATCATAACCACCATAGCTTACACCACAGAAATAGCTATCTCTTAGGAGGTAATCCATTCTGTCACAATCAAGTTCACTCGAAATGAGTTGATGAAGGATTGGAAAATAGCTGACACCATCAATTGTGAAGTAGTCATGATGATCGGTGTGTCCTCTAATGAGGTCAGCTATATATTTTCTTTTAACCCCATACTCTTCTTCTACTAACTTAAAGCTTTCTGCAAAGCTACTGTCGGCAATTGATTTAATCGTATAATCTTCGTGGGTCGCTCTTCTATCTCTGCCAATATCTTTTTTACTTAAGAATTCTTCTGGAATCTTAAGCTCTGTTAGATTTGGCATAACAATTTCTGTGGTATGACTGAGAGGAGCGTGGCCAATATCGTGAAGAAGACATCCTAACTTAAACGTTTCTTTTAGCTTAAGAAGCTCAGGTGTTTCTTTAAAGTCTTTAAAAAGTTTATTGAAGGCCCTTTCTCCAACATTCATCACTCCAATTGAATGGATGAAGCGAGTATGTGTAGCTCCAGGAAAAACATATTCAGAAAATCCAAGCTGCTTGATATTTCTTAAGCGCTGAAAAAACTCATTTCTAATAATTGGGGTTTCTTCATCTAGAATATGAATTGAACCGTGGACGGGATCACGAATTTCCAAGAGAGCTCCTCATTGATTTGTTTGATCAAAACTAGGAATTTTTCTCTAATTTGTCTACGTTTTCCTCGATCCAGTGGATGATATCGTCGGATTCGTGCATTGGCATATTGTCGATATAGAGGCATGGGACAGTACGTCTACCTGTGTCATTTACTAATCTTTCTAGCGAGCTCATATCAGACATAATGTCCTTGTATTCCACTTTAATATTTGTTGATTGAATAACCCTGAGGACCTTTTGACAGAAAGGGCAAGCGTCAAAATAAAAGTACTCTAGTTTAGGTGTACTCATAGCTCTTCTTTTTCTTCTTCGTCTTTATCAAGGCCTCTAGCGTAGAGCTCATCTTCGTCTAGGACTTCAGGCTCTTCTTCTTCATCTGGCTGGTCAAAAGCATCGTTGTAGCCCCAGCCAAATCCATAGTCACCAGCACCGTCGTCATCAGAGTCATCATCAGGATTATATTCTTCAGATAGTTTCGTTGTTTGAGGTGGTTCTTTTTCCGCTTTTGTTGACTCTTCTTCAGAAGTTTCTGTTACTTCCTCAGGAGTTTCTACATCTACTTCAGGCTCATCTTCAATTACAGCACTTTCAAGGAGTTCTTTATCAATTTGGATTTCATTCTTTTGTCTATAAAGTTCAATGGCTTCTTCGCGGCTTAGCTTCTTTGGACCGTCGTCTTTTTTCGCTACTTTTTTTGCAGTCTTCTTCGCCTTCTTCTTTGAAGCCGAAGTTGCTGCTTTCTTCGCCTTCTTCTTAGCAGAAGAAGTTTTAGAAGCCGAAGTCGCTACTTTCTTTTTAGCAACTTTTTTCTTCGCTGCTTTCTTTTTAGCAACTTTTTTCTTCGCAACTTTCTTTTTAGCAACTTTTTTCTTCGCAACTTTCTTTTTTGCAACTTTTTTCTTCGCAACTTTCTTTTTAGCAACTTTTTTCTTTGCAACTTTTTTCTTCGCAGTCTTCTTCCTCGCGGAAGAAGTCGCTACTTTCTTTTTAGCAACTTTTTTCTTCGTCTTCTTTTTAGAAGCCGAAGTTGCAACTTTCTTTTTAGTTACTTTTTTCTTCGCTACTTTCTTTTTAGCCACGTCTAATATCCTTGAAATGATACCCATTGAAATACCTTTGAATAGTAGCAGTATAGCTAAAAAACGGAGTTTCTATCAAGAAATTTTCTTTTAGAAATCCAGAGTATCAAACTCGGAAAGAACGCTTCGAGGAAGCTTATTTACTTGAGGAATACCTAAGAAATCTTCTGCGGGTTGTAAAAAACTTGAACCAGTCTTACTTTCATAGAAAATTCCTGGATTCTCATAAGGCTGAGCACCACCTTCAGTCATTCGATCGATAGCAAAGAACTTGGTCGAATAGAAATTCCTCTTGGCCAATTGAGTAGCTCCACTTCCATATGGCTTAACCCAAGTTCCATCGTCATTGGCTCCTTGTCTCGCTCCTGGAGCATATCCTGTCATAAGGTCTGATTCTGTTAACTCAGGATTGGTGACATAGCTTGTCGTATAATATGTTGCATAGCGACCATCATTGTTTGCCATATCGTTATAGTATTCAGTTAATTTGATTCTTAATGGAGTTATCCCACAAGCTTCCCCGGTACCAAAAAAGAACATATTAAATTTCTGGGCCATAGCAAGCTTTTCACATTGAGAATCACCCGGGTTTCCACTCACTTGAAGTGGTTCATCGTAGATACTTTTAGCTGCTGCAAGATATGAATCTCCACCTCTGGTTGCCGAAGCAGATTCGTCGAGAATTTGATCATGAACTTCTTTAAGGGCTTCTATATATTTTTCAATCTGAGTTTCATTGGCCGTTAAATATCCCTCAATGATATTGGTAAATTCTGCGATCTCTTTATAGAGAAGTCCTTCTCCAAAGAGCGGGGCATAGAGACTATACATAGGAGTACCGGTAACAGCTTCAGTTAAAACTGTTTCAGCATAATTTTGAGTATCCCAGCCAGCAGGATTCGCATCTGGACTACCAAGAACTGGGATAAGGTAGTTCATAGCATCGTAGCGAGTTGGCTTTCTAGCATTAAAGATAGATTGAAGAACATCTCTTCCTCGAAGAACTGCACCACCACTTGAGACTTGGTTTTCTGCAAACATCTTAAATTGTTTCTTGTCGTATAAACCTTGGTTCTCAAGAACTCCTGCATAGGCAGCAGAGTCAGTAGGAGCCTTCGTTAAAATCACAATATCAGTTGCAAAGTTATAACCAATATTTTGAATGTCACTCATATTTTCAAAGTCATAAACGAGGTTTGGAATTCCATAACCAATATCCTCACCGGTAGTTGGGTTACCACCGATCGTGAGCTTACTTGCAGAGGCCCAGAAATCAACAGTTGTAGGAATTGGATAACCAGCTTTGATTCCTCCTGTAGCAGCAGCGACAGGCGCGGTATCAAGAGCACTAAAATAAGGAACTGTTAGTCTCTTCTCTGCTTCAGCTCTTGGTTGAATGACCGTTTCATTTTGAATTGAAAAAAGTTTAGGACCGATTCTTCCACCAAAAGGCTTTGCGGCGGCATAAGCAGTGAGCTTGATTCCATTGGTTTCAGTGAAAGGAAAGAAGAGACCTACAAACTCAGCCTCACCTTTTACTGGGTAGTAAGTAACGACTTGAGGATTTTTAGTAAATCCTAAAATATAACCTGGAATAGGAAGTGCAGTTTTTACACCAGCACAATCCGATTCTGAACTAACCCCTGAGTTTTTAAAGTCACCAGTTGTCGTTACGAAAGTGGTGTAAAAAGTCACAAGGTTCATTGGATAAATTTGCAGATCCACATAATGTTTTTCAAAAGGAGTAGAGCCTTCCTCTCCAATTGTTCCTGCCGCAGAAGGAATAAGGAATCCACTAAGAGAATTTGGATTTACATTTAAAGGATTAGGCTTAAGTTCAGTTAAACGAAAGCTTTGAACAAAGGGGTCACTCATATCTTCTTTGTAAGCACCACCACCTAAATTTCTAAAGGCACTCCAAAAAGATTTAATTGGTCTTTCGTAAAGTGGAATGGCCGTCATCTTATCGTCTAACTCATTAGCTGGAATACAGGCTGCACTCGTTGGTTGCAAACAAATTGGTTCTGATAAAGGAGGAAGGTTCATCATCATCTCTAAGTTTCTCATACGAAGAGCAAGCTCAAGAGATTCTGTCCAAGCCCCTGGTCTGGAAGAAGCAATATCAGGAACATCGGAAAAGAGAGATGAATTTCTTGTTCCGTAGGCCCAAAGCATGGCCGTTCCCATATTTACATTTGACCTTGAAGAGCAAGCATCGGATTTTGTTGCCACTAAAGAGTTCAGAAAACTTTCGTGCTGTTCAGAAATAGAAGGCATACCTACAGCATTAAATCGTGGAAGACCTGGAACGGAAGCTATATGACAAATAGGGTGTGAAGAACCGTAGTCAATACAGATACTAGGAACATTATAATAATCATAAATAGTCGGATCATAACCACTTTGTCCTGGAGTATAGAAAGGACGAAGACGAAAGTTCATGTATGGATTATTCAAAGGAGTATCAATATTAACTAACTGAGTGGCTTCAAGTTTTTTTTGTCCAAGAACATAGTACTTGAACATCCATTCCTTATAAGTGTTTCTCATTTCCCAATTCAGATAGGCGATATTCGTTAGCTGTCTGGCCTGAACAGAGGCACCAGAATAAGCAGCGGCATCGACTGCATTTTGGAGATTTATCTTGGCCTTTACAAAGAGGCCGACATTGATAATGAAAGCGAGGAAACTAACGATCACAAGGAGAGTCATGCCCATAAATATACTGAGCTGTCCCTCTTCATTTCGCCAATTTTTGTAACCTTTCAAAGTCTCTAAACCCTTAATAAAAGTAGTGTCTTAATGCTACTGGAGCCAATTTGGAGCGTCAATTGTATGGCTAAATTACTAAACTTACGTACTCAAGTTTGGAACGCCGCTTGAAACATAGAAGGTGTTCTGGGGTAGTGTCACGACCTCAGATGTGGAACGTTTGTTAGGTGGCGTGCCCTTCCAGCATCACTTTTCAGTTAAGCTTTCAGAAATGGAAGTTTCCTATGATGCAATTCTTCCACAGGAGCCCGAGGGGGTTCCTGTGGTCTTTTTTTAAAAAATAGATATTTTTTCTTTACGGTCTGTCTAGCTCCTGCTTTCATATCCTCATGAAAAATTTACGAATATTATTATTGTTGTCTTTGATGACTTCAAATATTAGTGCCGGAGTGGTTTCGGACTTTATTTCTGAAGTTAAGAATCAATGTTCATCATCAAATTCATTACTGGTAAAGAAGGCCATGCTTGAACTACTTGGTGGAGATAATTCCTGTGAAGGAACTTTCTCTAAAAAAGTATTATCTAAATGTAATGAAATTAACTGTGAACAATTAAACGAAATTCTAACAACCATTAAATCAAAATATGATGGTTCGGTAATTGGTAGGTAGTGTGATGAAAGCAATGAATCTATTAGTACTAGTATTTACCTTATTTTCTATAAACTTAGTCTCGGCTGAAACAAGTCTTAATTCTCTTGATGAGAGATTAACTGACCTTGAGCTTAAGAGTATCACTGATCGTATTAAGACGGATATGGAACTCTCTTCTTTCTATGGAAATATTCAAGAAAAGAACAGCACAGTCAAAGATGGGGAAGCAACTCATAAAATTACGAAGAACACTTTTAAAATTGGTTTTTCCGGTGAAGTGAATAAGGAAGTAAAACTTTATTCTTCATTTGCCGTTAATCATTTAGGTAATGATGATTTTCAAACAAATAAAACTCCATCTTTTGAAAGAACAGAAGGTGAGTCAGGGAGCCGTGTTCTTTTAAGATCAGCTTACTTTGATTATCGTCCAAACAGAGGGCCAGTAATCTTAACTATGGGTCGTCTTCCAACGACAAATGGTCCACCTGAGCATATGAGAAGTTCTCGTTCTAGACAGGGAACTTATCCAGTAACAAACTATTCACTACCACTTGATGGTGCAGCTTTAACTGTTGATTGGCATAATATGCTTAAAACTAATTTCTCTTTAATTACGAGAACAGTTTATACAGTTGGTTCTGGTAATTATGATGCTGATCCTAATGAAGGAACAAGAATTGATCCAAAGAGACCAACTGAAGTAACAGATAGTTCTGTTGGCTTTTCTCAAATGCTTGAGATTGAAAATAGATTTTCAAAAGGTCAAAGGCTACTCTTTATCGCTCAATATTCTCACTATGACTTTTCAGCTTTTAGGTCAGCTGTTACTCAAGGGGGAATTCTTGAAAGTGCTGCTCAATCAAACTCTACATTAGCTGCTTTAATGGCCGCTAACGGAGGGGAAGATTTCAACACTTATAGATTACTGGCAGATAATAAAGATATGGTGAAAGTAAGAATTGCGACTCTTTATTCTGAATTCCAAAATATGTTTGGAACTCGTTTTGATTCTTATCTAAGTTATACTCGTTCAGTTACTGATCCAAGAGCAAATATTAAGGCAAGAGTTCTTGCTTCTAATAATACCAACGCAACTCTTCAAGCACTCTATCCAGTTGGGACAGAGATTAATCTTGGCGGTTTCTTAAGAAGTGAAAGAGCGGAAGGAAATCGTTACTTACTTGGTGCTCGTTATAAGTTTAAAAAATTAGATGTTGGTCTTGAATACGTGACGTCTACTGGATATGCGATTCAAACCGATCTTTACTCTGATGACTTTCTTCATTTTGGTTCTTACCCAGGAGATATTTATCATGGGTATGCTAATTATCACCTAGGAAAGAACTTTACTCTAAGAGCTGGTCATTTCTCAGTTGAGCACTATGCTGTTACTCGCTCTGTAACAACAAGTGACTATTTTGGTCGTGTTCACGCCAGCTATTTAGGTTTCAACGTTTCACTATAATTTTGAAAGGCTTCTCAAGTGTCTAAAAAGACGTTTGAGAAGCTCTCTTGAAGACTTTTCCCCCTTATTTTCATGCCTCTTTTCAAGCTAAAATAGAGTAAGCAAGGAGGAGCTGTGTCTTATCAAAAACGTACATCAAAGCCAGATTTTAGACCTTATCGTTATAAGAATGCCGCGATGGAGTTCTATTGTCCTTTGTGTAGGGTTCCCCGAGCGATAACAGTTTCTCATCGTTTAACTGCTAAGAACTATATTCAAATTATTCTTCTCACTGTTGTGACGGCAGCATCTCTTTGGCCAGTAATGGATGGAAGAGGTGTCTTTAGTTTCTTCATCTATCTTGGAGCTTTTGAAGGGGCCAGACGTATCCTTTTCAGAAAGGAAGTTTCTTGTCCTCACTGCGGATTTGATGCGGGTTGGTATAAAAAAGATGTGAAAGTTGCTAGAAGACTTGTCTCTGAATTCTGGCAAGATAAGGGGGGTGATGAGCAAGCCGAAGAAAGTGAACATTCATCCCAACTCGCTGGAAGTCAGTCAAATAATGACTATCCTGAGTCTAACTTAACTGCGTAGATTCCTTCCCTTTTTGATATTTCTTACACTTAGAATTATGGCTTTTTGAGTCAGGCCTGCACTGTTGTCTTCGAGTATTACAGTGGAAAAGTCAGAAATTCTTACTTTAATTTTTGGCCTTTGCTTAGTATGTTCATAGTACAAATCAACAGGCAGTAATAAGAGAATTTTAAAGATGGTTTCTCTTATTTAAGCACACACAAGGAGACACTCGAATGAGTATTAACAAAGTAATTTTAATTGGTAGATTAGGTCAGGACCCAGAGCTTAAGTACACACCAGGTGGAACAGCTGTTGCAAACTTTTCAGTAGCAACTTCTGAATCATGGGCTGACAAGAGTGGACAAAAACAAGAAAAAACTGAATGGCATAGAATTGTTGTTTGGGGAAAGCTTGCTGAACTTTGTAACCAATATCTTGCTAAAGGAAGACAAGCTTTTATCGAAGGTTCTCTTCAAACAAGATCATGGGAAGATCAGCAAGGTCAAAAGAAATATACAACTGAGATTGTTGCTAAGAATATTCAATTTCTTGGTGGTCAAGCAACTCAGGGAGCTGGGAATTATCAACAGCAACAAGCTCCAGCTCAGGGAGCAATGAATGAAAGTGTAATGAATCAAGATTACGATATCTCAACTGATTCAAACTTTACTTCAGATGATATCCCTTTCTAGAAATTACTAGAAATTTGAAATAAATTGAAAAGAAATGAAGGCCAGGCAATTTGCTTGGCCTTTATGTATGTAAAAACAATAGTTTACCATAAGTATGCTAGAATATAAGCCTTGATAATCTCTTCTTAACTGCCGATAAGTTAGAAGGTGTATTATGGTAAAAAACTTAGGTAGCGAAAGCTTTTTTTCAATTTCATTTGAATTAGTCTTAACTGAGGCTTCGCTTCCTTACGATCTCTATATTAATTCTTCAACACATGAAACAAGAGAGAAGTTTGTAAAAATCTTTGCTGCAGGTAATACGTTATCTGAAAGTGACTTAGCCGATTTTAAAACTAAATATTTTCAACTCTATGTTTTGGAAACTCAAAGAGATTTATATTTAAAGAGTTTAGTAAAAAATGAAAATGCTTCTGATACTCAGAAAGCTGAGGTGATCAAAGATAGTGCGATTGTTTATTTAGATCGAATTTTTGATGAGGATAAAGAATTTACGAATGAAGTTCTAGAGGAAACAATTGAGGGATGTCGGGAATCTGTTGAGTCAATGGTAGAAGTGATCAAAGGTTACGACATTAGTGAAGTGCAAGGGCTCATTGCAAATTTAAGTTTTCACGATTTTTATACTTATGACCATTCGATAAATGTGTCGATGTACTCAATATCTATTTTTCAAGCTTTAAAACCTAATGCTTCTAAAGCAGAGTTAGTGATTGCTGGAATGGGTGGCTTACTTCATGATTTAGGAAAGGTTAAGATCTCAACTAAGATTATAAATAACCCTGGAAAGTTAAGTGAAGAGGACTTCTCTGTGATTAAAAAGCATCCTGAGTATGGACATGAGTTGATGGAGAGCCATTGCGAAAGCTGTAGTGGAGAAGGAGAAGTCGACTTTGAAATTATCAAAAGAGTAATTCTAGAACATCACGAAAATTATAATGGAACTGGTTATCCTTATGGGCTTAAGGGCGATGACATCCATGTCTTCGCTAGAATTACGGCCATTGCTGACTTTTACGATGCCATTACGACGAAAAGAAGTTATCACGAAGTTCTTTCAACTGAAGATGCTATTCAGGTTATGTCTCGCTCGGTGGGAAGAAAGATAGATCCTAAGCTTTTCGAAATCTTTACCCAGAATGTTTCCAATGTTCTGATGAAAGGAAAAGTTAATCAAGAACTACCTGATGAGTTTGATCCTTGTCAGCCGCATAATGTATTACCTCTACGTAAGCCTCAGGCCAAAGTTCAAAGAGATGATTTTTTGAAGAAGGATGAAGATAACTTTGGAAAGGTAAAAGTTTCTCAAGGTCGTAAGAAAAAGCCGGCTTAATTTCTATTTAGATATCAAGTGCTCTAATTAATTCTCTAATATGGTCTTTAGTATTAAAGATATGGAAGCTTAAGCGAATATTTCCTTGGCGAATACTCACATCAACATTTCTAAACTTTAACTCTCTTTCAAGAGTGAGTGGATTATTGTGATTTGTCTTTAAGCAAAGGATATTGGCCATATTATTTTTTGGCGTTATCACTTCATATTTTGATTTAGGAAAATTATCTAAGAAGTAATCTCTTAACTCTTCATTATGTTGTTGAATCGTCTCTAATCCTACTTCGCTTAAGAACTCGATCCCCCCTTCTAAACAGCTCATGGTTAGCATATTAGAAGCCTGACCACGATCGTATTTTCGTGCTCCAGGGAGAGTGTCAGTAGTATAATCAAGTAGGTTGTAAACGACTTTGCTATTTGGAGATGTAATCCAATTAGCGCGAGGATGTTTTACAAGGTCTAAGGCTTTTTGACTAAAATAACCAAAAGCATGACCATAAGGACCAAGCATCCATTTGTAGCTGCTACAAGCTAGGACATCAATATATTCTAGCTCTTCTTTGGTAATAGGTCTTCCACCTAAGCTTTGAGTGACATCAACGACAAAGAGAATATCTCTTTCACGACAAAGCTTTCCAATTTCTAAGATATCAACTTTCTTACCAGTATCAAAAGTCACATGGGAAACATTGAAGATCTTTGTATTCTTAGGAAGCTTTTTTTCTAACCATTCTCGAGTTGGTATAACTTCCTCTTCAAGATCAAGTAATTGAAAATCAACACCCCTTCTTTCTTTGGCAAGCATCCAAGGTAAAACGTTAGAAGGGTAGTCCTTGTTAATTGCACAAACAGCGTCGCCTTCTTTGAAATCATAACCATTGGCCACAATACTAATAATGTCAGATGTTGAAGCTTGATGTGTGATATTACTAGCACTACAACCAATCAGGCGAGAGAGTTGAACTCTTATACGTTCACTAATTCCCATCCACGTATTGTAATCGTAGAAGCTTGGATCGAGTTCTTTTTGAAGAGCTCGAGAAACTTTTTGTTTAGCACGATAAGGGCTTGGACCAAAATAAGCAGAATTAAAAAAGATACTATCAAGATGATGATATTCTTTTTTAATGAGCTCTACAATTTCAGTCTTCATAGAGCTTACTTTTTAGTCTCAGCAGGAGCTGTTGTTGACGGCTTCGTTTCAGCTGGAACTGATTTCGCAGCATCTGTCGCATCCGAGTTTAACGGTCTCGACACAGGAGCCTCACCATCTAATAAAGAGCTTGAACTTTTATTTGATTGAATTCTTGCTAGGAAAATTGAATTTCCTAAAAAGATAACAGAAAGAAAAATTGTAATTTTACTTAAGATATTCCCTTGTTGATTTCCAGTGAAAACGCTATCAGCTCCTCCACCTTGCATTAGACCTGCTTCGGCACCTTTACCAAATTGAAGAAGTACTACAATGATAAGAAGTACAGATACAACAGCTTGAAGAATCATTAGGGTAGTAGTCATTATTTATTTCCTTTAAATTACAAAATATTAGCTAGTTACATTTATCAGATACTAGCTGGAAATGACAAGATTTTATCTACATATACACGTGATTTTAGATACTTGCAGCTTTACAAAGAGAGCTGAAGCTATCACCTTTAAGGCTGGCACCGCCAACGAGAGCCCCATCGATATTCTCTTGCCCTAGAAGCTCTTCAACATTTGCTGGCTTCACACTTCCACCATAGAGGATTGAGACTTTATCAGCGTCCCAGTTAAGCTTTTCAGAAAGTATTTTACGAATAAACTCATGAGCACTATTGGCCTGATCAGGTGACGCCGTTTTTCCTGTACCGATTGCCCAAACTGGTTCGTAGGCGATCACAATATTTTTTTGAGAAGCATTAGCAAGACCTTTTACAAGTTGCTCTTCAATTACCGCTTCCATCTTTCCTGATTCTCTTTCTTCAAGAGTTTCTCCTAGGCAGAATACTGGAAGAAGACCTTCACTTTGAGCCTTTAAAACTTTTTGATTAATAAGTTCATCACTTTCGCCATAGAGGCTTCTTCTTTCTGAATGTCCGATAAGAGTGAAAGAAACACCTGACTCAAGAAGTGACTGAACAGCAAGTTCTCCAGTAAAAGCACCAAAGTCCTGTTCACTACAATTTTGTGAACCAACTTTAATATTTGGAAATCTCTTTGAAGCTTTCATCATTCTTAGAATGTGAAGTGCCTGTGGAGCAATTCCCCAGTAACATGAAAATTCATTGGCATTATCAAGAGTGCTTAAGAAGTTATCAATATCCTCTAAGCTTTGGTTCATCTTCCAATTTCCTAACATGTATTTTGTTCTAGCCATTTTTAACCCTTATTTAGATTCCAAACTTAAGAGCTTGGATACCTGGTAGTGTTCCATTTTCAATATATTCTAACGAAGCTCCACCACCAGTCGAGACATGAGAAATTTTATCTCCTAGGTTGGCTTTCTTGACAGCGGCAACACTATCCCCACCTCCTACTAGAGTGAAGGCGTCAGTTAATGTGGCTAGTGACTCAGCAACGCCAAAGGTTCCTTTATTGTAGTCATCGTTCTCGAAAAGCCCCATTGGTCCATTCCATAGAACAGTTTTAGCAGTTGCGAGGTGTGACTTATAAAGACTTAGAGTTTCTGGCCCAATATCTAATCCCATCATATTTTCAGGAATATTTTTTTCAGTAATTGTTGTCGGTTTCCCACCAAATTCTTCAGAAGCAAGATGGTCAACAGGAAGAACTATTTTTGAACTATTTGGTAGATTCATAATTTGCTTAGCAAGCTTAAGATCTTCATCAGCACAAAGGCTTGTTCCAACTTCTACACCTTGTGACTTAAGAAAAGGGTAGGCCATCGCTCCACCAATAAGAAGTTTATCAACACTTACAAGTAATCTTTCGATAATTTTAATTTTGTCACTTACTTTAGCACCACCAACAATTCCAACAAATGGAGTAGCAGGCTTCTCAACAACTTTATTAAGAGCTTCTATTTCTTTTTGAATTAAGAAACCACCGTAGGCCTTATTCTTAAAGAAAGCATTAATTTCATATGTTGAAGCATGCTTTCTATGAGCTGTTCCAAAAGCATCGTTTACATAAATGTCTGCGTAGCTCGCAAGTTTCTTTGCAAATTCATGATCATTAGCAGTTTCCTCTGGATGAAAACGAAGGTTCTGAAGAAGGATTACTTTTCCTTCATTAAATCCTAAATATGATTTGATTCCAGCATCAGTGCAACTCTCTGTTAGTACCACATCTTGCCCTAACTTTTCACTTAAGTAGGCGGCAACAGGCTCTAATGAAAATTCTGGCTTCGCTTCACCTTTTGGTCTTCCTAAGTGGCTCATTAAAATAAGTTTTGAAGCACCTTGATCAAGAATGTATTTGATCGTTTCTAAAGCGAGATCAACTCTTGTTGTATCAGTTATTTGAGTTTTGTCTTCTTTTGAAAGAGGCACGTTAAAATCAAAACGTGCGATGACTTTCTTATCTTCAAGTTGCGCTTCATTAATATATTTTAAGGCCATTGAGATTTCCTAGAATTTGCTTCCAATATGTTTTGCTAAATCAATTACTCTGTTTGAGAAACCAGCTTCATTGTCATACCAAGCAACAACTTTAACCATCCCATCAATAACATTTGTAAGTGCAAGATCAACACAGCTTGATTCTCTCATGCTCATATAATCTTGTGAAACAAGTGGAAGAGATTCTGTTTTTAGTATTCCTTTTAGGGCCCCATTAGAAGCCTCAATAAGAGCATTATTTACTTCATCAATTGTGGCCTTCGTTTTTAGGTTTACACAAAGATCAACCATCGAAACGTTTGGAGTTGGAACTCTAATCGCAAAACCATCAAGTTTTCCTTTAAGCTCTGGAATTACTAGACCAACTGCTTTAGCAGCACCAGTTGTTGTAGGAACCATAGAAAGAGCAGCAGCTCTTGCTCTTCTTAAATCTGAGTGAGAACCATCAAGTAGTTGTTGGTCAGAAGTATAAGCATGAACAGTTGTCATGAAACCATTCTCAATTCCAAATTTATCATTAAGCGCTTTAGCTACAGGAGCTAAACAGTTCGTTGTACAACTGGCATTCGAAACAACATCGTGGTTCGCGGCATCGTATTCATTGTGATTAATACCTACAACGAAAGTTCCATCAAGGTCTTTACCTGGAGCACACATGATAACTTTTTTAACAGTTCCTCTTTTGTGTTTTCCTAAACCTTCCATATCTTTAAATCTACCAGTGGCATCGATAACGATGTCAGCTTGCTGATCACTCCATGGAATTTCTGAAGGATCTTTGATGCTATAGAATTTGATTTCTTTGCCATTGATCGTAAAAGTGTCTGATCCAGCTTCATGCTTTACTTCAGCATTAAATTTTCCGTGAACAGAATCATACTTCAGTAGGTGAAGATATGAATCAGGCTTTCCAGGATTGTTAACTGCTACAATTTCGATATCAGATTCATTGCGGTTAACGATCTCTCTGATAACTGTTCTACCGATTCTACCCATCCCATTAATGGCCACTTTTAGACTAGACATTGAAACTCCTAAGAATTTAGTTAAATAACTGATTTATCGTGCAGTATGTACCATGAATATTAACCTTCTGGCCATATTTGCCTTGGGAAGACCCTTATGTCACATCTTGTTAAAATATTCCTATGAAATTGGACAATGGCGTAATACGTTATAAAAACCGTCAAGATTACATAAATTCAAAATCATTGGGAAAAGAGGCCACGAAAGTACTCCAAAAGGATGCTTTAGACTCAGCCGTCCACGACTCAGCCGTCCACGACTCTGCGGCTAATGCTGAAATTAGTGATGCTGCGAAACAGACAGCTGCTGGAGAGTCCGTATCTCCAGAGAAGGCTGATCTAAAAACTGAGGCCAAGGACAAAATTAAGAAACCAATCGAAGATGTTAAAGATAAGGTGAAGGATAAGGCAAAAGAATCGAAGAGCTTAGGAAAGAAGCTACTTGGTGAAGCCGCATCTACTTTGACGAGAGCTTTTAAAACACCGGGAGTTACTAATATTGGTCTTCCAAACTTTTCAGGTGGAAGTAGTGAAGTTGGTGAAATTGAAGCTGTAAAACAGATAGAAGCTAAAACTAAAACAATTCATCGTCCTGCTATTATGTTTGTTGGTGGTTTTTCAATCAATCCTTTTAGTGATGGAATGGATGGACTAAAGGGGATGAGTGCTCATCTTCCGTCTTCAGAATTTTTCAATTGGGATGATGAAGATAAAATTGTTGATGAAATTTTAAAAAGAGATATGTCTCAACCAGTGATTCTTGTTGGTCATGGAATGGGTGGGGATACCGCTGTTTCAGTTGCTGAGAAACTGAATGTTCTTGAAAATGGTTTTAGAAGAGTTGATCTCCTGATGACTTTAGACTCTGTAGGTTTTGACAATGATATCATTCCTCAAAATGTGAGGAAGAATGTTAATCTCATTAGTGACGCCGACTATTTTTTCAATGATGGACCTAATGTTGCTCGTAATAAAGAAATAACAGAAGTAATAAATGAACTTCGCCCTGAGGCACACGCTGATTTAGAAACGTCATCGGATGTTCAGTTTAAAGTTTTTGAAGAAGTTCAGGATGTTTTAGGTTTAGATACTGTTGACAAGATTCTCGAGTTTAACAGAATTAAAGGCAACCTTCATAACCTTTCCAATAACCCCACTCCTTAGTATCAAAATCCATTGATAAGCAAAGTGTCTCATTAGAATTGAGGTATGTTTTTAATGTTTGGAATAGGTCCACACATTCAGCTTCAGAAAGATAAAAGAATTGATTTGTCCCATCTACAGTAACGCCATTGAGAAAGCTCTCGCAATCAAGAGTAAGGCTTCCAGGATTAGCGACCATTGTAAATGTAGCATAACGATTATTAACTGCATCTAGGTCATAAACCTCGAATTGCTCTGCTTGTGTATGAGAGGTTGTTAATAAAAATAATATTGCTACTAATCTTTTGA
Source organism: Oligoflexia bacterium (assembly GCA_024229115.1). GTDB lineage: Bacteria > Bdellovibrionota > Bacteriovoracia > Bacteriovoracales > Bacteriovoracaceae > JAAEST01. The sequence continues at coordinate 250,682 of JAAEST010000103.1, forward strand.
ACATGCCTTCTTATCGGCATTTCGGTCATTTTAAAAGAGCTTAATTGTGCAAACGATAGAATAGATCGAAAGCATTTTGGTAGGATGTCTTCAACACCTCATCAACACTGAGGTTTTTAACCTCGGCAATTTTTTCCACAACAAAGGGGAGATACTTGGGAGCATTCTCACGTCCTCTATAAGGTGTTGGAGTTAGGTAAGGAGCATCTGTTTCAGTGAGAACTCTATTTATTGGAGTTATGGCCAAGGCATCTCTTACATTTTGAGCATTCTTAAAAGTAATAATTCCATTAAACCCTAAGTAGAAGTCATGCTTTATGGCACATTCTGCAAGAGTAATATCTGAGGTGAAGCTGTGAATAACACCTTTACGCTTCATCTTCGGTGCGTACTCATTAAGAATTTCAATAGTATCTTCTTCAGCATCACGGCTGTGGATAACAACAGGAAGGTCGTGCTTAATCGCAAGTTCTAAATGTTCTTTAAAAACATCGATTTGAGTTTCTCGAGGAGTAAAGTCGTAGTAATAGTCGAGACCAATTTCTCCAACGGCAACAACTTTCTCATTGCTTAAACCTTCTTCGATTTTTTTCATGGCTTCATTAGTTCTAAGTTTGGCCTGATGAGGATGAATTCCTTGGGTGCAGTATATTTCTGAATGCTGTGAAGATATGTCTAGCACGGTTTGAAGGTTTTTAGGCTCAACGGAAATCGTGATGACCTTCTCAATACCAAACGCTTTGGCTTCATTGAGAGTTGTACTGGGATCATTTTCTTTTAAGTGATCAAGATGACAGTGAGTTTCAATAATGGGAGATCCAAGAACTGGAATCTCCCTTTTTTTAGATTTACCCATGATTACTTACTTTGGCGAAGAACCTCATCCAGTAAGATCTTAAGTTGGTTTACTGGAAGAACACCTTCAATCTTTTTTCCATTAAGAATAAAAGTTGGCGTACTCTTTACGTTAAATGGTTTAGCCTCGTTAATATATTTAGCAACTTTATCTTTAGTTGCTTGGCTTTCGAAACATTCTGAAACACCTTCACGCTTAGCAATGTTTGAAAGGAAGTCTTTAGAAAGATTGGCCTGGTTATCAAAAATTTCTTTTTCAATAGCTGGGAATTTCTTAGGAAGACAAACTGATAAGTAAGTTGCCTGACAAGCGTTTACGTGCAGAGGACGATTGATCGCAGGGTTACAATTATGGTCAAGAGGATAGAAGAAATACTGAATATTCATTTTACCTTTGTATTGCTTTTCAATGGCATGAAGTTGTTCTGATAGGGCCTTACAAGCAGGACACTCGAAGTCACTAAATTTTGTAATTTGGATTGGAGCATCAGTAAACTTTTCTGAAGAGCTCACTAAACGATACTCACTTTCAAATGATGTTGTTCCTAGGTCTCTTAATCCATTAAATTGCTTAATTAGACTAGGAGCAATTTTTTTAATTTTCTCTTCTTTGCTATTTGTTACTGAAAAAGCAATAGCAGCCGCAATTAAAATACCGGCACCAAAAGAAAAGAAGTAAGCAGCATCAAATCCACCAAAGCGACATGTTCTAAAAAAGAGAAAGAACATACCAGCTGAGAAAACATAGTAGAGGAAACAGAAAGGACAGATTCCACCAAGTGCTATGAGGCTATAAAGGAAAAGTGAGATACATCCTAAAAAGTTCATTGATAGGAAAAGAGTTAATGTCTTTTCAAAACGAGAAGATTGAAACATGTATCCGAAAAGAGCAATAATCCCAATCATCATTCCAAATACTGAAATTGGAACACCCGCTATATTACTTAACTGACTATGTGTTGCGATATCACAATTGAAGAAACTATTAATGTCACAAAGTGATTGGTTCGCTAGACCTGTAGGGTACTTAACTGCATAGTAATGATTCGTTAGATAAATACCTAGCCCAATCATTGCAATTGCGCAGAGAATATAGATCGCATGCTGAGTGGTATTTGCTTTCTTAAAAAACTTCGTTTCTTCCATAATTCATTCCTTCAATTATTTATATAAATACTCTTAAAGATTACTCGTATAATGGTATAAATTCCAGTTTCGCTTAGCAGTTGCGTCGCGTCTATAGCTAAAAAATTGTAAGTCACAACAAGTACATTCATTTGCAACCTGTGATTTTATTCCTGGATAGTTTGATTCTAGGTCATCTATAACTTTTTGTGTCAGGGAAAAGTAAATTTTTTGGTCTTTTGAAGAAAAATACTGAGAAGAATTAGGAAAGTTTTGCTTAAAGTCTTCCTGAACTTCAAAACAGCATTGTCTGATATGAGGACCAATATAATAGTGAGTAGGATTAAGTTTTTTTACTTGTGGATTTAAATATATCTGTTGATGAACACCTCTCCAACCTGCATGAAGGTGAGCAACACCTTTTTCTCCCATAATCGTAATAGGTAAACAATCAGCAGTTTTAATGGCGAGAGTAAATGGTCCTTGATTCCAGAGAGCGATAATTCCATCAGCTTCAATTTCGTTGATTGATGTATTTTCAGAAATAGAGACGACATGGTCTCCATGAACTTGTTTTACTTGATAAAAACTAAGTTGTGGTTCTTGGAAATGAATTTCAAACATACCTTTAGAGAGTTTTGTTGAGTACATCGAGGGCCTCTCTAAAAATTTGGGGTGGTTCTTTTTCAAAGATGAGTTCTTCTTTGGTGATCGGATGGATGAAACCAAGTTTTCTAGCATGGAGAAGTGGGTAAGGATAATCCTTAAGAACTTTCGCAAGCTCCGCTGGTATTCTTTTCATCTGTTGTTTTGGGTTTCCGTATGTTTCATCACAAAGAATAGGTGATTTTAATAAACCTGATAGATGGACACGAATTTGATGAGTGCGCCCAGTTTCTAAAGTCATTATGGCATGGGCCACATTTTCGTAAAATTTTTGAACTTTATAGTGAGTAATGGCGTGTTTCGCATTTCTTACGTTGTTGGCCATCTTTAAACGATTATTGGGATCTCTCCCAATATGACTTTTGAGAGTTCCATTAGGGAGATATTTAATTCCCATAATAAGGCATTCATATTCTCTAACAATATCATGAGTGGAAAATAGGTTTACAAGACCCTCATGACATTTTGGAGTTTTGGCAATTACCATAACTCCACTTGTTCCTTTATCGAGACGATGAACAATACCAGGTCTTTTGATATCGCCTACACCTTTTAAGTCAGGGCAGTGATAGAGAATAGCATTAACAAGAGTTCCGGTGTAATTTCCTGGAGCAGGGTGAGTCACCATACCAGCTGGCTTATTGACAATAACAAGATGCTCATCTTGATACATAATCTCCAAAGGAATATTTTCTGGTTGGGCATCCGATGGTTCTGGTTCTGGAATATCAACTGTAATGACTGTTCCTACTGGAGGTATTTTTTTTAATTCGAGCTTAGCCGTATCGCAGTTTATATGACCATTTTCAAAAAGATTTTTTATAACATTTCGACTAAGACTTGGAACTTTTTCAACGAGGACTTTATCAAGCCTTTTTAGTTTTAATAGTTCTTCTGTAATTTCAACTTGAATTGTTTCTTGGATATCCATACTAAGGATTATTCTCGCTTCTCCATGTTTTCAAGCGATATAAAAATGAGTTGGCGACAAGTTCAGGATTTAGTTTTAAACATTTCGCAATCTGATAAACGAAACCTCTAACATAAACCGTTGCAGGGAGTTTGTTAAAATCCTCTTCTTCTATATTGATAATGTAAGTCTTACTTACTTTCGTCATGTCGGCCATTCTATTGATGTCGACGTTCTTATAAGTACGAACCTTTTTTAAAAAATCGCCAGTGAAGTCAACTGTTTGCTCAATCTCTTTTTCAAAGCTGGCATCAACTGTATATTCGAGAGTAAATCTTTGCTTGGCCACAATTTTAGACATCGAGTTTTGAGTTGTTGGGCTACTTTGATTTAATTGATGGTCAGTATTATTTTCAAAGTTAGACTGAATATCCACAGAGGTAATATTGTTGAGATTGTGATTCTTGATACCTCTTGCTTCATCATACTGACGACGCTTTCCAGGCTCAGAAAGAATTGTATAAGCTTCTTCAATAAGATTGAGAACCTCATCACATTCTTCTTTTGTCATGAGAGAGTAGAGGGCCAGACTATCTTGAGAGTATGCATTCTTGGCACGAGTATATCCTTTATGGATATCTTCTTGAGAAGCATCTGTTGGAACTTCTAAAATATCGTAATAGTTTTTTGCTCCTGACATGAACCCTCTATATTTTTAGGAGTCGATGAACAATTCTGTCAAAATTAGAAACAAGTGCTGAATTAGGGAACTCCATAAGTAGAGGTCTTCTCTTTTTTACACTTTGCCAAACAGTTGCATCGTACTCAAGGTAACCAATGTAATCTAAATTAATTCCAAAATATTTTTTACAAATTATTTTCATACTAAAACCAATATCAATATCAGCTTGAGTTCTTACTTGGTTAATAACAAGTTTAGGAACGAAACTTTGAATTTCTGCTTGAAGCTTTCTTCCCATTTGTGGATTGATTTCAATTACCTTATCAATTAGTTCATTAGGAGTGGCATTGTTATTAATTCTAGCGTTCATTGCTTGATCAATAAGAGGCCCAATTTCTAATAGGTCCTCTGCCATCTTTAACTTTCTATGATAAACAGACTTAATAAAACGATAAGTATTTTCAATTGATGTCGGCTCAGGAAGAGCCGTTAAGATTCCTTGATCAGCAGAGATAAAGAAGTCGAGTGTATTAAAAGTAGTCCCAGCTCCGAGATCCATAAGTACAAAGTCAGCATCAAGACCTCTAATTTTTGATAAAATCTTGGCCTTTTGCATATGCTTCAAGTTAGCAATTCCTACATCATCTTGAGCACCACTAATAATACTTAGGTTTTGAATTGGAGTTGGTGTGAGTAATTCCTCTAGCGTTCTTACTTTCTTAGTTAGATAGTCACTGAGAGTTTTTTCAGGAATAGGAACACCTAAACATGTATGGAGATTTGCTCCACCAAGATCTAGGTCAATGGCCACTACTTTGTAGCCCATAAGAGACAAGCAGATAGAGAGATTAGCCGTTACTAAGCTCTTTCCAACTCCGCCTTTACCACCTCCAATGGCCCAAATCTTTTGGTTACCATTGAAATTGAGCTGCTCTTTTAAATTTGTATCACTATTCCAATCAGTCATATATGTAATTTTAGCTACTTATGTAGTTTAAGTCTATTTTCCTACCTCTATTATAGCTGGCCTTTCTTATATTGAAAGTGATGTTTTCTAAGTTTTTCTAATAACTTGGCCTTCATGTGTGCGGTGCGTAAAAAGTTCAAATAGGGTGGACTTGGATAGGAACTGAGATTATTATACCCGAGCTTAGAAATTGGTTTTTGGAAGGTTTTTATGAACTTAGAAAATATCTCATATTCGGAAACAGTATCAGGATTATCAAAAGGGAAGTCCGCAAACGGCCTTCGCATGAGAAATGATGTCCATATTGTTAGAAAGCTTTGGCACATGGGAACAGGTGTTTTAGGTCTTGCTTTCTATGTTTCTTCTGGACTGGAACAAAAGACAATGGCGTTTTCATTGATCGGTTTAGCTCTTGCTGCTTTCATGGTTGAGATTCTGAGAATGAAAATTGAAGCTGTGAATAATGTGGTTCTTAAAGTGATGGGACCATTTATGAGAGAAAGCGAAAGAAATTCTGTAAGTGGTTTTCCTTTCTATGCTCTAGGTGTTGGTATTTCTCTTGCTTTATTTAATGAGAAAATTGCGATTCTTTCTACGATGTTTCTAGTCTTCGGAGATCCAATCTCTTCTTATTTTGGAATTACTTTTGGAAAAGAGAAGATTTTACCAAATAAGAGTCTTCAGGGTGCAATGGCCGGGTTTATTACTTGTTATTTAATTAGTTTTTTCTTCACTTATTTCTTTGTAGGTTTAAGTACTTCAGTTGTCCTCTTTGCGATCCTTGGTGGATTACTTGGAATGATTGGAGAGCTTGCTTCAATTGTTGCCGATGATAACTTAACAATTCCTATTATTTCAGGAGCTGGCTTAAGTTTATTAAATACTGTTTTCAATTTCTTTTAGTGAACCATCTTATAATTTTGCTCTAAGAGATTGAAGTCTTTTAGAGCACTGATGATAAGTGGATTATCTAACTCAGGACTTTCTTCATTAAAAATTGAACTTAAGATATGTACTCTTTCAGGAAGAGATGTATTTTCAAGCATAATCTGTCGCACCTGACGATCACTAATCATAAAAGTACAAAGATAATCGACGATATGACTAATTCCATTAAGACTATTTTGAAAGGTCTCTCTTTCTAAGCTGTCTGGAATCGCAGATTCTGTCCATTGATCGAGAATCTCTTTTAAGCGACTTATCTTTCCATCTCCAATAATTGCATCTTTCACCATAGGTGAGTCAGGCAGAAGAGAAACATTGTAAATGAGATAAGGAATATTTTGAATAACTCTGTTAAGTCTAATTCTTGAATGACCTCTTACTAAAATTTTTAATGAGCCATCTTCGAACTCATTGAGAATGATGACTTTACCGATACTCCCAATGACATGAGGAGAATATTTTGTATGGTGTTCAAACTCACCAGTTGGCTCGGCCATAGATATTCCCAAATACTGATTCTTTTTTACGCATTCTTTTACCATGCGAATATAAGTTGGTTCAGCGATCACAATAGGAAGCGAAGTGTTTGGAAAAAACACGATATTAGGGATCGGCAGAATAGGAATATTCATACTTTCTTCAGAACTCATAGACACATCATAACCCTGGAACGAGATATTCAAGATTTATTCTTATCAGAACACTGTAAAATAAGGTATTTAGGGATTTTTCCTTGTAAAGAATTAGGAGAGTTGAGACACTATAAGTGACCAATATTTGAGGTATATTTGTGAGCAATAGAGAAACACTATTTAAGACAGAACCTTTCACTGTTCAAAAGATTTGGGGCGCGAGTGCACTTGCACAGAAGAAAGGATTAGAGTTAACAGACCTTGGGGAAACCTGGGAAGTTTCTAATCTTAGTGAAGGGCCTTCGAAAATTGATGGTAAGGGGCTTGATACTCTTACTGATAAAAATAATCTTCCTTATCTTATAAAGTTTATCGACACTAGTGATTATCTCTCAGTTCAGGTTCATCCAGGAGATGAATATGCAGCGAGAGTTGAAAGCTCATCTGGTAAAACAGAGTGTTGGATTATTCTTGATGCAAAGGAAGGTAGTGGAATTTATCTTGGCTTTAAAGAAGGGGTAACAAAAGAAAGTTTTCTCGCCAAAGTAGAAAGCGAGCAAGACGTCAATGATGATCTTGTATTCTATGAAGTTAAGAAGGGGGACTTTTTCTTTGTACCAGCAGGAGCGGTACATGCGATAGGAAAAGGAGTCACACTTGCTGAAATTCAGCAAAGTAGTGGTGTTACCTATAGAGTATGGGACTGGAATAGAAAAGATGCTCAAGGTGTAGGAAGAGAACTTCATATTGATAAAGCCCTTGATGTTTTAAATTTTGAAAAAGCATTTAATCAACCCGATAATTTCTTATATCAATCAAATGTTCTTGATAAAAATAAAGAGTTAGTTTCTCATAGAGACTTTAATGTCCAAACATATACTGAAAGTGCTCTCATTAATAAAGATAATGGTCGTTATTCTTCATTTGTTGTATTGAGTGGAAAGATAGAAATATCAATTGGAGAAGAAACTTTAAGTTTATTAGAATTTGAAAGTGCCGTTTATTTAAATGACTCAATTAATGCTCAAGTAAAAGCTTCGAAGGATGCTCAATGGTTACACGTTTACTAATTCTTTTACTCCTTCTATTCACATTTTCTTGTGAGAAGAAAAGCGAATTGACCAGTAGAGGAAGTAGTTATTTCGTTAAGGTATTTGATTCTAATATTGAAGACTTTCGAACGATCTCTTGGAAAGTTGGTGCCTATGGAAAACAAACAATTTCTAAAGGTATGCAAATCACTGTGAGCTTACCTGTCATAAAAGAAGAAGACCTCGAAACTCTTCATAAAGAAAAGAAAGTCGATTCCTGGTTATTGAAAGTAACAAGAATGAGTAGTTTAAGAAGAGAAACTGTTGGATATTTTTCCGTAGAGTTTATGTCCAGAAAAAGAGGGACTCCAAGAGTAAGACTTGTTAGAAAAACAGGGGTCGGAGTATTCTATTCTGCCGCATCGATTAGTATGAGATTGAGTAAGTCTCTCTGCCCAGCATTTAAACATAATAAAAAAATAGAAGATATAGAACTAAAAGGATCTTTTTCTGAGCAAATGATTAGTCTAACGGCTGGAGATATTGAAAGAATTAATGCCAAGGTGCCTGAAGTTACTTATAGCCCTTTAAGCCTAAATGGTGGTTCTAGTTTGAAAGGACGATATTATGTTGATGTGGCCTTGTATAATAAAGAAAGTAAAATTCGATATTCGAGTTATCTAAGAGCTGGAAAAGAAATTGTTATCGATAAAGAAGAGTCTGTTTTCTTAAAAGGTTGTCAGGGCAAAGAGCCAGTTGGGGGAAATAATTCTTCTGAAGATCCTGTGAAGAATTTTAAATTCAAAAGATAGCAAACTCTAAAGTGGACGGCTGAGTCTTCGAGCTTGCTATCTTCGTTATCTTTTATTACTTAGTACAGTTTAATGGGTAAGTGATCTCATGACCTGATTTAGATCTAATCACTAGATAATCATCAAGTTCAGAAAATGACTTATGATTCTTAACATGGAAAAGATATTTATTTCCACCTTTGAAAAGTACTTTTGTAAAACCATTTCTAGAGTACTTCGTTCGTACACTTTGAATAGAAGCTACATCTCTAGCTGCTTCTTCTTGGCTTTCAAAAGTTACACTCTTTACTTTTAATAGAACCTTTGTCGATTCTCTTGGTGTTGAGCATTTTACTTCTGGGTGTGATGCCACGGTTGTAATTGATGCTAAAAGTAATGTCGTAAAAAATAGTGTTTTCATAATTTTCTCCAATTAATCTCACTTTTATATGAGCAATATGGATGCCAAAAAAACCTATTTAAAAACGCGGTCTTATCACTAGAAGTCTGTAATTAATTTAACCGTTGTTTAAATTTTAGACACTTCCAATACTGTTGAATTTGACGACAGCTAATTGTGATAAATTTTCTTAACCTATCAATAGATTAACTTGCATTAAATTCAAATCTGCCTAAATATGTATCTATGGAATTAAATACTGAGATTTCATTAGAAGACAATTTTGACGTTCTTAACTATCTAGTTAAGGCGAAACTTTTTAGTTCCAAACTTAATGTGAAAAGCACAGAGAATAAGTTTACGATCAAGAACGTGAATCTTTTCTCTAAGGATATCGCCCTCATCCCAGAGGGAGATCTTGCTGAAAAAATATCATTCCCAGAAGGTGATGCTGTTGAGATTGATAATGATCGGCAGAATATAAAATTCTCTACTATTGTTAAAAAGATACATGGTGGAAAAATGATTATTCTGGAAATTCCAAGGCGAATTCTTATTAATAATGAAAGAGCTTCTACGCGCTTTAAAATTAATAATAATTTTAAAGATGAAGTATTCATAAAAGGAACGGATTTTGGTTCCAATGATAAGTTTGGAGCTGAGCTTATGGATATTTCTGAAAGTGGAGTGGCCTTAAAACTAAGCTCTTCATATCGATTTAAGAAAAATGATGTCTTACAGCTAACTGTTGGTAGTGATTATACTTTTATGAACAGTATTAGATCTAAGATTGTTTACATAAAGTCAGTGCTAGATAATCAAGGACAATCATTTGTAAAAATGGCCCTATCTTTTGATAATCACATACCTAAAGCAAGGCTTGAGAAGGCCCTTCCACTGCTTTAAGTTCTTTCTTTAAATTTTATTTAAGTGAAATTTTTTCTCCGATTCTTATGATCTGGCAATATGGTAATATTTGTACTGTGAGGTTAGTAATGAAAACAATTCTTATTATTTTTGTCGGTTTATTTATTTCATTGTCTTCGATGGCAGAAGAGAAGAAAGTAGTTAATTGTCGAGATGCTAAAGACGACGTTAGAACATTTTGTAATGTTTTGAATAAGCAATGCATGAGAATAAAAAATTGCATGGTAAGAAGAGACTCATGCCTTGATGGAATTCCTAAAACCAAGAGTGAGTGTGATCGTGTTAATAAATGTGTAAATAATCTTAACTATGAATTTGATGATACTGAGATGTGTGAGTACCGTTGGATCATTCATAACGGTGAATCGAACTGTCGTGTTAGAGATAAGTGGTACACAATTAAAGAAGCCTGTCCTGGAAGAATTAAGGGACTTTTAAATACAGTGGCAGTAGGGATTGATGCTACAGTTGATCAAGATTTTGATTGTGATGCTGTTAATAAGACCTATGTAAAAGATAAGAAATTCTGTACTGATGCAATGAAAGAGTTTGAAGGTTCATGTATTAAGTCAGATGAAGATAGAAACTTTTTAAAAGACTACTATTCTTATAAGTGTGTGTATCACGAGAAGTTTAGTAATTATAAGAAAGGTCACTTTGCAGTTTCTGATCTTTCACAAGAGTCGACTAGTATTAACGACTCAAATTCTCGTGGATCGGATAAAAAGAATCATAATTCTCAAGGTCAAGACTTAGGTAGTGGAGTTTACTCTAGATAAACTCTCTTCTTGAGGTCATCGTTTACCAATGAACAGGATTCAACTTTTTTAAAGTAGCGATACCTGTTCTTGGCCACAAGGTCATAGAAGAAATCACCAATAAAATTCGGTATTAAAAAGCTTGGATAATAAAAGACTTTAATCCATCCATTTAAGTGCGAAAGGATTCGTTTAACTGCCGCATACTTTATAAAAATATCATCGCTTTCTTTCAAGACAATGGAGTCAGTATTGAGAGTAAATTCAGGAAGTAAGTTCTTAGCGAGAGTAGTTTTAGTTGTTGAGTAGTGGAAGACTTTTTTATTGTCATACCTATCAATGAAATTAACAGCATTATTACAAATAATGCACTCATCATCGAAAAAGAGAATAATATTCTTCATCAGTTCATTCTAATTTAAAGTTTACTTATGATACACTTCTTTCATGTCGACAAATTGGTTTCTCTATATAATTGAAACAAAGAAAGGAAAGCTATACACCGGTATCACCTTAGATATTGAACGCCGCTTTGAGCAACATGCCAATGGTACTGGTGCGAAATTTTTTCGAAGTGATAGTCCAAAGAAGGTTGTCTATAGTGAGACTTTTGAATCTAAAGGTGACGCACTAAGAAGAGAAATTGAAATCAAGAAGTTAACTAGAAAGAAAAAAGAAGAACTTTTCAAAAATTAACTAGATCACGCATCAGGATCAATATCACCATCATAGATCTCATAGGCCTCAGATTCGTCCGCCCAAGGGTCTTGAAGTTCCGAAGGGTACTCAGGGTCTACCTTACTTGAATAGTCGTAGGGGCAGTTCTGACAGCCGCTCTCGCAGCAATGTCCTCTCTTTGTCAGATACTCACGAGTGAAAACCCAATTACCATTTGCGTCAACGTTATAGTCGATTCCTTCTTTTAGCTCTTGAGGTTTTTTATCCGTGAGTATGGTCATAGAAAAATAATAATCGAAATTTAGGGAAGTGAAAAATTAATTGGCCCAGTCCAGGGCCAATTAAAGCGTGTGATGTGTGGATTGGACTGGTCATTCGACCATGGCCGCTGCACAGGTTTCTGTCTAAATTCTATTAAATAAAAACCGAACGAATATGTAACACGCGGTTTTCGTTATTCCTAGAAAAAATATTTAATTGATAATTTTTGTATACTTCGATGTTGAATGAACTAATTTTTGATTTTGACTTGGGTAATGGAAATCTTAGCCGTCGCTATGTGTTATTGTGTGAAAACTTCAGCTCGTTTAAAATTCTACAGTAAAAAGAAATAATTTTAATTGAACCAAAGAACATAGAGGAAGTATTTATGAGTCACATCTGGCACGAAAGTTATCAAAGTGGAATCCCTAAGGATATTGATCCAAACACATACTCATCGATTTTAGAAGTTCTCGATGAATCATTCACAAAATTTAAAGATAAAGATTCATTTCATTGTATGGGAAAGGATTTTACTTATGGAGAGCTAGATATTCTCTCAAAGAAGTTTGCAAGTTACCTACAAAATGATCTTAATTTAAAAAGAGGGGATAGAGTAGCTCTTATGATGCCTAATATTCTTCAATATCCAATCGCACTTTTTGGAATTTTAAGAGCAGGTCTTGTGGCGGTTAATGTTAATCCTCTTTATACAGCGAGAGAGCTTGAACATCAGCTTATTGATTCTGGTTCAAAGGCCATTATTATTTTTGAAAATAGTTGTGCTGTCCTTCAAGAAATTTTACCAAACACTCCTGTTAAGCATGTTCTAACGACAGGGATTGGTGATTTACTTGGATTTCCAAAGTCATTAATTGTTAACTTTGTTATTAAGCACGTAAAGAAGATGGTTCCAGCGTGGAGTATTCCAAACTCAGTTTCATTTAAAGAAGCTCTTTTTAGTGGAAACGCAGATACTTATTCTGTTCCAACAGTAACAAATGACGATACGGCATTTCTTCAGTACACAGGTGGAACAACAGGTGTTTCTAAAGGTGCTGAACTAACACATGGAAATATTATTGCTAATATTGTTCAAGCAAAAGCATGGATCAAAAATTATATTAAAGATGGTGAAGAAACAATCATCACACCTCTTCCGCTTTATCATATCTTTTCTTTGACTGCGAACTGCTTAGTTTTTGCGACAGTTGGGGCAAGAAATATTCTTATTACTAACCCAAGAGATATGCCTGGATTTATTAAAGAATTAAAGAAGTGGAAATTTACTGCTCTTACCGGCGTTAACACTTTATTTAATGGTCTTCTCAATCAAGAAGATTTTGCTGGAGTTGACTTTAGTTCATTTAAACTGACTCTTGGTGGGGGGATGGCCGTTCAAAGATCAGTGGCAGAAAGATGGAAGCAAGTAACAGGAGTTCCTCTAATTGAAGCTTACGGACTTACTGAAACTTCTCCAGCTGCTTGTATCAATCCAATGGATTTAAAAGACTATAACGGAAAAATTGGTCTTCCAATTCCATCAACTGAAGTTGTGATAAAGGATGATGATGGTAAAACTCTTCCGACAGGTGAAATTGGTGAGATTTGTATAAAAGGACCTCAAGTCATGAGAGGTTATTGGAATAGACCTGAAGAAACAGCTAAGGTAATGAGTGATGATGGTTTCTTTAAGACTGGTGATATTGGTTATATGGATGAGAAAGGATTCTTTCAAATCGTTGATCGTAAAAAAGATATGATTCTTGTTTCTGGTTTTAACGTTTTTCCAAATGAAGTTGAAGAAGTTGTTTCTGCTCACCCGAAAGTTTTTGAATCTGCAGCTATTGGAGTTGCAGATGATAAGAGTGGAGAAGTAGTTAAGATTTTTGTTGTGAAAAATGACGACTCTCTAACTGAAGATGAACTTAAGGCCTACTGTAAGGAAAACTTAACAGGTTATAAAGTGCCAAGACTTTATGAGTTCAGAGCTGATCTTCCGAAGTCGAATGTTGGTAAGATTTTAAGAAAAGACCTTAGAGAATAAGAGTAATTTAAAAATACTTGAGTAAAAGCCTCCTTTCTGGAGGCTTTTTTTATTTAATCTGAGTAATTTCAATGAGATAAATCATCGTCTTAAGTCCTCTTGTTTATAAAGAAATATGAACTTTGGGCCGAAAAGTATAAAGATGAGAAATACATTTAAAACAATTCTCTATTCTTTGATTGGTATGATGATGGGATCATTAATCCCACTGGCATTCGTATACCTTGATATTCAACAACTTGAAATTGACTTTAATTGGCTCAATATTTTAGAGATTGTAAATTCTCAAAATATTTATCCTGTTTCTTTTGTTAGTTTCCCAATTCTTTTCGGTTTGATTTGCTATGCTTTTGTTAATATTTTCATTAAATCAAAAGAACTAAATGAAAAAAATACTTTTATTCAAGAAGTGATGGATTCGATGAACGATATCATCATGGTTTTTGATAGTGAGTTAAACTTAATTAAGTCGAATGAAGGATTTGAGCGATTCTACTCAAAGTTCTTTGCACCTTATTTTTCAAAGACTGATTTAATAGAGCTCATTAATGTAAAAGAACTTTCTGAGAAGAAGGGTTCTGGAATTCAAGGAATTAGTATTTCTGATAGTAATGGTATTTCTCATGAATTTGCTATCCATGCTGCAAACACTCATCTTAATGGAAAAGAAAGCTTTATCATTTCGATGAAGAGTATTGATGAGATTATTAATAAGCAAAAGATTATCGAGGAGCAAAGGCAACAAATCGAGAAGTCTTCGAGACTATCTTCTCTAGGGGAAATGGCCGGTGGAATTGCCCACGAAATCAACAATCCATTAGCGATTATCTCAGGGAATGCCTATAAGATTAAAAAGCAGTTAAAGAAGCTTGGCATAGAAGATGAAAAGCTATTTAATCCAATTCAAAATATTAATGAAACAGTTAAAAGAGTGAACACGATTACTAGAGTTCTTCTTAACCTTAGTCGTAACGGAAGTGATAGTGAAGATGAAGCTATTGATCCAAATCTACTTATTGAAGAAGTGGTTCATTTAAGCTCTTCTAAAATTAGAGATGTTGGTGTCAACCTTATGATTAAAAACTCTACTGACATGAATCAAGAGTTTCTACTAAATAGAATCAAGATATCTCAGATTCTCGTAAATCTCTTAAATAATAGTATCGATGCTATTGCTGAACTAGATGAACGATGGATTGAGCTAAGTGTAGAAGTTAATGACATCACGATTGCTTATCGAATTGTTGACTGCGGAAAAGGAATTGTTCCTGAAGTAGTAGAAAAAATCTTTGAACCAATGTACACCACTAAGGATGTTGGTAAAGGAACTGGGTTAGGATTATCACTGTCACACTCACTTGCTCAAGATATGCAAGGAACTCTCTATTATGAAACTTATGAGGGAAATACTTCTTTTGTTTTAGAAGTCCCTAAGATTATTGCCAAAAAATCATCTGATTCTGAAGCTGCCTAAAAATTAGACACTTTTATTAAAACCTACAATTCTTACAAATTTTACGAAGTAAATTTAAGTACTTATTAAGACGTTTATGTCTCTATTATGGCCTGGTGATTGCAACTATATCTCTATCTATAGGAGATATTATGTACTTAGCTAACTTTTTTAAGTCATTGCTTATTCACTTTCTTTGGTCAATGATGGCCTTTGGGAATATCTCTGCCGAAGTTGCTAGAATACCAGCTGGTATTGGGCACGATCTTACTGTCGAGCAACTAACAAAAGAAATCGATGCCTTTCATGTAAACCTTAAAGGTAAAGACTTAGAGCCAGACTGTGGGACTTCTGAATCTAGCGAAGCAGTTGTTGCTGAGACTCAAGAAACTCAAGAAAACTCTGAATTAAATAGTGAAGAATTAGAAGAAGAGTCACTCGATGATATGCTAGCTAATCTTGATGAATTTGAAGATGAGTATAATCTTGTTTCATCAGAAGATAGTAAATTCTTTCAATATCTTGAGGCACTAAAGACAAATGCTTGTGGCCAAAAGTACTATACTTATGATGAGGCCAAGCCAGCTGAAGAAACTGAGAAATGTGAGTCTAAGAGAAAGCTTGGATATATTGATAATGCGATAAAGTCTATTATGAAAGATGAAGCTGATGAGAAAGAGCCTTCACCTTTTAGACTTGATGATCCTGATGTAAGAAAATTTCACAAGAAAGCAGAATTTATTCTTCAAGAAGTCAGAAAATACTTATCTGATAGAGATATTGACGTTGATCAAAGAAAGACCATTCTTATTGATTATGTTTCAAAAGTTTTAATGCCGATGAGAGACCTCATTGTTATTATGAGATCTTATATTCCTCATGAGTATAATGGTATTTTCTTTTATGAAAGTCTTCTTCCAGACTTTCCGACAAGCCTTTTTCCTGTTGATGATTTAGATTCAAGAGATCTTATTACAATGGGACCAAATCCTAGTGCTGATCCATTCTATTTAAAAATAGAAGATCGTCGTTGGGGAAGAAGTCGTCTACGCTTTGCTGATACAGAGGCGATGGGTAGAGATATTGTTACGCTTTTAAAAGCTCCAACAGCGAAAAACTATGTAAGATCGTTAAAGTGGATGACACTTCAGATGATGCTTCAGCAAACATTTATATACTCCTCTATGCTTGGAGACGAAAGACCAATTCAACTTCCTAATTCTTGTAAGAATCATTTTAATGGTTCACTTCCTTCTGAGTTGAAGTTTTCTTATGATAAAGAACAAGGTCAGGAATTCCTTGATAATATTTTATCTAATCATGGACTGACTTACTCAGCTGGAAATTATCAGTTTATGGATTATTTCATGAATAGTGATGGAAAGAATCCAACTCAAGATGGTTACTCTGGTCTAATGCCATTTGAGCAATATAAAGCAGCTCATAAAGGGATGGATGAAGATAATAAAATTACTCCTGATATGGATGATTATACTTATTTTGATCCGATTATGAGTATGAAAGCTCCTGAGGCCATTCAGAAGTTTACTGATGAAACATTTGGTTGGTTAGGTCTTGCTGATAAGAAACAATATACTTATGCAGGTAAAGAGTTATTAGAAAAGATTCTTCAAAAGCCAAGTGAATATGATGTTTATGAAGTAACTCTTAAAGATGGTGAAGTTGTTGAACTTCAACCTGATAGACAGAACCTCAGTATTTTTCTTGCAGAAGTAATGCAAAGAAATGGGATCGATTACTTTGAAGATCTAATTACTGAAAATATGGAAAAGAAATTAAGCCGTAAAATGCTTATTCCTTATCCTTCACTCTATGGAAGTCAGATTTGGACAACTTGGGCCCTCCGTCTTTTAGGTGACTGGGCCGCTGATAAATCAGCGATGCAGTTAACTTCACAAGATAAGATGAGAATTAATAGGGCTTGCCAGGCAGGATTTCGCAATGATCTTTGTGTGAGACAAAGACCTGCAGAAACTCTTCATAATATTGCCAACTACTTAAAAGAGTTTAGCAATACAAATAGTCTTATTCCAAATCAACGTCTGAAAGAAATTGATTATGAAAAGAATCATACTTTCTTTAAACAACTTTGGACAATTTTTGCAAGAAGTGGAGAGATCGAAGAAGCTTATCCAACAGAAAAAGAATATTTAATTGGACAGATGAAAGCTGCCAACCCATGGGCGAGACTTAGGTTTAGTTATCTAGTGGCCATTGAAGAAATTGAGGCCATGAGTAAAGGTGAGACTGCTAAATATCGTAATCAAACGGCAGCTCAAAGAGATTACGCTCAAAGAAGTTGCTTCTATGGGCATGTTGGGCAATTGAAAAGAAATTTAAATAAAGCTGCTTCTGTTCTTAAAATTAATCAGGCAATTTTTCCAAATCACGGAAATAGATTATTAGATAAAGATGAGAAAAAAGCTCTATGGTTTCAACATATTGATGAAAGCTCTCAATTATTTAAAGTTAAGCATGGTTATGGAGAAGAAGCGACTAATTACTATGAGTTCTTAGAGAAGGTTAGTTATTCAACTTTATTAGACCAGACAAGTCTAGATAAATTATTTTCTGAAATTCCTAGAAATCTTGTTTCTCAGAAAGCTCAAGATGAGATTGATACTTTCTTAGAAAGTCCAGAAGCTAAAATTGGATCATTCTTTCTTGATTTATATAAGTTAAAAGGACAACCAGAAGAGCAAATTAAACATTTCGAAGAGTTCTCACAAGAGAATGGAATTGATAATGAATTCAAAGCCAAGATGAGTTTCTTGGCGATGGATAATACTCTAAAGAAACCAATTTATAAGTCAATTCTTGAAAGAAGTGCTCAGGCCAGAAAGCAAGAAGTTATGGCAAAACTGAATGAGTTTTGTAATCTCGAACCAAATGATCACGAGTCAATGAAGACATTATTTTATTCGACTACAAAGGCGCAAAATAAGTTAAATCAATTAGCTGGAGCTCCATCTATTCCACAAGAAAGAATGGAAAAGATTATGGATAAAATCAATGAGATGTCTCCAGAAGAGTGGACTGATATGTGGCTTGGAATTGGAGCTGGTGTCCTCGGTATGGCGGCGATTTTAATTGGAGGTGCTTGTACCGGTGTGACTGGTGGTCTCTGTGCTCCGCTTGGAGTGGCGATGATTGCAGCAGGTGCTTCAGCGATGACTATGCAGGTTACTTTAGTGAGTCGTGAATTTAATAGAAAGATGCAAGCTGATAAGAACGAAGACTTCGTTCAGTCAATGGAAGGTTTAGGGTTTGCCACTCATGGTAGTTCTGACAATGTTAGCCGTTATTGGATTTGGACTATTATTGAAGGGGTAAGTATTATTCCTCTCATTGGAGTCGTCAGTCGATCGTTAACAATGGGTACAAAAATTGCGACTGTTTCAGCGACAACTCTTGCAAGAAATACTGGTAAGGTTGGATTTAAACAAGCTTGGAGACTGGCTGGACAAGCGGGTAAGACTGTCGCCAGCGAAGCAGATGTAAATCTTGCTAAGTTTGTACTTGGGTTTAGTTCGATGGCCGGTCAGGCAAAGCAATTTATTGCGGCCATTGGAAAAACGAATAAGCAACTAGCTGCCAGGCTAGCAAAATTACTTGAAAGTGGTCTTGATCCACATATCTTTGTAAGAGCAATGGATAAGATTAAAAAGATTCGTTACCTATTCACATCAGGAAAAATCTCTGCCAATGCGATGGCTAAGAGAATGGGACAGCTTCTGCAATATTTAAAGAACCTCGTCAAGAATGGTGATAATGTTGCGAGACCTTATGTTTCAAATGTTGTGGTAGAAGTAACTCCAAAAGTGATTGATGAGAAAACTGCAAAAGTC
Organism: Oligoflexia bacterium; assembly: GCA_024229115.1. Lineage (GTDB taxonomy): Bacteria > Bdellovibrionota > Bacteriovoracia > Bacteriovoracales > Bacteriovoracaceae > JAAEST01. The sequence goes on from JAAEST010000103.1 coordinate 269,679, forward strand.
GTATCTCGCTACTTTGGACATAACCCTAAAGCGATGAAGAGATTCATGGGCTCTTATGTAAAGAAACTTGAAAAAGCAAAGAGAGTAGTAGGGGCGATTGAAGAAGGAACAACTCGTATTGGTAAAATCCCAGTTTTAGGGAGAGTTGTAAATTGGTATCGCAAGATGAGATTAGAGCAACTTGCAAAGTATGCAGATGAGATCACGAGTCTTGATAATGGTCTTGCTCAGTTAGCTAAGAACGGTGGAGATTTAGAAAAGTTCATTCTAAACAATATCGATGACTTTACGGATATTTTTATTAAGATTCCAAGTCGTAAAAGAGAATGGCTATATATGGTGCTTCTTCAAGGGGGACCGCATATTGGTGGGCCAAACTTTGGTAAGAGAGTTGGTGCAATTTCTTGGATGGCCGATGGTCTTATCATGAGAAAGTTCTTCAACGCTCGTTCAAGACTGATTTATGAATCAATGAAGGGTGTCGCAAGGGAAAAACTTGGATTAAAGAAATACCTTGCACAGGAAACAACATTACAAGCAATGAGAGCTTTCCAACAAAGTGTGGCCGAAGCAACTGAAAACCTTCCTGAGCAACAAGCTAAGATGCTCGTGAGAAGATATCATAGAATGGAAGCCAAACTAGCGCAGACAGTTGTTAGTATTGCTCAAAGTAAAATTGATCAACCTGGTATTATTGGAAGAGTGAAGCAGGCTCTTCGTACGGCTGGACATAAAGCGAATTTAACGATTACAAACTTAGATGAAGCAGCTGTAAGAAAAATCTTATTTGCTCCAGACACTCTTGAAGAGAAGGCCCTCGGTGAAGTTCTTTGGTCATCAATGCCGGTTGAGGATCTGTTCAGTCTTCGAGAAGTAGGTGATGTTGCTCATAGAGTGATAAGAGAGCTTAGTGACTATGATAATGTTGATGAATTCGAAAGACTCATTAACGCCTTAAAAGTTCTCGTTATTAAGAGAGACCCAGGCGTTGTTGAGATTATGTAATACGTGTATTTGCTATCTAAAGAAGCATTTTTGAATTTCAAGAGAATTTACGAGATCATTTAGTTCCGACTTATCTCCAGCTTCTCTTCTCAGAACTTTAAAGAAAGCTTCTTTCTTGCTCTTAGCACTAGAATCAGCATTGGCTTCTTTTAATGTTTTAATCCAGAAATCTCTCATGCCATCACTCATTGTATTATCGTCAACGAGTTTATAAAGCTTATGAGCATTGTCTTGGTCAAAAAGTTTAATATTACCTTTCGCATCTTTACTAATTTCTAAAATAGCATCGATAAGTTCTCTTTGTTTTAGAGTTGCTGGAGATGACTCTTCTGCTAAAGCTAGGAAGAGGGCCAGTGTTCTTTCTTCACTAGGAAGAACAAGACCTCTAGAAGCACGACCAAAATCACCAAAACCAAGGGCTCTCATTTTAGATGTAATAAAATACTTAAGATCATTAGGTCTTCTTGGAACATATGATTCCAGTAATTGTTTGATATTCGTTTCTGCCATTTGCTCGAAAGTAAATAGAAAACCATGTTGAGATAGTTCTCTTGTTACACATTCTGCACAGGCAAGAACAGTTGCATTCTTAACTCCATATCTATTCGCTAGATAAATAAGACTATTTACTGAATCAACAAACTCTTTCTTTGAAAGAGAGTCCGCATCTTTATTTAATAGTTGGAGAAGTTTTCTTTTATATAAAGAATCTCTCTTATCACCTTTAATAGAGTTGATAATTTCGATTAACTGAGACTTACTTGGTAACCCATCTTCTGATGTGAAACTTACTAATGAGTTTTGAATATATTTTCTAATATTCCTGGCCACATCATCTTCTAGACCTGCTTTTAGAAAAATGCTTTCAAGTCCAGTCTGTGTTAGAAAAACATCAATTAGTTTACCTGCACCAGCTGCACTGGCCTGAAATGATAGTGCTGAAGTAAGTAAAAGTACTGCCAAAATTCGTTTCATTGTCTTCTCCACGGCTCAAAACCTTTCTCAACTTATCGGGATTAGAAGTGATTTCTTTAGAAAATTAATAGGTTAGCTAATTAGTCAGATAATAAAGGTTTTTGAAGAAATTCCGATAAGATAGCGATGGGTTTGTGGAAAAAAATAGTCATATTTATATTCTTCCTAGTGTCTTCTAATCTCTATGCAGAGTTTAGTCGTGTTTATAAGAAGAAGATCAATAATAGAAATGTTAGTTTCTATTTAGATTATAGTAACTATAAATATTATTTTGATGTCAAAAAAGATTCTAGATTTAGTAGAAGAAGAAGCAGTGCTGAATTTAGCTTTAATGAGTTTGAAAACTTTGATGATCATAGCCATTCTGTGGTCGACTTCCTTAGTGATCATTCAGTTAAAGAAGCTTCATTTCATGAAGAAGTTAAAAAGGATCTTGAAAAATTATATTTTCTTTCTGAAGAACGAAATAAAATAATTCATCTTAATGTTTCAGAAGAGTTAATATTTACAGAAACGAAGAGTTTTCTAAATCAAAACTCCCGTAGCTATAGCTCCATTGTTTTTACGAGTATGGGGGAGCAATGGAAGTTAAGAACGATTTTAGACTTATCCTCAAAGAATCTGATTGGCTTAAGCCTTGTCAAAATCAATGATGAGGTCACTCAGTACAAAATTACTGTTGATGGTAACAGTTTATATATTCATTCTATTGAAAATGATAATGCGATCCTGTTTAAAATTACATTAGAAAAAGCAAGTGATGTGATTAACCTTTCTCTTTCAATTGCTCAAAGAAATGGCGAGAAAGATAAGAGTGTCGGACTTCCGTTTAATTATAAAATTGTCGTTACAGATGAAGTAGGTATCGCAACTGAAAAGCTTTTCTTTTCTATTGGTCCTGAAATGAATAAGAAGGATAGTGTTCAATTACAAACTGAGAATGCTGAGCACGGTGCGATTGTAAGAATTCCTGGAACCAATTATTTTTTCAATGATTTTAAACTTGAAAGATTAAATGAAGTATATGGATTTGATAATCTTAATGAAACCGTAGCGAGCTTGAATTATAAGCATTGTATGGTTAATAGTATTCTTTATGGCTATAGTTATACCTTAAGTAGTGAAGAAGAAGATTATATGAACTTGTGCTATAGTTACGTTGCTATAGAAAATATTCTTTCTGCTCAAGGACAAGAGAGCTTCAAGCAATGTCTTGTGAATGCTGAGGTTATTGGAATTGTTGGATCAGATTCCTTTTGGAATAATTCTAATCTTTATACAAAGGAAAATTTAACAAGTATCAAATCTTGTATTTCTAATCTACTTATAAATCAGAAAAAGAATGAAATTAAAAATATTATCCAGCAAAGGGTGACAAGCTCTCTTCCTGGAATAAATGTCAGTGATTCTATTCTTGTAGCTTCTCAACAGATTTGGGAAAAAAGCTGTAATAACGATAAATTTGATTCTAAAGAGTGTAACGATCTTTTAAATAGAGTTATCGATATTGCTGTTCTTAAAACATATGTTTCAAGCCTATTTACTTCTGACTGGAGTGGGACATTTACTGAGAAAGAACGAATTGTTAATAAGTTTAATAAGTGTATTGATGAAAAGCTTAATAAATCAGAAAGTAATTTCGAATGTCTCAAAGATGTTCTTATCGATTATTCTTCAGAGGTTAACTCGACAGTTATCGATGAATTATTTAAATCTCTCGGCCTTGATTCTCGCTGGGACTCAATATCAGATGAGCTAAGAGGAAAAGTAGTAAGAGAGATTAAAGATTGTGTTGATTATATGGTCTTAGACTTTGAAAAGAGTGATGAGTTAATTTCTGAGTTTTCTAATATTCTCCAATCTTGTCGATTAAGTGGCGTGAAGATTATTGCGGTAAAGGAGTATTCTGCACTTTTCTTAGGAAAGATTGGAAGTCTTAGTAAGTTTTTGAGTGATGAAGCATTAGCAAAAATGTCTAAGGAGCTTGAGAGAAATCTTAATCGAAAGCTCGACGGAGACTTAACTCTTGATATCATGAAGAAGGCTATTAGAGAAAGTGATGTCGAATCTTATGCTACATTTCTAGCTGAAGTGGTTAATTATAATTTTACGCTTAAGCTTCCTTTAGCCGGTGAGGAAAGTGATTTCCATCTCCGCGCGAGAAGTGATGTCGAAAGGGCCCTAAATCAAGCAATCTTTCTTGATAATGGTAAATCAATTAAAAAGAATGTCACAACTTACTTAGAAGACTTTTATAAGAAAGAGTCTCTTCCAGGTGTTGTGATTGCAACTAAAGACTTATTGTTAAAATTCTTCACCTTTATAAGACCTTATGAAACTGTGAGAGAGGTGGGGCGATTTGCAATCGGTGAAAGCCGAAATCAAATATCTTCAGAACTAGATAGTGAATATAAGAAGTGTATTGAAGCCATCGCTCCAAATGGAAAAAGTGATTTATATAGCTCCGTTCTTTCATGTGATAAAAAGTGGTTTGGCAGTTTTGTGACTGTGAGAGCACAAAGACGATTTAATGATGAAGTTAGCTACCATTTCAGATTAAGCTCTAATAAAGCGAACCTTATTCTCTCTCCTCTTTCTTATTTAACTCATTGTTTGAATGATATTGATAAAAGTAATAGCAAGTCTCTTGAAGAATATAAAGAAAGTGCTTTGGCCTGTACCAGTATTGTTCATTGGGATATCAGCTATAATGTCTCTTCTGCAAAGATCGATGGATTCAAGCCCATCCTTGATACCAATGGATTTGATCCAGCTGTCACAAGCTTTTGCTATAATAATCTTCTCTTAAAAATCAATCGTGAAGGTAAGGATAATCCTTTAAGAGTAGCACTTGATGACTCAAATGGATCACGCTCACTAATAGCTATGCAGAATAAAGTGAGAGAGAGAAATCCTTATGGAGCGAGTATTCTTGCTAATATTAGAACGGGATTTAACTGGGATTTTGAGTATCGTGTGAATGATAAGCGTAATATGTTTATTTTAATCGATGCTATTGCAAGTAACTCTCAATTTAATAATGATTTCTTCACAGAAAATCTTTCAAAGTGTCAGAAAGATATCGATGATTTTATTATTGCTGGTTTTAGAAATTATCTTGTTAAGTCAATTCCAGGTATCGAGTTAGACGAGCAGAATTATAAACTGATGGTCGACTTCTTTGATGCTGAATTACTTCAGTTATTCTTTCGTTTCCAAAAGTTAAATGAAAACTTTGAAGTAGGTGCTCTTGGTGGATCTCTTGTTCCTAATGAGAGAGTGATCACTCCTGAATTAGGATTAACAGCTCTTCAAAACTTCATTAAAGTGATGGGAGACTACATCGCTCGAGGTTTTATTTTTGATAAGCCGGCGATGAGAACAGAACTCGTTGTTTTTCAAGGTGAATTAAAAGATTTCCTTGAATGGTACTTAGCGAACCCGAGAAATGTTAAGATATCGGAAGCAAGAGAATTCTTTCAAGAATCTAAATTAGCTGATCATTTGGCCATGGCAGTTGTAAGTGAAATGGTTAAGGTTCAATTTGATGATTTCTTGAAGACGATGAAGAATGAAGAGCTTGAAGCTTTCTATCGTCGAATAGATTGTCGCCATCGAAACTGTATGTCTGATGCTGAAGTATCTGAAGAAAGAGGAATAAAATCAAAATATATTCTACTTAATTCTCTTGCGACAGAAATGACAAAGTCTTATGACTTTAGAAGAATCATTAGACCTCAGAGTCAGCAAGGTGAGAGATTTGTTAACTACATTAAGGATAACTTTTTACTGGTAAAGATTATTGGCTATAACCCAACGAATCGAGTGATTACAGAAATTAAGAGAATGGCCGGAAGATTTATTATCGATGACAAAACGGATGGTGGTTTTGCTGAAAGATTTGTCGCTCAGGTGGCCCAACATCATCTTAATGTTCAAGAAGACAATAAATGGTGGATTACAAAATTCCTCTTCTACGATAGTGGTGACTTCAACTGGCGTTCGATCAGGAACACTGAAGCTGGAAGAACGGCGATTGAATACTATGGAAAGAACCTTCTCCTTCCAAAAGTATTTGGTCAAAGGCAATCTCAATACTCAATTAATCTCCATACTAAGGAGTTCCATAGGTTATTGAAAAGAGCTCAGTCTCAGCATGATGACTAAATTTCAATAACTTAGCGAGTACCTGTCTTAGATTATTTCTCTATCTTTTTTTCATGCTTTTCCTAATATCATAGACTTAGGTCATTAAGTGAAATGGCCAAAATGGTATGACTGTCCCACAATTCTTCGGGAAGAATTCTTTAGTAAGGATGAAGATGAAATTTAGAAATTTATTTCTAACATTATCATTGGTGGTTACGGGTAATACTTTTTCACAAACCGACTATCAATATGCGAAAGCTGCTCAGGCCGAATGTGGTCTGATAAAGCGTCATCACGTAAAGAATAAATACCCGGTTTCTTGTTATACCAATTATCAACATTTTAATTCAACTTCACAAAATTATAAGAAGACTCGAAGTATAGTAAAGATTGGTGAGTTTAATCTCTTATATCCAGGCTCTCAAAGTACTCAGTTTAAAGATAGAGATATCATTGCTGATATAATCAATCGTTATGATGTTGTAGCGGCCGTTGAGCTTCTTCCTCTTGTTGGAAAAGATGCTAAAGAAAATAGGCGTATTCTAGAATTTGTCGATAGTAAGACAGCGACTAAATCTCAAAAAGAATATGCTCTAAAATATTTAAGAATTCCTGAATACATAAAAATTCTAGAAGAACTACATAAGAAAGATAAGTCATGGTCACTTATTTTAAGTGGAGCTGCAGACGCATTATCGACAGGTCATGTTCGTGAATATGTGGGCTACTATTATCGTTCTTCTAAAGTTAAACCAAAGATCAATGAACACTGTGATTCTAAGAAAAGAAAAACAGATGGAATTGCTTATGCTTGTTTTCCTCAATTAACTCGTGGACTACTTAATCGTCATGTCAGAGATGTATTCTCGAAGAGACCATTCATCGCAAGTTTTATTTCTGGAAACTTTGACTTCACACTTGTAGCTTCTCATATTGTTTTTGGATCAACAACGAAGACTGAGAGAATGAATAAAATTCTAAAGCAGTCATTTAATGTGACTGATTATAAAGATATTGGTGTGGGAGTGACTAAGAAGAACTATGCTCGCTTTGCTGAAATGAAGGTAACTCTCGAAGTGATGGAAGCCTTAAAAGAAAAGTATAAAGAACAAGATCTCATTTATCTGGGTGATACAAATATTGGTTTTGAGCACGGAATGTGGGATGAGATGTTAACTCACGGTGACTCTGAACTGTACATGGATTTACCAACAACAGTTTCTTATAAGAAGTTTGATAATGGTGTCGAGACAAAAGGTTTTGCCTCTGACTTTGATCATGTGATTTTGAACTCTTCAAAAACGAGAGAATGTAAAAATCGTTCTGGTTACGTGAATGTACAAAGATTAAACTTTCAAGGTGGTGCCATCGGGAAGAAAGTAAAGTCTCGTTACATTGTTAGAACTGCGAGTGATGGGAGATCTTCAACCTTTAATAGAAAACTAGAAGCTCTTACAAATAAAGTTTTTAAGCAAGATTCTTATTACAAAGTAGTAAGGAATGGGAAAATGGTCACTCCATCAATTACTCGTGAAAGAGTTAAGAGTGATGCAACTTCTCGTGTTTTTGAAAGCCAGTTTGATGAAAATCTCTACTACCGAGTTTACAAAGAAGTGATTTCAGATCATTATCCAATTGGATTTTCTTGTAAAACTTCGAGTAGAGATGATGACTAAGATAATGATTAAGATAATTTCCCTTCTTCTTTTAATTTCTAATATTCAGGCTGAAGAGGTTGGAGCTGTTGATACTGCATTCAAATTCTTAGGGCCAAATCATAAAATTGTCATTGAAGCATTTGATGATCCTAAAGTTCAAGGTGTTGCCTGCCATTTAAGTCGAGCCAAAACTGGAGGATTTAAAGGGGCCGTTGGACTGGCCGAAGATAAATCTGATGCAAGTATTGCATGTCGTCAGATTGGGCCTATCAAGTTTCTTGATAAATTAAAGAATGGAGAAGAAGTTTTTTCAAAGCGAACTTCTATTATTTTTAAAAGTATGCAGGTTGTTAGGTTCTATGATTCTAAGAGAAATACCTTAATTTACTTGGTTTATAGTGATCGTCTGATCAATGGTTCTCCAAAAAATTCACTAAGTACTGTACCGATTATGCCTTGGCGTTAAGGTACTAGAACTCCATGACAAAACTCGCTTAAAGTGTTAATTTTCTGTCTCAATTAATTGATAAATTAGCACGGAGCAAAAGAATGGCCTATGATCATAAGTCGATCAAAGACAAAGTAGATTCTTACCACAAAGATTCAAATGACTTTTATGTCGATACATCAAAAGAAGGAAAGAATAAGTTTTATTCACTGGGAATGTTTCCTTATCCTTCTGGAAATGCTCACATGGGTCACGTTCGTGTTTACACTCTCTCTGATGTGAAGGCCCGTTATAAGAAATTAAAAGGTTGTGATGTTATTCATCCAATGGGATGGGATTCATTTGGTCTTCCGGCGGAAAATGCGGCTATTAAACATAAAGTTCGTCCAGACCTTTGGACTGAAGAAAATATTAAGAAGATGAAGTATGAGCAATTAAATATTGCTGGTTGGTCTTTTGATTGGGACAAAGAATTAAATACTTCTTCACCTGATTACTATAAGTGGACACAGTGGCTTTTTCTTGAAATGCATAAAGCTGGTCTAGCCTACAGAAAAGAAGATTATGTTAACTGGTGTCCTGTAGATAAAACGGTTCTTGCTAACGAGCAGGTCATTGATGGTCGTTCTTGGCGTGCCGGAGCGATCGTTGAAAAGAGATTAATGGAGCAGTGGTTTTTCAAAATTACGGATTACTGTGACAAACTTTGGGATGGAATTTCAAAATTAAAGAACTGGGCGCCTGAAGCTGTCTCTGTTCAGAAGAACTGGATTAATAAAAATACAGGAACTGTTATTCATTTTAATGTTCCAGAGTTTGATGAAAAAATTGAAGTCTTCACAACTCGTCCAGATACACTCTTTGGTGTAACTGCTCTTGTGATCGCTCCTGAGCATCCACTAGCAGCAAAGATTTTAGAAAAGCATCCAAGTAAAGAAGTTGAAGATTATGTAAACGCTTCTCTTAAAAAATCTGCCGTTGAAAGAATGCAGAATAAAGAAAAGACTGGTGTTAATACCGGAGTTAAGTGTCGTCATCCATTTGAAGGTGATTGCAAATATCCAGAAGTAGATGTTTGGATTGGTGATTATGTCATTGCTGATTACGGAACTGGAGCAGTTATGTGTGTTCCAGCTCACGATACACGTGATTTTGAATTCGCTAAGAAGTTTGGTTTAGATATTATTGAAGTTGTTTCAAATCCAGAAGGCGAAGGGGAGTTAAGCGAAGCTTATACTGAAGACGGTGATCTTATTAACTCAGGTGAGTTTAATGGAATGAATAATCGTAAAGCGATTAAGGCCATTACTGAGTCACTCGATAAGAATAACAAAGGTGAAGCAACAACAACTTATCAGTTAAAAGACTGGTCTGTAGGAAGACAGAGATTCTGGGGATGTCCAATTCCTATGGTTCACTGTGATTCTTGTGGGATTGTTCCAGTGCCTGAATCTGAACTACCTGTTGAACTTCCAAAAGCAAGTGATGCTGATATGGAAGATGGTGTTCTTAACCTGAAGAACTTTCCTGACTTCGTTAATACGACTTGTCCTTCTTGTGGGAAGGCTGCCAAAAGAGAAACTGATACTCTTGATACATTCTTGTGTTCAAGCTGGTATGCATTCAGATACTTAGATAACAAGAATGATACTAATATTTTTGATTCTAAGAATGTAAATAACTTCATGCCTGTTGATTTCTATGTGGGTGGATTAGAGCACGCCGCTCAACATATGATCTACTTTAGATTTATCACCAAGTTCTTAAATGATAGAGGTTATATTAATTTTGATGAGCCTGTTGATCACTTCTTCTGTAATGGAATGGTGAAGATGGGTGGCCATAAAATGAGTAAGTCTCGTGGAAATGTTGTTGTTCCTACTGATGCTATTGATAAGTACGGTGCCGATGCCATTAGAATGTATATTCTCTCTGACACACCAGCGGAACTAGATGTGGACTGGGAAGACTCAGGGATTAAAGCCAAGTATGACTTTATAAAAAAGAATTATAATGCGATTGAGAATTTCTTAGCTGAAACTAAAGACATTAAAGCAGAAAAGGGAAATCTTAAGGATTATCCAGGCCAGGATTTTCTCTATAACTACTATGCTACTTTAAAAGAGTACGAATATAGTATGGAGCAAAATCTTTTCCATAAAGGTGTGGCGAATATTCACGCATTCTCAAATCATATTCTTAAAGAACTTAATAAGAGAAAGTTTTTAGAAGCTAGTGGTGCAGATAGGGATTATGCAGGAACATTTAAATTCATTATTAAAGAGTTCTTAACTTCTGCAGGATTAATTATTCCTTTCTTCACGGAAGTTCTTTTAAAAGAACACTATGGAGTTGAGTCTCTTTACAACCAAACATTTGGAGAGATTGAAGCAGCTTACCTTACTAAGAGTACAGTAAATGTTGTTGTTCAAATTAATGGAAAGAAGAAAGCACTTCTAGAAGTTGATAAGGAAATTTCTGAAGCAGATATTGAAAAGCTAGCATTTGAAAATGCTGATGTTATGAGAACTGTTGAAGGTAAGAATATTGTGAAGAAAATCTATGTAAAAGGAAAGATTTACAATATTGTCGTAAAGTAGTGCTTGAGGCCCTTTTAAAGCCTTAGGTTACCTAAAGTCTCTTTGAGATCTTTCTTAGAGACTTCAATCATCTTATCAAGTGCTTGCTGTTTACTAACACCAGTAAGCACTCCCTGCTTAACCGCTTTTGATCCAGCATGCTCAAAAGTAATAGTGAATTTATATTTAACAAATCCCTCTACATTGAAATATTGTTTTTCAGAAATGAGGTCTACGTTAAGTGTTTTATGCGATCCCTTTCTAGAGATTGTATATCCTACACTACTAAACATTCCTTCAATAACAGCTCCAAGCCCTTTGAGGTCACCATCCTTCAGATTGACAAAGATCTTTAGTCCTTTGTTCTTAGAAATAATTTTTAAAATCTTCTTCACTGAAACAAAAGACCTCAACTCAAAGCCAGTGAGTAGTTTGTATTGCTGGTTAAGTACTTCTTGTTGGGCAAAGAGGTCTCTTATTTTGAAAATGTTGGTATTTTTTGAATTAATTAAACTTTCAATCTCATCATTTCGATTATCAAATTGCTTTCTAATCTGATCAGCAAATTTTCTTTTATTCAGAGTAGCAAAGACATAGAAGCTCGTTTCATCTTCATAAACTAGAGGATGCTCAACACCTGAAAGCTCCATTTCAGTAAACTCTTCAATTTGCTCGCTTGCTGTTTCAAGTGTCTCTTCAGGAAGATACTCAACATTGTTTTTAAAGGCTGCCTTAACTTTATTTGAAAAGATTTTTGAGATTTCAGTTGTTGCATTAATCTTTGCGAAGGTGAGACTTGTACCTTCTCCGACTGCACATAACTGACTGCCTTTACATTTAGAATCGATATTAGAAATCCACTTTGGTTTTGAGGCCAAAGTGGATAGTGATATTAATAATAAAATGAGTATCTTTTTAGATAGGATAGGCATATTAGAAATTAGACCTATTGCACTTTTTCGAACTTTTTCTCTACATATTTAAGAGCGTCTTCAGTCTTTTTCTTAACCTCTGGTTCTTCAATTGAAGTAAGAAGCTTTGCTCTTGAATTACGAATAGCTTTTTCTAAGTTCTTTTTACTAATTTTAACAAGTGAGAAGCAGTTATAAAGTGTTTCATTCTTTTCAGCTCCTAGCTCTTTTCTATACTTTCTTTTTTCCCAGTATTTCTTAGTTACTCGTGCTCCGATTACAAAGCTTTGAGACTCTTGAGCTAGTTGTTCTTGCATATATTCTGATACATCTTCATCCTCTCCACCTTGAACAGACTCGGCATAAGAGTTTTTGATGAATTGAGCAATCTGACGTGCTATCTCTGCAGTTGCTCTCGCACTTGAAGATCTTTTACATAGCCTCTTATTTTTATTGGCTGACTCCGCAACAAAATATTCAAAATTCTTTCTTGCTGTTTGCTTGTCTCCAGTTTCAGGCTCATCAATCCAAGATGGAACTCTGGCATCTGAAAAATCTAATAGATCAAAAGTAATTTTTCTTTCTCTTGGTGGTGTATCATCTTTTTTCTTACTCGAACCACACCCAACAAGTGCGAATAAAGTTATTACTATTGCTAAAGTTCTCATTTTAACTCCTTATTTATTTGTAGATATTATAAAAATCCAGAGGCTCCCCGTAAATGAATAGTTTTTAGGGAAAATCTTACTTGAGTGTGGAACTCGGAGAAGGGGCACATATCCATAATTATGATAAAATAGGAGAAAATTAAAATAGGTTGAGGGAATTATGATCAAGACGGTCAAGAAGATTAAAGCAGGGGATGTTCTCATTATTGAAGGAGAAGAGTCCTACAGCATGTATTATGTACGTGTCGGAAAACTAGAGGCCTATAAAGATGTTAAAGGTGAAGAAACCTTAATCGGCGAAATAAAAGAGAAGGAAATGGTTGGAGAAATGTCTTTCTTTGAAAAAGTTCCTCGCATTGCAACAGTTAAGGCCGTGACCGACTGCGAATTAGTTGAATTCCCATATGATCAATTCCACAAAATGTTAGAAGCTCTTCCCGACTGGTACGTAGGTCTGGTAAATTGTCTTATCGATAGACTAAGACAAGTGGAAGAAAAGCTCAATGTATGATCCCAAAGAAAATAGAAAAGACCCATTACAAACATTATTAAGCCATTTTAAAAATAAAAGATCCCAGATGATTAATGCTGGGACCTTCTCTGTTCTTAATAAAATTTTTGATATTGCCCCTCCTATTCTAATTGGTTTAGCGGTTGATACTGTTGTTAAGGGAGAAGAATCATTTATCGCGAATCTAGGGGTAAGTGATAAGCTCTATCAAATTTATATTTTGGCCTTCTTCACCTTCTTGGTTTGGGGATTAGAGTCACTCTTTGAGTTTCTTTTTAAGATTAAATGGAGAAATATTGCTCAAGATGTTCAGCATGACTTAAGAATTGAAGTTTATGAACATATGCAAAGTCTTCATATCTCTTTCTTTGAAGATCAGAATACAGGAAATTTAACGACAATTATGAATGATGATATCAATCAACTTGAGAGATTTCTTGATGTTGGAGCAAATGATATTATCCAAGTTCTTACAACTGTGGTGACAATTGGTGGCATTTTCTTTTACATCTCTCCAATGATTGCATGTTTTTCATTCTTGCCAGTTCCCTTTATTTTACTTGGTTCTTTCTACTTTCAAAAAAGAATTGCTCCTCGCTATCTTGGCGTAAGAGAAGAAGCAGGACTACTGGCTTCAATGTTAGTGAATAATCTTAATGGGATGATGACAATTAAGAGTTACGTGGCTCAATTATTTGAAAAGAAGAGATTAGAAAAACAAAGTCTTGAATATTCTTCTTCTAATAAGAAGGCCATCGTTCTTTCTTCCTCATTCTCTCCTCTTATTAGAATGGTCGTACTGTGTGGATTTCTTTTCTCCTTAGTTCTAGGAGCTATGCAAGTTTTTGATGGAGTCTTAGAAGTAGGTTCTTATTCAGTGCTTATCTTTATGGTCCAGAGACTGTTATGGCCACTTACCAGACTCGGTGAAACATTCGATCAATATCAAAGATCAATGGCTTCAACTCAAAGAATCTTTAATCTTCTTGAAACGAAAGTTGAAATTAATGATGGAGATAAAGAAGTTGATGAGAATATTAAAGGTGAGCTTCAGTTAAAAGATGTTTCTTTTAAATATGCTACAGGAAGTGAAGTATTGAAAAATATTAACCTCAATGTTCCACAAGGAAAGACTGTTGCTCTTGTTGGTACTACAGGCTCTGGTAAGAGTACGATATTAAAACTACTTCTTCGTTTCTATGATGTGACTCAAGGAGAAATCCTTCTTGATGGTCAAAATGTAAAAGAATTAAAGCAAAATAGTTTTCGATCAATTGTAGGGTTTGTTTCTCAGGACACTTATCTTTTTCATGGAACAGTTGAAGAAAATATTCGCTACGGAAGTTTTGATAAGACTCTAGAGGATGTAAAAGAAGCAGCTCAGTTGGCCGAGGCCCATGATTTTATTTCCTCACTTCCTGAAAAGTATCAGACGATTGTCGGTGAGAGAGGACAGAAACTTTCTGGTGGGCAAAGACAGAGAATCTGTATTGCTAGGGCCATTCTTAAAAATCCTAAAATCTTTGTTTTTGATGAAGCTACTTCGGCGGTGGATAATGAAACAGAAGCAGCGATTCAAAGATCACTGAATAAGATCACAAAAGATAGGACGACTATCATGGTGGCGCATCGACTATCTACGATTAAACATGCTGACTGTATTTATGTTTTAGAGCAAGGTGAGATCGTTGAGTCAGGGAGTCACGAAGAACTTATCTCACAAAATGGTATCTATCACGCCCTCTGGAACGTGCAGACAGGTGCACGTTAGAGAGAGATAAAGTCAGTCTTTGTTGATTTAGGAATAAGAAGATGAACCCTTCTTTTCTTAAAATAGATAAACTTCTTAAACTCACTAAATTTACTGAGAAAGAAGTCCACATCAGCGTCCTTCACAAGGGCGACATCTGTTGGATTTAAGTCAATTGAAGTATCACTGACAATATTAATAGTACTAGTTCCGTCAATATAACCATTCAAATTCGCAACACTCCAGTAAGGGTAAGCACCATTGAAGTTTACCCATCTTTTAGGACTAAAAGAAATTTGGCCAAAAAGCTCTCTTGATTTGAACAATTCTACATCTCTTTTTGAGACATTAGTTAATGGAAAGATCAAAAGAACCAGTCCAAAAATAGGAATCAGATACCTAAAGAAGGGAAGGACTTTATCTTCTGCTGATGTCCATAATTTCTTTAATCCGAAGGCTGCGAGGTAGGCCATAAATGGATAAGAAGGAATTAAGTAATTTGAATACTTCAGACCTCTTGTTGAGAGAGTAAAAATCATGACAACAAAAGTAATGGAAAAGAGAAAGTTTACACTAAAGGCTTTGTCTTTAAATTCCTTAATCGAGTGCCAAATTCCGACAAGGGCCAAGATAAAGAAAGGATTAGTCTTTTTGAAAAGAAAAGTTATGTAAGTATACCAAGGAGTACTGGCACCTCTTCCTTCTAGGATAGAAGAGATAAAAGTAAATTGGTACCACTGATGAAAAATATCAAATTGATTATTGAGGTAGAGGCTTAGTGGCCAGAGAGAAAAAACCAGGAGTCCAAGAAGGAGAGAGACCCAAGATTTAATATCAGCTAAGAGTTTCCATTTTCTACAAAGGGCCAAATGAATAAAAATGATCAGGGGACACCATACGGCCATCGGCCCTTTCGTTAAGGCACAAAGTCCAAAGAAGAAACCTGATAAGAGCCAATTTTTCCAATTTGATTCTTGAAAAGCTTTCCAATAATAAGTAAGTGAAAGAAACATGAAGAGCATGAGAGGAAGATCAAGATTTGGAAAGCGGCTCTTTTTCATGAGTGGCGGAAGTAAAAAGAAAATAAGAAGTGCTAAATATCCAACCTTATTAAGATTTAAATGAGTTTCTTTGCGATTGATAAACCTAAAGAGAAAGAATCCTGTTAAAAGTGAAAAAAGACCTGCAAAGAATCTTGCAGCAATAAAGGAACTTCCAAATATTTTAAAAAAGAGACCTTCAAGAATGAAGATGAAATTTGTGTGATGAAAAAACTGAGGATAAGTTTCATTAGTAAGATGTGGTACTAGCCAATGCCCACCTTCAGCTGCATTCTTTCCAAAAGCAGCATAGAGATATCCATCATGAAAGAAGCCTTGAGTCCATGCCATCTGAAAATAGATGATAGCTCCGAGGCCCAAAAGGACTAATAAATCAGCGTCTTTAAAATATTTTTTCATGTTATAATGATAGTATATTCAAACGATTACGTACAATACGAGAAGTGATGGAAAAGAGTAGTAAAATTCTTATTCTGGGAGGGCATGGTTTATTAGGATCATCGCTCAGGAAGGTCTTTGAGGAGGCTGGCTTTTCCCAAATTCTCACTCCTAATCGTCAGGAGCTCGATCTTCTCAATCAGGATCAAACCTTAAATTATTTCAAAGAATCAAGGCCTGATTATATTCTGATGTGTGCGGCTAAAGTGGGTGGAATCAGTGCCAACAATGAATTTCGAGCTGACTTTATTCTTGAAAATTTAGCCATTGAAGTGAATACCATGAGAGCTGCCCTTGAATGTAATATTGAAAACTTTGTTTTCATTGGTAGTTCTTGTATTTATCCAAAGGATTGTCCTCAACCAATTAAGGAAGAATATCTTTTGACGGGTGAACTAGAAATAACTAACGAGCCTTTTGCTGTTGCTAAAATTGCAGGAGTGAAGATGGCCGAGAGTATTCAAAAACAATATGGAAAAAATTATTTCACCGTCATGCCGACAAGTATGTATGGTGAAAACGATAATTTTGATCTTGATGATAGTCATGTTATCCCAGGGCTAATTGCTCGTTTAGATAGGGCCATTAAAAATGGTGATTCTGAATTTTCGATCTGGGGGACAGGAAAAGCTCTTCGTGAATTCATCTATGTAGAGGATATGGCCAAGGCAATTCTCTTTCTTCTTCAATCTGATTTGAAAATCCCAAGTCTCATAAATATTGGTGTCAGTGAAGATATCACTATTGCTGATCTTGCTTCGATGATCGCACAAAAGATGGGATACACTGGCAAGTTAGTCTATGACACAGCTAGACCTGATGGGACCATGAGAAAACTTCTTGATAGTTCAAAGATTTCAGAGCTCGGCTGGAAGCCGTGCGTTAACCTTAGCCAGGGTCTAGATAAAGTGATACTATTTTACAGAAATAGAATGATGTAATTCTATTAATCGGAGGACTCTGTTGAGTTACGTGGATATCGCTCGCAAAGTTTTAGAAAATGAAGTAGCGGGGCTTCAAAATGTCGCTAAGAATCTAGATACTGATTTTGATTTATCCGTAAAAGAGATCGTTAAGTCGAGGTGTCGTGTCGTTGTTACTGGCATGGGAAAATCAGGAATTATTGGAAAGAAAATTGCTGCTACTTTAGCAAGTACTGGAACACCTTCATTATACATTCATCCAGCCGAAGCTTATCACGGTGATTTGGGAATGATTTTAGAGAATGATATTGTCATTGCTATTTCTAACTCTGGTGAGACCGAAGAAATAATAAAACTTCTCAGTTTTTTTAAAGATAACAAAAATAAAGTTATTGCACTTTGTTCTGATAAAAAATCAACTCTCGGAAAATTTTCTGACTATTTTATGAATATTGCTGTACCTAGTGAAGCATGTCCTTTGGAGCTTGCTCCAACAACGTCAACAACTGCGACTCTTGCTATTGGAGACGCTCTAGCAATTTCCTTGATGGAAGCAAGGGAGTTTAAGCCTGAAAATTTTGCTAAATTTCACCCTGGTGGAAGTTTAGGACGTAAACTACTTTGTAAAGTTTCAGACTCTATGAGAACAAATGATCTTCCCGTGATTAGTAAAAATGATAAATTTGAAGACGTCGTTTCTCAAATTTCAAATGGAAGGCTAGGTTGTGTTGCTGTTATTAATAAAGAATCGAATGAGCTAATTGGTATCATTACAGATGGTGATGTTCGCAGGGCGATGGAAAAGTTTAAAGGTGACGTCTTTAATAAGACTCCTGAAGATCTTATGACAGTAGGGCCTGTAACTATTGGTACTGAACAAAAGATTATTGAAGCAGAAAAAGTTTTTTTGGAAAAAAAAGTAACAGTATTGTTTGTAGTCGAAGAGAAAAAGTTGATTGGAATGTTAAGCCATTACGATATATAAGATTGATATAAATGAAAGTTGCAATATTACATGATTGGTTAACCGGCTTTAGGGGTGGCGAAAGAGTTCTCGAAGTATTCTGCGAGATGTTTCCTAATGCAGATCTTTATACTTTAATTTATAAACCAGGTTCTACAAGTAATATAATAGAAAATAGAAAGATTCATACTTCATTCTTGAATAAAATTCCTGGTATACATAAACATTATCGAAAGTTTCTTCCTTTGTTTCCTCTTGCTGCAGGAACTTTGAAGATTGATTCGGATGTAGATTTGGTAATTAGTTCAAGTCATTGTGTTATTAAGGGAGTTCTAAAGCCTCAAAGTGCCAAACATATTTCATATATACACAGTCCTATGAGATATCTTTACGATCAATATGACGTTTATTTTGGTCCCCATGCCCCCGTTTATCAAAGGATAGGTGCACGGATATTTAAAAAATACCTAATTAACTGGGATCTAAATAGTAATAGTAATGTAGATGTTCCAATTGCAAATGCTGAATTTGTAAGAAGGAGAATTCAAAAATTCTATAAAATAGATTCGGGTGTTATTCATCCGTTTGTTGACCTTGAAGACTTCAGACCACTTCAGAAAGATGAAATTCAAAAAGAAGACTATTATGTGATGGTGACGGCCTTTGCTCCTAATAAGAGAGTTGATTTGGCCATTCGTGCTTTTAATAAATTAGGAAAGAAATTAAAAATTATTGGTTCAGGTCAGCAAGAAGAAGAGCTTAAGGCAATGGCCGGCGAAAATATTGAATTTCTAGGAAATGTTTCAAGAGAAGAAGTTATTGAAACATTTACAAAAGCTCAAGCTCTTATCTTTCCTGGAACAGAGGACTTTGGAATTACCCCCTTAGAATCCCTCGCTTCAGGAACACCAGTTATTGCTTTTAAGTTTGGAGGAGTTCTAGAAACTCTTAATGATGATGTTGCTGTATTTTTCAAAGAACAGTCAGAAGATTCTTTGATTAATGCTGTTAAGAATTTTGAAGAAAAGTCTTTTGATAAATCTAAGCTTTATGCAAGAGCTGAAGAGTTTTCAAAAGAAAAGTTTAAGAAAAATATTAAAGAATTAATCTCTAATACAATGGTGGAATATAATGGCTAAAATTTTGGTTACTGGTGGAGCAGGGTATATAGGCTCGCATATTGTTAATCTTTTGGGAGATACTAATCATGAAGTTATTGTTTATGATAATTTATCAACAGGAAGAAAAGAAAGCGTTGTTGCAGGTGAATTAGTAGTTGGAGATCTCGAAGATCTAGAAAAACTGGAAAATTTAATTGTAGAAAAGAAGTTCGATGCTTGTTTTCATTTTGCAGGTTCAATTATTGTTCCTGAAAGTGTTACTGACCCTCTTAAATATTATAATAATAATACAAATAACACTCTTAATCTTTTAAATCTGTGCATTAAGCATGGGGTAAATAAATTCATATTCTCTTCTACAGCTGCTGTGTACGGTATGGCCGAAGGCGGAATTTGTTCAGAGGATACAGTTACTGTTCCAATAAATCCTTATGGAAAAACAAAATTAATGACTGAATGGATGTTAGAGGATATTGCAGCTGCTCATAAAGACTTTGAATTTGTGATTTTAAGATACTTTAATGTCGCTGGAGCAAATGTTGATGGAAAAGTTGGTCAATGTTCTCCTCTTTCTACTCATCTTATTAAGATCGCCTGTGAAACAGCATTAGGAAAAAGAGAAAAGATGTCTGTTTTTGGAGAAGATTATGAAACTAAAGATGGAACTTGTATAAGAGATTACATTCACGTTGATGATCTTGCACAAGCTCACATTGATTCTTTAAATTATTTATTAAAAGGAGGAGAGTCGACTCTTTGTAATTGTGGATATGGGCATGGTTATACTGTTAAAGAAGTTATTGAAGTTGTAAAAAATGTTTCAGGAGTAGATTTTGTTGCTGAGATTGGACCAAGAAGAGCAGGTGATGCACCTGTTTTAACTTCAAAAGCTGAGAAAATTGGAAAAGTTCTTGGATGGAAATCTAAATATGATGATTTAGAATTAATCGTAAGGACTGCATATGAATGGGAAAAACAATTAAATTAATATGAAAGATATCTTGTTAAAACTTACTTATGCTTCTTTATTTGTTCTAGCTCTTGGAACTTTCACTTCTGTCAGTATAAGTGCTGTCAGTCATATATTGTTAATTATTCCAGGCATTTACTTTTTCAAGAGTACGAAAGATAAAAAGTATAGCTGGAGCTATAAATATTTATTTCTTATGATCCTAACCATAATTTTATCAGTAATTTTTAACTGGTCTGATATGGAAAGGCCTGTAAAAAACTTAATGAAGATTAAGTATTTTGTAATACCAATGCTTGGCGTGTATGCAACTCAAAAACTAAATGATGTTTTTTTGAAGGACAAGAGCAGAAGAATCCTGTTCTATACATTTTTATTATCTACATCGATTGCAACAATTTCGGGCTTAATTGCTCTGAAGTCAGGGTTTAATCCATTAAAGATGAAAGCAGCATGCCATCCAACGAGAGCTTGTGGACTGTATGGAATGTACATGACATACGGTTATGGAATTTCGCTTTTTTCAGTTCTTGTATGGAGTCTTATTCTTTCGAAACATTATATTGTTAATAAATATGCTCTTTGGACTTCAGCATTGCTCGGTTTAATTGGAACAATTTTCTCTTATGCTAGAGGAGGTTGGATTGGTTTAGCTGCTGGAATTGGTGCTTTTTTATTTAAAAAGAATATAAAAATGGCGATTATTGCATGTGTTATTGGTGTAGCAACTTTTGGTATTGCTATTAAATATAATGATAAAGTTAATGATATGTTTCTTAAAAGATCAGGGTCGAACCAACAAAGAATTGCCTTTTATCAGGCTGCTTGGTACGCGTTTAAGGAGAAGCCTGTCTTTGGTTGGGGATACCGAAATTTTGAACCAAATGTTTCTAAGATAAAAAAACAATATTCGATTCCTTATGAGAGTTACGGTGGACATGCTCATAATAATCTTCTTGAACACCTCGCTTCAACTGGCTTTATAGGATTTATAGTGACATTATTATTTTTTGGTAGTTGGTTATTTGAAATGTATCGAAGGTTTGACTTGATTGGTTGGATTGGTTTTCCTTTTGTTTCAAGCTTTATTATTTCAGGGCAGTTTCAGTATACCTTTGGTGATGGAGAAAACTTATTTTTAATAATGGGCTTTTGGATGATCACACAATTAAAGCTTAGCGGTAAATCAAATGAAGCTTAAAGCATTATTATTAACTTCAAATTCATTAAGACATAAGTTTTTCATTCAAGAATGTTCTCGAACTTTTGACGTCGTCGGTGTCATTTCTGAAAGAAAGAAAAACTATTACGTTAAATCAAAACAAGAATCTGAACTTGTTAGGGAACATTTTAAAAAACTTTCCTTGTATGAAGAAAAGTTTTTCAAAGTAGAGAACAATGTAAAAGTAACAATTGTTGAAGATATTAATGATTTAAAAGTTGTTGAAAAATATATCGATAAGGTTGATGTCGTTCTTTTATATGGAACATCTATATTAAAGGAAGTTTGGTTAGATAATTTTGAAAAAATTGTTAATCTTCACTTAGGCCTATCCCCTTATTATAAAGGTTCAGCAACTTTATTTTGGCCTTTCTTTGATGATAAATTGGAATATTTAGGAACGACTATTCATATTGCTAATAAAGAGGTTGATGCTGGAGCTATTATTGAGACTATTTTGCCTGATAAAGATACTTTATCACTTAGCTATTATGACATAACGACTTCATTAATTCATAAGTCTTTAAAGTTGTATCCTTCCATTGTAAAAAAATATTTAGAAGGAGATTTGTCTCCTCAAGGACAGTCTGCAGATTTGAATATAAGGATTTCTAAGAAGAAAGACTTTAATGAAGATGTATTAAAAAAAGTATTATCTAAATACTCAGGTTCGGAATTATCGTGAAGTTATTAATTGTAAATTATCATTATTACAGAGAGGAAGTTTATAAACAGGGGATTTATCCAACCTCAAAAAAGAAGCTTTTAGAGCAAGTCGATCTCTTAAGTAAGAATGGTTACAAGTTTATTACAGTGAATGAACTTTCAGAGATACAAAAAAATAATACTCGGTATCAAGGCGATAAGTTTTGTATCATTACTTTTGATGATGGACTTAAAGAACAATGGCAAGCATATCAAGATTTAAGTAGTATAGGGGTTCCATCTCATTACTACATTTGCTCTTCTCCCTATATTGAAAAAGAACTTATTGATGTTCACATGATTCATTTGATCAGAACAGAAATGACTGATGATAAAATTGAAGAGTTTTTAAATGAAAATACCAACTTTGCTAGTATTAAATTTGATGAGAGCTTATTAGAAAGACAATATCGCTATGATGAGCTTAACTCTCGTAAAATTAAATATTTTTTAAATTTTGTACTAACGCCAAGTGACAAGAAAAAAATCTTAAAGCAACTACTATCAGAGATCTCTTCTAATCCTGCTCAGCTTATTAAGAGTTATTATTTTTCAGAATATGAAATTATAGCACTGGATCAAAAAGGGCTTATCGGTTCTCACGGTCACGCTCATAGGGCCCTAGGGAGTCTATCAAGGGAAGATGCTATTGATGACTTTGAGAAAAGTATGGATTTCTTATTAGGCTTGGGTTGTAAGGGGTTGAAATCATTTAGTTTTCCATACGGTGGTAAAAGTGCTGTTCGTGAAGATATCGATGATATTATGCAAAAGTACAATGTAGAATTCGCCTACAGTATGAATAGAGAAATCAATAATCACCTTGAGAAACCATTTCTTCTTAATCGATTTGATACCAATGATATTTTTGGTGGAAAGTTCTTTGAAAGATATAAGGACATTATCCTCTGATACTTTGAATCTATTTAGTTTATCTGTTTTATCTGCTAGTATTCACTCTATTTTATAGGGAATTTTTATGAAAAAAGAATGTTTTATCATTGCTGATGTTGCGCAGGCCCATGATGGGAGTCTAGGATTCGCTCATGCATTTATCGACGCTGTTGCAGATACTGGAGCAAACTGTGTTAAGTTTCAAACTCACATCGCTGCGGAGGAGAGTACTCCAGGTGAGCCGTGGAGAATCAAATTTAGTCCACAAGATGATACGAGATATGAGTATTGGCAAAGAATGGAATTTACCGATGAGCAATGGATAGGATTAAAAAATCACGCTGAAGAAAAAGGACTTGAGTTTATGAGTTCGCCTTTTTCTTTTAAAGCTTTTGAGTTTTTAAAAAAGATTGGTGTGAAGAAGTGGAAAATTGCATCAGGGGAAACTTCAAATTATCCATTATTGGAAAAAATTATCTCTACGGGAGATGAGATTATTGTTTCGTCGGGGATGAGTAAGCTTCATGAATTACAAGAAGTTATTGACCTAATAAAGAAGAGTCATAATAACTTTTCTGTAATGCAATGTACTTCAATGTATCCTTGTCCTCCGGAGTATGTCGGATTGAATGTTCTTGATGTATTTAAGGACAAATTTAATTGCCCGGTAGGTTTATCTGATCACTCTGGAACAATTTTTCCTGGGCTGGCGGCTGCTGCATGGGGAGCATATATGATAGAAGTTCATATAACTCTATCAAAGCGAATGTATGGGCCAGATGTATCCTCATCTTTAACTACAGAAGAGTTAAAGCAATTAGTGGAAGGGGTTCGTTTCTATGATCAAACTCTTGCTAACCCTGTGGATAAAGATAAACTTGCTGATGAACTC
Source organism: Oligoflexia bacterium (assembly GCA_024229115.1). Lineage (GTDB taxonomy): Bacteria > Bdellovibrionota > Bacteriovoracia > Bacteriovoracales > Bacteriovoracaceae > JAAEST01. The sequence continues at coordinate 293,523 of JAAEST010000103.1, forward strand.
CAATCATTAAGAGATACTTTCCAAAAAAGTGTTGTCGCGAAAAGAGATATTGATTCAGGGGAATTACTTTCCGAAGAAAATTTAACATTAAAGAAACCTGGCACTGGAATACCTGCTGCTAAGTTTAATGAGCTTTTTGGAAAAAAGGCAATTAATCAAATTAAAAAAGATACGATGCTATCTGTAGAAGATTTTAAGTGAGGAAGCTGTGGTTAGAAAAGTATGCGTTGTTGTAACTGCAAGACCAAGTTATAGTCGAATAAAAACGGCTCTTAGAGAAATTGATAATCATCCAGAACTAGAACTTCAACTAGTTCTTGCTGCTTCTACTTTGCTTAATACTTATGGTGAAGTGTCAAAGGTTATTGAAGCTGATGGTTTTAAAGTTTCTTATCGGGCTCATACAATAGTGTCAGGTCAAAACTTAAATTCTATGGCAAAGACTTGTGGACTTGGTACTATTGAAATGACAAGTGCATTTGAAAACCTAAAGCCTGATTGTGTTGTCACAGTTGCTGATAGATATGAAACAATGTCTACAGCTCTTGCTGCCGCTTATATGAATATACCTTTAGTACATATCCAAGGTGGAGAAGTTACAGGTTCAATTGATGAAAAAGTTCGGCACGCTATCACAAAACTTGCCGATATTCATTTAGTGTCAAATGAATTAGCAAGACAAAGAGTTATTAAAATGGGGGAACATGAAAACCGTGTTTTTGACTTAGGTTGTCCTTCTATTGATATTGCACATAGTATTTTAGGAAATACAGATTTAGATTTTGATCCAATCCAAAAATATGGTGGTGTTGGAGCAAAGCTAGACTTATCGAATGGTTATTTGGTTGTAATGCAACACCCGGTTACAACAGAATATGAGTCAGCGAGAGAACAGGTAACAGAAACCTTGTTAGCTGTAGAAAAAACTAATCTTCCAGTTTTATGGTTTTGGCCAAATGTTGATGCAGGTTCAGACGGTACCTCTAATGGTATTAGATCATTTAGAGAAAAACAGAATGCTAGTAACTTTCACTTTATCAAAAATGCACACCCTGAGGATTTTTTAAAACTTTTATATAATAGTAAAGGTTTAGTAGGAAATAGTTCAGTTGCTATTCGTGAATGTTCATTTCTTGGTGTTCCAGCGGTAAATATTGGTTCAAGACAAGAAGGGCGTCAAAGAGGGAAGAATGTAATTGATGTTAAGTCTAACGTCGATGCAATCTATGATGGAATCTCTAAAATGTTATCTATGAATGAAAGAGAAGGTGAATTTGTTTATGGAGACGGTCAATCAGGTAAGAGAATTGCTGACTTGTTAGCTAAAGTAGAGCTAACTTTTGAAAAGAAATTAGCTTACTAGAGAAGGAAGGATTATGAATTTATTAGCAATTATTCCGGCGAGAGGTGGTTCTAAAGGAGTTCCTCGCAAGAATATAAGAGATATGAACGGAAAACCTTTGTTGCATTACACTACGGAAGTTGCTCTTAAAACAAAAGATCTTTTTAAACGAATAATTTTAAGTACAGAAGATGAAGAAATTGCAGAAGTAGGAAAGCAGTTAGGAGTAGAAGTTCCATTTCTAAGGCCTGCTGAATTTGCTACAGATCAGTCAAAGTCTATTGATCTGGTTAAAGATGCGGTTCTGAGATTAGAAGAGATTGATGGTATTACTTATGATGCTGTTGTCCTGCTACAACCAACAAATCCTTTAAGAATTGAAGAAGACATAAGAAAAGCTGTTGAGTTATTTAAAAAATCAGATACTGACTCAGTTATCTCAGTGGCAAGAGCAATCTCAAATCATCCTGCCTATATGAAAAAGATTGATGAAAATGGATATTTAGATCATTACTCAATTGAAGAGGTAGAGGGAACTAGAAGGCAAGACTTTAAGCCTTATGCTTATTTTAGAGATGGTGCAGTTTATATCACTAAAAGGGATACGATTGTTAATGATAACTCTCTATGGGGAAAACGTATGACACCATATGTGATTCCTGAAGAAAGAAGTGTTGGTATCGATTCGATGTTAGATTGGCACTTATGTGAGATTATGCTTAAGAAAAATCAATAAGCTTTCTATACTTATTCATGATTTTTTCTTTTCCAAACATCTCATATGCTCTTTTACGAATTTCCATACTATTATATTCTTCTTCTTTGTAAGATATCATTGCGTCTGAAAGTTCTTTAATATCATTTACTTTTGTTAATTTACCTATTGATTGATCTAAAACAATCTCTTGAATTCCCCCAGGACTTTTATAAGAAAGTATTGGTTTACCTATTGAAATTGAGTCTAGGGCCGCATTTGGAAAACCTTCGTACTTGGAAGTTAAAAGAAATAGGTCATATTGAGAACATTTCTTGATTGGATTCTCAATAAACCCATGAAATTTAATAATAGATGTTAAAGACAATTTTTTCGTTAGACTTTCGAGGTGCTCTCTTTCTGGGCCATCTCCAAAAATATGTAATTCAATATTACGTGAACTAGAAGCTATCTGAGCGGCTTTGATCATGTGATCAACTTGCTTAACGTTATGTAATCTCGCAATAGTGAACATCTTTAAAGTATTACCTTGATCTCTATTGGTAATTGGTTCAGAATTATCTTGAGTCGAGATGAAGTTATTGATCACTGTATATCTAAAATCACTTTTAAAATAACTGAAATGATTGTCTTTCATGTATTGAGACTGAAATATGACATTTGAGAATAAAGGATAGAGAAGCATTGATACAAATTGTGGAAAAAACTTGTCTCTTTGCGTTTGATATTGGAGAGAAGGAATAAGAGTTTCTCGCGCAATAAATTCTATATCTTTAAAAAATAAAGATAATATTGATGTGACAACATTAGCCTGTATTACTGTCGAAAAGACATGATTAGGTTTAACTTTTAATAAAACTTTAAACAATTTGAAAAGTGAAGAGATTGATCTATTGGCATTTATTCGAATCGTTTTAATTGATGGATCAATATTAAACTCGTTTTTTGTTTTTGTGAGAGAAATAAAATAAACATCATTATCTTTATTAAACTCTTTAGCAAGAGAATGGAAGAATAGTTCTGCACCACCTGCTTGGAATGATGGTACTATAAAAAGAATTCTTTTCTTCATAATACCCACTTATTTTTCCACTGAATATAATTAATTAATAACCATAATTTATGTGGATTATGAGCTTCCGGAGATTTATAAAAACTTTCATAAATCTTATTTGCTTCATTCAAGTTGATTTCTGGAAAATCTTTGGAATTTAAAGAGGTGAGTGCGCTTGTCACCATGCTTTTAAGTGGGCCTTTTAGCCAGTCTGTGAGAGGAACAGAAAAGCCCGTCTTGGGTCTATCAATTAAGTCTTTTGGTATATAATCATGAACAATGTCTTTTATGATTTTTTTACCTGAATTATTTTGCTCTAAAAATGATTGCGGGAGCTGGGCAGCAAACTCTATAATTTTATGATCTAGAAAGGGCTCTCTTCCCTCTAGTGATGTTGACATGGTTGCTCGATCTACTTTGACTAAAATGTCATCTGGAAGGTAATGAGTTGCGTCCCAGAGTTGCATCCCATTTTTATAATAAGATGTTTGATTTAGATTAGTGGCTTTAATAATTTTAGGAGTGTTTATTGTGATTAAGTCATCAACTTCATTATCTGGAAATATTTTAATAATTGTATCGAGAGTCTCATAGTAATTAACTTTTTCAATGATACTTATAATCTTCTTTATTCTTGTTGTTAAATTATAAACTTTAAAAAGCTTTTCAATTAATGGAGAGAAGAAAGAAATAAAAATTAGGAGGTATCTAGTTAAAGGATTGTTAATCAATTTATTGTTTTTTATTGAGTTAATTGTGAAATATCGAGAGTAACCATAGAATAATTCATCTCCACCGTCCGCGGATAAGCTTACCGTTACTTTTTCCTTAGCAAAGTTACTAACTAGAATTGTTGGAATTGCTGAACTGTCTCCAAAAGGCTCGTCGTAAAAATCTACTAATTTACTCGCTAATTTAATTGCATCTTCTTCATTGCAATATGTCTCATGGTGATTTGTATTTAATTTTGCCGCGATTTCTTTCGCAATATGAGCTTCGTTCTCTTTTTTATCATGAAATCCAATAGTGAAAGTATTCAGATTTTTAAAGTCTTTAGTTAAAAGTGAAGCAACACAGGTTGAGTCATATCCAGAGCTAAGAAATACACCTACTGGTACATCCGATACCATTCTTAATTTAAATGATTCTTTTAATAGACTTTTTAACTTTTCTTTTGCTTCATCGTAACTAATCTTTAACTTAGGCTTTTTAAAAAAATCTTCTATTTCCCAATACTTCTTTCTCTCATATGATAACTTTGATTGAGAAAGTTTAATTGTGACAATTTCTCCAGGAAGAACCCTAAAGCAATCTTCAAATATGGATTGTCTTCCTGTTACAAATCCATAATTAAAATAATTTCTTAAAGCTTCAGGAGAAATAATTTTAGAAAATCTAGGGTGATGCGATAGTGCTTTAAGTTCAGATCCAAAAATTAAAATATTTTCTTTTATATGATAATAAAGGGGCTTAACTCCAACGCGATCTCTGATTAAATAAATAGTTTCTGATCTTTGATGTATAAGAACGATTGAAAACATACCCCTGAATTTTGAGAGGGCTTGTTCAAGACCGTAGTGTATAATTGATTTGATAACAACTTCTGTATCACCTTCTGTTTCAAATAAAATAGATTCGCTTATAAGTTCTTCTTTTATTTCTTTAAAATTATAGATCTCTCCATTATAAAGTAATTCAAACTCACCACAGTTAAAAGGTTGGTTTGACCTTTCTTCCAAATCTAGAATACTTAGTCTATTATGAGCGATCTCAAGATTCATGTTTGAAAATGAACTAGATTTATAACCAATATTGTTCGGACCTCTATGATGAAGTGAGCTGGCCATGGATTCTATGACTTTTTGATCTTCTTTATTGATTGATAGAAATCCGCTAAAGCCACACATCTAATCTAGCCTTTGATTGTTGCTTTTAGACTTTCATTTATTTCGATTGGAGGGCTCCAATCTAAAGCTTGTCTAATTCTATTGTCATTTATATGCAGACTTCCAAAAAGACGATAGTACTTTTCTGACTGGCCTATACATGAAAATAAAAACTTAAGAATTGGTGTAGGTACACTAAAAAGAAAAGTCTTGCTTCCAAGAATCGTTTTCAATTTATAACATAGTTCATATATTGATAGTGTTGTATCAGTAACAACAAAGTCGTTTGAAGGGATATCCTTTTGAATAAGCTTTACAATTATATCTAAGAAGTTATCAATAAAAATGAACGATCTTCTATTTGAGTCGTATTTAAGCGGAAGAGGGAGTGAGGTTGATACAAGTTTTATCAATGCTCCCATATTTGCTTTTACTTTAGGTCCAAATATCAAAGGTGGCCTTAGTATAAACAAGCTACACTCTTGATGATCAAAAATGTCATGTAAGAGCTTTTCAGCTTCAGCTTTGCTTTTAGAGTAGTGACCTATTGGATTAAGAGTTGTATTTTCATCTATTGGTTCAACTCTTTCTTCTCCGAAAACTTTAATAGTGCTAATGAAAATAAATTTTTTAACTTTTTGGTTTTTGGCAGCTTCTGCTAATTGTTTCGTTAGTAGAACATTCGAATGATAATATTCTTCATATGGCCTATCTTCAAAGCTGTGAACTAAAGCTGCAGTATGAACAAGTACCTCAGAATCTCTAAGTTGAGATTCAAATTGACCTTTTTTTCTATCAATTGCGACTATCTCATGTCCAAGGTCACTTAGCATAGTTGCTAGGTTTGATCCTAAGAAGCCAGATACTCCTGTGATAGCAATTTTCATTATAAATTATTTAATCTTCGATTCGTGTTGTAAAAAGAGGCCACGAACAGAACCTATATCACATGAAAACTTAATGATATCTTCATCAGGCATATTGTAATATAGCCCTCTGGTGATACCATCAGTTCTTAGTACATGGTCTGGCTTGTATCCAAATTCAGCGAATCTTGCACGTGGAAGTTCATCTGAGATGAGAATCTTTGCCTTGTATCCTCTTTTGAAAAGCTCTTGTAATTGTTTTCTAAGACTATGATCAGGCTCACTATATTTAGGTTTATGAGTTTCAAATAGTACAGAAGGTCTGAAATTAGGGTCTTCGTCGATTGCTGGAATCATTCCCTCGAAAACTTCTACTTCAAATCCTTCAATATCCATTCTAATGAAATCGATATTCTTCTTATCTTTAACAAAACTACTAATTGTTACAGTTTGAACATCAATGGTTTCACTATTACCTTGAAGGTTTGCAATATTTTTCTCTCCACGAGTATCACAGAAAGAATGTTGATTCGACTTTGCAGATACGTATAGTTTTTCAAGAGAGTCTCGATTTGATCCACCATAGTTATATGTTTCGACCCTATCGAGCATATTATTGAGCTCTAAGTTTTTTAACAACTGTTGATAATTTTCTGGATGTGGTTCTAAGCAGTAAACAAAACCATTCTCTCCAACGAGGTTACATTCCATTAAAGCGTAGTAACCTACATTGGCACCTAGATCTAAAACTGTCATTCCAGGCTTTAATTCTTTTTCCAGTATATATTTGTGATCCTCTTCTCTAGAACCAAAAAGAAGTAAGGCACGAGATATACCTATATCTTCCATGTCGAGAATCATTTTGTAATTATGAATATCCTTAATGGTAAAACGCTCTTTTAGGACCTTTTTCTTAAAATCATAGTACATTCTATTTTTAAAGTACTTCGCCATTGTCGCTGGACCATAACGTCCAATTAAATCAGCAGTAATTGAAATATTCTTCATTAAACTCACTATAATAATCCTTTTTAAATAAGCCAGAATCATACGATATAAAGCCCTAGACGGCAATATCTACGGGGTTTTAAGAAGAGGTTGGGGGAAAATTATTTAGCTAATGAAACCATGAAATCTGATGTCAGCAGTGTGTCAATATTCTTCGGCTTTATATCCTGATGAATTGAGTCAGCCGGGATTGGTAGTTCATCCCACTTTGTAGCAGATAAAATATTAGGCTTAAATCCAGCACTTTCAAATATATTAAGCATTCTGTCTTTATTAATCCTATTTGTATAAAACCCTGAAGTTTTAAAAAGCTGCGATTCCCAAATTTTCTTTGAGAACTTCAAATTATTTAAAGAGCTTTCTAGGTGATCCTTAAGGTCTACCTGGTGGGTCGATGGAAAGTCACTTTTCATGACACGATGTAACTCCCTCATAAAGAGTTCAATTTCATCGCTATATATATGTTCGAGTACGGCCTGAGAAAAGCAGAAATCAATGCTGTTATCTTTAATTTCTTTGAAAGACTCTGTCCCCTTAGTGAGGTATGAAATATTAAAAAACCTAAGAAGTTCATCAATATTTTTAAATGTTTGATCTACTTTTGGTTTGTTTAATACCTTTGCAAAATGTTCAATTGCCAATTTGTAATGATTTACATCTGTTTTAATGTAGTAACCGCTATCGATAAGAATAGTATCCTCACAGCCATGGAAGTAACCAATAATACCAGTTAATATTGAATCACCAACGCCAAACTCAAGAATGGTCTTTCCTTCAAGTGTTTTTATATTTTGGGCTTTATAATGCTTTTGGAATACACCTAGTGCATAGTTGTAATTATCCATATCGCCGTGACGCACAATGTATAGTTTTGAAAGAAGTGGGTAGGCAAAAGGAAGCCTCATCAATATGATTTTAGAGATGATCTTAAGCTGCCATGGAATTAGTTTTTTTAATAAGCTAATCATTACTTAAAAGTCTTTTGAAGTGCAGACAAAAGTCTTGATGCCCACTTTCAGTAGTAAGCAAGTTTTTATATATAACTTGGCAATTATTGGCCAAATCTTTCATTAGATCAAGATTATTGAGGCCAAAATCAACTCTTTCTTGAAAGTTAGAAAAATCCCAAGAGTAGTCTAAATAAGTCTTTTCGTTAATAAAGAGATTCGGAAAGGTTTCCATATGAGAGCAGTCAGCTTTCATAATTGTTCCTCCTGATACAATGATTTCAAAATCTCTTAAACTAATCTCTCCTAGGCCAAAAGGGGAGACATTAATAATTGAATTTCTAAGCTCTTCAAAATACTCTGAACGACTAATTTTTTTGGTATCAACCTGGCTAGAAAGCATTTCTTTAACTTTCTGTCTTTGAAACTTCATCGTTTCTCTATTGTAGTTATATCCAATTCTACATGAAATATTACGGACTCTATCTACGTAAGGAGATGTCCATTTTTGAGGATAAATCTTTGGAAGAGAGAAGTTTAAATACTTATAACTTAAAAGATTATAATATGGCCCATATTGAGAATAAGTTGCAAATCCAGAGTTCCATCCTAATTTTAGTTTAGGTATAAATTCAGAGTTAATAGGTTTCTTTAAATGTGGCTCTGTCTCAATCTTATCTTCGATATCAAAATTTTTATAATAATAATCTCCAAAAATTCTTGCAGAGTAAAACTCATGAGAATAAAGGTTCTTATCTTTAAGGAGTTGTCCTTTTGTATAAATATCTACGTATGGCAAAACTTCAAACTGAGTTGTACCTGTACTGTCTGATATATCCGCCCATATCAATTGAACTTTCTTTCTTGCTTGTTCTAAAAAATTTAGAAGGAAATTTTTGTTACTAATCCAAGATTTAGTTTTTCTGCCAAAGTACCAGCTTGAAATCATAAGAGAATCACAATTTAGCAAATTTGGGTCTTCGTGATCAGTGAAAAAATTGACTTTAATTTGGTGGTCTCTGAGGAGTCTTTTTCTATTAAAAAATAAAGGAAAGACAAAAGCCAGTTCATTGCCATCGACTTTAATATTTGAATATAGGATATTAACAGTTTTCATTTAAATAATTTTTCCCACTCGTAGGAAATAGACTCTATCTTGAGTTGATTAAGAATGCTAGGTGCATTATGCGCCAATCTCTCTCTTAAATCAGGGTTATTAATTAATAGCTTCATTGATTCTATTAATTCTTCGATATTATCAACATTTATCAGAATGCCATTTTTCTTATTTTCTATGATTTCACTAGGTCCACTGGGACATCTTGTACTAATTGCAGGTAGTCCATAGGCCATAGCTTCAATTAAGGCATTAGGAAATCCTTCAAAACGAGAGCTCAGTACAAAAATATCTGACTTTTGAAACTCATTTGCAGGATTTTGGGTAAGTCCAGGAAGAAAGATTTTGTCACCTAACTCTAGTTTTTTAATTTGATTCTCTAATTCACCTCTAAGGGAACCTTCACCAAAAATGTATAAGTGCCAATTCGGCAAACTTTTAGATACTTTAGAAAAGCTATTGATAAGAAAGTCGAATCCTTTCTGGGGAGAAAGACTTCCTAATGCCATAATCACATTAGAATGTTTAATTAGGGATTCCCCTTTAACAACTGGTTTAGATAGTGGATTAGGGATGATAACGGTATTAAAATTGGTTTTACGCAAGATTCGGTGAATATCTTGATTTTGAACGACTAATGAACCTGCAAAAGGATATGTTATTTTTCTAAGTAAGTTCCAAGCGAAATGACTTTCTTTGTATTTTCTAGGATCGTTTCTTTCCGAAACGATAACATTAATATTAGTCAAAATAGTAGATAAAATAGTTAATACATTTGTTGCAAATAAAAAACTAATAACATTTGATGGTCTAATCTCTAAGATTTTTTTTCTAAGAGAGTAAGATCTTTTAATATTGTTTAAAATGCCTTCAAAGATATTCTTAGACTTTATAAGTAAGTTAAGCTCATGGATTGTGACTTTATCATCAATTTCATAAAATGAATCTCTTGAATTTCCAATTAAAATCAAGTGAACATCATACTTATAAGTGAAGTAACTAGCCAGATTGCTGATTACTTTTTCAGCACCACCATGTGAGAGTGATGATATAACAAAGCATATACTCTCTTTTTTCATAGTAATACCTTACTTATTCTTTTCTTGAATTCAGAAACTGAATATTTGTTCGAAACATGTTTAAATGACTTTTCTACCATACTCATAGTTTCATTAATCTTTTTAAAGCGCAAAACGGCTTTTTCTGCAAATTGCTCAATATTATTTTGCTCTACAAGGTCACCATACTTACCATTATCTAATATTTCAGGAATACCTCCGGTATTGCTAGCAATGGGAAATGTTTTAACAAACATTGACTCAATTAGAACCTTTCCAAAACCTTCATTATCAGTTGGATGAATGAGTATGTGACATTTTGACATTATTTCTAATTGATTATTAATGAAACCAAAGAGTTCATAGTTCTTGATACCATTTTGATCGAGAGACCTTTGAAGATCGTTCTTTAGTTCGCCGTCTCCTAAAATATAAAAAGTCGCTTCAGGTAATTGCTTTTGAATTATTTTAAAAATAAGTGGAAGTTTTTCAACGCCTTTGCCTTCTATTAATCTTCCTACAAAGCAAAATGTTGGAGAAGCATTCTTTTTGATAGAGACTGGTTTTGCGTTAACAAAGTTATGAATTACATCAATTTTCTTTATACCATATTCTAACCAATGGTGCTTTACCGCTTCTGATACTGAAATATAGTTAACTAAGTCTGAATCAGAAAGATTGAGCTGATATGATGGAGTATTTAAAGTTCTAATATGAGAGATAATTTTAATAGCTCTATTTTTGTATCTCTCAATAATGAAGTCATCTCTTGCTGGTTGATTATTACAATAAATGCATTCAATCTTATTTTCCTTAATAATCTGATCAATTTTTTTGTAAAGTTTATAATGAAAGATTTGATAAATAAATCTCTTAAGGAACGGAAAAAAACGTAAAAATAAAAAATAAGAATAGTTTTGAAGTGTGTTGCTATGACTAATTAAAATATTTTCCTTTGGTATTTCGGGTGTAACCTTAGGTTCTGTTAAATAAAGTGTAAAAAAACTACTTTTATATTCGGGAAATGAATCTACTAATTGTTTCAGACTATGAAACGATCCACCTTCTCCTGTACTTCCTGTTTCAATAAATAATGTTCTCAAGTATTCATCCTCATAGTCTCTTCTAAGGTTATGAGTGAAAAGATAAAGTCCGAATAGTTACCCTTTTTATGTAAGTGATTTTTTATTAGATTTGAGATCGATATTTCATCAAAAATTTCAAGCTGTTTCCAGATACCATCTGTCGATAATTTCTCTAAATAATTCTTCCATTCATCTGAGCGAAGTAGTTCATTAGGTTCTGGCCATGATCTATCTTCTGCACTTGGTTGCGACTTTACTTTTAGTCCCATCTTCGCAAATACAAGATTAGAAAAATGGATTGTATTTTGAACATAATGATGAAGATGTGCCGGTGTATTTGTGTTCGCATTGCGTACTTTGGCGATAGGGGAAGAGAGCTTCTTTAACGCCTTCTTTAAAATGAGAGCATTCATTTTATATTCATGTGGAAGTGAATAGAAGAAATCGAGCAAATCATTTTCCCAAGCAATAACAATTTGAGTGTTCTTATCTTCCATAGATTTTAAATTTAGATTCGTATAATGATTAGATAATTTGTGACAATTTAGATACTCCCATTTATCCATTTCTTCTGTTTCGACAGGTATTTCATTAATCACCAAATCTAAAGGAGAGTTTAAAGCATCATCGAGGATCGTTTTCATGGTTGGACGGATGAGTTCTTTGAGATCAATAGACTTTAACTTAAATTTTAGATTTTTAACATAGTCTTCTTTAGTATTATCTACACTAATCAGTGAATTATAAATTGATCTCTTTCCTAATAAATACTCTTTTTTACTTGGTAGGTAAGCCCCTTGAAAAAAATAATCAAATCCATGGCCATGAATTAAATAATCAGTTTTCTTTACTTCTTTACTCGCTTCAATGAAGTGGGCATGTATTATGCTATTCATACCAGAGTTAATATCAATTATTTTTTCAAGATTTTGGATATATTGTAGGTCATTTCTTTTAATAAAATTTAAATTGATGCCTTTTATATTTGCTAATTCATTCGCCACTTCGAATTCATTATTTTTATGAGAGCCAATGCAGTACGCAGCCTTTGGGGAGGCTACGGCAAGACTGACTCGAGAGTCTAAGCCACCACTTAAAAAAATTGAGCAATCCTTATCTTGCAATATTTTCTTCGAAGATGTCTGCAAGAGTTTTGAAAGTTCATTTGCAGCTTCATTTAAAGATAATTGACTTTTTTTAAAGTTAGGAATCCAATATTTCTTCTCTTTAATCTGGAAGTCTTTAGTGATGCTAATTATCGTTGCAGAGTTAAGATTAAAAACTTTTTCAAAAATTGTTTGATTGGCAAAAAGCTTTTGATAATGAAAAAAAGTGAGGATGTTTCTCTTATTAAGAGTTTTTTCCACAGGTATATCTTTTACATGTGAAGATAAAAAGAATTGATTTTGATCAAAATAATAAAATGCTTGGTGCGATGAAAAACGATCACTTATAAAATGGTGGGTTTTAGATTCTTTTAAAAAAATATAAATTAAAAACTGTCCATTAATAGATGAAGCAATTTCTATTAACTGATCTTCAACTAGGTCTTTTGGAAAATTAATAGGACTTCCTACATAGTGTAAAATATAGTGGTCTGTTTCTGTTTTCCGAAAGCCTTCTATTTTCTTTTGATGAGTCGAGACCTCAACAAAATAGCGCTTCATACTTATGGGATCCTCTTTTGTTTGTGGGATGATTTTAGTTGAATATTAGGTTTTTGACAAAATCATAAGAGGTAGATTTCGTAGAAACCTTGCCGATTCATTGCTGCTATTATAAAAATACAGCTTCGAAATATTCATAGCGGATAATTATTGTGCGTCGCGGAGTTTGGGGTGAAAATATATATTTTCAAAATTTTTAAGTTTTTAAAGCCAGTTCTTCGATCAAGGATGTTTGTTCCCTTTGTACTTTTATATTCTTATTTTTTTATAAGAAAAATTAATGAGTTAAGTTCCGATAACTCTGAATTAAAGATTTTGGTATTTAATAAAGTTCGCTATATGAGTGAACTTTCTTCTTTATCAAAAACAAAGAAAGTCACTTTCATAGAAATGCCTGATTGGTTACAAGCACAAATACATAGTCTTTGTGTCGATATTAGATTTGATAGATCCACTTTTTTTCTTAATAGAGACGAAGAAGTGAAGAAACAAAGAAACAGGCTTTATAATTATCTGAAGCTTTACATTCCTCTCTTAAAAAAAATAATTGGATTTGATTTAATTTTGACTTGTAGTTTTTACTATATTCAAGATCAGGAATGGGACCGTGCTTCTGAAGATTCAAAGGTACCATTTGCTGCACTCTATAAAGAAAATTTAAAATATGAAGTAAGAAAAGAGTTTTCAGTAAAACTATACCAAGAGCGAAACAATAAGTTTTACGGACGTAAACTTATTGTTTTTGACTTCTTATCTAAGGAAGTTTTAGCAAAAGCAAAAGTTTGTGATGAAAATAAAATTGAAGTATGCGGTATGATGAGGTTTGATGACATTTTTGACCTCCAAGAATCTTTACCTGATCCTAAAGACTTTAGTAATGTAGTTCTATTTTCTTTTAGGCATGCAATTGGTGGTACTTTAACTGTTGATGATTCTTTTCATGGTGGATTCTCTATTAAAAACGATAGCGGGGTATGTAACTTATTTCACGATGTTCATAATACTTATAGTAAGGTTGCCCAAAATTTTCCAAAATTAAACTACAAAATAAAATTAAAGTGGAAAGATATATGGAAAGATCGTGTAGAAGCTTCACTTGATAGTCCTAAAAGTAATATCGAAGTAGTTATAAAGTCAGATGCTCAGGAAATGATTAGAAATAGTAGGGGAGTAATTGGCATAAATAGCACGACACTTCTAGAAGCTCTCTTTCTGAAAAGGCCTGTGATTTTGCCTTTCTTTCATGAAGCAAGTGAAAAATATCCTCATGAAATTTATTTTAAAGATTTCTTTGATACTTTCTATTTGGCCAATTCTAACGAAGAATATCAAAAATTGTTGACCAAATTATGTAACGGAGAACTTGAATATAGAAAACCAAGTGAAGAGATGATTAGAAGGTATATAGGCTTCTTTGATGGAAAAAATAAAGAAAGAGTTTTTACAACTCTTCATTCACTTAAGTTATAGATAATTTTTATAGATTTTTTCTGATACCCCACTAGGAATATTTATAACTCTTTTGGATAACTCAATTGAATTACTAACGTCCTGATGAGGGAAGTCTTTTAAGAATTCTAGCTCAGTCATTGGTTTCCAGACAGGTCTTGCCATTATTCCATTTGCATTTACTTCCTCTAAAACTTTCTCAATATTAAGATCTTGAGGGATCATAATAGCATTCAACCAATAATTAGAACTCGTATGAGACATTTCATTGATTAACTCGACTTCCGAGTTTTGAAATATCTTTTGGTATTTATTATGAATATCTTTTTTAATTTTTAAAAATAGATCAAGATTCTCAAACTGAGCCAACGCTAGAGCTGCATTGATATTAGGCATTCTATAATTATAAGCCTGTTGATCATGATCATAGAAGTATGGGTGGGCGATTTTTGCAGTAGTTGTAATATGTTTGATTTTTTTTGCAAGAGCTGGATCTTTGGTAACGACGATTCCACCTCCGCCACTAGTAATGATTTTATTTCCGTTAAAGCTTATAGCTGCAAGCTTTCCAAAAGTACCAAGTTTTTGGTTTTTAAATTCACTTCCTAAGCATTCTGCTGCATCTTCAATTAAGAAGATTTTGTATCGTTTACAAATATTAGCTATTTTTTCAATTTGGGCAGATAGACCAAAAGTATGCATTGGAATACAAGCAGAAACTTTGTTGCCACTTTCTTTATTATAACAATAACCGTCGTCTCTTATCTCACAATAATTTGATAAGAAGTCTTCAAGTTTTTTAGGACATAGTGAGAGAGTTTCTTTTTCTACGTCTATAAAGTGCGGTATAGCACCTACACTTAAAATTGAATTAGCAGTTGCTACAAATGTTAAATTTTGAGTAATTACTTCGTCATTTCGGTTTACTGCAGCTGCAATTAAACAGGTCGATAAAGCTGCAGTTCCATTGACTACGGCTACACAGGATGAGCCTGAGCCAAGGTATTTAGCAAATTCACTTTCAACCTTATCGACAAATTTGCCAACAGAACTAACAAATGTTGACTCTATGCATTCCAAAGTATAATTCTTCTCATTTCCAATAAACAAAGGGGCATGAAGAGGAATAAAGTCTTCTGTTTTATAGACATCTCGCACTGCCGAAGTAATCTTTAAAGCGAGGTTTTTTTCATTATTAGATTCTGTCATCATCAAATACTATTAATTGGAAATACGTAATACCTAAGATATACTCTGCCTAGTTAATCATATTGGAATTATATAGAAAATGAAAAACATTAATGAATATCTTATTAAGGAAAACTCTAGAACTATAGATGCTCTAAAACAATTGGATGCTGTGCATTGTAAGATAATCTTTGTTGTTGACGATAATAAAAAACTTGTTGGAAGTATTTCCGATGGTGATATTAGAAGACATATTCTTAAAGCGAAAAGCTTAGATGATGACATATCATGTGTTCAAAATAATGATCCTAAATATTTTACGAAATCAAACTTTTCTTCTCAAAAATGCATGAGAACATTTGAAGAGATGAAGACGTTAAGAATTATTCCTATCACAGATGAGAATGGTGTAATTGAAGATTTAATGACCTATGAGGATTGTTGTGAGGGTAAGGATGTTGTTAGGGCAAACACAAAAATTGATATTCCTGTTGTAATTATGGCCGGAGGAAAAGGGACTCGCTTGCGTCCATTTACTGATATCCTTCCAAAGCCGCTGATTCCAATTGGTGAAAAAACGGTATTAGAGTCGATTTTAGATCACTTTCATTCATTATCAACGAGAGAACAATTTCTTATTTTAAATTATAAAGCGAATATGATCGAAGCTTATTTAGATGATAATCCTTCAAGATATAATTTAAAGTATCTAAGAGAAGAAGAGTTTCTTGGAACAGCTGGAAGCTTAAAACTTTTAACAGGAAAGGTCGATGATACTTTTATCCTTTCGAATTGCGATATTATAGTTAAAGCTAACTATGAAGAAGTTTTGAATCTTCATAAAGAAAAGAAAGCTAAACTAACGATTCTATCAGCAATAAAACATTACAAAATTCCATATGGAGTTGTAGAGTTCGCTGATGGGGGAGCTGTTAAAGAGATAAGTGAAAAACCAGAATACACTGTTACGATCAACACTGGTGTCTATATACTAGATCAGTCTTGTCTTGACTTAATTCCAGATGGAAAGAGATTTGATATGCCTGATCTTATCGATGAACTTTTGAAGAGAGATGAACTCGTTCTTACTTATCCAGTAAATGAAAAAGACTATGCTGATATTGGGCAGTGGGATGAGTATCGTAAATCTTTAAAGTATTTTGAGTCTGTTGTTTCTGAGAGCTAATTTGAAGAAGAAAAATATATTAATACCACTTTTTCAAGAATATTATCTTTTTGAATACTTCAAATATTTAATACCAATACTATGTAAAGATGATCATAATGTGATCTTATTATCTTTCAATGAAAAGGTTTTAAACTCTATAGAGAACAATAAAAACTTAACGAAAGTAAATGGCTCAAGAGTTATTAGATTTCTTTATAATAGAAATGGAAAGTATCGATACTACATTTTACTTTGGCCTTTGGCTTATATTTGGGCTTTTATATTAAAATTTCGTTATTCATTGGATTGTGCCATTTTACCTTGGGATAACAAAACAATTTGGTATGCTTTTTCTAAAGTTATTCCATCCATGACTATTCATAATACTACCGAATATATGAATCTTGATTCAATTCTTGATAGAGACAAGGTTAGTAAGTCGCCTTTGTATAAGAGCGTATGGCATAAAGTTTATAGCTTTATAGATAGCTTATTTGGTAAGAAGTTTTTCTATAGGTTAGATGATAAGGTTTTGTTCTATGATCACCATCTATTTTGGGATAGGCTTTTCGGTAAAAGATCTAAAGTTAATTTCTTAGGATTCTCTGAAGTGAAATATATTTCAGTTACAGGAAATGTTATAAGAGATAACTTAATTAGAGCGGGATTAAAAAGTGAAAAAGTACTTCCTTTTGGTAATCCAAGTTATGACTTTTTGGATGAGTTACGAGCTAGTTGGAATGAAACGGTTAAAAAAGAGTTTCTACTAAGTGAAGAAATTGATGACTCTAAAAAGGTTTACACTTTATTTTTATCACCTAGTAAGTTCTCCGAAATTCAAAGAAAAGAAATTATTGAAGTTATTCAAACAATTTATAATGAAGAGAAAAATTCATTCTTCATTGTTAAATTTCACCCTAAAACACGTCAATCAGATCCTCCATTATTTAATAAAGAGATCTCAGAAATCACACAAAGCTTTAAGATAATAACTAGTTTTGGAGGTGATTTATACAATGCTAAATTGATGCTAGTAAGTGACTTGGTAGTACAAAAACAATGTACGTTAGGTTTTTTAGCAGTTAGATTAAAAATACCTATGCTTAGCTATAATATTTATCAGACTGAATATGAAGATGATATGTATAAATATCTAAATGCCTCTATACATTGTGAATCACTAGAAGAAGTTAAAAATGGATTGCGTGATTTAAAAAATAATCCAAAGAAATTGGAAGATCTTCAAGAAATAGCTTCTTTAAATTATTCTATTGATATGAACGCTTCAAAAGAGATCTCTAAGTTAATTAAAACTTCTTTTTAGCTGGAGAGCCAACGTATAGGCCCTCTTCTGTTTGGGTTTTGGTAAGTACTGATCCAGCCCCAAGAACACTTTGACCGGGAAAAGAGCAGGCTTGAAGTATTGTTGCATTAGCTCCAATTAAAGAATTTTCTCCAACTGTAGAAGCTCCAAGGCAAACTGAACCACAAGCGACATGAGTGTAGTTTTTAATTATTGAGTCATGTTCAATTATGGCACCAGTATTGATAATACAGTGATTTCCAACCTTTGAATTAGGGCAAAGAATTGCACCTGCTCCAATATAGCTACCATTACCTATAACAACATCTCTACTTATAATTGCAGTCGGATGAACAAGTGTAGTAAAACGAATATTTTTATGATTTGAGTATTTCTCAATTATTTTATCCCTATTGCTATTGAGATTTGTCGAGCCAATTCCTAATATAACATTTACCTCGTTTTCATCAGCGAGTTTTAAAAAATCACTTTCGTTGATATTGGGATTACTACTTTCTTTGAGTGAAATAAACTTCGCTTCAACTTTATATAGCTCACAACAATCTTTTAATACTTTTGCATGACCGCCGTCACCAATTATATAGATAGTTTTACCATTCATAATTGACTCCATATTTTTGAACAAGGAAGGATTCTATAGATTGATATTCGAACTCTTTATCATGGAACTCATCAAATACAACTTTTAATATATCTAACTCCTCTGGTGTGTCTAACATCCAGTTTCGATGCCCCAGTGAGTCTTCTGAGTTAATAGCTAATTGAAAAAATTGTGAAGAGTTATTTTTAATATAATCACAAACGAGTTCTCTATCATGGTTACTGTTAAGATTCTCGTGGCACCATTTTAGTGAAGAATTAGAAAGGGCCTCACAGGAAAGACCTTTAGGGTAGGTCCATTCTATTTTATTAGAAACATAATCTGCTTCAGATGTTACAAAGGTGTTTGCAATTTTGTTGATTACCTTAGGGTCTACTATAGGGCAGTCGGCATTAACTTTTACAATTCCATCACTTTGATTAGACTCTAAACTTGAATTAAAGAGTCTCGCAGCAATATCGTCTTCAGCTTCTTCTCTATAAACTTTGATTTTGAGAATATTTTTAGCAAAGTCTACCATCTCATCATTTCTTGGGTCTTTAGTGGTTGCAAGAATATAATCAGTAAAAGCATAAGACTTCTTTAGGCCCTCTAGTATGTGTTGAATAATAGGTTTGCCATTAAGGTTTATCATAACCTTCCCAGGCACTCTCGTGCTTCCCATTCTTGCTTGTATAACTGCAGCAACTTTTCTCATGATATTCCCTTTAAAATACTCATAATCTTATCCCTACTTCCAATGAAAGGATTCTTAGGAGGTAAGTATCGTTCAGTCTGCGACTCTTTAATAAATGAAAGAATATCTTCTTTGTCATATAACTCTTTAATAATTCCATTTCTTACTAATGGTAGCAAGTTTTTAGAACCTCTTGAGTTAAATGAAGCTACTGGTATTCCCATTAAGTAGTATTCAATCATGAGAGAGCTAAAGAAGCCTAAAACAGAACACTTGTTTGGACTAAGATTTACTTCTGAAGCATTTATAACTTTGTCTGAAGGTATTTGTGGAAAGCTTTCTACCAGTGAACGGCTAGGGTGGGAAATGTAATAGATATTCTCCAAATTTAATTCAATTAAATGATTAATTAAATCTTCTTCTGTAAATCCAAGTTTATTCTGATAAAAATTCTCGATAGGTTGATCGATATAATAAACAGTACTACTAGCCGTAGAGTCGAAGTGAGATTTTTGAATTATCTTTTCAAAATATGGGTGTCCTGCGACTTTGATTATGTTATCCGGGACCCCTTCAGAAATAGCTTCATTCATTGCTAATTCATCATTAACTAAGACATAGTCAGGGAAATTACATTCTTCATTTACTACAAAGCGATGCTTATAGTTATTCCACATATCAATAAACTGCACTTTTTTTATATTCTGTGTAAAAGGACTCATTGTAATAGACCTTTCAATTGCAGATGACGTCGCAGAATAGAAAATCGTATCAACTCGCGAAAAGTCATCCTCAGAAATTGGGCTTGTTGTATAGTTTATAATGTCTTTTATTTTGTTAGAAACTAAAAAGATAATATCTAATGGAGATTCTTTTTTTAGTGATTCAATGTATTTAAATGAGCCAATCTCATTTGCAAAAAAGATGAGATTGGCACCATCACTTGTATACTTATCTACTTTTACTACATCTTTGAACTTAATAATTCATCCTTGTTTGCGATAACTTTTTTAATAGATTCAATAAAGTTATCCATATCTTCCAGAGTATATGGTTCATAGATAATATTAGTTAAGATAAATTCTTTTTCATGTAGTCTCTCAGCAACTGGACACAATCCTTTTTCATAACTAATTTCATTATTTCTTGGGTTTGCTGTAAATGGAAAACCCTTGTCTCCAAAGCAGATTTTCTGTTGATATAAAGCATGTTGATATAGAGGAGTAACATATCCGCCTCTAAGGTAATATCCTTCCTTCATTACTGCTTCTACAAATAGATCTCTTGGGATTCCAATTTTAGCTTCATCATATTTCATTACATAAAAATAATATGAGTGAGTGCTATCTTTATCTACGTATGGAGCAGTAATACCATCTATATTTTTAATTCCATCAGTAATACGGTTTGCCCTATCAATTCTTGTTTTATTTAACTGCTTAATTTTTTTAAACTGAACTAGAGCAACAGCAGCTTCCATTTCCGTCATTCTATAGTTAACACCTATTGTATTAACTATGTCTTTCTTACCCATTTCCTCAACTGCAATTTCACCGTGATTTCTCATACAGGCCGCTTTAAAAGCAATTTCTTCATTGTCTGTGATAATGACTCCACCTTCTCCACATTGCATTGTTTTATGTCGATTAAAGCTAAAGACACCAGCATCACCAATTGTTCCAGTATATTTCCCATAGTGTTTTGCATGAGGAGCTTGTGCATTATCCTCTAAAACAAAAAGGTTATGCTTTTTTGCAATTTCATTTATTCTTTTTAGGTTTGCAGGGTGGCCAAAGATATTTACTGCAGCAATTCCCTTAGTGTTAGGAGTTATATTTTTTTCAATACTTTCTGGATCAATACAGAATGTATCTTCGTCAATGTCTGCGAAGATAGGAACAGCTCCAGTCATTAGAATTGTAGAAGCCGTGGCAGACATTGTAATAGGAGTTGTAATAACTTCGTCACCAGAGCCGATATTCATTGCGTGTAAAGCACAATGTAGTCCTGAAGTCGCTGAGTTAACAGCAATTGCATACTTTACATTATATTCTTTTTTAAATTCTTCCTCTAGTTCTCGAACTTTTTTTCCACCCCAAAAACTATCGTACGGTCCAGCAACAAAACCACTTAGTTCACCAGAATCAAGTACTTCTAGAACAGCACTTTTTTCATCAGCACCGATAGTGTTATAAGGAGGTACTGGTTTGTTGTTGACAGGTGTACCGCCTAATATTGCAAGTTTAGTATTCGACATTTAGTCCTCCACGTTAAATTCATATTCTTCAAAATTGTTCTGAATAGATTTCTTAACTAATTGAATTATTTTTTCTCCATAAATAGCATTCTTTATGGAACAAAGGTTTTTAAAATTATTATCTATTATATGTTGGTATAGTTCAGCGAATCCGCCAACTTTTCCATTTGGAAAAAGATCAGTCTTCTTTGATAGCTGAGTATAATTTTCATAATAAATATTATCTTTTGCTATTCGCTCACTTTTCTCGCAACCGCCATTTTCTAAAGTGATCACTTTTTCTGCACAGTAAACTTCACAGTCGAATATATCGAACTGAAGATTGTTAAATCCAATAAAATGATGAACACGATCCTTCTTGTCAGTGAGAATGAAAGTGGGATTAGACACGTTTGTGATGGCCTTAACTTTTTGAGGTAACCCAAACCATCGAATAAACTGCTGTAAATGGTGACTACAGTAGTTCTCTAAGCCTTTATGATATTTGTAAATTGAAGTCGATATTGAGTCATCATCTTTGATCATAGTTTCAATTTTTTCATAATCTTTATCAATTAAACGAGGAAAATTTACAAAAGTAGTCACTTGGTGTTGGTTAAGTAAATGCTCAATTTCTTTAGCTTCTTTAAAATCTAAAGAAAGAGGTTTTTCTAGAACCATATATTTAGGTTTAAGGGCAAGAGACCTTTTGATTATATCGAATCTATTTTCAGGTGGTGTACAAATTGAAACAATATCAACTTGTTCGTTACTTCCAAAGTCCTGATCTAAAACTTTAGAGTTTTTGAGCAACTCAAAATGTGACTTTGAATTTGTTGCTTTCATTAAATCAATATCAAAAATATACTTTACGTTTATATTCTTAGATTGATGAATTGCAGATAAATGGGTTCTTGCTGGATTTACTTCTAAATCTTGTTTAGATTGAGGTATTGCTATCTTTCCAAGGCCTATTAGAGCTAAATCAAGAGTTTTCATTAATTTCTCAAAAGTTTAATGAGCATAAAAGCTTCTGCTTTTAGACATCCAGATTCAGAACCTCTTTTTGTGGCAAGTGCATCTATAGCTTCATGACTTCTTGGAAAAGGAAAATCACCTAATTCACTGTTGTAAATTTCCATAATAGCTTTTCTCTTTTCATAAGTTTTAGAAATATCTTCATATACATTTGGAGAAAAGGTTTTTCCTGCTAGTGGGTTTGAAAAGTCTGTTTCTGATATAGTTTCGTAAGCATATACTTCTTTTACAGTTGGAGAACGAAACCATTTACAGCAAGCAAAGGCAGTATCAAAAGTAATTTGATGATCTGAGTGAGCATCATTTCTAAAAGGAAGATAAACCGTAGTCGGTTTTACTTCATTGAAGACATTTATCATTTTAGAAACTAGATCACTAGTTTTTAAAGTATCTAATTGAGTTGTAGGAAATTTTAAGTTGAATGTTTTCTTGAAGCCATATTTCGAGCTTACATTAGAGATTTCTTCGTCTCGTGAAGCGATTCTTTCTGGTGTAAAGCCGAGATCTTCAGACATGGCTGTCATGATTAGCCAGTAAACATCATGGCCACTCAATTGATAGTTTAATATTGTTCCACCGCACCCAAGGGTTTCATCGTCAGGATGAGGAGCTATGATTAGTACTGATTTCTTATCCATTTAATTCATCTTTAACAATTATATATGATCCAATAGCTAAGGCATCCATACCTGTTGAGAAGAAGCATCTGATAGCATCTAAAGGAGTGTTTACGATTGGCTCTCCTCTAACGTTAAAAGAAGTATTAATTATAATTGGATGACCTGAAATATTTCCAAACTCATTTATTAGATTCCAGTATCTTTCATTATATTTTTTAGAAACTGTTTGTGGTCTAACTGATCCATCAACATGAACAACAGAAGGAAATATGTCTTTAAATTCTTCTTTGAATTGGTAGGCTAGAATCATAAACGGAGAATCCTTTGGATTTTCCATATATTTATCTTTAACTTCTTCAATCATTGAAGGGGCAAATGGTCTAAAGCCTTCTCTGTACTTAACTCTTGCATTAACAATGTCTTTCATGTCTTTATTTGTTGGATTCGCAATGATTGAGCGAGAACCAAGTGCTCTTGCACCAAACTCAGCTCTTCCTTGAAACCAGCCGATAATCTTACTTTCGTTTAAAAGCTTTGCACATTCTTTGCTTATGTCATCAACCTTTCTGTATTTTAGATTACAATGTTTTAGCTTTTCTTCAATTTCTTCATCTGTAAACTCAGGACCCCAGTAAGCATGATCAAGTTTATCTCTACGAGGTGATTCTCCAAGGTCCTTATAGGCCAATAGTGCTGCACCTAATGCTGTACCACTGTCATGTGAAGCTGGATTGATGAATATATTCTCAATACCTTCTAGGTTTGATAATAGCCCATTCATCTTACAGTTCATGGCGACACCACCACTAACACATAAGTTTGAAGTCTTTAGATAACTAATTAGCTTTTTAGTAATAGATATAGATATTTTTTCTAATACTTTTTGAGTTTCATAGGCAGCATCAATATAGAAATCATTCAGTTCTGTTTCCGCTTGTCTAGGAGGTCCTAATAAGTCGACAAGCTTATCTGTGAACTTTCTTGAATAAGTTCTTTCTCCAAAATAAATATAAGTTGGATCAACAACGTAATCACCTTCTTCATTTAGGTAACATACTTTCTCTAGTTTCTTTGCAAAGTCTGGTGAGCTTTTACCGTAAGCAGCTAGACCCATGACTTTTCCTTCTCCAGAGTAGGCCTTAAAACCTAGCCACTCTGTTAGGGCACTGTAGAACCATCCAAGACTATGAGGAAGTTTCCATTCATTTACTAAGTTAAGCTCATCGCCATTTCCATGCCAAGTGGTACTTGCTTGGTTTTCTCCACTTCCATCCATGACTAAAACAGCACTTTCTTCAAATCCTGAAAGGTAGTGAACACTTGCTGCGTGAGCTTTATGGTGTGAATACCATTTTATATTGGGATTCGCTTCAGGATCAATTTTTTTCAATCCTGTTTTAATATTAAACCTCGCTAAATCAGGAGCAAGTTTATTATGAATAATTGTTTCTGCTCTGTGAGCAAGTGGATCTAAATCTCTTCCTGGAAGAGAGCTCATATATTCATCCATAGGACCTGGATAGAAGTCATGATCCCATGCTGTTGCAACTGTGTGGATGTCAGTAAGTTTTAAGTTTGCTTTTTTAAGACAAAAAGAAATTGAATTAGAAGGAAATCTTTCTGAAGCAGTTTTTTGCCTTATAAATCTTTCTTCTTCGGCCATTGCCACAAGTTTTCCATTTGAAAAGAGACAGGCACCAGTATTAGGGCCTTCCATAAAAATACCTATGATATTCATTCGATTCCTCGTTTAATGCTTAGTTTTGCGGATGAGTATAGCTTTATTTAATAGTTTCTGACAATTTTGAAATATCCTCAAACCACGGAAAAGCCGTTGGTATATAGCTTTTGAGAAGTTTACGGCTAGCTTCGTTGTTGCGTTGTGTAATATTAAGACAATTTTTATATTTTTTGAGCTGAATTTGATGTTCCTCAGTTGAAAATGCTGCGGTGTGAGCAGCTGCTGACCTTAATTTCTTTACTAATATTTCATATTTTTTCTCTAGATCTATAGCAAAGTTATTATTTATATGCTGTCTATAGTTAACAACTGGTTCACTAGTTTTTCTACCTTTGAGTTTAAATAGAAGCGCTAAAGTAACAATATACCAATCTAAGGCTAGAATTGAATGAGGCACTTCTAAGAGATTTAATTTTTTTAGAGAGCTTTTTTTAAAGGCAAGAGCACTTAGGCCACAATAGTTCTTTTGAATTAGTTGTGTGATATCGTCGAGAGTTTCTGGCACAGAGTGCCTCTCAAAAAGAGTTTTGTTTAATCTTTTCCCATCAAATGAGATTAACCGTTGATCTCCATATGAAAAGTCATAATTCGCTAATGATTCTTCATGAAGTATTAAAGCATTTGGATCAAGAAAGTCATCTGAGTCAGTAAAAATAATATTTTCACAATCAATATTTAAAGCTTTTCGAATAAGATGAAGACGATTGGAGATTATATTACTCTCAGTTTCTGTTTTAATAATAAAAGTCTCAAACCTTTCAGATAACATATTTTTTAATTTATCATTTAATTCATAATTTTCTTCTAATAATAAAAGAGCATTATTATTGTTTTCATTAAGTGATAATAGACCTTTTACAAAGTCTTCTTGGTACTCAGCTGCTTCTTGGTAAATAGTCGAGCAAATCAAATTATTTATCATGTTCTACTTTTAAAAATTGCTTCAGCGATTGTAAAATCCTCTAACGAGTCAATATCAATAGATCGGGAAGAAGGCATAATATAAGGAAAAGTTTTTTCAACAAAATAGTTCTTAGTCGAACGCAAACTATCCGTATTAAAAACATAAATACTTCCATTTAAAACATATGGCTTTTCATTAATTTGCTGACGGTTTGATATACTTTGTCTTTCATCAATATCTAAAATTTTAGAAATGTTGTTTTCTGAATCGATATATCTATGCCACGCAATTGGCTTAGTTTCTTTGAAAGTAAGCACAACATCAGCATTTTTTTTATGAAAAATATCCACTGCATTTTTGATATCTATTGGTAGTCTTAGTGGGGAGGTTGGAAGGAGTACAGCGAATTCTTTTAATTGTTTGCCATTATTATTTTCCCACCACTCTACAAAATGAAGATAAACATCCACAGCAGAAGAGGTATCTTCCGAAAGAAACTCTGCTCTTTTGAAGGGCGCTGAAGCATTTTCAATAGAGTTCGTGAGTTCGATAATTTCATCATCATCTGTCGAGACAAAGACTTCACTTATAACAGTAGATTCGAGGGCTTGCTCAATTGAATGTTGAATAAGGGGTTTACCTGCAAAAAGTTTTTTATTTTTATTAGGCAATCCTTTACTTCCTGAGCGAGCTGGGATCAAAGCTATCATCATTAATCTCCCATCTCGTTAAGTATTTTTTTTAGTTCTTCGAGACTAATTTTATCTATGTCCATTTCAAAAAAGCTATTATTCTTTTTTATTTTTTCATAACTCCAGTTCCACCACTGAACTTTTTGAAGCAACTCTATTTTTTCTTCAGAAAACCTTTTTCTAATAAATTTAGCTGGATTACCTGCATAAATAGAATATGGTTCGATTGACTTTGTAACTACACTCGCAGCACCTACAACAGCACCATCACCAATAGTAATACCAGGTAGAATGGTCGTACCTTCTCCAATCCAGACGTCATTACCTACTACGATATCTCCAACAGAGTCGTATAGAGCTCCAAACCATTTGAATGGTCCTTTTGTAATGTTAAAGCTTGATGGATGAGTAATAGAGTGCCTTGCTCCGTGAATGCTAACGTTTGCACTAATCATACAAAAGTTACCCATTGTAAAGTTAGCACCGGCTAAATTAAAAAGAGCATCAGCACCAACATGGCTTGCTCTACCGATTTTGATTGAGCCACCTTTTTCATTTACTTTTGTTGAAAGCATAATTGCTCTAGGGTTAATTGTGCAACCTAAAGATAAGTGAATATTTGTTGGGTCTGTTACAATAACTTCTTTCTCGAAAACTTTTGCAAAAAACTCGGGAGACTCTTCAAGTAAAAAGCCAGCCAGTACATCCGTCAAATTTAAATTTTTTAAATTTGACTCATCAATAACAGCCCAGCCTTTTTTATAAAAAAGAAGTAGCTCATTGGAGATATTTTCAAGATTAGAAGTAACAATAACAGTTTTAATTATTTCTTCATCAATCTCAGTAGGGAAAAGTATCTTGGTGTTTTGGTATTTTTCATTAAGAGTTTTTTTGATTAAATCACTTTCACTAACAATATAAATAGTAGAAAAAGAGGAATTTGTAATAATTGTATTTAGAAAAGTTGAAATTTCTTCATTTATATCGTCAGTAGAGAATATAAATTGAATTTGATTACTTACTTCCATAAAACTCATCCAGTACTGTTAAATCAACTTTTTTAGATTTGGCTTGCTCTAAGTAATCGGGAAGTTTTTCCCAATCTAGCTGAGCTCTATTTTGCTCATCATACCAGCCCTTTATAATAACACATCGCTTTTTGAGCAATTCTCTGACCTCTTTAGTTATTTGCCCAAGGCCAAAATCTATAAAAATAATAGGACGGTTGGTGTAACTGAGCGTCTTAAAAGAACTAGAGAGAAAATCAAAAATATAGGCTTCAGACTTATCCCATGTTTCCTCAATCGTTCCACTAATGAGTTCTACATTTAACTTCTCATGTAAATGGCTTTCCGTTTTTATTATAGATTCAGGATGACTTTTGTATGAAACTTTATATTCAAAATATTGTAGTTTTTGAATCAAACGTATTTGCCAGTCTATTAATACGTGATCTTGTACTAAGCAGTTTGCACCTGAAACCCCTTGCCCTTTGAAAAGTCCTGAAACATACATTATTTTATCTGTGAATTTTACATCTTTATCAACAAAATTTGGCTTAGGTAAAAAAACCTCTTTTTTAAACGCTAGAGTTAGGCTTTGATCTTTATTAGGAAGAATATCTTTTATAGCAGAAATATTATTCTTTAATGCGTTAGTAAGAGTTTCAGAATAAGAATAATATTCATTACAAAGATCAAATACGATACCCATTTCATTGTTATTCATTTGTAGACCCATACCCCTACCATGATCAAAACCTACATTTTTACCACCACTATCCTCAACTGCTTGTCTAATTATTCTAGTATAAATGTTATTAGTACTTCCGAACCAAAATATCTTTGGGGTAGGCAATTCATTACGTGCATTATTGTAATAATATCTTACAAGAGGAAGAGCTTGATTTAGAAGTTTCAAGAAATATGTCTTTATATTAGAAGAAAAGTCTAAGTCATTTTTCGAAAAAAGAACTCTTAAAGTATTCAATACTTCTTCGGAGATTTCTTTGTCTTCATTCGCTTGATTGAGCATATCTATAGTTGGTGAGTTATTAAACCATTCCCAAGGGGAGCATCGATATACTTGAAGATGAGAGTTTGCTTTGGCTAATGTGTTGACAAAGGAATCACTAGTAAAAGTAACTATAGAGTTCGATATATTAATATGTTTAAGTCTTCTTCTTGGAATACTCGAAAAGTCAAAAATGTCATAAATCGCCCTAAGGAGTAAGAGTGATTTTTTAGGAGAGCGAAGTCCTCTTCTTAGTTTTTTTAATAATATATTTTCATGGTTTAAGTCTCTATTGTTATATAAGGCTTCTGCAATATCAAAATTAGTATCAAAACTAGGAGTGAGTCCTTGATCCTTTATTCCCTTGATATAATATGACCACTGAAAAATAACAAGTGATTCTCTTAAGAATTCATACATATATACTCGAAGAAATTTCGAAGATTCACTATCGTTTTTATTTATAATAGAAATGATACTTTTTTGTAAGTCATAGGAAAATTGAGAATGCACGTCTCTTGAAATCGCATAGAAATTGGTGTCAGAATCATTGATATAGTCAGATAAAAAAGTAATTGGGTTAGGAGAAGTCTTCATGAGAGCAGTCCTATATAATATCTTTATTAGTAGTATTGAAGAATGAAAGGTTTTGTTCTACTTCTTCAATTCTATCTTCCGGAAAGGCTTGATAATATAATCCTTCAGATAAATCTTGCTCTTGAGGTTGGAATTTATTTGGGTTGCTTAGAAATTGTGATAAAAGCTTACCTCCCCATTGCATGACGTGTAGTCGTAATTCGATAACACTTGTAGAGTTAGACCAAGGCATTTCTTTTGCTATGAAGATAGGGCCTTCATCTATTCCTTCTGACATCATGTGAACAGTTGCTCCCTGTTGTTCTTTATTTAGTAATGACCATAGTACAGGATCTAGACCTCTGTAGTTTGGCAACAAGCCTGGATGTACATTTAAAGACTTTTTTGAGGATAACAGAGGCTCCTTTACAATACCTTGACCTCCAAAGACTATATACTCAGGCATAAGCTTATCAATAAGTTCAAATGTTGTAGACCCATCAAATTTATCTACATTATATATGATATCTTTTGAAACAAGTTCATGTAATTGTGGAGGATTATATATATCATTAACAAGAAATTTCGAAAGTTTTTGTGCTCTCTTTGTTCCTGTTTCGTTTATAACGGCGAGTGGGAAAAGTGAGCTCTTGGTTAATTCATTGAGAAGAATTCTACCATGAATATTTTCTCCTCCCATTACTAATATGTATGTATTTTTATTTTCCATTTTAGATATTATAAAGATTAGTTTTATATTTCTTTAAATTTTCTTCATTCGTAAACCAATCGATAGTTTTTTGCATACCATCTCGAATTGTATATTTAGGCTTAAAATCTGTTAATGATTGAATAAGAGTATTATCACAAACAAGTCTAAACACTTCTGACTTCTCAGGTCTTACCCTTTGATTATCAACAACAATTCTAGAGTCACCATTCATTAACTCATTGATTAGTTTAAAAGTATCTTCTATTGAGATTTCTGTATTACTACCAATATTAACCGTTTTTCCTATGGCTTCTTTGCATTTCATTAGGGCTATCATACCTAGGCATGTATCATCGACATAGTTAAAATCTCTTGTTGGAGTAACATCACCAAGCTTAACTTCTTTATTTCCTTTCGCAATTTGACTGATAATTACTGGAATTACTGCTCGTGCAGATTGTCTTGGTCCATAAGTATTAAATGGCCTTGCAATAACTAATGGAAGATCAAAAGAATTAAAAAAGCTCATCGCCATTGCATCAGCTCCAATTTTACTTGCGGAGTAGGGAGACTGAGGCTGCAGAGGATGGTTTTCTGAAATTGGTACATATTGAGCAGTACCATAAACTTCACTTGTTGAAGTACAAAGGACACGCTCTACTTTATTTTCTAATGCAGCTTTACATATATTTAGTGTTCCTACGACATTTGTTTCGACATAGGATTGAGGAGCGACATACGAGTAAGGGATTGCAATTAAAGCGGCTAAGTGAAAAACCTCTTGTACATCTTTTGTTACTTCATGGCAGAAGAATGGATCTCTAACATCACCAGATACAATTTCTAAATTATCTGAAGGCTCGATATGATCTAGCCATCCCCAGCTGTTGAATGAATTATATATAACTAAGGCCCTTACTTGGTAGCCCTGTTCTAAGAGAATTTCAACTAAGCGAGAACCAATAAATCCATCCGCACCGGTTACTAAAACTTTTTTACTCATTGAGTTCTCCTGCTTGATGAAACCCGTTGATATGATTAATTTCTTCTTTAAGGTTCATATTTTCTTTATAATTAACGATTGAGTTAATAAAATAAAGCATTTTATCTGCATCTGTTAGTAAGGGGATACCATACTTTATTGTGGATTTTCTAATATTTACGTTTACGTCAATTTCTTCTTTGCTATAGTTTTTTGGGATGTTGACGACTAGGTCAATTAGCTTATTTTTCATTAATGATTGAATCTCACAATCTCCTGTGTCATTAAAATTAACCTCTGAAATCTTGATATCCCGATCTTTATAGAAGTTATATGTACCTGAAGTTGCGTAAAGGTTTAGTCCTAGGTCAGTCAGAGTTTTAATCGTTGGAAGTAATTTAAATTTATCTGCCTCATCTCCTGTTGAGAGAAGAACGCCTTTACTCGGTATAGTGTATCCTGTTGAAATCATTGCCTGTAAGAAGGCATTTTCAATCTTAGTATCAATACACCCAGCTTCACCAGTCGATAGCATCTCAACCCCTAGAATTGGGTCTATACCATCGAGACGGTTAAAGCTAAACATTGCAGCTTTAACTCCGTACAAGTCTTTTGTATTTGTAGAATATTCATTCTTAACGGAATTGAAAATAACATCAGCTGTCATGGAGATGATATTCTTATTTGAGACTTTACTGATAAAGGGAAGGGTTCTTGAAGATCGTGCATTGCATTCAATAACAAAAATATCATGATCTTTTACTAGGTATTGAATATTAAATGGGCCATTCAGACCAGTAGCTTCCACAAGCTTTTTTGTAATGGCTTCTATTTCTCTTTGAGTACTTACAGCAAGCTCTCTTGCGGGATATATAATTGTTGCATCCCCTGAGTGGATACCGGCTTTTTCAACATGTTCTGAAATAAAACTGCTTATAAGCTTTCCGTTATGTGAAACACCATCTACGTCTATTTCATAAGCACCATATAAAAACTGAGTCAGAATTAACGGGTAGTCCTCTGAAATAATTTTGCTATTTCCTAAGCAAGCCTCTAAGTCTGTTTGATTGTATACAACTTTCATTCCGCTACCTGATAGAACGAAACTCGGTCTAATTAAGACGGGGAATCCTACCTTTTCAACAAACTCTAAGGCTTCTTGAATGTTTACTGCAGATGCCCACTTTGGTTGACTTATTCCACTATCTTCTAATATTTGGCTGAATTTTACTCTACTCTCAGTTCTGTCGAGTATATCAAAACTATGGGCAAGAACCTTAACTTTGTTCTGTTCAAGAGGATTGATTAAGTTATTTGCCTCTTGGCCACCAAGGCAAGCAATTACCCCTTGAGGTTGTTCATATTCGTAAATATCAGACACTCTTTCTGCTGTTAGTTCTTCGAAATATAAACGATCACTAGTTTTAAAGTCTGTTGAAACAGTCTCTGGGTTACAGTTTATGATAATAGACATTTTGTTTCTTTTTTGAAGTTCACGGGACATCTCACAGCAAGCCCAATCAAATTCAACACTGCTACCAATTCGATAAGCACCAGCTCCTAATGTTATATATGAATCATTATCACTTAACTTCTTAATGTCATTCTCTGAACCGTGGTAGGTCATATAAAGGTAGTTTGTATTTGTCGTAAATTCACCTGATGATGTATCGATACGTTTTATTAGTGGGATAATATTTAATGCTTTTCTAACTTCTCTAATTTTTGAAGAGAGTTCTTTGTTCTTTTGCTCATCAGACAATATGTAAGCAAGTTGATCATCAGAAAAACCAAGTTCTTTTGCACTTCTTAAAAAGTCATAAAAGTTAAAAGAAGTATCTATATTATTATTAATTTTATTAAGAATATTTTCCTTTTCTGAAATTAAAAATTTTGTAAGAGAAGATATCTTTTCAAGTTCAAATAAAAACCATGCAGAAATTTTAGTTCGTTCTGCTATTTCAAGTGGTGTTAGTCCTTTAAGAATTAGTGCAAAAACAGCAAAAATTCTTGTTGGTCTTGCAACGGTGGCTTTTTCCCAGAGTTCAGCTTTCGTAAGATTATTGTAATTAAATTTAAATAAACCAAGACTATCTGAAAAAACCATTCGTAGACTTTTTTGAAGGGCCTCATTGAATGATCTTCCGATAGACATAACTTCCCCAATCGATTTCATCATTGAAGATAGTTCGTCATTGACTCCTTGAAACTTATCTAGATCCCACTTCGGAACTTTAAGAGCGATATAATCAAGGCTTGGTTCAAAAAAAGCACTTGTTATTTCTGTTACAGGGTTTCTAAGGTCGGTTAAGAATTTACCTTGAATAACTCTCGCTGCAATAGATGCAATAGGGTAGCCACTTGCTTTGGATGCTAGGGCAGAAGAACGACTTAATCTTGGGTTAACTTCAATAACATAAAACTCTGAGGAGTTAGGAGATAATGCAAATTGAACGTTACATTCTCCAATAATTTTTAGATGCCTTGCAATTTTTATCGATGCATCTCTTAGTAGCTGATATTCATGATCAGAAATTGTTAAACTTGGTGTTACAACAATAGAGTCACCAGTATGAATTCCTAGAGGATCAATATTTTCCATATTGCAAATACAGATAGTATTATCATTAAGATCTCTCATCACTTCATATTCAATTTCTTTCCAACCTTGAAGAGACTTCTCAATAAGAGCATGAGGGACATAGCTTAATGATTTTTTCATTATTTCAATAAGCTCGGACTCATTGTTTGCGAAGCCTGACCCAAGTCCTCCAAGGGCATAGGCACATCTTGCGATTACAGGGTATCCAATTTCAGAAGCGATAGATAATGCAGCCTCAATTGTGCTTGCCGCTTGCGATTGAGCGATTGGCATTTGAATCTCTTGCATTTTTTCTGAAAAAACACTTCTATCTTCTGTCGCATGAATTGTTTCAATTGATGAACCAAGGACCTCTACCTGATAGTCTTTTAGAGTTCCAATTTCATTGAGTTCTAATAGGCAATTAATTGCCGTTTGCCCTCCAAAGCCGGCTACAATATATTTGGGTTTTTCTTTTTTAATAACTTTTGTAACCCATTCTGCGTTCACTGGGTAAAGATAAACTTTTAAATTTTCAATTGGGTTAGTTTGAACTGTCGCTATATTTGGATTAATTACTATAACTTCATAACCATCTTCAATAAAAGCGTAAACGGCCTGACTTCCGCTATAGTCAAATTCACCAGCTTGTCCAATAGTGAGAGCGCCACTTCCCAATATAATTACTTTTTCTTTCACGATATTCTCTCAACAAAGTCTTCTAGAATCCATTGGCAATCATTTGGCCCTCCTGATGCTTCAGGATGAAATTGGACGCCTTCAAAAGGGAGGTGGGTATGTTTAATTCCTTCAACACTGCCATCATTCACATTTCGAAATGATACTTGCCAGTCTTTAGAAAGAGTGTCTTCCTTAACATGGTAACCGTGGTTCTGGGAAGTGATATAACCTCTTTTAGAGAACGTATCTATAACGGGATGGTTATATCCTCTATGTCCATGTTGTAATCTTTCAACATTAGCTCCTATCGCTAGTGCTAATAGTTGATGTCCTAAGCAAATACCAAGAGTTGGTTTTTTTAATTCAAGGATATTCTTTATCAATGGGATACTTTCATTCGCTAGGTTAGGGTTTCCAGGTCCATTGCTTAATAAGTATGCATCAGCTTTAGGAATATCTGTTGAATTCCAAGGAATAACATTTACTGTGCAACCTAGCTTTACAAGTTTATTTATGATGGCACCTTTTACACCAAAATCAATTACACAAACCTTTTTAGATCCACTTCCAAATGACATAGAGCTTTTTGTAGAAACTTCTTTAACAAGGTTTTTATTATGTGGGTTAAAGAATTCAGAATTTTCTGTTGATCCGGATTTAACAATTCTTCCAAGAAGTCCTGAGTTATCTCTTATTTGATGTATAAGTTCTCTCGTATCGACATTACAGATACCACTTATCGAATTCATTTTTAACCATTCATCTAGTTTGTGCTTGTAATTGTAATGAGAAAAATTTGAAGAAGGGGATGATAGAACAACACCATTAATCCAACTTTTAAATGATTCCATTCCTTCATTTTTAAGATGTGAACCATCAGTCATTAAGTCAATGTGAGGAAGGCCATAGTTTCCAATAAGAGGAAAAGAAAATACGAGAGTTTGACCATGATAAGATGGATCAGTGAAACTTTGAGGATAGCCAACCATTCCAGTTGTGAAAACTAGTTCTCCACTAATATCTTTATCTTCACCAATAGAGTCACCTTCAAAAGACATCCCATTGGAAAGAATTAATTTAGATTTAGTCATTTTGAGTATGCCTATCTAGAAGTCTTGAGAATCAAGAACTTTATCTGAAGGGATATCTTTCTTAGCAACTCTTCCTACAATAAGCTCAAGAGTTTCTGGGGAGAACCCTGTTCCTGGTCTTTTAAGATCAAGGTTTTCTCTTGTAATAGTTGTCCCTGCCTTAATATTAACTGATGCTACGACACTTCTTCTGAATGAAGGAATTTTTTCATGGTCAAAAGAAGTTAGTTTCCTTCTATAACCTCCAAGAGCTTCAATAATTCTTCTTCCTTCTGTAACAATTTCTGTTAACTCTTCTTTTGTCGCAGAGACTTTATGATCCCAGCCAAACATATCTTTATCTAGAGTAAAGTGCTTTTCTATGATGCAAGCTCCACGGGCAACTGCTGCTAGAGGAATTGAGGTTCCGATACTATGGTCAGAAAAGCCAACCGGATACTCTGGATAGTTATCTCTTAGCATATCAATATTTCTTAAATTTACGTTTTTATCTTCAGGTGGGTAGTTAGCTACACAATGAAGTATCATGATATTTTTATTTCCAGCATTTTCAATTGTTCTAACTGCTTTATCTATTTGATCTAAAGTAGATAAACCAGTAGATAGAATTATAGGTAAATTCTTTTTCGCCATGTATTCTAGTAATGGATAATTATTACAGTCCATTGAGGCGACCTTAAGGAAATCAACTTTTACAGTATCGGCTAGAAAGTCGACTTCTCTTTCTGAGAAAGGAGTACTTGAAAATACAACTCCAACCTCTTTACAGTAGTCAGACAGTTGAATTAACTCTTGTTCTGATACTGAAAACTTTTCAACAATTTCTTCAAGAGTGTAGTCATTTCTATCTCGATAGTCGTCAGCTAGAAAATAATTCTCTTCATATACTTGTTTAGAAAAGATTGTGTCTTTGGTCCAAGATTGAAATTTTACCGCATCTGCGCCAGCTTCTTTTGCTTCATCAATTAACTTTTTTGCTAATTCAATGTCGCCGTTATGGTTTGCTCCAATCTCTGCAATAACATAAGGCTTTGTGAAGTTTTCCACCTCAAATTGACCGATTTTCATTTGTATATCCTTAATTACGAAATTGGGAAATTATGCATAATTTTTGGGGTTATTGTCAATTTGATGAGTGTTAATAGGCCTTAAGCGAAATTGAGACTTTTCCTTGGGAGAGTAGATTTTTATAAAAACAAAAAAGATAGTTAACCACATCGTTAAGAAGGGTTCAAAAGTTAGAAATACAATAAGTGATGCGAAGCATGCTTGGGTAATACTGTTAGCCTTTTGTGTAAAACAATATTTTATATAGGTTAATAAAAATAGAAGACATATAAAAATACCCCCAATTCCGTAACAAGAAAGCAATATTAGATAAAACGTATGAACAATATTTTTCTCAAATGACCCATGTAGTCGAAAACGAACTTCTTCAACTTTACTCAATGTCGTACCATTTGGAAAAGATTTAACAAATGAGTTTACTGAGCTCTTAATTAGCACCAGTCTACGTGAAGCACTTATGGCATCACCAGTAGTAGTTTCAGAGTACTGACTGAGTAGAGCACTGCTTTTAACTTTATGTATAATATGCTTATTAAAATACGCCAAAAATGAAACAAGTATTATCCCAATAGCCATTTTTGAGGCTTTATTTAGCTTTGTAAATGTTACTAAAACTAATGGAACTATTAATGCAAGTATCGCACCTCTTGATTGATTTGCAATAATGAGGGCAATATTGGGTAAAAGTAAAAGCACCTTAAGCTTTAAAGAGATAAACCTCTTGTCTAAAAAGTAGATTAGGCTCGAAATAAAGGCACAAATATAGCTAATTTGATTCACGTGACCGAGGGGAGGCTCATCAAATATTTTGAATGCCAAGAATTGAGCTTCAGGAAAAAAAACATAAAGTGACAAACAAATGGTAGAGAAGATTGTCCCTATGATAATGATTGATCTAGTAAAATTGACTGAATCAATATCGAAAAAGTTATATATGTAAATTGTAAAATTTGTGAGTATTAAAATATAAAATATAACATACGAGATATGGTAATCAGGTGTATTTCCTTCCAGCAGAGCTTGGGATTCAAATAGTGTAACAACAATAAGTGAACTTAGAAGAAATTTATCAATTGGCTGTATTGTAATAAGTTTATTATCAAACTTATTAACTGAGAAATGTATAGCGGCTAAGACAAATCCAAAAATTATGAGCGTAGGTAGCTTGTAGCTGTATGGGTTTTGAAAGCCTTTGAGGTAATGTGAAAAATACATCAATGGATCTAAGATCATAAATAAGTAGATTAAAAATAGGAACTTATTTAAATCATTAAGAAATCTTTTAGCTTTTAAATCATTTAAAACAGGGTTGTCCATAGGTGTCATAATGAGTAGTAGTATTGACTAAATCAAAGTCTTTGTCCAAAATTTTATCAATTATAATCTTATCTTAGCGGGTTTAATGAACATCTTTAAATGTTTATCTTCATTGATGTCTACAATAAAAAGACATTATATTATTTTTATGACTTCAGTTATTTTATCTCTAGTAATTGTTGTCCAATTTGTAAGCAAAATAAATGTAAATTATATTGGAAAAGTTGAAGTCTATATTCCAGATAAGATTAGAACAAATACCGGACTTCTCATTTCAGATGATATTCTACTTGACCCTAAATATGTAGTTTCAAAATATAAGAGCCAAGAAAGTGTATATGGGATTGGGGCTCTTTTTAGAGTGGATGTTATTAACTTTGCTAAAAAAATGATCCCAGAGTCAGATGTCAGTGCAGTGGTAGTTAATAGAGGTCTTAGAGTACAAATCGATGCTGTAGAAAAAAATGAAATTGATGAGTTTAAAAAAATGATCTCAGCATTGGAGCAATATTGGAGTAATGCAATTATTGAATCTGCTAAGCCTATCAATCATATTGTGAATGAGTTAAATAGACTAGTTGAAGAACATAAAGTCTCAATTGAAAAAGAAGAAAAAGAAATTGAGAGAACTCAAGTACTGCTAAACAACCTTTTGAAGAATGAATCATCAAAGTCCTTAAGAAGGGAAGTATACAATATTTTTAAAATGAATAATTTCTACTTCTCGCAAATAATGGAAAGAAAAAAATTAATTGATAGCCTAAATATTAGAAAAATAAATTTTGAAGCAAGAGCTAAGTATTTAACAAAGATATTAGAAAACTATCCTAAACCAATTTTTTATGAATTGAAGGTCGAGGAGAACTCTTTATCAACAAGCGTTTTGAAACTCTTGATTTCATTCATTGTTTTCTTCTTTCTTATTTTTTATTTACTTATCTTGGCATACAGAACTGTCTTTACGGAATCGAATGGTTAATAGCCGATACTTATTAATAAATTCCTTCACCTCTGGGGGAGCTGAAAGACAGGCTTCTTATTTAGTAAAACGAAGCTTCTTTAAGAAAGTATTTACTATACTCCCTGAAAATAATTATGAGGTCGACCCAGCTATTATAGAGGTTATTGGCAATAGCCTATATAGAAAAAGCTCAATTTTTAAGCTGTTATTTATTCCATATTTGGCGATAAAGTTAGTAAAAAATATAAGTAAAGAAGCTGAAGTAATAAGCTTTCTAGAGATTAGTAACTATATCAATATTATTGCTAAGCTTCTCAATAAGAATATCAAGAGTATCATCAGCGTTAGAACTGTACCCAGTCAGCAATAC
Source organism: Oligoflexia bacterium (assembly GCA_024229115.1). Taxonomy (GTDB): domain Bacteria; phylum Bdellovibrionota; class Bacteriovoracia; order Bacteriovoracales; family Bacteriovoracaceae; genus JAAEST01. The sequence continues at coordinate 332,257 of JAAEST010000103.1, forward strand.
AGAGGGATGATAGGTAAGGTTCATCATGTCTTGATCAAGCTATTATATCCTAGAGCTGATGTAGTTGTTGTTAACTCGAATGGGGCAAAACTTGATCTTGTCGAGAACTTCGGAATTATCATTGAGAAAATAAAAGTGATCAATAATGCATATGATGCCAAGGAGATTATCGCTCTTTCTGAAGAAGCTCTTGAATCAGGTTGTTCAGAATTTTTCAAAAGCAATAATGTTATTTGTATGTCAGGCAGGTTTACTCAAGGTAAAGGCCAAGAGAAGCTTATTGAAATTTATAATTCTGTTAAAAATAAGGTTGAAAAATGTAAGTTAGCTTTCATAGGTGAAGGTGAGTTACTTGAAAAAGCATTGAGCTATTGTATAGAGAGAAATATTAAATATTATCTCTACACAGAAGATTCAGCAGTCATTCCAGAGGATGTTGAAGTGCTTTTTATGGGCTTTCGAAAAAACCCATTTTCAATTATTAAAAACTCAAAAGTTTTTGCTTTCCCTTCGATGTGGGAAGGGTATCCAAATGTCTTGGCTGAGACACTTATTCTTAATATTCCTATTATATCTGCTGATTGCCCTTTTGGGCCGAGAGAAGTACTTACCCTTAAGAATGGAAAAATGTGTGGTGAGTTATTACCTCACTTTTCTTTAGGAATGGATACAAATGAGGAAAAAAGGTTAATAGACCTATGGAGCAATTCAATTATCAAGCATTTTGATGAAGGCTTTAACTCAGAACTATTTGCAAAATCAAAGGATAAAGTAGAAGAGTTTGACCAAAATATCGTTTTGGAGCGCTGGGCAAAAATCTAGTTTATTCTTCGCAATCAAATGGCCATTTGCTATAGTGAATCGTTAATTTAGGACAGGTTTGTAATATAGTGAATGACTTTAAATTCATATGGAAATTAATTACTGGTGATGAGAAGAAACGACTGTTTTTTATACTTCTGCTGATTATTGGATCTTCGTTTATCGAGTTCTTAGGTGTTGCCTCAATAATGCCTTTTTTAACTGTCCTAGGTAAGCCTTCCATTATCCACGAAAACGAATGGCTTTCTAAAGTTTTTAATGAACTTTCATTTGAAAGTGATAGAAATTTTACAATTTTCTTGGGTGTAGTCATTTGTTTTATTTATATTATCAGAGCAATTTATAACATAATTGTGACTAGAGAGAGGCTTGTTTTTAGTAATGAAATTTTAAAAACGAGTTCCAAAAAATTATTAGAGACTTACCTATCAATCTCATTCCTTGAGTACTTGCAATCAAATACATCGATAATGATGAAAAATATCACAAAAGAAATCAATGTTATTAGAACAAGTCTATTGATGATGATTGAAATAATCAAAGAATTAGCTACGTTTATTGTCATCTCTATAACTTTATTTTTTATAGAACCTCAACTTACATTTTTCTCAGGTATTGTTTTTGTATCAACAGTACTTTTAGTTTCAAAAATTACAAAATTAAGATTAGTAGAAACAGGTCGTGCTGCTGAAAAGAGTAATAGATTTGTTTTTAAAACTGGTAATGAGGCTATTACAGGATACAAAGAAATAGTTTTAAGTCAGAATTATAAGTATTTCATAAAAACATTTATGAAAAATTTAGATGTTTATACAAAGTGTAATATTCGATTACTTTTATTAAAGGTTATACCTACAATTACTATAGAAGCGGTTTTTTCTGTTTCAATTATAGTTTTCGTTTTTTATTTAATGGCAACAAGAGAATCTCTTGTTGAGGTTCTTCCTTTGTTGGGCCTTTATGCTATGGCTGCACAAAGAGTGATTCCATCTTTAAATAAAATCAACGGAGGTGTTGCTCAATTAAGATCTATCAAGGGAGGAGTCGAGGCCCTTAGGAAAGAGTTTTCGACGAAGCGAAGAAATATTACTGATAGAAGCTATGTTGAGAAAAAGACATTAAAAAAGAGAGTCCTCTTAAATGACGTATCATTTAAATATGACGAAAATAAAAAGAATGCTCTGAGTAATGTTACATTAGAAATATCGAAAGGAGATTCAATCGGAATCGTTGGTGGTAGTGGTTCTGGTAAAACAACTCTTATACACGCTTTTCTTGGACTCCTTAGCCCTGACAGTGGAGAGGTGATATTAGATGATGAATCCTTAAATGAAGAGTCATTTCCTGGATTTCAAAAAAACATTTCATATATACCTCAAAACATTTTTCTTATAGATGATACAGTTCTTGCAAATATTGCTTTTGGAATACCTCAAGACGAAATTGATTTTTCAAAAATAGATCAAGTTTTGGAGGATTCACAGTTAGTTGGTCTTGTTGAAAAATTACCAAATGGAATTCATGAGATTATAGGAGATAAGGGAGCAAGACTTTCTGGTGGAGAAAAACAGAGAATCGGAATTGCTCGTGCATTATATCTTGATTCCGAGATAATCGTTTTAGATGAAGCTACATCAGCATTAGATAATGAAACTGAGCAAAAGTTTCAACAATCGATAGAAAAAATTAGTAAAACTAAAACAATGATTACTATCGCTCACAGAATTAGCACGATTAGAAATTGCGATAGAATTATCATTATGAAGAATGGAAGTATTGTTGGAGAAGGGCGATATGAGAACCTTCTACAGAATAATCAAGAGTTTTTAAAAATATCCCAATTAGGTGAAAGGAATTAAAATATGTCGAAGTTATCAAATGTTAAATTATTAGTAGAAGATGATAGCTTATTCTTATCTTTTGAGACGCTTGATTCTGTAACTGTGTCAGAGTTGATAAGTATAGTTAGAACAATAAAACAAACAAATGCTAAAAGAATGATTCTGAATTTAAACTCATCGATTAGCATATTTAGTCCAACAAATTTTAATGACAGGCTAAACTGGTCTAAGAATGGTCAAATCCTCACAACTCTAATTAGTGCAAGTCCTATTCCTGTTATTGCTTCTATCGAAAATGAAATAAGCGGTGAATTGGCAGAGTTGGCATTCTCGTGTCTAGAAATTTTTACAATTGATGGAGGGAAAATTAAACTCTCAAAAGAAAATGAGATATTTATTCCATGTTGGGGCTCTTTGGACAGATTGTCTAAGATAATGGATAGAAATAATATTAAGAAAGTTTATTCATCACTAGGCACAGATATTTGGAATGACTTTATAGACAAGAAAAAAATCAAGGCTGTTGATTCTTCATCTTTTAAAAAAGTAATTTCTGAAATTGATTTTGAGAATGCTCTCTTTAGTTTAAGCTCTTATCATTTCTCAAAAAAGATTGGGGATAAAAACTCTTTAAACTTCTTAGAGACTACGACTTATTTATCAAGTTTTGAAAGCGATTATTTTGAAAGAATTAAATATATACCACTTGAGCAAATTGAAGGCTCATTAATGGATGGAGATATCAAAAATAATATTGATGATTTCGGCAACGATTTCATGACGATTGATAGCTATCCTAATCTTGAAGAGAAGGTTTTAAAAAGAAAGAATAGAATTGAAGAAGTTACTAGGATTGTGAATGATCCAAGCTTGGATATAAAAGGAAAATGTATTGAACTCGGAAGTGGGTACGGATATTTTTCAATGCTATTATCTAAGAGAAAAGAAGTTAGTGATGTTGTTGCATTTGATATATCAGTTGCTGAAACAAACCGGTTTGGCCCATTTGTAAGATCTCTTATTAATCCAGATATGAGTAAAATTACTTATAAAGTAGGGGACTTTAATAAACTTTCAGATGAGTATGGCCAATATGATGTGGTTGTCTTTTGTGCCTCTCTCCATCACTCAAGTGATATTCCTAAGTCTTTGGAAATTGCAAATAAGCTTTTGAAGAAAGGGGGGAAGGTTATCTTACATGGAGAGCATTATCGACCAATGTTTTTAGGACCAAATAAAAAGAATAGTAGTGGTGTTCCTAACACTATTAAACAATTTAGTAGAGTTTTGGTGGATGCTAATTTCACTCCTAAAGTGTTTAGATATGCCTTAAAAGGTAGACGCTTGTATATGCTTAAGAAGTTTTTATTTGAGATGTATCCTTTTAAACTTCTTAATGGCTGGTTCAAGATAGCAAACTTCTTAATGTATGGGATAAAGAACTAGTAAATGTGTGGATTTGTCGCAGTATTTTCAAAAGATGGAAAAAAGATAGATAGAACTTTAGTTCAAAGAATGTCTGATCTTATTCATCACAGAGGTCCTGATAGTAGTAGCTATTGGGAAAATTCTTCAGTTGCACTTTCCTTTAAAAGGCTCTCAATTTTTGATACCTCAGAAGCAGGTACACAGCCTATGCTTAGTTTTAATGGTGATTATGTAATCAGCTTTAATGGGGAGGTTTATAACTTTCTTGAAATTAGAGATGAGCTGGAGAGTAAAGGTTACAAGTTTACTTCTGGAAGTGACACTGAAGTAGTTTTAAATTCATTTATAGAATGGGGAGAAGGTTGTGTTAATCGCTTTATTGGAATGTTTGCATTTATTATTGTAAACACCAAGACAAGTGAGGCGTTTGTCGCTAGAGATCATTTAGGAATTAAGCCACTATTCTATACTGAAGATAATGACTTTCTTTATTTTGCGAGTGAAATTAAAGCTTTTAAACCTATAAAGAAATTCTCAATTAACCAAAACTCTCTTTATGAGCAACTCTATTTTAGATATGTTTATGGGGAAAATACACCATTTGAAAAAGTGTTTCGCTTTCCTGAAGGATCTAGAGCAAGAATCGATAAAGGAAGTGTAAGAGATATTCATAAGTATTACACAATTTATAAATCACTAGAATCTTTTGACTCAAATAACCGAAATGTAAGTAATGAGATAATTGAGACTGCTCTAAATGATAGTATTAAATTACATACTAGAAGTGATGTTGGGTACAATGTCCAGTTGAGTGGTGGAGTCGATTCAAGTTATGTAACGGCCATTGCTTCAGAGCTAAATAGTCATTTATCCACTTATTCAATTGCAATTCCAGGCTCAGACTTAGATGAGTCTGAATTTCAAAGAATTGTTTCTAATAAATTTAATACGAATCACCATGAAATAAAAATTGGCTTCGATGATTTTGAGAATGTTTTGGACTCAGCAACTTGGGCCATGGATCTTCCAATTGTTCATCTTGGATGCGTGTTTTTAAAACTTTTATGTGCAGAATCTCGTAATGACTCTAAAGTGATTTTAACTGGTGAGGGAGCTGATGAACTTTTCGCAGGCTATTCTCGCTATAACTTTCAAAAACTAGAAAAAATTGTTTTTGGCCTTCTTGATTCAGGTGTCAAAGAGTCTCATATTCCTTCATTTGGTCCTTTTGGAAAGTTAAAAAGAAGATTGGCAGAACCGATAATCTATAAGCAACTTCATTATGAAAGAAGGGTATTTGATAAATTATTTAGTGGATTAACTCCAAAGCTTAAAGAAAGAGAAGAAGTTCTTGAGTCGATGAATAGTAGTTTTAATAAGATGATGGCACATGATCAAACTGCTTACCTATCATCTTTACTTGAAAGACAAGATAGAATGTCTATGTCTGAGAGTGTTGAATCAAGAGTACCTTTTTGTAATCCTAAACTTTTCGATTTAATAAACCCTGTAGCATTAAGCCAAAAGATTAGCGGTGGTGTAACTAAATCAATATTTAAAAAAATTTCAGAGAAAAAGCTTCCTTATGATCTTTTATATCGTCGCAAAAGAGGCTTAACTCTTCCTGTTGATGATTGGCTTCGTTCTGGAAAAATGAATGAAAGAGTCGCTTTTCTAACTGATTCTAAGGCCAAAACAAGAGGTTTTTATAACCATAAAGAGCTGGTTAAGATTATTGACTTGCATATGGCCCAAAAAGGAAATTACGGTAAATATATATTTAATCTAATAATGTTTGAAACTTGGCATCGTCAATTTATTGATTAGTTTAAAAACTATGTTCTATTGAACCTGATTTTTTTAACTTATCCTCTATTGAAGAAAATACACTTATAACTGGGTAGTCAGAGACTACAGTGTACCAAACATCACCTTTAGGCTTTCGATCATAGATTTCCGCTGTATTAAGTGTAATAGGCTCTTTAGAAAGTTTTAAAGTCTTATTTCCACAGATACCATTTAAATCATATAAAGAAAGTACAGCTTTATTATCATAGTTTTGAAGAGGTAAGAAGTCATCATGAGTAAAAATACTCATCGTTGACACTGTATCTTCAGTATCAGATAGACCCCAGTACCAGTGTTTATTAATATAGCTATATCCTTGGGTTACCATACCTAAACTACACTCTGAAGGTAGTCTGATATCATCCCAATTTACTATAAGACCTGCTACAAGTCTGTTTGGTAAACCTCTTGAATCGCTTGTTTTTACAACAGGTTTTGAACCACTGCTAAAACTTAATTTGTTAATCTTGTCGTTATATAATGGTGTTTTTGTATCGTTCAAGTCGATATAAATATCTTCTGTATCTTTAAAATTTGGATAAACAATAATATCGAGAGGGTTAGTATTAGAAGTAAACGGAGAATCTATAATTCCAATGTCATTTTGATTATCTAACCTATCTGTTTCAACTTTAAAATAATTGAAATTAGAATGAGTCATCTGTAACTCTTCTATCTTATTATTATTTGACTTAATATTTCCACAAATAAATCTTGGGAAAAAAGTATCAGCTTTAAAAGATATGGATATATGTCCCTCTTTAGATTCTAAAAAATCAGATATATTCAAATGTTCTTTAGGAATAAGCTTAAAAGTTTGGTAGGACTTCAATTCTATCACACCGAGATCGATATATTTGGTTTCTCCTTTAAAGTTGGTTACAGTAAAGGTAGTAGGCATTTGAATTTCTTTAAACCCATTAGTGATTATAGCTTGAGAATAGACCCCATCTGATGAGTCACGACAAGTCCACCCAGCTTCTTCTCCAATCGTAATTCGACGATTTTCCATCTCATCTTTCGAATAGACTCTTGAGACACTATGTAATTGGCAAATACTGTTTTTGAAATCGTAAATTATCGTAGCTGCAGTATAGGGAACTACGATATTTGTTGCTGAAAAAAACTCTACTTCAACAGACCCCTCAAAGTTTCCGACATTTTCACGAGTGCTATAAGAAAAAGATTTTCCTTCCGTTATCTCAATAGATATCTTATTTGAAATTTTTCCAGAGATATCTCGATAAGTTAATACAGCTGAGACTTTTTCAATATTTCTTTTAAGCAAATAGTGATTCAAGAAAGATACCCTAGAGTCATTTTCGTCATCAGCATATACATAGAAAATAGCTGATGAGGAGAATGCTAAGTTCTTTTTGAGCTTTTTTTGGGCAACTTTTGTTGAATCAATTCTTTCCATTATTTTCTCTTTGGTTTTAGTTTGGTGCTAGCAAGACTTCATTATCATGGAAGTCCATATTGTCTTGGCCATCAATAGTAGTAATTTTATAATCAAGTTCTTGGGCGAAAGAGTGAATGTCTTCAAGCTTCCCGCCTAATTGTTGAATATGTTTTGGGTGAAGACTTAAGAATATTTTAGGTCTAGATTTTGAAAAAGCTTTCTTTGCTCCATTTAAAACTAAAACTTCGGCACCTTCTACATCAATTTTAACAACATCGGGATAAATATTTTCTCTTTCACAAAAAGAATCAATCTGAATCATTTCTTTATAGTTAGTTGAATTACCTTCTGTCTTGTCTACATCTGCAAGACTATTCATAGGATTTATTCCAGTATCATCTTCAAGAAATGGAACTTTCTTATCTTCACTTTCTCCAACGAGAACATTATATACTTTTACATTTGAGAGATTATTAAGTGAGACATGTCTATTGAGCATGTTGAAGTTAAAAGTTGCGGGCTCAAATGAAACAACTTTGGTATTTTTTGATTTCAATGCAATTGGAACAGAGTAGAGTCCAATGTGAGCTCCAATATCAAAAAATACGTTAGACTTGGTGGCTTCTTGAACACACTCCTCAAAACCACTATTATGACCTCCACCAAAATTTTCCCAGTTTGCAAAGTAGAATACTGGGTCAAGAAGGCACTGCTGAACACCTCCTATATTTACAGGAAAGCCTTTTCTATATTTGACCTTTAAAAAGCCAATGAGAAAGGGTTTTATTTTCTTTCTGAGATAAAACTCATCGTTAAACAAAGACTTTGATACTTTGTTAACAAATAGGCTTAATCTATATCTATAAGTTTGTGGTTTTTTTACAATGCTCACTTATTTCCTTTCATCTAAGTAATTTTTTAATTCCTCGAGAAAAAGAATTATATCTTTAGTTGTAAGTTCGCCAATATTCGCAATACGAAAAGTATCTAAATGAGAAACTTTTCCCGGGTATATTGTTATACCTTTTTGATAAAAATAATCATGCATGTCTTTGAAAGAGTATTTATCTATTTTGGGTTCGAAAATTGTAGTCATTAGCTTAGAAGAATTTTCTTCACTAATTAAAAGCTCGAATCCTAGTTCTAAAAGTCCTTTGTTAAGAACTGTCCACATGTCAGAATATCTTTGATACCTATTCTCAACACCTTCTTTAAATGTTTCTTCTACGGCCTGTTCAAGAGCGTAAAATGTTTGAACTGGTGGAGTAAAACGAAGTTGATTCTTATTTTGAAAATTTAAGTATTGATTTAAAATATTTAAATAATAATTTGGCGCTTTATAATCTTTTTTAGTTAAAAGTGCTTCTTTATTAAAGACACAAAATGCTATTCCGGCCATGCCTTGTATATTTTTATTACTAGTAGCTGCTAGAAAAGAAATATTCATCTTTTCCATATCTATAGGGATTGCAGCATAAGAGCTAATGCCATCTACAATAAATTCTAATTTATGTGCCTTAGCAATTTTTCCGAGTTCTTCTAGATCGTTCAGTAAGCCCGTCGTAGTTTCATGGTGAACACAATAAAGGTGCTTAGGCTTGTTCTTTAATGAGCCAATATATTGATCTAACTCATGGAGATTAATCGCTTCTGATTCTGATGATTTAAATTCTTCATAATCGAGATTATAAGATTGAGCTATATCTATTGCTCTTTTTCCATAAGCTCCATTATTAATAATAACAATCTTACCTGTTGTCACTGTAGATATAATACCGTCAAGGATAGCTGTTCCTGAACCGCCGATGAAAACGGTATCATAAATTTCGTCAATATGGTTAGAATCACTTACAGCAATTGATGTAAGTTTCTTTCTTAGGTCATCTACAAGATTAGCGAACTCTTCCTCACGTGGACAAATGTCAGGTACTACTTGTGACATCTTTACAGAGTCACTAGTCGTTGCCGGTCCAGGGTTTAATAAGATATTTCTTTTTACATTCATTTTTTAAAGCTTTGGTAATACATGGTTAATTGCGTATTTAAGATGATTCTCATCATCGATTTCACACCAAGGAATATCATCATTCTTATTTAAATAAATATTTTCATCACTAGAAATTTGTCTGAATACGTGCTCATAATCTAGCTTCATTTTTTTATCCATAGATTCACTAAAATATTGGCACATTCTCTCATAGGTTTTTAATGAGACCTTGGATACGCCAGTAAGCACTGAATGTATTGAGCTTAGGTCTTTCTTATTTTTAGAAAGGTTTGTTAGATTTCCCGAACTATCACTTTCTAGGAATACTTCATCACCATTATCAAGAACTTTAGATGACATTATAAGAGAAGTCTTTGTTGAGTTTAAGGCTTCTGTAATTAGTGATTTAGAGTATAAGAGGTCAGATTCTAAAAGTAGGAAGTCCTCGAAAATAACGTCTTTCATAAGATACAATGTGTACATACTACTTGTGTCTGTATAAATGTCGTTATTAACAAACTCAAGCTCTTTAAACTCTTCTTTAAGTTCTTCAAAAAAGTGTTTTTTATAACCTGTCCCAATAATAATCTTTTTAATACCAGAGTCGAGTAGGTTTCTGATTGATCTTTTAATTAGTGTCTCTTCACCAACTTTTAAAAATGCTTTTGGTTTTTCAACTGTATGATGGCCCAGTCTTGAGCCCAAGCCCGCTGCTAGAATTACTGCAGTCTTAACCATTGAGAAACTCCATAATTCTGGACTTAACTTCAAATGGCTTAATTTTAGGTCTTCCTAAGTCTTTCTTAGAGCCTTTATCTATTTTTAAATATAGGAAAGTTAGCCCTTTTTTATTTTTCCATTCGCTAATCGCACTTGAAAGTTCATCAATATTATTTACTTCAATTGCATTTTCGTAAAAAGTTGACTCTGCAATTTTGAGAAAATCTACATGGTGAGATATTGTGGCCTGCCCACCTGTTGAATCATGAGTATTATTATCTAATAAAATATGAAGCATATTGCGAGGTGCATAGTATGAGTTAGTTGCATATGCTCCTAGTCTCATAAGACTCCCACCATCACCGTCAATAGCGATAACGTTTTTATCTTGTTTGTTTAAGGCAACACCTAAAGCAAATGGAGTTATACATCCCATAGATCCAACCATATATAGATTGTGTTCGGTGTCTTCTACTTCATATAATTCTCGACCTGCTTTACCGGTTGAGGCCAGGAGAATCGTTGATGAATCTTTAAATCCTGATATTGCTGATAATGCTTCAACTCTTTTCGGTAGAGTATTTTCAATACTAGACCTTTTGATAGAAGTTTTATTTGGTTGCTTTAAGCTTTGTTCTTTTAGAGCAACCTTATCAAAAGTGCCTTTCTTTACTACAAAAAAGAATGTTTTATTTTTTTCAATAACTTCATTGGCATATTCAACTTGTTTTTTTGCTTCTTCAATATCATTTGAAAGGTACTGCCATTCTACTTTCATTAACTCCAACATTTTCTCCGTGATCTGTCCCATGAGTTCATGTTGAGGTTCATCAGAAATACCAGCTTCGCCTCTTAAACTTACAAAGCCCAAAACTGGTAACTGAAAAGTATACGTTAGTGAAGTAAGTGGAGAAGTTGCATTTGTAAGACCAGAGTTTTGCATTAGTACTACCGATTTTTTACCTGCGAGACTTCCACCTGCAGCTGTCGCTACAGCATCTCCTTCATTAGCTGCCATTACATACTCACAATCATTAATGGCATAATTGATTAAATCTTTAAGAAAAGAGCAAGGAACACCTGAATAAAATTCAAAACCATTCTTTTTTAATTCATTCCCAAAAGCTTCTGTACTAAGCATTACTTCATCTCGTTGATCTTTGGCAGATCATAAATCGTGTTAATATCTAACCAAGAGTCTTTAATATAATAAACACCGACTTTAGTTTTTTGCGAAACCGTATTTAGTAAGTCATTTAGGTTGAGCTTAGAAAAGTCATTTTCTTTAGCAAGTTCATCTAGAGATTCTTTTATCACTTTTGAGCCATTTCCTTTAGTTTGGAGAAGCCCGATAAATTCACCATGAAGATTTACATCGCCAGGTTTTGTACTGATCTTTTCAAGATAAACATTTGTATCATACAACGACTTGGAATAAGCATAGTCTGCTTGAATTAAGTCTCTGTTCTGTTGATTTTCCTTGTCAGAATCTAAACAGTTTACGTTAGCATCAACAACTATAGTAATATCTTCTTCGCTATTAAGTAGATCATTTAGGATGTAATTTTTAAACACAATATCCCCATAAGAAATAATTGTGTTCTCTTTAATATCCTCTTTAGCTAAATAAAGAGAAGAAAGACTATTTGTAGAAGAATAATTTTCGTTATCAACATACTTAATTGCAGGTAGGTCAATATGCTCTTTTCCAAAACCTCTAACAACAGTTATGTCTTTCATACCTACTGAGTTAAAATTTTCAATTAAGTTTTCTAAAATTGTTTTATCTTTCATCTTATAAAGAGTTTTTGGTTTCTCTTTCGTGAACTCACCCAAATCTCCTTGGCCTGCAGCTAGGATGATTGAGTTAACATCTTTTCCAGAAGTAGGCAGATACCTTTTTTCAGCTTCTTTAAGTTCATCAGCCCCTTGAAGTCTAAATACTTCTGAAACAGAGACAACTTTGTCTTCAATATTTCTTAAGCTCTCTTCTTCAAAGATTTGTTTAGATGTTTTTGCCATTGAATCAATTGAAGCCCTTAAGTTGTGGTTGGCCCATATCGATAAGCTTATTCCTAAGTCTCTGAATTTTTCAGTAGGAGTTGAGTAATACTTAGTAGGAACAATTACAATAGGGTGCCTGTTTCCCCATTCCTTCATGAAAGCTTCAATGTCAGCAGCAGTTGAGATTTTAGAGTGAACTAAGATGGCATCAGCACCTGCAACTCTATAAGCTTCAGCTCTTTTTAAAGCTTCTTGTAATCCCCAGCCTGCAATAAATGCTTCTGTTCTAGCTACAACGCAAAAGTCATCGTTCAGTTGAGTGTCTTTAGCTGCTGAAATCTTTTTAGAAAATTCTTCAATAGATGCAAGCTCTTGAGCTTCTCCTGAAATGAAAGAGTTTGTTTTAGGAAATAATTTATCTTCAATACAAACCCCAGCAACATTTCTTTGCTCTAGCTTCTTAACAAGTCTTCTCATGTTGTTAAAGTTTCCGTATCCAGTATCGCCATCTACTAAAATAGGAATATTTGTAGCGTCACTCATAAACTCGAGTACTTCTAAAACTTGTGTCCAAGACGCTTCGTTGTTATCTCTTACGCCTAACGCCGCAGACATAGATAATCCACTGGCCCAAATTCCTTTGAATCCAGCTTCTTCTACAATCTTTGCAGAAAGTCCGTTGTGAGCTTCCATAATAAACTCAAGATTAGGTGATGTGATTAGGCCCTTCAGAGCCGAAAATTTATTGTCCATAGTGTTCTTCCTGTATTATTATTCGGCAAATACTACTTCAATCAAATTGCTTTGTATATGGTTTAACAGACGATGATACGTAGCGGTAAGGGGATAGCTGGTTTGAAAATAGTACTTTTTGATAATGATGTTTCATGCCTTGTAAGGTTTCGAGGAAACTTTGCTTTAGCACTCAAAAATGCAGGCTTTGAGGTTCAGGTACTTGTCCCTGTTTTAAATGAAAATGAAGTTGAAATGATGGATCAGCTCGGTCTTCCCTATGAGAATCTAGAGCTTTCTAGGTCTGGAATGTCTCCTTTAACTCTTATTCGTGAGTATGTAACAGTTAAGCAAAAGCTACGTGAACTTTCTCCAGATATAGTTTTTAACTACACTGTAAAACCCTTTCTCCTAGGTAGCTTTGCCTCTCAAAGCTTAAGAATCTCTAAAATATATTCAATGCTTCCTGGTTTAGGTTTCTTGTTTTCTGGTGATGATTTAAAGAAGAGAATTCTTAGATATATAGTATGTATTGCGTATAAAATTGCATTTAGGTTTAATCAAATGATCTTTGTTCTGAACAAGGACGACCGCCAAGAGCTACTGTCAAAGGGGCTTTTACCAAGTGAAAAGTTAGTTAACTTATCAGGCGAAGGAGTAAATTTAGATGAGTTTCAAACAGAAGCATCAGCTAATCATCAAGGATTATCTTTTTTATTTGCTGGAAGGCTCATTAGGGAAAAGGGTGTGAATGACTTTGTTGAAGCAGCAAAAATTTTAAAGAAAAAATACGATGACGTTGAGTTTAAAGTTGCAGGAAATATTGATAAAAATCCAGGTTCGTTAACCTTGAGTGAACTCGAAGAACTAAATAGTAATGGAGTAATAAATTACATAGGTTTTACAAATAATATTAAAAAAGAGTTTGAAAATACCTCTGTATTTGTACTTCCTTCTTTTTATAGAGAGGGCTTGCCGCGAAGTATAATGGAATCACTGGCCATGGGTGTTCCAGTGATTACTACGGACAATCATGGATGTCGTGAGTCAATAGTTGAAGGAAGTTCAGGATATCTTGTCCCAGTGAAATCACCTGCAAAACTAGCAGAGTCTATGGAAAAATTTATTCTTAATCCTGATCAAGTTAAGAAAATGGGTGTTAATGCGAGGTCTCTAGCTGAGTCGCGTTATGATATAAGGAAAATTAATAATCAAATTATCTCTTATTTAAGATAATCAAGATATTTGCTTAATAAAGATGTTGAGTTAAGATTGCTCAATTTTTGAGATAGGTAGCTTTTATGAATATTAACATGAATAACATTAAAATCACGACAGTTGGCCTTGGTTACGTTGGTCTTCCGCTTTCTCTTTTATTAGCAAAGAAGTTTGACGTAACAGGCTTCGATATTAGTGCAAAGAGAATTGAAGAGCTTAATAGTAATATTGATTTAACTAAAGAAGCCACTTCTGATGATTTAAAAGAATCGACTGCAAAGTTCACAGATAATCAAGAAGCCATTGCTGATGGCAATATTGTGATTGTTACCGTCCCAACACCAATAGATCAATATAAAAAACCAGACCTAAGACCAATTGAATCTGCCACTAGAACAGTGGGAAAAAACTTAACGAAAGATACAATAGTTGTTTATGAGTCAACTGTTTACCCTGGTCTTACAGAAGAAATTTGTATTCCAATTCTAGAAAAAGAATCAGGTTTAAAGTGGAAACAAGATTTTAACGTAGGCTATTCTCCTGAAAGAGTTAATCCTGGAGATAAAAATCATACAATTGATAAAATTGTTAAAGTTGTTGCTGGAGATACTGAGGAAGTAAAGAATTTACTTGCTGAGGTTTACGGAAGTGTTGTGACTGCAGGAATTCATGTGGCCTCTGACATTAAAACAGCAGAAGCCGCTAAAGTAATCGAAAACACTCAAAGAGATTTAAATATTGCTTTAATGAATGAATTATCGATGATCTTTAATCGAATGAATATTAATACTTTAGATGTTATTGAAGCAGCCGGAACGAAATGGAACTTTTTAAAATTTACTCCAGGTTTAGTTGGTGGTCACTGTATTGGAGTTGATCCATATTACTTAACTTCAAAGGCTGAAAAAATTGGTTACTACCCTCAAGTAATTCTTTCTGGAAGAGAAATTAATGACAACATGGGAAGATATGTTGCTCAAGAAACGATTAAAAGAATTCTAAAATCAAAGAAAGAAACGAAAGGTAATAAAATTCTCATTTGTGGATTTACATTCAAAGAAAATGTTCCAGATCTAAGAAATACTAGAGTCATTGATGTTTATAATGAATTAACAGAGTATGGATTTGATGTAGATGTTTATGACCCTGTTGCTAATAACGATGATATTAAAGAAGAATATAATATCTCTATGATTGATGAAATTGGAGCAAATTATCTTGCTGTTATAGTTGCTGTTAATCATAAAGAATTTTTAACTAATTTAAAATTTAATTACTGTAAATCAATTCAGTCTGGAGATCCAATAGTTGTAGATATTAAAGGTATTTATAGAGAAATGCCTGAAGCAAAAAACGATCCAATGTATTTTTCACTATAAGGTATTTAAATGGCTAATGAGAAGATATTATTAACGGGAATTGCTGGCTTTGTTGGCTTTCATACTGCCCTTAGTTTAATTGAAAAAGGATACAGTATTGTTGGTGTCGATAATATAAATGACTTTTATGATACTCGTTTAAAAGACCATCGTTTAGAGCAATTGGCTGGGATTGAAGGGATAGAGTTTCATAAAATCGATATTGAAGATAGAGATGCTCTTGAAGAGCTTTTTAAAAAAAATTCATTTTCAAGAGTCATAAACCTAGCTGCTAGAGCTGGTGTGCCTTATAGTATTAAAAATCCTGAAATATATATGTCTACTAATGCCCAAGGGTCATTAAATCTTTTAAACCTTTGTCGTGATTATGATGTAAAGAAATATGTATTGGCTTCAACATCGTCATTATACGCAGGACATGAAATGCCATTTATCGAGAGCTCTCCCGTCAATAGACCGATCTCTCCTTATGCATCTTCAAAAAAAGCAGCTGAAGTAATGGCCTACACTTACCACTATTTATATGGGATCGATGTTTCTGTTGTTAGATATTTTACTGTCTTCGGTCCTGCAGGACGTCCAGATATGAGTATTTTTAGATTTATTCGTTGGATTGAAGAGGGTGGTAAAATTGAATTGTTTGGAGATGGTAGTCAGTCTCGAGATTTTACTTATGTAAAAGATATTGCTGAAGGAACGATAAAAGCTGCATTCACAGATGTTGGTTACGAAGTAATAAATTTAGGTGGTGGAAAACGACCTATTACTATCATGTCAGTTATTAACATGATTGAAGAGAAACTTGGTAAAAAGGCTAATATCGAGAATAAAGAGTTTTTAAAGACTGATTTAAAATCGTCATGGGCCAATATTGAAAAAGCAAAAGAGTTACTAGACTGGGAGCCAGAAACCAGTTTTGAAGCTGGGCTTGATCAAACGATTGAATGGTTTGAAAAAAATAAAGAGCTTTGTTTAAGTATCAATCTTTAGAATAGTATTCCTTATACCATTGAACAAACTTTGATATACCTTCTTGAATGCTAGTCTTTGGTTTAAAGTCAGTTATTTTAAATAAATCTTCTACATCTGCGTATGTTCTACTCACATCACCTGGTTGAGGAGGCATCATTATTTTTTCTGCAGTTTTCCCTAGTGCATCTTCAATTGTTTGAATGAAGTCCATTAGTTTTACTGGGCTAGAATTACCGATATTATATATTTTAAAAGGGGCAATAGAAGAGTTAGGGGAATCGTAATTCTCCCCATTCTTAGGAGCTTTATCTATTAGCCTCATTTGAGCTTCAACGATATCTTCAACAAATGTAAAATCTCTTTCCATATTTCCATTATTGAATACTTTAATTGGTTTGTTGTTTTGAATGGCTTCAGTAAATAAGAATGGAGCCATATCTGGCCTTCCCCATGGCCCATAAACTGTAAAATATCTAAGACCAGTAGTTGGAATGTTATATAAGTGAGAATATGTATGTGCCATTAACTCGTTCGATCTCTTTGTTGCAGCATAAAGACTGACTGGGTGATCAACTGGATCAAGAGTAGAAAAAGGTATCTTTTTATTCTCTCCATAAACAGATGAAGATGATGCATAAATTAAGTGCTTTATTTCATTATGACGACAGCCTTCAAGGATATTAAGAAAACCTTCAGCATTCGACTTAATATAGGTATGTGGGTTCTCAATTGAATACCTAACGCCTGCTTGAGCAGCTAGATGAATAACGACATCAAATTTTTCTTTTTTAAATAGCTCAGACATTTTTAATGAATCAGAGATATCAATTTTATAAAATGTAAGCTTGTCATGAGTACTCGATTGATTAGAGGAATTAGAAATACCTAGCTCTTTAAGTCTATTTTCCTTAAGAGATACTTCATAATAGTTATTTAAATTGTCTATCCCAACAACAGTGTGTCCATCTGAAATAGCTTTTTTAGCAGTATAATATCCGATGAAACCAGCAATTCCTGTAACGAGGATTTTCATAAGCTTCCTTAATTAATAAGCATTCTTATTAATAAAACCTTTGATAAAGGTTAAAATTATAATTTTTACATCAAGCCAGAGTGACCAGTGTTTAATATAATAAATATCACAAGCTATACGCTGAGAAAGGTCAGTATCACCTCTCCAGCCATTAACTTGTGCCCATCCTGAAATTCCAGCCTTCATTTTATGTCTAAGACCATAGTTTTTTATTTCTGATTTAAACTTATCAACAAAAAAAGGTCTTTCTGGCCTAGGTCCAATAAGTGACATATCTCCAATTACGACATTCCATAACTGAGGTAACTCATCGATTGATGTTTTTCTAATAAATGCGCCAATAGGTGTAACCCTAGAGCTGTTTTTTGAAGACCATGTCGTTACATCTTCATTCGCTTGAGCAACTGTCATTGATCTAAACTTCCACATCTTAAATATACGGTCATTAACAGTAACTCTCTCTTGAGAATAAAAAATAGGTCCCTTAGAAGTAATTTTTATTAAAATGGCGATGACTAATAAGAATGGAAATAATATGGTTAATGCAATAACCGAACATGAAAGATCAAAAAGTCTTTTGATAAATAAGTCAAGATAAGAAATTTTTGGTTTATTCAGAGTTAGTATTGGAATTCCCCTGAACTCTTCAACTGCATGCCCAACTAGAGAATAGCTGATATCAGGTAGTGTTTGAATAATAATATTTTTATCGTAGTTTCTTTTGAAGAAGTCGGAAGCTTTGTTGGTATTAGTTGACGAGTAGGAAACAATAACTGAAGCAGCTTCTGGAAAATTTTCAATAATATCAACTTCAGAATTAACTGGAGTGATATTGTACTGACTTGCCATTCCATTTGAATCGTACCAGCCAATTATTTCAATCCCATCCTTTTTTAGAGATTGAACAGTTTTTACATACTGTATGAGATTATCTCCATCGCCAACAATGACAACTTTATAAATACTCGCACCTTCTTGAGATTGTTTCTTTAAGTATTTAATTAAAAGAGATTTAAAAATAAGAATCAGTATACTTGAAGAAAGGAAGTAAATAGTTAGATGAAGTCTTGATATCTTTTCATATTTAACGAAATAAAGAATAAAAATAAAAAACATGAAAGAAAATGAATTTGCCTTAAGAGATTTGATTATTTCGCTATATGTTGAGACATTCCAATTGTTGTTATAAAGCCTAAAGCGATTAAAAAAATACAGGTTTAAAATTAAAATTAGAAAGTACAGGCCTATAAACTGGTTAAGGAGACCGGGTTGTGCGTTTGGGATGAAGTTGAATCTAATATAATAAGTTAAAAACCACGCGATTGTGACATTGACTATATCAGTGAATATTTTAACTAGATTTGTATTTACCATAACTAAATTAGAGACTATCATTTCAGGATAGATAAAAAAAGATTAATGCGTCGAGTAATCGGGGCTGTAATGAGAGTTTTTGAAACGATTAAAAAGCTAAATAACACAAAATATTCGTATGTTTATATCTATCTTTTTTTCTTTGGAGTATTAAGCTTAATTCCATTTAAATCTCCGTTTTATCCTAATATTAATGGCCATATTCTTAATCATCTATTTGCATTAATTCTCGCGATTTATTGCGATGTTTTTCTTAAGAAGATTACTAATACACAGGCCTTTGAGAACATAAATGATGATATAGAATATGGTGTCTTGTTGAAAACAATCTCCTTATTGTTTTTAGCTACTCCTGCAAATAGTTTCTTACATACAATTGGGCTGCCTATATATTTCCCAAATGATAAGTTGACAGCTGTAGTTTGTGGAATTGTTATTCTTTACAGGGAAAAGAATAATATTCTCACATTACTTAATAGCTATAAAGTATTCCTTATACCTTCAATCTTTCTATTAGGTCTTATTGTTTCTAGGGATCTTTTGACATCGTCTTTTATTAAAGCAGATTACAATCTTATTTTTGTGTTGTTTTCTGTTTTTCTATATAAGAGAATTTTTACATCGGGTAGTAAAGAGTCTACCTTCAAAGCTTTTAAGTTTGTTTTAATTTTTCAGCTCGTTCTATCGACGATCCAGTTTGCTTTATATTTATTTGGAGAAACTGGGCAAAATATGTTTTTTCATAATCATCCAATGCAAGAAAATTATAACTTTTTCTATCGAGTTTCTGGTGGATTTTTAGAATCATCTCAATTTGCTAGTTTTTTAGTACTGGGTATTGTTCTTTTAATAAAAGAGAACTGGAGAAAGAATTGGCAACTATTAGCTTGGTCATTTGTAATGATGTGTATTTCTTTTTCTACGACAGCTTTTATTCTTTTAATAACCTATAGTATTTTAAACTACAAACTTGGTTTCATTGTAGTCTTGATTGCAGCCTTCGTTGTATTTTTGCTTTCACAAGTAAGCGAGGAGGTTTTCAGATACGCGAGAGAGTTTGTTACTAAAGTTACTTATAGTCTCAATATTAGTCCAGACAATGTTGATTATCCTAGGGCAAAGCTTACATTCATTAAGCTAAATGATTTATTTTTAGATGATAAAAGATTGCTGTTTGGTTCTCCACTTTCAAAGGAACTTCCAGGCGGAGATATTATTAGTTACTATGCCCACTCTTTGGGAATTATTGGCTCATCACTTTATTATTTTGTTTTCTATAAGTTATTAGAGAAAACGAGCTTATTCTTTGTCATTTCAATTGCGATGTTGTGCATGACTAATGCACCACTGACAAATACTATCCTTCAGATTTATATCATTATTGGAATGTATATTTTGAAATTTTATAAAAGAGACTTATTCTTTAAATAGTTTTGATAATATTTTTCAATGATATTGCTCCAATTATAAAATTTCTGGAACTCTTTTACATGAGTAGCTTCATGATCATTTTGTTTAATATGTCTTTCAATAGAGGTTATCCATTCACTTGCATTGGAAGATTTTATCTCAGTGTAGTTAATCGGCATTTCAATTCCATCTAGCGAAAGGGTGCTGCAAATTGAGTGAATGCCTGTAGACATTGCTTCTAATAGCTTATTTTTGATCCCAGATCCTGAGAAAATAGGACATATGAATAGTGATGAGCTTCTTAAATATTTACCCATTGACTCCACTCTACCAGTCACTTTAATATTGTTTAACCTACAATGAGACATCTTTTCTGTCGGATTTGCTCCAACTAGATAAAAAGAAACTTTATAGTCTTTATTTAAAAAGTAAGGTGCAATTTCGTCAATAATAAAATTAGCAGATTCTACATTAGGAAAATAGTTAAAATTTCCTGTAAAGGTAATTCGATATTCTTCATGGTTGTTAGAAACGCTTTTTTCATAAAAATCGCTTAGATTTATTCCATTAGGTATGATTATAGGTGTTTTAAGTTTTAGATTATCTTTAGCATAGGCACCGTCGACACCAGAAACAAAATGAGCACTTTCAACTAAATCATAAAGGTTAGATTCTAGTTTTTTTGATTTCAAGAATTCTAAATAATATAAAAACCTTATGAGGGGATTTCGTTGTGATTTATATTTTCTTTTCATTAACAAAGTTAAGCAATCGATAGATGAGAAAAATATTTTATCCTGATCTTTTAACAATTTCGCTAAATGGGCAAAGGCGAGAGATGATATATGAACAACATCAAATTCTTTTATTTTATCGTTAAGAAAGTTAGATAGTTTCTTCAATTCAGAAATTGAATAAACATTAAATGGATCTGGTGAAAAAAGAGAGCTTAGCTTTGACCTTTTCTTAATTTTTTGAACTTGTGATTCTTCTGCAATTCTATTTAATGAATAAAACTCTACATCATAGTATTTGTTATCCTTAACTATGTTAAAGTTTATTTTATTAACTCCATCAAGGTTTTCTGGCTCGAAGTGGTTAATGGCTATAAATAAGACTTTTATCTTCTTTTGGCTCAAGTTATTTATTCTATGATTAGGTTTATCGTATTATAATCATTAAATGCGTAACATGTTAAAAAAATTCTCGTCATCAGCGGAAAATAAAACATTTAGTTTTCTTGGTTTAGAGTATCTTATCAAGATTGTTCTAGGAACAATTGTTGGGGTTTGGGTTGCGCGTTATCTCGGGCCTGCTAGGTATGGTAATCTGGCCTATATCCTTTCTTTTGTACTTATATTTACTCCATTTTTTACAATGACCAATGAAGAACTACTCATTAAAGAGTTAGTAGAGAATAAGGATTCCCATTCAGAAGTTATGGGGGCTGGTTTTATCACGAGGCTTCTCGGATCGTTTTTTGCTATTTTAATTGTAAATATTAGTGCTTTCTATATTGCCCCTAAAATTGAGTTCATACGTTATGGAATATTAGTTTTTTCTATAATGATGTCTTTAAAGGCCTTTCAGGTTATTGATAATTATTATCTTTCGATCAGTAAGGTGAAAGTTATTTCATTTTCTCGAAATCTCGTCATGGTGATTTTAAGCATCCTTAAAATTTATCTCATAGTTCAAAAGAGAGAGTGGATTGATTTCGTTTATGTAAGTTGTTTGGAATTAGTTTTTAATTGTATCTTTTATTCTATAGTTTATTTTAGAAGTGGATATTCTATTTTTAAATGGAAAATTAATAGCTCATATATAAAGCGAGCTTTGCAAGCGAGTACTCCTCTTGTTCTTATTTCTTTTTGTACAGTAGGGGTAGGGAAACTCGATCAAATCATGATCATGAATTTTAGTGGAAACGAAGAGCTAGGTAAGTATGCGGTTTCAGTAAAGCTCATCGAATTATGGCAATTTGTCCCTTTAGCATTTATTAGTTCTCTCTATCCAAAGATTGTGGAAAACCATTCGACTTCTCAAGATAAGTATCAAGAGAGTTTAAATAAGTTATATGGTTTAATAACTATTTTTGCTTTCTCTTTGGCCATAGGAACAAGCATATTTTCAAATATCGTCGTGGATTTGTTATATGGTGATTTATATGAAGGAGCTGGTCCAATCCTCGCTCTTTACTCATGGACAATTCTACTTTCTTATCTAACTCTAGCGAGAAATAAAGTCTTCATTATTGAAAAATTATTAAAAATTGAGCTTGGAATAGTGACAACTACTTTAGTCCTAAATGCTTTGATAAATTACTATTTAATTCCAAAATATGGTGCAAAGGGTGCCGCTTTTGCTTCAATTGTTTCATATCTGATCGCCAATATAATTTGGGCCATTTTAAATAAAAAAGTTGCACGATCTATTTGGGAAATCTTTCGATCTGTTAAATACATCAAAGTTTTCTTTAAAAGTATTTTAGGAAAGTCTGAATAACTATTTAAACCAAGCGTTGAAACCAAATAATCTAAAAATAAAATTGAACGACCTTTTAAGAAAAGTATCATTGGGATAGGTAAAGCTTGTTAAATGAAAGAGTAGCTCTTTTCTTTCTTTTGGCTCTTCTATTACTTTAAAGCATTCGCTAATTACATAAGGTAGGCCGTTTCCATAACCTTTAGCCCGTTTTTTTTTAGAACTCGCATTTTCATCATGAAGCCTATACTGGCCAAGAGATTGTGAAATATGATCACTTGAATATAGTTTTTCAAGTTTTACAAATGCTAATAAGTCTAATGCATGACCAGCCTCATCTTTCCAACCGCCAATCTCATTGAGATATTTAGTTGAAAAAATAGTAGAAACAAACTTCGGTGTATTTTGAAGAATCCCATTAATTCCAGAGCTTCTATGAACTCTCTTAAGACTTCCTTCATTAAGGATATCAAAGTCAAAAGAGATAAAACCTACATCTTTTAAAGATGAAACTTGAATATTATTAAAAATATCTAAATTTAAAAGATCATCATCATGTAAATAAAGATGCCAAGGATTACTTGTTTGTTGAAGGGCATAATTCCAATTATTTGCCATACTCAACATTTCAGGAGTTTTAACTATATTGAATCTTTGATCATTGAATGAGTTTATGAAGTTTTGTGCATAGATTGAAAAGTCATCATTATGAGAGTTATCAATAACAAGAATTTCATTTACGACTTGAGAAGAAGTTTGGGTCGCATTTTTAATAGTACTTTCAAAATAGTTTTTAGGTCCAGTTCCAATTGTTGGAATAATTAGACTAATCATTTAATTCCTCAAGAGTTAACTTTAATCCTTCTACGAAGCTAAATTTTGGTTGCCAATTTGGTACTCTCTTCCCAGTATTCCATGGAGTCATAACTTCTCTGTCTCGATAAGGAAGTGCTCCCCATTCGATATTAAGCTTCTTTCCAACAACGTTTTCGAACTTTTCAACAATAGTTTTCAAAGGCATTACTTCTAATGTGTGAATAGCAAATTGATCCCCAGATTGAACATCATCTTGTTTTTGATCAAGTGATTGCACTAGAGAACAGAAAGCAGAGGTTACGTCTTTTATATAAGACATGACCATTGTTTGCTCTCCCCCTGACATTTTTAATGATTCATTATTCTTTAGAAGTCTTAAAAGAAGGTTGATTATCTTTGGTCTGGTATCATGAGGGCCATAGGTATCATTCAGCTTTAAACTAACATATTTAATGTCACTAGTTTCAATGTAAAATTGAATGATATTTTCAAATGCTTGTTTAGTAGCAGCATAGAGATTGACTGGAGAGTAGTCAGCGTTATTAAAATGCTGCCAAAATGTTCCTGTATTTAAAAACCACTTTACTTGAGTTTGTTGAATTGCTTCTAAAAGTCTCATTCCAAAAGCAATATTTGATTCACATAGAGAACTAATATCTTCTGATTGATGTTGTTTGATATATAACGATGCTAAGTGAATGACTCCAATAATGTTTTCTCTCTCAATTTTGCTTTTTAAGTCATCGACATTATGGTTATCAACGATAGTAGTAATAGATTCTTGATTAAAAAATTCTATATCCGTACTTTTTCTAATGAGAGCACAAACTTCAAAACCACATTCACGTAAATCTTGAATTAAGCTCTGACCTATAAAACCATTTGCTCCGGTGATTAAAACTTTCTTCATTTAGTTCTCGTATTTAAATGGGGATTGAAAGTCATTCAGGGAGAGAAAACCTTGATCTCTTTGGGAGATGATAGGATCTTTTACTCCCCAGTCAAAACCAAAACTATCATATTTAACACCATTATCACTTGTTTGGTCATACATTGCGGACTGAAAATAGTGAATAAAGGAGTTGTCTTTAAGTGATAAGAACCCGTGAGCACAACCTTTTGGTATATAAAGTTGCGTATTGTTTTCGTAAGAAAGCTCTATTGAAAAACTTTCTCCATAAGATGGAGAACCGACTCTTAAGTCTAAAATTACATCAAGGACTCGACCATTAGAAACAAAAACGATTTTATCTAAGTCATGAGGAGGTGTTTGAAAATGCATACCTCTAAGAACATTTTTATTAGAAACAGAATAGAAAGATTCATGTATACTTGGATTTAGTCCTAGTTCCTTGTAAGTATCATGATTGAAGGTTTTTACAAAAGCCCCACGGTCATCTTTGAATATAAAAGGTTTTAATACGAAAAGTCCTTCAATATTAGTTTTCTTGAGTTTCATAAAAGAATTTTATAATGATTAAACGAGCCTGAAAACCTATATCTTGGAGTATCGTTCAATTAATTTAGAGAAATTCTTTTCTTTGCTATAGTTTTGGACAATTGCTTCAAAATTTCTATTTATATGATACTCTTTAATTTCATTAATCTTTTCAAAACTATTGATAAAACTTTCAGCATTACTCACTTGAAATAACTCATCATTTGGAAGAAGGCTTCTATGGCCAGGAACATGACTCAATAGGCAAGGTCGCTTCATACTAAATGCTTCCAAAACGGCATATGGTAAGCCCTCTCCAAGAGAATTTGAAACATAATAATCAAGAGACTCAAGAAACTCATAAGGTTCTTCAACTTCCCCAACCAGATGAACTTTATCTTGAGCATTATTTTCTTTGATTATTTTTTCAAGATTTTCTTTTTCTTCACCACTTCCCGCAATTTTCAATTGAGCACTTGGATACTTTTTAGAAAGTTCTAAGAAGTTTTTGATTAAAAGGTGATTTCCTTTATGTATGTCAAGTCTAGAAAGGGTTCCAAGAGTTATGCCATTAGAGTTGCGTTGAACAGAAGTTTGAGGAATAGTAACCCCATTTGGAATTATTTGAAATTTTTGTGGAAGAAGTGATACTTCTTTTGCAGTTTCTTTCTCACTTTCAGAAACAAAAATACCTAGAGAAATATTGTGACGAAAAATGCTATCAAATATGTTCTTTATTCTCTCTTTTTTATTTTTTGGATGATGAACACCATGAAAAGTATGAACTACTTTTACGCCAAACAGAAATAAGAGTTTCGTATATATTCCAGCACCTCTGCCATGAGAGTGAACTAATTTTAAATTCTCATTTTTTATAAATATTAACATTTTAAAAAATGTAAAAATATTAAATGATCTTTGAGAAATTGGAAAAAATTGATGAGCAGCCTTCTTTAGCTTTTTTCCATATGGCTCGTCTAAAGGAGACCAGACAATTATTTCATGTCCATTCTCTTTAAGAAATTGAGCGAGTTCATATGTGTGTTTGGGGCCACCTCCGATATCAGATCGAGAGGTTAGAAGTCCAATTTTCATAGTTTAAGACGAGCCTTTCCAAATTCTTGAAAACAGAATTTTAGCTGTTTACTTATAAAATCTAGAATAACCTAAATAAGTTGCGAATTCTAAAATTTATTTTATAAAAATGATGCTGAACGCATCTCTGGCCCTAGCAAAACAATACCCTCAATATTCATTAAACTCTTAAATAAGTATTATAAATTTGATAGATTTAACGACATATAACAAAGAGATTGACATGGTGAGTTGTGATGCGTGAAGAAATTATATCTAAATCCAGAGAGTATTTTCGAACTGAGTTAGAAAAGAAAAAGATTATCCCTGGAGAAAACTACATTCCAGCATCTGGAAAAGTTATGGATGAAGACGATATGGAATACTTAATCGATGCTTCACTGGACATGTGGTTAACGGCTGGAAGATATCATAGTCAATTTGAGAGAGAATTTGCTTCTTATATGAATCAAAAGTTTTGCTTACTTGTTAACTCAGGTTCTTCTGCGAACTTAGTTGCTTTTGCTACTTTAACATCTCCAAAACTCAAAGATAGAAAAATAAAAAATGGTGATGAAGTAATTACTGTTGCTGCAGGTTTTCCTACAACAGTAAATCCAATTGTTCAGCATGGTTGCATCCCTGTTTTCGTTGATGTTGATCTAGGAACTTATGAAATAGACGTATCTCAGTTAGAGAAAGCAAAGAGTGATAAAACGAAAGCCGTTATGATTGCTCATACTCTCGGTAATATGTTTAATGTTAAAGCGGTTAAAGAGTTTTGTGAAAAATATAATCTTTGGCTTATCGAAGACTGTTGTGATGCTGTAGGAGCAAAGTATAATGGTGAGCTTTGTGGAACTTTTGGAGATATTGCAACAGTATCTTTCTATCCTGCTCATCATATGACAATGGGAGAAGGCGGAGCTGTCTTAACAAACAACTCTGTTCTTAAAAAAATTGCCGAGTCTTTTAGAGACTGGGGAAGAGATTGTTGGTGCCCTCCTGGTGTAGATAACAGCTGCAATAAAAGATTTGGTTGGGAGCTAGGAGATTTACCAAAAGGCTTTGATCATAAATATACTTACTCACACATCGGATACAATTTAAAAATAACTGATATGCAAGCTGCTGTTGGCCTTGGTCAGCTTAAAAAACTTAATAAATTTATTGAAAAAAGAAATAGAAATTTTGATTACTTAAAATCTAAACTGAAACCTTTTGAGGATCAGTTAATATTACCTGAAGCTACAGAAAGCTGCGAAGCAAGTTGGTTTGGATTTACAATCTCAGTTAAAGAAAATTGCAAGGTTTCTAAGCAAGAGCTTTGTGAATTCTTGGAAAATAAAAAAATAGGAACAAGGCAATTGTTTGGTGGGAATCTTGTGAAACAACCACTTTATGAAGGCATTGAAAAGAGAATAGTTGGAGAACTAAAGAATACTGATTACATAATGGAAAATACGTTTTGGGTTGGATGTTGGCCAGGTCTAGAAGAAGAGCACTTGGATTACATTGCAGATTGTTTAAAGGAAATCCTTTAATTACTAATCCAAAAAAGTAGGAGAGAAAATGAAAGTTCTAATATTGGCAGGTGGATACGGTACTCGTATTAGTGAAGAAACAGGAATTAGGCCAAAACCAATGGTAGAGATTGGAGAAAAACCAATTCTTTGGCATATCATGAAACATTATTCATCTTATGGATATAATGATTTTGTTATTCTTTGTGGATATAAAGGCCAGTACATTAAAGAATATTTTTCTAATTACTTTGTCATGCAGTCTTCTGTTACATTTGATCTGGCAAATAATTCAATGAAAGTAATAAATAGTGGTGTTGAACCATGGAAGGTCACTTGTTTAGATACAGGAGACGGAACATTAACTGGTGGAAGAATTAAAAGAGCTCAAGATATTGTTGGAGATGAACCTTTTATGCTTACTTACGGGGATGGGGTTTCTAATGTTGATATTAAGCAACTCATTGAGAGCCATAAAGCAAGTGGCAGAAAATTTACAATGACAGCAGTTCAACCAGCTGGAAGATATGGTGCTTTAGAGTTCAATGAAAATGATGAATTAACAGCATTCAAAGAAAAACCACAAGGTGAAGTTGGTTGGATTAATGGAGGCTTTTTTGTTTGTCAGCCTGAAGTTTTTGACTACATCAAAGAAGGGGACAAAAGCATTTTTGAGAGAGGTCCTCTTGAGGTCTTGGCCAGTACTAATGAAATAAACTGCTTTAAGCATAAAGGCTTTTGGAAGTGCATGGATACTTTAGCTGATAAAAATGCATTAACTCATTTATGGGAAAATGGAGAGGCTAAATGGAAAACATGGTAAATCTTTTTTCTGGAGTCTACGAAGGAAAGAAAGTTCTTGTTACTGGTCACACTGGTTTTAAAGGGTCTTGGATTTGTTACTGGCTTGAGAAGATGGGGGCTAAAGTCATTGGCTACTCGTTACCAGCTCCCACTGATCCATCTCATTTTGATAGTCTTGAGCTAAATATCAAATCAATTATTGGTGATATTACTGATGAGGAAAAACTTAATAAGGTATTTAAAGAACATCAGCCTGAAGTCGTTTTTCATCTGGCAGCTCAACCTTTAGTTAGACTTTCATATAAAACACCGATTGAAACTTATACTACAAATGTCATTGGCTCAATGAAGGTTTATGAAGCTTGTAGAAATTGTAAGTCTGTTAAATCAATAATTTCAATTACAACTGATAAAGTTTATGAAAATCATGAATGGGAATGGGGTTATAGAGAGATTGATCGCTTAGGTGGAAAAGATCCATACTCTTCTTCTAAAGCAGCGATGGAAATTATGTCTGACTCTTATAGGACTTCATTCTTCAATATCAATGACTTTGAAAAAACACATGATGTACTAATGAGTACTGTTAGAGCTGGTAATGTTATCGGTGGTGGGGATTGGGCCGTTGATCGGTTGGTACCTGATATTGTTAAAGCATCAGCGAATACAGAAACAGTTACGATAAGGAGTCCAAACTCTACTCGTCCTTGGCAACACGTTTTGGAGCCTTTGTCTGGGTACTTATTACTTGGTCAAAAACTTATAGAAAGAAAAAAAGAATTTTCTGGTGCCTTCAATTTTGGACCCTCTTTATCTGAAGATGTGTCTGTTAAAGAAGTATTGCTTCAAATGAAAAAAACTTGGCCTAAAATTAGTTACTCTATTGAAGAACCAAAAGAAAAACTATACGAAGCAAATTTACTTAAGCTTGACTGTTCTAAGGTTGAAAAACGCCTTAACTGGACACCTGTATGGGGAGTGGAAAAGGCTTTAAAATATACGACAAGTTGGTATCAAAGTTATTATGAGAATCGAGCTATTAATACTCAGCTTGACTTAGAAAGATATGTTTCTGATGCAATAAAACAAAATTGCCCTTGGACAAAGGACGAGAAATGAAAGGGATCATTTTAGCTGGTGGAGCTGGTACAAGACTTAACCCTGCAACCTTATCAATTTCAAAACAAATTATTCCCATCTATGACAAACCGATGATTTATTACCCGATGTCGGTGCTGATGTTAGCCAATATCAAAGAAGTTCTGATCATTTCAACTGAAAGAGATATCTCTCATTTTGAAAATCTCTTTGGAGATGGTTCTCAACTTGGAATGAAAATTAGTTATAAAGTTCAACCTTCTCCTGATGGTCTTGCACAGGCCTTTATTCTTGGAGAAGAATTTATTGGTGATGATAATGTTTGCTTAGTTCTTGGAGATAATATTTTCTACGGCCATGGTTTAACGGGAAAACTAGAAGAGGCCGGTAAGCTTACTGATGGGGCAAGAATTTTTGGTTACTATGTTCAAGACCCTCAAAGATATGGTGTTGCTGAATTCGATGAGAATCAAAAAGTTCTTTCAATTGAAGAGAAACCTCAAAATCCAAAATCAAATTACGCTGTGACTGGATTATATTTCTATGACAATTCAGTCGTTGATATTGCTAAGAATGTGAAGCCATCTGCTAGAGGTGAATTAGAAATTACTTCAGTCAATCAAGCATATCTTGAAAAGAATCAACTTTCATTAGAGCTTTTAGGAAGAGGAGTTGCTTGGCTAGATACTGGAACTCATACTTCATTACTTGAAGCTTCGAACTTCATTCAGACTATTGAGAAGAGACAGGGACTTAAAGTGGCCTGTCTTGAGGAAATCGCTTTTACTAAGGGATGGATCTCAAAAGAACAAGTTATTGAGACTGCGAATACCATGAAAAATAGTGAGTACGGAGCCCACCTTCTTCATATTACAGGTGAGAAGTAATGAAAGTTATTGAAACAGGCATAGAAGATCTCTTCGTTCTCGAGCCAAGTGTTTTTCCAGACGGAAGAGGTTACTTCTTTGAAAGTTATAACGAAAAGAGAATGAGAGATGCAGGGCTTGAATATAACTTTGTTCAAGATAACCAGTCTTATTCAAGTTATGGAACATTAAGAGGGCTTCATCTTCAACAAGGTGAACATGCTCAAGCGAAACTGGTAAGAGCAGTTCTTGGAAAAGTTCTTGATGTGGTTGTTGATCTACGCCCTAACTCTAAAACATTCGGTAAAACTTATGCTGTGGAGTTAAGTGCAGAAAATCATCGCCAATTAATGGTCCCTAGAGGCTTTGGACATGGTTTCTCAGTTCTTTCAGAGACAGCAATCTTTCAATATAAAGTTGATAATTTCTATAACAAAGAAAGTGAAGCTGGAATAATCTACAATGATTCTGAGTTAGGAATTGATTGGGGAGTTCCGGAAGATAAAATTTCTCTTTCAGAAAAAGATAAGATCCTTGGATCTTTTGCAGACTTTAAAAATAATTTATGACAGTAGTTTTTGGGGCCAACGGACAGTTGGGGAGCACATTTAAAAAGATTAAGCCGGAATACTCATTCTTCACTTCAGAGAATGTTGATATTACAAAGCTTGATCAGCTCGAAGAGGTTCTTTCAAAGCAAGCGAAAGGTTCCTATGTAATTAATTGTGCCGCTTATACTGCTGTTGATAAGGCCGAAGAAAATAGTGAGCTTGCCCAGCAAGTAAATAGTGAAGCTGTTAAGAATATGGCGTTACTTTGTAAGAAGTATGGGCTTCGCCTAATTCATTTCTCTACCGACTATGTATTTAATGGTGAGGGAAGTGAGCCATATACTGAAGATCAAAAGACTTCTCCTCTTGGTGTCTATGGAGAAACTAAGTTAAATGGTGAAAATGAAATACGCAATCATCTTGAGGACTTCGTAATCATCCGTACTTCATGGGTCTATTCTGAATTTGGAAATAATTTCCTTAAAACGATGATCAAACTTTCAGACAGAGAAAGTTTAAATGTTGTTAATGACCAATTGGGGACACCAACATATACCGATGATATTGTAACAATCACTTTAAGCATTAAGGATAACTTTGAAAAAGTGAAGGGAGAGATCTTTCATTTTTCAAATGAAGGGCAGATTTCTTGGTATGACTTTGCTTGTGAGATAATGAAGCAAGTTAATTCAGACTGTCAGATCAATCCAATTCCTTCATCTGAGTACCCGACACCTGCCAAGAGACCGAAGTACTCTGTTCTAAGTAAAGAAAAACTAAAAAATAAATTAAATATTACCATTCCTGAGTGGAAAGAGAGTTTAAAGCTATGTCTAAAAAATATGTCTTAGTTACTGGGGGAGCCGGATTTATCGGATCTAACTTTGTTCATCTATTTCTTAAGAAGCATGATTATCATGTGGTGAATCTTGATCTTCTTACTTATGCAGGAAATCTTGAGAATCTTAAGGGTGTCGATGAAAGTAAGTATACTTTTGTAGAAGGTGATATTTGTGATCGAGACTTAGTAGAAAAGCTTTTTAATGAATATGATTTTCATGGAGTGATTCATTTTGCTGCTGAATCTCATGTTGATAATTCTATTTCAGGACCAGGGGCATTTATTCGCACCAATGTTAATGGAACATTTACTCTCTTAGATGTGGCCAGAAATCATTGGATGGAAAAGCCATTTACTTTCAAAGAGGGAAAAGCTGGTTGTCGCTTTCACCACATTTCTACAGACGAAGTCTATGGGACATTAGGAGAAACAGGTCTTTTTATGGAGACAACTCCTTATGCTCCAAATTCACCTTACTCAGCTTCAAAAGCATCTTCCGATATGATCGTAAGAAGCTATTTTCATACTTATGGGATGAATGTTGTGACTACGAATTGCTCAAATAATTATGGGCCAAGACAACATGGTGAAAAGTTAATACCTACAATTATTAGAAATGCCATTGCTGGCAATCCAATTCCTATTTATGGAGATGGAAAGAATATTCGTGATTGGCTCTTCGTTGATGATCACTGTGAAGCTATTGATCTTGTTTTCCATCAAGGACGTTCAGGTGAAACTTATAATGTTGGTGGAGATGAAGAGAAAACGAATTTAGAAGTTGTTGATACTATTTGTGGTCTTCTTGATGAGATTAAGCCTAAAGAAAGTGGAAGTTATAAAGACCTCATTACTTTTGTAGCCGATAGACCTGGCCACGATAGAAGATATGCCATTGATGCAACAAAGCTAAAAACAGAGCTAAATTGGAAAGCAGCAGAGTCATTTGATACCGGTATTAAAAAGCTTTTAGACTTTCTCCTCTAGTTTTAATATTCAAAATGAATAAGAATACACTCTTTATTCTTTCGATTATGGTTACGCTGATTTTGAGGGTGATCTACATTGGTAATTCTTCATTTATTAGTGACGAGGCCCTCTTTCTAACAAAGGCCATTGAGTCTAATCAAATAGGAGAGTGGTTCACCCTTGGCTTAAAAGGTAAAATGGGAATCCATTATGGTCCGATTGCCATGCTCTATTTTAAGATCCTTATCTTCCTTTCAAAAGACATTTTCACTCTGCACTTATTAAATACTTTCTTTGTTACCTTCATGACCATTATTGGTTCTTATTTTCTCTTTGTGAGATCTTTAAAATTGAGTAAGTGGCTCATTCCAATTGTTCTTCTTTCTCCCTATTTTTGGTTTTATTCGAGAAACCTTTGGGATAACTCGATCAATATTCCTCTTGGAATTATGTGCTTAGGATTTTTCACGACATTTTTAAAAGAGAAGAAACCGATCTATGCACTTTTCTTTACAGTTCTTCTTAACTGTATGGTTCAAGTTCATTTAATGAGTCTTGCTTTTGTGGCTCCGCTCCTTCTAAGCTATCTTTTCTTCTATCGTCATTGGATTATTGAAAAGTTTAAATACTCTCTTGGAATTCTTGTCGTAAACGCTCTTGTGGCCTTTCCTTATCTGAAATACTTATTAAGTGTTGATGGTTTAGAAGCTTCTCAAGGAGTTGGCGGAAGTCGAGCGATATTCTTTCCTTTCTTCTCGGGAAGAGTATTCAGTCTCTTTGATTACTCTTACTTTCTCGGAAAGGGATGGCATAAGAGTCTTTTTAGTGGATCAGAGTTTCTACTTGGTCCTTTTATGGTTGTTAGCTGGATTGCTTTTCCACTGGTTTATTTTGGGCTCTATCAGATTTTTAAAAAGAGAAATTTTGATGAGAGTAATAAAATTCTTCTCATTGTCAGTATTTCTACTTTTGTTCTTCATCTAATTCTTTGTTTTATGAGTAATCTCTATACTCATCCTCATTATTACAATGGTGTTATTGCTCTCACGGTAATGCTATTTGGGATTGGTTTAAACAAGCTTTTGGAGTCGAATATAAAAGTCGTTTCCATTTATGCTCTTTCTCTTTTTATTGGGATAGTTTCGATACACTCCTATGTTGATATTCATGGCGGGAGTAGAAAACTTCATTACGGTCATACTCTTAAAGACTTAAATACAGCAGCACAAAAGATTACTCAATTAAAACAAGATGGTGTTGTTGAGAGAAAAACTTTTCACACCGACAAATTTCCTGAAGGGATAGACACTATTGTGAAGCTTAAAATTCTTCAGGGTTTAAAGACTGAAGCAATCTATTCTAAAATCAAATTAAACTATCTGAATGATCAAACTAACCATTTAAAGATTGAGACTGAGTAGACTTCTTATTTCTTTTATAAAGGTATATTGAAATATAAGTCGCAATCATAAGAGTAATGAGAAAGAGTGAAAACTTTGTTACACCCTTATATGACTCTTTACTGAGCATGTCAGAATAAAGATATGGCCATAAATCTTGTCCATTAAGTGCCGTCGCTCGAGAACCATAGACAAGAGCACGGAAGGCAACAGAAACCGCTAGACCTAGAGCAAAAAGTGTTTTTCCAATAGTTCCAGACTTTTCAAAGAGAAAAATAGAAGCAAAAGCTAAGAGTGGAAAAATAATTGAGAGGTAACGAGGACCTGAGGTTCCTCCTCCATGCCATCCACCAAATTGAGCATTCATGATAAGAAGAAGAATAAAACTAGAAACACTAAAAATATAAAGCTGAGTTTCAGTTTGATTTAACTTCTTTCTAAGAGCTAGATAAGCCCCTTGAGCTATAGTGATAAGTATCCAAGGATTAGTGAAAAGGATTCCTCTTTCGGCACCAAAGAGAAGCTTTACAAAGTTTGTATGCGAAACTCCAAGTGAGAATATTCCCCAAAGATTTTTCTCTTCATGAGTGACATCTTGAAAAAGAGGGTTTTGAAACATATTTGGAATTTTAAATGGAGAGCCAAAGCAAGCGGTATGGTACCAAACCCAAAGAACTCCAGGAAAAATTCCACCGATAACAAAATCTTTAATCCAGTAAATATTTTTTTCA
Source organism: Oligoflexia bacterium (assembly GCA_024229115.1). Lineage (GTDB taxonomy): Bacteria > Bdellovibrionota > Bacteriovoracia > Bacteriovoracales > Bacteriovoracaceae > JAAEST01. The sequence continues at coordinate 367,022 of JAAEST010000103.1, forward strand.
GTGCTTATAATCCACCACAGAAGTGCCGGAAGAAAGAGGGCCACTGAGTAGTCATTGAGTAAGGAGAAGCCAAAGAAGAGACCAACTAATCCGTATCTTTTCTTTAAAACAAAATATGCCATGAACATAAGGAGATGGGCGGTCAGACCATGTCCAAAATAGAAGTTCATAAACTGAGAAGCCGTGTTGCCATAGAGAATTGCAAGTGCTCCAAATAATAATGAATAGTAAGAAGGATTCATTCCGTTTGGAATATCCTTACTCCACTCATAAAGTAAGAGAGTAATAATAAGAAAAGGAATAATTTGAAAGATAAGTGAGATGACTACTCTAGGAGTTGAAGTAACTTTAGAAGTTTTTAAACCGTTTTTGAATTTCTGTTTACGATCAAATTTCGCAAAGTAGTCGAGGATAAAGAAAACGGGCATGGCCATAAACATGGCCCCTGGTGATTTGTTAGAATAATAATTCCCGTCAGGAGTTTGAGACCAGTCTATTGTCCAATCAACATAATCATTAATTTTGAATGTTCCTTGTTCGGCCATCGCACGCATTGTTGCAAAGCGTGACATCTCATTAGTCGCACCATCCTGTCTTGAAGCGATATTCAGGATGAGAAATAAGATCAGTAGCGGTAAAATCGTACTTTTTTTAATGATTTCAAGATTTAGCATATATTTTCTATTCAACTGGTGTGTCTTTTTGATATTTTACTTAGATAAATCAGGAAAGTCATATGCAGATTAGCCGCTCAGGGCAAAAAATAACATTTGATGTCAATCATGAGGCCATCGAAGAACTCTTAAAAATTAAAAAAGAGAAGGGAGACGACTTTCCTAAATTTGGTGTTTTAGTTCTTACTTATAATGCCTCTCAATTTTTAGAGAAGACTCTCGATAGAATTCCAAAAGAGGCTGCCGAATTAATTTCTGAAATCTTTGTCTTTGATGATAATAGTCCGGACAAAACTTATGAAGTAGCTAAAGAAATTAAGAAAGGAAACTTCTGGGAAGATAAACTTTCAATTTTTAAGAACTCCAAAAACTTAAGATATGGTGGTAATCAAAAAGTGGGTTATCGTTATGGAGTAGATCGTGGCATGGATTACATCATCATGCTTCATGGTGATGGGCAATATGCTCCAGAGTATATTCCAGATCTTATGTATCCAGCGGTGAAAGAAAAGAAAGAAGTTGTTTTTGCTTCTCGTATGATGAGAAAGAAGCAGGCCTTAAAAGGGGGAATGCCTCTTTATAAATTTGTGGGAAATCAAGTTCTAACAAAGTTTGAAAACTTTATCTTGGGAACAAAACTCTATGAATTTCATTCAGGTTATAGAATGTATTCAGCGAAAGTGCTTAAGAGTCTTCCACTTGAAGCCAATACTGATGAATTTCACTTTGATACGCAAATCATTATTCAGTGCCGACATTTAGGAATTCAGATAAAAGAAGTTCCTATTAATACTTTCTACGGCGATGAAGAATGTAATGTTGATGGCTTTCGCTACGCTTGGGATGTTGTAAAATCGGTAATTCGTTATCGATTATTTCAACTTCATATTACTCAAGAAGCTTCTTATATTTTAGATCAAGATGCGATCTATTCGAGAAAGAAGAGTCCTTATAGTTCACACGCTAAGATTCTTAAAATGATTAAGAAAGATTCGAGTGTTCTTTGTGTTGATGATTATAACGACCTATTAAAATCTGCGATTGAATCAAAGGATTGTTCTTATCAAGGGATGGATAAAGCAGATATCAAATTTGATAAATCAAATAAGAAAGACTTCTTGGTTTTACCAGATGTTCTTAATAAAGTTGCAGATCCTAAGAAGGTCCTCTTTGATTTGAAAGACTCACTTAAGACAGATGGAACATTGATTATCTCAGTTCCAAATATTGTGATGTGGGTTTATCGTTTCCATTTCTTTATGGGAAGATTTAACTATGATCAAAAAGGTGCGATGGATAAGTATAATCTAAGGTTTTATACTAAATTCTCAATTGTGAATTTATTAAAGGCCTGTGGTTACGAGATTAAGTCTATCGAACCAACATCATTACCATTTGAAGTAGTTTTTGCTTCTTCAGGGAAAAGTAAATTTCTAAGACTGGTAGATTCTGTTTACTACAGATTTGCTAAGTTCTACCACAAACTCTTCTCATATGAGTTTGTAGTTTCAGCAAAGCCTGTAACTTTCTCAAAAGAAAGCTAGTTGCCGCACTTATAAAGAGTCCAGATTTTAGATCTCTTTAAATACTTAAAGTATTTTTCGTTTAAGACAAAACGTGGATAAGATGCATATTCAAGCTTACATCGATCGTTTTTAAGAAGCTCTAAAATATAGCTAAAGCTACTGGTAAAAACCCAGCGTGTTTCATTAATATTCTTTAGTTCAGAAATAAAGGCCTCTTTATTTTCTTTGATATAGAACTGCTTAAAAGGTTTTCTTTGATAAAACTTCATCTCATCACGAATATAGCTAAGAGTGTAGAGCTTTTTGATATCTATATTATTTTTATAAATATGCTTATAGAAATTGATCGGAGTATAGGCTGGCTTAGTCGATGAGATGATAAGTCCACCAAAATTAGCGATTAAAGCTAAAGAGAGTAGAACCTTAATCGCCTTATTTTTAAAAAGACTAAGGTTATTTTCTTCAAGAAACATGGCCAGGAAGACGGGAGCGAAAACACCTAGTGCGAATATGAACCTTAGCTCTTTGTGTCCAATAGCACTGTGGATAATAAAATAAGGAAGAGTAATCCACGTTAAGTAATGCTTTGGTTTTCTAAACCAGGCCCAAAAGAAAGGAATGGTAAAAATTAAACTATAAGGCGGAATCCCTTTCGCGACACTCTTTGTAATATAATAATACCAAGGCGAAACTCCGAATTGAGCAGCAACACCATCAAAGATATTGGCCTTAAGATAATTCCAAGAAGTAAATGTCCATTCACCATATCCGATATAATCAATCCCCGAGGATAGAGCAATTGTGATTGCGATAAAGGCACAGCTTAAGATAAATTTTGAAATTTTGATCTTCTTGGTAACAAGAGGCCAAACGAGGGCAAAGAAAACCATGACTCCTGTTTGAAATCTTAGTATGTATGATAGTCCAAAGAAGAAACCTGAGAGGATTGATTGCTTTGATTCAAATTTAGTGAAGTCTCTTAGTTGAAGAAGTCCAAAGATAAAGAAAGTAATACTTAGGTTCTCTGCTGTTGTTCTGGCATGAAAGAAAGGCAGGTACCACATAGTCATCATAAAGAAGACGAGGATATTTTTATTTATCTTCTCTTTCACAAAAGTCGTCGCATACTTCGTAAAATGAAAGAGAGAGTAGAGAGCTAACGTCGAACAGATGAGGCGGAGAAATGTTGCTAGTATGAAGGGACTTTCTATTCCAATAAAGCGAAATGCTTTTGCCACAAGGTAGAAGGCATAAGGTTGAAGCCAAGGACGAATTTGAGCTCCATGTTCCCAAGAGAGCTCATTAACAGGGAATTCTCCTAGCTTAAAACTCATGAGTCTAAAGATTCCTAAATGTTCATCTGGACGATGCCATCCTTCACTAAAGATTATAGCGAGAATGTGAAAGAAAAGACTAAAGAGAAAGGCTTTTTTAAAGAATGTATTTTCATCAATATTAAGAATTTCTTCTAATTTCTTCATTCACATTTCCATAAGATATTCATTTTGAACTTGTTATATCTTCTTTCTGATAACCAACTCGTAAAGAAGGGCTCATCAGAATATAAAATTTTACAAGTTTCAATATTATTAAGAAGAGTTTTAAACTTTCCTCTTTCGGTAAAAAAGAATCCACCTTTCTTAGCAAAATTTTCTAATTGCTGATCTTTAATCTGTTCTAGTTTTGGAACAAACTTTAGATAGAAGTGTGGTGTTAGTCCTGCCATATCATAAGGAGTTCGAGAGCTATTATAATAGAGCTTCTCAATAGCTGGAATATGGTAGTTGCTCTTCAGGAAATTATAACGAGAGTCTACTGGCTTAAAAGCACTGAATAAGAGAATGACATTGAGAAAGATAAAAATACGATAAATGACTTTGAATACTTTTTCCTTCAAAGGGATGAGATCAATTAAATTTGCAATTGCAAAAGGAATAAAAGGAATGAGAGGGAAGAGAAAGCGCCATTCCTTATGTCCAATTATTGAATGGATGATAAAAAAGAAGAGAGTCGAAAAGGTAAACCAAGAGTTTGGTTTTCTTATCCATGAGATAAGAAAAGAAAGAATAACAAAGATACCTATTGGGTGAATAAGTTTTTTTAATGAGGCACTAAAATAATACCACCAAGGTGAAACTCCATAATTAGAAGCTTTATTACTAATAATATTTTGAGAAAAGTATTCATAAGGTGCAAATGTCCAATCCCCATAACCCCAATAATCTATAAAAACACTTAATCCAATAACTGCTAAAGTTGAGGCGGTCATGATAAATAGCTGAGGTATAGATTTTTGCTTATTAATGAGTGCCCAAAGACACATTCCGAAAATAAGAAACCCTATGTGATAGCGTAAGAGAAAACTTAGTCCGAAAAGAATACCGATTAGAAGAGCAATCCTCTTTTGCTTATTCTCAAAGTTAAGAAAGTGAATAAGGGCAAAAACAAAGATTGATGTCCCAAGAGCTTCTGATGAAAGTCTGGCATGAAGAAAAGGTAGCGGCCAAAGAAGAAGAGATGAAAAAATCGCAATTTTCTCTAAGTTTCTTTGGGGGTTTCTTTGATAGAAGTATTTGGCCAAATAAAGAGAGCTTAAGAAACCAATGACAACACTAACAAGCCTTAGAAAGAAAGTGTAAGTGAAAGGATTCGTTAAACCCATCGCTCTCAATGGTGCAGTTAAATAATAGTAGAAAAAAACCTGAGTCCATGGACGCATCTTTGCTTGATATTCCCAAGGAAGTGCTGACTCTGGAGTCGTCCCTAATTTATACCCAAGAAATTCTAAGATTTGATAATGTTCATCTGGATGTAAGTGACCAACACTGAAAAAAAGAGCAATGCAATGAAAGAGCAATGAGATAAGAATCCAATGTCTATATTGTTGAAAGAATGCCTTCATTACGTCCTAATTAGTGACATCAAGTGTCTAAAAACGATTTTGTTTCTTTAATAAGTACCATTTTAGATGATATAAATGAATAAATACAATTAAAGAAAGAGTTTATGATCTCGAAATTAAAAGATTTTAAGACAATATTCTATGTGTCGTTGGCCTTCCATATCATTGCAGCTATTTTTAGCTCAGGCTTTCAACATTTTGATGAGCATTTCCAAATTTATGAATTCTTAAATTATAAACTGGGAAATATTCCGGCGAAGAATCTTCCTTGGGAATTTCATGAACAAATTCGTCCATGGTTCCAGGTTTATATTTATTTTATTTTTCATAAAGTCTTAGGTTTTTTAGGGCTCCAGTCACCATTTGTTTTTGCATTCGTTACAAGACTTTTTACTTCTTTATTTGGGCTCTTTGCTCTTACTCGATTATTGCCACTGATAAAGAAGTGGTTTTCTTCAAAGGAATCTCAACTTATCGCATGGGGAGCTCTTAATCTCAGTTGGTTTATTCCTTACATTCAAACAAGAACATCGTCTGAGAGTTTTGGAATAAGTTTCTTTCTTTGGGGACTTTCATTATTTCTCATTGCTATAAATGAAAATAAGAAATTACTTAGCCTAGGTTTTGGAGCAGGGATTCTTTTTGGATTAAGTTATCTTTCTCGCTCTCAAATGTCAGTGATGGTGGCTACATTATGGTTTTGGGCGGTCTTCTTTGAGCATAAAAAGTGGAAGGCTCTTGTTTCAAGTGCTGTAGCAATACTTTGTATTATTGGGATAGGGGTTTTCTTTGATAAGTGGGGATACGGAAACTGGACCTTCTCTACATGGCATTACTTTAGAGTGAACTTTCTAGAAGATGCCTTATCAAAATTTGGAACAGATCCTTGGTATTGGTATGTAAGGCTTTCTTTTAACAGAGGAATACCTCCTGTAAGTTTACCAATAATGCTCGTAACGTTTTGGGGATGGTGGAAATTTAGAAAGCATCCATTAACTTGGGCAACTGCTCCTATGTTTTTCTTCCATTCGGCTATCGGGCATAAAGAGCTTCGTTTTATTTTTCCAGTGATTGTCTTAGCTCCTTTGTACCTTGGTTTTTTCTACGAGTTTTACAAAGAAAAAGTTGTCAGCTTGTGGGAAAAGAAATCTTTTAGAGGAGTTGTTAAATTTGTTGTGGGAGTTAATTTTCTCTTTCTCGTTATTGCGAGCTTTCGAGCAGCAAACCCTTCTGTAAATTTCTATAGCTTTGTATGGAATAGCGATGTTAAAAATATTACTGTCATAGGTGAGAACCCTTTTACTATGTTAGGTCTACCCCTTGAGTTCTATAAAAAGAAAGAAGTATCAGTGAATGTCGTTAAAGAATTCTCAGCAGATACAAAAGGTCATATTTTCTTTAATCGTGGCCGCTACGTATTTGAGATGGAAAAATATGGTAACTGTTCACTTCAATATCTCACTTATCCTAAGTGGGTTCTTAATTTTAATATTGGAAACTGGATCTCTCGTTCTAGAGTTTGGTCTCTCTATCACTGCGAATAAAATTCACACTGTGTCGACGCGTCGCGTGATAAATGGTAAAGTAGGTTGATTTTTGAGAGAAATCAAGTATTTACAAGGAGAGAGAGATGAAGAAGCTTATCATGATGGCCCTTATTGGGTTAATTTCAGTAACAACTAATGCAAATTCAAACTTAGAGTCGAAGTGTGCAAAAGCCTTTGGTAAGGAAACTCGTAACACACAAAAATGTATTAACAATGTTCAAAATGCAGAGATGGTTGATATTTGTTCAGACTCATTTGGTAGAGGAACAAAGAGATCATTAACTTGTGCGATCAAAGTTGATAACTTGGAAGTATTAGATGCCTGCCTTGATGTTTATGGAGAAAGGACAGGAAGGGCTTTATCGTGTGCCGTTACTGTTGAAAGTGTTGAAAAACTTGAAAACTGTGTTGAAGAGCATGGCGAAACTGGACGTGCAATAAACTGTGCTCAGTTTTAGAATTTGATTAGGTAGTTGGTTATGAGCTGGAAAGAACGAGACAATTTCTTAGAGAAAGAATTTTCGCATAAATCTTATTTAGAAGGATTAGATTTCGTAAACAAGGTCGCTCATCTTTCTGAAGCTCATAACCATCACCCTGATATTGAGTATACTTTTCGTAAGGTGATCATTCGCATGACCACTCATGATCAAGGGGCGATAGTTACTGATGAAGATTGGAAGCTGGCAAAAGCAATTGATTTTCTTTTACAGAAAGAAAGTTAAGCCAGCATAAAACATATCCATATCTAGTTTACTTTGAGTAGCACTTGGAAGATTCGTCACTCCATTACTCGTCGTTAGCTTATCGAAAGTGAGTTTTCTATAGATACCTTGAAGTCTTACAAAGGGAGAGGCTGAGTAACCAAGCCCAACGCCAAAACCGCTTCCTTCATATTCATCATTCTTTCCAAAAATATTTTCAGCTTTAGGTTCAGAATATGTCACTTTGGAAGTGACATTCGGATAATACTCGGCAAAGACTTTTAACTTATCTCCTAAAACTTTTATACCAACGTGGCCACCATAGAGAAGGTGCGAAAATGTTACGTCATACCTGACTTCATTAAAAATAGATGTCGTCACATCTTTACGTGTGAATTTTGCAGGGTTCTTACCATAAGAAGCGGTGACTCCCAGATCTAGAATTAAAATATTGAGCCCAGCTCTAACATCAGCAGAATAACCTAAACTAAATGACTCATGATCATAAGTTTGAGTTGAAGTCTCGGTTGTCTCCGCATCTCCCAAACCTAGGCCTAGTCCAGCTTCTAGGAAAAAAGCGGAGGTAGAACTAATTGTAATTAGAAAAATAAGTATAACTTTATTCATATGTTCTCCAATGACTCGTAAATATTATATATTTTGAAGTAGTAGAGAACTAGTGGGCAAAATGAATTAATTTTATTAATTACTTGTACTTATGCTGTCTAAAAATGCCATAATTTCTTAATGACTTTTTTAATCTATATTGCTCTTGGGATCTTCGTAGGAACTCTTTCTGGAATCTTTGGAATAGGTGGTGGTCTTGTTATCGTACCAACTCTTCTTTATTGTTTTAAAGGGCTAGGCTTTCCGGCCGATCTGGCCATTCGTATGGCGATAGGAACTTCTTTAGCAACAATTTTAGTTACAGTTTCGAGCTCAGCTTATGCCCATCATAAAAATGGAAATGTCGATTGGGAAATTGTTAAAAAGATTTTTCTTTGGATTGTAATTGGTGGAGTTTCTGGAACATTCATAAGTGGCGAGCTCGCTTCAGATACGCTTGAAATTATTTTTTCAATCTTTGTAGTCTTAGTTGCAATTAAAATGTTCACTGACATTAAAGTAGAAAGAGAATATAAACCAACAGGTATGATTCTTTATGGAATAGTTGGCTTCATCATAGGACTTAAATCAACAATCCTTGGAATTGGTGGTGGGACAATTAGTATTCCTTTTCTAACCTGGAGAGGTGTCTCTATGAAGAAGGCCGTAGGGGTTTCTGCTTCCATTGGAATTCCTATCGCTCTATCAGGAGTATTTAGTTATATCTATACTGGGATGGGTCTTCCTAATCTCCCTCAATATAGTTTGGGGCTTATTTATCTTCCTGCTTTTTTTGGCGTCATACTTACGAGTTCATACTTCGCGAAAGTAGGAGCAAAGATATCTAATCGACTACCTCAGGACAAAATGAAGAAAGGCTTTGCTCTCTTTCTCTTGATGGTGGCAATAAAGATGTTTGCCGAAAAACTCTAGTAATTACAACTATTTAATCTTGAGCTTTATCTATTAAAATACTTTAGCTTTTTGGTCAGTTAGCCGATAAGCAGGTATGAAAAATCTAAATTTTATAACTTTGAGTATTTTAAGTTCTCTCTTTCTTGTGTCGTGTTTGCCTCCAGGGGTTCAAACAAATACTAAAAAAACAACAGAAGAGAGTTCATCAACAACTTCATCTGTTCAGCAAAGTAATACAAATACCAACACGAATACGAGTACAAATAATAATTCAAACTCAAATGGTAATGATGATCACAATAATGGTACTGGAAACCAGCAAACTTCAAACCTTCCAGTTTCTTTTCTAGTATCTCAGCCAAATATTTCAATGGAGCTGGCCCAGGTTCAAATGGTTCCGATTACTCTTAGTGCCAGTAATTTCTTTGAAGCTGGCTTTGTTGATATTGAAATAGATAACTCTAGTCTGGTGAATTATGACATTACGAGTTCCCAGTATATTAATGTGGCCCTTAACCAGAACCGTGTTTATTTAAATCCTAATGGAAGTGCGAATTTAATTTTAAGAATTGAGACAATGTCGATGGCCCCTTCGGTGACATCTGCTGCTACAGGTGGGGCTGGGAGAGTTGTCTTAAGAGCGTCTTCTGATTTTTACGGTGCCGGTGTGACTCAAGACTTTCAAGTAAACTTGGAAATTCAACCAAAGATTACTATTGGTATTGTAAGTGATTCCGTACCTCATGATTATGACCAAGCCGATCAAATTTATGTTCGTCCTCATAATGCAGGGATGGAAGTTACTTTTATGAATAAAACAATGAATTTTGGTACTAATGGTGATGGACCATGTATTCATACAACATCACCACTGAGACATTGTAATACTGGAAATAGAATGGGACCTGGCGACTCATATACCCCACCAGTAAGAGTGATGCCTAGTGATGGTTATCGCCGAGCAATTTTCTACAATCACTTTAATGGCTCAGACAATACTGGAAGGTATATTCATTTCAATGTGAACCCAGGACAAGAAGGTGATTAAAAAACTTTTGATTCTCTCCCTTCTTTTTAGTTTTAATACTTTTTCTAAGGTTAATGTGACTTACGATATTCCTGACATGGTTTGTGGAAAATGTGCCAAAACGATCACTGAATATTTAATTAAAATAAGAAAATTAAAATCTGAAGATATCAAATTTAATATTGAAAAGAAGCAGGTTGAGATTATTTTTCATGATGACAACCCACTTACCAAAGAAGACCTTCGCTACTTATTAGTCTATGCCGGCTATGAGCTTAAGAAAGTTAATTAAATAGTATGAAAGAAAGAATTTATCGTTTTACCTGCGATGATATTGGTATTTATGAGGCAGTTGAAAAGTACTGTCCTCGAGATGATATGAGGCGTGAGTTTAAGCCTGATGGTTCGTGGCTACCAAAAATTGGGAAAAGTTATGAAGGAGCAATTTCTTTTTGGAAAGAAGAAGGCTTGAATAAATATGCGGTATCTGGATTAAAGGATTGGCATAATAGTGTAGTTAAAGGTGTTACAAAATTAATAATTGCTGAACTCCCCGAAAACTTTCTCTACGAAGATGATTTCCAAATAATAGTTAATCCAAATACAGTAAAAATTATCAAAGAATATCCCTTTCATTATGAAGGTCCTGATAAGCCTGAACCAAGACCTATTGATACAAGACCTTCATTTATTCGCCACCATTCTTCTTTAAGAGACTGGAATGCCTATTGTGCTTATTCTGGAAGTGATGAGTCGTTTGTTACAGGAGCAGCGATTGGGGCTGATCTTGGTTTGAAAATGATTGGGATTCATCATGAAATATTGAAGCCTGGTAAAAGAAGTTCTTGGCCTCATGCCCATAAAGTAGAAGAGGAATTAGTTTTTGTTATTTCTGGTAAAGTAGAGGTTTGGATAAATGGAGAATTTCAATCTGCGAAAGCAGGAGACGCTATCTTCTTCCCTCCAAATACCAATCTTGCCCATTCTATTTACAACAAAAGTAACGATGATATTCAAATGATTATTCTTGGAGAGCAGAATGCTAAGAATGATTTGATCTATTACCCAGAGCACCCCAAGAGAAATGAAGAGTGCAAAGCTGGTGGCTACTACTGGGATGATAGACCAGAACCAGCTAAAGAAGTTATGATCATCAAGAATTATGAGGATATTGAAGAAAAACAATATGGCGATGAAGCAAATCAAGTTCTTTATCGGACCCGAGATTTGGGTAGAACTTTAGGCGCTAAACGTGTGGCCCTTCATATTCAAACTCTTCCAAGTGGATATCGCTCTAGTCTTCCTCATGCTGAATCAAAGGAAGAAGAATTTGTACATATTCTCAAAGGAAGTCCTATCGTTTGGATTAATGGGAGTCGCCATCAGTTAAAGGAAGGTGATAGCGTTGCTTTTCCAAGTGGAACTGGTATCGCACATACATTTATTAATGAATCAGGAGAAGATGTTCAATTCTTAGTTTCAGGAGAGACAACTAAAGATGATAACCTCTGTTCGTTTCCAGTGAATCCTGAGGAAAAAGAAAAATGTCCTATATGGTGGGAAGATGCTCCTGTTCATGAAATTGGACCTGACTCCCCACTGCCTAAGAAATAATTATTTGCCTAAGACATCATTTCTAGTTGATTCTGCAATGGCTGCAGCTTCACTAATGAGATCATCAGGAACATTGAGCTCTTTGAGAGTATTGCCTAGATTTTCAACAACAGCATTGAAGTGATCATCATTAAGTCCTTTTTCAACAAGGGCCTTATGAGCTTCTCTCATACTGTTGCCATCATAATTGTTAGGACCGCCAAAAGCATATGTTAAAAAGAGAATTTGCTTTCTTCTTTGAGACTGCATATCAATTCCTTCAAAGAAGTGATTGATACGCTCATCAGCTAATACTTTATCATAGAAGATATCTACAGCTGCTTTTACAGCGTCTTTCCCACCAATTTTTTCAAATAATGTTGACATAATTGCTCCTTTAATATGTATTTAGTATACATATTTAATACACCCTTTACTATTATTTTGTAAAGTAGGAAGATGATTCTATGAAATTAAACACTTTCACAGATTACAGTCTTAGAGTATTGATCTTCCTGGCCTTGAAGGAAGACGAACTTTCTACTGTTTCTGAGATTGCGTATAAGTATGAGATTTCACAGAATCATTTGGTTAAAGTAGTGCACAATCTTGTTCAATTAGGCTTTGTAACTTCAAAAAAAGGAAGAGGAGGAGGACTTCTATTGGCAAAAAAGCCTAGTCTGATTTCCATTGGTAAATTGGTGAAGCAATTAGAAGAGGGAACATTTGTTGTTGAGTGCTTCAACGAAGAGAACGGTTCCTGTAAGATAAATCCTGCATGTAAACTTAAAGGAGCTTTAGCAAAAGCCAAGAGAAGCTTCTACCAAGTATTGGACGAATATACATTAGATGATATCACGACAAATGGTAGAACCCTTAAAGAGATGCTCAGTATTTAAATTAGTTTGATTGCGACTCTACGAATTCTTTGATTTCATCAATATGCTCGAGAATATACTTTGCTTTTGTTAATCCAAAGCTTACGATTGTTCCGTATTTTTCAAGCTCATTTCCTTCTTCATCAACCTTATAAATCTTTACGATTTTATTTCCTTTATATTCATCGATCATAAATTTGTGGGGTGCTAATTCACTCATAAAAATTCCTTTATTTGACGTAGTTCGTAAAAAAGGGTTAAACCTCTAGATTGATTATTATAAAAATTAGGAAAGAGTATTACAACTTTTAAGTCATTGAATTTACTACCAGATATATTAAAGGCCTTAGATAAGAAAGGTTATAAAAACCCTACACCAATCCAAGAAATGTCGATTCCTCACTTATTGGAGGGAGGAGATGTTTTAGGGATTGCTCAGACAGGAACAGGAAAAACCGCTGCTTTTTCGCTTCCCATTCTTCATCGTTTGAAAGTGAATAAAAAGAAAACTAAGCCTGCTAGAATGAGATGTTTAATTTTAACTCCAACAAGAGAGCTCGCGGCTCAAATTGAAGAGAATGTTAAGCTCTATGGAAAAGGATTGGCCCTTTCAAGTACTGTTATTTTTGGAGGGGTAAAGTCTCGTCCTCAAATTACTCAGTTAAAGAAGGGAACTGATATTATCATTGCTACTCCAGGAAGATTTTTAGAATTAATGGGAGAGGGATATATTCTCTTTGATCAACTTGAAACTTTTGTTTTAGATGAGGCTGATCGCATGCTTGATATGGGTTTCATTCACGATGTGAAGAAGATCATTTCTAAGCTACCTAAGAAGAGGCAGACACTTCTTTTTTCGGCCACAATGCCTAGTGATATTGCTGAGCTTTCAAAGAAACTTTTAAAAGATCCTAAAAGAGTAGAGGTCACTCCCGAGTCCACAACCGTTGAAAAAATTGATCAGAGAATCAATCTGGTCGAAAGAACGAATAAGCCACATCTGCTAAGAAGTATTCTACAAGATAAGAAGATTAAGCATGTGCTGGTTTTTACTAGAACTAAGCATGGGGCCAATAGAGTTGTAGAGCATTTAGAAAAAGTAAATATAGAGGCGGCTGCAATTCATGGTAATAAATCTCAAAATGCGAGAGAGCGTGCTCTTAATGGTTTTAAGAAAGGAAAAATTAGAGTCTTAGTTGCTACAGATATTGCTGCTCGTGGAATTGATATTGCTTCTATCACTCATGTTATAAATTACAACCTCCCTGATGATCCTAAAAGTTATGTTCACCGAATAGGAAGAACAGCAAGGGCCGGTCGTAAAGGTGTAGCTATTTCATTCTGCGATCCTAATGAACTTAAGCTTCTTAAGGAAATAGAAAAAACGATAAAGATGTCGATTCCAATTGATGAAACTCATGAATTTCATGGTGTCCCAGCAAAGAAGCAAAATCATCAGCCTCGCCCAAAGAATATTAAGAAGAAGAAAACGAGGCGACGGCGATGAAAATTTGGATTGATGCCGACGCTTGTCCTAAAGTGATCAAGGAAACAGTCTATAAATTTTCAGTTCGTTTAAATATTCCCGTTGTTCTTGTTGCCAATGCCTACATGAATATTCCTCATCATGAGCTCATCACATTTGTAAAAGTTGAAAGCGGTGATGATGTTGCAGATATGTATATTGTTGAAAACTGCAGTGAAGTTGACTTGGTGATTACTGCCGACATACCATTAGCCGCAGAAGTTGTTAAAAAGGGAGCTCTAGCCATTAATCCTCGTGGTGAACTTTATGATGAAGAGTCCATTGGGGAGCGTCTCTCTATGAGAAACTTTATGAAAGACTTAAGAGATGGTGGTCTAGTGACAGGTGGACCCGATGCCTTTAGTCCAAAAGATAAGGCAAATTTCTCGAATACTTTAAATAAAATCTTATCAAGCAAGAGGAGTTAATAATGTCACATTTTGATCATTCAGCAAGTAGTTGGGATTCACCATCAAAAGTAAGTATGATGATGACTTTAGCCGAAAAGGTAAAAGAGAATGTTGATTTAGGTGATAACCTTTCTATACTCGACTTTGGATGTGGCACAGGACTTTTTGGATTAGAGTTTTTTGATAATGCTAAAAGTTTAATTGGAATGGATACATCAACTGGCATGCTTGAAGTTTTTGATGAAAAAACGAAGAAATATTCAAATATCAAATCACTTAAACTTGATCTTGAATCGACTGAAGTACAGAGAGTTGAAACAGATGAAAAGTTTGATCTTGTTGTTTCTTCGATGACGTTTCATCATTTAAATAATCCTATTAATGTTCTGACTAAGTTAAAAAACTCACTCAATGAAAACGGTAAAATTCTTGTCGTTGATCTCGAAAAAGAAGATGGAAGTTTTCATCCTAACAATGAAGAAATGGGTGTTAAGCACTATGGATTTTCTCAAGATGAGTTAAAGTCTTGGGCGGACAAGTTAAATTTGAAAATAAATATTTGTACAATTAATAAAGTCTCAAAGAACGGAAAAGAGTACGGTCAGTTTCTCGCTGAATTTCATTAATCTATTTTAGAGAACTTTGGTATTTTTGATTGTGAATTTTATTTTTCTTATCAAAGTGCTCCACAATTTTCTTTGAAATGCTTTTACTGAAAACTGTGTAGAGTTTGTAACCCTTAAGGGGAAGTTGCACGACTTGGAAGTTATCATCTTGAAAGTTGTTTTTTATAAAATGCACGCCATGAGAAAGAGTCGGAATATAGACGGCATCGATTCTCTTGTATTTAAGCTTTTGTAAATTTCTTCGTAAATTGTCTGTTCCAGAGATGTCTTGAAACTTAGCACCAGCTTCGACTAATTCCTTCGGCCTTACGGATTTTGAAACATGGCCAATAATTTTCCCACTCAATTGGACGAGATCTTTCACCTCTTTGATCTCACTCTTCTTTAAAGTGATCAAGCCCGATTTCGTTTCATAGAGATATGTCTTAGGATATTGAAATTGACGAGCTCTAGTTTTATTCTTTGCTATCAGTAAGCCGACATCTAGTTTGCCGGCTTCAAGTTCTGCCATCATTCTAGCAAAAGGGAAATGTTTCCATTCTATTTGATAATCTTTTTGTGTAAAAATTTTCTTTGAGAGATATTCTACTGCCGAACCTGATGGAAAGCCTTTGTCACTATAGGAATGAGGAGGCAAGTTGTAGTAACCAATCTTAAGCACAGTTTTCTTCGCATAGGCGAAATTAATGAAGACGGCTATTAAAAGAATTATGGTGTGAATCTTAAGCATATACTTTACAATATATTAGAAGTGAAATTCTGTAAAAGACTAAAAAAAAGAGCAGATATGGAAGCTATTGAAGTTATAAACAAACTAGGGTTAGTTCCTTTACCTGAGGAAGGTGGGTTTTATATAGAGACCCACCGTGATCCTTATTCAACTTGTATCTATTACCTAATTACCCCTGAAGAGTTTTCTGGCCTCCATGCTGTGAAGTCTGCAGAGATATTCCATTTCTATGCAGGTGATCCGGTGGAGATGGTTCAGATAAATCAAGAAGGAGAACTATCTAAAGTTATTCTTGGCTCTAATATCTCAGAAGATGAAAAGCCTCAGGTTATAGTAGAACCTTTGATTTGGCAGGGGACTAAACTATTAGGAGATGGAAAGTGGGCCTTGTTAGGGTGTACGGTTTCTCCGGCTTTTCAGTTTGAGAACTTTATCACAGCAACTTGTTCTGAATTAATCGAGATGTTCCCTGCACATCAAGATATCATTGAAAACTACACCCATAGTTAGTAGAATATTAATATGAAAACAAAAGCCACAACTGAGCTGAAGAGAATTAATGGTTACTTAAAAGAAATCGTTACTTTCTTTGATGAGTCAGGTAAGCCAATAAGCCAAGTGATGAATCCTATCATGGTTGAGCTTAAGCCAAGAGATATCACCCAGATCTTTGTCGGAGCTCTTCTTGTTGCAAGTCCACTTTGTTTTACTGAAGAAGTATGGAATCTAAGTCTAGAACTTAAGATGTTTAATGTTTATTTACTGGCAGCCTTTTCTCTTTTGTCTGTAACGTTCTTCGTCTATTTCAACTTTTATCGTTTTAAGTTAAAAGGCCATGTCGCTGAATTTTTAAAGAGAATCCTTGCCATCTATGTAATTTCAACGGCGAGCGTAGTTCTTGTTTTATTTCTAATTGATAAGTTTCCGATTATGACACAAACGAATGTGGCCATAAAACGGGTAATTATTATTGGCTTTCCATCCATTTTTGGAGCCGCAATCACGGACTACTTAAAGTAAATTAAGAATTAGATTTATTAGTAATATAATTTTTAACAGTCTCTATTTGAGCGTTAATATTATTGATACGAAGTTCTTTATCTTCTTTGCTTAGTGACTCATCTTTTTGAACTTCTTTAATCTTTTCTTGATATTGTTCAATACGAGCCTTCAGGTTCTCAATTGATTCCGCTTCGTCTGCTTTATCAAAGATAATATTTTCGGCTGCCGCATTATGGGCTGCCGTATCACGCTCATACTTAGGAATAAAAGTCTTAGTATTATCAAATACTCTTTGATTCATAAAGTTGGGAGAAACAATCTCGATTCCATCTCTGTGGAGGCAGTCCAAGATTTCTTCACGGAGTTTGGCTTTTGTCGAGAGAATAGTTTTTACATCTTTTAAGAATCCATGAATTCTAAAAGTAACCGAGAAGTCTCCAAGAGATTGAATGTGCATAAAAGCATCTTCAAGATTACAGTTGCTCGCAGCCTTGATAAGGGCCTTTTCAATTTTATTATGATGAACATCGTAGCCTAAACTAATGTCTTCAGAAATTACTGTACCTGAAGAACTCGTAACTTTTACAGGATTAGAAACAAGATAAATATTTGGCAGAGTAAGAAGGTCTCTATCTTGAGTTTGAATTTCTGTGTGAAGGAGCCCGAGTTCTGTTACACGACCAAAGTGAACATCAATTTTTAAAAAGTCCCCAGGCTTAAACTTATCAAGTACTTTAATCATTAAGCCGGCCATAATATTTCCAAGAAATGTAGTAGAGGAAAGAGCAACGGCAGCTGTAAAAGTTATTCCTAGTAGACTAAGAAGCTGGCCTTTCATTCCCTCTGAAAGAGGCGTACTTAAGACCAATGAGATGAAGATCATATTAATGAGTGCAATCATTCCCAGTTGGAAATATATCTTAGAGCCATTAACAGAATTCTGTGTTCTTTTCTTAATAATAATTTGAGCGACATAAACAAAGAGAATACCAATCACTAAGTTAAGTGAGAACGGTAACCAATTTAAGAGTAACTCTTTAATTCCAACTATTGATAAATTCATAATTAGCTCTGATGGTTGTGAATATGAACATCACGTTGTGGGAATGGTATAGAAATCCCTTCCTTATCAAAACTCTTCTTAAGATTTTCGAGAGTTTGAAAATATACTGGCCAAAGATCAGATGAATTACTCCAAGCACGGGCCACAATATTTACACTATTATCAGCAAGTTGGTGTACAGCGATAAATGGTTCAGGGTCACTATGAATTTTTTCGTTGGCCTGAAGGTCAGCTAAAATAAGTTGCTTAGCTTTTTCAATATCATCTGAATAACCAATAGAGAAAATCCATTCATTACGACGAGTTTCTTTCGCTGAGTAGTTGATCACAATTCCATTGGCCAATGGTCCATTAGGAATGATGACAAGCTTATTATCTGCAGTTTTTATTTTTGTCGTAAAAATATCAATTGATTCTACAGTTCCAGTTATTCCTGAATACTCAATAAGGTTTCCAAGAGTAAATGGTTTAAGAATTAAAATTAAAACTCCTCCAGCTAAATTTGAAAGACTTCCTTGAAGGGCCAGACCGATAGCAAGACCAGCTGAACCTAAAATCGCAATGAATGAAGAAGTTTTCACACCAAGAATTGAAAGTGAGCTTATAATGACTGTTACTTGTAATAGAACCTTTAAAATCTTTGATAAGAATAAAGCAAGTTCGTCATCAATCTTAGACTTTAAAAGTGATTTCTTAACCTGTTTCGCAACAATCGAAGAAATATAGAGTCCGATAATGAGAACGAGGAAACCAGAAACCAGCTTAGGGGCAAAGGCGTATAACTTAGTGTAAAAAGTGTCGATAATATTTTGTATGTTCATATGAGTGATCTTATCGAACTATTCTTAAAATGAGTATAAAGATCCTATCTTTTTAATATTTGCGTGTTGCGTAAGGTAAACCTAAATTTTCTCACCATCTTTGTAAGTGTTGAGAATAGCAGGGTTACCACTGACGTCGAAGATAATCTCTGGCCCATGCTTGATAAACTTCCCATCAACTTTCTTCTGGCACATCTGAACTCTTACATTTTTAACAGGTGAAACATAATCAATTAGAAGGGCACCATTTTTACAATCACTTGCACTAAGAACTTTGATCAGACCATTATTTTTTGAGCTCGGAATTGAATCAAGAGTTATAGGCTCGATTGCTAAAACTTTTGAGTAAGGAGAGTTCTTTCTTCCAAGGGGAGTTCTTCCTAAGCCTGTAGGCTCAGCAACCACATACTTCTTATTTCTAAACGAGTAAGTTTCATCATAGACCTGAGGAAGAATATTAATTCCAAGAAGAGCGTGTCCTGGAACTAAGATCATCGCAATCTTATTTCTAAAGAAAGGATCATGAGAAAGAACTGTGGCCATTAGCAAAGATTTAGAATCACAGTCTGCCCAACCATTTTTAAAAACAAGCGGAGGAACAAAGAGTCCACTGATTAATCGATCATCATAAACTTTTGGTGGCATAGCATAAGGAAAATCTTGAAAGAAACTAAGAAGTAATTCAATTGACTCTCTTTTAGAGAGATTTGCTTTGGAAGAAAATAGTTTCCAGTTTTGATAGAGCTCTATAACACTTGAGTAATAATATTCAACCAGAGCGCTATAGTCAGGAAGAATACCAATGAGAAAGTGTTCCTTATAGAGACCTTTTGGTAACTCTTCAGGGAAGTAGGTGAAGTTATCAGGATCCTTATTATAAAGACCAAAGGCTTTTGAGAGCTCATTCATCTTAGCCGTATTATTATTCCATTTCCACTCATTATAAACTCCCTTTCTATCTCTAAACCCAAAGGTAAAGAATGTCTTATCTCCAAGAGCTATCGACTCGGTTTTGATATCTGAGTTACTCTGATATTTCTCCGGAGTTGCAAAGGCAACACTAGAAAAAAGTAAAAGTAAGACTAGTAGTTTGTTCATTAAAGTTTCTGTAAGTACTCATGGAAGACAAGACTTCCTAAAAAGTTATTAAGAGCTCCATCCATAAATAAAGTCGCACCTAAACAAATGAGAGAAAGGAAAATTGAAATCCCCATATTCCTTTTAATCTGTACTTCTTCATCAAAATTTATTCCTTCCATCATCTTTCTATAGATTTCTGAAATAACATAAATAACAATGAAGCTTGTTAAGAAAGTCACAATATAGAAAACGACGAAGTAGGCGAGAGCAATACCAAGTATCTTTAAAGTGAATTGATTATTAGCAATGAGTAAACTTTGTAGAGCAAGCACAGAGTTTTGAATACTTCCTTGAACCAGATAAAGGACACTACAAATCAACGTTCCACTGATTAAACATCCGGGAGCATGTTTCTCCTTAATAAACCATTCAACAGGCTTAGAAAGAACAAACTTATTCATAAACTTAGTCGCGAGATAAATAGTTATCATGGCAAATATCATCGACATGATTAGTTCGTAACTAGAAAGGATGAGTACCTTCATTTCTTGCATAAAGACCTCTTAAATAGTTTCTTTAATTTTAACAAAGATATTGATTATTTAATACTTGGTTTGGAAGAGGACTCGACTTGCTCCTGACCCGACTCGTCCCATCGTGGGAAGAAGATGGTCTCCGCATATGCTTCAAATTAAAAATCTTCGCAAAAAATAGATAGATGTTGCTAGTGATGGACCCTCTCAAGCTCGCATCCGCTTCGCTTGTCAGGGTTGTTCCGCACAAAATGCCATCGTGGCATTTTTTGCGTCC
>JAAEST010000104.1 GCA_024229115.1 Oligoflexia bacterium
ACTTTACTTAGATCCATTAAATTATTCACATGTCCACTCTCCTGAAGTTAAAAATACCCTTAACTCTTTAAATAAATGTCCAGTAAAGCTAAATGTTACAACAAAGGGTGAAAGAGAGGCATGTGAAAAGATCTCTTCAAAATACGAAAATCTAGGACATAAAGGCTTTATTTTAAAAGAGCTAGAACTTTTAGGATTTAGCACTTACGACTTTAAGACTCTTTTTAAGGATGAGATTGATCGTCAATTAGATTCTATTTCTTCTAAGGTTTATACTCCTGAAGATATACTCCATCACAAAGAGGAGATCTCTAGAAGTTACTATAAAATACTAGGCCTTCTTGATGAGTTAATCTTGAACTTAAAAAATGCTAATTATATCGAGCTCCTTAAGAGTGTAGAAGTTTTTGATGCAACAATCGAGATACTCTTAAAGTTAACAAATAACTATCGATGTGAAGAAGAATTAATTTTTCACATTAAAAATAAAACATCTACTCTAGAGACACCTCATAAGTTAAGAGTAAGTCTTCTTTTGGCCTTAAGTAATAGTTTAAATAAGAAAAAGATCAATATTAGCTACTTTTGCAAAGTAACTCCAGAATATGGAGTTATATCCAAAGAAATGGCAAAAGTGCTAAAGCATGTTCTTAAAGTCTCTAGAGAAAAGATTTCAAGCATTAACACTGTAATCGATGATGGTGGAGTAAAACTAAATGGCGAAGGTCTCTATCACCTCTTTATTTCTTTATTTGCACTTAAGTTTGGTACTAAAGGGCATGAGTTTTTAAGTTCGCTAAGCGATGATTTTCAAAGAACAAAGCAAGTCTATGTAAACTGCTTTAAGAATCTAGGTATTACAAAAGAAAACTACACTAAGTTTCAAGAAGGGATTAGCTCTTTTGTGGATTTTAATGATCTACTTGAGCCCCCGAGAGTTGATATTGGGCTTTCTAAGCTTATCAAAGAGGTTAACCTATCAATTCCTTCAAAAGAAGCTTTATCGATCATAGAAGGGCAAATATGGCTTTTTGGAACAATATTTAGACCAGAGAAGAAGAAAGACTTTATTAAGGAATATGGTAAAAATACACCTCCATCCAAACTAATGAGGTTTTTTGTGGCCAACGGGCAATCCAAAGTCTCTGGAATTATGTTTAGTGTTGAAAAATACAGTCTTTATGACAAACAAAGCGATAAAAGTGTTCCGATCTGGGAGAAGTTCTGTGACTTCAATCCCGTTATCATGAAAGTAGAAGTTTCCCTAGATCCACAAAGATCCCTGGAGGAGAGTATAAAGCCTGACCAAAAAAGCATCGCTAATTCGATCAGATTTCTTTTTGACACTATTTAGAAAAATATGTACGACAGAAAATTGGTCAAGGGCATCATCTTCTTGGAAAGAAATCAAAAATTTGGCCCCAATGTACAAGCTAAATGTAAAAATACTACATCCTACAATCATTGCTTCATTGAATGTATCAACTTTGTTGAAATATCCCACTAAATATGGAAAAAGTATAAATATATCTAACAAAATAATAGCGTACCCAAGTACCCCCTACGAGCATCCGCAGTTTGCTACAATAATCCCTAAACCCATGCCTAGTAGTAAGCCTCCTAGTATATGTACGCTCACATAGCAAAAACCCTTTGTTAAAATAAACATACATTTGCCGATCTTATTTATGAGACTATTCATATTTTTCTCCATTCCACGGTTTAACTTCTTTGTAGTTTTTAACTCTCTTACAAAGTCTTAGTTTCACCCTTTCTTCACAATCACTTAAGCTTTCACCATGCGAATTTCCACTTAGAAGGGCACATCTAGTTATCTCTCTTGATGCGTATTCTTTTGATATATTTGAGCAATCAAAATGGTGTGTAGCTTTTTTGGTATGATCTATTGCCATCCATTTAGCTGATAACATTAGAAAGATCACTGATGAAAAAGTGTAGATGCATTCCTTCGCATTCATTGAAAATCCTTTTCTTTGTTACATTTAAGCTCTTAATTCTTGTGCTTCTAAAACGGACATAGGTCTTGTTAGAGTTTTCTCTCTTTTACTCTTAAGATATTCTTTATGATCGTTAATGATCTCTTCTTTTCTTTGATTACTTTGCTCACTTGTAACATTTCCACCAACTTGATAAAGACCGATAACTAGTACTTTTTCAGCACTAACATCTTTGATAATGTTAAAAGTTTGGCTTCCTCTTCTTACTGTAGTTTCGATTAATTTCATGTCTTGCTCCTTGTAATTTTTGTTATGCAAGCATGATAGCGAGAATGAGTTGGGGTCTATGAGATATGGCCCATAGCCCCTAAGCGACTGAATTTATTAACTAATATTGGGTAGGATTAGGTAGAAACCTCTTTTCAGTGGGGCTCATCTCATGAATACTTCTGTAATCCATGTGACTATGCTGATTATAGCAAACTTCCTCTTTAAGATAGTTATCCTTAAAACAATGAGTTTGAGAATCATTATAAGGTTCAAATTGATAGGTTGAGCACCCCGATGAAACAAGTAAGGCCATAAGAGATAGACCTAAATACCAACTAATATTAACATCATGATATTTTTTCAATAGAGCATTTCTAAGAGTAATAATAGCGAGGAAACCGACAAAGAATGTTACCCACATCTTATAAGAACTCATAAGTGTTGGATAAATATTTTGTGACTCCTGGATAAGGGCGATACTTATCATGTGATTACCGACAATTCCTGCTATTAAAATGCTTAAGACAACAAATAGATACTTCATTATTCCTCCTAAATGTGAGTTCTTTAAATTTAAATTACCTACCTACTCAATCGCACAATCCCAAGGAGAAGCTTTAAAAACTACGATTGAGTAGGTGCTACTTGACCAAGTATGTCAAATAGTGTATACTGTTTAATGTATTGATAAGAAACCTAACTTTGGTACTTATCAAAAAGGAGAAATCATGAGTGGAATTAACAAAGTAATCTTAATTGGAAGACTTGGTGGTGATCCAGAATTAAAGTACACGCCAGGCGGAACAGCCGTTGCAAACTTTTCTTTAGCAACTTCAGAAACGTGGACTGACAAACAGGGGCAAAAACAAGAAAAAACAGAATGGCACAGAGTCGTAGTTTGGGGAAAACTTGCTGAACTTTGTAATCAGTATCTTGCCAAGGGAAGACAGGCCTATCTTGAAGGTTCACTTCAAACAAGATCATGGGAAGATAACGACGGTAAGAAAAAATACACTACAGAAATTGTTGCTAAAACTATCCAATTTCTTGGCGGAAATTCTCAATCTAGCGGATCAAACGATTCAGGCCCAGATGAAGATTATTCAATGGATACAGATAGTAATTTTACAAGCGATGATATCCCGTTCTAACAGGTGTTAGTTAAATTCTGTTAAATAGATAAATCTAGGTGGGGAGCTTATGGGAAGTATGATGATCAAATATTCATTTAATATCACCTCAAAGCTCCTCAACATTTCTATCTTTAGGGTAAAAATCTATCAAATTCTTATTGCTCTTTTTGGATATGCTCTTTTAGAAAAATATACTCTAAGTACCTATGACTTTAATAACGAGTATGTAGTATTGTATTCGTCTTTACTGACCTTAATTATTTTAAAAAGATTTTTTAGTGTCTTTTTTATAATTTCCTATTTTGTCTCTCTAGCTAGTCTCTTTGGTATTCATCACTATTTTAAATTTTCATTTATCGAAAAGATAAACTACGATCACCTACTCCTAGCAACTGAAGTCTTTTGTTCTCTAGTTGAGATCTTTATTTTTAACAAAAAAAGCAGGAGAGGATCAATTGATCCAAGGGAATATGCTAATATTTTAAAAATTTATCAAAGGAATCCTTCAAAAGCAGGATATCGCTTTGAAAAACTTGCAAATAAATATTTTAACGGGATCTATCAAATATCTAGGCACGCCGAAGAAGTTAGAGAATCTGGAGAATATCCTAAGGCCCTAAGAATGGGCGGTGGAGATAAGGGAGTAGACTTAATTGCCTCTGATCAAGACAATATTTATATTATTCAAGTAAAGCTGAAGGGCAGGGGAAATAAGGTAAAGGGAGATGATATTGCTAAAACTTCTGTTGTAAGTGATATTTTTCGCACTCACTATCAATCCATTGGTGATAATAGAGAAGTCGTCCCTCTACTTTTTACTAATGGACATCTTGATTCTACGGCCAAAAGTTTTGTTAAAACTCATAAGGTTAGAGTAATTGATTCAGATAAATTTACTGCACTTATGACTTAAGTAGGTTAGACCTCACCAGAGGAGAATCTAACCTATTTCTATGGACTTTATTACTTCTCATTTAAATTTGGATTCTCGCACTTTGTTTCGATATGAATTGAAATTACAGAAGACATGCTAAGAAACTCAAAAACGGCAAATACCAAAGTCGCCACTATCGCTCTTGTCTCTAAATAACCAAATCTGACAAGAAGAATAACTGTCAAGAGAACTACTGTTAGTGACAACAATTCTATTAAATTTTTATCACTTTGATAGTCTGGTTTAAGCAGTTTAGTAATAGTTCTAAAAATTAATTTTAAACACCAGTGTAAAACCTCAAGAGCGATCAAAAAGAGAACTGAGTATCCAACGCCATAAATAAACTGTATCTGCGATAATTCCATACTTCCTCCAAAGTTATGTAAATTAATTTCTTTACTTACTCTAGAGCACTAAAATATAGCTCTATGAGATCTGGCCCATAGTTATGGGCCATTGTGAATTTCTCGAACAAGCGTTACTAACTGACTGTTATTATTGAAATGTAGTGAATAAAGTTTAATAATATGCCTTGTCGGGTAGGTTATTTTGAAAACTTGGTTCACTCTTTTTAGATTCTTGAAGTTTATTTAACTTATCAACCACCTGGTTAACAACATTTGGAATCACTTCGTTAAGTTCTTTTTTAATCACTTCTAAGGTATCCCTATTTACCACTCCAAGCTCTTGCTTAATCTTCCAGTTTACTTCTTTCATAATATTTTTTCTAAGTGAGCTTTTAAACTTCTTTGTCTTAATTCTTCCAAGCTTCTTATCAATTGATCCTTTTAATTCTTCAAATTTCTTAATGACAACTTTTCTAATAACTCTTTGATAGATAGCATATCTTCTTTTTGATTCTTCAAAGAATTTAACCATATCATCACTCGTTTTTTTAGATGCCTCATTGATTTGGTCTTCTACCTCTTGCTTACTTACATAATCCCTGGTTGACATAAGATCGTAGCTTAGTGCGAGAGCACAGAGGCCTGCTGAAATACTTTTAGCGTCTTTTTTATCTTTACTTAGTCCCATCACTACCCCAGTGGCCACAGCACAGCTTAAACCACCCTTTACGCCTTTATAATCAAAAATAGAGGCATGGGCACTCATTAGACATATAGATAAAAGTAATACTGATAACTTCTTCATATAACTTCCTTGTTAGAGTCTTCTTCCGTAAAGCTTTTCACAAACTTTTTTAGAAATTTGATATGGCTTCTTTTGGAAGTTATAGCCTCCAAAAGAACATGACTTAGTTTTTTCATGACACTTATTCTGATCACTTCCAGTTTTTTCCATACACTGAGAGACTTCTCTAAGGCATCTTGAAGCTTCTTCCATCTTCTCTTGAGGATCTCCCACTAAATAGCAGCCTCTAGTACCCCATTCAAAAAAGATACGATATAGATAGCCCCCTATTAGGGATTCATGTCTATATAGAAGATCAGTATCAAATCCTGGATAATGCATTCTTTGAGCGTTAATAAGGCTTCTTACATGGGGAGAACTTGGGTTCTCTCTTTGTTCCTTTAGGATCTGAACGTAAAGATTATTTTGCTCTACAGGATTAAAACTATACCTAGAAGAGAGTACTCCATTTTCAATATCCTGAGGACTCAGGCCATTTGGATAGCGCTCACTTTTAGAGTAAGAATGATTAGATAGAGCAAGAAGTAAAATGCTCGTTAAAAACACTCTTTTCATTTAATCTCCAATAAGAAGACCGCTTCCAGCCTTTCTTGGTATAACTCTAAGGTGTTCAAAATCAATTGATCCATCTGGATTCACTTTTCCAGGGACAACTTCATAATCGTAATAAAAACGTCCTTGCGGGTCTTCACTAGTATTATGAGCATCTTGCCTTTGATATTGTCTGAGAGTGTTTAAAAGCTTCTTTTTATCTTCTCTTTCTTTTTGAGCATAAGAAGACTCAAGGTACTTATCTCCAAAATGAGCAATCACCCCGCCAATTAGGCAACTCGTGGCTGCAAACTGAGCGTGTCCCAAAGAATCAAGATCACTATTTGCATTTGAAGAGTATACATACCCAATAGTTGCACCTACCCCACAACCCTTAAGGTTAGTAGAGGAAAATATTGAGGACCAATTTGCATTAATACTGATACTCAAAAGTAGTGTTACGAATAGACCAATTTTTTTCATGGTTCCTCCTAATTATTCCAACTCATATTTAATAAAAAAGTTCTTCTTTCTAAGAAAATCAAATTCATCTCGTGACAAATATCGAGATGAAGAATCTAAGACGTAGAAACCGTCTCTATTTTTCGAATCAGAGCTTCCTGCTATGATCTTGTATGTTAACTGCCTATGTCCCCACAGATCTTTCTTAAGCTCTCCTTGGTCTGCTTGGTACTCTCCATAAACATTCACGGTATAGATTAAATGACCAGGATCAACTACGGGCTCACCAATGGCCACAATATTAAACCTATATGAAAGCCCACTTCTTTTGTTTGCAACATAGTCATCATGAGAATGGATGAATTTAAGCTTATTTTTTGTAAGCTCTTCTCCTATAGAATAGTGCATGGCCTCTTTAAATGACTCAGAAAGAGCAACATTAGACTGACCAATTCGATTATCTAGACCTACTTTGAAATTTTTTAGTTTTAAGTCTTCTGTAAGAGATACGTAGTGAGAAATAAAATTAAGAAATTGATTATTATTTGAATAGGATGAAATACCTGGAAGGTACTCAATAAATGGTTGTACTCCTTTAACCTTAGTCGGAATACATCTCGCCTGCGTCTTTTTTCCTACCCATGACTTTGCACTAAAAAATAGCCCTACACAAAGTGCAATCAATAAAACGTAGTGGGAGACTACAAGTGAAAATTGTTCGTTGTCTTTATTCATCCTACTGCCTTTTGATAGTTATCAATTTCAATATTTAGGTTTCTTAAGCAATCTTCTTTAAATATTTGAAACTCTTCTTCGTAGAAATCGAACTGATCTTCATACTCATCTTGGAGCATCTTCTTTTCACAATAAACTCTTTGAAGAATGTACTTTTGGGTTTCTCTATCTTTTGGCTTTAGTAAATTTTTGAAGACATCAAGCTTTATATCAGCCAGTTCAATGTCGGTTCTTTCTTCAAGAAAAAGAGTTTCGTCGATATGCTCAACTTTGGTCTTTCTACTTGGAGCATCAAGACCTCTTTCTCTTTGCCACCTAATAGAATCAATAGCGTTGTAATCAAGCTTTCTTTGAAAGAATGATATAAAAAAGAACTCCAGTGTCTTTTTTGTCTTGGCACCTTCATAATTTACTTTCCCAATTTTTCCTTCGTATTCTGAAATATCGAATCGATCCAGCGTGCTATAAAAGAAGGAAACGGCGTCTCCACCAATATCATCTCCAATTTCAGAAAAAATCCCCTTTCCTGAATTTAGTTTTCTTGAATATTTAAAATATTCATTTCTTGTTTTGATAATTAGTTTTGCTTCTGCCTTCCCAAGCCTCTCCTCAAGAATAGCTTTAATAGTTGAGTCTTTTGGATCTAAGAACTTTTCTTTTAAAGTGTTGTTGGAGGTATACTTTTTTTTCTTCGAAAAAAAGTCTTCATACTCTTTTTGCAGAATGTAAGGTAAATCAACCTCGTTTGCTTTGAATTCTTTTAATCCAAGCAATTTGAAAGCCTTACTTTTTGTTTTCGGATGAATATTTTCATTAATTGCTAAGAATTTAGATAACGAGAATCTATGTTCAAAATCACCATAATCAACGAAAAAGTTTGGAATATGTTGAGTTGCCTGTCTCATCTCATATTGCTCAAGGATTCTCATCTGAATCATCTTTCTTTTATATGCTCGAATAGAAGGTTTTAAGCAGTATTTTATAATTCTCTCCCTTTGAGTTTTTGTAAGCTTCTTAGTTGGAGGAGACTGAATCTCTTGACAGTGAAGCCTTTTAGCGTGATGTCCCTCTCTTAAAAATAATCCCGATCCTTGGTCTTTAAATTGATTTTCCATACTTAATTCCCCCTAATAAATAGTAGAAATTTAGCGAGAAATTATTACAAGCCTGATATCTGACGGTGTATAAAAGACCGATTTTACGTTTCTTAAGTCATTTGCAAGAAATTGCCCTACTTTTTCTAATGCCCCTGCTCCTGCTTCTGTCGTAGATTTCGTAATTGCATCAGCTAACAAGGTAGTATCTGTCGTTTCGTTTTCAGCTTGATCTCTAAAGTACTGAGCAGCCGAGCTCATTAGCTCAGTGATAAATACTTCTTGTATTTGTTCCCCACGAGTGTGTTTAACTTTTCCAGGTACTTCGATTGTTAATCCAACATTTTTCGTTATTGGTCCTGTTGTAATAGAATCAATGCTTACAAGAACTGTCTGAGTAGCACTATCAAAAGGCTGTGTTAGACCAGAGGCGATTGAGTTTTTATGAAAGATAATATCATTAGTTAAAACGTCCTTAATGTCTTCAAGAATCCTAAAAGAAACCCTTTTTCCTGATTGTCCATCAGATAGTAAAATTCTCTCCATAGCAACTGCATTGATTTTGATATTTGGAGGAAGCTTTAAAAGTTGCTCCTTTTTTTCTTGATGGAAGTAGAAAGAATCTGCTTTTAATTGAATCTGTTCAGTGTTGACTCTGGCTATTCTACGATTTGGATCAGTAGCTCCAAGCCCAAGAAACTCAATTTCATCAGGAGTGAGTTTTCTAAGCTTTTTAACAGGCCTTTTAACCTTTTTAAACCTCTTCTTTCTCTTAGTAATCTTAGGGATGCCACTGCACTCAATAACATTTCCTAGTTCTACATACTCCCCTGGTCCAAGTGAGCTTTTTACAAGCATATTTGATGTAGCTAGATCTTTTGCAATCTTTTGCTGGATCTGCGCATATTTTTTAAGAAGTTTTTCTCTTTTTTTCTTTAGTTCGCTTAATCTATCCTTTTTGGCCAAATAATTCTTTAAGAAGGCCCTTTCTTTATCACTTAATGGCAGTCCTTTTCTCTCTTTATCTAGAATACGATTGTATTCTTCCTTGTCTCTTTCAAGCTCATCTTCGAGATCTTTAATTTCTTCATCGATTTTTTGTATCTCTTTTGCAAGACTACGGGCCTTAGAGAGATCACTCTCATTTTGATTAAGTTCTTCATCGTCACTTTTTGGTTCAAAATCACCATATTTTTTTACCATGTCCTCTACAAAAGCAATGTCTTCTGGGGTTAGGTCCTTTTTCTTTAAAAGATCTTGAAGACGCTTTCTTTCTTCTTCAGTTAGATTTGGATTATTTATTAACTGCTTTGCTATCTTTCTTTTAATGGGGTCATCCCCTAAAAGAGCGTCAATTTGTGCCACAACATCGTCATCATTAATCTTCCCATCAACGAAGTCTTGAAGAAGCTTCTTTTCAGCTTCAGTGAGTGAGTCTGGGTCATTAATTAGCGTATCTAGTGCCTTTCTTTGAAGATCGCTCAATCCTGTAACATTATGCTCTAAACATAGATCAAGCTTTCTTTTAAGATCTCCTTCTAATTTTTCACCTTTAGATGCTCTAGCTATTAAGTTCTTACATACATCAAATGAAGGTACGCTATCTTCGCTTACACTACTCATGTAATCATCAAAGCTTTTATTTAGATTTTCTTCATCGTTTTCATAAAAACCAGAGCTTTCTCTCCCAGCCACATCATCAATATACTCCGAATTTCCATAACCAATCTCTACTGATTTATCCCAAGAGTTTTTAAACTCTAGTACATCATCACTAACGTATTTGTCGTAAATATAAAGTGAACCAAATAGAAGAAATACTGAAAGGAAGATGGCCTTTAAGATATTTTTAGGCATACCATATTTACCGTCTTCTCTTTTAAATGGCGAAAGAAGAAATTTCACTATCTTGTCGAAAAAACCTCCGACATATTTGATCATCCATAAAATTACATTTTTGATAAAATTCATATTTTTCCTTTAATCTAGATCAATTCCTAATTTTTCTAATTGCTTAAAACTTTGTGTAAGCGGTATTTTGTAGTGAGAGTAGACATTTCTATCTTCATCAACAATGAGCATATAAATATGTCCTCTTTCTTTAATGTATTTTTTAGTAACCTCAATTTCGGCATTAAACTCTAGAGTAAGGGAGCCGTTTAACCTAGTTGACTTAACACTAGAGTGAGTGATGTGCTCAGTTTTACTTTTGAGCTTTTGTATTTGAAGGGAATCAATAAATATAAACTCAAAGTTATATTTTTTTCTGTCTCTATTAGGATTAACCTTAATAGAAATAGGTAATGAAATTTTTTCGTAATTACTGGTTGTAAAATAATGAAGGATGCTTACTTCATGAATATTTCTCCTTGCCCTAGCTTTTGTAATATCTGTAATAAAGTGTTGTGGGTGAATTAAAGATTGTTTTAGTTTCTTAGATTTTCTAAGTGGGTGTACTCTAATCTCAATAGGTAATCCCATTTCTTTAGCACTTGTTGGGCAATGGATGGCGTCTAAATAAAAGTTATAAGCGAGACCATCGCTTTCTCGGTACACTGAGACATAACCAGGCCATCTTGTATTTTTAGCAACTGGTTTTGTCACCATTACAATTGCAGATCTTTTTTGCTCATCAATTGAAGCTGAGAAGAATATTTGATTTTCACTAATGCCGAAGTGAGAGAATTTCTCCCTTTTATCCGCCATAAATATCCTTACTGGTGAGCCAAAGCATATAGGAAGGTCTACAGTATCATTTGGAGCAAGGTGGACATCGACAACTCTTGAGTCTTCTCTATTGATGACAATATTTGGGTTTGAGTGAGATCTCTTCTTAAAATTTGGAACATATGTCCGATTTTTATTCTGAGTTCTTTTTAATTCTTCTAGTTTTTGCTTTTGCTCATTTGTTAATGAAATTTCATAAGACATTGAGCTTAGACTGAGAGAAGATAGAAAGATGAGAGCAATAGTCTTTTTTAAATAACGCATTTAATCTACCTTTTTTGTATCATTTGTTACTTTGTTGATTTTTGATATATATTCACGTTTAAAAAGAGCAAAATAACCTTCTGTATCGCCCAATTGAACGCCACTAAATTCTAAATAATACTTAGCTTCGATGTATTCTCTTTGCCCTGGGGAGTTTCCATTTCTTTTAGTGTAGACGGCAGGGACACTCACTACCCAAATATTCTTATTGCGCACTCTTTCTACGGCGATTTTATTCAAGTCAGTAACATGAATTGATGTATAGATATTCTTATTGATATCTTCTTTAATTTTTTCAATGCCACTAAGTCTTGCTTTGTAATCTTCTTTTAAGTCATCCTTTGAGTTTTCAATGGCCCAGGTGAGCTTATTTTCTAGATTTTGAGTTGTTGAAGGATGAAGGGCGTTTATGTGCTTCCTTACAACATTAACAATTAATATTTTGATCTGCTTTGGATCTGTAATTTTATCAATTCTAGTTAGAGTAACCGGGCCACCAAGTGCATCGAGGTCACTTGGGCAAGAATAATAAGTAGGGGCACTATCGAAATGAAAATAGCCGATTAACATCGCAATAATAAAACATGAAAATATATAAAGCATTCTCAAAAGAGTTTGAGAAATTTTTTCATCTTCTTTTTCAACTGTCTTTGTTACTACATCACTCATAATTGATAGTGCCTCTAATTAGTTAATTACTTCTTATCTTTAGTATTCTCTACTTCGCCATTAGCTTCATCGTGGGCCTTAGCTTTAGTTTCTAGCTTCTCACTTACTGCTACATACCCTGCCATTGTTGGTCCTAGAGCAAGAACGGCTAAAGCAAGAGGGCTAACTCCTGAAATAACCACCATTAGACTAAAAAGAATTGCCGACATACAAACAGCTTCTTTTCCTACAAAATTAACCTTTTTTGACATCTGAGCTACAGACTCACACACCGATTTGGCATCAAGATTTTTCATAATAATCTCCTTAAATCTTTGTCCAATCTTTTGGGATTCCCATAAGGGCCTCGCAAAAGTTAGGGCACAATTGATATTCATTACCAAGTGGTTTTGGTAATTTCTTTGTAGTTAACTTTCCTTTATGGAAAAATTTTACGAATCTAGTAAGATTAAGTGAGGCATTCGAAGTTTTTGTATATCTTCTAACTCTGCCATTTTTAGTAATTTTAAAAACGTATTTCCCAAGAGCATTGATAGAGTCTGATCTAGTAACCGTTGGAAAGCGTACTAATTTCTTATCTCTGATAGTCGGATTTATATTTTCGTGGGTATACACTTCTCCATCAATCATTATTCCAGAATAATCCATTGGGGTGTATCCACTATCTTTAATTGGATTTTTTTCAAGCTTAGTGAGCTCAAAATCTAGTCTGGTTGGTTCATCGAGACAATCTGCCACAAATTTGCAAAGCTCATGAACAACAGAGTTACCTACTTGGCATATTCTTTCTTTATCAGGTTTACTATTCTTGGCGACCTTCTTAACCCTCCTAATCTTAAAAATAGAGGGATTAAACTGATCTCTAGATTCCACAAAGGCCTTATTGATTCTTTCTTTGGATATGTATATCGAGCCTTCAGGTAGGCTTCCTTTTTTATAGGCAATAATAAATACTCTAGCTCTTGTATGAGGAAGTCCCGCATCGTAAGCATGAAGAGTTACCCACTGGGCATCATAGCCTCTTGAGTTTAGACCTTTTAGGGCAATGTTTAGACCTTTTTCTTTGAGCCTTTCCACATTTTCAATAATGACAAAGTCTGGAGAGCTTGCAGCGATGAGTCTTAGAAACTCAAACCATGCGCTTGATCTATCTCCCAAGATACCGTCACCTTCACCTCCAATACTAATATTTTGACAAGGAAATCCTCCGATGATGGCAAATTTATCACCCTCTTTAAGACTTAGAACTCTATTTAAATCTTCTTTAGTGAAGTCATAAATATCGCCATAAATTGGAGTGAAAGGATTATTTTTCTTTAGAACTTTTTGGCACAATTTATCGTTTTCAACATGAGCAACGCACTTCCATAGCTTATTTCTAGAGACGCCATAGCTCATCATGCCGATGCCTGCAAACAAGTCGAGATATTTAATCACAATCGCTCCTTTAAAGGCTTAAGCTTTTTTAAAAACTCTTCTTCGTCATATACAGGTTCTAAAGTTACGGTATTTGATTCACTGCTGAGACAACTTGCTCTACGGGATTTAAATTTTCCGTTCATTAAAAGCCCTACAATGTTTTTCATTTCAGAATCAACTTTCTCAATAAGAATAGGGCTTCTTAAAAGGGCAAGTTTTATTTGCTTTGTATTTCCAGATTTATCCACTTCATACTCAAGAGAGCATTTTGAAGATACATAGGCATATCTTTTTGATGCCTCCATTCTTTTAGAAACCTGTTTTTTAGTTACTTCCCTACTCAGGGAATCTTTGTATTTTTGGTATTGTTCAAAACTAATCTTAAACAGAGCAAGAGATTTATCTTCACACATGACTACATTTGAGTCGGTCTGTTGAAAAACAAAATAAGGGGACTCAAAAGGATTAAGGCCCTTGACCTCGATAACCTTCAATACTTTGTCATTAAATACATCGATTACTCTTTTATCTTTTGTGCAGACGCCACTGGCAATAACTATCTCTCCATGACTTGCTTTAGTTGATGGAGTTAAAAGCTCTTGGTTTGCTAATTTTTTATCAGTATCCACTTTTTTAAATTTTGTATTTTCTTTAAGGCACTTAAATAAAACTTTGCCATTTTCTGATAAAAATATATTTTCAGACTCATTTTCTCCCGCAGATCTTAGAACTTGTTCACCACTTAGAACGACATTTTCTCCTAAATGGTTTTTACAGACACCATGAGCTTGGTAATATCTTGAATTAGAAACCTTTACATACAGAGCACACATTCCGCCTGCTACAAATACTAATAAGAATGACAATATTTTAAGTTTCACTAATCCCCCTCTTTCCTTCTCAATCGTAAAAAATGAAGCTATTTCTTTGTAAACTTCGTATTTTTTACTGTTCTTCTTGTGGTTCTCTTCTTTTGGCGTGCTTTTTTTAGTTCTTCTTTAGAATCTTCTTTAATGTCAGAGATTTTTCTTTGTAACTTACCGATTTCACTCATCATCTTGTTTTTGATTTCATCAAAGCTAAAGTGTCCCTTAACTTTCTTACTTACTAGATGGCTCACTTTCTTAGGATGAGTTATTTTGATTTTTGTATGGGTTACGACATTTTTATTATTTTTAAGATAACTGACTTCAAGACATAGAAGTGCAGGATCACACTTTAATAAAATTTCTGTCTCTTCAAGTTCTTTTTTAGATTTCTTCTTTTTTTGTTGAGCTGAGCCTTCCCGTGGAGCTACGTTAAAGATCTTAAGATTTTCTATGTATTTTCCAAGCATATAAATGTCCCCCTAATAACTAGTAGACAAATGCCCTTAAAAAATTACATTTTTGGTTTTAGTTCTATGATCGGGTCTTGCTCATAAAAGATATTTTGGTGAACTTTTTTAGATTCAGGTTTTACTGGAAGAGATTTTGAAACTTCCATTTCTGGGGCCATTTTGACTTCTTTATGGGACCTATCTTTAGAAACTTCTTTCGCTTCTTCTTTTTTAAGTTCTTCTAAAACAAGCTCATCTAGCTCCTGAAGTTCATCTTTTTCAATCGCAGGAGATCTTGAGTTTTCAAGGCTTTTTATGGCCTCTAACTCTTTTAAAACCTCGTCCCCTGTTGCTGCTATATGCGCTGAACATGCCATTAGTATTAAAAAAATAATATTTTTCATATCTACCTCTTAGTATCTATAGTCATAGACTTTTTTTAATTTAAATCCTGAATTGATTGCGATTATCGAGTTATCCTTTGGATGTTCTTTTGCAATTCCTGGAGTTTTATCGATGTTTTTCCAGAAAACCTCATTCTCTGTTACGTTCTTTAGAGTAGTCGCCTTGAGTCTTATTAAGATTCCGTAAGGAGTGTTTAAAAAGGTATCGGACTCTATCTCCTTTTCAAGTCCCGCTTGGATAAGTTGCTCTTTTAAAAGCTTCGTTTCTTTAAATATGTCGATATAGTTAAGATAAAGTCCTAGTAGATAAATACTGACTAGAGATAATAATTCAATGGCCAACAGTTTTAGTGACCCTTTAATTGCTATTAAGTCTGCGCTTGCAGGAAATATAAAATTTCCCTCCATTAGAATAGATTTTAAAGAATTATTTCTTAAGAATTCACTTAAATAGTCTCTATAGTTTTCTAGATAAAAATTTGATTCACTGGCCACTAAATAGTTTAGAGAAGTGATAACCAGAAATGGGGTTAACATAACAAGAAGAGCAATCAGAAGCTTAAACGATTGTTTATTGCAGTAATCAGAAGATTCCTGATTTATAGCTTTAAGATAGGAGAGGTTTCGAAGAGTGTTTTTTACCCTGACAATAGGTGTGAATAGGCCTTTAAAAACACTGAGAGTCTTAAGGATCTTATTATTTTGTTTATTCTCATTCATACCTTCTCAATCGCAATAATCAAGAAGGTGGAGGTAAAAAATTAGATTATTTTTTTAGCGTGGAATTGACCTTCAATATAGCCCCTGTATTCACCAAGAGAGAATATCACCTCAAGACTAATTTCTTTACCAATGAAATCTTCAGGATTTGGACGATTTAGAGCTATATTGGTGATTTCGTCATTTCCATTTGGATAATAATTAAAATACATAACATCTTTTTTTAGACCATTTACATCTACAAATATCTTT
This sequence comes from Oligoflexia bacterium, assembly GCA_024229115.1. Lineage (GTDB taxonomy): Bacteria > Bdellovibrionota > Bacteriovoracia > Bacteriovoracales > Bacteriovoracaceae > JAAEST01. Next base: position 16,043 of record JAAEST010000104.1, read on the forward strand.
AAATGAGCATCTTTTATAAGCTCATACCTCTCAACAATACCCCTTACTAGAAACGTTGGGGCAGGATTGTTTTGTCCATAAGGTCCAAGAGAATTTATCATCATGGCCATACTAAGGGAAAAGTGAGCTCCTTTGGAGAGTTCAAAATATGTATCTATATCCTCTCTTTTGCCAATTTTAAGTGTTTGAATATTTCTTTTGAGTTTATCTATGTTATCTTTTTGAATACTTAGACCACAGGCCTCTTTGTGCCCTCCGAACTTAGAGAATAGACCCTTATGTTTGCTTAGCTCTCCAAACATATCAACTCTGCCATTTCCCCTCACGCTACCTTTATATTCATTCGTATCATTTCCAAGGCTATCATTAGTTAAAATTATTACAGGTCTATCAAATAAGTTTACAATCTTTGAGGCAACTATCCCCATTACTCCCTGATGAAATTCCTCGCTACATAGTACAATGCAATTATCTTTATAAAGCTTTTCTTTAAGAACAATTTCGATAGCAAGGGATTCATTTTCCTTTTGAATCTTTTTCCTCTCATTATTTATATCGATCATCTTTTTGGCGATTTCTCTACATTTTTCAAAATCATTTTCAAGAAGAAGATCTCTTGCAAGTTTTGGATCTCCCATCCTGCCTTTAGCATTAAAGATAGGGGCGAGATAAAACGATATATGGGTCGAATTAAAAATCAACGGATCAATGTCTTTAACGAGGCATCTTAACCCAGGTATTTTGGAGCCGTTTTTTATTAGACCAATTCCCCATCTAACAAGAATTAAATTCATTGGGCAAAGGTTTACTAAATCACCGATTGTTCCAACGGCTACGAGTTCGAGAAGGTGGCCAATACTTGGAATATCTAAACCATGAAGCCTTTCAAGATCTCTTTTCATCTTTAGACAAAGCATAAAAGCAACTCCACATCCAGCCAGGTTTTTTATTTCTTCATCATTATCTTGATCAACTCTTTTTGGATTAACAAGGGCGTAGGCCACAGGCCTATCTTTATGACCATCCGTATGGTGATCAGTAACAATTAGATCCATTTTTAAATCTTTTACAACTTTTGAGCTCTCTACGTCGCTAATACCGCAATCAAGAGTTACAACGACATTGACTCCGTCACTACTCATCTGTCTTACAATCTCTTCATTAAGTCCGTATCCATGAGTAAAGCGATTGGGTTGATAAAAACGTACATTCGCTTTTAGATGATCCCTCAAAAATCTACCAAGAATAGCAATAGAAGTTACGCCATCAGTGTCATAATCAGCATACAGGCCGATTGTTTCGTTATTATCAATTGCTTTAATGAGTCTGTTAGACGCCTTGTCTATATCAAGGAGTATATTGGGATCAGGAATACTTTTTAGGTCATCACTTAGATAGCGCTCTTTGCCACCATGATTGAAAGAGAGTTTCTCTAAAATTAGTTCTCGTTCTTTTTTTAATGAGTCCATTACACTCCAAAGTATAGTGTATACTCATCATAACACATCGCGCGTATTATTTAAAATTTTAGTTACTAATTTTATTTTTCTGTCGCATTTTCGATCTACTTCGTCTCTATCAGGATGATCTATAGGGTCTCTATTTTGATGAAACCATTTTCTATACCAATCCTCCCAATTGCCCAGTTCGCAAATTGGCGGGTCATCATCTAGATTAAAATTATCAATCAAAAAGGTTTTTCCGAAAACGTAGTGAGGATCAAAGTTTTCATCAGGAACATTTTCTTCGAAGAAAACGACAGGAATTCCTCCCCCCCTCAAAATCTCTAGCATCCTACCTGGTGGATACCTCTCGGGCTTCATGGCAAAGACATATCTTTTGGCCCCAAAAAAAGTTAATTCAAAGCCAATTCTTTGCTTATGTCCCTTATAGGTTGTGGGTGTCATATTTATAACGTAATCATCTTGATTATAAATCTCAAGTCCACCCGCTAGGCTTTTAAGATAAGACTCTAATTGCTCAATACAAAAGAGAGCACCTTGATAGTGCTCAAGATGTTTAAGGTCATCGCTACTTAGATTTTTTGCCTTTTTTAACTCATCATAGCGTTTTGAGAAAATTTCATTCTGCTTTTTAAGATCACCAATCGTTTCCGCGCCCACTTCAACCTCACAACTTTATAACAGCATCAACTTGAATGTATTCCCTTTATAGGGATTTTAAAATATTATCCGTACATGTAACTAGGTACACCCGTCGTTCTAATCCCTTTATAGATGCTTTTACTAGTATAATTGCCTGAAATATAATCAGCAAGTTTTCTAGTCATCTGATCCCACTTTTCATTTCCAAGATCAATGGCCTCATCAGGAAGCTTGTCAAAGGCAAAATCTATCACTCCAGTGCTTTGAACATTGATTTGTAAGAAATGCTTTGCTCTTCTTTTTCCAAAGACCTCATTGGCCCCTCTAAGATAATGCGAGGCTTGAATATGATAGCCATAATTTGCATTACTCTTTTTAATATCCTTTTGAATAATTGATTTTGTGTACTTTAAGTCAAAAATGATTACGTCATCTTTTGCAAGGTTATTAAAAATACTTGAAAATAGCGTTGTTAATAGTTTGTACAATTCGCCCGATTCATCATCTTTTAAATCAACATATAAGTCAGGCCTAAACTTATACTTGATTTTTACCTTCTTACCTTTTGAGTTTTCTGTCTCCTCGTCCCAGAAGAAAGAATGTTCACATTTAGCATACTTAATCAAAAGGGCCATAAGAGGGTCTGATAAAAGATCCTTTTTTGCTAGAAGCATACGCTCGTAATCACCCTTTTTAACAAGTAACTTACCTTGTGAAAGGGCACGGGCCTTAAGTTTTTCACTTGTAGCAGCGTAGGAATGCCCAGCAATATCTTCATAGACATAAACACTGTCTTTGAACCTATCAGGAGTTAGCACTAGGCAGTGAAAGGCTTTCCCTAGATCCGTAGAGAGACTCCCCTGCCACGGATTTTTAAGATGCTCTTCGTACTCTTTAATACTAATTAAGAGCTTCGTTAGAGAAGATCTCGAATTTCCAATACATTTATGATAAGCTTCATCGTCCATGTGCTCATAAACCCCTTGAATTCGCTCAGGGTCTTTGGCCATAAGTTTCACAAACTTTTTTAATTCTTTTGCTTGATATTCTTGGGATGTTTTCACTGTTTGTTCTACTAGAGAATCCACTAATCCCATGATCTTCTTTTGATCAATTTTTAAGTGACCACCCTTTAAGTCCTTAGTGATTGAATGGGTCTCTTTCAAGTCATTAATGTCAACAATTAACTTTTTAGCATCGCTATCAATGCTTATAGCTATCTTAAAATTGGACCTTGGTCTTTTAACTTTAGTATTTGGATAACGTCTTTTAGCTACAAGAACAGTCATGGATACACTTATTTCAAGAACACTCTTATCGTAATCAAACTTAAATGAACTTTTTGCCTTTTTGTTTGTTAAAAAATCAAGACGATGCTTTAAAGTTAGATAGCACTGTTCAAGAAGGTTATTTTTTTTTAGTTTTTCTAATTTTATAAAATCACAGACTGAGCTTAGAGCTTTTTTATCGTATTTTAAGTTTTTCGTTTTGCTATCTCTTACTAAAGGTAGGGAAAAGGAATTTTCAAGCACTTGAATACCAATTTCCTTGTCACCAACATTGCAATCGATTAGAACACTGTGATCAACTATTCTAGGGTCTAAATCTTTAAAAACTTCATGTTTGAGGTCTAGTAAGAGATTCAATTTAGAGTGCTCTTTTTCAGTTCCCTGCTCTTTTAATGAGAAGTCTTTAAGTTTTGCTTTTGAAATTTCAGAAGAAATATCTCCCCATAAACTCTTTAATAGCTTAATAGATTGATCGTCTTTAGTTTCTTCGTTAATTGCTTTTGTCATAACTACTCCCTAAACAGTATACACTATTTTAGCAGTTTTAACAATCCGCGTCAACCGCTTATATCACTTTTTTGATAAAAGCCTTCATTTTAATGCTCTTTTTAAGAATTTCTCTATTTTCGGGCAATCTTTTTAGTTACCTTTAAAAGAAATTGCTCATAAACATCGAGCTCTTTAAAGGTAATGGGTTGGGCATCTGAAATATTTAAGTACCTGGAACTAACATATAAATTTACATCTATGTCGATAAGGTTAATTCTAGCGACATTTCTTCCCACTAAATCTACTCTCACAAGATCTTTTGGATAGGTATCTAATAGGAAAAGACCAAGTTCACTCATTTTTTCCCAGTAAAATTTCATTATTTTAATAAACCTCTTTTCAATTGAGGCTTCGAATTCATGTAACATCTTTTCTGCAAGGACTCTTTTTTCGAAAAAAGAACAATAATAAAAGTACGAGCAAAGAAGCTCTAAAGAGGATTCTGAGAAATTTACAGGAGAGTACTTTGTGGCCAAGTTGTAAAGTTCTGCATTATAGGTTTCAAGAATTATTTCACCTTTGTTAAGCCTTTTTATTAGCTCCTTTCTGTTATCAAGACACCTTAGGTAACAAAAATGGAAATAATGTTCAATATAAGAATCTATGTTGATAGTTAGCTTTCTTTTTTTATGAAATGCTTTTCTATGCATTAATCGAGAGCCTACTCTGTCAATTCCTTCAAATTTCGTCGTATTCTTCTGGTAGTATTTTATTACTCTTTGAGAATTCATAGACCTAGAATATCCTTATATTTTTTGACGATTTTATTGTCTTTGGGTGATTTGTTTCTTGATGACTTGGATTCTTTGACTAGTTCATCTTTATATTGATCCCTAACCTCATCAATAGAAGCCTCTTTTTGGTCATTCCTACTTTTAAGAGACACTCTCTCTACCTTATCGGGAAAGCGAAGGCCTTCGGTGTTGAATTCAACTTTTATCTTTTCTTTAGGAATATTTTGCACGACTTCTTTTTTTAAGGAATCTTTCTCGATCTTATCATCATCCTTTTTTAAGGTCGTATCACCTTTTTTAGAGGTTTGTTTTGAAGAGATCTCCTTCTCTTCAATTATTCTAGTTTTATAGGAAATACTTTCTTCGTATAGCTCTCCTTTAATTCTTTTAGGGAACTTTCTAGCACATGACTTCTCGTTAATTAGAACTGAGTTTTCAAAATTGCTAGACTCAATTTTAAGCTTTTCTCCCAACTTTTCTTTAATCTCACCTTCAAATTCAATAAACTGACTTGGGCTATCTTTTTTGTAGCCGATACAGATGACCTCAAGACCTGGATTAAGAGCATATGAGTTTAGGGCAAGGATCGTTAGAAGATGTAACATCATTTCATACCCTTGATAAATTCAACAGGACTTCTTGTTCCTTCCATTAGTATAAAGTCATAGGCTTCATGCCCATCCACGATCAGTATTTCATCGTTAAATTGGAATACGCTATATCTCTTTTTTCCTACATTCATCTTTGCAAAGACTAGCAGCCTTACTGAGCAGTGCCACTGAGTTTGGTGGCAAAGAGTATTGAATTCCTCAGATATCTCCCAATCATTTGCTAAGCAAAGGGCCTTAAACTGATCCATATTAGAGCAAAATCCGCTTCTTTTTAAATTAACCATCTTATGATTTGTTTTAATGTAGGTATAGAAGTCAAAATCAGTTCTTATGATGTTTGGATTTTTATACAGTATCACTGTTCTAAACTTATCAATTCTTTTAGTAACTTTACTCTGTTTACCCGTACACACATCTAGCATAGATCCTCGCTCGTTATATCTTCTCAATCGTAAATATTTTGAAAGTTTCTTAATTATTTATTTTTTACGATTGAGTAGACAGAAGGAGTTTTAATGAAAAAAAACACTATATTTACATTTTCTCTGCTAGTTTCACTTATCTTTCTTTCCTCATGCCTGGGAGGCTCTAAGGGTTCAGAAGAAGGTAGCTCTTCAGCATGTACAAATTGTGCAAATACACCCAGTCTTCCAGCGAGAGATTTAAAGATTACGATGCTTTCTACAAGCTATTACTCTCATTTACATAACTCTTGGGTTGATATCGAGGCCAGTGAATCGAACTTCATGGATCTAGGAACTCATGAGCTAATGAGTGATGATATAGCTAAACCTCTTAGTGAATCCTTATCTATGGCCGAACAAAGTATTTTTCAAAAAAGTAACCCTTCTTTATTTGAGGAGGACTCTTTAAGTGGTGTTATGTATTTAATGTTTGAATGGGAAAAAGGGGACTCCTTTTTGGTTAACTATATTAAAGAAGGTCCTCTAGGTCCTAGTAATATACTTGAAGAAATTAATTTTGTGCCCGAAGTAAGATCTAACCGTGTAATGGTTCCCATAAATAACGAACAATTTCAAAATCGCTTTCTCTCTCAAAGTGTAAGTGATGTGAATTCAGCTTCCCTTACTCATCGAATAAAAATCGTTAAAACATCTACATCTAGCTCGAAAACCAGTGAAGTTAAAGAAATCGTTTTAAGAGTAAGGCCAATTCCTAGGCCCACAGGTCTTGATGTTGAATATTCCCAAGCGATGCAAAACTTTAATTTGCAAAATAGATGGGAATATTATTTCAATGGGGTTGATTACTCTCCAAATCGAGACCTAGATTTTGTATCCCTTATCGACAATCGACTTTCTTCAGAACCTCGAAGCTATGACGTTAAGTTTGTTTTTAAACAAGAGCCTAAGATTATTATGAGACAAACTATATTTAGCGAAGAAGTTATTGATTTAGAGCTTCATAAAAATACGAGAGAAATTAATGTTTCTAGAGGAACATCATTTTTAGAAAAATCAAATATTCTTGATAGTTCGAAGGACTTTAGAAAAAAGCTTAAGATAAATGACCTAGTCGTTGACTTTGTAAACGAAAGAGAAGGAGTGCTTAGAAATATCCCTGCCTTTGAGCGTTTTAAGCTAACCTTTACAATTGATCTCTTAAAAAATCAGGCCTATGACCCAACGACTGAACTGTTAACCCCTTTAAGGCCTGAGTGTCAGATAATTTCAAAAAACGTTTTCTATCCACTGCAATTAAAAGAGCAAATTGATATCTTGGAAAGCGAGGGGGGTAAGGGATATTATTGCCATCCCGATACTAACAAAAAAGAACTTATAGCATCAAATGATGTTTCTACTTCGCCCCTTGTAGACAAAGATGATCTATGGCACCACTTTTTTGCTTATAGACCTTATCAAGTGATTCATAATAGCGCTCAAAAAACTTATATCGACGCAGGACATTTCTATGGAATTAAGGATGTCGAATTTAGTGTTAGTGGCTGTCTAAAGATCTACATCAGAGAAGCTTCTTCCTTAGAGACTAATCCTAATATCTGGGAGCGAGTTAGTGGTGAAGATAATGAATGTAGCGACTCATCAGATGAAGGTTGGGTCTATTTTGATATTTCAAAAGGGGATGACATCTTTACTCATGCACTTAACATGGATGAAGGTTCAGACATTCGCTCATTGATTGATGCCATGGGACTAGTTCAAAAAAGAAGTGTAAGTCCCTTTATTTTTAATGGAAGTGAAAAAATAGATAAAATCTACTAAATTTCGAACTCACAAAAACTATGTTACGCCATTAATCTATGGCGTTTAAAAGTCTCTATTTTTAAGTCATTAAAATTTCGTGTTGATTTGCTTTGATTTCAAATCTGCCTAAGAATGTTATTAGGAGGGGCGTATGAAAAAGTTGCACGTTAGCAGGCCACTAATCCAAAACAAAGTAAGTGATTATAGTGAATCTCAAATTTTTATCCCATCAAGCGGAGACCATGGAATTGTTGTTGAGACATTTACCTTCGATAAAGATAGTTATGTGAATGTATTGTGGTTTTTAAAAGATGGCAGTGAGCTAAAAAGGTATTCTCTCGATCACTTCATCTCTCATTTTGTAAACTCAAGCTCAGAAGACATCAAATTTTCACTAAAAGGAGCCTCTTGTACTTTTAAAAGATCAAAAACTAAGAGTAGCTCCTTAGAAAAATATAAAGAGGCACAGTTGTTAAACACTTCAAACGGGGATCACGGTATCGTGACTGAGTTATTTTGCTTTGAAGATGAATCCTATCTAAGCGTTTTATGGTTTCTTGGTTCAAAGACAGAAAAGAAAAAATATACTCTCTCACAATTTGAAAGCACTTTTGTTTCATGTGCCTCAGGTGATTTCATTTTGGCCTTCAGTGAAGCGGGCAAAAGAGTAATGAATGGAAAAAAGGCTTCTTAAAGTAGATCAGATACTTAATCGCTACCCTAATAACTGGACTCATTTTAGGGCCTTTGATCTTGATAAAAGTGCATATATAGATGTAACTGGTAAATTTGAAATTATATCGAATAATTTAATTATTGAAGCATCTGGGAATATAAATGCAAATAAGGAATACTTTGAAGTCACCTCCTACACAATCCCACTTTCTAAAAATCCTAAAACTCATTTTATTTTTTTAAATTTTTTAAACTTAAAGGGTGTTGGTAAAAAAACAATTGAAAGGATTTTAGAAGATCATCCCGATTTTTTTAATAACTGTGAGTCTTTTCTATCAAATCCTAAAGAGTACCCCATTAATCATCTGAACAATGAGCAATCTTATGAGCTCTTTTTTAGACTAAAAAAAATAGATATCCGAACTTACTCTATTGGAATTGATCTATTCGGAGATTTTATAGTCAGTAAGTTAGGACTAAAAACACTTTTACCCTACATTAAGTCAAAGAAGCTTAAAGAAATTATAGATAATCCTTTTCTTCTCGAAAAACATAAAGGCATAGGCGTTAAAAAATGCATCTCTCTTGCCGACTCTTTGAACATACCAGGTGATTCCCCAGTTCGACTTAGGGCCTACATAGTCCATATTTTGAAAAAGAATGAATCATATGGCCACACCTACATTGAAGAGATGGCCCTTGTTGGATTTCTTATTAATGATTTTGGAATAAATGATACTAGAAAAGTTAAAAATATTTTGGCCCAGATGTCTCTAGAAAGAATCATTTATTTTGATGATGATTTAAGAATAATTTCACTTTTTTCCACATATAAAAAAGAGTGCTTTATTGCTGAAAACATTAAAGATCGCTGCTCCAAGAGAGAGTCAAGACATCAAAGGTTGTCATTAAGCTTGATGGCCGATGATTTTACTAAAGACTTAAGTCTTGAGGTCGAGCAAATTAAAACAATAAAAAGTAGTGTTATTAGTCCTATTACTATTATTCGAGGAGAACCTGGGACAGGAAAGACCACCACTTTAAAATATCTTTGCGACCTACTTGAAAAAAACAATTTCAGTTATCATTGCTGTGCTCTTTCAACAAAGGCATGTGAGGTTCTGTCTCATGCTCTTAAGCGCCCTAAAAAGGTATCTACAATTCATAAGACCTTTAAGGTTGGGATTAGTAATTTATGGAAAGCTCGTGAGTTTAAGTTAGACTTTCTTATTATTGATGAAACTTCTATGATTGATTTAAATTTAATAGAAATGATTCTTAAGAAAACTGATATGAAAACAAAGATTATATTTCTTGGTGATGATGGTCAGTTGTCAAATATAGGTGGAGGCAATTTTTTTAAAGACCTTCAATCTTTTAGCCTAATCAACACTCAAACTCTTAAGGTAAATCATCGCCAAGTTGCTAAAAGCAGTGTCCCAAAACTTTCTCACTACATTTCACGAGGGAGGATTCCTTCTAGAGATCTTCTTAATAGTAATGATATAGAGCTGATTGAAAATGATTCAAATGAAGAAATTTTTCTTAGTACCATCAATAGGTTTTTAAAATTTCAAAGGGATAATCAAGAATGCATTATTATCGTTCCAGGTAAAAGAGGTGAGCTAGGATCGGTCTCTCTAAATAAAAAATTAAACTTTTTAATTAACGAAGATGAAGAAAAGATCTATGAGGGCACCCCCGTAATTGCAAAAAGTCATATAGAAGAGTTCCAGATTGTAAGATCCCAAATCTTTAAGGTGGAAAGTATTGGAAAAACTTACTTTACTTTGTGCTCGGGAAGGTCAAAATATAAACTTCCTGTTGATTATCTTGGCTCATTTTCTCTGGCCTATGCTATTACTACCAATAAATCTCAAGGCTCTCAGTTTAGTAACGTAATTATTCCTCTAAGTGTGTCTCAATATGCGTTGGCATCCAAAAAGAGCTTTAAAACCTCAGCAACACGCTCTAGGGAGCACTTATGTCTCATTGGCAATTATAAGGCCATATACATGTATTTAAATACCTCTAAGGACGCAAAAAGAGACACTCTCCTACCTTTTTTATTAGGAGATAAGATTATTCCAAATCATGATGATTTAATCGCTAATGAGAGGATTTATGCTGGTTTTAAATACTCTTCTAAGGGTCAAGGCATCTTAATCTAGAGGGGATTTTTTTAGTAATTTGAAGTCAGGAAGCTCTATTTCGCCGATTATTTCTTTATCAATTTTAATCTTTTTAACAAAATCAACTGGTTCATCGTCTTTCACACTAGTCACTCTTAGGACAAATTCCCGATAGATTGGAACAGGAAAAGTTTTAAGATAGCTTGGTCTAACCTCTTTAGAATTAATATACACTCTATGAAATCTAGGATCGTAATTTGAGATTCGAATCGATGTTCCTGCCTTGTAGTATGGTGAGTACTTTGGAATTAGATCACTTGGACTAGGTCCTTCTTTTTTTCTTCTTATTGCCTGGGCCTTCTTATTTGCTTCTTCTAGGAACTCTCGTCTTTGTCTGTCTTTTTCGTTTCTATATTCTCTGTAGTGATTAAGGCCTAAAAATATTACTACTAAAGAGGCCAGAATTCCTCCGACGAGATAAAATTTTTGATCAGAGTTATTATTATCTATCTCAATATTTGTATGAACTTCTTCTTCGTTAATAAACGTTTTCGTATGAGATAAAGTCTTCGTCTGGTCTTTATCATGAATTAAGTCATTATCATTAGAATCTAGATCATTAAAAGTCTCTTTTTCAAAACTTTCAAGATGTTCCTCACCTAGTTCATAGGCTTCAATTAGGGTCTTCTTGGTGGCTTCGTCTTCACTTAGATTTCTATCTACCTTATCTATCCCATACGCATTAAGAGCACTTTCTTCCTCAGTAATCTCTTTTTCAAAAAGTTTAATCATTGCAAGACGTATATCATTAGGATTTGACTTGGGGTATTCTTTTGCAACAAAATGCTCTAACTCTCTGACGAGTTCAAGCATTGTTTGATATCTCTCCCTCTTGTCTCTCTGAGTTGCCTTTAAAATAATCTTATCTAGAACTGGGTTTAAAAATTTATTATTTTCTTTAGCACTAGGGATATCTTTTGAGAGAATTTCCTTAAAGTTTTCAAGCTTGTTTCTACTAGAGAAGAGTCTTTTTAAAGTGGAAAGCTCCCACATAAGCACACCTAAAGAAAATATGTCAGATTGTTGTGTTAAATTTCCTTCGAGATATTCTGGGGCTACATACCCAAGCTTTCCTTTGATTAGACCTGTTTTTGTGACCTCTTGATTATCTAGTGATTTAGCTATTCCAAAATCAATCACCTTTACATTACCGTGATAAGTGATCATTATATTTTGAGGCGTTAAGTCTCTGTGTATGATTTTTAGATCTTTATTAGTAAAAGGATCTCTAAATGTGTGAGCATAACTCATGGCCTTGGCAATCTCTAGAAAGATATGGCCAAGCACTCCGCCTGGAAGCACTAATTTCTTTTCTTTAAGCTTTTTAAATATTTGAGAAATACTTTTTCCATGACAATACTCTAAAACCACATACTCAACACCTTCAGCACTTCCACAATCAATTGTCTTAGCAATTCCTTCGTGGACAAGCTTCATTGAAGTTCTTACCTCATCTTGAAAAAGAGTTTTTATATAGGGGTCTTGAGATTTTTCTTCTTTGAGGGTTTTGATGACGACGGGCCTAGAGACAATATCTTTTTTTTGGCAGGCCAAAAAAACACTTCCCATGCCACCGTCTTTAATTTTTCTAATAATCTGATACTGATCAAAGCTCTCTTTTAACATGTCTCTATTTTAGCTTGGTTGTGCTAAATAAGCGAAATTGGAGGATTTTTCCCTTAATATGGCCAAATTTCGAACTCGTGGGCCTATATTTCTCCACTGATTTTTGCCATCTTCTCACTATGGGCCAGATCTCATTAATACAAGGTTTCATCCTATAAATTAAATTCACTAGCTACTATTCGGGATGGATGGAGGAAGGATGAGTACTTTAGAAATATTAATTAAGAATTTTACATTAATACTATTGCTTTTAACTTTTATAGGTAAAGCAAACTTTTAAAACAAGGATTAGTTTGATGATCAAGGAAGATCTTTTATTAGTTGTAGGCCATCCAAGAAGGGTGAAAATTACAAAACAAAAGAGGTTTGTGCTTATGAAAAGAATCACAGGATTAGCTTTAGAGAAAGAGGATAATTTAAGTAAGCTTAAAAGGCTAAATGAATCGACATGCGTTGAATTAAAAGAAGATATCCCTTTAGAGTTGGAACTAAATTATAACCGATCAAAAAGAGAGATTGCTCTTGAGTCGGCAAGGCTTCAAAGAAAAATGAAAAAATGTACTTTAAAAATTCAATAACCTAATAAATTGGCCCTGTGATTAGCTTCACTCGCTCACTTCGTTCGTTCTCGCTCGCTAATCCCTGTGCCAATTTATTTCTTCAGATCTTAATCCGCGACGCGAGTCTGCGTCGCTCACCGTGTTCGCTATCCTCGACTCGCGAGTTCTTATCTCTTCCATAACAGGTACAAGTTGGGCTTATTCATCTTTATATTCAAATACTTAGGCTTACAAAAATATAAATACTCTATGGGCCAGATCTCATAAATAAACCCTCTTAACTGTTATTTTTAGGAAAAGCAAAAACCCAAGGAGAAGTAATGAAGAAGTATTTTAATGTTTTTAATCTCATCTATTTAACGTTAGGGATTAGTTCGAGTGTTTATTATTTTTATTCAATTCCAACTCTTGCTACATTTAATAAGTATCTTTCTTACCTCTATGTCATTTTCTTATGTTTTTGGATCTTGATGTCTGTTGTTGATATTTTTAAACTAAAAAAATTCATTAAAAATAACCAAGTTGTCCTAAGCGATGAAGTTTCTAAAAAAGAATATCTTTCACTGGTAATTAATCTGGCAGTTAGTCTAACTCTCGCAGGATTATTGTTTCTAACAGGGAGTTATCCCCTTGTTCTGACTTTGATTGCTATTGATATTTTGCTACATCTTCCTTCTTTTATATCTAAAAAATATAGAGATTCCAAAATTGCTTTTGATCTGAGTGAAGCAAAAGACCTGGAGGAAATAAAAGCTCTAATGAAAGAGGGATTAGAAAAAGGCCCTGACTCGGAAGCTCACAAAAAGATAGAAAACTCTGGGGCAGGAGTGTTTTTTAAAAAATACTACATCTATGTAAAGTTAGCTTTGTTCTCATTATTTATATACTTTAGTGCTTTTAACACATCGGTTGTCCCAAAGAGTGTTCTGTCAATTTATGAAAACTTTATTTTGTATTTTTCAATTTTTAAAATTGTTATATCTTCACTTTTTTTGATTATGGTAACTATCGTGTCTCAAAAGGGACTTCTTAGAAAAGACATGTTTAAGTCTATGACAAATACTCAAGCATCTCAAAGAATTGCAAGTGTAATGTATGGGATCTTTGTCGGTCTCAGTTTTTCTCATATTCTACACAATTACAAAGTCGCAGGATATGTAATCATAGCTGTCAGTTTAGAGCAGCTACTTCACTACACACGAAAAAAAATTCAAGAATCTTAATATGACAGGAGGTCATAATGAAAAGAATTAAAATTCATAATAAAAAGGGTTATCAGGTAAGCATTCGTAAGGGTAAAGACGGCGAAATTCAATTCGTTGGTAGATGCAATTATGGTCATGGAAGAAGCGAGATAATCTGTATTGATCGAAGTGAGCAAGGAGCTTGGGAAAAATTGAAAACTTTTGCTAAGGGACAAGGTGTTTAATTATGAAAAAAGACGTAACAATAAATTACTTTGTTTGCTTTACTCAGGTGAATGCTAAAGGGCAGTTTGTTTTTAGAGATACTGTGGTTAAGAGTGATAACTATATCGTAGGGCCTGAAGATATTATGGCACTAAGACATACCCTTGCTAGAAAAACGGGTACTGATATTAAATCGTGTTGTATTATTAATTTCTTTGAACTTAAGGACCCTAGAACTCTCCAGTGATTCATGATTGAAAATTATTTAGAAAAAGGGCCCTTTTTTGGGCCTTTTTTTTGCGAATATATTGAACCTCAGCGCGTCAAAAAACAAGGCCTAGATTACAGTTAAATTGACATTTTAAGGCCATTTTAAGGCCATTATAGCAACATTTGAGCCTAATCAGCACCAAATCAGTGGTAATTCTTAAAAACTCGCTTAAAATGGCGATATTTCTTTTCATTTCGTATTTTCTTTATAACAATATTCTTTATAGAAATCGCACGAACACACAACACACACTTCGTGCAAACGTTAACCTTAAACAGGATGTTTGCAATGCTTAAAGAATTTATGAGGGACAATAATGACCACCAAAACCACAACGACAAACATAGACAATAGAGGCTCTACTGCCGTTATTTCTGACACATCATCTGCCCTTAGATTCTGGATTATGAAATCTGAAACTTTTTGCTTTATTGGAGGAAGTTTTAAATCTATCGGTGACGTTAAAATGTACTATATTGCCGTCGAAGAAATTGGTAGATGGGTTAAGAGCTCAAATACTCCAAGAAAAGATGGTACTAAGATCCCCCATCCAAAGCAGAAAAAATTTGATGCTATTGGAGGAAAAGGAACTCTAAGAGATATCCATACTCACGGAAAAAAGTATCAAGTTAGTGGTCCAGTCTATAACTCTGCCGAACATAAAAGAGTTATTCCCAAATGGAAGGATGATCTAAAAAATAACATAATGCCTCTTTATCCAAACGCCAGCGAGCCAGAAAAGGAAGATCTTGATCAATTATTTTTCTGTAGACACAATAATTATATTTTCGTTACTGACGACGGGCCGTTACTCGCTTTAGGTAAAAAAGTGTACGGTGATAAAAAATGTATTAATAGTTATGAAGTTCTTGCGATCTTAGAATTTTATGAAGAAATCACGAGTCAAGAGATCGAGGCAATCTCACAGAAATTTAAAAAAATAAATGTTAAGGATAAAAGTGAGCCTTTTGTTTCAGATGAAATGAAGAATGCCCGCAAGTGGGTTAATAATAATTTTAAGAAAGAAGAGGACGAAGCTCAGGAATGATCTCTTGCATCTCGCCTCTGTCTAGACCAAATATTTTACCAACATCACCATAGGGTACTTTTCCATTATTAGCATTGTTTATCAATTCTTTGAAGATAACCCCTACATCAGTTTTTTTGCTCAGAAGTCTCTTCATGAACTCTGAAAACTCATACCAATTAGAATAATCGATTCTGAAAAAATCAAGATCATTATAAACTAAATTAAAGTTATCTTTATTGTGGAGTTCTTCATATAAATATTGGTAAACCTTCCCTCTTGGGTTAAGTCCTACGAGCTTTCTAAGAGCTCTGGCCAGACCTCTAGGGGACATTGATTTATTAGTATCTAACATCACCTTCAGTCTTTTATGATCTAGAGTGTTTAAAGTAACATTTTTGATAGGATCAAAAACGTCTGGAATGAACTTCTTAAGATATTCTCTTGGATATATTAATTCGCTGGTAATCGCATTAATTGCGTCTTCTGTTGGTCTATCCTTCTTCCCAACAGTACCCGTTACTATATGAGTGAACTCGTGAACAATAGTAAACACTATTGAGTGATAGGCCCTTCCAATGTCGTAGCAAATCAAAACTTTTTGATCTTTTTCAACACTAAACCCTCTAATAGGAGTACCGTCACTATCTTTATTAATCTCTAAACTTTCAAATGGTAGGGATCTTAAGTTAATTTTAGACCAAGCAAAAAAAGAGGTTAAATCCTCTATAGTTAATGGTTTAGTCTCGCTAATTCCTATAATCTTTCTAATTAGTTTAACTACTAGTTTTTGGTTTTCTAAGTATACCTTAGAAACACTTCGAGAGAGGTTGATAAGCTTCTCATCAACCCGAGAGTTAAAATCAATCCCTGCTAAAAAAGAAGAGCCGATTAAGTTAATTTTTTTAGACACGCTCTCGTCTTCAAGATCTTTTAAAACCTTATCTAAACACTTATGGTTTGAGCTAGTTTTTAACGAAAATTGAGGATCTGTTTGATTGTAAAGAGTCTTGGCCTCTTGCTCACTTAGATTTATTGCTTTAGCAAATCTTAGGTATTCCTCATCCTTAAACTCGCGAGTTCCTTTAATAATGCGCTCAAACGTAGATGTCGTTAGATTAATATCTCTGGCAAGGGCAGAAGCACTTGAATAGCCCCTGTCGCGCATTAATGTCTTTAAAAACTCTCTGTTCATGATCTCTTGGTCTTAATAATAATCGTTTCATCCTTAAACGATCAAACTATTAGTTAAAGCGTTTTAAACATTATAAGCCCTATCGTCAACATTGTGTTAAAACTTAAGATTTTCCTCATATTGACACGACTTTTCAATGATTTACAAATACTAATACTTAAATTTTAGGCATTCTTCCCCAGATGTCAAATAGCGGGGCATCCTTGCCAAGCTTTAGCGATGGAGACTAATCTAGTTTTATGAAGAAGATATTTCTCTATGTTCTCTACTTCAGAGATACTCAATACATTAAGATAGGGATCTCGTTTAATGTCAAAACGTTAAAGAGTAGAATATCAAATCACACTAAACTTCATGGCCAATTGTTAACTGAAAAGTCTCATATATTTTATTTTAAAGAAGTCAATGAGATTGAGAGATGCGAAGAAGCCCTTAAATCAATTTTTTGTGGTAGAGAGATGTGCCCCAAGCTACCTGGATACACAGAACTAACTTTAAAAGAAAACTATGAGAGTATTATAAGCTTTATTGAAACTTATTTTCCTAATGCGCAAATGAAAAAAGGTTTTATTAAAGAGGTTGCTCCTCCCCCTAGGGTAGTTAAAAGTCGCTCAACTAAAGATAAATATCTTCACTGCTTACTATGTTTTAAAAACCATAATAAATTTATTGTCAAAGACATCAATTCGAAAACATTAGAGAAAACTATTGATCAACTTATCGGGCAATATGGATCATTAAATATTAATAAATCTCAGCTTTTCACATTTGTGGACGAAGCAGAGGGGGTAAGATATCAAAAAGCTATTAAATGTATTGTCCCCAAATATCAAGAGTTACCTCATTTTCTAAGTCATCAACGGTATAACATGATTCCTGAGAAGTACTATGGTCATATTAAAAGATTTATAGAGGACTTCTTCTCACATTCAACTAATGAAAACGAGCTTTTACTAAGTTTAATAAAGATACGTGAAAAGAGGATAAGGGCAAAACTATCTGCTATTAGAAAGGATCAACGACAGGGCTTAATTCCTTTTTAAACCTTGCTCATTTGAAAAGTTAAGATCGAAATTTTATTCAATTCTTTCAATTTTTCTATTCTTACTTAGATATGGATCTTCCCAAGCAAGTCTAGGTAATGCTGATTCAACATAACGATTAGATACAATCTCGAATATATCTTTAGATGAATCAAGGTTAATGTCGGCCCCATTGAAAATTGTCTTAGAAAAATTTCCTTCAAGAAGTTCTTTTTGGATAGCTTTCTCACTATCTCCATAGTCTACTTTCACTATTAGGCCCGATAGATCAATTGGATCAAAAAGTTCTTCTTTGTGTTCTAGATCTAAGTCTTTATTTCGATCTCCTCTGATTAACTTCGAAGTGGTGTACTCACTGTCAGTAGTGTTACCGATTGATGCAAATTTCTGTTTAAGTGTTTCCGATGCGTTTTTATTGTCAATTGGTGAACTTAAACTTCCTTTTGAAAGATCAATAAAAGTTAAACCTCTTTTACCAAGGTTTTTTCCAAGAGTTCCTTTGTAGTCTTTGAAAAACTTATCATGAGCTGAGGTTCTTCCGACTCCTGCTTCTTTTTTTGAAGCTTCGTATTCTGCTTTATACTTATCATTTAATTTTTCAAGATCTGGACCAAGTTTATAGAGTTGTTCCTCTATGGCCCTCGCTCTCGCACTTCCGCCTTCACCATTTTCATAAGCTTGATTTAGCTCTGACATTAACTTAGCAGCGTTTTTAAGATTGTTTGGGATACCCACTAATTCAGAATCACTTAGAGGTTTAGTTTTTTGAGAATCGGGTGTTTCATATTTTTTGAAATCTGTCCCCTTAAAGAGTGCTTCATTAGCAATGGCATTTTGCTGAATATCACCAAGGTTTGTTATATTTGCAGGAATTAATCTTGAAACAGGTTTATCAAACTTTTGAATAATCGTTTCATAAATTTGGTTATTGTGATTTGAGTACTGAGAGTTAACAGTATCAAAGGTTGGCTTTATTCCTTTGAGAGCTTTTTGAGTCCCATAGTAAATGGTTGCCCTAGAGTCAGGATTTTGAAAATAGATATCACTACTCACTTCATTGTTTGTTTCAGCAATTGCCTCTATTGCCATCTTTCCACTCTCCCCATACTTTCTCTCTCTTTTTTTTGATTCGGCATGGGCGACAGGAAAGAAGAAGTCTACGATAGTTTTAATGAATGAACTTCTTGGAGGAAGCGTTCTTAGCCCTCCACCGCCTTTCCCAGTCTCACCTTGGTTGTCTGACGGTGAATTTTGAATAAAATCAGGGACTCCTTCGCTAGGAGAGTGATCAACACTCGCTTCATTTTCTTCACTGGAAGGAACTCCACTTGTAGTGTAAGACTCTTTTAAGCGATCGGGATTGTCTTCCCTTTTTTGATTTCTAACATCAGAAGCTTCACTTCCAGGTTCAAGTCCTTCAACTGCCCTTTTGTTTGCTTGTTCTGTTTCGTTTTCTTCACCACCCGCGTAACGAAGAGTCTCTTCGCAATGTCCCGACTGGTGTTTAAGCTCATCGATGAATTTTTCCTGACAATCTTTTTTAAAGCTTTTAGTTTTTTTACAATCTTTTAGACTGAGAAGTTGTTCCATGTTATCAATCATTTGAACACGTTTTTGTCTTTGTTGGTTATCTCTAATATTTGTCATTAAACCTACATAAAGCTCCGAAAAATCACCTAAAACCTTTTCTACTTCACGATAGCATTTATCACTCTTATCTTTTTCTACAACCTTGATTAACTCCTCTTCACACTTAACTTTCCTCTTATTAAGTTTTTTCCCTTTAAGATAAGAAAAAATTGAAGCCATGTTGTATCCAGCCTTAACAACTCCCGTTTTAAACTTAGATTTAATAGTTGCACTTTGAGCAATTTCTGTTGCCTTTACTTGGATTTCATAAGGCATGTCTTGGGCCCTGCCCGTATTGTCTTTATTGTTAACCTGAGAAGCTACTAGTCCTCTCATTTTCATTTCGGCTTCATTGTCAACAATTCCCTGGGCCTTAAGAGAGTATCTTGCAGTCATTCTTCCCATACGAAAATCAAGGGGTTTTCTTGAGCTCTTCTTGCCCGTAGAAACAAACTCACAACCATCCTTGTCGTTTGCAATCTTTGATTCAGCATATAAAGTATTGTAGAAGTTTCGAATCTCTTGATTGTTAAGTTCAATCATTTGATCATTCAGATTTTGAGAATCAGAAACAGGTTTTTTATCATTCTCCTGTGCATTTAACGACAACACCGAGAGCAATAAAAATACTAAACAAGCTTTATTTTTCATAACTTAGTCCTTTTATGTGACTTCTAAATTTTAGTTCAAGTCAGCGAAATCGCGAAATTCTCTACTAAATTTCGTATTTAGGTAATTTTCACCTCCTACAAATCTGGGCAGATTAATTTTTCTTAACCCATATATTCGTATTTTTAACTATTTACGGTAACAATCTAATTCTCATTAGTCTGGAAAAGATATGCTAAAGCGATATATTGGGGCCAATTCTAGAAGTGGATAAGTGCTCGATATGTCTTTTTTACAATTCGTCTAGATTAAGGCGTCCTTTTTCGATATAACCCCTCTGAATTCACACTTAATTTTATGGGGATAAATAAATGAAAAAATCACTTTTAATACTTCCAGTTCTTGCAATTGCTCTTTCTTCATGTGGAGGATCGTCAGGAGGTGGAGGTTCAACTCTTGGATCGTATAACACTCCAAATTTAACAGCTTCACAATTTGTAGATGGTCTTAAAAGATATGATGTTCTATCAGATCATGCACTTTTACTTGATATTGATGAAACCTTAAGATCTCAAGTAGCAGGACAAGATGATTGGTTTGTAATTTACGATGCAAAATATGATGAAAACAAAGCATTTTCACTACAGTACCTAAGAGGTCTCTACTATACTTCTTACTACTCTGACGAATATTACACGGCCAGATCGTTTAGAGGTCTTGAGGACTTAGATATTGGTAATGGAGACCTTAACGGTGATTTCTGGGGAGATGACTACGAAGTGGTTGATGCTCAGTATGATATTTTTGGAGACTTCACTCACTTTGAAGGAAGAAACTCTGGATTTGATTATGAAGATGGTGATCAAACAACGGATGCTTCTTTAATGGTTGCCGATAAAGAAGAAGTACAGGAGATAAAAAGGGCTGCTAATATCTCATTTGCCTTTTCAATGCCTTTTGAATCGGCAAGATCACTTGTGACTCTTGGAAAGAAGATGGGTGCAGTATTAAATGGTGCTAACTCATTTGACCAATTAACTTCTGAAGATCAAATGGCCATTGCTAAAGATGTTGAAAATTTCACTGGAGTAACACTCGCTGAGATTATGGAAGCATCGATGGATGATAATAAGAAGAAGGCAACAATTTCAAAGATTGCTAAGAAAATTGGAGTAAGTGCAACGAATCTAGAAGAAAAAATTCTTCCAGAGCTTGTTGGGCTTGAGTAATTTCATAATTCCAAAAAGAGGACGTCATTTTCTTTTAGGATTTGTAGATATTTTTTGACTAGAAAGAGGAGCTTAACGGTTCCTTTTTTTATTGGTGACATCGCCTTTAGATTACATATTCTTTTGTAGAGTCTTTAAAGTCATAAAGTTCAAAGTCTTTTATTAAATTAAAAACTGTTGCATAGGTTAGTCCAGTTATTTTTGCCATCTTATATATCGAGATATTCTCGTTAAACGCAATAATTGCTTTTAGATCAGAAATAGAACTTGAAAAACCTAACATTCGATAATACATCTCTGGAACATGTTTTTTTAAGTGTGACTTGCAGCACAAATTATTTGAAATCTCGTTCGCAATAAATTCTGGTGCAATAATGCCGAATCTAGCCCATCTTGGATCACACTTCTTTTTGTTAGAGAATAATTTTGATAATCTTTTCTCTTCTGCTTTAGTCTCACAGTATTTCGAAAGTCCCTTAAATTTCCCTTTTTCAGGAAAATGAGGGTCAGCGATTGCTAAAAGTGCTCCTAAAACAGAAGAATCATATAAGTCTGAATCCATTTTGGATAAAATCTTATTTAACTTCTTAAAAGAGAGGTATTTACCGTATGCCAAGCACCAATACTCCATCGATCTAGATAATCTAAGATCGTCGTATACATAATTAGTTGAAAGGATAAAAAATTTCTCTATATCTATATAATCACGTTTTTTCTTAACTTTGCTTGAAATAAGCATCCCTAGTGAAGCTAAATACCAAGCTACATCCTCCCGATTACTTAAAGTAAGTTGAGAGCTCATCTCTTAACTCCTTTAAATTCGCAATAAGTTGATTTTCAAACTTCTGAGGTAATTCCTTACCGTGTTTTTCGATAATAAAAGAAAAAGCGTCATCAATGTCTACCATAGAAGGATTTATTTTTATTAGATCTTCAAGGTCACGAATTATACCTTGCTCTTTTCTTGAATAGTAAGCACTAACTTTAAGGATAATTAAATCTTTAATATCTAAGACATAAATATCGATATTGCTTAAACGCTCTTTTAAAATGACTCGATCTTTATATCCGTCAGGTAGAGTAATTGACGAAGAACCATGATCGAACCATTGATGACCAATATTTGCAGAGATGTCTCGTATCTGCTGAAGTATTTGTTCATCCTCAACTACATTTACAGGATCAATATCAGTCTCTCTTGAGATATCAACACCATGAAGGTGAAGTGCATAGCTCCCAATAGTGTGAAGCTCTATTTTAAGATTCTTATCTTTAAGCCACTTATTTAGACGTTGGAGGCCTTCTTTAACTCTTTCCATAGCTTATAATAACATATATAATATTTTTATACATATACTTTTACTATATACATAATATCATATTAATTTCAAATATTTAGAAATTCAGCTTCCGCAAAAGTACTTAACTAATTAGTAATGAATGATTTGTTATTGACTCAAATAATTCTGCAAATCTTTGGAGAGTGATTGCAGTTTTTCCTTTTTCATACCTAGCATAAGAGTTTCTAGATTTACTCTTAAGAATATCTGCCATGTCTTGAAGTGTTAAATTGTTAAGTTCTCTTTGCCTCCTTAAAATAAAAGAAGCTAACTTGTTTGTGTTTCTAGCTTTAAAGATAACTTTGTTTGTCTTTTTTTCTAGTCTTAATTCAAATTCCATATCAAGACAATACTCTTCTTTCATGAGTTCTATTGATTCACTTAGAAAGTTAACGGCCTCTTTTTTAGTTTTTCCCTGACCATCCATATCTAAGAGGTTTAGACTGGCCACCCAGTAGTTTCCCTCTTTAGACACTTTTCCACTAATTAACATGGGCATCCTTTTTATTCACTCGACTCGATTTGCTCTAACTTTCTTGATCTCTTTTTTTGCGATACTATCAGCTATTTCTCTATGTCTACCGACTATAATGCTTAATTTCCCATTAGTATAAATGTCATGATTAGCACCATGTCTTTTAAAATACCAACCGCAATCCTCGATAATTTTCAAAAAGTCCCTTCTTTTCACTATTCATCCTTGTTTTAATTTTTAAATTTCTAACTTCTTTAGAGTCATTAAAAATTAAACCTGGATAAGCTACCCCTTTAGGGAAAGGTGAGTAATTATATGATAAAAAATCTCTAGCTTCACAAGAGATTACAGCGATTTTTTCTTTAATCTTTTTAGCAATATGCTTAAAGATATCTAAACAAAATCTTACTCTTAGAGTCTCAAAGAGTAAGTCAACATTGCAAATCCTAATATGAGCAATCTCGTGGTAATGGGCGAAGTAGTTCTCCGTAACACCTTCTTCTTTAAGTTTTTCTAGATCTCTTCTAAGTTCTTCAGCTATTTTTAAAAACTGATCTAACTCTTCTTGCGAAGGAGTTTTTTCTTTTAAAAAAGTTTTAGGATCAAATACAAACTCTTCGCAGGCTGGGGCACTTCGATCATTCGGAGAAGAAATTACTTTTACTATTATGTTTCTTACATAATTTATTGAACTAGCTATTGAATTTAGTTTTATCTTTTTTAACATGAACCCATTGTACACAAATTCGTGTACACAAATCAAAAGAATGATTAAATATTATTAATAAATCTTTTAAAAGGTCGTAATTTCGATAGTTTAACTTTCAATAAAAAGGGTAAATGTTGCATCACTACAATTAATTAAATCGCTTTAGGCTATTTAAAACTGGATATACTTGTCCGAAAGAGCAGTTTAGATACTTCGCAATATCATACCCTGATAGTATCGATCCATTTGAAAACAAAGTGTAAATATCTGAACGATAATTAACTCCAATCACAGAACGGTTTTTAAACCATAGGTTCTTCTTTACTACATATGATTGTTCTAAAAATTTAGCTCTTTTTGACAGTTCAATTTTTGGAGATCTAATTCCAAATTTTGAAAAATCTTTATCAAGTCCCAATCTTTTGATTTGAAAATCTAGTCCTATCTTGTCTCGTTTTTCTTTTTTGCACCGTAGTGATCCGTAAAACTTATTAGAATATTTATTTTTAAATTCATTTGTTTTTGAAATACATCCTAAGAATATTTTTACTTTAAATGAGTCTAACTTCTTTGCTTCTTTTAAAAGAGATTTAACATTAATCAATGCACTGTACATTTCAAGCCAAACAGGAATTAGAGTTAATAGCTCAAGGTTTGTACTAAAGTCACTTATCTCTATCGCCTCAATTAAGACCTTTTCAGGATGAGTTTCTTTTAACGATAGTGGGCTTTTATCTTGATTCGACTCAATGAAAGCAAATCCAATAGAATAGAGTTTCTTATATATAAGCTCCAAGAGTTAATCCTTCTTCTTAAGAGAGTTTCTAACTTCTTCTAGACTCTCTTGATATTTTTTATCATTAACTAAGTGGGGAACATTTTTGAGCTGATTGATTGCTTGATCGATCTCGCTATCACTTAGGTTCATGCTCAATAAATCGTCATAATCTCTACCCGCCCTTGAAAACATCGCATCTATCTTTAGAATCGCTAAATCAACTATCGAAACGCTATAAATGTCTAGGTTTGAATAATTATGTATTAGTATGGCCCTATCGATCCATCCATCAGGAAGATTAGAGGCAAATAAAGAAACTGCATTGTTTAGCCAATCTTTATCAAGCCCCAATTGCTTTGCAACTTCTTGAGACGCACCTTTCATTTGCTCATCGATTCTTGGTGCTATTACATCGACATCTTGAGTGGCCCTAGTAGTTTTCTTGAGTAGAATGAGGGCCATCCCTCCTGTGATATAAATTGATTTTTTCACCTTAAGAAGTGCTAATTTTTCGTTTAATAGTTTTAGGGCGTTTAGTAATTCCATAGATCTATTGTATCACATATATCAATAATTTAGTAATATATAAATACTTGATATTATAAGACATCCGTCTATTCCTCGACGTTGCCTTCTATTATCGTTTCTATAGAGTCGAAGTATTTCGATACATTAGTATGAGCATTTTTCACAAGCAAATTAACTTTTTCTTCCTTTACTCCAATCGTTTTAGCAAAGTAGATAAACAAAATATAAGAGAGAATTTCGGAAATATTCCCGAAGTTCGTTTCGTTAAAATACTTTTTAACTTCATCTCTTGTATCAATTTTCTTTTCAAAATTTAGCGGGTGTATTGCAAAGTTTCTTAATTCCTTAAGTGCATACCCTAAGCTGTCACACTTTTTTAAAAGAGAATCGGGAACATTTTCCTTTAATTCATCAAGAAGGACTTTGTTGTTGCAGTAATTTAAAAAATGTTGGAAATAATCACCTTTTTCAGATTTCTTTCTCCCAATGTGTTCGATTATACATGAGATATCTTTAAACTTTGAAAGAGAAGAGTTTGGGGAATAGGTATTATAAAAAAGAAAGTCTTTAATAGAGTCTAAAATAAAATCCTTCTTATTCCAAATCTGAAGAGTTTTCTCAAAACAGGTTAAGTCGTTCAAGTAGATCGCATCTCTGGCCCGATTAATTCCTTCGTAATTAATTTCTTCAAGATGATGGCTCATGTAATTATGGGAAATAAGTAATCTACAGGTGCTTACATTCTCTTTTTCTTTATAGGTTAGATTGACTACTTTAGGAGCAAATATTGACTTGTTTAAAAACGTATAGAGGTTGCAAAGACTTCTAATTATATAAGTGATATCACTAACGTTTTTATTCTTATTGAAATCAATAGAATGGGTAACATATGGCTTTTTCTTGGTAGCTACAATTACCTTTTTCTTATTTTCAAACTCTCTAGTTAAATTAGTGATTGCGTCTATATAAGACTGAGTCTCAGGACATTCACTCAAATCTTCGTTAGAAATAATTGATATTGCTTTTTTAAGAGAGGAATACATGGCCTCTTCGTTGTATTTTATCTGGTAAGTATAATCATCTATCTTTGCTTTATTTAAAACTCTGCTTTCGTTTGGGTGCTTGTTTAAAAATCCCCTAAAATCATAAAGATGGTTCGCTCTATTTGTTTGAAGAGAAGCGTGAGAAAATGTCTGGCCTCTATTAAAATCAAGGCTTCCAAGCAATGCCCATTCTGCATGTATTTTATAGCTAGTTAACCTCATGTTGTCTTTAAATACAAAACTATTCATACTACCAAGAGAGAAAAATAGAGATATGATTACTTTTGTAATTTCATTATCATTGTAGATATGTCCATACAGAAGGTCATGAGTTTCCAATCTAGGAAAATTATCGCGATTTGATACAAGGATCTCTACGCTCAATCCAGATCCAGGAGAGTAAGTGAGTTTACCGCTAAGTTTGTCTTTTATATCTGGAGATGTATAAAACTCTCCTGTCCAAAAATGTTCTTCGAAATGGCTAAAATCTCTCAAGCTTACCTCTTTTTAAAAAAGAGAAAAATATAGAATCTTGTAATGGTAGATGTCAAAGAAGGGATCAGAGGTAATTCAAAACTTCTCTACCTATAAAAGGGTCGTTCTACAGTCTTCTCATATTGTAATAACAGTAACTTATATACTTACTTTGGCATAAATAAGCTTTAATTAAAGGTATTTACCAAAAGTTACGATAAATAATTGTTATCAATTTTGATAATTTAAATAGCTTTTTTTTAGCAAAAATGATACCATAATTATAATGAGAACTAATGGCTTAACTAACTTAATTACATTTCTAACTAATCTTAAAAAGAAACACCCCTGTTGTTTTGAGACTTATGAGACAAATATTAAGTTTATAAAATATCAATGTTTATGGAAGGATTACAATGAATTAAGGAAGTCCTATTACAGCGTAAACGTTATCCATATTCCTCCCCTCGCTGATTTGGATTTGTTGTGGGAAGTAGAAATACCATTTAAATGTAAGTGCTCAAGTAATATTTGGATAACATGTAAAGTAGATTTTAGAAGCTTTGCACTTTTTGCGATAAGCGCGAGACATCCTTAAGAAACAGAAAAAGGATAATGATATGATTAAATTACAAACTCTTAAAAAAACATTCGTTACACCTTTGCCTACTCAGAGTAAGGCCATTGAGTTCTTAAAAGCAAGGGCTCCTATTTCTCCGATCAAAAATGAAAAGGAGCACAAGACTGCTTTAGAGTTTTTAGATAAGATCTATACTGTGATAATGCCTGAGTTAACTGATGATTCAGAAAAAGAGCAAGTAAGATCAATAATTGATTTTATTACTGGGCTAGTTGAAAAATACGAAGACGATCTTATGGCCAAAGAGTTAGGAATCAATGATGAGAGATTATCTCCTCCTGAGATCATAAAGCTCTTAATGCAAAATAATGATCTTAAAAATAAAGACTTGGTAGATGTTTTCGGTGCTCCTGCAAATGTATCGGCCTTCCTAACTGGTAAAAGACCATTGGGAGCAAAGCACGCAAAACTATTGGCCCAAAAGTTTGGAATCGAAGTTGGCTCTCTGATTCAGTAAGTGACCACCACAAATGAATCTAGAGAGCTTTCTTTATACTCTAATTGTCAAATTGTTCTAGTTCCCTAAGTGTAGGGAAGATCTAGTCACCTACAGGTGTTTTTCAACATATATTTAAACGTTTAACTACGATTTTTTGGAACCTAGAGGTTTTTTGAAAGTTTAACCTTTGTACTCTCCTTACCCTCTGCTTTCTCTACATGTACCTGAGCCCCATACTTGAAGATCGTCTCTCCAGTATTGATCACTTTTGCTTTTGAGATCTCTTTTTGAATTTTCACTTCAATCTGAGCGTAGTTTTTTCTTTTCACTTTCTTATGTTTTGTACAATATCTTCCCATGAAGCCGTTTTTATATGATGCACATTTTGAAGTATAGGCTTCATTCTTTAAAGTTTCTTCTTTAAATTGAGAAAGCTCACTCTCTCTAAAATATCGATCCCTAACAACATACATTTTTTCAAGAGCATTATATACTGCAACGGCACTGTATTTCTCTAGTTCAAAGTCTTTTACTCCCGCTTCTTTCAAAAGGGCCACGCTTTTGACTTCATCAAGAGATAACTCTAATTTTTCAATATCTTCAATTTTAACTTTAAAAGAGCCTTCTTTTAAAAGATATTCTACTTCGCTACTTGCAGCCTTGTTGAGCTTATCCAGCGTTTTCTCCGATAGCTTTGGACCACATGAATTTAAAACAACCATAACAAATGACAACACTAACAAATTTAACTTTCGCATCTTTTCTCCTTTTCGCACTAACTGATATCTTTATTTTAGATATTTAAAAGATGGGATCAAATTACATTTAAGAGGGGTGAATTTCTCATGATAGAGTAAAAAACGCCCAATTATTATGGGCGTAGAGTGGAGGTCGTTCTTTTTAAATTAAATACATCTCGCCCAGGCAATAAAGTGGGTCACTCTTTGTTTTCGAAGAAGGGATAGAACTAATGCGAAATTGTCAGTTTCTTTATCTGCCTCTTCGATAGTGGAGTGTAGGAGTTTATAGTATCGATCTTCCATCTCGTCTTCTAGATAATTCTCTTCATATAAATAAGCTAGGGATCGATAGGATGCCATTTTTAGAAGCTTGCATCCTGAGTATATTAATATGATATTCAATATTTCTAAAAAAATGGAAATAATTATAGAAAGTGTCATGATTTTACTGAATTCAATTATTTTTTGCCTCACATCTTGGGTAGACACTTACAAGAATATAATGAGTAGTAACAACAATATACAGAATTTTTATTCAGTTTAATTCTAGAATATGCCGATAATGATATATGAATAAAAGTCGTTATTGGGCAACATTTATGCTGATAGCCTGGTCACTCCTAATACTAGGTTTTGTCTTAGGGTTAACAAAGGTCATATACCCATCAAGTTATGAGGTAGAAAATTACTTTAGACCATTTGAGAGCTTCTTTAATAACTATAGATATCTTCCTAGGTTTGTAGCGTGGATCTTGTTGCCTATCTTTATAAAGACAACATTTTGGATCTTGTCATCTGTATTTAGCTTTATTTCAAATTTTCATCACGAGCTTGACTATAGACCATTTAATGACTTTATAAGTGATTCGTATTTTAAGTTTATTAGCTCTCTTGAGAATATTGTTAAAAGTATTTATGAATTTTTCACTGATAACGATTTGTTTGTAGGTGTAGTTGGTTTCTTTTACTTTCTAATGTTGTTTGTATTTATGGGAGTATTGGATAAAGATTATGTCTCTTTTGGTGTTCAGAATGTAGAAGCCTACTATAGTGCAGTTACTTTTGGGTTCTTTATATGTATGGGAGTAATACCCTTAGTATTAAGTATTATTATCTCAATGATATATTTATTTGCGAATACTGCATTAGATGAATCCTTTAGTTTTTATATTATCGACAAAATAGATTCGATCCCATGGCACATTAGTCACCTAGAAGATAAACTTCCCTTATATAGTGTTAGAGAAGAGGAAAGTAATCTTTCTGTATCTAGAGACCTAATGGTTTTAGGTTCTGGGGCCATGAGATACATAGAGACAACAAGGCAATTATTCTACAAATTTGAAATCCTTACTGTGATGAGAAGGCTATTTTTAACAAGTTTGTCGCTGATATTTTTAGCTCTACTGAAAATCATTCAGTTAATATTGTATCCAGTTACCGAGGCACATTATTGTATATTTCTAAACATAGTATCGTTTATGTCGATCAAAGTATTTGGTATTGGTTTTTATATCCTTAGTGCAATTTGTATAGGACTCATTCTTCTATTTTTAACAGTTATGTCAATTCCCCCATTAATTTACAATGCCCTAGCTATATACATAATATTTATTCTTAATAGTGAGTTTTTCAATATTATTAAAACTGAAGGGTCAAATCTTAGCTCAACTCATTTGGGACAATGGATGGGGTACAATTTTGTTTTTTACCTAAGTATCTTTGTATTACTAATACCGCTTGGCACATATTTTAAAAAAGGTTACTTTCCAGCAGTTTTTAAAATCTTCAAATTTACACAAGAAAAAGATCTTTATAATGTTTCTTCGAATTATAAGGTAAGCCCAATTATTCCAGGTGTAGTTTTCTTTATAGCGTTTTCATTAATATCCTTAACTGAATTAAGTCGTAATCTAGATTATAATACTTTAAGTAGTTCAATAAAAAGAACTCACTATGAATTCGTAGCTAAAATCTATCAAAAGAAAGACAAGGCCTCTGCAAAAAGATCGATAGCTTCAGAAAAAGGTAAATAGGGAAACTTTTTTAAAATTTTCAAGCTGATTTTTGCGAGTAAGAAAAAATATCATTTACAGCAACATCTTCTCTAACTCTTCTCATTCTTTCTGAATATAAAGGAGAGTACTTATCAATAATTTTCTTAAGTTCTTTTCTCACCTTGGACTCGTTTAGGTCTTGCGAGATTTTATACTCAACATTCTTTAGATAAACATAGTCCTGGATCTCGGTATTGACTTCAAAATCATGAGTTGCTACTGATGAGCATTCTCTCGTTTCTTTTTTAAAGTACTTTGAAAATGGTTCATGTACAGTAAAGAATAATTCCATCACTTCAATCATCCTAAAAGGAGTCCTGTTTGAACCTAAAATACTAGTAGCTAGAGGTTCAAATTGGTCATAATAGTAGCCAAAAGGAGTGATTGTAAGGCGATCCTCGCTTTCCTCGTAGCTAATTAAAATGGGCTGAATTCCAATTTTTAAATTATGGTTTCCATTATCATAGTCATAGCCAGAAATATCGACTTGAAAATACATATCCTCGTAATCATTTCTCACTGTGTAAATGATAAAGCGAGCGTATTCTCCTGCATCTTTAGAAAAAGGGCAAAAGCAAAAGAGATCAATCCCCATATCCCAAAAGTGTCTAGAGTGCCTTGAAAATTCTGTTCTAAAAATTTTTGCAAACATCTCAACAGCATTTGAGTGAGCTTCTTCGCGATCAAGAGTGAACTCGACATCAGCTAACTTCTCCATGCCCCCAACGGGGTTATAAACTCCGTCAATGAAGCCCATTTTATCAATATCATTTGAAAATGTTTCAAGAACTCTTTCGGGAACATCCATTTCAAGAAAGGCATCATTTAAAACTTTACCCGATCCTTTTGATTCTTCTCTAAGTTTTTTTAACCACTGATAATTATCAATTTGAGATTGAGATAATTTCCCCCAGGTATCAAGGTAGCCTTCTCCTTCTGGAAGAACTCCTGAATCAAGAGCCTCTTGGATAAGTTTAGAAAACTCTTCCTTATTTGAAGAATTAGCATACATCCTAGAGAAACTTTCATCGCCAATATATCTAATTGGATAGGGCTGATAGACTGTGGCAGAGTATTTTTCGCCAGTTTCTTTTTCAAGTTCTCTTTGTTTTTTAAAAACCTTATCGTATGCGACATCTTCTTCTTTTTCTGCCCCATGAAGACCAAGAGCAACATACTCTGTATAGCCACATAAAATTTTAAATCCATCTTTGTCCTTTAACATATAAACTCCACATCAACTTGTCGGCAACAATACACTTAACTTGAATAATTGAGAGTATCCGACTATTTCTCTCTACAGTTAAGAATATGCTACCTGATTATTTAATTTCTCCAAACCCTCCTTTTAAAGGGGGTAAATTTAACTTTATTATTAAAAAATGTGACAACTTATATTGGCACACTATTAACTATCTCTTGTTGGCCAAAATATTAATAATCTCAATATCGATTGCTACGATCTTTTCTTCCTCTATCTCGGGCAACTCTGGGTTAATATAAATTGTAGTAAGCATCTTGCTTTCTAGTTTAATATTTTTAAAACTAGCCTCTAGGTCGCTCATATTAAAATTCTGAGCTTCTACTAAATTGATGCCTATGATTTGGTAATCAAGTTTTCTTAGACTGTATTTGTTAGTTTCAATTTTTTTTACATAACAGTGGTTATTTTTTAAGTGCTTGGCCCCATGTATTTTTTGACCTATTTTGATTTCAGCAAACAAGTTAAGTTTTTTAGCAATCTCAGGATACTTCTCTTTCACAAAACTAATAGGGATATATTTCATATTAGAAGTCAGAGGTACATTTTCATCTAAAGCGATGTTGTAAATATTATTGTTATCAGCTTCAAGTAGGGTTCTAATTGGTAGCGTTGATATATCTGACAATTTAGTTAGATTTAGAGGAATTATGGAGTTAATCAATCTAATCTTTTTATCTGCTTGTATTTTTGTTTTTCGAAGGATTGGAAGTAGAGAATTTTCAATATATTTGCCGTAACTTGTATGTTTAAATAATTCATAAACATGAGGAGACACCCTAGTTGCTTCAGATTTTAAAAAATCAAAGTCTGAAAGTTTACCAACAAGAGAGGTCATACTAAATTCATCGTAAAACTTTTCAATAATTTCTGGGAAGGAAACTCGCCATTTCCTTATAGATTCTTCTAGAAGAGTAATGTTTTTCGTATAACTTCTTTTAATTCCCCTTAATCCTATATTTAAATCATCCATGATTATTGAGAAGTGGTTTTCAAGAGAATTCATCTTGACACCGTTTCTTGATATGACTTGAGTATTAACTAAGTCATTATGAATATAAAACTCGATTTCAAAAGTTTCATTATTTAAATTGCTGATCGCTTGTTGGAGTCTTTCTAAAATTTCAATCGGCTCTTGATATAACTTTTCAATATATTTAAAAATATTTTTATATACATTTTCAAAAAGAATTAACTCATCAACAGTAGTGTCGTTTAGACTATTTAGTATAGAAGTAATCTCTAAGTCTAAATTTTTAAGATAGCGATTACTAGATAGTTCATGAGTTTGAAAATTACTAAGTATTATTTCTTTAGTATTACTTAAAACGAGATCTAGTCGCTCTCTCGCTTTATCGATGACTTTCTTTTTATCTGTATTGTATTTTCTAGAAGACTCCCTCTCATCCAGAAGATACCCTTTTACAGGTATTAATATCTCTTTCACTCTAGCAAAGGTATTTTCTTTTGATTCTTTGAAGAGGTCAATTTTTGATAGATATAGCTTCGTATCCTCTAAATTTATAGTGTATTTGCCAATAAATCCGTGTTTTGAAGCAACGTAATTTTCTAAAGCGAGCATCATCATTTCTTCCCATATTCGGCTTTATCTATAATATTTTTAAAATGCTCTTTTGAGATTTCTCCTCTTTTTAATGCTTTATTTAATTCACTTAAGTTACCTTTAGTTAGATTACCTTCAAGCGTCTTTTTCTTTAGATCTCTCTTCTTTTTAAGAATACTATTTAAAACCCATCTTGTTTCGTTATGGGATTTCATTTTTTTCTTGATTTCTTTGTAAGTCGCTTCGTCTAATTTATTATTCATTAATAAATCTTTAACTTTCTCTCTACCTTCTCTTTCAAAAAATTGTTTATCGTGATCATCTAAACTTTCTTTATCAAGTTTTTCATAAAGATCATTAATCGTTTGCCACTCATCAGTAGATCTTATCTTTTCAAAATCATTTTTCTTTTTTTCAGCCTTGGCCTTAATTTCCGATTCAAAAAACTTATTTAATTTCCCTAGTTCTCTAAGCTTAATATCTCTCTCAGCCTGTTCATCGGGAGTTAGACTTTCGCTATCTACAGACTTAAGTGATGCCAACTCCTCGGCATAAGGATTTTCACTATTTTCGATTGAATCAATTTCTTTTTGCATAGATTCGCGGGAGGTAAAATTGAATGTACTCTTCTCTGTAGAATCATCATCGTTCATTTCCAGATATTGATTAGCAAGCCCTTCATCAGCAACATGATAGTTTTTAAATGCTTCCATTTCGCCTACAAGAGTGTTCTTAACATTGCCTGCTTTTTGAAACACCTCACTCGCTCCTGTGACTGAGTCCGTGTTAGTAGTCATTGCGGTAGACATATTTGCTAAATTCCCACTGGTTCTTAAAGCACCATCGGCAACTCTTCCGACCTTTTTGGCCATATTTGCTCCACCAATAGAAGCATCAAGACCTTTTATGAGGGCACCTTTACCAATGCCTTTCACAATTGATCCATCACCTAGATCACGCATTTTTTCTACACCTTCAAGAACGCTGCTTTTGGCCCGTCCCATCTTGTTTCGAATCCCCTCCATGAGTCTTACATTTCTCTTAGGCGCTTCATCTTCATTTTTCACTACTGGTTTATGTTTTGGTGCCTTGTTTAGAGACCTACTTGGTCCCAAAGCTTTTGGTCCTGACATTGAAAGCATCTCTGGAGTGAGAGTCTTTCTTTCTACTTCTTTTTCTTTGAGAGTAGATTTTTCCTTTTCAAGCGTTTGTTTTTTAAGTTTTTCAGAGAGTCCAGGGATTCTAGCTGGAGCATTATTTTCTTCAAATGCTCTTGTTAGACGATTTATATCTTTTCTTCTTACACTATCTTGGTTTAGCGATTGATTTATTTGATCAGCATAAGATCCAGGCTCGCCGTTTAGCATTGGTCCCGCACCTACTCCTGAACGATACTCTCCTGAAGAAGCACTTTCTTCATAATTAGAATTTGAAAAGTTGGATCTATTATTGCCACCAGGGGTGCCACCTCCACCTCCAGGATTACCTCCCCCTGGAAGATTAGGTCTTCCTCCTCTTAGATTATTAGAGAAGTTCTCTGCACTGCTTATATATTTATCGATTCCAGAAGCTAGAGCAGCCGTTCCTGCGGTATAGACTGTTCCCACAAGAGTTCCTACTGTTCTTAGAGAGTTCATAATGTCACCCGTAATATCGGTAAGCTTTTCAAGTTCAAGATTAAAAAGTGCCTGTGAGAACTTAATAACATTCATTAAAAGAGCAATTTGAACAACTCCACCAATAACTGCATAGCCTACCCCTTGGATCATAATAGGAAAAACAAGAGCATTAGCAGTTAAAGAGTTATAACTCCATGCCTTAGCAAGGGCGACCCCAATTGCATCGTTAGCTGAAGCAAAGAATGTGTGCGAAACAAACTCTGCTAGATAAATTACAAAATCTACTAAAGACAAAGAAAGCAGAAATTTTAGTGAGCTAAAGACTTTGCCTCTTAAGTCCTCGACTACAACAAGAGGGCATGTGAGAGTGAAAAAGAGCATGGAAAAAGCAATAATGAGAGCAATAGCTGCGTACATGAGAATTGAGATTAACATTACAATGAATGAGACAATTTTAAGAATCGCATAAGCAATTGATTCAAAAGAAAAGAAATTTACAAAACTTTGTCTCATTTTATCGATCTGGCAACTAACTCCCGTGATTCCTCCAGAGCAAGCTTCTTTTTCTTCAAGCTTCTTTACTTGAAAGTTAACGAAGTCTAAACATTTAGGAGTTGGTTTTTGGGAACATGTTTTAATTTGTAGATCTTCATAACATTCATTCACTCTATTTTTTGGTAGAGAGTGGCAAAACTTATAACCCTTTAATATGGTTTCATTTTTGTTTTGTAGCTCAATTTGTTCTTGCTTATTTTGATCTGATTCGATTTTAAAAGCTTTCTTTCCGATCTGTTTGGATTTAAAACGAAGGTAGTTAAAGACATCTCTGTGAAGCATCTTCTTTTTTGAGCCATACTCATAATCTTGCATCCCGCTTTCAGAGTAGAGATCAAGACCAAAATATCCAGAGGCCTTTCTAACTTCAAAATGTCCATAGCCAATAAGGGTGAAGAAAAAAGCTGTTGCTAGAACTGTCTTTGCTCCTCTTACTACCATGTCTCCTGGAGTGTTCGAATTTTTCCAAATTAAAAACACTTGATACCCAAAGGCGATCGTAAAGATATACCTTAAAAACCCTCCACTTTCATAACTAAGAATCGGATTATCAAGAATCGAGGAAACGATTCCATCTACAAGGGTGTTGGTCATTAATGAGTAGACTTGGTCTCTAGCAATATCGAAGTTCATCTAAAATCCTAATTTATGGAGCCTCTTTATTACTCAATCGTAAAAATATTAGAGGTTTAGTGAGAATTTTCGGAGATATTTCGCCCATTAATATTGGCGATTTTCAGACTCTTTTTCTAAGTAGTTGATTGTTCATTCACGTTTGATTCGATTGTTAATTTTTGTCATGATGACTTTGAGGGTATAATCAAAGGGGAATAAATGTTTCTATCAGATTTTGAAAAAGTTTCTAAAAACTCTGAAGCGAAAAAAGATAAAGAACAAAAGAAATGTCCCCATGGATATATAATCAAAGAAGAAGGTAAGCATCCTTTCAAGATCATTGATAATATGATTCATTTTTGTGAAGAGTGCTCAAAAACAATGTCTTTTAATTATCTAAAAGATTCGTAGTTCCAAAAATCTGTTTTGTGGCCTCAAGTGTGTGAACCTGAATAAGATCTACCTTGTAGCTAATCATCAAGGGGTGTCTCGGATTTCCCTGCTTAGTCGGCTCTCCAATTGCGAATAAGTTTTGATCTTCTAGAATTTTCATAACCTTTTTTACTCTTTCGCCTTTTTTGGGACAAGAATTTCCCCACGCTATAACGGTTATATCCGAAATATTTGCATACTTGTTAATATACATATCATTTTCAGATCCTATTACATCAATTCCTTTATCTAATAGTTTAGCTACGGCCTTAGCATCAGTTTCTCTCCACGCAAAGAGATTGGTAACATAGAAACCCTCATATCCCCACTCTTTACAAAAGCCAATGCATTTTCTAATTGTTGCATCATCAATCTCAGAATCAGCCTTTGATGGATTAAGCATAACAAAGTTAACCATTTTTTCAGGTTCGATATCTTTTTCACCCCAATATCTCATTAAAGAATATCTATATTTTTTGCACTTACTTATCTTTGTGTCTTTTTTCATCTTCAACCTTGTTCTTTATTTTCAAATGGCATATTTAACATCACCTCTTCAGCAGCCATATAATAAGCCTGAGTAGAACTAATTGATACTCCCTCATTTTTATTCATTAAAATCCCCTATTAAGTTCTGGAAAGGTCACATAGTCCTTGTAATCAACCTTTGATCGCCTTTTTCGCTCCTCTTCAAGTTTTCTTCTTCTGGTTGCTTCTTTTTCAAGAAGCGCTTCCTTTTCTCTCTGTGCCTGCATCATCACTTTTTGTTCAAAGGCCTGCTCAACTAGCATTTGATTGATTTCGGTATTAAGGGCCATTGCTTCGGCCATCTTCAAATTTAGGGCTGCAAGATTTTTTACAGGAGCACATTTAACCTCTTCTTGAGTGTAGATCCCCGCTTCATCACTGACTTCCTTTTGTTCTACATTTCTAAAGTATCCAAGATGGTATGATTCAAAGGTCCAGATATGTGCTCTGGCTTGTTTTAATTTCTTTGTATATTGAACAAGGGAAGTGGCATAAAAAGATAGAAGGGAGCCTGATTTTTTAATGGCCATCTTCTTATTTTCAATACACTCGCCGTAATCCTTTTCAACATTTTCTCTAAAATCACTACTATTAAAATCGTGTTTTTCTCTAATCTCTCCTTTGTTACAAAGAATAGAGAAATCTTGAAATTCCCTTTCCACCTTCTTTTCAACAGGGGCATCCAGAAGTCCTCTGGTTTCACTTGTGGCCTGACTAAATGCCCATGTCTTCCATTTGGATTCCCACTTAGCGATAAAATCAGGAAGTAGCTTTCCATTTGTTTTTAAAGGACATGATCCTGAGAGATTATTTGGGTTACCTTTCGCCCCACAAAATGTCTGATACTTCTTTTTAATAGTTTCCTTATACTCTTCTGTACGAGACTCGGTCGGAGAAGCGTCATTTGAGAGATTCTTCTTTTTAAATTTTACTGTCTCTACACTGGCCTCTCTAACCTGAATATTATATTCAAAGGTCTTTACCTGAAGCCTATTTAGCTCTTTTAAAAAATCCGTATGCTCTTTTTCGCCATTAGTGAATCTATAGGCCATAGCAGATAGGGCTTCGTTATAGAAGTTTACGTGAGCTAGGTATTTTTCAATATTTTCTTCTTGAGGAATCACTTCTTTTTCATAGATATTTCCATAATCTTCATTGGTTGGAGCTTTTGGACAACTCATTGTCTCGGCATTAAGACTTCGCCTGTAAGCAACCCTTGAAATCTTTGCCATATCGGCTTCTAATTTGGCCCGTGTACGAGTATTAATATTAGTACCAAGTCTAAGATCACTATAGTCAGTGGCGGTTTTATAAAAGCGATTTAGTTTAAGAGATTGTCTTCTTGTGGCAATTTGAGAAAGAGGTCTAGATTTTCCGTTATCATCAATAAAGACATCTTTAATGTCCCACACTTCTCTAGCAAAGTTTAAATCTTCGTTAAATTTATTATTTGTGAGTTTATTTAAATACTCTGCTGAAGAAAAGATCTTTTCGGAAGTGCTCAGATTCTTCATTCTCGCTAAAAATGAACAGAAGTCTAAAATAACGTTTGAAGTTGATATCGCTCCCCACGCTACCCCTGCCCCTCCATTGACTGGGAAGTTGACATTACTCCAGGCCGAAGCAATTCCTGCGATTTTATCATAATGACCACAAAACCTAAGATCAACACTTAAGCCACCAACATTGACTGGCTTATCAAAGTCTTGGGCCTTGATAGTTGATGTCATTAAAATAAGAAAAAGTAGTGTAATTAGTTTTTTCATTTCCTAACCTCTACCTTCTCAATCGAATTTTTCTGAGTAAGCAAGCGACTTTTCTTTGAATTTTCACACCTTAAGCAGTTTTTATTGGTGGACTTTTTAAGCCCTGCACATTGGGGACATACACTCTTTTGTCTTAAAGAGCACTCACAATTCGTTAAAAAACAGATGATACAAGTAGAGCTTTTCATATCTACTCAATCGTATAATCTAGAGGGGCTTGATTATTACTTCTTTAATTCCTTCGATTTTGTATTTTGGTGAGAAATTTCCTTCAAAATTGATAACCATTTCAAAGTTAGTAGATTTAGGGAAATCTTTATAAGAACATAAAATTAGAGTTCGATCACATAAACTATCATAGGGCCAGGCATTATGAGGAAGGTCAAATTTCTTGGCCACTTTTGCACAATCAGATGCACTAAACGGAACATACACTAAAATTTTGTACTCTTTAGAAAGCTCCTTTATTAGAGTTAAGGACTTTATAAATAATTCACTCGCGTTAGCTTTGTTGTCAACTTTTACACTAAGGGAGCTCTTGTCATTAAGACTAAACCTATCTTCATAAATAAAATGTTTCATATGCTCTTTGTAAGAGCTATTTTTAAATTTTTTATAAACGTATCGCTCCCCTACGTACTCTTTTTCAAGATATGTCTTTTTGTACCACTCAATACTAACTTGCGGATAAAGTATATTTACAAGTGAGAAAAGACCCTTGGGGCTTTCTTTAGGGTATTTGTTTGATAGGATAATTATTTTCTTATAGTTCTTTGAAATCTTTTTTATATCTTTAAATTTATAAGTATTTCTATTAAAGATATTTGATGCTTGGTGAATAATTAAGACTTCACTAAAGTGCTCATAGATTTGGGAATATTTGTATATATTTAAATCATTTGAAAATTCTTTATAGTATTTTGTTTTAATACTCTCCAGTGCCGATGGGGAGCTTATAATGTCAAATCCCTTACCTTCCTTTTTAAGGAGTCTGATGACATCGAAAATGGTGTCACTCGCTACGTTTGAAAAAATAATGGCCCTATACTCACTTGCCTTTATAAAAGCGCAAATTTTCTCTCTCTGTGGCGAAATACCTAGATTGAGAGGCTCATAATTCCCATTAAGCACTTCTTCGACATTTTGTTTACGGCTAAATTCATCTAGGTAATTGTCGAATTCTTCGTTTGTCGCAATTTTGAGCTCATCTTTAACAATATTTTCAAGTAGTCCTTTTATAAACTTGATATCTTTAAACCTAAAGATTTGAAATTGTTTTAACACCTTGTCATAGCGAATTGAATTTTTTCGTAGGTATTTTTTCACATATTGAAAAGTATTAGTGTTTGGAAAATCGTCGTCCTCGATTTCAATAAACTTAAGCTTAAGGGCATCAATGTTATTAACATTATCAATAGTTAAGCTAACCCTCATAATGAGTCCTTCTCGTACTTAATTGAATCAAGAATTTTCTGAGGTGCACTAAAATCAAAAGCATTTTTTGAATAAGAAAAAAGAAACTGATCAACTAGTTTTTCAATACTTTTTCTAACGAATATAATCCATAGATTGGCTTCTTTAATTTTCAAATCAGCATTATCGCTCGTTATTTTGAAAACAAGATCATACAAGGCGTTCTCACCTAGTTTAATGCAAAAATCAAAAGGACTTCCCTTGCAGTGAGTAAGACTCACTTTTGTAAGAATAAGATCCTCAAAAACTACGACTTCTTTAAATAGTTCACTAAGATCACCTTTAACACCGTATTTTTTCTTATTGCTAGAAAATTCGATTCGACCCCTATTGTAAATTTGAAAATCTTCATCAAGGCTTTTAGCAAAGCACCAGAATATAAAGCTCTTTTGAAAATCATTTAATGATAAATCGAGGTTTTCGCAAAGATGATAATAGCTTGATGCTTTAAAGGGATTCCAGGGCTCAATCTTTATTAATATTTCATGAGCTATAAAATTAATCATTTCTACTTTGGCCTTTGCACTTATAACAAATAGATTATTTTTAAGATCTATAAAGAATTCAAAATACTGCTCTTTAATGTCTGCTTGTTGATAATACTTAGTTCTAGCGTATGCCTTAAGCTCACTTAGCTCATCTTTTGGGAGGTCTTTTTCACAGTTTAAATGGAGAGCTTCAAGGGTCTCTTTGAGAAATTGTTTGTAAATGGGATCATGCTTTTTTTTATTAAAAGATTTATACTGACGAACAATCTGCCCCATAATTATTTTGCAATCATTGTCTTCGTAGAAATTTAGAACACTTTTGTTAACATCTTTAATTGAACATACGTGAATTGCTTCAGTTTGAGATGTACCCTTAATACTTTTTTTCTCTAGTCCTTCCAGAAATAAAATTAATTCGTCTTTATTAAGATCCCTAGACTCTATTTTAAATATTCTTGCACTAAAGCGACCATCAAGAATTGACATACTAGTATATAAGTTTGATTAACTCTTCTTTATCAACGCTAACCCTATCTTTGTTTTTAAAGCTCCCCTTCTTATTTCTTCTTTCAATTTCCATTGCTCTTTTATGAAGACGAAGTTGCTCTTTAGAAACTATTTCATCTACATCAACGCTGGAGCTAGTGCATGAGCTTAGATTAAGTAGGAATAAAAGTAAGATAAATAAACTTATTTTTAATGGATGTTTATTAATTTTCTCTAACATGGCTTACCTTTTGTTTTTCTTCAGTGCTTTTTTCTTGGGTTGTTTTCGAAGTTTTAAATATTACGTTCATGGCCAAAAACAACCCAAGAAAAGCTATAATTGTTGTGTATGTGCTTCGCATACCTAGTCTCCTATCTTCTCAATCGTAAATTTTTAGGCCTTAAGAAAAGGTTCTAATTAGTCCTACTATTAATTTCGTCATAAGCTTCTCTATAGTCTTTAAGTGCTCTATGTAGTCTTACGTTTTTAGTGCTCGATTGCTTTTTTTGCTGATATTCCCCTTTTAAGGTGTCAATTAACGCCTTTTTGCTTGATTCCTTTACTTCTAAATCAGAAAGAGGTTTGAGATAGTCAAATTCGGTCATGATCTTATAATCCTGACTAGCTTGTAATTCTGAAAAATCAAGCCTATCCCTCTTTCTAACATCTCTTTTGATGGCCGTTTTGTATTTATATTTATCAAGAACTTCACATCTAAATCTTCTCTTAAATCTAACTACTAGATCATGGAGCGTGTATGGAAGATCTCCTTTTTCATTAGGACTATTTGCGACTCCAT
Source organism: Oligoflexia bacterium (assembly GCA_024229115.1). Taxonomy (GTDB): domain Bacteria; phylum Bdellovibrionota; class Bacteriovoracia; order Bacteriovoracales; family Bacteriovoracaceae; genus JAAEST01. The sequence continues at coordinate 57,831 of JAAEST010000104.1, forward strand.
CTCTATCAAGCTCAATAAATATTGAAGCTAAAGCTATCATTGAACAATCTTCGAGATCTTCTTCCACAATTGGAAAAGAGTGATACTTTCTACTGTTTTTAACAATATTCTTAACGGCAGGAACGCTTGCCAAGAGATTGAGGTTTTGTTCGTATGTGTACTTATTTAAAATGATTGAAGCAGGATGAACCTTTTTCATTTTGCCCTCCTTGGCAGTATTTCAATTCCTTTGGTGAACTCATCCTACAATCTGAAGAAGTACTTCTATGTGATTTGGCCCATACTAAAAAAACCAAGGGTGTAAATGTAAAACTCCCACCTGATACCAAGTACTTACTCTAGGTTTTTAATATTTTTCGTGGGATTATTTCAGATATTTCTCTTAATTATTGATGACACTTATCGACATATAGTGTATACTGTTACAAAGAGGTATTATGATTAATAAAAAAACGATACAAGAAAAAATTGCTGATCTTAAGTCTTACCTAAGCACATTAGAGGATATAAAGGCCCAAAATGAAGATAATGACTCTAATGCCTTGATACATAATGGCAAGCTTTTCTATTTCGCAATATCTAAAATTATCGATAACGGTGATTATAAAGAGGACTTTTTGTATATTCACCCTGAAAAGTTGAATCTCAATAAAGATTTAGATTTTGATGATTTGAGCGAAAAACTTGAAGATTTTTTAGCTCAATTGGGTGAGTCTCTTGGTCTAAGCGAGATTAGTGACACCTGGGCCGATGAGAGTAATTATAATGTTCGTTTTAACTGCCCTGAAGGAACAGAAGGTGTTCAATATTTATTAGAGCTTGAAAGAGAGCTTCTTTTTGAAAGAGAGCTTTCTAATAGTTATGTTATAATATCAGATACAGAGTTTTCAAAATAACCTTGTCGGGAGGTAAGTGTGCGTTTTATATATCTTTTCTTGGCTTTCCTATTTTCTCTAAATATTTACTCACAAACTCAAATCGAGGAGTGTAAAGGTGATAACTGCACTAATACAAAATACCGAGTAATAGAGACTGAGTATAAAAAAGAAAAGGTAGGTGCCAGTGAAGGTGGATCACTACTCTTTGATAGAGGCAACACTAAGTACAAAAAAACTAAAACGAAGCAATTTCAATTAAAGCTAAGTGATATTAAAGAAGGTCTTTGTCTAGTTGGGGACAAAAAAGGAAGCTTTTATAAGATCGTATCTTTTGATTCTTCTTCTAAAAAAATCTATATGGTTGAGGAGAAAATACTTGATCCAAATGTATTGAAGCAAAAATATTACTTCTTTGATTCAAGAGACTTTAACCGAGACCTAGAAATCATCAGTTGTAAAAATACCCCTAGATTAAACGATTCAAGCTATGTGAATAATTGCATTAAGAAAAATCGTGTTGGTACTTATTTCTGCGAAGAGGATCGAGTTAGGTATTAAGTTTACTCACATTTTAAAAATTTCTTAGCCTCACAACTAAGACACTTTTGTTTTTCTGGATTCTCTACATGTTCACAAAAACAATCTTGCTCGCTGTGATGAAGACACATCTCGTAAAATACACTCCATTGTCTTTTCTCAATTACCGATTGTTTTTCTAAATCAACTAGTACCTTCATGTTACACCTTAGTTTGTTTTATTAAGAAAACTTTCCAACTTCTACATAAGAAGTGTCTAGATACCTCCCCATGGAAAATATATAGCTACCAACAGGGACGTATTTATTCTTCTTCGTAACTGTTTTCAAGAAATTAATTGTACGAAAAGGAAGCCTGGCACTTTTTGTTCTTTCAGCAATTCTTAGATCATTCCTCTCTTCGCTATAAACTACTACCCAACTCATTAGCTCACCATTTTAACTGCTTTAAAGTGGTTATTATTCTTTAGGTACTTAATTAAATCTTTATCCCCTATATGTAATTTATTTGAGATATGATCTAGTGCCTCTTCTAGCTCCATAGATCTTGCTTCAATAAAATATTTAACAATAGCGTTTTCATCTTTTGATGAAGCACACATAGCAAGCTCATAAGGGGATAGAATATTCTTAAGAGTCTCTACGAATTGTCCATCAGACCTTCTTGAAACTACTAGGAATTTATTAAAGGCACCATATAGCCTAGGATAGCGAATCTTTTTAACACCTGTATCATTAATAAGATCAACTCCTCCAGGGCCAAGATCAAGCATCTGAGAAGTTCTCTCCACATCTTTGTGATTATTTACTCCGCACACAATAAGTCTTTTTGCCTGTGACATGATGATCTCGCCGTCATCGGCATCATATCTTGAATAATCTCCCATGTGTTGGGTCCCAAGGGTCACATTAAATCCATATTTTCTTGATAAACGACAAAACCTAACGACTACTTTTCTAATCGATTCGTTTTGAAGTCCAATACCAGCTTCATCAATATAAACACTTCGAGTACGAGACGAGTTTTTATACATATCCTCTAAAATAATATCGATTAGAAAGATAGAGTAGATGGCCATAAGTTTTGGATCTCTATCTAAATTAAAAAGATCAAAGACGATATAATCAGAGTTAATATTTACGCCTTCTTCGCAGTCAAAGAAAGGATAGTCTCCGTCAATTGTCCACTTTTCAAGCCTCTTTAAAAGCTTAGTGGTCTCCTCATCCATTCCCCCTACCTCTTCACCACCAATTTCTCTAAATGTGCTTGATGAGGCCACGCTCTTGATCATATCAACGATATCTGAAATAACAGGATATCGATCATCAAATTGCTCATAGCTATTTAAAATAAGCTCTTCAATATCATCTCTAGAAAAGTGTCTTCTATAAGCGTTAAAATCCATCTCTTCACTAGTTGTAGCATCGCTAAGCATAATTCCAAATGTGTCTACAATATTTTTTAACCACTCAGCGTTTGGTCTAGAATTCCCTGGGCGAAGCTCAAAGTAATCAACTATCTTATTATCATCTACAATAAGATCACTTCTTACCCCAAAAATTGATTCAAAAGTTGATTCTTTAAACTTGTCTCCAAAGTTCTCTTTTGACTCAGAATCGATATCTTGAAGCGTTCTGTAATATTCATTAATTTTTCTTAACGCCTGTCTCTTATCAGTTTCAATCTCACTAGATCTTAAAAGCTCAACAAGCTCATCAATTAAGCTCTTTTTTGGAGAGCTATTTAACTCATGTAATCTAAGGATCGCTATAGATGGTTTTTTGGCCTTGTGAAACTGAAACATCTCACTTGTTCCATGTTTTTTAAATGATTCACATCTTTTATAAAATGAGCCCTGGGTTCCAGCGAAGTCGATTACTCTAATTAACGGGTTTTTTCCTGAAATAATTGAACTCTTTAACTCTATGGCCTGCATGGTGTTCATTACAACTGATTTACCCGATCCCATATCTCCACTCATTAGAGTAATAGAGGCTGCTAGTTCAGGATCATATTGCTCAAAAGGCACTAAGGTGTTGGCCGTTGAAAAAAAGTGATTAATCCCCATATGTTCAATATCTGCTCTAGTAGCATTATAAATAGGAACAAGGTGTGCCGTATTATAAGGAATCTCAATACTGCCCGATAGGAAAAGATTAGACATTCTGGCTTGACCTGGAAGGAGTTTATTAAACATAATCTCCTGCCCTCTCTCAATTGCACGCCATTCAGATTGAGCGAGCTTACCAAAGTATTTAAAATGAAGCTTTTCATCGAGATTTTTTAGAAATTCATTATAGGTGATTACCGATTCCCTACACTTATTTTTGACAAGTTCCATATCTAGGATAATAGTGAAGTAGAGGGATAATTCTACCCCTTCTTCTCCACTATCGGCCCATGCCTTATAGGCATTTCTAATTCGATTAGTGTTATTTTGTTCAATATAATCATCACCATCATTTGATTCTAAGGATCTAGATTTTAATAGCTCTCTTCTAAATTTTTTCTTGGCCTTTTCATGAGTTATCTTTCTATAGACAACGTGAAAGTTAAACTCATGTGGCATACTGACGATACCATCTAGGTGTTCTGGTTTTGATATGACATCAGGAGATAATCTATCAAGTTGATAAGTACGAATAAACTTTCCATCTAGTTCTACCCAATCAGGACCAAGGGTTCTCATTGTAATGCCAGAATAAAGTTGCTTCCTAATAGACTCACTTGAGTCACTTGATATGCTAAATTTTCCTGATCGCTTTTCACTAACAATCATTGATCTAAGCAGAGAAATCATTTTTTCTCTAGAATCAAGATCCTCTACACGTACACCCATCGTGTCACTAAATAATGCTTCAATCGTATTAACAACGCTATCCACTCTAGTTACAACGGCCCCAAACTTTTTGTAGTACTTAGTAATGGTTTTCTTTGGTGGGACGTCTCTAAACTTAGAAATAACAACTTCACTAAATCTCTCAAGAGTATCTTTTAGCGAAGGGGCCTCATAAGTTGTAATACAATTAACACAAATATAGAGATCGTCTTCTAACACTTCTCCTGAGGTGGCAAGTTTTTTAAGAAACTCTAGTCTTTCAACTGATTCTCTATTTGGCATTTTATAGAATTTTTTATTATTGAAATTATACTTTCTTCTTTTTTGAATATGATGAATTGTTATATCTTCACCTGAAATATTATTGATTAAATTTTGAATCTGCTTAACTATCCCAAGTCTTTTTTGTGAAGATAGGCCAGTAGCATTAATTCCTGAGATACGTAAAATTTTAGAAACACTTCCATCATTATTAAAGATATAGGTTCTTCCATTACTCGGTGATTTAGTAATGTCCATTATATCTAGGTGAGTAAATATTTTATCTGTGTGTATTTCTTCTAATTTGTTTGGGCCTTTCATCTCTCTTCCTAAGTTATAAGTCTAAATCCTCTAGACTATTTCCAGAATTATAAACTTCACTATCTAACACATCTGATAGATGAAGTGTTTGGTTATCATCCCACGATGAGTTTAAGATACTTTCTGTTGTTAAGAAGTGGAAGGTTCTTAACCAGTAAATTGGTGAGTGTCTTTGAAATAAAAACAAAGATAAGGCAAACTCGATAGGTATTATTACAAGTAACATTACTAATCCCAAATTCTGAGAGATATACAAAGTCACTGATAGTAATAAAAAGAAGAAAGCAAAAGATAAGAAGCTTGGAACTTCTAATCTTTTATCTGGACTTAAGTTTAAAAATCGAGTTGCCATATCTATTTATCTACCTTTAAAGAGTTGGAACGATCGCATTTAAAATCTTGTCGTATTGTGTAGATAAAACAATACCGATAACGATAATTACGGCATCTGTTAAAAGATTTGCTACTGTCCCTTGAATGAGGTTTTTTAGAAACTCAATCACCTTAATCCCTGTAGCAATTCTAAATACCCACTTCATAAATTCAACGGCATTTCTATCCGTCATCATCTCCACAAACCCTTCAGCATGAACACCAGTGGAAAGTGTCATACACATTACCATTGCGACCATAGCAAAAGTGAGCGCTTCGAACGCATTTTGAGCAATCCTATATGGATTGATTGCCTTAATTTTTACGACCGCAGGCCTAGTCTTGTTGAGATTTCCCTTCATATATCCTCCTAGAAAGGTCCTTTGAGTAGCCTTACTAAGGCACCTCGTTTTATTTTTGGTGGGCAATATGAATGCCCCTTAGTAATTGATTCGAGTCCATCAACAATTGCGTGATTTATGTCTGCAATTGTTAAAGAGAGAAGAACTGGGGAACTTGTTAAGAGAAGAAGGACGCCTTTAATAAAAGTTAATGGCTCTCTTAAAAGCATCGCCCAATTCAACCTCTCATCTACTCCATCGAGAAAACTCAAGGTTTCGGGAAAAAATATGGAAATAATTTTTAAGGCAGCGTAGAGATATAAAAGACGAATGAATGTCCCAAATATTGGAAGATGACTTGTCCCTCGGTGTGTAAAGAGATAGGCGTAAGGTGCCCAGAAGTAGAACCAAAGTCTGTTGATAGCACGTAGAGGGTAGTAAAAAAGAGGAGATAAGATGTTTCGAAGTGGCTTAATCCCTAAGGACAGTAGTGGAATAAAAACGTTGAAAACCCCTTTATGCAGAGTGCTTCCAAGTGGAAAATGACCTTTACCAGGTCTATTTATATCGTGATCAAGATCAGGGCTTAGAAAATAAGAAAAATAAAGATAGCAAAAGACAAATGTTATAAGGTCTTTCGAGTTACTAGGGTCAAAAAAGAATGTGTAGGCCCAAATAGATACGGGTAGTAAGAAGGTATTTGCTAGAGGGTTAGATATATTCCAAGACTTATCCATACCTTCTCAATCGCTAAATCAAAAGGTGTCGAAATAAATCAATAATTAATCTCTTCTTCTTCTAGAAAATCAACAATATAGAGATCTCCTTGAAGAACTAACTCCTCAAGTCCAAATACTTCATTTTTCCCGCAAGATTCGCACTCATAATTACAGGCATCTGGCTCAGTAGATCCTTGAACACATTTACAGCTTTTGCATATTCCTTGGTAAGAGTTGGATAGTTCATCGTAAAGACTGTGAGATATTTTAATGGCCATAATCTCTCCTTTACTACTCAATCGTGATGCCTAATTACTCGATTGAGTAGGTATGAGCTCGGGCAAAAGATTTATAAAAATTGATAAGGAAGATGTAAACGAGACTCCTGTCTACGAAGAGAAGCCTGTCTATATTCTTGTCGAAAATGAAGGCGAAGACGAAGAAGACGAGGACTACGAATACGAAGATGTTCTTGAAGACACTTGGGTATTTGAGGACGAGATAGAGGGGATTGATTACGTCTGGGTTAAAAGATGGAAAAGAACCAAAAGAGGTCTAAAAAGTTACCAAAAGAAAATATACTTGAGATAGTTAGATGTAATCTTGATATTTCTTAAGAACTAAAAGTTCGTCATTTGTACATAAGTTAATTTTAGAGTGAATCGTTTTTACAAAACGAGATAAATAAATAGCATCAACCAAGTCATTTGAGGATATATCGAGCTTACTTTGCATCTTTAAACTTCTTTTCATAACTTCTTTATCGGCATTAGCTATTCCTGTGGCATACTTTTTTATTACATCAGGAGAAACTCTTAAAAATAACTTACCAGAAAGCCTAGATAGCTCATTTTTAAAAATGGTTCCAAATTCTACCAAGATCATAAGAGTAGCACCCGATGAGTTATAAGAGTATTCCTCAATCCCAATATAAGAAAGATTTAGATTCTTAATCTCTTGATAGATAACACTTGCTAACATTTTTGCCTGAATCGATCTTAATAGTTGCTTATGTGGGATCTTCTCTTGATCCTTTGTAGAATAGATCTCTTTTTCATCAACAACACTTCCGCTTTTAGGACAATACGATTTTTTAATAATTACCCAAAAAGGAGATTTTTTAAAAGATCTAGTCTTAATATGAAAGGTCAGGTATAGATTTTTGCTAGAGAGTATAGAAACACCTGTATTTTTCGTGGACAAATCTATTCCGACATAATCAAGTGCTTTCTTTTTCTTAATTTCTAACATATCAATAAGTATACACTATTTATCTCTTTAAACCAAGTCAATATGAATAATCAGGATTTTGCGAATCACTACTTCCTACAACTTCGTTATTAAAAACGAGATTTTCATACATTTGATCCCATTTGCCCTCTTTTTCTAAGCTTTTTCTTTGTGCCAGAACATTAGCAGTCTTTTTAAGGTCGCTAACAGACACGTAGAAGCCTCCAGTGCTTCTAACAAAGGCCTTTGCCTGGTGATTTGATGAAAAATCAATTAGAAGGACTTTTTCAAGCTCTAAAATGGCCATATCTTTAAGAAAATTATCTTCGTTAAATCCTTCATCTGAACCATATCTAGTTGGATATATCACTTTGAGAGCAAACCTTTTTTGATCCTCCCCTCTAAGAGCAATCGAATCAAGTTCACTGGCCTTTTCCATGGATTCGTTAAGCTCCTCGATTGTGAAATCAAACTCTTTTAAAAATCTTCTTAAAACTATTTCTAATTCATCTTTTGAAAGAAGCTTTAGAGAATTGACTAGTTTTTCTAAAGGATAGTTTTTTACAAGTCCAATATTTCCTTCTTGCGAAAGAACTCCCTTAACTTCTTTATGAGTAAATGTGAATATTTTAGCGTTAAAGTCTTTTTTAAATTCATCTACAAGTTTTTTTGCACTTCTTTTATATTCTTCTGGATCTTTACCAAGCATAGGAAACTGAATGTCATCAATGCCTCCATCATTTCCTTTGATTTTACACCTTCCCTTTGCTTCTTGAGCAATATTTGTGGCCTCTTCAAGACCTACTGCCGAGGCTGCACTGCCTTCTGATATAAAGCCACAAAAAATCGAAGATAGGCCATTTTTTAAATCTGAAGGTATCTCTGACCATGAGCCTTTTTGAGTTGCAAGCATAAGCATAACCCCGTTACTTCTTCCCACTCTTGCTATCTGATCTAGCTTATAAGCTACCGAATCGATAGTCTTCTTATTTGTTTCAAAATCTACCGCAGGATGTTGGGGGAAGGTGTGCCATTCTTCAAACACTAATCTAATTTGAGCAAGCTCTTTAGGCCTGTTGATTTTAAAATCCCTAATATTTGAAATCTCTTCACCATTCTCAATACATCTGACTATTTTTTGTGATAAGTCACCGATTTCAAAAATGTCATACTTAAAGAGATAGAGGTATATCTCTTTTTGCTCACTAGAGAGACTTTTAATAAATTCACCTAAATCGCTAACTTTTAACAATTTGTCATAGTAGTCTTTAACAACATGATTATAATCTCTAGTATCAGAGGCCTTAATCTTATTTAATATCTCACCTCTGGCCATTAATTCTCCATAGGCAAAATCAAGTGCGGGAATAATTTTAGGAACACTTCCAAGACCGAAAGAAACATTATCAAGTCCCTCAAGATAGTTATAATCCCCCATTCTCTTAACAGAGGCATCAAGCATAATATAATAAGTCTTATCACCGTTAGAGCATTGCTCAGTGGTAATTAACGTATTCAAGTTAAATGTTTTTCCTGAGCCAGGCATACCGATTGAAGCCACTCCTGGATTGGAGTATATATCTCTAGTTAAAAAATCCATTTGTCTAGAGGATACTCCGAGAAAGAAACGATCTCTAAAACGTCCTTCTTTTATCGCTCTTAAGTAGTCTTTAAACTCAACCCCCTTAACTAATGCTTTAGTGGAGAGAAAATAACTAAAGATAAACTTAAAACCAAAATGACAAGCAATAAGTACTACAAAAGGCCAAAATATAGATTCAATTAAATAATTCATAGAACACCTCATTTTCTCAATCGAAGAAATGTGAGCGTTTATATAATTTGACATTAAGTAACTAAAATAAAAAAGAATTCACTTCTTTTTGTACCCGTAATGGAATAGTAATATAACAGGTGTTAATCCCTCATAGATTATCATCTCCATTACAGGTACAGAAACCAAAGATAAATCTTTAAATTTAGTAATTTAGCTTCTTAAAAATGCGATTGAGAAGGTATGAGAGAATTTAATGTTTCTAAATTTAAAGACAACGACAAGGCAAAGTTTTATAGATTAATCTCTAAGCTCTCTGGTTATGTCATTCTTTTTTCACTTATATATTATTTTACCTATGAGAATAAGAGTTTAATTACACCAGTATTTAAACCAATGTTTGAGTTTCTTCATTTGGACCCTAAGAGTTTAAATGAGCTTTATAATCACTTTTCAAAATTCTTTTCCTTGGCCCTTATAAGTGCTTTTTTATCAGAAATGCTTAAGGAATTAGCTATGATGTTTAATCATTACAAAGTCCACCTACCTTATTTAGGACTGGTGAGTTTTTGTATAAGTTTAATAATCTTGTCGATTTTTAAAAAAGAAAAAAAGATTGGAGATGATAATGAAGTTAAAAATGATAAAGACATAAGAGACTTATTAGAAGAGCTACATTTAGTAGAAGTCGAAAAAACTAAGGAGAGAATGTTTGAGATTGTTAATAATGATCTTAAAGAAGTTTTTGATGAACATGGAAGGCCTGTCTTTAAGGAAATCAAAACATATCCAATTCTAGACTTCAGTGATCTCCCTAATACTATTTTAATTAAAGAGCTACCTCGCTCGAAAACGGCAAATTTAAGTCAATACCTTAACGGTCTACTTGAAGGTCTTCACTCAAGAGGAATTATTAAAACAACTCAAGGCTATCTTAGAGATTCTGGATATCCTGGAAAATACACAATAGAACTATCTCAAAAAGATGATCTAAAAGAAAAGGCATTGTTTCGTGAAATTAGTTGGTACTACGAAGAGACAATCAATAATATTAAAAAAGAATATTTCCCTAAAGTAACAATTAAAGAGGAAGGTGTTTATGTTGATTTTAAAAATATAAATATTAAAGAAATTTTTGTAAAATCTGGATTAGAGAAGTTTTGTAATTTCCATAAAATTGAGCTTAAGACAAAATTTGAAAAAGATGGTGATCTCTATAAGTTTAGATATAAAAATAAACTTCACTCACTTCTTCCTCAGGCTGGTCAGACTATTCTTAGCCATTTAAAAGATCATGACACAGAGGTAAGTTCATATAGAGATAAAGCTAAAAATCTTCTCATACTTATAGAAAATGAAAAACCCTGGCAACAAAACTTAAAAGATTTTTTAGAGGAGATAAGAACTAAATTTCTCATAACAGATGAAGACTACGAGGAGCTTTTAGAAAATATAGAAAGTAAGAAAACTGCTATATCGTATCTTCATAGACTTATTGAAAGATCAAATATTGATAGAAGATCAAGTGATTATCATAATGCGTATTTTGATGATCGAAAGGTTTACCTCTCACTCTGGGAAAAGACAGTAATTTTTCCTATGAAAAAGCATTTGCTTGAAAAAGGAAGTGAGCTAATTTTTGCTGGAGAACTTCTAGACTCTAATATCACTTACGATTCACAGATATTTTTTCCACTAAAAGATAGCCCCCATGTTCTTTGTGCAGGACAAACTAGATCAGGAAAAACTAAATCAAAACTATCAGTAGTATTTCATCTATGGGTGGCCTACCCTAAGGCCATGTTTTTGTTTGCTGATGCAAAAGCTCAATTTGATCTAGATCCATTTGCCGAGAAGATGAGTGATTACCCAGTAGCCAAAACAGGAACCGAGGAAGAGCCTTTAATCGAGCTTGCAAATATCCTTAAAATTGCTATGGCCATCAATAAGCATAGGTCTAATCAATTTCAAAAACTATCAAAGGAAAAAGGTGTCCATGCTTCCACCTATATTGAATACAATAAGTATGTTGATGAAAAGGATCGGATGCCTAGAGTATTTGTCGTACTGGATGAGTTTAAGACCTATATTGATCTCATGGGAGGGAAGGCCGAAGAAATTATTAAAAATAAAGGATCTCTACTTAATCAAATTTCTACATTGTGTAGACTAGCAGCCTCAAGCGGAATCACTTTTATTATCGGTTCCCAGAGGGTTCAGGCAACAGACTATCCCACCGAGATTCGATCTAATCTTACAACAAGGCTTACTCACTCAGTCACTAAAGAAGATGCAAAATTCTTAGGCCTAACTGGCTATGTAGAAGGGTTAAGTCAAGGACGATTTATTTTAGAAATAAACGGCGTTTTTTGTCGAGATAATCCTTCTGAGACAAAATTTTTATGTGCTATGCCTTTTGTTGGGGAGGAAACACAAGAATTATTAGAAATGTTTTCTAAAGAAAATAAGGAGCATAAGCCTTTTAATTATGAGTTAATTTATAGAACTGGTAAAAAAACCAAGATGGATAAACTCTCTACAAATGAGCTTTTTAAATATATCAAGGAACTTTTTGTAGCGCGAGAAGGTTTTAGAATTGTAGAAACACTAGATCCTTCCTCAAACTACATTTCTCTTTTAACCAAAGTATTAATCGAAGATAAGGAATATCGCTTTGCTATTGGAATAGTTTCTTCTGAAGAAGTAAGTGATTCTGATTTTAGGAACAAACTCTTAAAAGAGCGACCTCATGATTTTCATGAGTACTATAAAGTGTTCTTTGTTACAGGAAAGGTAAATTCAGGCACTCTACATAATAAAGAAGAAGAAATTTCAAATACCTGTTTTTTAAGTGATGTTGATTATATGAGACCTCTAAAAAAGGCAAACTCACTTTATGATAATAAAGAGTTGAAAAAAGATGAGCATGTCTTTTTAAACCTTATTAAAGAAAGATTGAAAAATTCCATAATGCTTGATGAGATTGCTGATTATAAGTTTTCTCATGATGAATTTAATGTCAAAGTTCTTCACGATATAATTGATATTAAGAATAACCATGAAAAGGGCGACACATTTGAAAAGTGGTATCTTGCCTTAGAGAGATACCTTGGTCACGACACAGTTAATGCAAAAGAATTAATTAAAAAAGGTGAGTTAAAACAGCTTCTTTCAAGTAATCGTGCCGATGGTGGGCTAGATCTATGTCGGTGGATAAATAGAGAAACTAAAGAAGCCTGTATGATTCAACTTAAAAATCAGTCTTCGAAGGCCTTAAGTACAGATGTTATTGATAAAATGATTAAAACTAGGGATCTCTACAAGGCCTCTAATGGCGTTAAGTTTACCCAAATGCTTTTAGTTACCACAGGAAGTGTTACTCGAAATGCTAAAAAAGAAGCATCCCTATGTGGAGTTGGGGTTATTACATATAATGAATTAGTTGAGATATTAGAAGATATGTGACTGCTCCCAACCACTAGGCAACAGAAGTTGCTATAGTGAGGGCTTCTAGGGTGCTAAGACCCATGCTCTCCAATCCAAGAGCTAAAATATTATTTGCAGCATTTTTATCTGCATTTTCTTCATAACCGCAATTCTGACATAGGAATTCGCTTTGGCTTAATCTATTCTCCTTACAAGTGTGGCCACAACTAGAGCATATTCTGGATGTGTTTTTTGGACTTACAAGCTCAAGATGACTCCCATATCTTTTCGTTTTGTATTCACAAAACTGCCTAAACATTCCCCATCCCTGCCTTAAGATAGATCTATTTAGACCAGATTTTTGAGAAACCATTTTTCCTGGATTCTCAATTGTTCCAGATGCAGACTTGGACATATTCTTCACTTTTAGATTTTCCATACAGACAATTGCGTGGTTTTTGCAAATGTCTTTTGAAACTTCGTGAAGAAAGTTTTTCCTTATTCTGGATATTTTTGTGTGCTTTTTTCTAACAATCTTTTGATAGTAGTGCCATTTTTTTGAGAACTTTTTGACTTCTGGTTTAGACAACCTTCGCTGAATTTTTGCAATTTCTTTTTCGAGTTGTTTTATCTTCCTTAGGTCTAGATTGTGATCTTTTTTAGTTGTTACAATTGTTTTTACAACACCGAGATCTATTCCGATGGCCTTTTTAACGCTTAACTCTCCACCATGAGCGGAGCAGTCTGCAACATTTTTTTCGCAAGTGATTGAGATATACCACTCGCCATGAGCTTTTCGAGAAATTGTTGCAACTTTCGGTTTGCCCTCAATTGGTCGATGTTGAATAAGTTTTATCCCACCTTTCAATTTAGGCAAGCCAGAAATAACGCTTTTCTTGTTAGTTATTTTACCCACTTGAATTTTTCCTGCTTGCGGAAAGCAAATGGCATCGGTACATCGACCTTTCTTTTTTCTTTTCGGAAACCCCGCCCTGCCTTCAAAAAAGTTTCTATATGCTCTATCTAAATGTCGTAAGGACATTTGTAGCGATTGTGAAGGAACTTCCTTGAGCCAAGAAAATTCTTCGATCTTTTTACAGTCTGGTAACTCGTTTTGTTGAGAGAAATAATTTAGACTTTTACCCGTCATCTCATAGGCCATCACTCTTTGCTCAAGAGCACAGTTGTACAAAAATCTACATGCTCCCATCCAGCGAGCAAGAATTTTTGTTTGGGCCTTTGTTGGTCTGAGCCTGAATTGATAGGTGATCATTTCAGTATCTTTCTTCTCTTTGTTCATAAATTCATGATGACACTTTTAGAGATTAGTGCAAGTCACTACATAAAACCAGGTATCTAGAGATACGAATTCAAAATAGCAAAAAAGTGCCCCGTAAATTTGGTAGTCTAAAACTTTATGAATCTTAAGATATCATATTTGTTAAAAGTGGGATTTTGTTTGTATCACCATCTTGGAAGACCGCACTATGGACAAGAGTATACTACTTACTCACTACAGGTGGCGCAACCATCGAAACAAATAGAAGGTATATCGAAAATCAAGGGAGATAATTCTCGCCGAAGGGCTAAAATTCATCTCCACCCTGACTCTCTACGCCAAGGGCGGAGAATTCTTTTTAAGTTAAGTTAAATCTAAGACTAATCGATTTCTTTGTACTCAAGTGCTTCGATATTTCGAGTTTCACACTCTGGGCACTCGCTATCACATGCACACTCATAGACTTCTTCCCATGAGTGCCCACAGTTAGGACAAGCGTATTTAATATTAAACATTACCTGGTCCATTAGAAGCTTCAATCCACTGAGACTCAGAGAGAATATTTAGCCCCATATTTGAAAGACAGTCTTTAACGATTTGCTCATTTTTAGAAACTTCTTCACTTGAGATCCCTAAGACTACTTCATCACCAATCATTTGACCAAGGTGATGCTCTTTAAACGCTAGGTATTTAACCCCTTCGGAACCTTCTTTGATCTCATAGAATACACCACCTCTTTTAAGTTGTACTTTTTGAAGTGCAACATTTAAAAAATTCATTTTTACTGTCAATAATTCTTTTGTAGTTTTAACGCTCATTATTCCCCCATAGGTTATTTTGCTACCTACTCAATCGAATTATTTTGAACGTTTCAGGAGGCTATTTAGAGGCGTCTTTTTTGGCCTGAATCACAATGAGGCCTTTTCTATAGAGCTGCTCAATTTCTAAAAATTGAGCTTGATCCCTTTCTGTAAGTTCTAAATTGTTAAGTACATGAAGAACGTGCTTGAGACTTCTGATTGCTTTTCGTAGTTTATCAATATTTAATGTATCTGCATTTTGGTAAAGAGTCCTGACAACTTCTTTAGAAGCACCTTTTATACTACCCCTTTTCTTTTTGGGAGTATTATTTTTAGAATTTTCAAGCCTTTGAATTTCTGTGACATTGTTATAAGTTTTTGCACATCTATTCCAGAGTTTCTTATCTTTCTTTATGCTTTTGATATCTTTTGGATCGAGTTTTAAAACTATATCTCTATAGATACTAATCCATGTAGAGACTTGCTTTCTGTTATACCCAATCGAGTCGGCAAAATCTGTTGTTGTGAAGCGATTCCCCGCATTCCCCCCATGAAATAAATCAATGCAACTTAGGCCTAGCTTGGCTATTTCAAATTCAACTACAAGACATTCTTGATTTAATATTTCTAGCTCTTTGTGCTTTAATTCGATATTCTTAGATATCTTTTTATGTTTAGTGATCAGACTTTTGGCACGGTCTATATTTTTATTAAGAAGAACAATTTTAGATCTATCTTTTACTTTATTAGGGTCAAATTTAGCTAGTGCTCCCATAAATTACTCCGTATCAACTGATTTAAACGCACGTAGAGCTTCTTCAATAAAGTTGATAGACGCTCTAATTTTAACTTTTTCTTCACTGCTTAAATTTTTTGGAAGATCAACTGATAAACCCTTAACTCGCCTGGCACTCTCATAAATCTTCTCCACTAAATAAAGCGAACTTCCAGGCACCCCTGCCTCATCAAAGAGTTTTTTTACTTCTTTTTTCGATAAATTCTTCCTATAGGGACTTAGAGATCTAGGTGTTGAGTTCTTTCGATTCTCTTCACTTCTAAGAGTCTTAAGAACCCTACGGGCCTTGTTGGCCTTGGACCAATCTTCCATGGTTGGGTTTTCTATCCCAATCTTTTGACAAATATCTCTATAGTTAATAACCCACCCACTTAAAGAGTTGTGATGCACATTAATATCACTTGCAAATCTTTTAAGAGTATAAATATTTGTGGAAATTCCACCATGTCTTATGTCACAAACCTTTAGGGCAAGCTTAGCAATCTCTACTTGATAAAAATTCATTCTCTTTACCAGGGCCCTTCCTTTTGATACACATTCTTGATAGAGATCCTCTGACTCTATATCTGTTTGGTCTTCAAGTAGATCCTCTATATCTCTAACAAGAGATTCAAGCATCTTCTTTTCAGTTAAAACAGAACCTCTAAGCTTATTTTTTAAAAGGGAATTAATCTCATTTTTTAGAAAATGAATGGCTTCAAAATCCTTTCTTTTTGTTAAGCTATTAAACTTAGTTTTATATTCTGATGTGATCGACATGTACTCTCCTACATATTAGTAGAAAAAGTACTCAAATAATTTACAAACCTTGCTTGATTATTATTCTTTAGACTCACCTTTAAAATGCTATTAGGCCTTAAGTCCTTTGGTATTCCTTTAATTTTGTAACATTCCCCTGTTTTTACAGTGACGATAACTTCATTTAAATCTCTGTAAATGGCCATAACCTTTGCAGTATAATTCTGAGTAGGATAATTTTCGCGAATATAATAAAGAGCTTCTTTTGGATAATCATTATTAATTGAGATAAAATTATAATAACTTGATGAAGAATTCCCACAATCTGCTATGTTTAAAAATGCCCCAACTAAACCATTTTTATCAAAATTTGAGCTCTTATTAAGCTTATGAATTCCATTGTTTTTTAAGACACCTAGACTTCTTCTCAATTCTTCTCTAATAGAGTTTAAAAGCTTTATATATTCAAGATCATTACTAGTTAAATTATCGACAATAAAGTTCTTGTGCCTTACTAACTGCTTGTATGTCTTTTTCACTAGATCATATTTTTGACACTGATTGAAGAAATTTTGATTATTTTTTTGGTACTGGATTAAAACCTCAATTTCTTCAATCTTTTCTTTAGTGAGTTCACCTTTAAATCCTTTTGAATAAAAGTCATTTAAAAAGCGTCTTAAATTGTAGGGTGATTCAAAAATCATAGCATCGACCACTCTATGAACAAGTGATTTGTTTGTAATGCATAAATGATCTGTTGTTATAAGAGATTCAATATCACTTAAAATATCATTTTTATCACTTAACTCTTTTTTTGCAATCGTAGTAAAAATAGATGTTCTCCCCTTATCAAGAGAGCTAAAAAGATGATCTAATAACTTGGAAACTTTTTTTTTAGAGTAATCTTTATTTACTAAGGAGTTTATTTCGCCCCAGAGTTTTTCAAGCTTAAACACTTGGTTAAAAAGAGTTTTGGCCCCAACGGGAACAAGAAAATAGTGAGAATAATCTTTTTTTCTTACACAGATTAGATCTGCACCAAAGTATTTGTAGTGAGCAACACTTTTTGCCCAAGATGAGGTAACGTTTATTGAATTTAGTAGTGATAATTCAGACATATTTCCTCCCACATTAAACAGTATACACTATTTAAGGATTTGGATCAATATGTCATTATAAAAGGAGCTTTTTAGCTCCAATGAAGGTGTAAAAATCACCCTTTAGAGGTCCCATTTCTTGATCTGAGACGTTTACGAAGATAATTCGAGCATTTGTATTAGTATGGGCTTTGTAGAGCTTAATAAGCTTCATATGGAGATAATCATCTCTAATAAATTTGACTAAATATTCCTTCTTTTGTCCTATTAGAACTAAGTCGAATAATTCGCTAGTCGATTCAATTCCTTTAAGTCCTTTTGAGTTAAATAGATCTTTAATTCTTAAAATTATATCTTCCATATCTTCTCAATCGTAACAAATCGGTCTTTTAAAGCTGTAATAATTTTTACTTTCAATTCTACTTGTATATAGGGGGAATGCTTTTATGAAATATTGTATTAAGTGTGGATCAAACATTATAAGACCAGATGACTCAGTTACATATGAAGGGTTTAGCGTATGTGGTGTTTGTTTGAATGAATTTGTTAAACTTAGAGCTCCAGATAAAGAGACTAAGAATTGGAAGGTTTCAGATAAAAAGAAGTTTCTTCAAAGTTTTATGAGGGAATTTCAGGCTGCCTGCTATCTTGATATGAAAAAGAAATTGTCGATGAATACTCGAACTATACAAGTAACGAGAGACCTAGAGGTAAGAAACGAGCTTATTCCCTACGTGAAAGATATTCACGAACATCTGAAAAATTACACTAAAGGTCAAGATGAACTTCTTGAAAGAATTAGTGAACTAATCTATCAAAGTGAGCTACAAAAGTACTCTCAAAGATCCTACAGGCCTCAAACCCTTCTTATAGTAGGAGGAAGTGGTACAGGTAAAACATCAAGTATTGACGCTCTAGAAGAGTTTTATCCAAAAAGCAGTGGCCATCATGAATTTAATAAAAAAATAATTAAAGTGGATTGTTCTAGTCTATCGCCTGCTTCATATAAAGGAAATCGTCTTGATATGATTGGAAAACTTGCTCTTGAAGCTTATGGGGGTGACTTAGAAGATCTAGTCGATATTGGATGTGTCTTCTTTTTTGATGAGTTTGACAAGCTCTTTCATACGGGCCTTGAGACAAAGCAAGGTGTTGTACGAGAGCTTTTAAAATTAATGGAAGGATCAATTGCATTTGAAAGTGATCAACTGAAAGGACAATATCAAGAAATTGATTTAACAAATTCTATCTTTATATTTTCGGGGGCTTTTAGTTATATTGAAAGTTCTATTAACTCGAAATCTATGGGCCTTAATAAATCACACTCCCTAGAAGATAAAAAGGTTGTAAAAAAGAATGATCTTTTAAAATTTGGCATTCCAACGGAAATCATTGGAAGATTCAACTACTTTGTAACAACTAATCCGCTATCTAAAGAAACAATTAGGAAAATTATGACAACCTCTCAAAACTCACAGTGGCTTGAGCTTGAAGAGGAAGTGAGATTTCACGGGATAAAGGAGATGGACTTAAGCTACGAGCTTGAAAGAATTGTCAGTGAATGTGCAAGTAATCCACTGGGATTAAGAGTAGCTAACCAAATGATAGCCACTCTTAGGTCTAGAATTTTTAAAGATTATGTATTAGAAGATAAAAAGTGCCCGCTTAAGACGGTTTAATCAATCGCCTCGCGATCACAGTATACTTGCCCAGGTACTACATCGATACTCTGGGCATCATTAATTAGGTCTTGAAAGTAGCCTTCATCAAAATCAACGCCAGAACCTTCTAGATGAGATTTCCATGATTTTAGAAATACTTCCTTTAGATGGTCTTCATCTTTAGCAAAGATGTGAAACTCAAAATTACTTGTTTCAATTATAAAAAGTTTAAGTTTTCCACCCTTCATTTTATGACCCTTCAAAAATCTCTCTTTTATTTTTATAGTTATCCATAATATCCATCATTAACTTTATATTTTCAATAGTTGAATAGCGATTAATCTCGTCGTATCCGATAAATGATAGTTCCGCCAGATTTGGAATCTTATTTAAGGACTCGCTATAAAACATTGAGGTAATATTAAAGTCCTCTTTGTAGATGTGTTTTTTATCGAGCCCATGAAGAAAGAGAATAGGAAGATCTTGAGCACAGGTCATTCTCCCCGCTGGGATAAACTTATCCTTTTTAAACTCAAGGGCCTTTTTTTCTATCCAGGAGTTAAGATCATTAATGGCACTTTTAAGATCAGTGGGGTCAACAACGCCTCTTTCAATCTCATTTTTAAGGTACAAATTGCGCTTCTTGGCCCCTTTGGAGCTCCACTTATACTCCTTATGGTGGATATATCGATGAAAGCTTAAATCCTCTCTCATCCCCTCGTTTGGGATATAAAGAGAAAATCCAATTTCAAGAATCTGAGGACAACTTAGAGATTCTTTAGAAAACTCAAGAACCCCCGTAGTATGTATATCAATGAATAATAATGGAAAAGCACTCATACCAATAAGTATACACTATTTACAAATTTGTGCAACAAGTCTTATTTTAAGGAATAGTTGAGATAAGAGAGCTCTTTATGACAATCAAATAGTCCCCAATGACTTTTTTGCTCTTTAGGGATCATTTTCATATTTAAAGGAAACTCTTTCAAGGCCCTTTTTTCAAACTCGTCTCGCTCAATCCCTTCATCTAGCATTTTGGCCCAGGCAAGTGTTTGAATGTCGATTACTCGGTAGTGAAAATGTCCAACCCTATCTCTTTTTCCTGTTTGTGGATTTAATTTAAATCTAAGAAGTTCTAGACCAATCTGCTCCTCGCAAAAAGGAATATCAAAAGTTCCAAGGTTCCATCCTGCAAGAGTTGGAAAATTGCCTTCTTTAATCTCACAAAATTTAATTATTTCATTAAGACATATTTCATGAGCATTCTCTTTTAATGGGATATTTCTACATTTATCAAAGAGTTCGACTTGGTGCTCTTTTGCAAAGTCGCTCATTTTCGATCCATCATTGAAAAAGTAGTAATCAAAACTCTTGTTTGGACGAAATATTTTCTCTACTTTGTCGTAATTTGCTTCAAGAAGAGATACTTCAATAATTTTATCTTCTAATTTATTTGTCCCTTCTGTTTCAATATCTAATATGTAAATCTTATCCATTCTTTTCTCCTAAAGCATTAACACTCTTGTTAGAGGCCTATCTTCATTTACTTCTACTTTATCAAAGTGAGTTACCTGACCTATAGTGAGTTGAATATTACATATAAGTTTACCACTTTGATTATATGAGTACTTTAACACCAAATTTGCTTTTCTATCGGGATTTCTTAGCTTAATCAAATCCTTTTTACTGTCGTTAAACACTTTCTCACTAACGCTAAGATGTAAAATTTCAATCTCTAAATTCTCCCTGATAAAACTTAATACATCTTCCTCACTTGGGTCATCTTCGTTGCATACCTCATCAATAAAGCTAGAGATCTTATCACTATAAAAATAATCCTTAATTAAAAGTGGGTGACATAAAAAATCGCCCTCAAATATCATCCCACCACTTGAATCACTTACATGATTAAATTCTTTAAACATAGTTTCCCATAGGTCAAATTCTTTAGAGAAGCTCTCTAAAAGAGATTTATTCGCAACAATTTCTTTTTCTTTCATATTCTTACTCATACGCTCACCTTGGCCTTGATTAATGGATGATGGTTATAATTTAAAAGTTCGATATCTTCGTATTTAAAATCATCAATATCTCTAATCTCAGGGTTTAAGCTAAGATGAGGGGGACTATAGTGATCCCTACTTAATTGTGTCTTTACCTGATCGATGTGATCACTATAGATATGGTAGTCACCTAAGGTATGAACAAAACTTCCTACATGTAGGTCACATACTTGGGCCACCATATGAACAAGAAGGGCATAACTTGCAATATTAAAAGGAACTCCTAGGAAAAGATCTGCACTTCTTTGATAAAGCTGAAGGGACAATTCATTTTTATCATTTACATAGAACTGAAAAAAGCTATGACACGGAGGCAGGGCCATGTTTGAAATTTCCCCCACATTCCATGCACTAACGATATTTCTTCTTGAGTTGGGGTTAGTTTTAAGAGTTTCGATAGCACACTTTAGTTGATCTATTGACTCTCCATTTGGACAAACCCAATTTCTCCACTGTTTGCCATAAACTGGTCCGAGATTCCCTGATTCATCTGCCCACTCATTCCAAATTCTTACCCCATTTTCTTTTAGATATTCTATATTTGTTGATCCACTAATAAACCAGATCAGCTCATGAACAATTGATTTAAAATGAACTTTCTTTGTCGTCACTAAAGGAAAACCCTCTCGCAAATCAAAATGCATTTGAGCACCAAATTTTGATATTGTCCCAGTACCCGTGCGATCTTCCTTTGAAACTCCGTTTTCTAAAACATCTTCTAAAAGTTTATGATATTGCTCCATATGACCCCTTTTTTACTCAATCGTTTTTTTTCTAAATAAGAAAAAAATAAATAAAAGATCATTTTTTAAACAATATTAGTGAAAAAGGACCAATATATAAGATAAATTATTAAAAAAACGAGGTTTTTAAGTATACACTATTTGTTGCACAGTAATAAAAATCAGTGTAAAATCCTTACAAGGACGCAAAGAACAAAGGAATTGTAATGTCAGGCAATGGAAACATTGTAAACAAGGAAGTAAAAAAGCTAATTTCGCTCATTGAAAGTGAAGGTTTCAGTATAATCGAATCAGATATTAGAAACGGAAAATCTAACACTTCCACATGTTCATATTTAATTTTTGAAAATAAATCAATTAAAGTTCATTCAAGCTTTAAAACTCTTCTTTATTTTACAAATCTTCCTGATGAAAGAAGGGCCTTTGATATTTATCCATGTCTTTACTTTAAAGAAGAGGTATTTTTACCTCTCTACATTGAAAACTACTCGTTTTGCATAACCAGGTTTCAGGTTAATGAAAAAGATGAGAAAACAAATGAACCCTTGGCCAAAGGCACTATTTTAAAATATAAAGATAATTTAGTAAGACTAAGCTCTTCAAATAATGATCTCTCAAAATTTTCTTTCTCAAAGTTTGCAAGAATTGAAGTGGGTAAACAAATTCTTTCGGCCAGATTTAAAAAGAGATACTTAAGGGCCGATGCCCCGTTAGAATTTTACGACCTAGATGGTTATGATCATAGACTTTTGACGAGTAATTGGAAAAAACTAGAAAGAGCAGCCAATAAAGATGAGTTTTTAGGAGAAATTAATTTTCTAGAGGCCATCAAAAACTCAATTGAAAATATTTTTCAACTCAATGATTTTAAACTTACTATCAAATACAAAGAAGGGTATAAAAGTGCTGTGGCATCTGATTGGACTACTCATAAATACGTGAAAGAAGGTAAGCGCTTTCATGGGATTAATAATGCCTTAAGAAGAATGCAAATCAGAAAAGACCTATCAGAAATCTTTTCTATGTATGTAATGACTCCAGAGGATATTACCCTAGAAATCTAGTATACAGTATACACTATTTGTGATACAATGAGTCATGACTCAATCTATGGCCATTCGAATCTATACTCATGCACTCAAAAATAAGAAAACCTTCCAGATTAAAGAACTCTATGATCTCTTTCCTGACAACGCCAAAGAGACCGTAAGAGCAAGGGTATACACTCATCTTGGAGTCCTTTTTGAAAAGGTTTCAAGGGGTGTCTACGTTGTCAAAAGTTCTAGGGGTGAATCGAGTGCTCTACTAATAAACGGGAATGGGCGTGATCTTAGCATGATCGAAGACGAATCTATCGATGCTATCGTTACGGATCATCCATGGAGTAATGAAAAGGCCCACAAAGGGACAAATAAAACAATGAGAAGGTATAGTGATTTTCACTATACATTGGAAGACTTTCTTGAAAAATATAGAGTTTTAAAAAAGGGATCTTTCCTAGTAGAAAATCTTCCCCAAGAAAGTGAGTCTAATTTTGAGTATCTTTACAAAATTAAAAAAATGGCACAGAGAGCAGGGTTTAAATTTTGGTGTATGACGATTTGGACTAAGGGAAAACTAATTCATAATACGGGTAGAGTGGCGAAGAATAAAGAGTTTCTCTATTTTTTCACTAAGGGAAATGCCAGAAAACTCAGGCCTAATAAAAACACAAGACAGTCCGATTTTATGTCAGGAACTAGCTCCATAGTTCCAGCTCAATTTAACTTTCAACCTCCATCTCCCAAAAAGAAAGTGCATCCTTCAGAAAAGCCAATTGAACTATTAAAAGAAATTATAAGACTTATCACCAAAGAAGGTGAACTTGTATTAGATCAATTTGCAGGAAGTGCCAATATTATTGAAGCCTGCTTGGAAACAAATCGAAACTGTATCGCAATTGAATTAGATGAGAAATATGTAAGGAATAAGTATATAGAGCTAAAAGAAGTGATCTAATATTAAAGAAGCGTTCTTAAGAACTTCACCTTAAGATCATCCTTAATCTTTTTACTAAATGAAATTCTATACATCTGCCTAGTTAAAGAACAGGATTCATGTTCACTTAATTTTTCTTCGTTTACAACTTTTTTAAATAATGAATCATCAACTCTACTAAATACCTCATCCCAAACTTTTCTTTGTTGAGATTCACTAAAGGGATACTTCTTTATAGTTCTTCCACTAAAGTGATAACTTATACCTCTTGCAAGTAGATCGGCGTAGAGTTTCTTTTCTTTATAAGAAATTTTATTCATTGCTGCGTAAAATACTTTGGGAATATTTCCTTTATATTTAGGCCCATGAGCAAGAACTAGACAGGCCTCAAAATCTTTCATTGATAGATTATATCTAATTCTAGAAAGAGTAAGCATTTCATGATCTTTTAAAAGTCTTACTCCCGAGTGCATAATTTGATCCAAATCCTTATATTCTTTTTTTAGTCTCACTCGATCATCTTTTTCTAGATTCATCATAACAAGATTTAAAAACTCTGCCCCAGGGAGGTTACTATTTTGAGCGATCTCAACGATATTTCTTTTACTAGGTGAATTAATAACAAGAATGAGCTTAATTAAAATGAAAACAACCAGTGTATTTACACAAAGATTAATCTTTTTTAATAGTCCAAACCTGTCCCCAAGTTTTTTATTTTGACCTATAAGACTAGATTTATCGATGAGTACATCTCTTTGAATAATATTACTTAGCTCTTCAGGAGACGAGGGTGCTTCAACAGAGCGTTCATTTTGCTCACTAATTAGACCAAACTCTTTATTGCATTCATCACAAAAACGTCCAGAAGTTACAGTATTATCACAATTTAAGTTATTGCAAAAATTCATGGCTTCTTCCTAATCGGGATAGTAAGATGTACGAGTAAATCATAATGTTTTTCAATAAGAAACATTATATAGGCCACACTAATAAAAGGGATTAGAGCGAGTCTTGGCACAAAAGAAAACAACACAAGACCTAGCCCAATAATAACAAATTTCCAAGAAAGAACATTAACTCTCATTAAATCTTTTGTATTAAACATGAAAGCAAACATACTTATGAGTATTAGATCTCCTGCTCCGATTAAAATTCCTGCCTTGGTGATAAAGTGTTCCATTACAAAACAAATAGTCAGAGATAAGTAAAATCTTAAGAGTATTTTCTTGTGACTTCTATTTTGAAAAAAGAAGTTATAGACAAATAATATAGTTGTAACCCCAATGGCCAAATAAATATTGATCGTTAAAGTTTTAATATCGATTATAGAAACATAGAGAAGAAATGGAATCATTAAAACTTCTAAAAAAAGTTGGGCCTTTGTGTTGTAATTTTCTACAAAACTCTCTCGGGCACCTTTCCAATCAGTTCCGTCAATCTTTGCTTTTGCAAAAATCATATACATAAACATAAAGAAATTCACAAAAGGAATAAAGAAAAGAAGGAAAGTTCCACCCCCAAGCTTTAGATCACTAGCCCTTTTAAATAGGATATGCATTCTGAGTATCCCAATAACAATAAAAGTTATAATAATGGCAAAGGTAGCTGTCTGTTGGGCCTGAGACCCCTGAAACATTAATATAGCAGGCTTAAGTGCCTTAGAGAGTATGCCGAAAAGAAAGGTGTAGCCTAGGTATGAAATAATAAAATCAGACCTCGTCATAGGTGTATTAGACACCATCTTTTCCACAAAATTTAAATGTTCTCACACTGGCCTTATCAATCATAACAGGTCTCCCCCCTTGATTACTCCATGTATTGCAGTAATAAACACTTTCGTCTTCATCATATACTTCATACTTATTAACAATGCTTTCTTCACTAGACACTTGAGATCTACTGTTATTGAGATCTCTAACGGTTATAACCCCGTAGACCTTTTTGTTAAACTTTTGAGAAGGTGTCATATGTATCCAAATTTAAATATATATAACTATTTTATAAGTAATCCTTCTCTATCTCAATAAAGCAATTAGTTCTTTTCCAGTCTCCATACATTGGAGAAATCTTCACAACACTATGACCCGTCCATTTTAGGGCCATATCATAGGAGTAGAAGTGCTGATTCACTCTTCCACAAGGCCCAACGAACTGATAGAAGCGCACCTTTTTCTTAGGTTTGAACTGCCCCACAATATGGGCAAATAGATGCATAATGAATCTTTTTGCCACATTTAGAGCATACCTTATTCTTGTAAACATGGATCACCTCTAGCTTAAGATTTCTTAATATTAGAAAAATAAGCACCATTGTTACTGTTATTTTAACCATTACTCTTTTCGTCCTTGTTCATCACATGCAATTTAATAACGCCTTCAAGCTTCTTTGATGGCCTATCAAGGAGATTTTTAAGAGAACTCGTAGTGTCACTTAATCTATCGATATATCTTTTATCAAGCGGAGCAATATTTGTTTTAAAAACCTCGGACCAAATCTCACAGTCACTTTCATATTTGCAATCTTTATGAGGACAAGTCCTATTTAGATAAGGGCATTTCTCGTTCTTAGGCGTAACAACTCCACACTTTAACTTATTCGACTTATTCACTTTAAGTTATTCGATATCAAATCGCTTTTATTAGGTATGCCATGTAAGAGTGCTCCCCAGTCAAAAGCTCCAAGCTTTTTACACCCACCCTTAAGGACGACTCCCCATTTTTGGATATCTTCAGGAACAAAATCGAGAATACTTAAGCGCTTCTTAAAATTAATTGGCCTAGTAAAATAAGTAATATTTTTAAATTCTAAAAATCCAACAACCTGTTCGGTCTCACATTTTTCGCCCAGAACTCTCTTTGATACCCTAGCTATCGTCGCTACAGCTACGATGTGTCCAAAGTATCTAGAGTTCTTTCCACCCACATAAAAACATACTCTTTCCCCTTCTATAAAAAGAAGTTTATTTCTCGTATTTTTATATATTGGATAATAGTTATTATTTAATCTTTCCTTGATTACTTCGAAAGAACATCTTTTAAGCTTACTTGCATTAGTCACTAATATGTACATTTAAACTTCTCCGTTTTTCTTTCTCTCGTTATAGCCCTGACAGACTTCATTGTTGCATTCAATACATCTAGATTGATAACGATTTCCTTTTTTATAAAAACACTCTATCTTTTTATAAATAAAGCAATTGCTACATTTTTGAGTTATCTTTTTCCACTTCGCTCCAGTACCCCAGTGTTCTCTGAAACGAGCTTTTATACTTGCCATACTTTTAGCGCTAAAATAATCAGGAGACTCATCGTAGTAAGAAAGAGCAAAAATATCTAGGGAAGGTACTTCGATTATGTAAGCGTATCTAAATCCCATACTTTCTGGCTCTATAAGCTCTTCTCGAATATGTTCTTCTGTTCCAATCGGAAATAACTTATTCATCCTCATCCTTTTTTTCAAAGTTAGCACAATTATTTGGAGCACTGAGTTCGGCAAGTGTTTCAACGCCTTGTCAATCTTCCACAACACACCAAATATCAGCTTCCTGATTTCCCCCGTAGCATCTTAAGTGGACACAATTATCGCAAGTTTTCATACTCTCTCCTAACTGGCCTTTTTTATAGTATTTTGCCTTCTAAGTTCTTTAATGTGATAGGCTAAAAGATTCGCTATTAAGTAAGCATGGGAATAAAGTATTGATTGCCCAAGACCCTCATGGGCCGTTGTAGCAGCGATCTCTTTTACTAGATGAGGAGGAATGCCCTTAATGAGAGCATGTTCACGAGGCGAAAAGAGTCTCACTTCTTCTTGGTTTTCTGGATTAAGATAATGAGGATTAGAGACCTGTCTTTTAGTGTAATTTCTTGGGATCACATTTACAAACTCATCCCTTCCTGTAACAAAATTACACTTAAAACCACGACCCGCTTTTTTATTAATCTCCTCTCTTTTCTTAAAACATTGTGAAGAAAAATAACTACTCTCTCCCTCCTTAATAACATCTGAAATTCTTCTAAATCTTTTTTCAATCTTAATGTTATTTAAAGAATCAAGAGAAAATCCTTTTGATACATTTTTAGAGATTGCTACAAACCAATATCTTTTTCTTTTTTCTAGAGCATTTGAATGTGTGTGATCTAGAGTAGTTTCAAAAACTTCATATCCAAGTCTTCTTAATTCTGATTTGAAAAGAATATATGTAGCAGAGTCTTTTGCTTGAACGACATTTTCGGAAATAATTATTGAGGGATTTGATTTATAAATTACCTTCATTGCCCCAAAGATGGCCGTAGCGTCACTACTATGCTCTTCTGCCTTTTTAATGGCGTTTTTTGTTTTTCCCTGTGGCGAGTGCCCAGTGCAAGGAAGTGATAATGAGAGGATATCTATTGTTGGGATCTCTTCTGGATTGCACTCTTCGATCTTTCCTTGAAAGATTTTAGTATTTGCTCCGAGGTATTCATTATTCTTATTCGCCACCTGTAGGTACTTAGTTTCAAGCTCCATGGCTAAATCTAGTGTAGAGTCAATATTTGAATCCTCAAGGGATTTAGAAATTGCATGAGCACTTACCCCTATCCCATAACAAAGGGCACCTTCTGAGAGCTTTTCTTTAGAAAGAAGTCTTTTTTCACGATCTTTTAGGGCCATTCCTTCGTGGTGAAGCTTTATTGTAATTACTCCATTGTCTATTTTTGCCGTGACAAGGTCATTCACACTATAGAGTTTATCTAGCCATTTTCCACATAAATCAATTATAGGTAGGCTCTGACCATTTCTTGATTTACCAGATACCTTATACTTTCCTTCAGGATCGCTTTTTAAGATAATTGAAGAACCACTAACTACTCTAGAATAAGACTCGCCTTTAACAAATCCATTTGATCCTAGCTTTACTCCCTCAACCCAAAGTCTAGGGCCCTTAGAGCTAGAAATAATTTTAGTATTAATAATCTCACTCATATACTCTCCTATAGTTTAAATTTAAGATACTTTGCCCCAACCCAACACATCTTCTCTAAAGCTATTTAGAGGGGTTTTACCCTCACAAATAACCCTTTTTTCTTCTTTTTCACTATGGGTAATACCTTTTTCAAGCTCTGCGTGCTCTAGCCAACCACACCCTATTTCAACACCTTCTATAAAAGCTTCCCTTTCCTTTTCAGTGTCAAAAAAGTGAGTATCCCAACTCTCCATTGATTCACCATAGGCGATAGTTACGTAATATTTTTTATTGTTTCCCATAGCGAATCTCTCCCCTTGATTCTAGGACTTTCAAGGTGGCTATTAAACATGCGTCAACGAGCGAGCTAGTACTAACACCCATCGAAACAATAGGTTTATGAGGATGGCTTTTAAAGTCACTTAGTTCAACTACACTTTGAGAATCACCCTGTTCAAGGTGAGTAACAATTACATTCAAGTCTCTCCATAGGGAAGAGAGTTTATTCATGCAAAGATATTCTTTTTTAAGTTTTTCGATATGCTCTTTATTTTGACTAGTATTTGTAAAATTAAAATTATTATTTCTATTCTCGTATATTGCAATTTTAACCAGTGAATCTTCTAAATTTTTCTTTTGTTCCATCTCTTTTTTTGCATCGAATGCCTTATCAAACCATTTACTATACTTCTCGTTACTCATTGGTTACTCCTCTAGTTAATTTTAATAGAGATTGTGTTTGATAATATGTGGGATTTGATTTTTAAAATCTTTTTCAAAATCAGAATCTTCGCAAAGAAGCTCTTCTTTGTTTTCTTTTTTTAGTTCATCTATTAGGGTCTTCTTCTCCTTTTCTGCCTTAGCCTTTGAAGTAAAGAAATCTCTAATAGATAATTCCTCATTTGTTAATTCGTAGACATACTTTCTAGACATATAGACCCTTTTTTATGAAAATAACAAAGTGAACTATAAGAACGTGAACATTTACTCTTTAAACAGTATACACTATTTATGACGTATTGCAACAATTTTATTTTGGATATCTAAATAGTTGTGATTTTATCGAATCACCATGATGATTGGTGCCGTAAATTTCTCGTGACACCTTTGCACTAGGATGCCCTTCTTTGAGCATTTCTAGGTACTGCTTAAGCTTTTCTTTATGGTCTATGCGAACCTGATTAGAAGTTTCTGCTATAAACTTCTCTATATTAAGATTTGATTTAAAGATTTTTTTTGAAATATTGGCCATCGATCTAATGATTTTTTCGTTCTCGAAATCTAGTTCTAAGATTTTTTTATCAAGCATCTCTACTAACTTAATATAAGAAATTCTAAGACTACATTTCGCTATCTTGGTTGAGACAACAATTATGTCGTCAAAACGAAGAACGCCTCCTTTTAACTTTTTCACCATAGGTCTAAGAATTTTCAGAGGGATTAAATGCATAGGAAACTTAGTCATTTTCGATAGATTTTTTCTATAGCAAAAATGATCTACAGATGAATGGCTTCTTCCAACTAATGTTGCAATTTTTTTATAATCGTATATCCCAAGACTCTTTAAAACTAAAAGTTCTTCCTCTTCGCTCCACTTATCAAATTTTCTCTTTAACTTAACATTAAACTTCTTGCAAAGATGTTCAACGAAATATCTCACCTTCCCACGATCTAGACCGAGTGTCTCTTCGATTTCTTTTAAGGTATGACCCTCATTATAAAGTTTACTAATCTGTTTTGCAGTTCTGAGACGACCCTCGTTTTTAAGAGCGACGCGACTATACCCTGCCCTTTTAACAAGATTTGTAATTACCTGAGGTTTAACATTATAAATATGGGCAATTTCTTTAGTAGTCTTATCTTCACGAAATAGCTCTAAGATTACGTCTAGCTCACTTTTAATTTCTGTATTTTTTGGAAGATTAAACCTTTTACCGTTTTCAACTCGAAGTCTTAAGGCATATACATAAGACAGGTTTTCTTTTTTAGCGAGCCTTGCCACCTCTTTTGGGCAGTTACAATTAAGGATTTTACTGACTAGCTCTTTGTTGTATTTAATGGCCCCCATAGAAACTAGCTTGCCTTATTCTTCTTATCTAAAAACTCTGATACTTTTAAGATAGTATCTACAGTATTATTTATTGCACTGGCTGCTTGCGAGGCAGCAATTAAATCAGATGCCTTTATTTCTTTGTTACTCGTAGTTAACTGATCAATACCGTGGGTGAGACAGTCAATAATTTTCCCTGCGTTTGTTTGTTCTTTAGCGTATTGAAGGGCCCTTTTTTGCGAGTTAGGAAGCATATCATTATCATTTTCATTTATAACGATTGCTTTATTTTCATCTCTTAGTTCAGATTTAGCTCCAGTCCTAAGAGGAATATGACTTACATCATTAATTTCATCATAGATTTCTTCATAATAATCAAGAATGATCTCACTTTCAGAGTTATTGAATTTTGAAATCGCCTTATTCATCTGGCTTTTAAGAAGTGGACTTCCAAGGATTTGATCTTTAGAGGATCTAAATAAGCGAGCGAGACCTTTAATATCATCCCTTGAAGCATAGATTTCGTTAGATAATTCTTTTTCTCTTGGGTTATTTGGCTTACTCATCTATTCCCTCCTGTTCTTTTAATTTACTTAAGAAACTTAATCTACGCTTTTTATAATTAGATGTTTCATGAAAAAACACTGTATTCACACAAGACTGAGACAACAGCCATTTAGCCTCATTTTGAAGTATTTTACTGTTTTCCTGCTCTAACTTAAGATCGCGTATTTTCTCCTCTGCCCTATTTAAAGCACCGTCCCAAGAAAGCTCACTTATTGTCTGATCCTTTTCTTTTAATTGAGCCCGAAGATGGTCAACTTCATTATAGAGTTTGTTAACTGATTCGATATCATAACCCTCTTGGATTTCAAGAGTTTTAGAATCACTTATTACTTTTCGTAGTTTATCTATAACTTTTTGTTTTTCTTCTTCAACTATACGAAGGTTTGCATTCTCATACTCTAACGTAGCAATCCTCTTTCTTAGCTTTTCTAATTCCCCACTCATTTCCACCTCGCACTAAACAGTATACACTATTTAACCCATCTTGTCATCTTTTACTATTGCACCACTATTTTTTAAGACCTTATCAACGATAGACTTTGCTCTAATTTCTTTAGTGCCTTGATTATACATTCTAAACTTCTCACACCTTAAAAGCTCTATCTGTGACCTAATGTAGGTATCTGCACTAATATGTAGCTTTTCCCCTTTGCTTTTTTCATTTTTTTCAATTTAAATTCCTCCATCAACTAAAACACTCCATTTGGAGTCCTTATTAGCTGTTTTAGACGTTATTTTTAAATGCTCCTTAATCAGATACTCGATGTCTGAAAGATCGCTAAAATGAGTTATCTGAACACTCTGCCCCGATAGATCACTAGTTTTATTTAATGTAATATCGGCCCAGGTATTAAAGAAGAGATTGCTACCTACACAAAACTGTAGTTTATAAAAAGCTCCATTTGTAACGATTCTGTATTTCTTAGGCACAATCATATAAATCTAATCCTTTTAAGAGATGTTTAACAGTTGGGATATTCCATCCATTACCAAGTATATTGATTCTTTGATTTCTACTTACGGCCTTGGTGTAATTATCGGGAACTCCTTGAAGCCTTTCACATTCGATAGGGTCTAGTTTTCTATAAAGCATTTTTTCTCTATCAAGAAGTACCTTACATTTGTCGCTGGCCCTTGTTGCAGCCAAGCATCCATGTTTACTTTCAGGATAATAGGCCCTGTATTGTTGAGACCGATGACCCTTTCCAGAAACATCCCATTGAAGATAGTTTTTACCAAAGTGATGTGGAGGATAATTTATTGCCGACTCTATAAGTTCTTCTTTATGATTTAATTCTTCGATTAAGATATCTTTAATAAACATCTTCCTGTCTTGAGGTTCACCAACGTAGGGAACGTTAGTCCAATATAATCTTTTTCGACTCTGAGCACTTACCAGTGCCGAATCTAAAACAATTGGTGCAACACCAAGAAAATTTGTAATGTAATCCTCGGCTTCTTTATTCATCGAAACATTTTCTAGAAAAAAGTACTTCGGATTTACTTCTTTATAAATTCTTATAAATTCAAAAATAAGTTTAGATCTATCGTCTTTAAATTGAAGCTTCTTACCGTTACGGCTAAAACCCTGACAAGGAGATCCTGCAAAAATAAAATCAACTTCACCAAGAGAATATCCGTCCACCTCTCTAACATCCCCTAATTGAATCGTATTGGGATAGTTATCTTGAGTTATAGTAATTGAGTGTTTATGAATCTCGGAAGCAAAGTACTTCTCATAAGAGATACCAAGTTGGTTAAGTACAATTTGAGCACATGACATGCCATCAAAAAGAGATACAATGTTTTTAAACTTTAATTGAGTCTTCACATCGACTCAATCGCAGTTTTTTAAGGAGAGAGCATAAAATTAATCTTTAAGCCCTCCTCCCCTTCTTATAGGAAGAATTTGTTATGAAGATATTCATTGTTTACCTACTTAGGTTACACATCAGTACCTTTATACCTAAAAGAGATGCGAACACAAAGACCAATACATCTAAACTTAGATTAGACTGATATCTTCCAATAGCTACAGGAGTAACAATGAAAAAGTTTATAATAACTAGCCCAGTCAAAAAAAGATCTCGCAAATTAACAGAAAATAACTTCGTTATTTTTTCACTTACTAATGTCCATAACTTACTAATGAGGACTACGACCAGCATTATAGCAATCGCACCTATAAAGGCCTTTGATAGTTCGACAACTCCACTAAACCAATGAGTAACTGTATCTACAAAAATATCCATGTCTCCTCCTATTGGTATTCTTAAGTTTTATGAATCATTTTTTAGTGTTCGTTAAAAACTCATCTATAAATGTCCAAAATAACGCTACTAAGATAACTGCACCTAACCCCAAGGAGCAAAAACCTATGGGAGAAACTTTTTTCAGATCACCTTGAGCACTTATAATTTCCCCTAGTCCATAAGGTAAGAAAACTAAAAACAACAAACAACCAGTAATTCCCAAGTAAAGAGCTTCGGTAGAAAAGGGTATTAGCTCACTTATTTTCTTATCGATATATAAAAGTAGCTTAATCAAAGAGATAAATAGAAGAGGCACAACGCCAACCAAGACCAGTGCCTTGAATATATAATCTATTCCAGTTAACCAATATGTTAAATATTCCATTAATGTTCCTTAGAAATATATTCTTCTTTTGCTCTTAGTCCTCTTTCTTTGTAGTGAAACTAAAAGTAACCTCAGAGATTAGAAGTATTGACAAGAGTTCAAAAACTGCAAATACTAACGTCGCAGTTACCGCCCTCGGAATAAAGATGCCTAAATCAATGCAATAAGCGACCGTCAAGATTACAGTTAATAACGATGTTAGCTCTATTAGTTTCTTGTCGTTTTTAAAGTCTGGCTTTATAAACTTTGTAACTGACTTAAAGGTTAATTTCGTGAGCCAGAAAAACAGCTCTAAACCAACAAGAAATACTACTGCGTATCCGATCGAATAAATTAAACTGTACTGTATATATTCCATATCTCCTCCAGGATTAAGTAAGATTGATTCTTACAGGTTTCTTGAATTACTCTACATTGTGAGAGAGTAGTTCTATGAGATATGGCCCATAATTCTAGGCTAAATAGATATTACTCAAATTTAGGCTTTAGACCCGTATTTTGAGAGAAGAGGTGTTTTTTGAAGGCCTCGGTAGCGAGTTCACACCATACCCAATGAGATTCACTATGATACCAAATTTCAACCATTCCCCCTTCGGTGTCAATTCTCATCGGAAGTATATTACCTGTTTTTAGATCCTTTATTTTCATGGCCTTCCAATCATATTCGCAAACATGATCTCTTTGACCCTTGGCCTCTTCAGTAAGATAATTTTTTTCACTATTCATAAATACTCCTTAAAAACCTCTTGCGATACTTGCGACGAGCTCATTTCTATGCTCTAGAGCTTTTACCCAGTTAGGGTGATCTTTAGTCATGGCCATAACTTTTGCAATTTTAAACATTTCATTAGGATCAACACTCACACTCTCACCATCAACATCTGTTCCAAGGATAAGACCTTTACCAAAGAGTATTTGACTAATTTGATTACCATCCTTATCAGTCATCATAAAGCATTCCTTAGGATCTTCTTTTAACAAGGACTCGCCGTCAATATAGAGATCCCATGAAGAGATTTCGCTTTCTTTAGCATATGTACCCTCTGTCGTAATGCTTTTTGCAATTTCAAAAGTCCCTGAGGTATCCAATCCGATAGCTTTTAAAATACCATCAAGTGAGTTTTCAATTTCAATAATCTTTAATACCTCTCTTCTAGAGGGATCAATACTCATTGCTAAAATCTTTTTCTCTTTTCCCATATTATATCCTTAGGCTACTAGTAGTTTTACTTCTTCACTAAATGCGCCAATTCTTTTATCGGCAGGAATCACCTTATAGTTTTCTAATCCTTCAAAGTTTTCTACAAGCTCTAACTCTTCTTCACTCATACTCTCAGTTTCTTTGTGTCCATAATCAAACGGTAGAAAACCTTTTCTTTTAGATCCTTCAATATTAAGAAGTCTTAATACATCCTCATCGATAAATTTGATGTGACAAGTACCCTTCTTATAGAGTCTGATATCTACGATATCATTTACATACTTAGTCTCTCCTGCCTTAACAGCTTCTTTGAGATTACTAAGCATTGTCTGAGCATCTTCGCTTCCTTCTTTTTTAAAGTAAGTCAGAACATTATAGATATCTTCAAAAGTATTCGCTACGTCCCAAGAAATACTCTTTTCAGCAAGGGCCCCTGAGAGTGCCCAGAATGGATAAATTATTTTTTTATTGATTTTAAAAGCACTATTAGACTTCCATCCATTATAAAGATAGACATTCTTTTTTTCTTGCTCAGTAGCTCTCTCGTAAAAAGCATGTTTTGTAAACTCATGGAAGATCTCCTCTACACAATCCCCAATTGCATCAGGATAAGCTTCGGTAAGATTCATAAGAAAGCGCCTAATATTATCTTCACTAAATTCATACTTAAGATAACTAGTGAGATAAGTATGAAATTTTTCTCTCCCTTTCTTCGTAAGTTTCTTTCTAACTTCTTTTAACTCAATTAGCTTTGACCAATAGTCATGCTTAAGGGATAGGTTAAATCCATTTATTTGAGCTTTCACCTCATCAGTTAAGGAACCATCTGTGCTTTCTGCCCCTCTTACACTTAAAGACATATATTCAGAGAGTTCACTAAAATTTTTGTAATATTCATAGATTGATCTTGTACCATTTTCTTTAATAGCACTATACTCCTTAACTAGATCTAAAATACCTCTTCTTGAAGTGATCTTTCCTTCTTTAAATTCTCGGCTACTCTCTTTTTCTTCACCTTCCATACCTTCAAAAAGATCATCTTCGATTGATTTTCTCTTATCGATATAAATCAATGCAACCTCAACATCACTCTTTCTTTGGGCATTTGAAAAAGCATTTTCAACAAACTCAACACTTGCACCTAGTTCATCAAGTCTTTGAACTAGTCTCTTTCTTTCATTAGAAAAAGGGTTTTTGATTGTTTGTGCGTTAAGAAGGCATACAATTTGACCAGAGTACATCATGTCAATGGCCTTATTAAGATGATACTCTCCATCAGAAAAAGGAAAGTTTGCAAGAATTAAATCAAATTGTTGAGATCCCTGGTATTTAAGAAAGTCACTATCTATCACATCAATATTAATCTTTCTAAAATCATCACTTCTTAAATCTCTTAAAACGCTCTGAAGACTATTTTCAATTTCAATAGCGTAATACTTTGCCCCTCTAGAGTAGTGATCTTTCATCCAGTTAAAGTGATGCTTTAAAAGATCCCCTTTTCCAGCACTAGGGTCTAAAACACTTCTTATTTGGGCCTTATCGTTTATTTTAGCTACCATTTTTGTAAATAGTACTTCTGGAGTTGGGTAGAAATCTTTTGAATCATTTAATGTGTCTTTAATAGTATCGATACTCATAGACTCCCCCCAGAGTAATTTATAAAAATAAATATTAAAGTGAGAGAATTTTGAGCAGGAACGCATAGAACTTAACAGAAACAATATTGACATCTCTTTTAAACAGTATACACTATTTATCTACGCAATGCAACAAGATTAAGCTATATTTTTAAATTTTCCTTTGATATTTCGACAATAATAGGAACCTCTCGATTGTGAGTTTTCAAGTTCCCATAAGGTTTCGTCATCTATCTTGTACTGATAAGTATCTTCTTTCTTGGTGATAACGCTTAAAACCCCATCATGATAAAGAAAGTGGCTAATCCAAGATGAATTAGCTTCAATTTTTTTACTTTTAAAAAGAAGATCTCTTAAGAAGCTTCTAACGTGAGTACTCGAAGATGTGTTGCCTTTACCATAGGCTTGGATAATTCTTACATTGTCAAAAAGTACACCTTCCCAAGGTATACCATTTTTAAATACCGCAACAAAAGAAAAATCACCTAAAGTTATTCCTTTAGAATAAAAATCCTCAGTTCCAATACAAAAATCAAAAAGTTCACTGCACTTGATTAAATCGTGCTTTGTTTTGGGTACTAAAACTTTGTAGGTATCATCCATAATCTTAAATACCTTATCGTGAACTTCGAGGACGCTCTTTTTTTGATTCAAGTTATAATCAGTATGCTCTATATATAAAGCAAGTCTAGAAAGGTGCTTATCAAGCCACCTGAAACATCTTATCTTTTTCTTTAAGAGTCGTTTTCTCAAATCAGGATATTTGTTAATCTTTTTAATCTGTCCTGCAATGTCTCTAATATAAAGAGATTCAAAATTATAACCATCATCCTCAAACATTCTTTTAATTACTTTATTAGAATAATACCTCTTAAGAGATTTAATAAATGAATTATTTAAATATCTAGGAAGATGTGAACGATAAAAACCACCCAATAAGTCTTTTTCATCGGGAAAGAATAAAAAATCAATTGGAAAACCATTTTTAATCAATAGAAAGTGAAACTCTAAAATTTGATATGCCTGGCAACTTTCTGCTAGAAGAATAAACCTTTTAACTCTCTTAGAATTACATTTATATATTTTCCTTGCTTTTTGATCTAAACTTTCACACTCTTTTATAATTGTCTGGTAATGCATAGATATCCCACTAGCTTAGTTTTTAAAGAGAATAATCAATACAAGTAACCCTAATGGCGTGATCTATTGTGTCCCAGTTTATCCCCACTGACGAATCAAAAGCTACTTCGAGATTATCAATCACGCTTTCTATAAAACCCTCTTTTTCTTCTTCGCTAATCCCGATTTCTAGTTCATTAATGCGACAATCAATATCGGTAGTTGTCCATCTTGCAACGTCGAATTTTCCCTTCATTGACTCTGTTCTAATTTTAGACTCTAACTCATTAACCCTTTTAACAACTAAGGAATTATCAATATCTTCTACTCCGTCAATATCCTCTCTAAAGACACTGATTGCTTCTAGCATTATAGAAAGATCTTCGTTTGTTAATTCGATTACAACCTTCTTGCCCACTCTTAACCCTCTCCATTAGTTCTAAAGAAATGGTCTGCCTTTTCAAAGATCTCAGAATAAAAGTGCTCAATATATTCATCTTCACTTTTAGATAAATCTACTCTTTTTCCATTTGGGAGTATTTCGTAAACAAACTCAATGTCAAATTCACTATGATCTGGTTCGTGGTAAGTTTGTGGACTATACATAAATGTACCTTCAACTTCCGTTTCTATCCACATCATCCTGTCGTCACAATTCGTTTTTTTGTATAAGTCCTTTCTCTCTTGTGTTAAAGGAACGAGTAATTTCTGTTTGATTTGCACTTGCATTTAAACTCCGAGAATAATTCTAGTTTGATATTTCTTAAGCGACTTTCTTTTCAAAGATTGGAAGGTATTCATCCATATACTTTGGGTACTTGACACCCTTTGATTGCTTCAGCCTGTAGGCGCGACCTAGTTCTTTTTCAAGATCGGCGACTTTTCTCGCAAGCTCAGGCCTTAACTTTGATGCTTCCTTATGCTCAGAGATCCTACCATTCACACAAAACACACACGATAGACGGCTAAAACCTTTAGAATAAACTTCATGCACTTTTTGCCCTGCAAGCTCAATTTCTTGGTAAACCTCTTTTTCTGTATAACCAAGAATAGGAAGCCAATCATGAATAAGATGTGTTGGGTGTTTTTTAGGCATATAAAGCCCAGTAGTACCTTTACCCTTAGAAAGAATTAAAGGTGCTTTGCCTGCTCTTCTTTTAGATTCTTCAGCACGCATTCCTGTAGCGTTAATGGCCTTAGTAATACCGTGCTTATCCATGTAGTCATGAATAAATTTCCCAATCGGCTTAATTTTTAGAAAGTCAGTACAAAACTGTTGCATACCACTAGGAAGCCTCCCATACTTACGAGCAAGAGAGAAAAAGTCCAGGTCTGCTTCAACTACGTTTACAGGTAATCCAAAGGAGATAGACTCAATCCATGGCTTCATTTCTTCCCACTCCATCTCACCAAGATCTGCGTGAACTAATACGATCTTTTCCTTTAGTCCAAGTCTTATTAATTGAGCAAGCATCGCCTGAGAGTCCTTCCCCCCACTGTGAGAAACAAAGATTACTTGTGCGTCTTTTACTTCATTAGGAACAAGATTCATGTTCTACCCTTTTGTTGTTGATTTATTTCTTAAGTTCTCTAAGTTCTTTAATCACTTCAACATCAGATAGATTCATAATTCTAATTCGCTCAACGGTTCTCTTTTTAGGATCTTCAATTTGGTTTTTCGAGGACTTTAATTTTAATAATAAGCTCTTTCTATTTCTTGCAAGGTTAATCCATTCAAAGGAAAAGCTATTATCTCTCATGTAAACAGTATACACTATTTATATACGTGGCGCAACATAAAAGTTCTCAAATTTGAGTCTCCCCTCCATTTTTTACGATTGAGAAAATGTGAGTACGCAAAAGAAAAAAGAGTCTAGTAATGAAAAGTTCTCAAATATGAGAACCAAGCAAGATGTCTGCGAGCTGATTAGAAAGTCTCTCCTTGCTCAGATAAAACTAAGATGCGAAGAAAAGGGTAGGGCCTGGGTTATAGATAACTGTAGCGTATCAAAAGGGGTCTTAAGCAGTATCTTAAATGAAAAAAGACCTATAAGCCTAGAGAAGCTTTTAGAAATGGCCACAGATCTTGGAATAGAGATCGAGCTTATGCTAACCTACTTATCAAAAGACTAGAAATCCAACTTCTCGGTATTACCAATTTCTCTTATAATATTCTGTGCATTCTTAAAATGCTCCATTCCAGCATCTTTCATAAAATTAATCAAAAGCGAAAGATCTTCTATCTTATTAAAATTGGCCTTTTCAGCTTCTCTTACCAGTACATTTTTAATATCATCGTAGACATCACCTTGAAAGGGAGAGCCCTCACCAAGCCTTAAAAAAGCCCCCTGAAGAATCTCGAAAAAGTAGCGATCAAACTCTTCATCATTTACAAAAGAGTAGTGCAAAACAAGGGTATTTTTAAGATCAAAGAAGGTTTC
The DNA here is from genome assembly GCA_024229115.1 of Oligoflexia bacterium. Lineage (GTDB taxonomy): Bacteria > Bdellovibrionota > Bacteriovoracia > Bacteriovoracales > Bacteriovoracaceae > JAAEST01. The sequence continues at coordinate 98,282 of JAAEST010000104.1, forward strand.
ACAGTATTGCTCAATATTGATTTTTAAATCATTTGAAATTAGTAGATTGTTGTAAAATTCAATCATTTGCTTTTTGTTGGTAAACATTTTTAAGTACATAAAGAACCCCTTTTCTTCTCAATCGAATTTTTTGGAAACAAAAAAGGGCCCAAAAAGGGCCCAATGTTGATTTCGGGGGGAAGAGAATTTTTACAACGACAACCTGGATAGTAACACTTAGCTCAACTTCAACTTATACAACATCTGCTCAACGGTTCGCTTTCACATCTACATTTCGCTTCTCTATCTAGATAATATCTGATTATTGAATCTTTTCAAAATACGAGCATTCTCTCTTTTGAATGGGGTAAATTTTGCAAAAACTCGATTTTTCTCGCCCATCTTTTGGGCCATATCTATATATATGGTCTTTTTTATAATTCTATAGATCTTTAAGTTTGAACCGATGTTTATATTGTTTTTGGATTTTTTGTTTTTTCTTTGGTTCCTTCTTTGTCTTTTTTAAACAAGAAGTTCTCATATTTGCGAACTTTTATTGTTCCATAATAAATCACTCGCTATTTCAATGACTTATAGTTGTTGTTCTTCCTTTCCCCCACCTAGTTGCTCGCTCTTATCTGGCCTTGTTCCACCTATTCCACTCTTTCTTCTAGTATTTAGAAGAAGATAAGTAGTTATTAACTCGAAAATGTTCTCAAATTTGCGAACTTTATATTTTAAGCAAAGCATCTGGTTTTATACGATTGAGTAGGTACGATGAGTTGTACTGTAGAGTTAAAATTTAAAAAAGAAGTATCGCTTTGTAAGACGTTTACAGGCTTTAAGCAATTTATAAGGATTGCAACCCTAAAACCTTCGCCCATGGTCTTTTTAAATATAATAAAAGAGAAAATTGATTCTGACTTTGTTAATAGGCCTGAATGGATAGCAATCAAAGAGGAGCTAGAAGAAGCTATCGAAGCCGTCAAGAATACAGACAACCTCATTACAAAGAAAAACCTTATTGGTTACGTTCCCACTATTTACACCTTTGAAGAACTTGATTTTAAACAGAACCAAAGTATTTTCAACAACAATACTGGTAAGGCTGTTGCCTTTGAAGAAAAAGCCTTCAATCGCATATTAAAGCTCTTTAAAAGTAATAATCTCGAAGCACTCAAAAAGGATGATCTGGAGTCTCTAAAAGAACTCGATATAATCATCACAAACGGATCTATAAAAAGGAAATCGTAAATTGCAAAATGCCATTACAATCAGAACTAGTAGGATCTACAATCTGTTAAAGTTTAATATTCTAGCCGTGTTCATGCCTCAAAAAATCACCATCACTAAAAACTCAATCGAAATTACTAAATATGAAAACCTGATTTTCTTTTGGGATACAGTTGTAAACAAGATGCTCTTTAGCGAAATATCTGTTTCAAATCCTGATGCGGGTATTATTTGGGATAAATTGTCACTAGTTTCTCGTGGTGGCGAGGTAATTAGTGTAAGTGGACTGAAGAAAAGGGATATGAAAAAGATTCTTAAAATTATTAATTACACTACGTCACACTAGATACTGGTCAATTTCACTGGAGATGTTTGCTCCGCAAGGAGGTTTCCAATTATGGTCGTCTCTATAAAGCTTGCATTTAACCCACTTCTTGCATTTATTATTCTTCTTCCACTCTTTACATCTCATCTCATACGCTATTGGCTCAAAAAACACTTCCACATTAAACAGCTCTGAGACAGACAAGTTCACATTGGTACTATTAATAAGGTCTTTCCATAAAAACTTAGCACTAAAAGTAACATATCCCGTCCAATTAGGGCTTGAAGCATTCATTTCTATGGAAAAGTCATTAAAAACTATTTCGGCATAGCTTGGTACATGTCCAGGATTCAGTTTTAAAATGACATCACCACTGTCACCTAAATAATTACTAATAGAGATTTCAAGGCTGCCCGATACATTTATAACCACCTCTCCTGAGGAATCCCTTTCGATGAGACAAGACGTTGATCTCTTTTGTATAACTCCGCTATAGTCCTCATCGTCACTATCATCAAGCAGTGATGACATACAACTCTTTTGAACCCCAGTAGTGTATACGAGTAGAATATCTTCTCTAAAGCTCTTAGAAAGGGGATTAATCTTCCCTAGACCTAGGTCTGTATCGCTAACACTAAAATCAAACGAAACTGAGGCAAAAATTAAGTTAATTGATAACATGCTCATTAATACTATTCTTTTAATCATTCTTTTCACCTTCTTTCTTGGCCCTTTGTCTTCTCTTTTGTCTTCGAGTTAGCTCATTTTGAGCTTTTTTGTCTTTAACCACCTTCTTTTTCGTATTTTTCTTTAAAAGAGGGTTCTTTTTTACACAGAAGTACTCAAGAGTCCTTTCATAGACCATCGTGTACTTCTCTTTACAAGTCATTCCTTTAATTTTAAGTCTTTGAGGGTGTTTATAATCAGTCTCAAAAAAGCCGTCCTCATCAATCACTATTTTCTTATCACCATAAATAGCGTCAATAGAATCCTCAATCTCCATACCTTTAAAATTAACTCTCCCAATTGAATTGATACTTGCTTGATTAATAGTGAAAACGATGTCTCCAGAAACTTTTATATTAAAAGATGGAATGGGAATAAGGGCATTATGAATGTAATCAAGCTTAATTAAACAATTTCCGCCTTTTGGGTAATTAAGAAGAAATTCGTTCTCATTCTTAAGTTCAATCTTTTGGTTAAAAACTGGTTTTGAGCACTCTAATAGAAGAGTTTTTCTACTAACTTCTTTAGTGCCATTAAAAAATATTTTCTTTGTACTTTTCTCATAAAAGGCCACTTCAAGAGAGCTTGGAAGCCTAGAATAAGTTTTGTCTGTTTCGCTTGTAATATAGTCCTTATGGTTCAGCGAAAGTATTCCGCCTTCATTAGACTTAAGAGATCTAAAGACTACTAAGCCATTATCACTTGTAATTTTTTTATCATCAATCTTACTTTTGTTTGTATACAAGTGATTCGATACCTCTGAGAGATAGACGTCCTCTTTATCAAAAACGTTATTTAAGTTTCTATCAAGATAACTTCTAATACTTAGTTTATTAAAGTAATCGATAGAACTAGAAACAATTTTGCTTATTCCGTTAACACCTATATTTGTCGAGTAGTTTAGCGACCAACGATTAGATTCTTTTACCTTAGAGTAAGTTCCCATAACTCTTGTTAACTTGTTTTGTACCCCAAAGGAGTAAGAAGAAAAGTCTTCTTTAAATCTTACTCCAGCGTTTAACTTGTATTCTTTCCCAATCTTTTTAGATATATTTAAACTAGCTTCATTGTTATTAATATTCTTGGTTTTTGCATACATTAGAGCAGAAACGATTCTTAGATCCCCAAGATTTAACCTATTTTGAGCTTTTGCTGATACGCTACTATTTTTCCCAACTCTTTGCTCCCCTACACTTAAGCTTAGCTCTCCACTATCATAAATCTTTGTTGAGTAACCTAGGTAAGTTCTCTGGGTCCTTTGAAGATTTGTCTTAGTATTAGTGTTTTCTAAAGAGATGCTACTTTTTTTAGATAGTTTCTTTTTTACATTAGTCTTATCGGTGACAATATTTTGAATGACATTTTTTGAATATTTGTGATCTAAGTTAATATCCACGATATCAAATTCGTTAGTAATAACATAATCGTTTACCCTTTCTTTTTCATAATCCTCGTCTTCCTTAATCTCATTCATCCTTCCATCGGGAGAATAAGAGTGTTCAATGGCCATCTTTCTATAAATACCTCCATGGGAGGCGTAACTAATCTTATTTTTAGTGTAATAGGATTTATTGGTGTGCCCGAGATAGTTATCAATATTAAAGCTAGATATTTTGGAGTTAAGTTCATGGTTATAAGTTTCGTGACTTTGATAGTTAGAGACCCCTACTGTATAGGAGAGATCTTTTCTTCCTATTTTAATTCCAGATCTCACCACGTTACCTTTAATGTCTCCAGAAGACGTTTTACTAAGAGAAGCTGAGCGATAAGAATCTTTGGCATTGAAGTAGATAGTCTCTCCTGATTTTTTAGAAATCCCATCCCCTCTAGAGGTATAAGGATCTGAGCTTAGAATGCCTACCTCTGCATTATCTTTTTTAAGTCGAAAGCCTCCTAGACTCTCTTCCCATTTTCTTCCTTGTTTACGTTTAATTTTAGCACTAGTACTTAGTGATGTTCCCTTGTATGGATTGATTGACAAATTCGAACTAAAGTTCTCACTAAAATTTGATCTTCCATTCACTGAAGTATAGTTTCTTGAGTATTGTGTATTTAGCTCTCCATTTCCCTTAAGAAGACCACTACCCTTTACAATGCTTACTTCAATATCCTGGTTGGATAAGTCACTTAATACAATTCTAATAATGTCAGAGCCTTCTCGCTTTCCTCTAATTAAAACAGTATTGTTATTAAGAATTCTGACAGAACTCTTTCTCTCTAAACTCTCCGCATAAAGAATTCCTTCTTTTTCTATGAGAACTTCTTCCTTTCCAATCTCAAACTCGCTTGCCGATAGAGATATGCTTAAAAAGAAGAATAGAAACAGACTTTTTATGAGGTACACTACTTAACCTCAAAAGATTCCATGTTCTTAAAAACATCTTTTACAAGTGGATCTTTAAATAATGTAACTAGCTTATAAGTTCCTTTTTTTAGTTCACCTACCTTATAAACGTTCTTTTTAGATACTTCTATGTTGCTTCCAATTGATTTAAAAGGATTGTCTCTCATTGTTTTGTATATGACGGTATTATTTGAATCTAAAAGGATGTGATGAAGTCTATAATTATAAAAGATAAGATCACCATCATTTTTTAACTTTTGAGAAACACGCAAGTTACCTTTTTTAAGCTTGATTTTAGATTTAATATCAATAGAGTGTTTTCCCTTTGCAAAATTGTTGACTACAAAAGCAGCGTTGGCGTTAATGTAGCGACGATTTTTTCTATTTTTCATCTCAACGAGATCTGGAAATACGTAAAAGGCCAAAACACTACTCAATTCTTCAGGATTAGCTAGTGCTTTAATTGTTTTCTTTTGTCCTGGCTTAAGCTCGATAACTTCTTGCTCTAATTTAATTTGATCTTTTTTAAAAAAATATTTCTTTAACTTTTCATCTTTCCATGGACTAAATCTTGGCCTGATTTTAAGAGTTGTATCTGACGGGTTAATAAAGGTAAGATCAAAACTTTTCTTTGCTTTACTTAAGGTCAGGACTTCAAAACGGTTTGGAAACTTTACCATTACAGGAGGTGCTGAGTTCTTTGATAAAGATCGTTTTAGAGGTTGAGAAAAAGTAGAAAACGAAAGGCATAAGGTAAGTAAAATTAGATATTTAGTCATTGTATCTCCTAATAAAAATACTTCTCTATATATAAGTAGAAAAAAGAGGCAATTTTATTACTCAATCGCTCAAAAAACTTTTAAAGAAACTTTTATTGCTTCGATTGAGTAGATATCAGAAACAAAAACGAAACTTTTTTTCGAGGAGAAATTATGAAAAAATGCTTTTTACTAATCTTAGGGCTTTTTATGTCCCTATCGGTCTTGGCTGATGCTCAGGTCTACACCAACAGTGTATCGGCAGTTGATCCTTATTCGTCTGAAGTTGGTATCGATACTATCGAGCTAGATGCCATGGTAAACCCAGTGGCCGTCACTGGTTTTGACATTATCTTAAACGACCAAGTTCAAACTCTAGGAACAATCGATCTAGCAGATCAAGCGTTTAACGCTAACTTGGCCCAAGTTCAATCAGATGCAGTATCGGATGCCTCATGCTCAAGTGCTCTAAGTGCGACAGGACATCCCGACGCAGGAGAAGCGGTTGTTACTCTTGAACATGGGGACAACTGGGAAGATGAAGGGTTTGGAACTAATACTAAATGTACTATTACTAAAAACGGCTCTGGAGATCCTGTAGTAAGAATGAGTATTGGTGTACCTCTTAGGATTGAAAACTACGTTGGTCCTGATGCTCTTATTTCATTGAGAAGTAGCGGTGTAGTCATTACTTATTTAGGAAAGGATAGTATGACAGTTCAGGCATATCCTGGAATCGGAGTAGATCTTGATGGTAGTGGAAACCACACTACTTTAAGGTATGTAGGGGTAGAGTTTGAATGGCTTATGAGTGATCTTCAAAATCCTGCGAACTCGGGACAGTTAGTTGATACGTCTGTGGATATGGATTTTGAGTATATGCCTAGAGTAAATACTCTTTTTCAGATGGCCACGGATAATTCAGCTAACCTAGCTAGTTTTGTGCCTTAGAATTTTTTAACTATTTATTTAACTTTATATAGGAGAATACATGAAAAAATTATTATTAGTTACCTTCTCTTTGCTAACTTTAGGAGTCTTTGCTCAAGAAGTTACTCAGAATAGCTCTACTTTAATTGGAGCGAGTGTCCCAACACATTCAAACTCACTGTTTACGGTTTCAGCAGACACAGAACTTGTACCTACTCTAAACGCAGGCTTTGATATCACAGTTCCAGATGCATTACTACATGCGGGGGATCTCGATCTTTTTGCTAACAGTGATGTTAAGTCAATTAGAACAAAGATTAGAGATGTTCAAGCAGGAACATCTACTGAAGAGTTTTGTGATGAAGCGGTGAGTGTGGATGCAGGAGATGCATCTCAAGATGCGGGTGCTTTTGTTGGATGTTCGATTCTTAAACTAGGTGATGGTACAAACGATTACATTCTTTTTGAAATTGAAGCTAGATTTAGAGTTGAGATCGATAACTACACTGGACCAAATGCACACATCACTTTTTCTGCATTAGATCCAGGAGTTAAGCATTTTGCAGGAGCAGTTACTAGATGGATGGATCATGATCCTGCGGGAATGGAATCTAATCAAACTGACTACAACGGAGAACAGGCAATCTTAATTGATAACTCAGCAGGAAACCCTACATATGCAGCTAATCTAACAACGGGATTCTATTTTGATTTTGATCGTCTCTCTTCAGATAGTGTTGTAAACCAAGGGCTTGCTCCATACGATGTTAGCGACAATCCAACTGACGTAGTTGACGGTGTCGATATTCAAGTAAGTTATCACCCTAGTATCTAATCCCACCAGATATTAGAGTAAACGAGAGGCCCTAAACTAGGGCCTCTTTTTATTGTAGCTTAGAGATAACATTTTAAAATCATGCATTAAAGCACCATTTTCAAGTTCGTAAATAATGATTTCCCAAAAACCACCTAAAGAAATATTCTTAACCACTACTCTAAGTTTTTCTGAATTTATTAATCTATATTCCTCAAGCATGAACTTATGAAACGTTGTTGATGCAAATACTTGCCCTATTTTAAGATTATTATAATAAGTTTCTAGGTCTTCATTAAAAAAATAAAGCTTAAGAGGTACGTGATAACCCCTTTGACCAACACGAAAATCAGAAGTCCAAACAACTGGAGGATCTTTCTTGATGCTTTTTTGATCGACAGGTTTGTAAAAGTACTCTCTTTTAACCCTCTGTTCTTCTATTGAATTGTATAGTTTTAGTATTTTTCTATGGGCATATTTTATTAGAGGACTTAAACCACCCTTAATCTTAGATTTTTCTATAAATGTATTTTTTAAAATTTGGAACAAGAAGGTTTTGGAGTTCTTTTTAAATAGATAATAGATAAATTCACTTTGGTTGAAGTCTAAAAACACAGGCTTTGCTACGTCGGCCCACTTCTTAGAAATATCTATCCCTTTATTAGTAATATCAAATACCCCATCAACGGGAGAATAAGTGTTAAGAATAAATTCGAAAGATGTCTGATCTCTTTCAAGTCTTGATCCATTAACTATCCAAGCAATGTTTTTATAAAAACTATTTCTAGAGTCTACTTCTTCTTTAGTTATTGGTGAGTGTTGAATTTCAATAAAAAACCCATCAGGTCTTTTAATATCCGATATATGTTTTTCTCCATGATCGTCAAAATGAATTACCTCTTGCCATGACTCAGGATAGAGATTTTTCCAATCCCTGTGCCACTGCGTTTCATTCTCATGCCACGAATCGCATTCGACTTTTGTTTTATGCGCCCAATGCCAAATATTGATTTTTCCACACTTAGAAACCATCTCGCTATTACAATATGGGCAATGACCCCTAAGATTAGGGGATGGTTTTCTTCGAGTATTCTCAACTAGAGCGTATAGCATTATTTTTCCAAGGCCCTTAATCCACAGTCTTTAAATCAGATTCAAACTAACATAGTGCAGTTAAAAGAAAAACAGATCTTAAAGCACAGATGAAATTCTGTGTAATAAGGTACTTTTTATAATGAAAGGTATCTTAAAACACAGGTCGAGAGCTTCTTAATGCACGGCCAAAGTAGCCTATCACACACTTTGAATAGCGATTAAGCCTCTTAATACACAGGTGCCTCTAAACTGATCTGTGTAATTTATAACGCGAGGCCGTGGAATAAGAAACTTTACCTGTGAAATAAGGGGCTTCAGATAAATCTAAGTTATTAATATCACAATAAAAAGTATCTTAAAGCACAGTACATAAATAAATAAATAAAAATATATACATTTTAAGAATTTAAATTAAGTCGTATTTTTGACACTTAAGTTCAAAAAGTATCTAAAACAACGGGAGGTAACTGTGTTTTAAGGTACTTTCTTTCTAAGTTTAGCTCTCAAGCTTTATCAGAAAATAGCTTCTGTGTTTTATGGTGCTTTTATTTTGAATTCGCCTCTAAAAACACATGTTTCTAAAGAATATCTGAAGCTATACTGTATTTTAAGAAACTTTGTGACTTAAAAAGTATTTAAAAACACAGAAAAGTTCATGGCCACTTCGAATAATATAAAAGAAAATTAGATATATCTGTGGTTTAAGGGATTTTTTTAATAAAAAGCTACAAAAAAGTATCTTAATACACAGAACTTTAATGGCCAAGATTATTGATTGCGTTAACAATTTATATATAACCTGTGAAATAAGGAACTTTCTATGGATAATATTGAAGAGAGTAAAGAACTAGACCTTTTTGATAATATTCCCGTTGATAACTCCCCTATTATCGAAGACGAATCTGAGGAAACTGCTTTTATCATCGACGATGATTATCTATCTATGATTACAGAAATCGCTTTATCCCTGCCCTTCAAGGCCAGAGGTGGTAGCGTCGCTCAGAAAAAAAATCCTGTTTATATAAATTCAGGAGTAGATGAAAACGATTGCATTAATGTAACGAACACTGAGGTTACATCAAACTGTGGCCCTCTCAAAAAGAGACACATGCAAGTCTTAGTGGCCTTAACAACTCTTGCTAAAAAACAAATCGAAGACTTTAGTAAAGTGGGAATTAAGTTAGATCATAAAATGTTTATGAATCTTCCAGGTTTTCCCATTACATATACAGATTATGAAATCTGTAAAAACTTAAGAATTAGTACTAACTGTGCAACTGATGTAAGTAGAGCAATTAGCGAGTTAGCAAAATTAGAGGCCAATGTTAAAGAATTTTCATACGACCCTATCACCAAAAAAAGAAGCAATAAAAAAGCTGAAGATGTTAAATATTTCTCTGAAAGAACTAAAATTAGCCAGAGCGTGAAAGAAAATGATTCCGAATATGAGTACATTGAAAAGAAGAAAGCTTTTAAAAAAGATGGTGAGAGCTCTTTTACTAAAGTCATTCATTTAAATTGGAAATATGCTAAAAAAATAGAAAATCAATTAAACGTTTCTTTCACAACTGATTCACTTCTAGACATTGCGACTGCATCTGGGCAAAGAGGCTGGATGTTTCTTGTAGCAAGAAGAGAAGTAATGAATAAAAGTAACGTCATTACATTTAAAGGTGAAGAAATCCTTGCAATCAATTCTCTTCAAGATGCAAAAAAGCCATTAGAAGCGATTAAAAAAATCTTAAACTCAATTTATGATGCAAACCCTTGTTTTGAGTACTCTATTATTAGAAGGCCAAACGAAGGACTCAAATATAACGTAGTAGTAAATTTTTATGATGTTGATTTCAACTATATTGCTTCTGATAAAAATCAATTCTATTTACACACTTTCTATGTGTATGGAAAAGAGCTACTTGAAAGTCTCAGCATGAGTAAAGGAGATCTTGATAATAAGATCAGTATGCTAACAAATGACTATAAAAAGATTACCGAAAAAGAAGACTCAACGATTACCTATCAAGGCAAAAAAATTGAAATTGCAGAACATATTATAGATGTCTTTTTAAGTCAGATGAAGGTTTCAAGACCTTTAAAGCTAAATGCTAACTCATACTTAAAGGCCATGCTTCAAAGGTTTCTAAATAATGACCTCATCTACCCAGATGGTTACGAAACTCTTATTGAAAAAGTTAATAAGAAAAAGAGGTTTAGAAAAAAGGAAATGAAGATCAAAGGCAAAGAACTTGCTCAAGCTAAGAAAATTGAAAGTGAAGTAAAACTCAAGAAAGAAAAGCTCGCAATTGAGAAGTTTTCAATGTTGGTTGATGATCTTTGGAGTGATTTAAAGAAACGACAAAAGCTTTCAGAGCATTACACTCCAATTGTCACATCTAAAAAATCATGGATTTTAGAAAAAGATATGCATGGATACCAAGAGGCCTTGGATGAAGAGATAAAGCAACATATGCTTGAAGATTTTAAATCAGGCGCCTTTTTAAATGGTAAACATATACTTGATAGGCTTGCTAATACATCTAAGCAGGACAATTCTAGAAAATTATCATATGAAGAACTTCAAAGTAGAGGTCTAATGCAATGATTGCGAATATAGAGCTTGAAAAAAGTTTTATATCTCAGCTCTTATTGGATAGCGATGTTGGAGTTAATTATTCCGACACTGAAGACGATATTTTTACTGACAGTGAATTTAAAAAGATCTTTAACACTATTAAGCTCTGTCAAAAAAAGCATACCGACTATGATATTTCGGTTCTATCAAACGAACTTTATAAGACTAATCCTTTAACTAAGTGGACGGATACTCTTGTCAATCTTTGCTCATACGAAATAACGAGTGCTTTACACGAACAGGTTTATAGCGAGTTATTGGAGCTTAAGAAAAAAAGAAATGCTCTTTTAAAAATAGAGGAAGCTAAGATTCTTATTTCTAAAGATCGTATCGAAGAGGGTTACAATCTTCTTAGTAAGATTCCCCTTACTCAATATAGCGATGATTTTAACGAAGGTCTCTCTTCATCATTAGCAAAAGATATTCTTCTAAACACTCTTACTAATCCTAAGGATCTACAAAAAGAGAGAATAGACACAGGTATTAATGAGTTAGATAGGGCATTAGGGAGCCTTAGAAGGGGCGAAATTTATACTATAGCTGCAAGACCAGGAATGGGTAAAACCACACTTCTTTTAAATATTGCGAACAATATAAAAAACAATGAAGAGTATCCATTTGTTATATTCTCTCTAGAGATGCCAATGAAAACTCTTGAGGTAAAAAGAATGAGTCTTATCTCTGAAATTCCCTTAAAGGTTCTAGAAAGAGATAAAAACTCAAGACTATTAACTCAGGAAGAAATTGTTAAACTCAATACTCTTCTTAAGGCAGAATCTTTGATGCCAAATCAGATTATTTATTTTGATAAACCTTCTCTAAATTCTCAGAGGATTATAAATTCACTTAAGAAGATAAAATTGAAATATGGTGGAATTTCAGGGTTTGCCGTAGATCATATGGGTCTATTGAAGTTCAATGCTAAAAATAGAAGAGATTTAGAGATATCAGACTCCTTAGTAGACTTTAAGGCAATTTCTAAAGAGCTAAACTGCACAGGTCTTATACTCTCACAACTTAATCGTGAAGTTGAAAAGAGGGACTCTTATGAGCCAATAATGTCCGATTTAAAGGACTCGGGAGGCTTTGAAGAACATAGTGCGGGGATAGCTTTTATTTATAAGGATAGAGACTCTAAAAGGTATATAAAAGTGGCCAAATCAAGATTTGGAGAGCTTACAAAATTTCCCATTTCATTTGATGGCACAATCGCTAAATTTAGCGAATTTCAATAAATTCAATTTTTCTACATTGATGGTATCGGAGGTGGTTCTATAAAGGGATTCTTCTCTCGATTTTTTTCCATAGTCGCAAGCTTGAACAAGTTAACAAGATTCTCATCCCTCGCAATCTCTTCTGGGAGATCCTTTTTTAGGATTTTGTCGTAATAATCGCTATAAACAATATTATCATCTACCATGTTTTTGATAGTTTCTCTTGAGTGAGGTGATTTTATCCCTAGAAATAGAGAATATAGATAAAAATATTTGTCGATAACACTAGTTATCTTATTGTCATCATCACTACTCATAGTTTTAATCATGGTAATTCTAACTGCCGTAGTGATATTTTCTATCTTAACAATAAAATCACTGAGCTCTATGTACATTATGATTGATCTCAACAAATGAATCGGAGCAAAGAGAATAGCACCCACTAATTGATCCTCAATCTTTTCTTTAGTATGTTGAAAATATGGAATTCCTTCGATGTCGCTACTATTGTTGAAGCTTACTAGCCCTAGTGTGAAAAGTAGATCTGCCTTTTGAAGGTGAATGTTAAATATTCTATCGAGATCTGATAATGTATCAATCTTTTTAATTAAGCAGAATTTAGAGAGTTTGTATGAAGCAACTCCGCATAAAATATGTATGATTAGATATGTAAGCATATTCCCTCAGTTGTTAATATGGTGGGAATATAACCTAAATATTGGCCAAACAAAGATTGTGTGAAAATTATTCAGAATAAGAACATAGGGAGCCATTAGAGAGCCCCCTTAAGTGTTTAAAATTACTTATTAATGATCTAGAGGTTTGCTATTTTTAGAAAACATAGAATCAATCTTCTCAAAGGCATCTTCTTCAAATATAAATGAGCCCTTATCTATACCCTCTGAATACACAAGGAAGTTTGAGACTAGTGCTCTCATGATAGGATTAACAGAGACCTTTTGATATGGAGGAAGTTTAATTCCTCGCTCTTTTCTAACCTTGTTAACTTCTTGAGCGAAGATCTCTAAGGCCTCAAAATCATCTTTATCAAAGGTAATAGATTTCTGAATAAATTCTCTAGCAAGTTCCTTTGCTTCAGAGACCTCTTCCCTACTCTTTTTCTTTGTTTCTACAAGCTCTCTTTCTAGTCTTGCGACTTTTGCTTCAAGACTCTTTTCTTTGTCGCTCTTAAGAGAGATATTCCTTTTAGGCGTATTCGTTTTAATAGGACTTTTGGTTTCTACCTTTTCCCTGGCTACTTCTTCATTGCCTGGTAAGCTTACTGCTTTGTTTAATCTATCCATGATACTAGACATTGTTTACCACCTCTTTTCTGTTCTTGCTCTTCTCAAGGTTTTCAATCTTAGCTAAACTTTCTTCAACAAGGTCTTCATAGCCTCTGATTGCCTTTTTTGAGTGTTCTATTAAAAACTCCCCTTCTTCGAGTAGTCCCACAAGACTTTCTTGAGGAATAAATGCCTTCATAAAAGTATCTCCATACTTATCTCTATACTCTTTGGCCTTATTCCATTCGTTTACTTTTGACTTATTAATAAGAGTAAAAAATGCTCCAAGGAAAGCTAGATTTGGGTTATATTTTTTTACTTCTTTTACATATTCAATAAGTTCTATTAGGCCAGACATATCAAGTGCTCTAGCCGTCGTAGGGGTTAGAACATAGTCACTGGCAACAAGGCACGCAGTCTCTTCAAAGCCATGAATTTTTGGTCCATGATCAAGCAGAATATAATCGTAATAATCAAGTACACCGCTATTTGCGAACTCTCTTTTAATAACATCTATATCAGTATTATCTAAAATCTTTCCAAGTTGAACACTTCTGCCCATTACTTTCTTTTCCATAGGGGCAATATGAAGGTTTTCAAGCCCCGTTTCTTGAACTACATCAGCCAGAGAGACGGTATCATCAATAATTGCTCTCAAGATTCCAGGCAATGAGTTGCCAGATTCATCTTTTCTTTGTGAGTACTCACCTATTAAAGAATAAGTAGAGTTTCCTTGTGGGTCGAAATCCCCAATAAGAACTTTGTAGCCCTCTCTTGCTAAAACTGAGCCGAAAGCAATGGCCGAAGTAGTCTTAGTTACTCCACCTTTTTGATTAGTGAAATCAATGACAGTTGCTTTTCCCATGTATTCCTCCGTGAAATTAAACATGACTGATTTTTAATATCTAATAGTTAATAATTCTTAATCAATAATTAGTAAGTCATAATTATTATAACTTAAAACTAAAGTATTGAAACTTAAAACATAAAAGTGAAAACATATTTTAGTATTATGATTTATTAAAAAATAAAAGATAGAAGTCTTTAGTTAAGTAAGTAATCTTAAGAAATAAATAGGTAACATTAGTTATTAATAAATGAAAAACAGAACATAAAACATGAAACATAAAACATGAATGCGTCTATACCTTTGTTTCAAAGATTATTTTTAGAAATTTTTAGTAGGGGAGGGGAGAAGAAGGGAGCAATCTTTTTCAATAAACTTTAAACCCTCAAATTCAATTTAGTGCTTATGATTACCTTCGTATTTTTAAAATGGCCTAGAGGCTAGATTTAAGGCTTCTCATTTACATCAAAGTATTTATCAGAGTTTTGTAAATATTAGGTTATTCGTGTAGCTAAAGAGGGCTACTGTCTTGTCATGAACTGATTAATTTGGTCTACTAATAACACTAATGCCTCTACGAGCATTGAATTTTAATTTCCAAACAAGATTCAATCCCAAGAACAGGTGCTTGTAGGGGCTTAGTTGTTTCATTGTAATGTTTTTTAATATTGATAGATTGAAGGTCGAGGCTTAAACTTAATAAACTTCGTAGATTCCTTTAATGTATCTAACTAGAGATCCGATTAGAAATCATGCCCCGATTAGTGACAAGAAAAGAAATTCTCACCAACTACATTGCCTTCGTAAAGGAAGCTAGGAAAAATGGGTTTCATGTTCTTACAATGGCATGTGAATTTAAAAATCAAAGACAGAAAGTTATCGCAAAATGCCCTAAAGGACATACTTTTTCAATGCAAGCCCTACATATGGTAGGGGCAAATCCTAGAAACTGCTCCAAGTGTTCAGGGCGAGGGCTTTCTTTGAATCATTATTACATGATTGCTAGAGAAATCGGGTGGTCTCTCGGAGAAAACGTTTTTAGCAACACTATGGCAAAGTATAATTTTATATGTCCAAGAGGTCTGCATGTTCGAAAGGTGAGAATTGATCATTTAAAAAAGCAACCCGTATGTATGGAGTGCTTAAAGGATATATCATTTAAAGACCTGGTTTCACTTGCTTCCTCCAAAGGAGGAGAGGTAATTGATCCCCCAAAAGACTCTTATAACAGAAAAACTAAAATCACTTTTCAATGTAAAAAAGGTCATACTTTTCAGGTAGGTTTCAAAGATGCCAGTGTTAATTGGTGCCCTGAGTGTTCTAATTCTTTTTAGAGAAATTCTAATTTTCACGCTCAATAAAAGTGGGTCACTTTTATTATAGATTAAGGCCCCAGTTAAAATGTTCTCATAATATATGTTATAGGCTATAATAAAATTATAAAAAAACTAAAAATGGAATTTTAGGTGTCTTCATGAGTTCGATCAAAGAACAATTTAGCGAAATTAAAAAACTTAGTGGTGGCAAGAAATTAGACGACATAATTCGTGAAAATGAGTCGTCTACCCCACGGGACGAAATTACAAAAAAAGGGCCTATTTATTGCGATTCATTAAAAAAGAGCACTAAATTTGAAGATCTTAAAGAAGAAGAGGATCTCTATAATCCTCGCCCTCCTGGTAGACCCAAGCTTTCTCCAGATCAAAAAAAGAAAACAGTTAAGACCTTTTTGCATGACGATGTGATTGATTACTTGGACTCTTTAAGTTTTGGCCGTGGAAGAGGTACGAGAATTGAGATCATAATCAATGAATACCAGGATTTGCAAAAGATATTAAAAGAACAGGCGGGGGATTTTGTAAGGATTGCTAGGGAAGTATCAAAACTTGTTCATAAAAGAGCAGCTAGTTCTGGCAGAATAGAAGAAAAAGAGCGAGTTATTTACGAAAATGAGCTAAAAAGACTTTATCAGGCCTATTCAACTTTAATGAGACACTATAAATTTAGAAACCTTGAGTTTATTTCTAAGTATCTAACTACCGAACAGATAAAGAATCTCACTTTTCTTGAGCAATTCACAAGCAGAGGAGGGAGGGTTCAATGAATGAGATAATCTCTCACACTAGGGGATATAGTTGGGAAAGTAAGAGCGAGGTCCTTGAATCTTTTTTAAATAAGTACAACTCCCTTGATACGATAAGCTCGTACACAAAAGACTTAAAGGATTACTTTAGCTTCTTATCAAAAGTCGAAAAAAGAGATCTATTAAAAGTTAACCCTAAGGGAGCCGTAAGGTTTCAGAAGTATTTGCTATCACAAGGACTAAGTAATTCTAGCGTAAATAGAAAAATTGCCTGTATTAAAGCTTTCTATTCTCACCTCATTCACTCGCATATAATTTACAATAATCCGTTTGATATTATTAAAAGACTTCCAGCAAATTCTAAAAAAACAAAAGCTCTGTCTCCAAAAGAAGTGAGAAGACTTTTAAAGAAAATGAGTGAAGATACCTATGAAGCAATTCTTTATAAGTGTTTAGTGACATTTTATTTCTACACTGGGCTTAGAAGGAGTGAACTCACCTCTCTTAATTTAGAAGATATTGACTCTCTTGAAGAAGAAGATTGTTATGTTCGTGTAAAAATGAAGGGCGGAAAGATTAAGAAAAAATACTTAAGTAACGAGCCTAAGAGGATTTTAAAGAGATATCTAGATTCTAGAAAGGTATACGAACCTCACCGTATTACAGGAGCACTATTTTCGACTAAAAAAAATTTAAAGGAGGGTAAAAGAATCTCTAAAAGACATATCAATAATATTTTTAAAAATATTGGAGATCACTTTGGAATAGATTTACACCCTCATATGGCCAGAGCAACCTTTATCACTACTGGTCTTAATCAGGGTATTTCTCCTGCTCTTATAAGTCGGGATGTAAACCACAAGAACATACAAACAACCATGGAATACTTTAGGGACGATGAATCCATATCTAAAGAAATTCAAAGTAAGATAAGATATTAGTTACATTGGGGACACCAGGCACCATCTTGTATTGAAGCGGGGGTGTCTTGCCATTTGTGGCCTTTGTTGCATCGCCATGTTAACTTCTCGCTTCCACTAACATATTCTTCGCTAACAAAACTTCCGCCATTAATTTTTGCAAGCTCATGAACGTTACTTATACTTCTTATGGCCATACTTTTTCTTGTGCAGTAAGGGCACCAGGCGCCACTATTGACATAGCTCGCTGTAGCCTCCCACTTATGTCCCTTCTCACACTGCCATGTTAATTTCTCACGTAGATTTACGTACTTCTTTGATAAACACTTACCGTTATTCATTTTGGCTAGATCATGCATATCTTTAATAGTTTTCTTTTTTACTCCTGCACACTCGGGACACCATGATCCACTTTTAATGTTAGCTGGTCTTGTCATCCATTTATGACCCTTTTCACATTGCCACTCTAACTTTGAGGTTGATCCTATATATTCGTGAGAAAGACATTTTCCTCCTCGTTCTATTGCAATCTTTTTATAACGATCAAGATACATCTTCTTTTTATCACAAGTAGGACACCACTTTCCTTTGTGGATGATGTAGTATGGAGCTTCCCAGGTATGTCCAAATTTGCACTCCCATTTAAGTGGGTGCTTTTCGTCTATATATCTATGAGAGAGACATTTTCCATCTTTAAAATCTGCGATGGTGTACATGTCTTCAAGTTTAGTTTCGCTAAAGGCACAAGTAGGACACCATTTACCTTTTTCAATATTTGAAGGTGTTTCTAACCACTCATGACCCTTATCACAGACCCAATGGGCCTTTTGATAAAAAGCAATTCTCGATTTTGTTATACATAGTCCATTAGACGCTCTTGCAAGCCCTATAAGATCTTTTGGCAGATAGTCGTATTTTTTGTCCATACGACATCTTAATTATGAAAAAGGAGGGTCTATGAGATACATCTCATAGACCTCTAGAACCTTCTTATACTCTCGTAAGTGAGGTTATTATGGGAAGAAAGAAGAAAACTATTGAGGAAATGAGAGAGCTTTCAAAATCAAAAGGAGGACTGTGTCTTTCTGGCGAGTATTGTAATAGTAGCTCTTTGTTGACATGGGAATGTGACAAAGGACATCGTTGGGATGCTTCTTATAATAGTATATATAATGGTTCGTGGTGCCCTAAGTGTTCAGGTAATCGAAAAGGTACTATTGAAGATATGCAGAAACTTGCAAAGGAAAAGAAAGGAGCTTGCCTGTCAACCACCTATCTAGGTAGTCGGGGCCATTTAATTTGGAAATGTGAAAAAGGGCACGAATGGATGGCACCCCCAAAGAGCATCAAAAGAGGCACATGGTGTCCCGAGTGTGCAGGAGTAAAAAAGAAAACTATTAAAGATATGCATGATCTTGCTAAGTCGAAAGGGGGAGGGTGTCTTTCAAAAGAATATATTAACATGCTCACTAAACTTGAGTGGCAATGTAAAGAAGGACACCGATGGGAAGCGACACCTAATAGTATCAATAATGGTTCGTGGTGCCCTAAGTGTTCAGATAAGCAAAGACAAGTAACTATTGAAGATATGCAAAGACTTGCCAAGAAGAAGGAAGGATACTGTATCTCTAAAGATTATTTGGGTAATGAGGGTCACTTAGAATGGCAATGCAAAGAAGGACACCGATGGGAAGCGACACCTAAAAATATTACTCAAGGGACATGGTGCCCAACTTGTAACAAAAGCAAAAAAAGAACAATCGAAGAAATGAAAGTGTATGCCAAGAAAAAAGGTGGGAAATGTTTATCTAAAGAATATGTAAATAGGAAAACTAAGCTTATGTGGGAATGCGAAGAAGGGCACCAGTGGTTATCAGCTCCAGAGAATGTAATAAAAGGACACTGGTGCAAAATATGTGCCTATGAAAGAAAAAGAAAATTTTTAAAAGAGAACCCTCCGAAAATAAGAAGAGGAGTGAAAGTGACCCTAGAAAGTGTTAATAAGGTTGCCAGATTGAGAGGAGGGGAGTGTTTAAGGATTTTTAAAAACGAATCTGGCGATAAGCGAGCATTTCTAAAATGCAACGAAGGCCATACATGGGATGCTTTGGTATATAATATTAAAAATGGATCTTGGTGCCCTATATGTAATGGAGCAAAAAATACAATCGAACAAATGAAAGCACTAGCCGTTTCTAAAAAAGGATTGTGCCTGTCTGACGAATACAAAAATCAATACACAAAACTTAAGTGGAAGTGTGAAAAAGGGCACGAATGGATGGCACAGCCTAGAAATATTATTCATGGTAGGTGGTGCCCTACGTGTTACGGCAGAGGAAAAACTATTGAAGATCTTCGTGATCTAGCAAGTTCAAAAGGTGGCGTATGTTTATCTAATGAATATGTAAATAATAAAATGAAGTATGAGTGGGTATGTAAGAGAGGGCATATCTTTAAAAAAGTTTTTAAAGAAGCAAAGAGTGGTTGGTGCAAAGAATGTAATAAAATAGAAAGGGATATTAAGAAATCTAGAAAACACTCCCTGTAGGGAGAAATTATACTTTTAGGGCTATATTTAGGCGAATTCCTCCCTGAAGGGAGACTATTCTTCTAGAACAAGGGTATAGGTACTCTCAGAAGCATCCTTTCCCTTCTTAAAGTCAATCTTTAGACTTGTGCCTTTGAGAACCTTTCGTAACCCGAGTAGTCTTGAGGCGAGGCGATTTCTAGCAGCCGAGTCAAATTCTGTGTCGGGCTCAAAAGTCATTAATAAATCAATTGAAGAAACTTCCGTTCCTGCTTTAGTCATGAGCTCTCTTAAAAGACCATAGGCAGATGCCGTAAGTTTTATCTCATTTTCACTAGTGTAGAGAATCAAATCATCTTTCAAGTAATATTCGCCAAGCTCTGCAATATAGTAGTTATCTAGCTTTTGCGATTTGTTTTGCTTAATAGAGTCCTCGATTAATTGAATAATTATATCACTTTCTTCTTCGATATTAGTTTTTGTAAGAGGGGTAATACCGTTCTTTCTTGCTAGATCTCTTATATCCTTTGTTGTTTCCCCCGAAATTAAAAAGAAGGGGGTTGTTGGGAGATATTTACTCTTAAGCTCCATTGCAAATTGAAGACCTTTAATCTCATCATCCATTAACTCGTGATCAAAGATAACTGCGTCAGGCTTTCTTGAAGACTTAGACTCACTAATTAGAAAGTCGAAGGCCTTTGAGCCTTTATTAAATCCCGTGATGTTCATATTTTCAAAAACATCTTTATAATGGTTTAACATTTCATTTTGATCTTCAACGATTACAACTTTGTACTTTCTCATCACTTACCTTTTTGTTTAAATAGGCCATATTCTTTGTTGGCCGAATTGTAATGAATAATTATTGTGGAATTAACTTTAAGCTTTTTATTCAATTCAACAAGACGCTTTCCAGGCACTAAAGGTCTTTTATCTTCAGGGATTGGCCGTAAGATTTGTCTTAATGACATAAATTCTTTCGGTGTCTCCATTAACGACTTTAAAAGTAGTGCTTCAATCTCTTCAAGCTCCACTTCCTTAGTATTGTCTTTTGATACTAGAGTTTGAAGAACAAAATTATCCATATCAAGATTGACATCAAAAAAAGTAATAACACTTGTAAGATCCGTTGGATTATATTTTTTCTTTGGCCTAAAAATATCAACACTTGTCTGAGACTTCCTTCTTAATTCTAAACCAAGACCCCTTTCGTAAAGTAGCTCTACGTTCTCATCCACGAGGATCTCTTTTAGCTCTCTAAATATACCTCTGATAATCCCTTTCTTGGGATCATCCTTGTCTATACATCGTGCAAGTTTTAAGTCGTTAATAGGATTATAGGGTGATTTAATTAACTCATTTAAGACAATGCAATAAGGCCTTTCAACCTTGATCGATCTAGAGGATAAATGGATAGAATTTTCTTTCATATCGACCCAGATACCTTCAAAGGCACTTAGAGATTGTTCCTTTTTAATAACAACCTTTTTAATTAGGTTGGATAGCTTTTTTGAATCTACATTTTTAGGGAGATAGAACGTAAGGGGATCTTTAATCTTTTGAGCAAACTTTTCTTCAGATGAGATTAAGAATATAGGAAGCTCCTTGTGAATTTTTCTTATTAAGGCGTGAACCTCGTCACCCTTAAGTCCACTTCCATCAATATGATAATCTAGAATAAAACCATCCCAAAGATATTCAAGATTCTCTAGAGCACTACTAGCGTTTTTAAATGTAGAGACACTAATCCCTTCTAATTCGCTACTATATTTTTCTAAATACTCTTCTTGGTCATCAATAACCATTAGCTTAATCTCTGCCATAAGATTATTTTAAATCATTTAGATAAATCATTAAAATAAGGGAAGTTTTGTCTCAATAAGGACTAAATTTTTCTAATTTTTTCACAAATATGCCAAGAAATATTGCTTTAACTATATACGTGAGTATTTTTAACGGATCTGGCCTGAATTACCTTGATTTCATAATCAACGGCAATAATCTTATCACCATCGAGTTCTGGAATATCTGGATTAAAGTAAGTGGTTAATTCGAACTCTTTTTTAGTGAATGTATCACAAAATGATTTGGTTAATGGGCCAATTTCAAAATTATTTAAAATTTTATTATTTAGAGCAATAATATTGTGAGTCTTATGATTCCCAGATAAGTCTCTTTTTGGATTCTCAATTTTTTCAATTACAGCATGAACCTTATGATCATGCTTACCATTAGGGAAGTTCTTAGAAATTACAGTCTCGCCAGCGAGGGAAAGTTTTTGAGCAATCTCAGGATGGGCCCTTTTTAAAGTAGAGTAACTAAGATAAACGTTATCTGGAATTTTCTTAGTCTCATTATCTCCCGTAAGGACTTTTTTTATAATTTCTTTTGGAGAGAGTTTTAAAAATTCTAATACACTTAGATTTGTCATAACGGAGATTGATTTCAGTGTTACTGGAGCACTTTGAGCAATCTCATCAAGCTTTATGTCGATCTGTCTACGTGTCGCATACAAATCAGGAAAAATCTCATTATAAAGGAATTTTCCAATACGCATCTGCTTTAATAGATAGTAATTTGCAAGGCTTTCTTCTTTAAACCTCTCGATTGCTTCCTCTAGAACTCTTAGTGCCTCAACAAACTCAGAAACATTGATAATACTTTTATAAGATGAAGCATCTTTGAAACTTGATTTTATGATCCCTTTAAACTTTTCTTTAAACTTATCTAGTGCCTCATATCTCTCGTTAACTTCGTCATTTAAAGCTCTAGTTAGCGACTGATGCCAATGAGAAAATATCTGCTCATTAGAATTAATCTTTTTACTATCAAGCTGGATCACTTGAGTTTTAATTTCATCGTCTTTGACTCTAAAGTTGATATCAACTTGTTTTTCATCTAAAAATTTCACTGATTTTTTTCTTATCTCAACTTCTTTTTCTAGATGATCAAATTTCACCTTTAAGGATAAGCGAACATGCTGTTTTATATTTTTAAGGATAATATCCTCTTCTTTCGTAACTTTTGAAAGACCTGAAATAAGTTCTTTAATTTTTTCAAGTTCCCCAGTATGCCCTGGGAAATCAAGATGTGAAAGTTCGCCTAGGGCTATTTTTATGTTCTTGTCACAATTTTTAAAAAGTTCATCTAAAATATCTGGAAGAGAGTTGCACAATTTAACTTTTGTAGAAATATAAGTACCTTTTTGATCATGGTCCTCACCAAACACATAAAGCTCCAAATCTTTAAAGACCTTACTGCCTGTTTCAAGAGTGACTTCTTTTAAAGTATCTAAATCCCTTAGAATCTTAGCATATTCGGCTTCTTCTGGACTATCTAATAGGTACTTACCCTCAAATCCAGATGATGTCTTAATACAGTTTTCCAATAGAATCTTCATCGTTATTCTCCAATAAACACGATTTATATCTACTCAATCGTAAAAAATCTTAAGCACTTAGCTATTTTTTTAATTATGGGCCATATCTCATAGATGTCCTTTTTTAGAAGGTAAACTGCATCTACTCTTGTTTTGTATTTAGTGGATGGGGAGTTTAAATCGCCTCCTGTGTTTTATGCCTCATCCATTTTTTTCTTTAACTTCTAGCAACCATATTTTTATTTTCGTAATTATTAGATCAAAGCCAATGTAATAAATCTCAATCCTTTTTCTACTAGTTAGTAGGGGGAGATATGATTTTTTATATCGGCAGTGACCAAAGATATTTCGATAGGCTTAACAGGTGTTTTGGACTAGATGACGTTGCATATGTAGATATCGAAAAGGAGTCAATAGGACAGATCTTAAGAATGGTCGCCCAAAAGGCTCCTAAGATCATATATATTGACTTTACCTCTAGTGAAGACTCCTCTCTTATTCTTGAAAGTATACGACATAACTATTTGGAAGAAGCGGTATATGTGGGTCTATATAAAAGAGAGATGGATTTTGAGATTGACAGCATCTCTTCTCACGCTCTCACTCATTTGAACTATGTTAAAGGTCTTGAAATAAATGATGTTTCAAGACATCCAATAGAACTTGTTAAAATTCAGTCGAAAAAAATTGATAAGTTTGCATCTGCAAGATTAGAAGAAAGTGCTAACGCTCAGGTTAGTATCTATATCCATGAACTTGATGAGAGAGGTCTTACTTTCGAGACGGATCTAGAACTTAAAGTGGGGAAGGTATACGAGTTGGATATTCCTGATCTCACAAGAAGGCTTAGTTCAAAGAAAGTTAAGATAACAAAGAGATTCCCTTACTCACTTTTTAAAAACGAAAAGAATAGATTTAGAGCTACGTGGATACTTGTAGATCTTCCAAAGGACATAGACTCATTACCTGATCGAAAAAGAGAAAAAGCTATTAGTGAACATAGAGAAAGTGTCGAGTATGCAAGGAATAAGCTTTCGGGGCTATTGTCTGAAAAACTTGGATATAACGATAAAAAAGAACTTCTCGTTTTAGATTTTGGAAAAAAAAGACCGAGGGATGAATTTATCGGTCTTTATGCACATGTACACAAGAGTGTTTGCGAAGAGCTAAACTCAGAAATCTTAAAATATTCTCCAGATGTTATTTCTTTCGAGGTAGCAAACCATGATGGAGAAGAGGGGAAATTTCAAATCGATGATATTTACCTTTCGATAAAGTATATCAAAGAAAAGCTCACGAAGTCGCCAATGGTTTTGTTATTTGGAGTAAAAGAGCTCACAAATGAACAAATTAGAAAGCTTTTTGATTACGAAAAGATTTTAATTGATTGTGAAGAAAAAGATTACTCGAAAATTAATCTAGTTGTCTCAAGCATGTATAAGTCAATAAAAGCAAGAGAGAATAAGAAACATTACCAAAAAATTGGGAAAAATGTATTCGGTTCAGATAACCTAAAAATTCTTGAAAGAAAGAGATCTGTTGAGAAGTTTTTTACCATCCCAGAAGGGTTTGCATCAAAAGGGATGTTACACATTGATCTTCTTGTAACTATGCTTTCAGAGGACAGTGTATTCTTTTGCTCTGAAGAGAGTATTAAAAATTTCTCTACCTTAAAAACACAACTCATTAACAAAGACGAAAAGGTTTCGCTTAAAGTAACTGTCGCTCCCTATCAAGAGGAAATACCTCATTTATATTCTAAATCACTAAAATCACACTTTTCTTTCATTCAAATGAGTAGTGAACATGAAAAGGCTTCCCTTAGAAGGTTTGTATATTCAAGAAAGACCCTAGATGAAGCCAAAAATACTTCGATTGAGTCGTAAAGGGGTTAACAATGTCAGATCCAGAAAAAATACATGAACTTTTAAAGAAAAAAGAGGCCAATGATAAGTCATTAGTGCTCAAAAGATATCGAGAAAGAAAGCTTTCCAATGTTAAGTTAGCCGAAGACGAATTCACACACTTTACATTTCTAAATGCTCTTTGGAAAAAGTTTGTATCGACAAATTTCTATGTAAATCAAGAAGAGGGGAACTTTCTCTTACATGTAGAAGAATATGGTAAAGACCATGTCCTTGTATGTTCTTTCAATTTAAAAGACCTAGGGCACTTAGACTCAATGGCAGGGAAAAGTTTTAATTTTAAGGATAAGAATATTTATTTTGAAGAATCAAAATATAAAACGGCTTTTTTTAAAATCTTTCTTGGGGATAAAAATGAGGAGAACTTAATAAATACTTCTGTAGGAGTATTGTTTGCAAAAGTGTTCAAAGTTAAATTGTCTGAATTTGTCCAGGGTGGAGTTTCTCTTGAGGAATATTTTTTAGACATAGAAAGTGAAGATAGATTTAAAAATTTTGATTGGAAGCTTTCTGGACATGATCTATCGAAAATACCTGAATGTGAAGATGTATACGCATCTTTAAAAGATAAAGTTGATGTACATAATCAAAATATAAGAGAATTAATTAATGAGGTTGCGTTATGAAATGCCTTTTCATTCTCTCACTATTGTTTTTAGTCTCATGCGGGACCAAAGAAGAAGAGGAAAAACCGAAGGAAATTTTTACGGCTTGCTCAAAAGCACTTGAGCAGGGTGGGAGATGTTTAAGGTACATGGATAGAGTGATTCATTTTGCTAACTTTGTTCCAAGTTTCCCAGAAGAAAATAATCCATTTGCAGTGGAGCGTGTAAAGGAAGCTCTGGATGAGATTTCAGCTAAAAGCGACCTATCCCCATTTATATACGAATTTGCGGATAAGAATCTTTTAGAGCCCATCACAGAACAAACACAGTTAAACTTTAGAAGCTTTATTCAAATACTGCCCAACTTAAAATTTAACGAGCTTGCAAGTGAGCTCGGTGTAAGCCTTTCAGATCCGAATGCTATCGTTGCAGTAAATAGAAACAATAAAAGAGAGTTTTGGATTGTCTTTAGAGCAAGTTGCTTTAACTCTTCTGATACTACTTGCACTAATAATGCTCTTAGCACAATGACCTCAACCAAAGGTGTTTACGCCCTTGTCGCCAGAACTCTTGGTCGTCTTGTCGCTTTGAATACAAGAGTATGCTCTGACGATCCAAGTGACGTTATGTGTGCAAATTTCCCCTCTGATGATCAATGGAGCCTTCTTTCTCAAAATAAGTTCTACTCCGAGTTTGAAGCATCCCTTGTTGCCATCAGCAATGATAAAAATTTCTATGATTTCTTTGTGCCAGAGGAGTAAATGAGAGCTTTAATTCTACTACCTATTTTCATTTTATCCTGTGGGAAGAAAGAAGCTCCCGAGAAAATTGCTACATTCAAGTCTCAATCTTTTAGTGTTATTTCATACAGAGAGTTAGGAACTGAAACTAGGTGGATTCCGACAAGAGGAAATTTAGAAGTAAGCTTTAAGCTAAATATCGATGAAATTGAATCTGAGGATGATACAACTTTTGAGGTCGAAAATATTAGATTTCTATATCAAGGCTATAGAGATTTTGGCTCAAGTGGAAATTGTAATGGCGTTGTCTCAGTTGACGTCGAAAGAATCGATGTTTCTGGCGACTCAGATGATGAAAGTTTTGATCTATTCGATCCTGTTAATGAAGAATCAAACGAGGATGAGTTAGTTTTTAACTATCAAGTAATTAATACTGAAGATTTACCTGTTTTTCTAGGAAGTGATTGTCCCTTTAGCTTTTCACCATCAAGCTTTAGTTTAAAAAGAGGAATAGATCAAGAATGGAAACTTGGAGATATTGAAAGGGATCTAGAGTTTTCTTTATCGTTAAATTGATTAGGAGAAGAAATGAAGCACAATAGAGATGATTTTTGTACATGTTCTGAGAATTTCTCACCATGCGAGTTTTGTTTCTATGGAGCATGTGTGAAATGCATACACAAAGATGAGTTAAACCCTTATTGTGAATGTGAAAATAGGGATAGTGATGAAGTATAAGAATTTAATATTTCTAATCTTTATTAGTTTAAGTCTATTTAGCTGCTTATCAAAAAAAAGTGATGATACGGCCAGTACTGTCGGAACTTTTGATCCTGGTTTTCCAGGCGAAACTAATAACGAAAACTCCAGACTAACTTCCTTATTTAATATTGAGGCCACACCTCTTACTCCCGAGAAGGTCTCTATTACTTGGGATGTTCCAAATATTTATTTAAATAGTGATTACAGTATTTATATTTATAGAATAGATGGAGACGGAGAAACCTTTTCGCTTCCAGATCCAGCGATTGAGAATAATATTACAGAGCTCTATTTAGTCAATCCTGACTTTAATCCATTTAAAGGTGTTAGTTACATTGATGAAAATCTTATTTTTGAAAACAGAGATTATACATATTTTCTTTTTATCGAAATCGATGGCGTCTGGTCACTTGAAAGTAGAGTTAGCGTATCAACACCTAGTTACGATAATTTCATCAATATTCCTCTCGCGGGAGACTTTTGGCCAAGCTACACTACAAGGTATGGCTTTCCTGTCCAGTCTGGAGCAGACCCTTTTTTAACAACACTCTCTCCTGGTATTGCATCTATCGGGAGCCCTGTTGGGAAAATTTCCTGCAATAGTGAAGGGACAATCTGCTATGTTTTAGACACTGATCTACATCGTGTCGTTATTTATACCTCTCAGGCCTACAGTGCATGTAAAGACTTTGATAAAGAAAGTGACGACTACCAAATATGTCTAATTAGCTTTTCAGGTGCCCCAGTTCAGGCCACTGCACTCTTGGGACAAAGAGACCCAAGATCAACCCTCTCATGTCATGATCCATTAAGCGTCATGCAAAACGATGAATGCTTGTATCGACCTCGGTCAATTTTAGTAGCACAAGATAAGCTTTTAATAGGAACGGAAGATGGAAGAATTATGGTCTGGAATTCATTACCCGAATATGGGTGCTATCATCTTCAAAACGAAATAGGCATAAGTACTCCTGATGAGTGTCAAGCTTCTAAGGTCATCGGAAAGAAGGACTTCAACGACTTCACGACATACGATTTAAGTATCGATGGTGATGCTTCATTATTTTGTCCTAACGATATTGCCTATAATAACGGATCTATTTATATCGCAGAGCCATGTAAATCTAGGGTTGTGAAAGTATCAAACGCTCTAGATGATAGCCTTAATCTTTGTTCAGAAGATGATTGGAAGGGGCCACTTTGTAGACTAGATGGAGTTCTTGGTCAACCAGATCTATTTAGCCATGAGGTTTTTTCGGATGAGTACTCAACAAGTATTAATTTTGACTTTGCTCTGGGTAAATTAAGTGATGATGGTGAGTATTTGAAAAGGCATTTTTTATCTCCCTCAAGAATAAGATTTAGTAATGAAAAGATGTATATTTTCTCAAATGAAAACTTCGTGGATAATATCGGTTCAGGAACATTAGAACTACATGGAAGAATCTTGGTTTATAACAATCTAGTGCTAGAAGGAAGTATTCCAGAATGTCGAAACGCTACCTATTCACTTGGAGGGTGTGATGCGAACGAAGTAATAGGTCAGGTAGGTTTTTCTGGGCTTGTTGAAGTTAGTCTCTCTGGCTCTTACAGAGATTTCTCCTTCACTTTTAATGAAGTAGACTTTGACGTATTCAATGATCGAATTATGGCCGTAGACTACGAGTCTAATAATGTTCTTATTTGGAATAATCCAGATTATTCGATTCTTGGTGTCCCATATTCGTATAGGGTCTTAGATCCAGAAGGGGCCCTAGATAGCAATAACAGAGTCCTTCCAGACCTTGGAACAATTTCAGTCATAGAAGTGCTTAAAAATGATTTTAACGTGCTTATATATGATACTGAAAACTCGTATATTTACAGAATACCGCTAATTTCAAATACTCTTTAATTTGAAAAATCTAGCCTCTTAGAGTATCTAAAGCACATGACATATCTAAGAGGTCACAAATTAAGCAAAGAAGAGGTCATTTCAAAGGCCAAGACTTACTCTACTAAGAGTGAGTTTTCTAGTGGATTTCGTAGTGGCTATGAGCACGCTAAGAGAAATGGTTATTTAAATGAAATTCATTCGTTTTTAAAAAGCAATGTTATCGTTTGGACGAAAGAAAAAGTGCTAGAAAGGGCGTCAGAATGTCTAAATCTCGTCACATTTCAAAGAAGATATCCTGGAGCTTATGCTTATTCCTTAAGACATGAGTTTTATGAGGAAATCAAAAACATAATCAATTCAAAATAGGGCACTCATATTTTTACGATTGAGTAAAAAAGGAGTCGCTATGATCAATGCTTACATGCAATGCACAGGTGAAAACTCGACACATCTAATTTTTGATTGGAAATCCTATCGAAGAATCGAAGGACTTAGAGTTTATATTCAAGAACTAAGAGTAAAAAAAACCGATCTTCCAAATGTCAAAGTAGGGGATATGGTTAGTTTTAAATTAACCGAATACTCTATGAGTGGCAAAATTCTCTATAGCGAAAAATTTACTTTTGAAAATGCTGCATGAATAATGTGATAGAAGCCTCTCAAAATACGTATATCCAATTAGTCGATAGCTATTGTGACGATAACATTAAAGATGAACTTATTGAAAAGTTTGTTTCTAAAATGGGTCGTTTTAAATCAGTGAAGATGCCATTATCAAAGTTAAGAGGCTTTTACAAAACTCACCCTTGTCAGTACGATGATGAAAGAAGCATGAGAGAGCAAATAAACCAGCTTGATGAAATGGATTTTGGGGTTGTTTATGATCCAAGCTTAGACAGTTATCTCATCGTAGATGGAAATCATAGAACAAATACCTTTGCTCAAAACTATCCCAACAAACTAGTAACCGTCATAGTATTTGAAGGTGAAATACCGAAAGAGCTAAGAAGATATATCGATTAAGCACTTTTCTTTTTTTTCTTTTCTTTACCAAAAACACTTCCCATAAGTTTATCAAATAAAGGCTCTATCTCTTTAAGCTCATCATCGTTAGGGTAGTAATCTTTATGATGAGCAGAAGATAGGTAAGTATTTTTCCTCTCAGATTTACTTAATTTATAATCAATCATCTTTTCGAATACTCTTGCAAAAACTTCTTGATGAGACTCAAAATACTCTCGCCTTTTTGGAGTTAGTCCTCGGTAAGAGTCACTTGATTTCATTCTAGCAACAAAGGGAACGAGGGCCTCTTTGAAAGACTTAAAATTCATTGCAATATCTTTATTTCGATACTCTCTTTTTAATAGGTCGAGTGATGATCCTCCCTTTTTTTCGGCCCTTTTTATCTGACTCTGAAGAGAGCTTCTATTGTCATTTATTAGAGAGAGTGAACCTGTACTTAAAAAGCCAACCCTTCTGCCTTGAAGCTCTTGAGATAGGTGATGATCAAGAGCGTGGGCCCATTCATGAGCAAGAGATCCGTGGCCCTTTTTTCTAGTCAAATTTATGAACTTTTCTCCACTTTGATAATGAGCAAGAGCGTTTCCTTTACCGTTAGCACCAATTCCCACTGCTAGAGTGTTGTTTAGACTCAAATCACTCATTTTTGATCCAATAGCAAAACTTAAATCCTCAAGAGAATTAGTGAGGTTTTTTAGATGATTTAGTCTTTCCTCATCAGAGACACTTTTTCCAAATATGACACTCTTAAAACCAACACACCCTTCACTTTTTTTATCGGTACTAAGAACTTTCTGAAGGTCTTTGAGGCTTGATTGATTATACTTACTATTTTTTATTTCTAACTGTGCTTCGTAAAGAGATGCCCTATTAAATCGATTAACCTTACGTTTAGTTACTTCTCCAAAGCATTTATCAAGGGATTTCTTAGAGGAATAAAAAGAAAGAGCAATATTTTTAAATTCTTCACCTTGCGCTTTTTCGGGAAACTTCTCTTTCAGCTCCCTAAGCTTTCTTTTAATGCCATAAATTGATGCATTTTTAGCATTTGAAGCATGGGTGGCATTAAAAGCTTTTGCTAAAAAGTTGTTTTTATTTTTATTGCATTTCTCTAGATCAAGAAATGAGTTAATACTTTCTAAAAACTCTTTAGACTTTGTGCCTTCAAGATTCCCTAAATCCCAATTTCGATTAAATCTTTTATACATACGATTAATGAAGTAGGTATCACGTTCATCAAATTTGTCTTTTGTTAAAAGCTCAGAAATTTTTTGCCGATCAGATAGTCCTGTGTCGCAAATAAACGAGAGCTTATTTCTATGAGTGGTAATAAAAGAATCTAAGCTCTTGTCCTTTGTCTCGTCTAAACAATCTTCTAGAAGCTTTATATGTTCGTTAAAGGCATCGAAGTAATTATTAATAAAGTACGATTTTACTTCGCTCACCTTAAGGGGAATTTTGTCTGCATCAACATGATCTCCGACGAGAATTTTAAGTCTCTCAGAGCCATCATTCATTTTTTCAATGCAAGCAATTAGCGGGTCTGCTCCTGTATTTTCATATTCTTCAATGGCCCTATCGAGTCTATAGTCCATGTCTGAAAGAGGATCAGGTGGGAATCTTTTTAGAAAGTTTGATAAAAAGATCATTTTTTCGGGATCATCAATACAAAGTTCTTCGATATTTTTTAAAGAACCCTCATCTCTAAAAAGTTTTATTAGCTTATCCCTCTTTATTAAATCCTCATGAATCCCCAGATCCTCTGCTTCTAGGAGCATCTTGTAGCTTGCATTTCTGTGTCTTGCAAGGCCTGGAATATCTTCACCAATAGAGTTAACTTTTGACTTTCTTTCATTGAGATAGTGTTTTTCAAAGCTATCGGGATCTTTCTTGTATTCTTTTACAAGCTCCCCATTTTTTGCAAGCTCCAAGGTACGAGGATTGATTCTAATCCTCGTTGGCGTAATATCAAAATTACTTACGGCAGTGTTGTTTGATTCAAACATTTTAGGTCTGGCCGTGTACTTTTCTAAGCATTTTGGCCCGATTTGTAACATAACGTAATTTTCATCACTTAAAGGTTTCTTACAGACAAGACACCTTACTTTTAATTCACTCATATTTACTCTCCAGTAGCTAATTAAAGACTCTATTACTCAATCGATTATTTTTCGCTGGAACTAGCTTGAACTTCCGGGCCTAAAGAAACATGAAAAAGGGCCACAAAACTAACGATTGAGTAGATATGAAGGAAGATAAAAAGTTTAAAACCCTTGTATTGATATTTTTCATAGGAAGCTTTGTTTACCTATTGTCATTATCTAAGATTGATAAGAGGTCTAAAAACCAGCTTAATCATTATGAAAAATTGGCAGATTCAAAATTTAAAGAAATGGCCACGAAAATTAAGGAAACGGCAAAACTATTAGATGAAATAGTGAGCGAAGTCTCAAAAAAAGAAGAAAAAGTTAAAAAGATAAAGATTAAAAGAAATATATCTAAGAATACTGATCAAAATAAAAAAAGCACTAAAAAAGATTTAACCATAGAGAATAGTAAAACTTTAATGGTGAAACCTCTTCTAGAGATAGATGACTACTTCGAACTAGGACTTATAGAAAAAAATATTTATTTCAAAAGCTCAAACGAATTAAGAAATTATGTTTTAAGTATCGAATCAGATTTCAATAGTGCCCGTGCAAGCATTTCTAAAAGATCAAAAAAACTTGGTGTTTCATCACTTTATCGAGATATAGGTTTTTTTATTGTAAGCGATAAAAAGAGAAGCTATCCAGGGATCTCTTTAGGGATGGGAAAGGTTAGTGAGGACTTTAGGGCCGATATTAACTATTCATTTAGTGTTTCATCAAATAAAGCACAAATCATAAGTGCTTCTCTTTTTTATAAAGATGTAATAGGTCTCGGAGTAAGAAGAGAGTTTGAAAATAACTCAAACACTTCCTTTTATATTGGGTATAGGTTTTAAAATGAAATATTTAGTGATTCTTCTTCTGATATTTTCATGTGCCAAACAAGAAAAAGGTGAGACTAATGCACTTGGCTCTGGACCTGAGTTAAGAATTAATATCGCAGGACTTAGTAATATTGGAGAGGTGAGTAGGGGAGAGGAGAAGTTTAGCTATTTTGAGATTGAAAATAGTTTTAATACTCCAAAGGACTTGAATGTAGTTGTTTCGAATCCCTTGTTCTTAATTGATAAAATTATTGGGCAGAATTGCAATCTTACTTATATTGAAAAAAATACTACTTGTAGATATAGGATTAAATTTAGTTCAATGAGTCTAGGAATCTACGAAGCTATTGTTAGTGTTAATGGAAGATCTTTAAAATACAGTGCCAAAGTGATTGAAACGAATCAGGGTGAATTTAGCCCCTCTTCTTGGCCTGTAGGAACTCTTGAAGCAGGAGAGGTTCAAATTAGAACTTTTGAACTAACAAACACTGGGGACAATCCAATCGCTCTGCCAAGCTCATTTTCAGATAGTTCCCTAAGCTTATTTAATACAAATTGTCCCGAGTTTATTCTCAGTAAAGGAAAATGTGAAGTTTCACTTCGTTATCAGCAAAAAGTATCAGGATCATATGATAGTACAATTTATTTTGAAGGAGACTCAAACACTTCAATCCCATTAAGAGTCACTTCAAGCATCCTTCCTCGTGAGCCTTCAGGAATAATTCTTTTTGATTCTCTGCCAAGTAAACTAAGATCTAACGGAAGTGAAATCCACACAATTACGGCCAGACTCTTTGATGAATATCAAAATGTTGTTTCTGATGGAAATCTGGTTAATGTCAGTGCGGGGAATTTATCTCTTCCTGGAGGAAATACCTATTCTAGCGTAGATGGGAAAATCGTTTTTGACATTCAGACAACTACAAACTCTATCCCTGGTACTCTTTCGCTACAATCAGCACAGGCCTCTGGGTTTGCAAGTATCGAAAGTTCAACAGGTGCTCCTTTCGGTGTAATCGAAAT
The DNA here is from genome assembly GCA_024229115.1 of Oligoflexia bacterium. Taxonomy (GTDB): domain Bacteria; phylum Bdellovibrionota; class Bacteriovoracia; order Bacteriovoracales; family Bacteriovoracaceae; genus JAAEST01. The sequence continues at coordinate 132,299 of JAAEST010000104.1, forward strand.
GGAAAATTACAATCCACGAATTAGGGCCGACGGAACATCAGAGCTTACAATGAGAACAAAGATATTAAGAGATATAAATGGAAATATTGTAGACAATGGTTTCCCAGTATATGCATCAATGTCCAATTCGGGAATTGTGGTTAATAATCCTGTTTTTACTTTTAACGGTAGGGCCTTTATTACAATTAGAAGTTCTACAACTGCTGAATTTAGTGATGTTCAGGTTAGGGCAAATCCAATCCTAGATTCTAGCCAAAATATCACAGGATACAATGCCTCAGGTGATTTTCAAGTAGAGTTCACATCCCTCCCTCCGACAGGTAACTTTCAAATTACAAGCAATCTTCCTGCAATATATTATAAAACAGACATAAACGTAGCTTACCCTCAAGAAACTCTGGTTGAAATTGGACCGCTTAGAGATGAAAACAACAATCTAAGAGGGCTTGGATATGTTGTCCCTATCCAGATCTACAACGGCGTAAGTGCAGATAAGTCACAGGGGGCAAATAGCTTTAATATTCAAACTGACACTGATTCCATTGCGAGGTTTAGTGTAAAAGGAATTGAAGTTTCGGGCCCAATTACTATCGTAGCAACTGTAGATTCTAGTGAAGTTTCTCATCAAGTATGGGCATCAAGAGAAGATGAGATTCGCTATTCTCCAAGCTCAAACAGATTAACTCTCTACACGAAGTCAATTAGCTCCAACTTTAATACTCAGATCCCTCAAGATATTTTAACTTGGGACATCTTTAGTGGTGCTCTTGGAAATATTGTCTCTAAAGACACTCTGTTCATAGGAAATAAAAAACTATCTAGCTCTCTAACAAGCGTTAAATCTCAAATGAGAAATGCTAACGAAAATTGCCTCACTCCCGTGTTAGAACATCTCTTTATGGCCCCATGTAGTGCCAGGATTAGCGATGTCCAGACAAGTATAGGAAACACAGTAGTGCAAACATTTAACTCCCTTGGGGTGAACAAGTTTTACGAACTAAATAATTATGGAAAAAACCTTATTGAAAGCGGTGGTCACTTAGACGGAGTACTTACTCAATTTAATAAATTCTACTCGCAAAAATTTGACTCTTACTTTGTATACGGAGGCCTAGATACAACAAATAGTAACGTAAATTCTGTAGGCAAGCTCACTCAGTATAAGGGAGTTTCATCAGTTAAAACGGCTTTTGATCCTATTTCAAATTTTAGCTATAACCCAAGCGTGCTTCCTTCACCTTCTCTAAGTGCGATTAACTCTGAAACAAGTGACACATATCTTTTTGGGGGTCTAGAGATTACAGGAGAGAACCCGCTAGAAATTGGCCTATCAAATAACCTTCATAAGCTTATTTATGACGATAACAATAATGTATACACCTTTGAAGAAGTTCAAGTTGATGAGGATGATCTATTAAATGAGGCTGCTCCAGAAGTTATGGGAGCAAATCTTATTTATCATGAAGGACTTCTCTACATGCTTGGTGGATATATAAAAGATCCTATTATTACAAATACGTTTTTAACTAACAACGAAATATGGAGCATCGATCTTTCTCAAGAAAACTTTAAATGGAAAAGAGAGTGTCAAAACTGCTTTGATTTTCCACTAAAAGACATTAACCTTTCATTTGACTCTACTCATTTTAACACTCTAGATAGTGTTTTATTGGAAGATAGGTCAAACTTTGAGTATATTACTCGAAATGGCAAAAACTATTTAATTGATACAAAGAATTCTTCCTACTACGAAATAAATTTTAATTCACTAAGTATTAGTGAGCTACTTTCACCAAACTTTTTTGAATTATTCAATGGTAATAGAACGTTCAAAATGAACCCTATTACGAAAAGAATATACTCACTTAAAACAAATTCTTTTACTACGAACTCATCGGAGTTTTTGATTTTTGATCAATTCCAAGGATATAAGAGTGCTTATATTTCAAAGTTCTTTCTTTCTCAGGGAGCAAAAAACGGTCTTATGAATCTAAATATTGATTTTGTTGGGCACGCCTCTGCTACAACAGTGGATGCGAGCGAAATCACTCAGTATTCTTTGGCTATTTATGGTTTTAATCACGATGAAAACGAATGGGAGATAATCTATACAAATGATTATGTTAGCGACTTTGAAGCCTATTCAAATCCAGACACAATATCTTTGGGAACGGGTGCAAATAAATATGTCGATTCGCAAGGCTTCTTAACTCTTTTAATTACCCCATTATACTCCCCAGGCTACCAAACAGGCACAGGCCCACTAGATGGCTCAGATACTCTACGAATAGGGCATATTTCAGTAAATGGTGTGTGGTAAATAGATCTCTTGGCCAAATCTCATAGACCTCATCTTTATTCAGTTAAAGTAACTTATCCTTCTTGAAGTTTCTGCTTTAAGAACCAGGGATAGTTCTTTATTCATCGAAGGGGGGGTTTGGAAATGCGCCCCCTTCATTTTTTTAAAAATGAGGATTTATGAAAAAGCTAATATTATCATTTCTACTTATTATCTCATCTCACTTATACGCAAAAACTTTTAGCGCCTCAGGTAAAGTATTTTGCCCAATTCTAAAACATAGAGGAACTGTCGAAGGGAGCATAAGAGCAAATGAGCAAATGATCCCATGTCCTTACACAAAAGTAGTCCTTCGTGATTCCTGGAGACCATGGAGAAGATGTGCTCAAGGATATAGCGATAGAAATGGTAATTTTAGATTAAAAGGAAACTGTTCAAAATATGCTAAAAAATATGTGAGCGTTTATCCCGAAAGTTTCTATACAAAGGTTAAGGCGTACCGAGTAGGTATCTCTAGAGACATTATTAAATGGAAGTCGAAAAAGATTAGACAAAAAAGAGGACATCTTAATTTTGGCTCTATTTATATGGGAAGAAGTAGTGAAAAATCAAAGTTTAGAAGTGTTGCTCATATTCACGCCCAAGCAGCTCTTTCTATAAGCTTTTTTAGAGAATCCCTCGGGCTAAAGCCTAAAAGAACAATTAGAATTAACTACAATAGGCATTTCACTAAATGGCCTCACGCTCATTACACAAATATTGATATGCCCAAAGTAACTAACTTTAACGATTCTAATGAGCTACATAAGCTCTATAGCGTTACCCATGAGATAGGGCATATTATTGAAAACCATATGGGATTTAAGAGCCTATACCGCTATCTTCGCTTCTACCATAGTGATGGATTCCAACAAGGAAAAGAGGTTGAAAAAAGAAATGGAACTCACTTCCCTGGACTTGTTACAACTAAAGAATTTGCTTTTAGAGAAGGGTTTGCAACTTTCCTAGATCACTTGTTTAAGCAGTACACAGGTAGAAGTGATGAATCATTTTACTATGTAAATCCAGATAATGGATTAAAAGATGAAGGCAATGTCGCCTATCTTTTAAGTGTAGCAACATTGGGCAACCGAGATCTTGGATTAAGAGGTGTCTCTAAAAGAGGTCTACTAAGAGAGATTTTAAAAGATAATTCATGGCAAAATCTGCAAAACACATTTAAGAGGGTCTGCAACTACTATGATTCTAGAAATGTGGCCTCTTTTTGTGATCGTTATGGGGTTAGAGAGATCATATTTAATCATTAGAAAGATTCGATTGAGTAGATATGAAGATGAAACTTACATTTTTACTATTATTTATGACTTCGATACTTGCTCAAGAAAAGTATATTCTGTGTCGAGAGGTTGGGTGTCAGTATGATCCAGATGTCTCTCTTAATTTTCAATCTGGTGGACAGGATTATACCTCTTTTGAAATTTCTCCAAACATTGATCCAATAAGAATTAATAATGAAGAAGGTGAGAAATCAAGAAAAGAGGTTAGAGGAAAGATCTATAACTCAAGCTATCTTGGTCAAAATATAGCAATTGATCTAAGTTCAAAAAATGAAGAAAGTCGATCTTCAGACTTTCTTCTTGTCTCAGACATAGTAGATACTCTAAATGTTGTTTTAAATGGATATAGCGGAGTTAGTGGATTAGATTCAACACAAATATGTGCAAACAACTTTCTAAATGATGTTTATGGAAGTGATGCGAAAACATATTTTGAAAATAGAAGAAGCTCGGATAATTCTTTAGAAAATAAATGCGATCTTACGGACATTGATTATCTAAAAAATGAAAAGTTTATTTGTCCTGTGGGTTACGAGGAAGTTAGTGATACTCTTTTTAATGTAACAAGATTTGAAAAGAAAAGAAAATGTGTGGCTTCTGGAGCTAGAAGCCTTTGTGTCAAAAGAACTTATGATATAACTTGTTCTCCTTCAATCAAAACTCAAACTTCACAGTGCTGTAATAACTTAAATCAAAATGGGCTAACCTTAAAAAACGACTGGTTCAACGAAAATATTGATGATCTATGGATTCCAATTCCTGAAGGTTGGACATGTGATCCAAACAAATGCGAAACAAAATTCGAAAATACAACTCCTGTATTTAGAAACGGAGTCGTACCCTCTACTAATTGGAGCGCAAGGGTTAATGAATCTGACTTCAATCTTGGTGCAACTCACGCCTGCTCTTCGGCCCTTGTTGGAAGCGAACCAAATCTTGCGTGGTCAACTCAGGTACACTCTATTCCAGGAGATCCTGCATCCCCATTAGTAGAGGGGCCTCCTAAATATGATGAGGATGCTGTTTTGTATTCAGGTAGACCTAATAATAACCATTTCGATATTCCCGTTCCAGACATTATTAGTATTCCGAATAATAATGACGAGTGGGATTACCAACAAAGAAGATATGTTATCGACACTTCAAGATCAAGCGTGCGACTTAGAAACTGTTTAGGACTAGATGGATCTGATCCCTTCGATACAAGATGTGAAAGACTAAAGGGAGGGGCAGGAGCCGTTAGACTTAGAGCAATTGACAGAAGAGGTGCAGTTGGAAATGAATTGACAATAAATGTGCCTATTGGAGAGCATCGTTATTATTCTAGATATAATTATATCTATGGAACAGGAACAACACAGTTTTCGTATCCCACAATTGCATCTCCCTATAATAACAATTGGACATCTCACATTTTTTTCGTAGAAGGATCTTCGCTGGACGGTCCTCTTAGTAGAAATGGTGGATCATTCAATGGAATGAATGAAGATTTCAACAATGATATCTCTCCTTCTTTAAGACAAGAGTTAAAAAATATCTTTGTTAACACTTCGGGTACGGATTATTTTTTACTACCAAACGGCAAGAAGCTTTACATGAGTGGCAACCAAGCCCAGTATCGATCTCATTGGAACTTAGCATTTTATATGCCCCACTGTAACGATGTTGGCATAAGTGGACTACTTAGTGGGACTAACGAATGTTTTGTAACAAGGACGCAAAATAATGGATGGCCTGTTGTCTGGTATCAATACGGGTCAACTTGTGCTGAAACTCAAACACTACCATTTCGCGAGGAATGGCATATGTGGGACCCCGATGGAGGGGGAGGGCATTATGACAAACAGTCAATCGAAGGCTGTGTATTGGAGTACTTGCAATGAAGATAGTACTTCTCACTCTCTTATTTTTTAACTTTAATCTATTCGCCTCATTGGATAATCTTGTGACTATTTTCGATGAAGAGATTATTGAAAACGACTTCGATTTGGAGACAAATACTCTTCAGAATGGTTCAAATTGGGAAGTTCTTGAAAATGAACTATTTGATCTAACGTGCAGTGATAAAGGTGAGTTCATCTATCTTGCCAATGTAATCGATATTAATTTTGAAGAATATATCGATAAATATTATTCAGATTGCGAGAGTATTACTGTAAACGAAGATCCCAATAATCTCATCCCATGGCAAAATGTTGGGCTTGTACAAGATGTTAGCTTTGGAACAGAAACACTTGAGTGTAATATCGAGGTTGGAGATTGCAATATTACTCAAAGCTTTAGTGAAAGCTATCAAAATTATCAAACTATAAACCTAGAGATCGGTCAAAACGGAACAAGAAATGGGTTTGTAAATCTTCTTCTATATAATATTGATTTTTCAAATGTTCAAATATCGACTACTCCAGGAGTTGGAGGAAGTAATGGAATGGACGATATTGGAAACTATGGCCCTGTAAGTAAGTATTGCTACACTGTTAAAGATGCTCTTAGTGAAGGTATAGCGTCTGAGTTTGCAAAAACTCCTCAAGTGAATATGACTCGCTTTATTTGGGAACCAATTAAGGTAAACCCACAACTAGAAAATTCTGAAGACTCTCAATCAAATCTAAAGAGTAATGTAGTTATCAAAGGACTAGATACTACTAATAGAGAAATCGTCGGGAGTAATATTGATGATTAAAACTATCCTTTTAACTCTTCTTTCAATATCCTCCTTAGCAAATCAAACTTATCTTTGTGATGATAGTGATTGTCATAACCCAAATCAAACTTATGAATTTAGTGATACGAATAATGAGTATTATTTAAGAATTGAAGAAAACGATGATAATTTAACGATTAATTCTGATTTTTTATCTAAAGAAGTTCAGTTAAATTTAAATCTAAATAATGATCTAGAAAACAACTCTCCGTTTAATGTTACGATCGACTTAACAAGCTCTGTTTTAAATCTTAACTCTTCATCAATGGTAGCAAAGAGTGACATACTTAGCTCTTTTAACTTTACCAGTAATGGAAGAGACGGGGAAGACGCAAAGAATGCAAGTGTCCTTTGTGCGGAATCAGTTATTAACGGAGATTATGGCAATGACATTAAGAACTTCTTTGAAAATAGAAGATTACTAGATTCGAATCTTTCGAATTCATGCGACCAAGTTGACATAGATTACATCCAAAGTACTTTCTCTTGTCCCATTGGAACAATTGAAGGAAATTCAAACATTGTAGATGTTGAAAGTGTTGAAAGAAAAAGACTTTGCACGGGAGTTGCTCAAAAGGCGATATGCCTTAAAAGAGACGTAAAGATTAAATGTAAAACTTATTTAAAAGGAAGATTTTGTTGTGATGATATTGCTCCAAATGATACTTATCCAAATAGCCAAGAGTTTTATTCACACGACTCAAATCTAGGTAACAATTGGCAGTGTGATCCAAATCGATGTCAAGAGCTTTCAACGGGTACTCTCAATGGTTATTTCTATGAAAGAGAATATGACTTTTGGGAACATGAACTTGTTGGCGTAGATAGAGGAGCTCTTTGTAATCAAAAGATTGCCGAAGAGATCGACGAACAAGAAGACTTAACAATCTCTTTTAATGGAGATAATACTGTGCATTTAAAGAATTCAAACGGAACAGACGATTTAGATAGTAGATACTTTTTTATACCTAGTTTTACAGTAACAGGAAACATTGGAAACTATAAAGTCGGATTTGACTCGTTTGAAGAATCTATTGAAAATTGTTTCGGGATTAACACTGTAGAGGATACTCTTTGTAGAAAAGTAAATAAAGGAGAAGCTTTTAATGTAAATTTCTTTGTCGTTGATAGCTATGGACGAAAATCCAACACTCTGCAATTTAGCGTTCCTGCAAATAGAAAAAGATATCTTCGAAAATTTAAGGCCGTAACTTACTACTCTACAAACGGATTTTATACTTACGGAGTAGGGTTTACTTCTCTGTCCACTGAAGGATTTTACAATGTTTACTCTGATAGTTGTAGCTCCACAATAAGCATTAATTATTCAAAAGGTATTTCTTATCAAGATTTTAAAAACCCTAATAACAACAATGCATCGCTAGGTTCAGAATGGGCACCAACAATTCACTTCGATGTATCAAAATGTCATGAGTATAATGCCAGACCAGAGGTTGCTAACGACTATTGGACGCAGGCTTTTTGTAGTGAGAGACATTCGCTAACTTTCTCCCCAAGTGGGGGAGACTATGTGCCTGGTTTTGGATTTCCTATAAATGTCGGACAATTTCCTACAAATAACTATGGGCTACCATATAGCCAGTACGCTCCAGTGTTTATCACGCAAGAGTCATGCGTAGAGGATGGGTACTTCTAGGAATCTGATATTTTAAAGATTAGAGACATTTTAAAAGACTCTTTCGAAGAAGATGCTATCATATCACCTCCCCATGTTCTTAAGATGTCTTTAGACCTAATAAGACCAATTCCCATTCCTTTTTCAGAAGCTTTATTTCCATGGGATATAAATATCTGATCTAAAAAGTCTTGACCAATCTCGTTTTCGGTATAGTTTTCTATACTAAGCCTTACAAGTGTACTGCCTAAAGGCTCTAAAATGATCTGAATAGGCTGCTTTTCAATTCCGTGCTCAATAGCATTTACAAGCAAGTTCACTAGTATTTCATTAACAAGCAATTCTTTATTGCCTGAAACTTTACCTAGAATCTTATCGTAATTAAGAACAATTTTAGCTTTTTTTCTAGACAACCCTTCAACGATCCTAGGGTAATTTATTACTTCATCAAGACATTCTTTGAGGTCTACTCTTTCTATAGTCCTCTTTTCAAGAGACTCAAACCCAGAGAGTTTTTGCTTCATAGACTCATGAGTTTTTAGAGTCATATTTAAAAATGATTTAATAAAATCGAAAGTCTTATATAGGTCTCTAATTTCTCTAACTTCCTCTTTGTCATACATATCCGCATTGGAGATGAACTCGTTGTAAAAATATCGAAAATAAAGAGAATCCACCAATTCCACACTACCGATAGAAGCATTTTCTACTTTTCTTATCATCTCCTTAAGAGCGATCTCTTCATTATTCAAATTAGCTAAAAACTCATCTTTATCGATTCCATCAATTGTAAGCTCACTAGAGCTCATAACGTCGTCGTAGGACTCTCTATTAACCTCTAATTCTTCTTCTAAATATTTTTTGAATAAATGACTTGATTTTGAGACAAGGGCCTTAGATGGGAACTTTAAAGCTTCCTGAAGACTACCCTTACCAGAGTGAGTAAGTTGGTAGGCCTGATTTAGTATATCGAATGCGATTTCTTTATATTTTTCCATAACAGTATACACTATATTAACACAAAAATTGATTTTTTCTTAGAAAAATTCGATTGAGAAGATATGAGAGCTATAATCGTAACTTTTCTATTGATAACTAATACTTGGGCAATAAATGTCCTTGATTTTGAGTATACGGGATCTTTAAGCGAAGGTCTAAACCCTGTAGATAATACCCCTTTACCGACAAGTGATTGGGAAATAAGAAAAAGTGGCTTCTTTGAGGGTAATTGTAACGAATTTAGTGATCATATTTATTATTTGGATGAAACAAGCGAATCCTTTACTGAGTATTTAGATGAATCAAGTCTAGATTGCTCAAGTGCCTCCCATGTAGACGATACAGACTTAGAGCTTAATTGGGTAGATATAGGAATTGTTCAAGAGACTACTTTTAGTGATGAAGTTTTAAACTGTGATGCAACACTAGATAACTGCGATATTAATCTAAATTATACAATTGAAGATCAGGTATATTCGGTAATTGTTCCAACAAAGGGAGAAAATGCTACTTCAAAGGGTATTTTTCAAGCGTTTATTTACGACACATACAACCAAAGCACAGTAACGACTGATGGCCTTCCAGGTATTGGAGGGGTAAACGATCTGCCTACGTATAACTACGAAACAAGATATTGTATTCAAAAAAATGATAAGGTGTCAGATGGAGCAAATTCAGTTTTTGCAAAAACTCCTCTAGTTAATTTTATTGAATATCAGTGGATTCCAATAAGAAGTGAGCCTAGTTCAAGTAATGGAGAGGAGGCCCAGTATAGAAATGAAAAATCTTATATCATAAAAGGACTAGATAGCACTTTAAGATCAATCATAAATGAAGACCAGGTGCGCTCAGGGAGGGATTATTAAAATAATCTTTATTCTCCTGATATGTATTCAAACAACTTTTGCAAGCTATCAAGGCTTTAGCACGAGCATCTCTATAAGTGATCCCATTCCCGCAAGTACTAACGTTACTAACTTCAATGTAACTTCAAGGCTTGAAAGCCAAGTAATTACTACCTTCGATCTTGTTATTGAAAACCAAACAATTAGCTTGGGTGAAATAAACTTAGGAGATCAATCTTTTAACTACAATCTAAGTAGAATAAATGCAAACACGAGCTTAGAAGAGAGTTGTTCGAGTGCTTTAATTCAAAGTACCTCTTCAGAAGTAAATCTTCATCTAACAAATTCGGGTTCATGGCAAAACTCTGTGGTTGGACCAAGTACTTATTGTAAGCTTAGAAAAAATGTTAGCAATGAAGCGGTAGTTGAAATGGAAGTTGCTTGGAAACTTAGAATTGAAAACTACATTGGCCCAGACGCCTCCCTTTATCTAGATAGTAATCAAGAATTTATTGATTTCCAAACACTAATGCCAGCAAGTATTCAATACATCGATGTCAATATGGATAACAGCGAAATATCTCAAAATTTCTATGTTGGATCTATTATAAATTTTCTAGTTAGTGATCTTTACTCTCCTGTAAATGAAAATACTCCCGTAAGCGATTCTAAGAATATTACATTTGAATTTAGGCCAAAGTATCAAACACTTTTTGCCGTTGGACAGACTCTTCCTTAAGGAGAATTATGAGACCAATGAACGACATTACAAAAATAACTTCTAAAACAAAAAGGCTTTTCACAATTGATGAAAAATTAATCAGGGCCAACTTTAATGTTGTAGAAGAATCAAAAATTAATTCAATATTAAACGAAATTTCTCAGATGACTTTTGAGACTACACGTTTTGGAGAAATAATACCTAAGAATGCTCTTTACTTTGAAGAAGGTGTATATGGGTTTGAGGGGTACAAAGAGTGGGAGTTAGTTACGAATGCTTCTGAAGCAATAGTATGGCTTCAATCATTAAAAGATGGGAGCATTGCTTTTCCTATGGTTAAGGCAGACCTTGTTGATTCAAAGGCCCAAGACAATGAGTATTACATTCTAACAATACCTCCAAATGTGAAAGAGATGACGGCCAACAAAAGAGCTCCCATCGTAATTGATCAAAATCAAGGTTCTCAGAAGTTAAAAAATGACTCTTCCGTAGTTAATTTCCCTATTTATCAAGAACTTAGAAGCCTTTATTTTAAATAATCCTTGTATGAGCTAGATCTCATAGACCCCATCTTTATTGGATTAGAGTTGTTAAAAAGGAATTTTAACAGCTCATGGAGGGGCCTTTATGAAAGATAAGTTTAACGATAAGGAAAATAAAATGGGTTCAAAAACTTCAAAGGAAGACTACAAAGTTGTTAAGAATACTAGGGAAGATCTTATTGAATCATTATTCCCAAATCACTCAAAAAGCCATCACTACTCAGAAGAGGCAATTAAAAGATTTAGGCATCTTTGGATCTCAAGACTTGCTAATTTCTATAAACTAGATCTACGCGATGTTTTAAAATATAGCAGCCTAAAACTATATAGAGACGGAAGACTTTTAAAGGCCAATAAGGAAAGAGCGATCTCTAGACAGGTCAGAAATGGATACGTTAATGGAAAGCCAGTTTTTAGGTTTAACCTGGTCTTTCAATTTAAGTATAAGTGCGAAGAGACAGGCAAAGACTTAGAAATCACGCAACCATATAGGTTCTTTAGAAGAGATCCGTTTTTAATCCAACATTTTCTTAGAGGTTTATTATGGAGGCAAGTATTCTTACAATTATACTAATTATATCCATTGGATTTTTCGATCATCACAACAAAGAGATGTCAAAGGCCCCTAGAGTGAGTCGCTCTCCTGCCATCACTAAGGAGTGTAAAGAGGGGCTTGAAGAGTATAGAAAAGAAGTCAATGCTTCGGAAGAGCGTATATATAGATCAATAATTAGTCTGAAAGATTCATTACCCAGATAATAGGCACTATATTTTAAATTTTTGAAAAATTTACCCCTTTCAAAAGGGGTTTTTTCATTTTTTGGTGAAATTTCTAAATTTTGTTAATCTAGATCTAGTAAAACAATAGTTAGAGCTAGAGTTGATGTTAAAAGCTGAGTTGATCTAATAAAGTTGTTGTAGAGTGAATAGCTAACGGTTGTTGTGATTGTGAGAGCGAGAATTGTTTTACTTATCTAATGGTTGCCACGAGTTGAATGAAAAGTTTTCTTAAGACAAATTCACTCAAGTATTTTTAATTAGTGCCGATAAAATACTATTGTAACCATACACAGGAGAGAGAGATGCTAGACCAAATGATCTACATGAAAGACCTTAGTGATAACGAAAAACTACTATTTCAAGCAGAATACGCAAAGAGCGAAAAGAAGCCACTTACAGGGCAACTATTCGCCTTTTTTCTTGGAGGATTTGGTGGACACCATTTCTACATGGGCAACACTGGGCTTGGTTTCGTGTATATCCTCTTTTCTTGGACTGGTCTTTCCGCACTCGCTGCTCTAATTGAAATCTTTTTAATGAGAGGAAGATGCAAAGAATATAATGAAACTGTTGCACTTGAGGTTTCCACCAAAATTAAGGCAATGAGAAGTAACCAAGCACCTATAAAAGAGAGTGTTCAAGAATCCCTTCCTGAGGAAACTTCTAAAGAAGTCGCTTAATTTAGGCTGTAAAACTATTAAAAGAAAATATTTAAAATAAACCAAGGAAGTACTTTTGAAAAAGCTTATATATATACTAATTATACCGTTGCTACTTATCACCTCATGCTTAGGCAAGTCTGAACAGCAAAAACAAGTAGAAGCTATTCAGGCTAAAGATGAGAAGCTTTCTCAATATATTTTAAAAATTGATAAAGATGGTGATAATGCCTATATAGATATTCTAGAAGTTAAAGAACAAGCTGTTCCAGCAGTTGCAATTAGATTCGTTTTAATCACTTCCGAATTGTTTAGGGATATCGAATATAAGCATTTTTATTTACGATATAAGGGTCAGGATAAAATATTCTTTAAAAAAGATGAACTAGAAGCGGTAACTCTTAATTGGGATAAGAAAGAAAAACCTCTCCCTACTATAGTCAACCTAACTAGGATAGCTAAGACCCCAGGAAGAGATGTCGCTTCCGCATTTCCCAAAATCGGGGGTGGCATACTTGGAATGACTCAAGCAATAAAAAATATCGCTCTATTTGGAGAAAAGTGGTTTGTAAATGATGTGAAAAAAGAGTTTCAAATCAAAAGAGATAAAAGTGCAACAGATCTGGGAGATGGCCTGTGAAAATCATTGTTATTTTAAGCATCATGATGTCTTTAAATGTTTTTGCAAAAACAAGAGATATTACAGGCTTTCAGAAAGCTAAATTTGGAATGAGCTACAAGCAGGTAAAAAGTAAATTTTCTAAACTTCAGAAAGCTAAGCAAGGTGATAAAAAATTAGTAAGAGGCATACTCACTAACACTAGGGTAATAGGAAGAGAGGCTGCTCTTGTTTTCGATTTTTACAATGATAAACTTTATTACGTCGGAGCGATGTTAGACCTAAAGGTAAACAATGGTAAAGAGGCAATGAAGGAATACTATAGAGTAAAAGAGTTGTTAACTAAGGCTTACAGTAATCCTACCGCCGATGCTGAACAAAAAAAGAGCATTGGCTCTAGTGACATAACAGAATCGGCACTCATGAGTGGAGATGCTACATGGCAGTCGATTTGGCAAACATCTGATAAGAAAAGAGGAATAATCTTAAGCCTTAAATACTATCAGTTTAAATGGGTTATTAGTATTCAGTATTTAGATGAAGACGGAAATAAGAAAGCCAGTAAAAGAATGAAAGAAAATATGGCCGATGAACTGTAGGAGTTCAACTTGAGATATTTTATTTTAAGCATTTTGTTTTTAATTACTTGTTTACAGGCTCGCCCTTCTTCTGAGGTAAAAATTGAAGGTTTTTTCCAAGCTAGTTTTGGAATGAAATATTATGAAGTCAAAAAACTTTATCCTCCACTAAAAAAACATAAAGGAATGAAAGGCGACGTATTTCATGCCTCAATAGTGCCAACACAATTTCAGGGCAAGAAGGCCATGATTACTTTTTCTTTTAAAAGTGGGAGTCTATTTAGGGTGCTTGTAACGATGAATGTTGACGCCGTATCCAAGGGTGGACAAGTAATCGAATATATGGAGCTTAAAGACAAACTAACAAAGTATTTTAAAGAGCCAAGTAACTCTACAGAAGATAATGAAAAATCTGGAATCAACTATGCTCTTGAGAACAGAAATACTTTTTGGATAAATAAATCACAAAGAAGATCTGTAGTTTTAAGTCTTAAAAAGCAGACAAGCGAAAAATCGCTAATGGTTGTTCAGTTTTCTGATGATTCAAATAAAGAAAGAAGTATTTGATTAATCCATACTCCCACCCATTCTCATATAGTTGCCTACATCACTTAGCCACTCCTTAAGAGTAGTCTTGTATTTATCTTCTATATAATAGAAAACACTATTGTTGTATTTACTGCTATTTTGCATTCGTGCGAATTCACAAAGAGCTTCATCTAGAGTTCCCTTAGTAATACTTTTGTTTTCTACCTTTCTAGGTTCTTTTCTATAAGGATCGGAAATCTCTACTGTGTAATTGATAGTAATAGGTCCTTTTTTAAATTTCAGTTCTTTATATAGGGAATAAGCTTCTAAACGTAGCTTATTATCAATAAATACATTATGTAGGCAAAAGGATAGTGTATTAAAGTCTAGAATTTTGTAGTCAGTATAATTTAAATGATTTAATAATTCGTCATAAGTAGGAATAGGTCCGACTTTATCATAGGGTTTGTAGAAAGATTGGATTAGGAACTCTTTATCAAGCTCCAAATTTTTGGCCTCATTTGAAAGTAAGCTCTCCATTGTTGCTAATTCCTTTTTAACTTTTTCTTTCACTTCTTCGTGAAAGTCTTTTAAAAGGGCCACACTAATTTCATTGTAATGAGTAGCTTTTAGCATTTTAAAAAAATGAGAATGATTCTTACTTAGATGCTCTTGTAGCTCTTCGTAAGCTATTTCTTTTTTTGGAACATTTTCAAATATATCAAAATCAAGCGTGCCAATGACCTGGAAACAAAACTCTCTGGCCATCAATAGGGCGTACAAATCCCTTGCCTTCTTTTGTTCTTCTACATTTAAAAGACTTCTTTCACTCATAAGCTCTCCTTTTCTACTCAATCGTAAAAAATACCCTATAAATACAGAATCTTGAGGAGTTTTCACTATGGGCCAAATCTCATAAATCCTACGCTTAGTGCTGTAAGATTCACTTAATCCTCTTTTTTGAGAGGATGACATAAGGTTCCTAAGGAAGGGGAGTTTAAATGGAGGCTTTCCTTCCTTATTTCACTGGTGATTTATGAAATTAATTGTATTATTGCTATTTACATCTACCCTAACAGCCCATGCTAAAAGCGTAATTTGGGAAACTAAATGCAAAGGCTTCGACGATAAAGCTTTTAGCTATTTTCTTGTGACGAAGTGTCTTGATAAAAACTGTAAGATTAAAAGCACTAGAAGTAGTATGTCTACTTTTGCAGGAGAATATAAACAGTATAAGTTCATAGTAGATACAAGTAGTACAACTATAAAATTTAAATATCCAAGTTCTACTACGCTTGGCCCTATGAGTGAGATTATCAACAAACTTTGTCCTGATTTAAAAATAAATAATTCAAAACATCTACTTATCAAGTCTCTTCCAAATGGCTATCGAAATTTTGTTTTTCACCTTTCTTTCGAGGATTATAAATCTCATAGGCTTTATAAACAGTTTAACAAGTCAAAGGACAAATGCTTGAGACTAAATACGGTCAAAGAAGAAAGTTCTGTGGTTCTTTTTCTAACGAACACTTGCAAATATAGGAGATAAATTATGAGTAAAGCTATAGATAACTTTTTGCTAATATTTATTATTTCTTGGGTTGCTTGTGAATTTGTTGAAGGATTATACGAGAATGGCAAGATAGGTCATCACACTGTAAATCTTTGTTCGACAGAGCTTTTCGATAAAACACAAAAACTAATTACTAAAGAAGAGCTAGACTGTAGAGCTCTTAAACACCACGTTGCTGATAGAAATAGCTTACTAACAAAATTCTATCACCTGAAAACTAACAAGGTAGCAAACGTAGATCTTTCAATAAGCACAATAGCTAGAACTTTACATCAAAAGTTTTACAGTAGCGACATGGATAAAAATGCAGATGGCATTTTTAGAGATTGCAGAAAAATGAGACGGTTAAGCTTAACAAATTTAGATCCATGCGACAGGCTAAATATCAGCGTGAAGTATTGTGATCCAAGAAAATTTGAAGAAAACATCAACAAAAAAGTGGATAACCTTATACAGTACAGTTTTATAAATTACGTCCCTTCATATGACATTCTACTGAGGCCAGATACAAACACTCCGTGTGATATGGATTAAAGGAGAGAAGTAAATGGGGATTGTAATTAAAACTGGAAATATATTTAACAGCAGGGCACAGGTAATTGTTAATCCAGTTAATTGTGTCGGAGTAATGGGTGCAGGGTTAGCAAAACAATTTAAGTTACGCTATCCCGAAATGTTTAAAGATTATCAGAAAAGATGCAAAGAGGGATCTCTAAAGATTGGTCTACCGTATCTCTGGAAGAGTGAAGACAGATTTATACTAAATTTCCCCACTAAAGATCATTGGAGATCTAATTCTAACTTAGATGAAATTAGAAAAGGTCTTTTGCATGTTAAAGAAAACTATAAATCATGGAAAATAAGATCAATTTCTTTTCCTGCACTTGGGTGTGGGCTAGGAGGGCTTGAGTGGCACGATGTCTCACAACTAATTTTCGACGTTTTTAAGAGTGAAGATGAAACACTGACAGTCTTTATATATCAACCAAACTAATCTCAAAGGTGATTCAGTGAATAGTAATCTGATTAGTGAATACATAAAAGCTAAAATTAAAAAAACTCAAAATGCTGAAGAACCTTATCTTGATCGAAATGAGTACACATTCTACTATGATGAATTTGAAGTTTTCTTTAATAGATTTAACAATGCAAAGATCGAATATTCTTCAAAGTATCTTAAAGACTTTATGGCACTGATTGAAAAGAACGTGAATAAAAAGCATTGGCATATTAAGAAACAGATTAGTTAAATTCCTATCTAGAACCGATTTTGTGCTCTGTTTGTAGCGATCTAATCCAACAATTACACAATATATCTAATATTGTGACATTTTAGACTCTATATCATTGTTTTTATAAGTAATTTAACTAATTTATCATATTGACACATGTTGTTAAATACTGTATTATTAAAGTATGGAAATATTCTTAAGTAGCAAAGAAAATTCAGACCAGTTTTTAATTCAAGTTAAAAAAGATGATTTGATTATCCATCAAAGACTTCATCATATTAATGACTTTAGAAAAGATGAGATCCACTCTTTTGACTTTAAAGGTCTTCAAAAAAACTATACTACCTATGATAATGGCGAGCTTTTACAGGTCTGCCTACATAGTGACTCAAATGTTGATATTGCTAGAGCAATTAGTTTTGATAGTGTCAAAGACCCTTTTTCAGTCATATTTATCGCTTAATAGAGGACTATCAAGTGCGAACTAAAAAAATAAAGACTGCACAGTATTGGTTAATGAGTGAGAAGGGGTTATCTCCTGTTGATTATGACATAAAATTCGCTTCTGAAACCAATCAATTCTGTATAGACAGTGCAAACAAGCTAGTTAGTCATGCAATCAGCACAATGGGTCTAGATTCACAATACTGGGATAGTGTTAAAGAGCTAATAAGGGATGTGGAAGCAAAGTTTGAAGAGTTTAATAAAGGAGTTTCAAAAGAAAAAAGTACTCCAGTAAAGATCATTCTATACACACTTGATCTAGACTCAGAAACCAGCTCTAAGTGGGAGAATATCGCAACTGGTGGAAGAGAAAGTGAAATTATCCCTCATATCCGCTTTGGCTTTAGAGTAGTAAATAAGATGATGTGCGGAGATCATATTGACTCCTATACAATCGAGG
This sequence comes from Oligoflexia bacterium, assembly GCA_024229115.1. GTDB lineage: Bacteria > Bdellovibrionota > Bacteriovoracia > Bacteriovoracales > Bacteriovoracaceae > JAAEST01. Next base: position 150,255 of record JAAEST010000104.1, read on the forward strand.
ATGAGAAAGGGAGCTTTCTTCCTACCTTTGATCAAACATTAGAAGAAAAAGAGATCCCATATTCCGAAGAAGCTTTTAAAACATTGAATTACATTAGAGAAAATATTATTGATACCTCTAGAAAGCTTAAAGACTTCTTTAGCGAAGATGAAGCTAATCTTCTTAAAAACATAACAATCTTAAACAAAGAGCTCTTAGAGAATACTTCAAAGCAGCTAGAATTGGATCGGCTACAAGGATTAGTTGATGATCTAACCAGAGGGCACGATTGATGAAATGGAAACGAGAAAAAAGACCAGTAAAGTTTTTATCTTTCGGTGGGGGCCAAGACTCTACCACGATCCTCTATAAGTTTATTCTTGATGAAAAGTTTAAATCGCAACTGCTTCCTAATCACGATCTCGTAGTAGTTATGGCCGATACAGGAGATGAATCACCTGAAACATATAGGCACGTTAGATATATTAAAGATCTATGCTTCAAAAAAGGAATTGAATTTTACTTTCTTGATAAGTCTATGGGCTATCATAGCGATGCCTGGCAAAGTTTAGATCATCAACTAGAGAGAAATGATACCATCATCATGCTTGGGACAAAGTCATGTACTGACAATTTAAAAATTAAGCCAATTTATCGCTTTATAAACGACTATTTATATAAGAGATATCTATTTGAGCTTAAAAATCATAAGCATGGGCATAAGGCAATTGTTGAATACTCTAAGGTTTATGAAAAATTAGAAGTATTTGTGGGTATTGCTCGTGGTGAAGAAAAGAGAGCTCTTAAGGCCACAAAACTTCTAAAAACAAGGCCAAAGTGGTTTAGAGAGTCTGTTCAGATCTCTTATCCACTTCTTCAAATCGGGTTTTCAAGATCTGATTGCCAAGAATATATGAATAACTCTCCCTATGAGATATGCCCTCCATCAGCTTGCCAAAAGTGCCCTTATAAGAATAAGGCCGAGCTTGTATATCTCTACAAAACTAACCCTGAGATCTTTAATTATTGGGAAAAATTAGAGCAAAAAAAGCTCCTTAAAAATAGTGATAAAGAAAAGAATCACGGAGTTTTTGGAACTAAGAAAACAATTAGGGAGGTCTTAGAAGTGGCACTTGAAAAATATGGTGACTGGCCTCTTGAAAAGTTAGAAGAGTATAACTTCTCTCATGGTCATTGCGTGAAAAATGCAATGTAAAAACTCGATTGAGTAGATAATTAGTATTTAAACAATATAAACAAGGATAGCCACTTGTATACAGTTAAATGCATATATAGAGAAGAGCGTTTCGATGACAGTCATTATATCTACACTGTAGAATGTGAGGATGAGTCAATCACATTAAAGCTTCCTAACTTAGAAAATATCATAGAAAAAATTCTAAACAAGTTTGCTAGTGAACATTCTGAATACATAACAAACGATGAATTAATTTCAGAACTAAAGGAATATATTGAGAGCCATGGAAGCAAGCCCTTTGACGACAAAACAACTATTCAGGTTAAAGAGTCTCTTGGATATGTTACATACGAATATTCCCTTCAAGTTTCGATAACAGGACTAAAATGAAAATTAAAAAAATACTTTTTTCATTTACAACTTACCAAAATAACAATGCTAAGGCCTTGGTTGGGCATATTGATTATGATGGATCAAGTTTCGGGTACGAAGATGTCGTTTTAAGTCTCAATTTTGGACAATCACCTTCGGAGAATTGTTTTTGGATTAAACACTACTCTGGCCATGAACATATTTATGAATACCTCGTAAGTGAAGGCTTCCTTGTCCCAACAGGGAGACTTTATAAAAGTGGGTTTGTTAATGTTCCTGAGGCCATGATAACTGACAAATTAAGGAGCTCACTCTTATGAAGTATTATCAACAAAATGATCTCAAAGATATGCCAAGTTTTGTCGTTTATTTTCGTAAAGAAAATCTTATCGAGCAACACCCAGGAGTAGGCTATAAAGAATATAGAGATAGCGAAATTGAAGCTCCTAGAATTATTGATCTTACCCCTGATCTGTTTGTTAAAAATAAAGAAATTTTAAAGTTTTGCTTAAAGCTTTTAACCAATCAAAAAAAAGATGAGCTTGTATCTTTTTTAGATATCAATAAGATTGAGCCAGATAACTTCTATGAACAACTGTGCCTTTTCATTAAAAGAACAAAAAGTACCATTTCATGGAAAGGTATTATTTTTGATGATTTTGTCGTTAATAGAGATATTTCAAATGACAAATGGGACGGTGGCTTTATCTGGTCTCAAATTTGTGAAAAATGTTGCGAGTCAAAGAAAATAGACGATTCTCGCATAGATGACAGTGGAAATGGAATCTGTGGAGTAGAGCATTGTCAAAATGAAGCTCAACACTATATCGACTTTAATATTGAGGATCTAAATTTTTCTTAAAGGAGACTTTTATGAATGGTCTATTAATTAATTCAATTTGCACGGGTAAAGAGGGTGAATATAGTGTCTGTAAATTTAGTGGTCAACTTAAAGGACAGGTTATTACCAAAGTACTCCTAAAAAAAGATATTGATCAGAACAGAGAGTTTATGGCCCAAATTGGTGAATATAAAATTGAAGAAGGTATTTTAATAAGTGAAGACATTGTTAAGCTACGCTATAATTAAGATATATTTCAAGGATCTTAAATGAAAACCAAAGAAGATATAGTTAAATTACTCTCCCTTATGTTGGATCTTCAGTTAAAAAGAGTTAAGTCTTCTCAGCAAAGCTCAAGCTTTAGAGAAAGCGATACTGCACAAAGGGTCAAAGAGGATCGACATATTAGGAAAATCTTTCGTGAGTTAGGGCTTCCTCCCGATACACTACTCAAAGAACTTAAAGAACTAGCGAAGATTTGCGTTGAAAGCGAGAGTGGGCAGGAGGTAATTTCTCAGGAAAACTACATTAAAAACCTTCTTAGAGGTAAATTTGAGATAATCAAATATCTACCTATAGTTGAAGTGCAAGGCAAAGTAACGAATGGACTTTTAAAAATTAAGTCTCTGGCCACCAAAAGAACCTATGAGTCCGTCTATGTTCAAACTGAAAAAATAAATGGATGGATGTGTGGGGAAATTACAACTAAAAAAAGCTTCCAACTTTTTGATCTTATTGATCAAATCATGAATAATGATTTTAAGAATGAGAAATAATGAAGAGCATTAAGGATAATTATAAAACATATTTTTTTATGAGTAGGAGAATCAACTCAAGTAAGAGAAGTACTCTCTATCCTGTCCTTCATTATGACAAATTTGATGACTTCTTTACACAATTAAAAAAAGACAAGGCCATAAACAACGAAACAAAGGTCCTTATCGCTCTTGCTCTTTCGGGAGGAATGCGAGTCTCTGAAGCCCTCAACCTAAAAAAAGAGGATTTCTCAATTCTTGAAGGAAAAATGATTGGTAAAGTTAAGGTCCTTAAAAAGGATCTCAAAATCACTTATAAAGAAATCCTTACAGAGAGGCTAACATATGGGGTTAGCAGTCCCAATAAAGATATTGCACTTGATAGGTACTCTCTAGCACTTGAAAGATGGTTTAAGGCCTTAAATACTTCTATTGATAGGGAAGAAATTGTTAAGAAGTTAGATAACGAATACGCAAGAATTTTAATCAATAAATCCAGCAAAAAAATAACTATCGATTCAATCGTTAAGTCTGAGTTTAAAACAAAGTTTAATGAGCTTTTTAATCTCTTTAAGGCCTCTTATCCTAATGAAGCAAAAGATATACAGTACCTTCATAAGACTTATGCAAAAATGAAGAAAAAGGATAAATATAATTCAAATGAGAGGCTATTTATTCCTCATCCTAAGGCCCTTGAAATTATATCAAGTTATCTCAAAGGATTACGCTACAAAGAAAAGCTTTTTAAATTTGATCGTTTTAAGGCCCGTAGATCTCTTGAGAGGTTCATCGGGACATCTTCTATGCACGCTTTTAGGCACTCCTTTATATCTTATCTATTGTTTAAAAAGAATTGGAGCGAAGAGAGAGTGGCCGAATTTGTAAATATGAGCACTGAAACAGTAAAGGTTTATTCTCATTTAGATAACAAAGAAGTTTTAAAAGTCTGGTAAAAAATCCATTTACCTCTTAGGAGGAAATCATGAACATACTTATACTATTAGCACTAAATCCGATCACTCTTTTAATGATTCGTGCCATCTTTTTTATAAGCAAGGTTAGAGGGAGTGCTCTAAATCGAACAAATTCAAAAAACTATCTATTTTCCACAAGTACAGGTTTTATCATTTTGGTTTTTGCGACACTTTTGGAATACCCAATTTTAATAGACAATATTCCTAAGAAAGAGATTGTTTTGAATCTTGATTTTGCCATCACCTGTGCGAGGGTAATAGTTGTTAATCTTATTCTATCTTTATTTTCATTTCTAAGTTGGAACATTTTTAACAGCGAAGAGGCCTTAAGTGGTGCTCAAAAAAGTGGTCTTCACCCCAGAATTTAGTCCATAAAATATGATACAATTTCTTCAAATTTTGGAGGAATTATGCCAAGAGTTAAGCATTCAATGGAGCAAATTATTGCCAAACTTAGAAAGTCTGAAATCATGCTCGCTGAAGGAGCAAACCTAGAAGATGTCATTAAATCTTTAGGTGTCACAAGACACACTTATTATCGCTGGAAAAAAGAATACGGTGGTCTTCAAATGGATAAGGCCAAAAAATTAAAAGAACTTGAGAAAGAAAACGATCGCTTAAAAAGATTAGTTGCCGATCTAAGTTTAGACAACGCGATCTTAAAGGAAGTGAATAAGGGAAACTTCTAAGTGCTGATCGTAAAAGAAAAGCGCTTCAGCACGTTTTGAAAAATTTCAAAGTCTCTGAAAGAAGGGCATGTAAAGTGATTGATCTTAATCGCTCAACTCTAAGATATAAGAAAAGAGTTAAGCATGATGAAGAAATGATAAGGGATAAGATCGTCAAGTATGCCTCTGAATATGGACGCTATGGTTATAGAAGAATTACTGCACTTATTAGAAGAGAAGGAATTATAATCAATCATAAGCGAGTGCAAAGAATCTGGAGAGAAGAAGGCCTAAAAGTACCTGTAAAACAGCCTAAGAGAAAGAGACTATGGTTGAATGACGGATCATGTATCAGGCATCGGCCAATGTATAAGAATCACGTTTGGTCTTATGATTTTGTTATGGATCGAACTGAAGATGGTCGAACTTTTAAGATGCTAAATATTATTGATGAGTACTCAAGAGAATGTTTATCAATAGAAATAAAACGAAAGCTCAACTCTTTTAATGTTCTAGAGACACTAGCAAAGTGTTTTATGATTTATGGTCCACCAGCTTTTATTCGCTCATATAACGGGCCTGAATTTATAGCAGAAAAGCTTAGAGATTGGTTGAGAGATTTAAAAGTTAAGACCTTATATATTGAACCAGGAAGTCCTTGGGAAAATGGTTACGTTGAGTCTTTTAATGCTCGTCTTAGAGATGAGCTTTTGAACGGAGAAATATTTTATACATTACATGAAGCTAAGGTTATAATAGAAAAGTGGCGAAGAGAGTACAACACTGTCAGACCACATAGTTCTTTGGGATATCGAGCACCTAACCCAGTGACAATATTACCAAAGTACGAGGTTGATAAACACTTAGGAATTGTATCTAACTGAGTGGACTAAAGGTTGGGGCTTGGCCAGGACTGATTTAGGATCGAGAAAACAATGAAGTATTCAAAGAGTGAAAATAGTGTCAATAGGAGTTAACATGAAATTATTAATTTATACAATATGTTTATTTATAACAATTAATACTAGTGCTCAAGTTGCATTTAGTGAATTAGAAATAGGCATGTCTTTAAAAAAATCAGAAAAAATACTTAAAAGGCTGAATAATGGTAAACTTCCTGAACCATACGAAGACCCTTACGATATGAAGGGTTATCCAACCAACTTTAACTATAAGTGTAATCGATGTGTAAAACTATTAGGTGTCCCTAGAGACGTAAGAGTGGACTATAAAAATAAGAAAATAGTTTCGATTGCCGTCACTCTAGAGAATATAGAAAAAGACGAGTTTAAAAAAATTGATAAAATGCTTAATGACAAATATGGCAATGCTAAGGACTATTCGAAAGAGGATCAGATACTCTTTAGAAAAAAGAAGATTAGTGAGGTTGTAAAATTTCATTCTAAAAATGTTGCAACTATGATGATGCATCCTAAAAACAAGAGTAAAAAACCTGTGATGTTAATTTTATATAGTACAGATATGAAGATTCCAAAAAGCAATGATAAGAAAGCACAGGATATATTGTAAAAGTTAATCTTCATAAAGAGGCAGCTTATGAGATTCAGTTTTTTAGTTATAATAACAATATTATGTTCATGTTCTGCCTTAAAGAACAAAAAGACAATGACTTACTATTCTATGAGCGAAGGTTTGAGGATTAGAGAAAAGCCTTCTAAAAATTCCTATATTCTAGGAAATTTATCATATAACGAGCCTGTTACAGTTCTCGTTGGAAAGGGGAGTAATGGCTTTTTAAAATCTGCTGACGGGGGATATATCTGGGGAAACCTCCTTAGTGAAACTAAAGGATATATTAAAAGTAAAAATGATATTCAGTTTAACTCAGGATGGTACGAAATAATTAACAAAAAAGTTAATGTATATAATTCCCCATCTACGTCTTCCGATATTAGATATAAATTAAAGAAAGGGGATCTGATAGATGCCGTTAGGCTTGATAAAACTTCCGAATACGCAGAAATTACAAGTTCTTATAATGCTCAGAATAATCAATGGATAAAATTTTCAGATCTAGGAAAACTTTTAAAAAAGAAGAACTATTCTAAGAATAAATCTGTAAAAACAAATGGCACGCAATATTCAACTCATAGTGAAACAAGGACGATTCCCGCAAGTTTCCATGACTGCATCGACAAGGTAAACAAAACCATTGATACGCTAAGAAGAAAAGATCCTAGTTTAAGAATAAAAAGACTTGTAACAGTTGGCGATATGAGGATGTATAAAATCTGGGCCAGTGATGCGACAGTGCTCTTAACTTGCTCTAGACCAGATAGGAAACTCACAATAGTTACAACTAAAAATCAGTAACCTCACTCACCTGAGTGTACCCCACATAACCATACTTATCGGGGGTAAGTTATTGTAATTCGTTTTTACTCATTAAAAGTGTTACTCAAATGAGTACTCTATCAAGGTGTTGACTCAACTTGTAATGGAGTTACTTTTGTTATCACCTTATCTACTTGTATTTGTTGTAAGATTTTCTAGTTCGCACTATTTACAAATATTACCCAAAAATTTTAGTTTCTCTCCATTTCATCAAGTGAATGACTCAAAAAGATGTTACCCAAATGGAGAAAACTCATGGATTTAAAGTTTAAAACTCAGTACTTAAACCAAATTAGAAATAGATATTTCAAATCTGATAAGAAGGAAAAATCTAAAATCCTAGATGAACTTTGCGAAGTGGCTGGTTACCATAGGAAGTATGCAATTAAGGTCTTATCCACGGGCCATATAACTGGCCCCAAGGCCTCTGGACGAACAAAGGTATACTCTGACCTTAGTATCTTTCATTTAAAGCGATTATGGCATCTCATGGGGCGAATGTGCTCAAAGAAGATGGTTGCTGCATTTCCTGTATGGTTAGATTTCTATGAAGCTGATGGATTTGGGCCATTTGTGAAGGTAGAACTCTTATCAATGAGTCATGCAACAATTGATCGTTACTTGAAAAAGTATAAGACCCAGTTTGCCAGAAGGAAAAGAGCTGGAACTATTCGAGGATCAAAGAAGTTTCAAAACATAATACCTCTTAAGGTTTTTGAGCAAAAGAATAATATGCCTGGTTTTATTGAGGCTGATACTGTGGCCCATTGTGGGACTTCACTATCTGGAAAGTTTGCATGGTCGCTAACAGTTACTGATGTTTTTAGTGGCTGGACTAGTAATAGAGCTTTTCTTGGAAAAAATGCTGATAATACCTTAAGTGCAGTCATATCAATTAATAATACCCTTCCCTATACTGTTAAATCGTACAACGTCGATAATGGTACAGAATTTTTAAATAAGTATTTTACTGAATATTTTGAATCTCAAGAAAACGTTACTTTAACGAGATCGAGGGCGTATAGAAAGAATGATAATTGCCACGTAGAGCAGAAAAACTTCACTTATGTGAGAGAGCATTTTGGTTATGAGAGAATTGAAGCTCAAGAGCTTGTAGATCGTATGAACGATATCTACATAAACTATTTATGCCCTCTTTTAAACTTCTTTACACCTCAACTTAAGCTTTTAGAGAAAGTTAGAACCGGAAGTCGCTATAAGAGAAAATATGACAAGGCTCAAACACCTTACTATAGACTTATGAACTCGGGTGCTTTAACACTCAAGCAAAGGAAAGACCTTGAAAAAATCTATGAGAGCTTAAATCCTATAGCTCTTAAAAAGCAGTTAAGTCAGAAGATTAAGGAGTTTAATAAGTTATTAACTCAATATAAAGATGAAAAAAGGAATGACATCTATCTTCAAATCCATGAAAAATATGAAAGTAAAAGTGCCAGTTAGAACTACTCAATGTAAATCTTTGTTCAGTAAAGATTTGTAATTAGAGTTGTATTTTAAAAGTAAAAAGCCTAGAGCGAATTCTAGGCCATTATTTGCGAGGTTTTTAACCCGTATTTAATCTCAAAGATTAGTGATTATTATTAATCATATCTTTAATAAATTCTCGATCGCATTTATGAAAATCAACTGTAGGTATTTCCTTCCATTCAAACCAAAAATATGTTTGTTTTCGGACAGAGTCTGCAATTGGTTGTTGTTCAGTGCTGACATCTATAAAAACAAAGAAAACTTCATCACCGTCTTCATTAATCTTTTTGATGGTCTTGTATGAACTTCCGACTAATGATGTTTCTTCTCTTAATTCACGCTCCGCTGCCTTTTCTGGAGATTCATCACAGTCAATTTTACCCATTGGGAATTCGGTGACGAACTTTCCTTGTCTGATTCTGTTCTGAACTAAGACTTTCTCATCTCGTTCAACAATAGCACATGCGACTTTCAAAGAGTTCTCCAATGATAAATGTATCAATCCTTAGAAATAATACTACCAATTCATAGATATTTAGCCAACTTCAATAATTACTAGTTATTAGAGCTTGCTGTAAGAATTTCCTACATTTCTATATTTTTGTTTCTGAATATAATTGAAGTTAAGACACCTATCTTTTACTTGTTCAAAGTAATGTTTTTTACTGAGTCATAATGAATTACTAGCTTTTGTATACCTCCTACTCGGAGAAAACTTGAATATTCTTTAATTTCTACTGATCCGTATGATAAACAAGGGTTATGTTAATGAAGCTTAAGAAATTCACATCTCTATCAATACTCAAAGAGACTCTAAAGAGATCCTCAGCAGTACCCACAAGAAACTCGAAAAAGAATTCTATACTGAAGATAAAAAACCTAATTAAGAAACTTCACCTTAAAGGTGCGATCTCAAATAATGATAAAATCCATTATCTATATCTCGTAAATGATCTAAATGAAAAAGGCTACCTTAATCGATTCGAAGAAAATAGAAGCCTTCTAGATCTCTATAGAACAATAGGAAAAATCGATACAAAAGAGAGTATCATCTTTTTGAATAACTGTTTCTCTCTTTTTAACTTGGAAGTAGTTTATTTAAATGATCCTGTTTATAGTTTAAAACTTCTCTGCCCTATTGTTGAAGATGATTCCGTATTTGAGTTCGCTTGTGATGTAATTCACAACTGTAGAGATTTAAGCGGTGATGAGCTCGAAGAGATCTCACTATTTATTGATTCTTTAGATAAAGATGATGAAGATGTTGATCTTTTTCTTTCTAAGATTTCCATTCTCACAATTGCTCATAGATTTGGAATTGATTTATCTAAAGTTTCAGATCAAAGAATTGAGAAGGGTAAAATGATAAACTTGCTCGAAGAAATGTGGGATAGTAGGCAGAGACATTACTAGTACTTACTCTAGCATCGATACAGAGGTTTCAACTTTTCCAAGAACAATTAACTCATCTGGCGAATCGATTTGTATCTCTTTACCATTATCATCAAAATATAAAATTATCTGTGTACCGATTTTCTTTGCTCTAGCAATAATCACATCGTCCATATATTTAAATACACCGACATTGCCATAGATATATTTCTTTTTCACATTTACCACTAAAATATCCCCTTTTTTTAAGGTCGGAGACATTCTTTCGCTCTTTGTTTTAATAATAACAGTATTAGAGCCATCTAAAAATTTAGCATCTAAACTCTGATAATCCTCTTCGAAATCTCTTGTAATTCCAAATAATGAAGACTTCATCTCCCCTCTTTTTTAATAATTAGACCTAGAATAATAATATTAATCACATTTACAAGAACCCAAATCGCCTTAGTCGCATGTATCGGAAGAAATGGATTATATATAAGAACCATAATGCCAAACTCTATTTTTCTCTCACTCTTGTAATAAAGCTCTAATATGGCATAAACTGATAAAACAATCCTTAGGCCCATGTAATAGACGTAAGGCATAGGTAAAATTGCGACAACCAAAAGCAAGATCATCGCAATTCTTATGAATATTCTATATTTTACAAACATTTTGTCTCCAATTATCTTCTACCAGTTTATCACAGACCTTGAATGTCGAATCGGATGCGACAATTGATGATCAAAATAAACCTCAAGGAATATGCGAAGCTTTGAGGTCAAATTAGAAGTTGATATCCACTCTTTGTTGTGGAAATTTAGTCTCATGAATAATTGAAGAATTCCTATAAGGAGAAAACGATTTCTCAACTTCTTTAAAATTAAAGTCAGTCTCGTTTGTATAGAGTATCTCTACTACCCTCCCTTTATCTTTATAAAAAAGGCTTAAGACACCGTATCTGCCCTTAACGGGTAAAACATGGAGGACATCACTAATGCCAAGAAGGCTAATCTCTTCACTTGAGTCTTTGAAAGTTATTTTGAAACAATTCTTATCTAAGATTACTTTATCATTTTTAACTTTAATAATGCGACTCTTCATATAGGCTCCTAGGCAATTATTAGAGTTACTATATAAAAAGTAGGGTCATATCTATGAGATATGGCCCATAGAACATTATGCCTCAATAAGAAGTGGCTGAGATTTAATAAAGTCCCTGACTCCCTTTTCAAGTTCAGAGCTTCCTTGTGGGACATCTATCAAAAGCTCCCCTCTAAGAGTTACTTTGTTTTGAGGCTCATGGTCTTGAGATAATCTCATCAATCGATAAGAACTATCACTACCATAACCATCTTCTTGGATTCCGTAATAAATCTTTTGGTCATTATCATTTTTAATTGAATAGACCGCTATGCAAAAACCAGTATCTAAATATTCTAGTTTTAACTTATTCATAACACTCCCCTTTTTTACTCAATCGAAAAATCTCCTCTATTTATTGCGATTGAGAAGAAAAAGGAGACATTTTATGAGTGAAAGTAAAATTATTGGTCTTGCTGGAAAAGCAGGATCGGGCAAAGACACACTGGCATCATTTCTAGATAATACTTGGGTGCCATTTGCACTTGCAAAACCCCTAAAGGTGATGTGTGGAGAGGTTTTTGAAATTCATGACTTCTTTCTTTTTGATCCTGTAGGAAAAGAGCTCCCTTGGCCTGTGCCTATCAAATTGGATGATGTTAATCTTCAGAAGCTTATAAACTACATTTCAAATAATTACAGTTTCCCTCTTAGAGAGGATCAGGTTAGATAAATTCTTTCTCTAAAAGATGAGAATATCTGTTTTAAAACAGCGAGAGTGCTCCTTCAATATGTTGGAACAGAAATTTGTAGAGAGATGATTAGAGATGATTTTCATTTAACAAAATTAGATGACTTTATTGCCCAAAATCAAGACAAAAACATTGTCATTACCGATGCAAGGTTTATAAATGAGAGAGAAAAAGTTAAAGAGCTTGGTGGGACTACTGTTTTAGTTAAAAGACCTAATAAAGAAGAGATTTCTTCGTCAAATCACGAAAGCGAAAAGCAAATGAGTGATGAAAATGATTTTGATAAAGTTATTGAAAATGACTCAACTCTAGACAGCTTTAGAGAAAAAGTAACTACGCTAATTAAAACTATTTAACTATTTGGCCTCTATGGGAACAATTCCACCCAAATACTTCATAGAGGCCTCATTCATTTTCTTAATAAGCCAATCCTCTAGGTTATGACTTGCAATAAAGCTATCATGAATCGTTAGGGCCACCACTTTTCTTTTCTTGGCTTCCTTTAAAATATATAAGGCCATCTGAGAATCAATATACTGAAGATCTAATCCAATCTGTGTATAAAATAAATGTCTAACAAGTTCATGTTTCTTTTCAAAGGCCCTAATAAGCTTTTTAGGACATATTTTGTCTGTTAGTCCTAAATCGATTAGATGGCTTCTAACAGCTTTTATGGCACTACTTTCATTTTTAGCATTAAAGCAGATCTGTAGAGCGATTTTAAATATTTTTCGATATTTTTCAAAGCCCTTAACATGGTAAACATCTCCATCTTGGTAAATGTCACCAGTGACTTTAAGATAAAGCATATTTATGTGAAGACCCGAATAATCAAGCTCAACTGTCTTTTCACCATTAATAAGAAGCTTTCTTCTATCTTCCTTTTTTATGTTTTGATAATTAGCATAAATACGTCCTCCTTTAGAGAAGCTTCCATGATTAAAAATTCTTCTAAATGAGCATTCTACATTCTTTCCATCAATCGTGATGCTATGTTTTTTAAGATATGAGTTAATAGAGCCGACTTCTCTTCTAAGTCTTCTACTCTGAGTAGTTTCCTTGTAGTCGATATACTTTTTATCCTCGTCTTTAAGGATGATCACTTCTCTAAGAGGATGAACCCCTATTTCATAGCTTTTAAGATCTATATTATTCAATTCATTTATAAGCGTATTATTAGCGACAATTCTAGTTAGTCTCGATTTAGTGAGGCCCCTAAACCCTTTGTAAACAGTTATTAAACCTCTTTCTTCTAAAATTTCGATAACCTTTTTAACACTCATTCCATTAATCTTTCTAGAATTATACCTGTAAGGAAGGCCAAACAATTTTCCTGACTTTAGTGAAACACTCAAAGGTTTATATTCTGTTAGAATAAAATTTTCAAAGATGCACATCAAATGATTAATTATGATTTTCTTAGTTCTTAGGTTTGTTTGATTAGCTAAGGACTCACAATAGTCTTGTAGCTCTGAGTTGTTTGAAAAAATATTAATATCAATTCTTCTTGAAATTTTAAACACTTGTGCAATTTCATAAGGAGAATCATCGTTTATTGACCTCATATCTAGTCAATCGAGTAATTTCTAATGCCTGGCTTCGTTTTTTTACGATTGAGAAAATGAGGTGAATAATTATGGCAAGAAAACCACTACTTAAAAATATTGAAAAAAAGATTCTAAAATACTACTCAGAGCATGGAAAATTTCCATCAAAAAATAAACTTAATTCAATTGGAATTAACTTTAAAAATTTTAAAGAACACTATGACTACGACACAGTAATTAAGAATCTTAAAAAGAAGTATCAAAAGAAAATTGGAAAACTTGATGATCTAGCTAAAATAGCTGAACTTAAAAGAACCTATATCAGAATAGCGATTAATCAAAGAAAGCATGTTGATTATCAAAAATTTAAAAGCCATGTAAGAAAGGATAAAAAACTATATAAAGCATCATATTCTTCATATGATGTTTTTCAAAGGGATTGCGAAAGAGAAAGTGAGACGCTCAGAGACATTCTAGAAAAAAGACAAGCTAATCGTCTTAGACTCGCTAAAGCGTATACAGAATTATCGTGGCAAATTAAAGCTTACCCTACCTATACAGAAATCATTGAAAGCGGGATTATGACAAGGGCAGAGATTGTTCACAACTTTAAAGATGTGGAGACTCTAAAAGGTTTTGCTAACCTAACTTTTAAAAGTATTTTTGATAAGATCTATCAATTTGATGAAATTTTTACACCAAAAAGACAGAAAGAAATCGTTAAAATGATTTCTAAGTGTGATCGCTTCATTGTCACGACTATTGGATCAGGTTTTGCTTTTAGGCCTGCCATTAGGTCTATGCTTAATTACTCTAAACGAAATAAAGCAATGGTTATCTGTTTAATCGCCAAGCAAAATATTGAAAGAATTGATTATACGTTAATTGATCTTCATCAAAGAGGACACATTCATCTACTCATCGACGATGTGGCCATAAATGAAAATATCATGCTTTCTACTATGGAGATTGATGAAAAAATGGTTAACCCTCTTGGAGGAATGGATCGTTATGCTAAAAATAACGAACTTTGTTCTTACGTCTTTGCCTCTCCTAAGCAAATGAGGCGTCCTGTACCAGTTAAAAAAACAGGACTTCCAAGACTCTTAATCTCAACTGGAGCTTGCACCCTACCCGCTTATTATTCAGATAAATACCGAAGAGGTAGGCGTTGTTTGATTGCTCATTCCGATCATCTCTTAGGTGCCATTGTTATAGAAAAAGATGGGGATAAACTTTTTCATACCAGACAAATCCAATTTAATACTGAGGATGACGAAGATAATAATCTTTTTTGTACGGGCTCTTTTGCCGACTGGGGTGTTGAGTATAGACCTGATGGTAGCGTTAATGTTCATCTTCCAGACATTATGATTTTTGGAGACCTGCACTCTTACTTAAAAGACAAAAATGCTTACGTTACATTTTTAGAAATTTGTAAGGAATTGGGCATAGAAACAATTGGGCTTCACGACGTTTATGACTCAGTTAGTACAAACCCACATGAAAGAAAAAAGGCCACGTATCGCCAGTATCTTGAGTTTGTAAATCAAAGTCAGTGCTCAAACGAACTAATTGAGCTAAAAAATGATTTAAATATTGCTACTAGCTATGTCAAAAAAGTGAAGATAATTGATTCAAATCATGATGATATGCTCCAAAGAGGTTTTGATAATGGAATGATCTACGAAGATCCTAGAAACGCTATTATTGCAGACTTTGTAAAACCCTACGCTGTAGTTAATCACTTTAGAGGAACTAATACTTCAGAAAAAGAAAT
Source organism: Oligoflexia bacterium (assembly GCA_024229115.1). Classification (GTDB taxonomy): domain Bacteria; phylum Bdellovibrionota; class Bacteriovoracia; order Bacteriovoracales; family Bacteriovoracaceae; genus JAAEST01. The sequence goes on from JAAEST010000104.1 coordinate 165,421, forward strand.
CTGGAAGAAGGTATCCGAGGTTACTCAGATTCCTGTTGAAAACTTAAAAAAGCACTTTCCTTTTCTAGGTAAAGCAAAAAAGACACTTCAGTACGCTGTTGAGCTATACGGGCTTGATCATCCAGAGAAAATTGAGTGGTTAGACCTTGATTCAAGTTGGACTTACGCAGGGTTTGAACTTGCAGATCATGGGCACAAAGGATCAAACGGGGCCCGTGGAGGAATTGGGGCTAGTGAAAGAGTGTTTAATCGCAAAATAGAAGGTCATTCACATACTGATGGACAGTTTAATAGAGTTGCAAGAGTGGGTCATATTATGCAGATGAATCCACAACCAAAGTACACACTAGGAAGTCCAACTAGTTGGATCATGAGTTGTATTAACCTCTACTCTTCTGGACAGTTTAATCATATCACCTATATCGATGGTAAATACAGAAAAGAAGATGGTCTTCTTTCAATCAAAAAGGCCAAATCTCTTGGCAGAAGAGATAAAGTCAAGATTCCTACTTTTTCTGACCAAAACAACGAGGATATAGAAGTCTCATATGTTGCCTCTTGAAAATTCTTCGATTGAGTAGAAAAGAGGAGAATATATGAGCACTGCTATCATTGAAATGTTTAAAACTGAAGATGTGGAACTTAAGGCCATGGAGATATCTAAGTCTCTTTTAGATTCCTCAAAAACGAATCTATTTTTTAAGGCCAATGATCAAGGTTTTGCCTCCCTAAATCCAGAAGAGAAAATAAAATTTAGCAATGTCTGTGATGATATTGTCTACCTTATGGTTTATGCAAAACTTGCAAGAAAAGGTCACTATCAAACTCGTGTAGACAATGTTCTAGATATGTTTGCAAAAAGTGTTTCTAACCATGAGATCGAAAAGTTAATCATGGAAAATTATCGTATTGTGAGCGATATCGTAATTACCTTTGTTGAACTAGAAACGAGTAGCCACTCTCCCAGTAAAAAAAGTTGCGAAGTTGTTAATAAAGCAATGAGTGCTTATAGAGAAGTTTCGCACAAGCGTTTTGATTCTTGAGGCTAATATGGAAAGAACATCTCAAGATCAAAAAAGATCAAAACTAAATTTAAAACCTTTTGAAGATACTTTGCTTACAAATAACTTAAATGAGTTTATTAAAGCAAATATTAACCTTGATAGAGACCTTCTTCTTAAAGAACTAAAAGAGTACTGCGACTATCTTAATATTTGTTTTAGCAGCAATATTAATAAATTTAACGTCTTAATCGAGCAACATAAGTTTAATAAGCAAGGAAATTAGATATGTATCATTTGTTTGACTCAAAAACCCCTCTTGGAGAAAGTGAACTCACGAAAATATTAAGAGATATTTTTACTAATGAGTTTCCTACCTTGAGTGAAAATTCAAAATTAGAAAGTGCTAAAATGTTAGACCTAGTAGATTGTATAATCAGGTTTAGCGGTCTTCAAAACAATACCATTATGATTGACACGAATGGTAATCTAAATGTACTTAAAGATGAGTTTCGTCAATGTATGAGATCACTACTAGAACACAATGAAGTTCTCTCCACTGATGAAAGAGTACAAAAAGTCACACAAAAAATTTCAGAACTAATCAATGCTAAGATTGATCCTTTTCAGGATATGGATAAGCTAGAAGATGAAATTCTTGCCAAATCCTACGATCTAGTTTGTGAAAAGAAAAAAGCTCAGGTCAAACATCTAATATCAAAAATTAAAGGGTTAAAAGTAGCATGAAAAATAGACTCAGAAACTCTCAAGGCATCTACTCATACTACTCTAATAACAGTATTAGGCAATTTTTAGAGGTTGTTTTGAGAGAATTTCCACAAATTGATTGTTCTGGGGGAATTGAAGTTTGTTACATGAAAAGCACAGCTCATTGCCAGGTAATTTTCAAAACCCTTAAAGGGGAAGAATCCCATGAAATTCCATGCAACGGGAGTTTAGAGTCTCTCACAAGAGGTTTTCGAAACATTTGTAAAAAAATAGCAAATGGCTGACACTTATTCACATATAGTGTATACTGTTTAAAAGGAATTAAATATGAAAATACTTGGTTTAGATCTAGAAGGCATCAATAAAGATATTAAAGAAGGCATTAATCTCGAAGAAGATAGGATTAGCGAGATTGGAGCCGTTTTGTGGGATTGGAACAAGCATCAACCTGTAAAAATTGTAAATGAGTTAATTAACGAAAAAAGAGATATTGAACTTACTCAAGAGATTACAGATGTTACGGGGATTGACCAAGAAATGCTCGATGAATACGGGCTTAAAGACGGTGAAATTCTTCAGTTTTCAAAACGCTTAATATCCCTAATGGAGAGTGCCGACTATATCATGGCCCACAACGGTGGATCACACACGAGGTCGGATAAGGGTTATGACTTTCAAATGCTAGAAGCCTTTTTTAAGCGTTTAGAGCTAACCATGCCTAAAACACCGTGGATTGACACTCTTATTGACTTAGAGCTTCCAAAAGAGGTTTTACTGGCTTCTCGTGGGCAAAAAAACCTTACCATGCTTGCAACTGCTCACGAATTCATCAATCCATTCTCACACAGAGCAGTTACCGATGTCCTTGCAATGCTAAAGATTGTTTCTAGGTACGATCTCGACCAAATGATCGAGTACTCAAAATCCCCTATTGTGACTTGTGTTTGGTCATCGAGGTATCCAAGTAATAATGCCTCTCAAGAAGTTAAGGATAAATTTAACCGTGAAAAAGACATTGTGAGTAAGAAGTACAAATTCAGATGGAATGCTGAAAAGAAAATTTGGACAAAGGATGTTTTAAAAATTCATCTTGATAATGGCGAGGATGTGATTCCAGGTGATATTAAAATCACCATCGAATCTAAATCATAGAAGAACTTTCGATTGAGTAGGTATCCATCTCTAATAAAGGACTTAGAATGACTAAAAAAGAAGAAATTGAACTTCTCTTACAAAGTGTCGATGATAATTTGGCGAAGGTCTTATCTAAAATTCATGATTTAAAAGTTGAACTTGAAGAAGATGGTGGATTTGACCATGTTAATAACACAAGCTCAAAAATTGGCGATCTAGTTCTATACATTAATGGAAAAACAAAGCTTTTAAATAAAAAGTACTTCACTCCATAGGATCTAATATGAACCATTTAAAAGAATTAATTACAAATCATAAAGATTCCCTTCTAGACTCACACTTAAAATATGGCGGTGTATGTCTTTCATATCAGGAAAGTTCTGATTTAGACGGAAGAGATTACGAAGAAGTTTGCATTGAGTTAGATGAGGGTAATATTGCTTTTAGTGTTCAAAGATTCAAAGGATGTACAGATTGTGGATGCATGGAGTTTTCAGCACATCAAGTGTCTCGAAGTAATATTGTAGTTGATTATAATAATGAATTTATCAGTAGTGGTGAATTGTATGATGCAGAAAAGCCCTATGGGCCATATATCTGCACAAATTCTGATTGTGGCAAAGAATACGAAACTCTCCCAAATAATAACTCTGATTACCTAGAAGATGTCCAAAATAAATTAAAAGAAGAAGGAATTGGAGTTTATTTAGATCGCTCTTCTTTTCTTGAAAAAATAAATCAGTTTGAAAACAAGGAATAATATGTCTACTTATACATCCTATGAAGGTGAGCTTACTTTTAAAAACGAAAAAGAATTTAAAAAGTTTTAGAACCTTTAATTAAGTTTGGATTTATTAAAGATGACGGCACATGGCTTGATGAACTAGGGGGAACTCTTGCTGATCCCCAAGATTTTGGGATTTTAAAAGAAGATGGAGAGATTAAACTAAGTTTTCCAGGTGCAAGTCAAAGAAATATTCATAGAGTCCTTGATGACTTAGTAACTCAATTTTGCCCTAAAGGAAAGTTAAGCTCCCTTTGTACCGATGGTTGTGCAACTGCGAGCTTCTATAGTAATGGTGAATGGTCTCATTACGACCTGTTCGATTACGCTAAAAAGATTGGTTACTCGATTCCTTGCGTAGAAAAAGATCCAGAAAATTATCACAATGCACTAGAAGAGCTATATGAGAAACTTGAAGATAGCCATTATTAGTACAGGGGAGTGAAATGTACTGCAAAAATTCTAAATGTTCTAATGACCCTAAAGGGAGTGAGTTTTGCGAGAAATGTGATGAAGAAAAATTTAAGTGTTACAACTGCGGTGAAAAATATCACGACTCGTTTTCGTCAACGGAAGATAGATCCATCTGCAAATGGTGCAGTGGAGAGGAAAACTAGAATTATCGGCAAGGATTTTTTTGTATGAGTAATCACAAACAACTAAAAGATTTAAGTAAGTCTCTTCACTTTAGGATCTTAAAAGCATATGAAATGTCTTTAACGGAGGATACTTACATATTACCCCAAAACTCTCACTTAAATCAGGAAGTCCAAAACAAGTATTACTCTGATTTCATTAGATTGTGTAGAGACAATGAAATTAACCCTATCGAAGTAGAGATAGAGTACGAAAACTATCAATTTAGATCTTATTTTAAAAGAAGTGACGAGGTGAAGAAATGAAATGTCCTCAATGTATGAGTGAAAATATAAGAATTGGTGCTTACTTATTTATTAACTTTAAAATAAAAGAAAACTCTCTTATCCCTGTCGAAAATAAGGATAATTTACTCCAAGCCTGTAATACAGATCCGTCAAAAGCTCAAATCTCATGCATGGAGGAAGACTGTGGAATAACTGAAGAAATTTCTCTTCCCGATAACCTTTCAATTAATTACTAGGAGTATGTATGAAGTGTCCAAGTTGCAATAGTGATGATTACATTGTTTTAAACCCACCTGTTAGGATCTGCACATTTTGCGAAAAATCATATACAGAAGATGAAATTAAATCGGATAAGGGAGTTAGTGATGAGTAAAAAGCTTTCCCCCGAACAGATAGAAAAAATTTGCTCTCTACTTAGAGGATCTATTGGTTTTCATAAAGAATATGGAGGAATGGAAAAGGAAGTAAATCTCAAAGAACAAAAAAATGGAAGTTACTTTCTAGAAGTATATCCCGTAGATCGTGGCCCAAGAACGGATCACGGTGGAGGAGAAGATGGTGACGAATGGCTAGACGACTATCAACTTGAAAGTCTTCATGATGAGTATTTTAGTAAAAATCAAAGAAAAGTTAACAAGATCAAGGACATCATTCTTAATGAAACTGGTGTCGAAATAGAAGTACTAATGGATTATGGTGAGAAAGGCCACATATCGCTCTATTCAAATTTTAAAATCTAGGAGAATAAATGTTATCAAAAGTTTCTCTTTTAATTGTAGGCATTATTGTTATGCTTTTATTCTTAAGAAAGAAAGTCATAAAAGCCGTCCCACTTAATAGGGCCATTCAGTATAAAAATAGGGAAAGTAACTAGTTTAGCATCGAGCTTTATACTTTTTCTGAGGACACCTCTTGAAAATAGAGTCCACACAAACTTACTTCAATATCTCTAATTTTTTCCCAAATAGAGAAATATAAAAACTCAGGAATTTCATCACGATTTAATTTAACTAAGATACATCTAATAAGATCTTTGTAATTTACTTTTTTGATCTTTTTAAGCGTTAGCGCTTCATAAAAAGATCCATCCATTTCAAATACTTTAATCTTAGAGACCATGTTAAGAATCTCTCCAATCACGATATCTACCTCATAGAAAGCAAGAAGCTTCTCAATATCTAGTTTATTCTGCGAGGATAGCGTGTAAAACTTTATTTCATCACTCATTTTTTTATCAAGTTCATTATGTTTTTTTCGTAACTTGTTAACCAGATCTAAATCCATACTCACCTACGCTATATCTTTAAGGTTGTTATAAAGTTCGAGAAGTTCACCTGGATGTTTAGTCTCTTTAATGACATCCAAAAGAGGTTTAAGTTTTGACACCTTATCCACTAAAACCTCGCTATTCTTAGAGAAAACTGAGCAAATTAGATTGTTTAGAGCACTAAGGTCGCTATTTATTACCTTTTCTCTCGTACACATTACAATTGACGTCCCATAGCTATTTCTTCCAATATTAAACCTTCCTTCAGGATCAATACCGAGAAGGCGTATATCATCGCTATAATTTGCAAGCTTTATGTGTTCTCGCTCATTCGTTTTTATATTGATTATAAGCTTTACATCAGACTTACTTTCTTTAAGTCTCTCCATTATGCTATTTAGCTCAATGAGGTTATAACAATAGGGACTTCTGATAATTCTATTACCCGTACACCAATGTCTTGCTTGTGGAATTTTAGCTCTTGAACCCCACTTGATGCCACTGGTAGATTCGATATCCTTTAAACCTAGTTCTAGTGCATTCGCAAGCTCTGAGTTATCACTTGTGACTTCAAAAAACATTCTTTTTCCTTTAGGTGTACTTATAAGCTCCATTTTCTCTATAGTGCTTTTCTCAATTTCCTTTCTAAGCTCACTCGTGAGAGATTGAATCTTATTATCAATCATGCGAAGAGTTTTGTGTCTTAAAAATATTTCAACGCTTCCGTGACTAAATCTAAGTTTAACCTCAACCTCATCTATCTCTTTATTAAACTTGAAGAATTCACTTATAGTGGGATCAACCTTTATTTTAAACCTTTTCACATCAACACTATTAGGTAGATTTAGACAGTCAATTAGTTCAAGATTACGGTCCATTATCCCATGATATGTCCCCTCAAAGGTATGACGCTGAAATATCTTAACAAGCTCTGCCCTAAGTTCGTTATTAGTAAGATATTTATTAAATTTAAAAGATCCGTTAGAAAACCTTAACAGTGTTATTTTATTGAAAATACGACTTTTTAATACATAGCGATTTCCATCGAAATAAAGGCTTAAGCGAGTGTAATTGTCCGAATAAAGCTTCTCATTAATAGATTCTTCTAAAAGTTCTAATAGCCTATCCCCTATAACCATATAGTAGTCATCAATATTGACATCATTAATTTGATAATCCTCTGATCTGCACTTATTAATCATCTTCGCACTTTCAAGAGTTAAATTACCTCCTCTATAAGCTTTCATAACTTCCACAGGATCTATGTACTCATTTACCGAAAAAAGAGCTGAAACGTCGTCAAAATACTTCCAGAGTTTATGATTTGATAAAATTTTTTTAGTAGCGAAGGAATAACTTAGAAGCTCCTGAATATCTAGCCTATTGTTTCTCACAATATTGTTAATTACGTTGTCTTTAAAATGTCCGACATACCTACCAGTAAATATATCTTTATCAAAATCGCTAAGCATTGTTTTTAAATGGCTATTTTCAAGTCGATCAATCTGGTCATCATCATAGTAGAGACTAATTCCTTGATCGTAGCGCGTTTTTAACCTACTCTCTTCATCTAGATTTAATTCTAAGCGAGTTAGGTAGTCTATTCGATCAATATTGTTTTCAATTATTTCTTCTTTTTCAATCGAATGTTTCTTAAGAAAGTCCTCGCTAAGGGCAGCTAAAACTTTATTAGTAGGAACATTTTCTACAATCTTTTTAACATCATCACTGGTGAACAATTTGGATTCAAAAATCCCGTTTAAATATCTTCCATCATCTTCACTGAGTTGATGCCTAATTATTTCAACATTTTCTTCTTCGTTAAAAATATCATCCATTCCCTTTGAAAAATCATAAGATGCGCTATGAAACCTTTGTTTTTTAATAATGTTGAAAACATACTCTCTTTCAGTGCCTTTAAGGTTTTTAATAAGGGCCCTAAAGCCATCTCTTTTTAACCCATGAACATAGTCACAAAGCATTACAAGCTCACCCTTTATTTCAATGAGTGCCCTACTTCCTTTGAAGCAATTTAATTTTCTTATCTCATCTTTAAAAGGTCTTCCAAATACCTCAATTCCGACTGAGATCAATTTATTTGCAATAACATTGTAATTTGATTCATAATCTTCTTTGCCAAAAAAACTACCTATAAAAGAGAGATATTGAGAAAAGTTGAGTCTCTCAATTCTTTGCTTGAGTTCGCTTTTATATGAGTTGAGAAAAATATATTTTTTTACGTACCTGTAATTATCAAAAAAGAGTAAATTATTTGGGATATCTTTTAATTCATAAAGATAAAGTAACTTTATGGCCAACTCAGGAGACATCTCTAAATCATTTAGAAGAACGTCTATCATCGTATCAGTTACATCAAGATTTCGCATGTAGCCCATATCTGCTTTGCTTACAAGATTTATATAAAATTTTTGAACTTTTAGCTTTGAAGCTTCGCTAAGTTCTATATAACAACCCATTGCTTTTGCTATTCTGCGTTTATTACTCCCACGACTATAGAATCGATCTAAACATGCAGAAAGTAGATTATTTACTGAAGTTACTTTAATTTTATCATCGGCATTAGAAGATATAATGGCATTATGTACCTCTTGAGACCCGCCAAATACCTTCTTTAAAGAGCTAATTTTTATATCTTTATTATTTTCTAAAATGGTTCTTATGATCATGCAGTCGAGTGATTCAGTGTTTTTTGAATTAGTAAACTCGATAGATTTATCAAAAGTATTCATTATTTTTTCGCACAACTTTTTAAAAACATCGATGCCTTTGTCATAAATTTCGTTCAATAGATCTTCAGATCCTTTTAGAATCCTTATCGCATCAGTTGTAAAGTATTCATTAGAAAGTCTCTCTCGGACACTTTTTCCAAGTATCTCATTTTCCTTTTCTTTCATCTTTGAGACTTTATCTAATACCTCGCTTAACTCCTGAGTCTTTCTTATTAAGTTGTCTTCAAGCTCATTCATTAATCTTGATTTCAAAGGTATTGGCAAAATTTCGAAAAACTCAGTTAATTCTTCATTTCTATGTAAAATATTTGCGTAAACAAAACTTTTTACAAATCCAAAATCTGCAAGAAATTGTGGATGTATTTCAGTAAATGTCTTTTGATTTTCAGCTATTCTACTTCTTCTCCATAATAAGTATTTTCTTAAAACGATAGGCTTGTTCTTAAGCATCTCTAAAATCTTCACACTACTGATAGGACAGTTTCTAAGTGAAAGGGCGAACCCTTCAAGTTCATGTTCGTTTAATGTGTCGATAATTCTATGAATTCCCCAAATAGCTTCGTTTGCCCCAAACTCTCCACCAATGATTAGTTCTTTAAGGTATCCATCGAAAAACTTTTCCACATCTTCAATTAGATAAAGAGCGTATTTTTTATGTTTTGTTAAATTGATCTTCCCAACTACTTGTGCAACAAACTTACTAAGATGTTTTTTCTTAAAATAGCCTACGAGTCCATGAAAAGAAGAATTAGTCTCATCTATGGCATTAGGATTTCTAGTACAAGTTATTCTAATTAATTGGTCCACAACTTCTTCGTTTTCTAAACCTAACCTTAGTGGATATGATCTTACATGCCATTTGTTCTCATTAATCATCTCCATGGCCCTAAGACTAAATTCATTTACGTCTAGCTCATGTTCGCTTTCAAAAGAGAGTTCAGGATAATATTCAAGAACTGTTTGCTCTAAATAGTTGTAATAAAATACATCGCCTTTTTTGACATTTTTTACAATTTCTTTATGAGTTTTAAGATATTCTCTAGCATCTTCTAAACTAAAATTTTTTAACAAAATTCTTTCATAAAGCTTAAGAGTAATTTTTTTTGGATTTATAGCTAAGAATATCTCTTTTGCTTTAGGCGAGGCCTTATCTACAATCTTCTTTTTTAGGCTTATTGGATAATCATGACCCAAAATTTTTTCAAGATCCGCACAGTCACCAAGTGTTTCAACAAAGTTTTTTTGAGAATAAAAATATTCATATGCTTCCATACTCTCAAGTAAATTTTCACTATATCCAGATTGTTCATATGCCTTATGAAAATCATTTAGATAATTTTCAAAAGTTGATTTAAATCTCAAATTTTCTTTTTTTGATTCAAACATATAGGGCTTTATAGTCTTATAATTCATTATTTACACCCTCCATTATTTATAAACACTTCTTTAATAAGGTTAAGTTTTTCGGAGGGTACTGGTGAGTTTGATTTACCATAGGCCTGAACTATATGACTTCCTATTGCCTCAAGAGCATATTTTGGAACTCCTTTTTCTTCGATGATTAAAATAGAGCTTTCAGCATCGTTTATTTTTTCTGTATATACGCCATTTCCAAGACAAAAGTTTAATAAATCTCCTACACGAACAAGATCCCTTGAGTTTTTAGGAACTACTATTCTTAACTCATCCGTTACATCCATCTCATCAAGATGAATAACCCTTTTTGTTGACAATTTTACAGGTCTTGAATTCAGAGTCGAAAGGATAGCAGATAAAGTATCGTGGATTTCTGCAATTGTTTTAGGTTTACCTGGTAATATTTTTCTAAGATTAACTCCTTCATAGATAGCCCTTTCTTCAGGATCTTCCATAAACTTAACTAGGTCTTTAATTCTTTTAAGCATTGATGAAGTATCGTAAAGAGTCTGTTTATCATATGTTGAGTTTTTTGTGAGAATCACCATTCTTTCTCGTCCGTAGAGCTCAGAAATTTCTCTAAAGTCTGCCCAATAATGTTCAAAAGTTTCAAGATTTTTATCCAAATCGTTACTTGAAATATTAAGCATAAACTCAGCACTTAAGTCTTTATTTTCGAGATTTTTTAAGAAATTAAAATAGTAATTTAGAATTTGCGTATTGGGGGCGGATTCACCATTGTTAAAAATCTTTTCAAGTAATGCTTTTTTTCTAAATGAAGTACATTTCCCAAAAATACATTCTGTTACATGCTCTATATTTTTAGGTATGTCACAACACTCTAAAAGCTCTAGGCGTGTAAAATCTTCAATAGCTGCAACATCGATACCTAGATTAGAAAAATAAGGAAGTTTTGATTCAAAATACTCTAAAGACTTTTTATCTTTTGATTCTACTAATACTCTAAAGAGGTATTTATAATCTGCGATGGTAATATTTCTTTTTTCTAAATACTCATCTAAAATCTCGAATTTCTGATAAAGACATAGAGAGATAAGCACATTGTAATACTCATCCTCTGGTGCCTGATCTAAATAGACTCTCAGTACATTTTCATCATCCACCTTACTAATAAGCAAGGGAAGTTGAGAGACACTGTAGCCTAGCTCTCCAAGCTTTATCTTTTTTTCTAACTCGACAGATGAAAATTGAGATATATCCATTAAGAAGACTCCTTTCCTTCTCAATCGAATTTTTTCTATCCTTAAAGACAAAAAGATCCCTCTCTGCCCTCCACCTGGCTTCACCAGGCTCCAGTTGTTCGTGATCTTTTCACCTGGATAAGGGGACGGTCGCACTCTCGCCTTTGGCTTCGTGCTCTCTTGCCCCTTATCCTTCCATAACGGGTACATGTTGGGGGGATTAGATATAGATTTCGGTTATTTGGCCTTTTGAAGCTTGATCTTTTGTCTTTTGAAGATCCTTTGAGACATTGAAGCTTCCTCTTCATAATACTGGTGAAATATTCGAATCAATGTGTCACACCATTTTTTAGTTGTTGGATTTAGAGCATCATAAAAAGCGTATATTAGGAGATTTGGATTATCTCCAATTCTTATTCCTCTTCCAATCATTTGGAAAAAATCTCTTGATGCTTTTCTAGGGTCTGCAAGAAAGATAGTATCAATATTAATAGTATCAATACCTCTTTGAAGAGCACTCGTTGCAATGACTACAATAGGGCCATTTTCAAAAGATGCCTTATTTTCAATTTCTCTTCTTTCTTTAGGATTAAGGTTTCCATAGTATAAAAAAGGAGTGATTCCCTCTCTTTTAAATCGTGTCTCTAAGATCTCAGCGTGCATTAATTCCTGAACAAACACAATGCTTCTTCTTCCTTCATGGTAATGCTCCGTGATTTTATCTACTAGTTGTTGATTTCTTTGGGTATTTGCAACAATGCAGTGTTTTACAATATTATGAGGACCTTTTTCTTCTTTAATATAGATCTCTTTTCCTCTAATTTTTGGAGGCTTAGAAAGAATTGTTTCAAACTTTGGTTTTAAAATAACATTTTCTTCAATCCTTTCAACCACACTTCCATCGTGAAGAATATTATTACCAACACTTGCTATAAGAAGTTCGTTTTCAAATTTATGTGTTCTCCAAAATGTTGCAGTCAATGTATATTGATAAATTGCATTTTCAAACTCAACCAGGTTCTCTCTTATCGATTCACAACTAGCAACATCTCCTTCATCAATTATCACAAGTTCTCTTGTTTGCACAAAATCTAGAGGAAGAGAATCTAAACCTTGAAAACAAAGCACTACTACATCAGCGTAGCACTTTTTCACTTCCTCTTTATCTAGAGCTTTTCTGCATTTATATATTCTATTTCCAATTACTTCATGCCCTTTAGTAGCAAGATAATCTTCTTCTGGATCGCTCAGTCTTACCTTAACATCTTCATAGATATCTCTATCGTTACTCTTATAAGCTTTTTTGGCCTTTCTTTTGGCCTTAAGATTTATATATTCGCTATCTTTTTTTACTTCATTTGATACTCTAGATTTACCAAGTACTTCAACTAGTTCCCAATAAATTTTATCTCTAAGCGCCCTTGTAGGAACTATAATAAGAGTTTTAACTCTTCTAGTGAGAGTTAAATAATTAATGACATATCCCTTTCCACTTCCAGTAGGCTCAATAATGATTCCTGTGTTATGTTTTTCACACTGCTCAATTACGTGCTTTTGCCAAGGTCTTGGTGGGTTAAATTCAGGAACTTTAAAGTTAAGATAAGGAGCGAGATACTCATCTCTTTCATCCGTTGCTTCAATTAAAAATTTGAAGTCTGACTTTTTTGATTTTAGGGTGGCTTCGATTTTTTCATTAAGCCAATTTAGGTAATTTGTAGGAAAAGATTTTTCTTTTTCATTATAAAGATTTATCGTCTCCTTGTAGACCTTCTTTTGTCCACTATAACGATAAACCTTTATTCTTAGAGCATCTTTTACTAATGACATCTCCTCCTTTGAGACTTCATTAATAAAACACTTCCTGTGATGAATTGTTATCTTCATGACATCGAGACGTTGACTTCCATTCCTTGATCATCACTCTCATTATTGCTAGGTTCCATTTCTGGTTTAGATCCCCCCGAATCACCATTAATGGCCTCTAGAACTTCCTTGTAAAGTTTTTCTTTAATATCGCTATTTTCACTGATTGTCTGCTTTGAATTCTCTCTTCCTTGCCCTAGCTTTGCTCCATCATAAGAAAACCACGCACCCGATTTATCAACAATTTTATGAGCTACTGCCAAATCTAGAAGATCTCCAATTTTATCAAATCCTTCACCGAAAATAATGTCTCCTTCCCAAACTTTAAAAGGAGCAGCAATCTTGTTCTTAACAATTTTTATTCTTGTTTTATTGCCAATAACCTCATCGCCATTTTTTATTGAACCTACTCTTCTAATATCCATTCTTACAGAGCAGTAAAACTTTAGTGCATTTCCACCAGTAGTCGTTTCAGGATTTCCAAACATAACCCCAATTTTCATTCTTAATTGGTTAATAAAGATAACAGTACAATTTGTCTTACTAATTGTTCCTGTTAGTTTTCTAAGTGCTTGAGACATAAGTCTTGCCTGAAGACCCATATGACTTTGTCCCATATCACCTTCTAACTCAGCTCTCGGTGTAAGGGCAGCGACGGAGTCTATAATGACTAGGTCAACTGCTCCACTTCTAACAAGCATATCAGCTATTTCTAATGCTTGTTCTCCACTATCAGGTTGAGAGATTAAAAGGTTGGGAATATTCACGCCTAACTTAGTCGCATACTCTGTATCAAGAGCGTGTTCGGCATCGATAAAAGCGACCGTTTTACCTAATTTTTGAAATTCTGAAGCCACTTGAAGAGTAAGAGTTGTTTTCCCCGAAGATTCAGGGCCATAGATTTCTATCATTCTTCCAATAGGTGTTCCCTTCCCACCTAGGGCAAGATCAATCCCCATTACACCAGTAGTAACACAAGGAACAGTAATATCTCGATCCTTATCTAGCCTCATAATGGCGCCTTTTCCAAATTGTTTTTCAATAGTGCTTAAGGCCAAATCAAGGGCCTTCTCTTTGTTATTCTTTTCGCTACTAGTCTCACTCTTTTTAGTCTTACCCTTAGCTTTCTTTACATCAATGGCCATATCGTCTCCAAAATTGAGGTTTTTAACAGTATACACTATTTAACAACACGCGTCAACAAATGTAATAAAAATGCTCCTCTTTTCTACTATTGAGTAAGGGGAAGCATATGAAGCTGTTAGTGCTTATTTTTTCAATTCTAGGTCTAAATGAAACTCGATATGTAAGTATTGAAAATAAGAAAGTAATCAATGAGAAATGTTCTTTAGAGAGTAATCTTAACAACTACCTTGTTAATAAAGATCTTTATAAGACGTATCAATACATAAACTGGATAAAAATCGCTTCACTTCTTCACGAGGAAGATCCAAAACTTATGCTCTCTATTGCTCTAACAGAGTCTTCTTTAAATCCTAAAGCAATAAGCTATCTTGGTGCTTCAGGGCTTTTCCAACTAATGCCAAGGACAAAAGAATACTTATATAAGAAAAACTTATTCCTAAGTCCCTCTAAAAGCTCTGATGAGGAAATTTTCAAGAATATTTATTCGGGAATCAATTATTTTAATGAACTTCACTCTCTTCTTGGAAATAAATCACTTAAAGGGTGGAGTTATCAAGAGACCAAAATCATGGCCTATAACATGGGCCCTACTTGGGTTAGAAAAATACGACGAAATAATCGCTATATAAAAAACCATAACTACGTCTCAAAAGTGAATAGTCACTTTAAAAAACTTAGGTGAGCTCATGAAAAAAGCAATAGTCATCTTTATTTCAATATTTTGTAGTGCTGTTAGTGCCCTTGAGATTGAGTGTGATATGAAATCTCGCTATGAAAATGTATACAAATACAAGTACCCCAAGCACTTAAAGCTAAAACCTATAAAGGTTGCAGTTATCGATACCTACTTTAATCACTCTGTGTGCGATAAATCGATAAAGAATATAAGTCTTTATAGTGGCGAAAAAAAGATTCAAGTTAATAGTGAAAATCTTGATAAATTAAAATATCACGGTACAAATGTGGTATCGATAATTAAGGCCATTAATCCAAAAGCTAGAATTACCCTATATCAAACACATTTTCTCTCAAGTTATAATCTCGCATTTCTTATTAAAAAGGCCGTAGATGACGGAGCGAATATAATCAATTACTCAATCACTGGAGGTGAGTATATGGCCATGGAAAAAAAGGCCATTGAGTATGCGATTAAAAAGAATGTTCTAGTTATCGGAAGTGCGGGCAACGAAGGAGTAAATGTAGAAAAGTCTCCAATCTTTCCAGGATCATACAAATTAGATGGAATGATTTCCGTAACAGGACATGAGGGCACCTATAACTATTCAGACAAGGTAATCGATTTTGCGCTTCCATCTAAATATATACCTATTCCTTCTTATAGTGATCAGTTCTTTTTAACTGGTAGCGGGACAAGCTATGCGAGTGCAGTGCTAAGTGGGTTATCTTCTATTCTTTTAGGAGCAAAAAACTTTAAAACACCTCTTCTTCTTAAGGAGTACTTAAAAACCTTTGCCAGGTATCAAATGAGTAAACCCTTATCAAGATTTGGCACAATTGATCCTTTTAAAATTATTAATGAATTAAACGAAAAAAGAAAATTAGCAAGTTCTCAAAATTGAGAACTTTAACAAAGGAATGTTATGGCAACACAAGAGAATAAAAAATTAAAAGATCTGTTAGCGGAAGCTTGTTATTTGATCTCTGTTCCAATGTTAATTGTATTAGTACTTTTTGCCGTATTTTCACCTACGGTCTACGACTGTTCTGAGGTTAAATCTGAAGTCTTATCACAAAGTCTAAAAACTTGCTTCGAGAAAGAATCTTATGCACAAAAGATGGATTTGGAAGTGAGTAAATTAGAAGAAGAAATGAAATATAAAGAAGAAGTCGAGCTACATAAGACTTGTCGGGTAGCACTTGAAAAAGGAATTAAAGAGTGTAGTGATTTTTTTGATAAGTCATCGTTTAAATCGGAAATAAGCAATCAGAGTTCTTGTAGCGAAGAAGTAAAGAAGGCCTTATGTGAACCGAAGATGTTTTTATGGAAGTTGTGGTATTTCTGATGCCTCAAGCACTTGGACATTTTAAAATAAATTATTACTTAAAATATCCGATTTCATGTCCATTTGCGAGATCGTGTAAAGTCTTGCTGGCTGTATTAATAACTAAGGTTAAGCAACAAGTTGTATCATCTTTAAATACATAAATATACCTCCCATCTACAAGGTATCGATGTTCCATTATCTCTTCTTCACAATTATTTTGAGTAAAGCCTGGATAGTTTATGACTATTGATGATATTTTAATCTCATTCATAGCACTCTTCGGCCTCATACATTTCGCTATATTTCCTAAGCTCTCCATCCTTTTCCCTAAGTCTTTTTTCATATCGTTTCACCTCATTTTTCACTCTTTCAATAGAGTCTTTGGTGATTTCGATGCTAGATCTACAATCTCTAATAGCCTTTAGTAGTGCTTCTTGTTTATTTGAAAACAACATTCCTTCATATATAAGTTTTCCATCAGTCGTAACTTCTGGGAATTCGTTGCTAGGAGCTTTCTTTTCTAATATTTCACCTTTTTCGCATGTATAGAATGTTTTTAAATTTTCAAAAACATCTTCTTTTTTAATTAAATCAAGCAATTTATCTGTACTAGCTTTTAATATACTCGGATAGTACTCGGAAAGAAAATCACTCCAATGAGATTCATATGCTATTTTTCCAGTTTTAGTGCAGATCTTTACGAGATCAGTAACAAACGGTGAGCCGATACATAAATTATCTTCTCTTATATGAACGATATGATTTATACCAAAATATTCTTTAAAGGACTTCCATCCCATTACTTCACTCCCGTTGATCCAAATCCGCCTTCTCCTCGATCAGTCTTTGAAAGCTCCTCCGAGACTTCTCTAAATTGTGCCTGAGGAACTTTTACAAGTACCAACTGAGCTATTCGATCTCCATGCTCTATAACAATACTCTCCCCTCCAATATTTTCTAGGATCACCTTTATCTCGCCTCTATAGTCAGAATCAATTGTGCCAGGTGAATTAGGGATTCTTAGTTTCGTTTTTAAGCTCATGCCAGATCTAGGCCTTACCTGGATCTCATAACCTTTAGGAATGGCCATACATAGTCCTGTAGGGATTGTAATACACTCGTTAGGAATGAGTCTTAATCCAGATTTTCTATCTTCGTTATGAAGAGAAGCTTTTAGGTCACATCCAGCACTTCCATTTGTTTCATAGCTTGGAAGTTCAAAACTTTCATCGAAATGATCTAGCTTTTTAATTTCAACTAGAACTCCACTACTTTTCTCAAGCTCTTTGTCTTTTGCACATAATTTAAATGGATTCATGCCAAGTATCTCTCTAGATTCATTTATTTTCCTAAAGAGGTGTGGGTAGTAATCTCCTTCATCTAAATAAGAAAAGAATATCCTCTCGGATTCATCTAGAAGAGCTGTTAAAGCTTTTTTGTAATCTTCACTAGAAGGATGATGTTTGTTCATAATACATTTCCTTTTGCTTATTCATTTCTTCGTTAAACTCTTCGATAGAAATTCTTTCTATCAGGCACCCAAAAAGTGGTGATTTTCTGTTTAAGTGCCCGTTTGCCTTTCTGTAAATTTTTAAGTGTCTATCAAGGGCATTACAAGATTCGAAGACAAGTCCATTCCAACGGATGGGCTTCATTTTCTTTTTCCAACGATTCCCTTTATGAAAATCATTTTTAATCAAATTTTCGAGGTACTCATTACTCAACCCTTGCTCTCCTCTTGTCTTCAAGCCTTTTATTGCATTCTTCACACACATCTACTTCGTCACAGTCATTTAAGGCCCATGTCTCAATAAGAGTTTCAACACTTTTGTTACAGATTTCGCATTTTTTCATTTTCTATCCTTAGTACTTAGACTTCTATGATCCACACATTACACAATCGTCTTTGTTTTCTAGTGAACAGATCATCGCTTCTTTTGTATTTGCTTTATTATCTTTCACTGTAAACTGAACAGCGTTAACCGCAGATCTTGTTCTAAGATAGTACATTCCTGTTTTAAGTCCCGCTTTCCAAGCATACATGTGCATTGAGGAGAGTTTCCCAATGTTAGGTGACTCCATGTGAATGTTTAAGGACTGACCTTGATCAATATACGGTCCTCTTCCTGCCGACATATCAATGACTCTTTTTTGTTTAATCTCCCAGACAGTTTTGTAGAGGTCTTTTAGCTCATTTGGGATCTCTTCGATATTTTGAACACTCCCATTGTGTGAAATAATTGTGTTAATCATCTCATTAGTCCAAAGGCCAAGTTTTTCAAGATCTTCTACTAGCCATTTGTTTACCAGAGCAAACTCTCCAGAAAGTACCCTTCTTACATAAATATTTGATGTAATTGGTTCGAAGCACTCATTGTTTCCTAATATCTGAGAAGTTGAAGCAGTCGGCATAGGTGCTACTAGTAAGGAGTTTCTTAAACCATGACTCGCAATGTTTTCCTTTAACTCTTGCCAGTTCCAATGCTTGCCACTTGGTCTAATTCCCCAAAGGTCAAACTGAAGAAGCCCTTCGGAAGCAGGAGAGCCTTTATAGGTTTTATAAACTCCACTCTTTTTGGCCAAATCGTTTGAAGCACTAAGAGCAGCGAAATAGATAGTTTCAAAGATTTGATTATTTAATTCTAGTGCCTCTTCACTTTCAAAAGGTAGCTTCATCGCAAAGAATGTATCCGCAAGCCCCTGAACACCAAGGCCAATAGGTCTGTGTCTCATATTTGAATTTTTTGCTTCTGGCAGTGGGTAGAAATTTATATCGATAATTTTATTTAAATTGAGAGTCATTCTATAGACGACTTTATAGAGCTCTTTGTGATCATATTCCTTTTTACCTTTAACTTCTTTGACAAAGCGATTTAGGGCCACAGACGCAAGATTACACACGGCAACTTCATCACTAGAGGTATATTCCATTATTTCGGTACAAAGATTAGATGATTTGATTGTCCCAAGGTTTTTTTGATTAGACTTCTCATTCACACTATCTTTATAAAGCATATAGGGTGAGCCTGTTTCGATTTGGGACTCTAGAATATGCATCCATAGATCTTGGGCCTTAACTGTCTTTCTACCCTTACCTTCCTTTTCATACTTCTCATAAAGCTTTTCAAATTCTTCTCCATAAACGTCACTAAGACCAGGACACTCATTAGGACACATTAAAGTCCATTCCTCACCCTTTTCAACTCTTTTCATAAAAAGATCAGGAATCCAAAGAGCATAGAATAAGTCTCTTGCTCTTTGTTCTTCAGCTCCCGTATTCTTTTTCATATCAAGAAAATCGTGTACATCAGCGTGCCATGGTTCTAGATAAACTGCGAACGCCCCTTTTCTCTTTCCTCCACCTTGATCAACATATCTCGCAGTATCGTTGAATACTTTAAGCATTGGGACAATTCCATTTGAGGTCCCATTTGTTCCCCTAATAAATGAACCTTTTGCTCTAATATTATGAATTGATAATCCGATACCTCCTGCACTTTGAGAAATAAGGGCTGTGTTTTTTAAAGTGTCATAGATTCCATCGATCGAATCATCTTTCATCGTTAGAAGAAAGCAACTAGATAACTGAGGTCTATTGGTTCCAGAATTGAAAAGAGTTGGCGAAGCATGAGTAAACATTTTTTTACTCATAAGTTCGTAAGTTTCAAGAGCACTTTCTAGATCATCTAAATGAATTCCAAGAGATACCCTAAGAAGCATTTGACTTGGTCTTTCTACAATTTTTCCATCCATTTTTAAAAGATAAGATCTCTCAAGAGTCTTAACGGCAAAGTAGTCATAGTGAAAGTCTCTTTTATCAACAATCGCCTTATCGAGAACCTCTGCATTACTCATAACAGTTTCATATAGCTTTTTTGAAACTAGTGGCGACTTCTTACCAGTTTCCTTATTTACATACTCATACATCATTTTAATATTTTCGCTAAAACATCCCTTTGTTTCTTTATGAAGATTACTCATAGCAATCCTTCCTGCTAGTTTTGAATAATCAGGATGCTTAGTGGCCATATAAGCAGTAGTCTCAGCAGTTAGGTTGTCAATTTCTCTAGTTGTAATACCATCATAGATTCCCTCTACTACCTTTTGAGTAATTAATGTTGGATCAAGAGTTGGAGAAAGTTTTTTCGTTAAGGGCTCGATATTTCTTGAAATTTTATCAAATTTCATCGGTTCTTTATCTCCAGATCTAGTGATTACATACATACTTATGCTCCTTTTTCTTGTTTTAAATTAATATATTTATATGTGTGTCCTATTAGCGAAATTGATCCAATAACAATAGCTAGTGGAGTATTCGATAAAATCCCAAATAATAAATGTAATGCCCCTGAAATTAGAGTCATCTTTCTATACTCAATCTCATTTTTTCTCTTGCCGATAATAGCGACTATTCCTGAGGCCAACGATATAACTTCAACTACTTTTGAAATCCCTAGGAATGAAGTGAGTATAGAGATAGGAATAAGTAGGTAGTAAAACTTTTCAAATTTTTTAAAAGACGGCCTATGATCAAATATGGTGTAAAAGTTCGCAGAAATTGAGATTAAAAGTGTGGCCGATACAATATACATGTCATTTATAATAAAAAATGTTAAATAAGATAATTGACTAACAAGAGAGATTGTTAAGTGCTCTTTTTTGTTTCTGCCAACAAATCTTGCACAAAATAAAGTTATGACTATGTACTCAAAAGTACTAAACATCACTAACCTCATTTATTCTTTTTATTTTATTATTAAGACCTCTATAGCTAATTCCTAAGAATTTTGCAGTCTTTACTTTGTTTCCTTCGCAGTGTTGAAGAGCTCTAAGAATACATTCTTCTTCTAGTCGTTTTAGAAACTCATTCTCACCTAAGTTTTTAAAAAGAACTTCAAAGGCCTTTTCATACTCATTTGAGCAAATAGGATAAGCTTTAATATTAGTAGTTTTGGGAATTACAAGATTTTTCATCTCTCTTAGAGCATTAAGTTCATCCTCTAATACTTCTACATCAAGTTTTAAATCTTCAAGACTTTTTGAATTAAAGATAAAAGTCTTATCGTTAAGTAGTTCATTGATTTCATATTTTAAGGAATTGATATATTCACTAGATTGTTTCTTTAATTTATTAAATCTTTCCCTAAGTTCTAGATATCTTCGCACTATAGATCCTTCTTTTTTTCTAAATCAAGAAGAGATAATTCTTCTAGCGCTCTATTTGTTAAATTCATTAACCTTTCACATGTTGATAAATTTGCACTAAGACGACTTTTTAAATTTTCAATATCTCTATTGGAACGAAGAAGGTTAAATAACTCTGTAACCTTACCTACATTATGAGTTGCTAAATATAGACCCGTTTCTTTATTAAATTTATCAATAATAAGTCTATTGCTTGCCACATCTCTACTAAGTGAGCTTATTTCTGACTTATAATTTCTTTCTAAGTCACGGTTAATCTCTTCTCTTATTTTTTGAGTTTTCTCTTCTAGGAAAGAAGGGTTATCGTATTTTTTAATAAACGCCCTCAAAACAGATGCCATAAACCCAATATCTATAGGTTCAACTTCTCTACTTGGAGCTTTGATTTTTTTTCTTAGCGCCTTTTCACTTGCCTGGATATACCCCCAACCTTTCGGAAGCTCATCAGGCATAAGCACTCCTTTAGGAGCGACCAAATACCATCTATTGCAATATCTAGAAAAAGCATGTGACTTTTCGGGAGCTTTTAACTCGTTTAGCCAATCTCCTCTAGATACTTTAATTTCATACCCAGTGAGAAGGAATCCATTAGAAGGCCAAAATTCAAAACTGATGGCATCTGCCCTTCTCGTGCTTTCCAATCCTGTCGAATTACCAACTTCAAAGGCAATCATACCTTTTTCTTGGTTATGATATTTCTCGTCTAAAAGTGCACAAATACGTTTTGAAGTAATTTTATCTTTCATCTATCTTTTCCATTTTTATATCTACGGGATAAGAGATATCTCCGCGAATGGCATCCCATTCAGAGTCCCACTCCAAGACCTTAAGACGAAATAATTGACCATCGTTAATCGGTTCATGCTTAAAAGTTAAAAACCAGTATGTGCAGTCTATTAAACCTTCATCAATGTGCTCTATAAGATCTTGGCACTCAAAGCATTTACATGACTTAGTTTTTAAAAGAGTAAAACTTTCCTTGTAATGAAATGCCTTTCTTTTGGGATCAAAGTATTGGGACTGATTGCCTCTAAACTTTAACCCTGTACAAACAAAATCTGGCTTTGATGCCATTTAAAAATCCTCATTAAAGCTAATTTTATTATTTTCACTAGAACTCATGACTCCTGCTTTTTGATACTCACTCACTCTTTTTTCAAAAAAGTTTGTTTTACCCTCAAGCGAGATTAGTTCCATCCAATCAAAAGGGTTTGTAGAGTTATAAACCTTTTTACAGCCAAGCCTTGTGAGCCAATAATCCGCTACATACTCGACATATTCACTCATAAGTTTTGCATTCATCCCAATTAAAGACACAGGGAGAGCTTCTGTAATAAACTCTTTTTCAATCTCTACGGCCTCACAAACGATTGCCTTAATGACCTCTTCAGGACATTTTTCTTCGCTTGTTAGTAGGTCATGAAGAAGGCAAGCAAATTCACAATGAAGACCTTCGTCGCGAGAAATAAACTCATTAGAGGTACAAAGCCCTGGCATAAGACCTCTTTTTTTAAGCCAGTAGATGGAACAAAATGATCCGCTAAAAAAGATTCCTTCAATCGCACAAAATGCAATTAATCTTTCTGCAAAGCTTCTTTTTGAACTAATCCACTTAAGTGCCCATTTTGCCTTTTTCCCAACACACTCTAGATTTTCAACAGCATTGAATAATTGGTCTTTTTTGAGAGGATCTTTTACATAAGTATCAATAAGTAGAGAGTAAGTTTCTGAGTGGATATTCTCCATCGCTATTTGAAACCCATAAAAACATCTCGCTTCTGGAATTTGGACTTCGTTATAAAATCTCATGGCCAAATTTTCATTTACAATTCCGTCACTAGCAGCAAAAAATGCCAGTACATGGGTTATAAAATGTTTTTCATTATCATTTAATTTTTCCCAATCATTTAGATCGCTAGAAAGATCAATCTCCTCAGCACTCCAAAATACGGCCATATGCTTTTTATACATCTCCCAAACTTGGTGATACTTAATAGGAAAGATTACAAATCTGCTATCATTTGGTGATAGAATTGGGTCCATTGGGTCTCCTTATTTTTTAAAATCCACGATTTAATTCAGGGAAAGTAACGTAATCTGAGTAATCTTGTTTACTTCTTCTTATTCTTTCATCTTCTAATTTTCGTCTTCTTATGCGCTCTTTTTCTAAGAGTTTCTCTTTTTCTCTCTGTGCTTTCATACTTGTTGTTTTTTCAAAATAGAGATTTAAAAGCTCCTCTCTCATTTCGAGATTTAAAGAGAGCGCTCTGGCCTGTACTTGCTTAAGTTGGGCCATATTTAGTTTTTCCGAACAGACCACTTGCTCACTTGGAATTACTAGATCACCTTTAACGACATTTGTATTTTCTACATTTCTCATAGTTCCAAAATAAAAAGACTCGACACTCCATATCTGGGCCTGAAGATCTTTCATTTTTGAAAGGGATTTATAGAACTCATCAACATAGAAGCTAAAGAGATCTTTTTTCTCCCCCTTGCCCATCTTTCCTTCTTTGCAGTTTTTTACCTTTTGTTCTATCTCGGCCAATAACTCAGGGTTATCTCTAGGAGTATTTTTATGTTTTCCAGTTATGAGCTCGTATTTAAACTTATGAGAGCGACACTCAAACCTAAGGTCTCTAAAGCGATTTTCGTAACGAAGACCTGGAGAATCTAAAAGACCTCTTGTTCGTGCGACCGAATTTACATTAACCACGCCTTGCCAGTATGGATTATATTGCTCCTTAAACCTATTAAATAGCTCTACATGTTTAGTTGTGCTAAATACTTGGTAGTGATAGTCAACTTCCTCTTCTTTATCTTTTACTTTATTTGTTTTTTTCTTGGTTATCCTGAGCTCACTTTTATACTTAACCCCTGATGCTCTTAGATTATAGAGTTCTTGAAGGTATTTTTTCATTGGTCCTTCGCTTGTGAAAAATTCGTAACTCATATTTTCAAATTGCGAAAAGATATAATCGACATCGGCCTTTGCTTCTTCAAAAAGAATGGAATTATCTTCGATATCTTTTTGGTAATTTATCTTATCGTCATTATTTGGACGCTCATTTTTATTACATCGTAAACGATCATTAATAATGGCCACTTGCTTTGATGTTCTAACAAGCCTTCTCATAGTCCTTGTTTTCTCACTTCTTGACTTAAAAAATTCAAGATTTGTATTAAAAGTTGAGTTAGAGTATTCCGTCGCCTCACTTGTATATCTTGATAACTTTCTATGGAAATTTGTGGCCAAAAAGCCAGCCTTGGGATCTTTTGAAGAGCTTATTTCGAGGACTGTTTCAAAAATATCGTCCGTTGATCTTGCAAAATCAAGATGCTTATTCCACCTATTATTAGTGGCCTTATTTGCGAACTCGGCCATTGCAAATATTTTTTCCTTCGATTCAAGAGTTTTCATTCTCTGATAGAGTGCACAGAACTCAAGAAATGGTGATCTGTTTTGAAACTGTGAGAAGGCGACTCCAGTAATAGGCCCCGCTGGAGTAATTGTAATTGTATTATATGTGGTTGTTAACCATGGCCCTGCAACTGCTCCAATTTTTTCGACATTATTACATAGCTTATCAAATTTCGTATCTGTCGAATTTTGGGCATAAATACCAATTGAAAATATGAAAAAAATAAATATTCTCATCATATCTTCTCAATCGTAAATTTTCAGGTGACAGATTTAATTTTATCGTAAATTTTATAATCAAAATTAGAATTAAAAGGTATCGAGTTTTCAATAATTGCTTCAACTTCCTTTTTTCCTAAATCATTGGCATCAAGGTAATCAATTTTTGAAAAATCAGCTTTTAAAAGCTCTTTTTTATCGATTTTACTAACAATCTCTTTTGCAATAGTAAGATGATCTCGATCTAAATTGCGATATCTTTTTGTAATGAATTTTATTTGATCTTTGAGGGACAGGTTATAAAAAGAATCTTCTTGCTTTGTAAGAATTTTAAGGACCTTAAGAGTATTTGGAGCGATTAGATCACCGTTTATTTCAAGACGCTTTAATATGGACATTCCAACAGGGTCAATGAGATCTAGATTTATTTTATTGGGGCTTAGTACGATTTCAACCTCACAGATCTCGCTTAAAATCTCCCCAATCTGGTTAATCTTATCTCTGGCCCCAGGATCTAGAAATAGCTTTATTTTCTTTGGAGCAAGAAGCTTTAATAGTTCAAATCTGGGTTGATATTTTGAGATATTAGAAGAAAGTAGAGGTATAGTCCTATCTAATCCGCAAGTAGCAGCGTCAAAAATCCCCTCTACAAGGACAATCTCCTGAGCATTCTTCACGTTATTAAAGTTAAAAAGAACATTACTGGTAAGGGCCCCTTTTGAGTTTACAACCTTAGGACCAAAGAAGTCATCAGTATAGGCCCTTGCTATATAACCAAAACACTTGCTTCCCATAATTGCAGGAAAAAGAATCCTTCCTTCAAGAAGGGAGAGCCTTGAATAAATTGCATATACAGCGGATTGCTTGTTTTTAAACTCTCTTTTCACTAACTCTAGGTCTTTAAAGAGCTTTTGGGCGATTAATCTTAACCTTTCTTGATGATTATGATTAGGAATATCGTATGGGCCTAATTTGTAGATATCTTCAGGACTGAGACCTCTATCTAAAAGGTATTTATAAGCACTACTTCCTATTGCGAGATCTTTAATATTCCATGGAAGCTCAGTTTCACTAGCGTTTAGAATCTGAGAAAGTTTATTGAGATCGTCACCTTCGTGAATACTTGTAGATATTTCAATTGTTTTTTTCTTTGGAATACTATTTTTCTTTTTACCCTTATATTTTAAAAGAGCTTCTTCAAGACTTATCTCTTCTATTATTGAAGCTAGATTATAAAAATTACCTTTAACTCCACAGGAATAACACTGAAACCTTCCTGATTTAAGACTCAGTTTAGTCTCTTTTGAAGAGTCAATTAAAACCGAGAACTTTCTTCGCTTAGAGCAATTTGGGCACTCTTCAAAATCAATCCAGCCACGATGATTAACATTTGTATGCTCAATTTCAAATGAATCAATGTAGGCAAGTAGGTCACTTACCATCTTCTACCCACTTATCTAAATTAACGCCAATAAATAAATAGGCCCTAATGTGAGAAAAGTCTTTTAACTCTTTTTTGTCTAAATTTTCATAAAAATCTTTATGTCCTAAACAAGTCTCCAAGATTGAATCTTTGTTTTCTAAGATCTCTTTAAATACCTCGTTTGATCGAAGTTCTCGGACAATATTTTCTTTACGTCCAAGAAGCTCTTCGTTTTCTTCTGTGAGCTTGACCACCTTAACTTCATCGTTTTCGTTAATTAGCTCTTTACCAACACGCTTGATCTCCTCATTAACCTTTAGGTACATCGCATAAAGTCTCTGTGCCGTTTTAACAACTTTCCTATCAAGTTTATCTGCTTCAGTTAAAAGTTTAGATGAACTTATTTGATCTAGAACAAACTGAAAATTTTCATCGTTTATTACTGCATCTAGACCGATACTTGATTTAATATTATCTAACAGGGAGCTAACTTTAGTTTTTTGAGTGCTATTTCCTGACTCACCAGTGATTCTATCAAGGATCTCGCCTGAAAACAGATCCGCACAGTTCCAATTCGGTCTAAGAAGTATTTGAAGACCTGTAGCTCCTTCTCTTTCCTTTAGAATACTTAGTCTACCTGTTCCATTGGCCTTCTCAACTTCTGTCCTATTCCATG
This sequence comes from Oligoflexia bacterium, assembly GCA_024229115.1. Taxonomy (GTDB): domain Bacteria; phylum Bdellovibrionota; class Bacteriovoracia; order Bacteriovoracales; family Bacteriovoracaceae; genus JAAEST01. The sequence goes on from JAAEST010000104.1 coordinate 192,547, forward strand.
TGAGAATTGTTCCTGACGAATCAGTGGCCTTCTTACAATCAGCTATGTCATATTTTGTATAAGTTGGGTACTGGATTCCTTGATTGAATTTTTCGTCAAGGGCCTTCATCGCTTCCCCTTTAACTTGCATCGGGATAACTCCTGCAATGTTATAAACACTACAGAAAGTCTCTACTTGTCTAAAAATATAGCCAATTTCTAAATCCCTTCTTGCAAAAGGTTTTTTTGACCACACAATTTGACCATAATCTATTGTTAAAAGATCAAATGGCTTTTCCTTATACATTTCTTCACATAAAGAGAGAATATCTTCGATATAGGGATTGGCAATCTCGTGACACACTCTAAGTTTTTCACCAAACTTCTTTTGAGCGTTTTCAATTCTTTCAACCTCATCAGGTTTAAAGTACTCTTTAATACTTTTAATATTTCCATCATTTTTAAAATCTCTATATTGAACAATCCTTTTATACGGAATACTCGTTGTGTTCGAAATAAATCTTAAGGGTGACTGAAGTCTTTTACCTTCAAGATTTATATGAAGAGCATCTGCATCAGATAGAGCGATGGCATTTTTTATAATTGTATTTAATAAAATTGACTTACCGTCATTTACGGCGGAGGCAATCATCGTGATTTCGCCTCTAGCAATTCCTCCGAACTCTCCCCCACCATTTAGAACCTGATCAATTGGAGCAAGACCAGTTTTTATGTTTCTATTGGCACTTTGAGAGGCTTCCTCGATAATATTAAAATAATTATCTAGCTTAATTATGTCTGATTTCGCGAAGGTTATTTTTTCTAATTGAGATAGAAATTCTTCTACTTCAGATTGAAATTTTTCTAATTTATTTAAATTAACACGCAGGAAGTACTTTTCCTGTATTTTTTCATAAAAAGTAATCGCTTTTACGCTTTTTAAAAGATTAACTAATTCATCTTCGTGGTGTTCGCTATACTCAGCATTAAAATCTAGTGTTTCCTTGTAGGTCTTTATAATTTCGCTTTTTTCAGAAGCAGTTATACTAAGAGAGTGGATGAAATTCTTAAAAATACCTTCAGATATGGCCACTTCGTGTTTTGAGTATAGGTTAAAGAAGTCTTTCATTACCTTATCGAGATTGGAGTCATTAAAAATTTGAATCTTCTTTTTTTGAAGATCTTTATCTTGATAGACAATGTGATAGTACCTACTACAGAAAATTGGGTCATTTAATATAATTGAGGCGATTTCTCTTTGAAACTCTCTACTAAAGGCCTTTACGATTTTTTTATCATCACTCATATACTTCTCAATCGTAAATTTTTGATCTTAGGCCTAAAAAACTGCGATTGAGAAGATACGATGAGTTTAGACTATAAAACTATTAAATTTATAAATCTTCATGCCCATTCTCAGTACTCGCTACTAGATGGTGTTGGAAGTGTAAAAGATCACTTTATTGAGACTATAGAAAAAGGTCACTGTGGTTGTGCTATGACTGATCATGGCAATTACACTAGTTTTATAGACCTTTATAACCTAGAAGATAATAAAAAGGGTGATAAGAGAGTAAACGAGGTCTTCAAAAAAAATGGCATTGAATCTCACCCTACAGTTAAAGGCTGTGAACTCTACATCTATGATGATAGTGCAAAGATCTCTCTTTTAGAAATGATTTATACTAGTAAGACACTCTCAGAGCTTATTGATAAATCATATGAATTCGTAGAAAAGTTATCTCTAAATCCTAGATACGGCACAATCTTTAACCATAAACATAAGGCAACCGACATTGAGGTTGTCGAAAAGATCACTAAAAAAAGCGATCATGTAGGTTCAAAGTGCTTAAAATTATTTGAAGAGATTAAAAATTCAAACTCCCTTGATGAGGCAAAGGATTTTAATAAATTAAAGGAACTTCTTGAAAAACTTGCCCATGCTACAACAAGATGTCAAAGCTACAAATATAACCACATTACGGTTATGGCCAAAAATAAAATTGGGCACAAAAACCTAAGTCATCTAAGCACAGAAGCTCATTTGGGAGATAACTTTTATCTAAGGCCTAGAATCCCTCTATCTAGACTACTTGAGTTAAAAGAGGGTTTGATAGTCACAAGTGGATGTTTTATTGGAATGATCCCTCAGGCCTTATTTAATGATAACATCGATCAGGCGCGTAAATATGTAAAACTGTTTCAAAAAGAATTTGGGGATGATTTCTATATTGAACTTCACGTTTCAGCAATTACTCACGAATACGACAGGAGCACCAAGAGTTTTCTAAAACAACCCTTTGATTCTCAAAGAGTCGTTAATACAAAGCTTTTAAAATTAATTGAAGAACTAGGTTTAGAGGAAAACACCTACTTTACTCAAGATTCTCATATGCCAAAAAAAGAAGATAAGATTAAGCAGGATCTTATCATTAAGAGTGACTCTAAAAATGATTCTGGCTGGCATTTCTATGAAACCTATTACATCATGAGTATCAAAGAGATGCATGAAAAAGTTAAAAAGAATCTTCCTGAGGTTAGTGACGAAGAATTTGTTAAATATTGCGAGAACAGTGTTAAAGTGCTCGAAAAGTGTCAGGAGTTTAAAATTGATACATCATTAAAAATGATGACACCTGATTATAAAAATCACCCTATTAAGAATTCTATTGTTCTAGATGAGAGTAAACTTCTTGCTTACAAGTTTTACAATGAAGCAAATAAATTAGAGAAGTATGTTTTAAGAGATAAGGTTAGAAAGTCACTATCTGATGATCGCTCTTATATAGAGAGTGTTGATTTGAGTATTCTTAAATCATTCATTGATCCAAAAGCGAGTACTCAAAGAGAGATCTCCCTTGCAAAGCTTGAAGAAAAATTAAAAGGGCTAAAAGCTCAATATAGTGAAGAAACCTTGTCTCACATCGTTGATTTAGCGTTTGATGAAAGATTTCCTCAATTGAGTGAATCTCTTAATGCTTTGTTATTAGTTGCTCTTGATAATAATAAAATTGACCTATCTCGGGACGATTACAGGAAGCGTTTTTTTGATGAATTAATGACAATTCAATCCAATGGAGTCGCTCCATTTAGTGACTACTTCATGTGTTTTGAAGAGTTTGTTCGAGTAATATCATATATGCAAGAAATGAAGGGACCTGGAAGGGGTTCCGCTGCAGGATGTATCGTAAGTTACGCTCTTGATGTGACTGACATTGATCCTATTAAAAGAAAGCTTCCTTTTTGGAGATTTTTAATCAGAGAAAGACTTGGGATTATTTTCACTCAAATTGAGGGTACTGATGAGCTCTATAGACAAGCAAAGACAGCTAAATACAGCCAAAAGCTAAATGCATTTGAAAGTATCTACAGTAAGTTAAGTGAACTTGGTCTACTTAGCGATCCTCAAATAAAAACAGAGCTCACCTATCTAAGGTGTAATCTTGAAGATGCCTTGTATTTTGAGCTCCTATCTAAAAAGAAAGAATCTTTAAATAATGAGCATAACTGGAAAGTTTTAGAATTATTAAATATCTGCGGGCCCACTTCGGGACCTATAAACATGTCGGAAAGATCTGCCCCTGATATCGACTTTGATAGTTCGTGCAGAGATATGCTTATCGAATATCTAGTGCTCAGCAAGGGAGAGGATCGCGTTGCTCTTATCGGAAGTTACGGATCTTTAAAAGTAAAAAGTGCCATTAAAGTTGTTTTAAGAGTTGAATCAAATCTATCAGCTCAGGATCAAAACAGAGTCACCGCATTATATGACAGAGTTAAATTTAGTGAAGAAGAAATGTCTCGTGGTGAAAAGTGGCTCTTTAATAGTGCAATCGAACAAATCGATGAGTTTGCGCAGTTTTGGAATGATCACCCTAGGCTTAAGGAACTCACTCTAAGTGTACTAGAATCCTATAATCTTAATGGAATTCACGCCTGCGGTGTAATTGTTTCAAACGAACCTATTTTTCATTCGATTCCTTGTTGGTTTGATAAGTCTAAGCAAACATATATTACTTATCTAGATAAGGATCAAGTAGAGGACATGGGAGAAACAAAACTTGATTTACTAGGCCTTTCGACTCTTGAAGAAATTAGGGACTGTGCAAGGCTTATTAAAAAACGTGGTGGCCCTGATTATTTTAAAAAAGGTGCTCTTGAATCAATTATCGATAATGCTAGTACTAAAGACTTTAAAACTCTTCAAGATCACGGAGATACCCTTTCGATTTTTCAATGTAACACCCCCGTACAAACACAAACATATAGAGAGTTAAGAGTGGTAGACTCTATTGAAGATATGTCTGCGATTAACGCTATTTGTAGACCTGGTCCAATGGGTGCAAACATGCACCATCTATTTGTTGATTTAAAAAACGGGGATAAAAAGGTTGAGTATCTTCATGATTCGCTTGAGCCCTTCTTAAAAGATACCCTTGGAATTATCACCTACCAAGAACAAGTGATGGAAATTTCTCAAGTTATCGGAGGCTTCAATGCATTTGAATCCGATAAGCTTCGAAAGGCGATGGGAAAGAAGAAGTTTAAAATAATTGAAAAATATGAAGAACAATTTTTAAATTATATCGAAAAGAATAATACGATGCCTAAGGCCAAGGCAAAGAAGCTTTGGTCATTAATGGTTAAATTTGCCGAATATAGCTTTAACAGGGCCCACGCTTTTTGCTACGCAAGTCTTGGCTTTATCTGCGTTCATATGAGAGAGAATCATTCTCTTGAATGGGCCTGCTCAATTTTTGATAGAACCGCCAGAAAGGGAACCGCAAAATCAAAAGAGAGCTTCAAGCACTTTTATAGAAGATGGTCTAATCTAATTAAAACTCCAGATATTAATTTCTCAAAAGATAGCTATGTGATTGAAAGTGGCAACTTATTTATGCCTCTAAGATCAATTGATGGAATTAGAGACATTTCACTAAAAATAAGTGAGCATGGCCCTTATGAAAGTTTTGATCACTTTGTATTAAAAATGAGAAGTCTTGGAGAAGAAAAAGTTCAAGTGATCGAATCTCTTATTTTAGCGGGTGCGTGTGATAGTTTCTATAATGCTGAACAAGGATCTTATGAAGTTATAAGTTATTTAAACGATGATTTTGATAATACTGAAGTACAAAACAGTATGCTCAAAGATATGTTAGGTCTTGAGAATGACAATAAGAATGAAAATGTTAATAAAATACACTGTGAGAGTATTACCGATTTTAGAAAATCGCTCTTGATGAGATATGCTAATAATCTTAGGCATGTGAAAATCATAAAAAAAGCAAGCGATGCCCTTAAAGAAGAAGGGCTATATAATCCAAATAACTTGTATGAACTTTACTTAGATCCATTAAATTATTCACATGTCCACTCTCCTGAAGTTAAAAATACCCTTAACTCTTTAAATAAATGTCCAGTAAAGCTAAATGTTACAACAAAGGGTGAAAGAGAGG
>JAAEST010000105.1 GCA_024229115.1 Oligoflexia bacterium
AACACCGATTTTCACACATAGCTAAGCCATCATAATAGCACCCTAATTTCAAGCTGTCCAAACAATTTCAACCGATCTGCCATCAAGCCATGGAACATGGAAAGGAGCTCGCAACTTTTCTACTTCTTTCAGTATAGGAGTATGTGCCCTTTTTCTTATTTTAACAACAAATTTATCTCCATCATAAACAATTCTTCCAGGCATATCGATGAATTTTTTGAATATTGTAGGGGCAAGATTTTTTTCAAAACGTCTTAAATCCTGAGTCAATCTGTGATATAGAGTATCTGCAATCATTGTCCATAATATATCAAAATGTATCCTGATCATAATAGGGGATGAAAGGGCATTGAGATTGAAAAAGGCAACCATTTCTGATATTTTATTTTCAATTCTCCAGCGTTTAGCATAAACTTCCAAAACAAGATTTAAAGGAAGTTCTCTATTGTTTGTTAGAATAAATGTAGGTTTATCTCTTCCATGATCCTTTACTATTATCTGCCTGAAACTATTTGCACAACCTTTAAGATTCACCTCACTTTCATATACAGAGACATGTTTGTATTTCCGTTTAGGAATCGGCACATAAACCCTCCTCCACACATCTTTTGGAAGCTCTAAAGTTTCTCTTATAAGAGCTGCATAACGTTTACGCAGAGTTATAAACTTAACACTATCGCTTTCAAGATCATCTAAAATACTGTATGTTGTAAACTTACAATCAAAAACAAGTGTTTCAGCAACATTGCCATTTATGCTTTTCCAATAACTAACAAATCTTTTAACCTCTTCTGCTTCTTCATTTCTTAATATATCAGCTCTTGTGTATATAACTGTATTGCTCTGACCATCAGAAGCAAAAACAGTATTTGCTCCTTTCATGGTTTTCCCTTTAGCCCCACACCAAACCTGTTCCATCTCTGATTCATCACCATAGTGCGGGATAGAGTGAAAATCAAGATTTATATAATTGCTTCTGTAGAAATCCGGATAGTTTTTCCTGAAAAGTGAAACAACCCTCTCCTGCATATCCATCAATTGTGTTTCAGTACATCGACAGGAATATGTACACATATACGTAGGCTTAGGGAGTAAATTTAATCCTGCAAATAATCCAAATCCCGGCTCCTCTTCATATGCACCAATATGACTCAATCTTTTACCCCCAATTAACTTCAAAAGCAACATACTCAAGCAGGCCTGGAGGGAGCCTATATCGCTTGATTCTGGTAACGCACATTCTTTAACAATATTAAGAATTTCTGACTCCAAAATATAAGGAATAAAGAAAAAGATCCCAATCGTAGGACAGTCAACATTAAACGGCTCAAGCTCATCAAAATCCAGATGCCCTGCTCTTTCTGATATTACCTTGTTCTTTACTGTTTTACCAAGCTCCCTGTTAGTTCTTCTCCTGAGCTTTCCAAATCCAGCATCTTTAATAATACGCTCTACTGTGCTTGCTGATATCTTTATATCTTCTCCACTAAGACGTTTCTGGATATCAGATGTTGAAATCCCCTGCTTTCTAAGCTTGATAATCTTGTCCTGAACATCTGAAGCTGTTCTTTTGTGTTGTGGACCTTTTTTTACTATCGGGAAAAGTTCTATCCTTCCAGCTCTGGCATCTCTTAACAGAGAATAGACAGTAGCGGTTTTGTAATCAAGCCTCCTTGCTGTTGCTTCTACTGATTGTCCATCCACAATAATTGCCCTTACTGCCTCATACTGCTTCTGTCTTTGTGAAACGGGATT
>JAAEST010000106.1 GCA_024229115.1 Oligoflexia bacterium
CGTTACGCAGCATTAGGCAAAACTCTTCACCTTCGCCACTTAAGCAAAGACTGTGTCGCTATGCTGCACAAAGCCGGGAGCTTAGTTGAAGCGAACGTTGCAGAAGACCCTATCTACAAAGTAATGTCTAAGTAATCTTAGCTATCGCTTAAATTAGATTTAGAAAGGCCGACATTCGATGTCGGCCTTTTTATATCTATAATTCTTGATATTCTTGATCGTGTTGATCTTGTTCTTTTTTGCTCAAAGACCGAACATCACTTCGACGTTAAATCGAATTTAATATTGCATCACTCGACTCTTCGATTAAATCCAACACTAATTCAAAGCCATTCCCCTCACCATAATAAGGATCGGGAATTTCTTGATACTGTGACTCTCCAAAACTCAAAAACAGCGCGAGCTTGTATTGGAGGTGAACTGGACACTGGCTCATTAAGTCTTCCAAATTAGCTCTATCTGCTGCAAGTATCAGGTCAAACTCTTCAAAGTCATTCATAACTACTTTGCGGGAGGTTATTCCCTTAAAACTGTACCCTCTCTTCTCTCCTGCCGAC
>JAAEST010000107.1 GCA_024229115.1 Oligoflexia bacterium
CATGGAAAGAATAGGATCCACGCTGCCAAGAAAGCTCAAAGCGCCTAAATGTCAGACGTTGGAGGTTATCGATGAGACGTTTACAACGGAGAGAGGCGCTGGCCCACTTATCTTTTTGCCGCTTCTGGAAAAATTGAATATCATCCACGCCATTCAAAAATCTGGTTATCCTCAAACTGCCATCTTGAGCGATATACAATCCGTGCTCAGCTTCCTGGCCCTAAAGATCATCGGTTGTAAAAGGCTATCTCACGATACTAAATGGAACATGGACAGGGTGTTGGGATTTTTTGCCGGACTGAACGTGCTGCCGAAGCAAGGGACCTTATCATCATTCTCGTACAGAACGACACGTTCATCTAACCGGAAAATTCTTATTGAGCTTTCCAGAATATTCAAAGATGATGCAATAGAACAAGGAGAGTTCAATTTGGATTTCAAGTCTATCCCCCATTGGGGGGATGCGAGCGTGCTCGAAAAAAACTGGTCTGGTTCTCGAAACAAGACTATCAAAAGCATCCTGGCGTTGATCGTACAAGATCCATCAACTGGCAACGTTTCTTATACAGATGCTGAGCTAAAACATAGCAATCAGAACCAGGCTGTCCTTGACTTCGTGGATTTTTGGAAAAAGGGCCGGGGTGTCTCTCCAAAGATGTTAATATTTGACTCTAAATTTACTACATACAAAAACCTTAATATTCTGAATCAGAGTAAAGATAAAATTATGTTTCTTACTTTACGACGTCGGGGTAAAAACCTGATCAAGATGACAAATGAACTTCCAGAAGATAAATGGAATAAGATCCGAGTAGAAAGGGCGAAAGGAAAATTTCAACAAGTGCGAGTTTACGATGGGATATGCAGGCTTCCCAATTATATCGGTGATGTTCGTCAAGTAATTTTAACCAACCATGGTAGAGAGAAACCCGCTTTTTTACTAACTAACGATTTTGAATTGAATGTCAGGCAGGTAGTGGAAAAATACGCGCGACGTTGGCTTGTGGAGAAGGAAATCGCGGAGCAAATTGCTTTTTTTAATCTGAATCATCCTTCATCATCAATTGTAGTAAAAGTTGATTTCGACCTCTGCATGTCTCTTTTAGCTCACAACCTATATTGCTACTTGTCTTCAAGGCTCCCTGGCTTTGAAAACTGTACAGCGGCAACGATACATAGGAACTTTTTGGACAATGGAGCTACAGTTAAAATCAAGGGAGGTGAGGCAGTAGTAATGCTGAAGAAGAAAACGCATTTACCTATTTTATTCGAGCTGCCATGGCTAAACGAAGAGACCTATCTTTCTTGGATGGGAGTAAAAATTAAATTCGTGGCCGGCACCTCATCTTAGGGGGTACCTTAATAATCTGAATGAAAATCCATGTTAATTGGAAAATCGTTAATCGTGAAAAAAAGGGGAAATTCCAAATATCAAATCCCAAATTCCAAATAAATTCCAAATCTCAAACTCAAAATTCCAAACAAGAACCAATGTCCAGGCGTTGATATAGTCGTAGGTCGGGTTAGCGAAGCGTAACCCGACAAAAGGCTTTGACGCGGTTGATTTAATATTTTGGGGACAAGGATAATTTCAAATCCACGCCCCACGATCAAAGCAGCCATCCGTATCAGGGAACTCCTAAAAATAAACTGCACGGGTTACAATTTTTGGAATCGA
>JAAEST010000108.1 GCA_024229115.1 Oligoflexia bacterium
CTGCTTTTTTACAAAGCTTCACTGCTTCTTTTGCTTCTTCTCTCGGTGGATCTATCATGCAACTTAAACCAAGAAAGACTAAGTTTTCTTCTTCGTTAAATAAGTCTGATTCTTTCTCGACTATTTTATAAGTATGGATGCAGGACATACTCAATTTCTGTATTTTGAACAAAAAAAGGAAAGCATAGTTTTGCCAGAATCTGATTTTCACCTTGATAGATTTCTCGAATTCCACGAAGTCTTTCTCCATACTCTATTCCCATCTCTTTGAGTGTTTGATAGAAAATTTCCACGTTTAAGGTCTCATTATTCATTTGTGACTGAAGCTTTTGGATATCAAGGGTAGGAAGATCTTCTTTGATCTTAAATTCAGCTATCCCCTGAGAGTGGACTATTAACTCTTCTTCATTGTCAGATTCCGTATAGACCTCATATTGAATCTGACCGTCGTCTACTCCGGACAATCCGATGTGTACTTTTTGGTCAGAGCCATTGAAAACAAAAGGTTCAGACCACACAACGTTTTTGAGGTGAATAGCCATTCCCTCTCTTATCTTTCCGGAAGCTTTCTCAACTGCGACCCTTGCCATCTCTAAATAGGCTACCCCGGAGAGGACTTTTTCTCCATTTATTTGATGATCACATAAGAAAAACTCTTCTCCTGTGAAAGTCGAAGTAAAGCGCTGCTCTGTTAAATCGGAGGTGTTTTCATGAAGTAAAGGATGGATTACTGAAACAGAAGCTCCCGCTGCTGCGTTAATTCCATTGCTTTTCGTTTCTGAAATCCA
>JAAEST010000109.1 GCA_024229115.1 Oligoflexia bacterium
TTACGAATTACGATTATGGATAAAGTTCAACTTCAAAATAGAACAAAAAGCTTTGCAATTAGAGTTTTTAAGATGGTCGAAAAGTTGCCCAGGTCAAAAGGGGCTGATGTGATTACTTATCAGTTTATTAAAGCATCTAGTTCTGTTGCTGCTAACTATAGAGCAGTTTGTAGAGCTAAATCAAAAGCAGATTTTATTAATAAATTGAAAATTGTAGAAGAAGAATCAGACGAATCTCTATTTTGGTTAGAATTTATCTCAGAATTAGAACTCATTCCTGAGAAACTATTGAAAGATTTGATTAATGAAGCAAATGAGTTGGTAGCTATTTTTACTGCTGCATTGAAAACGTCAAAGAAAAAATCGTAATTCGTAAATCTGAAATCGTAATTCATAATTCTCACAACTTCAAAGTATCTATCTTCCTGTCCAGGTTTATGAGCCTGAACTTTATCTTCTTTCCAACCTTATACTCATCCTTCCCCGCGTAGTGACAGATCTCCCTGATTGATGACGGATTGCCATCTGATAATCGGAAGACCTCTTTCCTGAATTGATCCTCCTTATCTATCAAAAGGCCGAAACTCTCTATAAAATGATTTATCAACTCGAAAGCATGCTTTCTATTCAGATTGTGAATCTCCAGCTTGCCAAAGGAGAACAAAAGCAGAGACAAATCACCGATATCTTTGGGGTCAGGACTGCGTGCGATAAAGAGTGCCGGATGCTCATCAAGCAGATTTTCTAAATACGAAAAGAACCTTGGCCCTACCCTTCCCATGTGATCAAATACAAGATACTGATTTTCTTTTTTTATCTTTTTATAGAACAACTTCCTTAATGATAAAACATTCTGGCAAGAGAGAAATGTGGACTCATAATCACATTTCAGGAATCCGACAAGAGATGTCTTAATAGTTGAACAGTCATCAGAATAAAGAACCCCCCTGCCACCTGTCTCTTCAAGAACATGCTTTACAATAAATGTCTTGCCCACGCTCTCCGGACCAGAAAGAAACAGGTTCTTCCTCTGCGAAACAGCATCAACAATTTTTTCTATTTCTTTATCCCTTCCTATTAACACATTATATCCTCTATTAAGAGTCCTGGAAAAAATAACTTTACATTCTCACACAAAGACACAATCGGCATTCAGATTGCAGATTGCTGAATGAAAGATAGAAAAAAAACTCTCTCAAAGCCGCTAAGCACAATGAGAAAAAAATTACTAAAGATAAAACCCCCTTTTCTTTCTTGGCGTCTGTCGTGAGGACAAAAGAAGTTCTCACGCAGAGCTTGCTATATTGTAGATCAATTCAGGGCAGTATATACCCATCACGAATTGGTTTTCGGTTTTCAGAGCCCTATTTCACCAGAACTTTAAGATTTTTCTCAATCACAAAATCCTCGACTTAGCATTGCTAA
>JAAEST010000110.1 GCA_024229115.1 Oligoflexia bacterium
CAAGAGACGGCTGAGAAGTCGGGCCTCAAGCCCCTCTATCTTTTAAAATTAAAGGCTTTAAAATGGTCTTGTGGCCATCACGAGATCTTTTACAACTGAATATTGAATTACCCGTCAAGAACAGCAGACGCCTGAGTTACGGAAGAATGTTCTCGTAGAAAGAGCTAACTTTAAAAAAGGCCTTTATCATGGAAAAGTAACACTCTATAGTCCTTATTTTAAAGGGAAAAAGGTCTTAGAGTGCGACTTTAACAAAGATAAATTAGTGAAACCTTGCTTTGAGAATGTTCATATTTTCAAAGATGGAAAACCTACTTTAAAAAATAAAGCGGTTATTTATAAATAACTAACTCTTCTTGTGAGTATCTCACTTTCTTAGCTGTAGCATATTTATCAGAATCAGCTCTATATCCAATTGGAAGAACAACGACAGAAGTTAAACCATGATCAGCAAGGCCTAGAACTTCATCATATTTTGGTGCTATAAAACCTTCCATTGGACAAGCATCAATTCTCATATTTGCACAAACAGTCATGACGTTTCCAAGGGCAATATAAACCTGATTTTTCATCCACTGTGCCTTTCCTTCTTCATCCATACGAGAAAGAAATCCTTTCATCATATCGCCATACCCTTTTAGCGATTCTAAGTCTTGACCTCTATGTGAAGCCGTTGATTCTAAAAACTTATCAACCTCAGCATCTCCAAAAGTTGTTGGACGGCAAAGAACAATAACATGGGAAGCATCAACAACTTGCTTTTGATTCCAACTATGTTCTAAGAGCTTATCTTTTAAATCTTGCTTTTCAACAACGACAAACTTCCAAGTTTGTAATCCAAAAGAAGAAGGTGAAAGAATTAATGAATCTAAAATTGTATTTAAGTCTTCATTAGAAACTTTCTTTGATGAATCAAATTCTTTTGTGGCATATCTCCAGTTTAGATCTTCAATAATTTTCATATAATCTCCATTTATTTTTAAAGAAAAGTACAAATTTATAAGTTAAAAAAATCGTAATCCAAACTTCTAAAAAGAATAGTGTGTAGTCTAGAATTGATGCATCGACATCCCAAAAAAAACGATATTCTAAAAATTCTAATATTGACGAGAGTACACCATATATCTCATATATAATAAGCAATATTCCGATTCGCAAGTACCAAGTAGCAGCCCCCATTTCTTTGAAAATAAATAACAGAGTGGATGCTCTTAGCAACTCTATAGCCCCAATTAAAATGGGATTAACGAAATCAAAAAGAAAGCTATTAAATATTGCAAATATAGGAGCATATAACTTAATTAAATTGTCAGGGTCATATATTAAGACTTTCTTAAAAGCCAATAGTATTCCTAATCCAAAATCATAGAACACTATATTTAAGATACTCAGAATTACAGTGAATATAATAAACAGGAGATGTGAAATTTTTTTAAAATCATATTTCATCTCCTTCAAGTACGTGACCAAAATAAGTATATAAACAGGCATTAGAACTCTATAGAATGTAATAAAAAATATTTCTGTATAGTTAAAAGAGGCTTTATTCAGTTCGGCTAGGTCTTCATAAGCTCTCACATTTTCAAAAAGACCAAACGCACTACCAACAATATTAACTATCTGTAAAAACAAACATATTGATATAACTATGAATCTCTTATTTTTAAGAATAAAACTACTCAACTCTTAAAATCCTTTTTAAATTTAGATAAGCATAATACAAAAAGTACCTTCGCCCAATCCATATCTTTAAAGAAAGATGGATTTAAGAAAAATAGTAATCCAATAAAATGAAGAGGCATGAAAGGCCGAATCATACTACTAAAAATAAAATGCAATGGATTAAAGTCCATACTTAATAGATCGTAGTAATTTACAAAGCTATAGAAGTACTCATTAACATTAAAATCACTTCCAATCATATGGAGAAGCAATAATGTTAAGGATACAAAGACCGTAATATAATTTTTTAAGCTAAATCTCTTCTCCATCTCATCCCTAAGAGTAATTCGAGTGATACAACTCAACAATTGTTAAAAATAAGATGCAAATGATTGGACCATAGAAGATTCCTCCCATTCCAAAAGCACCCATCCCACCAATTATCGATAGCAATACAAAAGTTGAGTCAATTTGAATTCTATCACCAATGAATTTTGGTTTAAACCAATTTTCAACTAGAAGTGCGAGAGTTGAAGTAAATATAAGTAGGATAACTCCCGAAACTACATTACCAGTGAGCATTAAGTAAATACTTGCAGGAACTGTTACAATAGAAATACCAACAAGAGGTATAAAAGCTAAGAAGATCATAAGAACTGTCCAAAGGACAACAGAATCTATTCCCACAATCCAAAAGGCGATTCCTGCCAGAACTCCCTGAATTACCCCACCAACACCGTTGCAAACTAAAGTCACATAGTTCATTTGATTAAATGTTGAAAGAAGAAGTTCTTCTTGATCAGATGGTAACGGAGAAAGCTCGAACATATATTTTTTAAGGTAGTCCCCTTCTACAAGAAGGCCGAAAGAAACAATCAGCATCACAATCAGATCAAAAATAAAACCCGCGATATTTCCAACAATGCTATTCACTTTCGTTAAGAGTCCACCTGATAGCTCTTTCAAAAGAACTAGTAACTTTTGCTTTATGAGGGCCAGATCGATATCGATTGAAAGTAACTCTGAAATCTGCGTAATCGTTCGAGGCACAAATCCATCACCAAAAAGAAAGTCGTTAACTTCGGCTTGCGAGAGTCCAGCAACGATCTTTTGATATAGGCCAATAGCTTCTTTACTGATACTGATTGTAATAAAAATGATGGGAACGAGAACGAGTAAGACCATCAGTAAAGTAACAACAGAGGAAGAAGCTATTTTTCCTAAATTAAATTTTTGAGCGATCCTATTTTTTAAAGGATAGAAAACTCCTGCGAGTATCGCACCAAAGAGCAATGATCCAATCATCGGCTTGGCCATCAACCATAATAGGTAGATGATAAAGAAAAAAACAATTCCAAAAACGAGATTAGACCTATCGCTACTTTTAATCATTCTTAGTTATCCATTCCTGCACACTGTAAATTCACAGAAATCACTTCTTCTAGATCATCACACTCAAAACTTCCAAGTCTTTGACAAACAAAGCGGGTACATTCACCGTCGTAGTTGTTACGACATGAGTTTGTTAGAGCTAATAAGTCTTCTTTTTTTCTATACTCAAATGATCTTAGAAGAGAAGTACTCGTTGAAAGACAACTTGTTCCCCAAATTCCTTTACATGATTTAATGATAGGATCCATTTCTTCGAAATCATCATATTCAAATGAACTCAGTTTATTAGTTACGAAATTAATACACTGACCATCAAAATTTCCACGACATGAATTTGCCACTCTTCTTAGCTCTTCTTGGGAATCACACTCAAAGTTTCCTAGTTTCGAACAAACAGTTTTCATACAAGCCCCTGTTTTAGGGATGCGACAGTTTGGATCTTCATGTTTCATTGAAATCATTTTTTGCATTTCAAATTCAACGACTAAATTTTCTATTTTTTTTGATTTCGCTAAAGATTGATTAGCAAAAGTACTAAAACCAAGTACAGCGAACATCATAATGACTAAACTTTTCATAAAAGCTCCTCTTAAAGAATATTTGATCTATCTAGGAGACCAAATAATACATTCTTTGAAAAGTTTTTAAGAATTACTAGTACTTACAATATGCTGACAGGTTTTTTATTTTCGTCGATAGCGACAAAGGTAAATGTTCCCTGGAGGGCCAATTCTCTTCCTTCACTATACATTTCTTCAAGAAAGACATCGATTCTTACGGTGGCACTTGTATTACCAACTTTAGTTATCCGACCAACAAGCTCAACTATCGTCCCAGCAGGAATAGGCTTCTTAAAGTCGATCTGATCGGTCGATACAGTGACGACCTTCTTATGACAAAATCTTGTCGCAGTAATAAAGGCCACTTCATCCATCCAAAGCATCGCTGTTCCACCGAATAGTGTATCATAATGGTTGGTTGTATTTGGAAAGATCGCCTTCGTCACTCTTGTTTCTGATTTGGCGATTTTTGCTTCAAGTTGCTTTGCTATTTCTGACATATTCCCTCACTTATTTTCACAACTTTATCTTAACAGAATTAAAAAATAAATTTTAAACAGCACAATATCTAAATTCCTTGAATTATTGAGTAAAGAGCAAAGCGTAAAAAATGCCGACCTTTAAATATTTTCTGTTCATTAAGACAATATAGCTGTGAAGTTTTTTAGGCATATCAGCCTGATTTAGGAGAAAACAAAATGAAAAAAATTATCTTGCCTGCCTTAATGGTTACTGCAACCATTCTTACGTCATGCTCGAGCTCTGATTCCACAATTGGAAGATGGTTCAGTTCAAAAACTAAACGTGGTTATACTCATGAGTATGATCCAGGTCCACCGAAAGACAGTAATTGGCCAAAGCTATTTGCTGAAACTCCAAACTATAGAGCTTTTGGATCTAAAGTTATTGGCGGACGTGGTGAGAAATTTAGATGGAAGTTTGGTCCAATGTGGTACCGCGGACGTCTAGGTAAAGATGAAGTTAAGGTTTTTGTTATTGGGCAAGAAGGTGCTCAAGATGAAAACGTTTCCAATAGATCTTTTACTGGGTCAACTGGTACAAAGATGCAGAAATTCCTAAATCATATTGGTATTAATGATTCATATCTATTCATGAATACTTTTGTATACACAATTACTGGTCAGTACTCACTCTTTGGCGAAGATAGAGAGAATGCAACCAAACTAGATCAGCAAAAGAGACTTCTATGGCTTGCACAGAATGAAAACAGTGCTGTCGTTGAACATAGACATAGACTTTTTGATTATGCCTTTGAAACAAATAAAGATTTATCTTTAGTTATTGGTGTAGGTACTGCAGGTAAGGATACAGCTGCTACGTACGCTAATTATCTTGATCCAAAGTCAAAGTGTTCAAATAGAAAAGTTGGTAATGGCGGATGTCTCGTTAAATACAAAGGAAAGAATGTTCTCTTTATTGGTGTTCCTCATCCAGGTGGAGCTTCACCTAGAAACGGTGGTGAAAGTGCTTACACTAGACTAGTAAGTGCCTTTGATAAGCAAGCAAAGATCGTTCTTAAGGCCATTGATGATAAGAAGATTAAACTTTCTACAGATAAAGGTGGAAAAAGAGCAAGTTCAAGCTCACGTTATAGATATGGAAATGCTTCAATCCCTCATAAAGACTTTGCCTTCGGGACAAACTGGAGAATGGGAGAATGGGGAACAACATCAAATAGACGTGGATCACACACAATTCAAGTTTTCTCTAAAGGTGGTTGTTATAATAATGGGGCCATCGATCCAGAAACGGGAAGATGTTCTCAGACTAAAACTGATAAAATTTCATACTCAAATCCAGCGTCACTTCTTAAGTCAGCCCCAAAAGAAATGGCAAAGTGTGATGTTCCTTATGAAAGTCCAAAGGCGTGTACAGAAAACTACTTAGTTTATGACGAAGGTCCAGGTGATGAGTTTGGTAAAGTTCTTCTTAGCTTCTTTGAAGGTGTAGAATGGAATGCCATCGGTGTTACTCAGCATATGTCTTTTGGTCCAAATGGATTTTACAGAGGACGTGTAGAGTCAGCAAAAAAGCTTATTATTGCCGACCAATTCTCACATGATGACTTCTTCAGTGGTCGTGCTCTTTCAGGAGAAATCGGGCAACGCTTTCAATCAGTGCTTGATAAATCTAAGGATGACTACATTATCGTTAGAACTGCTCCAGTAGATACTTTAGATCTTGATGACTCACAAAGACGTGCTGTTCTTTTCAACAGAGATGTTGTTGATCTTAGAAAAGAAGTTCTAGAGCATGTAATGGAAAATGCTTCAATTTCTGAAATCATCACAGTTGGTGATTACGCAAAAGAAGTTGGTGAAGATTTCGCTAAGAAATATAAGATTTCACCAAAGCATTATTCACAGGCTCAAGTGAAAAAGATGGCCCTTAATATCATTCCAAGAAAAGATCTTCCAGCTCATACAAGATGGTGGATGGGAACTTCTGGAGATAGAGCTTCCAGAGCTTATAGAAAGCAAGGGTCTTCAAAAGTTTACTCAGGGGATTACTACAAGCTTTACGCTCCTTATTGGGCGACAAGATGGAAGAGCGGATCACTTGGATCAGAAGAAAAAAGCTCACTTGAGTTTTTCCAAAATTGGTACGAAGGACAATAAGGAATTTTAAAATGAAAAAAATTGCAATTATAACATTAGGATTTGCACTACTTTCGAGTAGTGCATTTGCTCGTAAATTTAAGTGTAGTTACTATGAAACTCACAAAGTAAAAAGTGGCCGTAAAGTCAAAGTTAAAAGCCAAAAGGTTCTCGACATAAGAGTGAACCTAGATAAGTTTGATGGTGGAAAAGTAAAAATCAAGTCGTCTTACCTCTTTGGAGATAAGAGCTTTCAGAAATTTAACTTCTATCGTGTCGATAGAAAGAATGAAAAAGCTTTTTCATACGCAAAGTTTCACAATAAAACACCTAAGCAATCTGCAGATAAAGAGTGGATCCCTACATATATGAGATTTTCACTCCCAAAGAAAGCTTTTGGAAAAAAGAAGCCTCGTAGCTTCACTGCATACTTTGGTTACTTTAGAAGTCAAACGAACTTTGACTCAATCGACGGTAGTCTAAAAGGCGTAACTTTATCTGAGGATGAAAGACAGTCTTTTAAATCAAATAATGTAAATGAACTAGAATATAAAATGACTTGTAAATAAGACATTAGGAGATAGTCGTGAAGACTTTTAATTTTATTTTTATACTGCTTTTCTTTGTAGGTTGCTCTACTGGAACTTATGATTCATCAAAGGATATTGCCTCAAGTGCTTTATCTCGATCCATTTCAAGTGATCAAATTGATGAGATGAGTGCCCTAGGAAGACTACTAACGATCGAAAAACATATCAGTGCAACATTCGACTCTCTCCCTCAGAAAGGAAACCCTCGATTCTATATTTTTGAAAACTTCAAAGAGCAAATTCATGGAATCATCGAAGACCTTAAGGATAACTACCCTTCACAAATGGAAGAACAAGTTTTTATTCCAAAAGATAGAGTCATCGCCAAGAAGTTTGTTCAGATAGTTTCAGCACATAAAGTGATGTCGCAAGCTGGAATTTTTGTGAACTTCAATCAATTCATTCCTAAAGACTCAGAAGTAGTTACTAAGAATTTAATGAATCTTGATCGTTCAATGAACCACTACTATAAAGCTCTCAAGTCTTATGAAGCAGGTGGTGTTGTCGTCAAGGCAGAAGACTTTGAAAAAGCAGAGAAGAGTCAAAATGTTAATTTATTAAAATACTTGGCCAGAAGAGTTGAAAACTCTTATGAATTTTTCTCGCCAAAGAGCTCACATAAAAGAAATATCCAACGATTTGTAAAACAAATTAGAAGACTCTCTGTTAAAAAGAGAAGCTCTATTAATTCACAAGTTAAACGCTTTAGAGGATACAAAACTTATTCTAGAGTTATGAATTACGCCAACAGCGTAGAACTTCCAGAAAGTCATACTATTGATGGTTATGAAGACTCATTTGAGAAAGTTGAATCATTTCAATTTGGAATTGAGTTAATTGACTTTATTGCCACTAACAAGTTTTAAGAGGGCCTTATGAATATTAGAAATTTAATTGTTATCACATTCTTATGTATTCTGACCGTAATGGGAAAACAGGCTCACAGTAGTGAAATTGTTGTCGTTGGAAATATTCCAGACCGTTATGTGGAACCCAATAGTAAGAAAAGAAAGTTTCAACTTGGATATGTTCATATTAAAGATAGAGTTATTCAAGATGTTCAACGAGTTCGTAATAGTCGTGAACTGAAGAAAGTTAAAGAAAAGTTTGCTGGTGTGCAAATGCTCTTTGCCCACCCGAAGGGAACAACTGGTTATTCTTTAGGATACGACTTCATCTATCCAGGTATGATTGATCTTCATAATCATACAAAGCAGAACAACCTTGGTGTTTGGGATCTGGCAAGAGGACAATTTAAAAATAGATTTGAATGGAGAGCATGGACTCCCTATAAATATTCAGTTTCTGGGAATATGAATCCTTGGATTGGTTACGACAATTCTATTTCTTGTGCAGCTTTTCGCTGGTCAGAAATGCAAGCAATGGTCTTAGGAGTGACATATCTTCAAGGGCCAAGTTCATGTATTAAAGGTTTTGCTATTCATCAAGTTGAAGACAACGCTAGTTATATTACCAATAAGGGAAAGGTTCAGGCTCCAACTGATCTCGTGATACCAGCAGATATGACTTATGTTTGGGATGAGTTAAGACCACTAATTAAAGATGGAAAAACTTATGAAGAAGCATTAGCTCAAAGAATTAATGAAGCCTGTGATATTCCTAATATTTCAGCTGAAACTGTTAATGAACTTCCTGCCTTAAAGATTTTAAAAGATAAGAAGGTTCTTAAAGAAAAATGTACTAAGAAAGAAGACCTTCATCCTAAGTTTTTAAGATATGTTTATTGGGTACATTCTTCTATCGCTGGTAAGAAAAGGTATATTAAATCAGACAATCGTTCTGCCATCATTGCCCATCTGGCTGAAGGAAGAAGAGATGATCATTATAATCAAAAAGAATTTGAAGTTGTTAAACTTCTAGGACTTGATCTACCTAATGTTAACTTTGTTCATGGTGTAGGGATTTCAAAAGAAGACCTAAAGCACATGGGTAAGAATAATATGGGGCTTATTTGGTCACTTTACTCTAACCTACTTCTATATGGTGAAACCCTTGATATTCATGAAGCAAAGAAGGCAGGAATTACAATGTCTCTTGGTTCAGATTGGCTGCCTACTGGAACAAGAGGAATTCTTGAAGAACTAAAACTTGCGGCAAACTATGTTGATAAAGATCCTTATAAACAAGGGCTAAAGAAAACCTTTAACGATGAAGAACTTTATCTCATGGTGACTGAAAACCCAGCAAAGTTGATTAATCACTATGACATTAATGTTGAAAAGAAAGAACATGGTATTGGTCAAATTAGAAAAGGTGCTATGGGAACACTTATTGTTGTTTCTCAAAAGCATAAAGACCCTTACACAAATTTAGTTCGTCATGCTTTTGCTAAAGATATTAATATGGTTCTAATTGATGGAAACCCTCTTTATGGAAATACAAAGTATCTTAACAAGCTTGGAATTGAGAGTGATCGTTATGAAGAATTTCCAATGTATCTTAAAGAAGCTGACTCGCTTCAAGATAATGTGGAAGTACCTGTCCTAGCAGAAAAGGGATCAAATAAAGCTTCAAAGAAAGAACATGCTTTCAAAGTTGCTAAGCTTGTTAAAAGTTTAAAACTAGAAACTGGTGATAACTGTGGCTGGGGAAGTAATAAGAAAGGGTTTGTTCACCAAGATACTATCATGAAGAACAAATATCTAAAGCCTCTTTATGAAGAGACAGGTTTAAATCTTGATCGTTTCGAAGATATCCAGAAGTTATTGGCCATCAACCTTATGACTCAAACTCGTAATTTAAATGAGCCATCAAAAGGAAAACTTGAGTACGCTGTGACGAAGTTCCCTCCTCTGATAAGTTGTCATTCAGAGAAGTATCTCGCAAGACTTAATAGTTTTGTTTCACCGACAAGTGATAAAGACGAATTTACTCAAAACAGAGATCCAGCTACTGTTGAGGCCATGAGAAAAGAACAAAACCTAGGTAGAGTTCCTGAAGGTCTTGCTGAAAAATACGCTGATTAAAAAATAACATTATGAATCGGAGTGCTTCTTATTCTTTTCACGAATAAGCTCTCCGATCTTCTTTTTCTGGTTAGTTTTTAATTTCTTAGAACTACCATCAATCGTAAAGCCAATTTTCGCATAAAGTTCCGACTGCTTTCTTCTAACAAGGCGACTTACCCTATGCTTAGGGATATGAATTCGCATTGAACTTGTACCGGTAGCAAATGCTCTTTCCGTCGCTAAAATACCTGCTGCTTTCATACAATCCATCCTGTTAAAAATGAGAGATTGAAAGTTTAGCAAAATTTTTCGCGAGATTTCAAGTTTTTGAAATTATTACTAACTGGCCATCTTCTTTTCGCCGAAAGCGAGGGTTAAGGCATCGAGAATTCGTGGAATATACTTAGGATTCCAGCACTTTCCATTATCATATTCGATAACTTTTATTGCTTTTTTATAGCGATCGGCCTTAGGAAAGTTCTTATTTTCATACAATGTATTGTCGAAAACATTGGCCATAGAAACGATCTGAGCAAGCTCATAGATATCGTCTCCAGCTAAACCTCGCGGGAAACCATGTCCATTAAACTGTTCGTGATGTTGAACAATAATTTGCATTACTTGCTCCGGAATTCCTTTAGTTTTCCTAAGGATCTTTACCCCCTCATTAGGGTGTTCCTGTATTGCATGTGAGTACATATTATTATTAACGTTTTCTAAAATATGAGCTGGGATTTTAGCTTTTCCATAGTCATGAAAAATAGCTCCCATATAAACATTTTCTAAAACAAATTGATGAGAGTGACCGACAACCATCGCTAGATAAACTGCAAGGTTCGCCACATTCACACTATGTTCAGCAACAGTATTATTTCTTTGAGATAGCGCCTGAATTGCCTGAGCAGTAATAGGGTTTTTAGAAATCTCATCTATAAAGTCTTCAACATTTTCTTGAAGCTTACCTACAATCTCATCATTAAGCTCATCTTCAAAATATACTTCATATACTTTTTCTTTTGTTTCAACAGTTCTTTCAAAGAAACCACGATTCTCTTCACCACCTTCAGCAACCATTTGATCAACTTCTTCATCATTACTGTCAGCTAACCACTCAAGAAATTCCATGATGTCTTCGTTATGAACGTAAATATTCTTAATCCCCTTTGAAACAAAGAGATCAAATTTCTCAGAGCTAATCGAATCACCTTTATTTCTAAACTTGATGTACTTACCATCCACTTTTAGAAATACTTCCGCAGGAAGTGGTTTCTCAGGATCAACCTTCGATAGAATAATTAATGAAAAGTCGTCATCGACGTAGTTTTCTTCACTCATAACACTTCTCTTTTCGGACACTTAAGTGAAAAGATTAAGTATTTTGAGAACACAAAAAAACCCTCGTGATTACGAGGGTTTAGATATCTAATTCTTTATAATTTTATTACTTTAAACTACCTCTTCCGTATCTCATGAGGTTATTGGCGTCGTAATCTTCGTCCTCATCTTTGTTATTATTTTGCTCGGATCTTTGATCCTCATCATCAGAGTCTTTTCCTTCTGAACGGTTAGAATCATTAACTTTGATTCCTAGAGCTCTTGCAACATCTTCATCTAGCTCAGGAGCTTTGATTTCTTCTTCAATAATCTTTCTTAGCTCATCCATATCAACTTCAAATTCAGATACAGGCTCATCTTTGTTTCTCTTTCTTTCACATCTAATCGATTTGATTACGCTATACTCTAGACCATGATCTCTTGAACTTCTTTCTTTCACATCAAAAACTTCTGGCTTTAAATTTCCTAACCAGTTTTTTCTAAGCATAACAGCTCTTGGTGCTTTCTTATAATCATCGCTATTATATTCGTCGAACATCTTAGTTGTCGTAAATGATAAAGCCTTCTCATAACCTAATTGCTTACAAATAAGATCTTTATCTACATCATTTCTATCTGGACGATTGCTATTCCACTTAACATATGAAGAAACATAAGGCATTTTCATAAAGTTAGCCGGATGATTTTTAAGATCATCAGCTGATAACTCTACTCTTACATGCTTCGCAGCTTCTCTTGCTAATTCATCTTTTCTATCTTTAAGAGCTTGCTCAATTTCTTTTTCCCACTCTAAAAGATCGGCTTCATATTCTTGATACTTTTTAAAACTCTTTGGTAAAGAATCTTTAAAAGCGGCCAAACACGTTTTTAGATCAGCATCAGTATACTGTGTGTTTGGATTAGTATGAAGGTCTCTATAAAGGACTTCACATGGATGATTTTCCGCCTGAACATTCACTGATAATAAAAGCAGTACAAATGGTAGCGAAGTTAAAATTGCCTTAAACATAGTTTTCCCCTATTTATAAAAATATGGGTTTTAAACTGCATGTTTGATACCAACTTTTTTACATGAAATTGAGAACTTAAAAGAGAATAGGTGTCTAAGAATTAGACACCCTTAAAAAATCGCTTCTTTTTCTTTCAAATTCCAAGCTATCTTCAATCATCTTTTTATTAAGGCAAGTCTGACAACTTAGAACTATTCCTTCTCTAGCACTGAGAACCTTTGTAACAATGTTGAAATTACGAGCAGAACAATTCTTCAAAGAGAAATGACATCTCCCTACCATTCTAGGTCCAATCTGAATAAACATGGTGATAATTCTCCTAAGACTCACACAGCCGAGCGGCTAAGTAGATATAGAGCAATATAAAGGCCAAAAAAGGCATGAATATTCATATATTTAGACTGTTTACTTTGACATTGATTTAGCGTTTGGCTATTTTTTTAACACTGGAGGCATCTGTGAAAATTCACTATATCGCGATTGCTATGATGGCCATTCTTGCTGGTCTCATCGTCTTTGCAAAATTCTTTGTTCCTAAGGAAAAGAAGCTTTCTCAAATTGAAGGCGAATATGCAGAGGGAATCTTAGGTTACTCTGAAGGTTCAGATCGTAAAAAGCTTGAAGAACTCGCCATCACTATTGGAGAGAAAAAAGGTCTAACAAAAGAAGGCTCACTGGCCATGCTTGAATCTGATCTCGCACAAAGAAAATGAAAACAATTATCCTAGCAAATATCGTCTATATTTTTGTTCGATTAATAAATTTTACTTTTAGATATAAAGAAACAAACCCTGAAGTTTTAGATGATGTTAGATCAAAAACTAAGAATGGAAATTTTGTTTTTGGTATTTGGCATCAGTTCTTGATGGGAGGAATCCTCTCTCAAATTGGCAAAAAATATGTAGTCATTGTCAGTGCTTCAAAAGATGGACAACTTGTAGCAACGACTTGTGAGAAGTTAGGTTATACAACAGCAAGGGGAAGTTCTCATCGCGGAGGAAAAAGCGCTTTCGATAGAATGAGTCACTTTCTTGGAGAAGGTCTTCCTGGGGCCATCACTTGTGACGGTCCTAAAGGTCCTGCTAAAGTTCCTAAGAAAGGTATCTTTGAATTAGCATTAAGACACAATATTCCCGTGGTTCCATTTTTAGTTTATCCAAAAAGGTACTGGTCAATAGAGAAAAGTTGGGACCAATTCAAAGTACCAAAGCCATTTACTACCTATTTTATTCGTTACGGTGAGCCGATTTATGTCACCGAAAAAGACAAAGAAAATGGGTATGATAATGCATCTAAGCAATTGATAGATCAGCTTGCACTCTGCGAAAAAACAGTCCTTGAGCAATATATAAGCAATGCATAATGCTCAAATATAGCGAGAAAGTGCTAAATAAGTGCAGAATTTGATTGATTCGTCGTTTTTCTTTACTAGAATAATGGAAAACAATTTTCCACAAACAGGAGATAAATATGTCTAAGGAAATGCTACTAGTTGGTTCAAAAACTAAAGAAGCTCTAAAGAGCACAGGTCTTAACGTATCAGGTGAAGCACTTGATAAGCTGAACGAAAAAGTTCACGCTCTAGTTAAGGATGCACAAGAAAGATGTGTAGCTAACGGAAGAAAAACAGTTAAAGCAACTGACTTCTAATTAAGAGCCGGCTTAGCCGGCTTTTTTTTTGGAAGCATCATTTGCAGGAGCAAAATGATGCTGAACAATTTCGAGCGAGCAGGATGCGAGCGAAGAAAGATTTGAAAACTACACAATCCATGAATATAGAAAACCAAATCAAAATATTAAAGTGGTCAGAATTTAGAACAGTTCATGAAGCTGGTCAGCTCTATATTGTCGTTGATCAACTTGAGCTATCAGAAGTTGCCACCAAGGCCGTTGAAAACGATCATAATTATATTAACAACTGCCTTCAAAATGGATTGATTGCTCCACCAACTAAAGAAGAAATTCGTTATTTTAATACAAACGAAAATATGAATTTTAATTCAATTAAAGTTGAACCCTATCTCTTTGTTCAAAAAATTCGAAACTAGGATATTTATGAAAAGTTTATTCTTATCTCTCACACTTGCGTCTTTTCTTGTTGGTTGTAGCTCTGAAGCTCCAAAAGACTTAGGAATTAGTAAGACCACTCAAACCTTTAAAGATTGTCCAGATAAGAAGAACTGTGTATCAAGCTTTGCTCCTGAGGACTCACATCACTACCTTGCCCCACTTTCTTCAGCTCTGCCAGTCGATGAAGCTAAGGCCAAGATAAAGAAGATTGTGAGTGATATGCCAAGAGTAAAATTAATTGAGGAAACCGATCAGTATCTGAGATATGAGTTTACCAGTGCTATTTTTCGCTTTGTAGACGATGTTGAGTTTAGTTTTGCTATCCCAGACAAGATTCACTTCAGATCAGCTTCTCGTATAGGTTACAGTGACTTAGGAGCCAATAGAAAGCGTCTGGTACATGTTAAATTCCAATTTAATCAAAATCAGTACTAAGAATTAAGAAATCTTGCTCAAAAACATGATCTAGATCATTAAATTTCACATGATCTGTGTTAGATTGTAATCAATAAAAAAATAGTATATTGCATACTGTAAGAGGTTAAAATGATTGCTAAGAAAGGGAATATTACGTGTGAAGATTGTCCATCAAGGGGCAACGGTGTTTTCTGTGGTTTAGAAGGTGCTGAACTCAATGAAATCAGCCAACACAAAGTAACAAACCTTTATAAGAAAGGACAAACTCTCTTCGTTCAAGGTAATCACCCTTTTGGCCTTTACTGTATTTCAAGTGGAAATATCAAGGTAACAAAAACAGGTCCTGACGGAAAAGAATCAATTGTTAGAATTGTTACTGGTGGTGATGTAATTGGTCACCGTAGTCTTTTCACTGAAGAATATTACAAGGCAACAGCTACTGCTATGGAAGATAGCCGTGTTTGTTTTCTTGATAAGAAATTTATTATGAAGGTTATTCAAGATCAACCTTCTGTTTCATTAAACGTTATCAATAAACTAAGTCGTGATA
Source organism: Oligoflexia bacterium (assembly GCA_024229115.1). Taxonomy (GTDB): domain Bacteria; phylum Bdellovibrionota; class Bacteriovoracia; order Bacteriovoracales; family Bacteriovoracaceae; genus JAAEST01. The sequence continues at coordinate 15,174 of JAAEST010000110.1, forward strand.
TGGGTGCCGCTGAAAATAAAGTTTCAAGCTTCCATCAAAAGAATGTTCGAGAGAGGCTTGCAGAGCTGCTATTACTTCTTAAAGAAAGTCATGGTGAAGTACTTGAAAACGGAAAGGTCAAGATTAACATCAAGCTAACTCGTGAAGAAATGGCGACAATGATCGGGACTGCTAATGAAACTCTTATTCGTTTCATTTCAGAGTTCAAAGAAGAAGGCCTCATTACACAAGATGGTAAGAATATCATTATTGAAGATGAAGAAACACTTCTCGATTGGGCCAATCTTTCTTACTAAAACTAGTAAAAAATTTTTAAAAACATGATCTAGAACATTTTTTGATCGATGGTTTTTCCATATATTAAATGTATGAGAAATAAAGCTGAAGTCATTCAACTTGAACCGACCACTATTAAAAAGATTCTAAATAGAGGTCATGTTCATACTTTTCCGGTAGAGTCTGACCTCTTCTACGAGGGGCAAGTTCCATTTGTTGCTTATCTCATCATCAAAGGTAAAGTTCATTTCACCAAGAATAAAAAGAATAAAGGAAATGTAGGACCAGGATCTCTTCTTGGCCTTAGAGAATTATATACTCACACCCCTAGTACCCTAGGAGCAAGAGTCTTCCCTGATACTGAAGTCGTCTATTTAGATAGAAGTACAATTCATGAAATTATGGCCTGTGATGAAGACTCAGAACTCTCACTTTTCTTTAAAGAATTACTTTTAGAAAAGGCCTTATAGTACAGATTTGTTTACAGAGATTAATCTAGAGAAAACCTGATCTAGGTCATGTAATCGAACGCATTAAAACACTATATTTAGACTATGGAACTAGTTCAACCCGAATCACTAAAAGCAGCTGTAGAATGCTCTCATTGTCACGAGAAGACATTTCAGCCCCTTACAAAAAATGATCATCATTTCTGTTGTCAAGGGTGTCAGTTTGTTTACGAACTACTTCAAAAAAATCAATTAAATGATTTCTATGATTACATACCTGAAGAGGACAGAGCGAACTCTTTAAAAAATGTAAAAGAAAAAAAATTCGAATACCTTAATCTTTCTGAATATAAAAATAAGTGGCTAACAAAAGAAAATGAAATTGAAGTTGGATTATTCTTTGTCGAGGGTATTCATTGTATTGCCTGTCTTTGGATTTTGGAAAAACTAGACCAACTTCACCCGAGCATTATTTCTTCTCGTCTAAATTTTGAGGAATCGACTCTGACAATAAGTGCAAAAGAAAATTCTAATTGGGAAGAAATAGCGAATCTTATTCAAAAGATTGGATATCCTCCTCATCCCTTAACAGATGAAAGTGATTTAAGAGCTAAGAAACAAAGTGAAGATAAGTCATTGCTTATTAAGATTGGTATTGCTGCTGCCTGTGCAATGAATATTATGCTTTACTCTATCTCTATCTATTCAGGGGCTAAGGGTGATTTTCTACTAAAGTTTAATCTCATCAACACTTTTCTTTCATTACCTGTAGTTTTCTTTAGTGCCATCCCTTTCTATAAAAGTGCTTTTTCTGCAATTAAGAACAAAATCATCAATATAGATATTCCTATTGCTTTAGCCATTATTCTTGGCTTTACTCTCAGTGTTTTTAATACACTTCAGGGTAGTGACCAAACTTATTTTGATGCTATTGCAACCCTCGTCTTTTTAGTTCTTTTTTCTCGTTTTGTACTAAAGAAGGCACAATCGTTTTCTCAAAGAGGCAATAATCTTCAATCAATTATCGAATCTCAGGTTGTTGGTAAATATAATGCTCAAAGAGATCTTTATGAAAATGTTCCTAGTTCTACTATAAAAGTCGGAGACATAATCAAAATTGAAGCCAGTCAATCTATTCCAGTAAACAGCCTTCTTGTAAATACTCAGGCTAAATTTCAAACGGCTGCGATTACAGGAGAAGCTTATCCAAAAACATACTATAAAAATGATGAGATCCTTTCTGGATTTATTGCAAATGAAGAGGTTACTCTTCAATGTTTAAAAGATAGAGAAGCTTCATATCTTTATCAAATGTTTCGTAAAGTTAAAGAGAATTGGTCTAACAAGTCTCCAGTAACTCAGCTCTCAGATAAAGCTTCAAAATATTTAGTCATTGCCAGCTTTACTTTAGCTCTTTCGACTCTCCTATATTTCATCGTTCATGGCCAAGCAATGGTAGGGATTAACCGTTTTCTTGCGATTATTGTTATCACATGTCCATGTGCTTTAGGTCTTGCCACTCCCCTTATGTTTGCGAAGGGTCTTAATATCGCCACAAAGAATGGAATTCTAATCAAAGAACAAGCTACGCTTGAGAAACTGAGTCATGTGAAAAATATTTTTCTCGATAAAACCGGAACTCTTACTGAAGGAAACTTTCAGGTCGTTAACTGGGATGTGAAAGGAAGGTCTAAAGATGGTTTTAGCAGTTTTGAATTAGCTCATTGGCTCCAAAAGAACTCTAACCATCCTATTGCCGCAGGGATAAAGAATTATCTTTCGAATTTGAATCTTCAGTTTAAAGAAATAAGCAACGAAGTAGAAAACCTATTAAACTCAAGTCCAGTAGGAAAAATTAGTGGCTCAATTTATAAGTTTGAAAGTTTACCTTCAAAAAACTCGAGTGAGCATCCTTTAGTTTTAAAAGAAGATGATAAAGTTCTAGCTGAAATTATTCTTACTGATCCAATCAAAAAGGATGCAAGAGAGGAAGTTGAATTTCTTAGATTACAAAACTTAAATATTCATCTTCTTAGTGGTGATACTCAACAAAGAGTAAATGATTTTAAATCCACTAATTTATTTAACTTTAAAAATGCATTAGGAGATTTAGATCCTGCTCAGAAAGCACTTTATGTTAGTAACTACGATGAGACTTTGATGATCGGTGATGGTGTCAATGATACTATTGCTTTTTCTAAAGCAGATGTTAGTGCCACTATTCACGGTAGTTTAGAAATTGGGCTAAACGCTTCAGATATTTATTTTAGTAAGCCTGAACTAAGTTTAATTAGTAAGGCCATTATGATCTCTAAAGAAACAATGAAGGTTATCAAGAGAAACCTCATCTTTAGTTTAGCTTATAATATTATCGGAGCTGGACTTGCGATAGCAGGTTTAATCGGGCCACTTTTTGCTGCGATCTTTATGCCAATCAGCAGTCTCACAGTAACTTTAAGCTGTATTATTTCAACAAAATATTTAAATGAAATTAACCGTAAGGAGACTTTATGGAAGCTATAATCTTTTTGATTCCATTGGCCTTAATTCTAGGAAGTGTTTTTGTTGCTCTATTCATTTGGGCAACCCATGACCACCAGTTTGATGACCTTACAACACCTGCAAGTCGAATCTTAATCGAAGATAAAAATATTAATCTTAAAACGGAGGGATTAAAAGATGAGTCAAAATGAAACTCCCGAGTCAGTTCAAAATGAACAAAAGCTCGAGCAGTTTTCGTATGACGACAAAAGCGTAAAGCTTTTTATTCATGCGACGCTAATTTGGGGAGTTGTTGCACTACTCTTAGGTGTAACGATTGCATTCCAATTAGCGAGTTGGAAGTTTAACTTTGAGCTACCATGGTTAACATTTGGTAGATTAAGACCACTTCACACGAATGCTGCAATTTTTGCTTTTGTGGGTAACGCTATTTTTGCTGGGGTTTACTACTCTATTCAGCGTTTACTTAAAACACGCCTTTACAGTGATATTCTCACGAAGATTCACTTTTGGGGATGGCAGCTTATTATCGTCCTAGCGGCAGTAACTCTTCCACTAGGTATTACTACTTCTAAAGAGTATGCTGAACTTGAGTGGCCGATCGATATTCTTGTGGCCGTTATCTGGGTAATCTTTGGTATCAACTTTTTTATGACACTCAAGAGAAGAAGAGAACGTCATATTTATGTAGCGATCTGGTTCTATATCGCGACGATCATTACAGTTGCAGTACTTTACGTTGTTAACAACTTAGAGATTCCAGTTAGTTTAATGAAGTCTTACTCAGTTTATGCTGGGGTTCAGGATGCACTAGTACAATGGTGGTATGGGCATAACGCTGTTGCTTTTTTCCTAACGACTCCATTTCTTGGTCTCATGTATTACTTTGTTCCTAAAGCAGTTAATCGTCCTGTTTATAGTTATAGACTTTCGATTATTCACTTTTGGTCACTGATCTTTGTTTATATCTGGGCCGGTCCTCACCACCTTCTCTATACTTCTCTACCTGAATGGGTACAAACTTTAGGGATGGCCTTCTCTGTTGCTCTTTGGGCACCAAGTTGGGGTGGTATGATCAATGGTCTTCTTACACTTAGAGGTGCTTGGGATAGAGTTCGTCGTGAACCAATTCTAAAGTTCCTTGCTACTGGTGTAACATTCTACGGAATGGCCACTTTTGAAGGGCCACTTCTTTCGATTAAGTCAGTTAACGGGCTTGCTCACTATACTGACTGGATTGTTGGTCACGTTCACTCAGGAACTATCGGTTGGAACTATATGATGGTTGCCGGGATCCTTTACTACATGGTTCCTAAGATTTGGAAAACTGAATTATTCAGTACTAAGCTTGCTAACTTTCAGTTCTGGACTGCGACTATTGGTCTTCTCATGTATATCGTTTCTATGTGGGTAGCTGGTATTACTCAAGGTCTTATGTGGAGAGCTGTTGATGAAACTGGAAAACTTGTTTATCCAAACTTTGTAGAGACTGTTGTTAAAATTGTTCCTATGTATTGGGTTAGGGCTTTCGGTGGTGTCTTAATCTTAGCTGGTTTCATTGCAATGGTTTATAACCTTTATAAGACTATTCAATCTGCAAAAGTTGAAGAGAAAGAAGATGTATTTGCTACAGCACCTTTAAGTGCTCAGCCAATTGATAGCCATGGTGGTTCACATAGAAAACTAGAAGGACTTCCACTTGTTTTTAGTGTACTCGCATTCTTAGCAATTCTTGTTGGTTCAATGATCGAGCTTATGCCATCAATTATGTCGAATAAGTTCATTGTAAAAGATGCTAGAGTGAAGCCTTACACACCTCTTGAAATTGTAGGTAGAGATATTTACGTAAGAGAAGGTTGTTATACTTGTCACTCTCAAATGGTTCGTCCAATGGTTGATGAAACTCTGAGATATGGAAAGAGATCAGAAGCAGCTGAATTTGTTTATGATCGTCCATTTCAGTGGGGATCAAGAAGAATTGGACCAGATCTTCACAGAGTCGGTGGAAAGTACTCTCATATGTGGCACTATCGTCACATGCTCGATCCTCGTAAGGTAACTCCAGGATCATTAATGCCAGTTTATACTTGGCTATTTAAGAGCAAGATTAAGTACGGATCTATTCCTAAGAAAATGCAAGTTCTTAAAGCTTTAGGAACTCCATATTCTGAGGATGAGATTAATAACTCTATTAGAAATGCTGAAGAACAAGCATTAACAATCATGGCCGAGCTTGAAAGAGATGGTGTTGATTCTAAAATGCGTAACAAAGAAATTATTGCTCTAATCGCTTATCTTCAAAGATTAGGGACTGATATGGGAGGTTCTGATGAAGTCACAAGTGCTGAGTAGTTTTGCATGGACTGATTTAACAGTTCTTGCCTTTATTATTTTTCTGACATTTTTTGTCGCAATGATTTATTGGGTATTCAGAAAAGGAAGTAAGAATCTTTACAAGTCAGTAGAGCAACTTCCTCTTGAAGAAGCGCCTGTTGTTAGAGGTGAAGCATGAGCAATGAAAATAAAAGTAAAAATATTATCATGAATGAGGAGGAGCAATCTCTCCTTCTCAATCATGATTATGATGGTATTGAAGAATTCGACTACCCACTTCCTTCGTGGTGGGTTGGAACCTTCATTGGTGGTGTAGTTTTTGCTGCATTTTATATTCTCTATTATTCTTTTGCCGGTGGACCGTCACTTCAAGATGAGTACAATCATAAGATGGCAGAAGTTAATAAAGTTAGAGAAGAACAATCAAAGTTAGTTGGAAAATTTCAACCTGACCAATATCAAGCATGGATCGTAAATAAAGATGCTGACGAGAAAGCTCTTGAGGTTTACGAAGAGAACTGTCTAAGTTGCCATGAGGAAAAAGGGAAAGGTGATATCGGTCCAAACTTAACTGATAAATATTGGAAGAATCTTAAAAAAGCAGATGCTGAAGAGATTTATCAATTCATTATCGTTGGTAATGAAGATGCAGGTATGCCAGCTTGGGGAGACGTGCTAAGTAAAGAGGAGCTTTTTGCTGCTGTTAAGTATGTCATCTCAATTAAAAATACAAATGTCCCAGGTAAAGAAGCTGAGGGCGAAGTAATAGAGTAAAGATATGTCAAAGAATAGGTTCGATTTACATGAAGAAAGATTAGCGACGACAGATGAAAAAGGTCATCGTATTTTTCTTTTCCCTGAAGACGTAAAGGGTATTTGGAGAAAACGTCGAACCTACTTCTATTGGTTTCTAATTATTCTTTATCTTGTTCTCCCTTGGATTTATCACCAGGGAGAGCAAGTTCTTCTTTTTGATCTTCCAGCAAGAAAATTTCATTTCTTTGGAAGTACATTTTATGGTCACGATGCTCCCATTTTAAGTCTTCTCTTGTTTGGATTTATTTTTCTTATGGGATTTATCACTTCTCTTTATGGGAGAGCATGGTGTGGATGGGCCTGTCCACAAACCGTTTTCATTGATGCTATCTACCGTCAAATTGAAAAATTTGTAGAAGGAAAGGCCAGAGCAAGACAAAAATTAGAAAACGAACCTTGGACTTTAAAGAAGTTCGGAAAAAAAGCACTCAAGTGGGGTCTTTACCTACTCGTTTCGCTTCATATAAGTCATTCGTTCTTAGGTTATTTTGTAGGAACGAGGAACCTTGTTGGTATTTCATTAAGTCCTCCTACTGAGCATATGGACTTATTTATTACTATGATTGTTATCACAGCTATTTTTCTGATCGACTTTGGTTGGTTTAGAGAACAATTTTGTATTATTGCTTGTCCTTATGGGCGATTTCAAAGTGTGATGATGGATGAGGATAGTACAGTTGTTGCTTATGATATCAATAGAGGAGAACCTCGTCGTGGACTAGAGACTGGTAATGAGGGTGATTGTATTAACTGTTATCATTGTGTAAAGGTCTGTCCTACTGGTATAGACATTCGTCGTGGTACTCAACTTGAATGTATTGCCTGTACCAATTGTATCGATGCATGTGATGAAATAATGGAAAAGGTTGGAAAACCAAAAGGACTTATTTCTTACACTAGCGAGAATAAACTTAAGAATATTGCCAGCAAGAGATTTAGAATCAGACCGATGATTTATCTGACTGCTATTATTGCAGCAGTAATTGTCTTTACGATCTCTCTTCTTAATAGCTTTAACTTGAAAGCAACTTTCGTAAGAGCAAGTAAGACTCCTTTTCAGCAAGTTATTCTCAAGTCGGGAGAAGAAGGTGTCACAAACTTTTATAAACTTAGAATGGACTTCAAAGGTGAAAGTGACAGTAAGGTTCTGCTTGCCTTTGAAAATCCTAAAGATAATGAGCTCATTGAGATTAAAACACCGAGAAACCCTCTGCCTCTTAAAGAGACACAAAAGAAAATAAATATTTTCTTTAGATTTCCACAAAGTATTCTCAACAAAGGAAATAAAAAGTCTGTTGTTACTTTTACTGATGAAAAGAGTGGAAAAATCTTACTTAAAAAGGAGATCAATTTTGTTGGACCAATTAAGTAACCTAGGACAACAATCTATTCTTATGGCCTTTGCTCTTGTTTTATTCACTGGGGTAACGGGTAGTCTCCACTGTGTCGGAATGTGTGGAGGGCTAGTCATGGCTTCTACGCATAATATGAAATCAAATGGCCTTTATCAGTTCGGAAGATTACTCGGATACTTAATTCTTGGTTTTTTTGCCGGAGCTATAGGTTCCTATATAAAAGATTTTCTAGGGGAAAAGCTCTCCTTAGTCCTGCCAGCCGTAGCGATTGGGCTTCTTTTCATTTCTTATTCTTTAAAATCATTTAATTTACAATTACCAATAAGATTACCCAAAGCCTTTAAGATTAACACACAAGGCGTTCTTTCAAGGGCGATGTTTCTAAAGTCTGCCTATATGAAATCATTCAGTGTTGGTTTCTTAAGTATGCTCTTACCTTGTGGACTCCTTTATGGTGTGGCGATGGCAGTAGGTGCTCTTCAAAGCCCTTACCTTGGTATGCTGGCGATGAGCTTTTTTTGGCTTGGAACTCTTCCAGGTTTGGCCTTTGCTCCAAGTATTATTAAGAAAGTGTTTAAACCAATAGCTATAAAATATCCAAGATCTACATCTCTTGTATTTTTAAGTATCGGAATATTAACGATTACAGTGAGGATTTATAATGTCTATGGACAACAAGCAGCTTCCTGCCATTAAGAGAATTGCTAGAAAAGCTTTTAAGAAGATTGATGAGAACTATGTGTTCTTTATTATGGCCATGGCCATCATTATTCTTCCTATTGGAAGTACGATAGCCATACTTTATTACGCCAACTTATAACTATTTCTTTAGTAGTGACTCTAGTCTAGTAATCTCATCTTTTTCATCTTTTGGAATGAAAGTTCCACCACTTCCAGTATATCCAAATTCGATATCAGACTTATATTTGGCCAGACATTTTCGAGCAAATTTACTCTTAGGGTAATTTGAAATACATTGCTTAAGATATAAAGAAGATAAACTATAAAGATAGTTGAAACTTAATTGCTTATCTACAATTGAAACCCAGTAAAGAAGCTCTGGAGCAAGCTCAGACTTTGGATACTTATTTAAATATCGATAGATCGCTCCTGACGCTACAAGAAAAGTAATATCTTCAGATCCATCTGCTACAGAGTCCACATCAATCTTTCTTAGATATTTATCAAGGAAGTTATTAAGCTCTTTCTTTGAAGAAAATTTACCTTTATATGGGTTTTTAATCCAAGTTTTCAGATCCTCCTCCCACTCCTCTAGTTCTTCACGCATTTTAAGAGAGATATCTTTGTTATTCTTATATTCTTTAACGACAGTCATTGCCTTCGAAGGGTTATAGTTGATTCTCGTATGTAAAGTAACAAGCCTTCTTAAACTTTTATCAATTGTGTAATCAAGGTAATGAGTATTCGCACCTTTTTGAATCTTTCTTAGCTTTCTATTTTTAAGAATTCTATTTCTTATTTCATTACGATAGAAAACCTCCGCTTTCCCATAATTTCTCGTTAAATAAAGAAAATCTGCATAATCATAATCAGAATTGAAACTTGATCTTCCAACTTTCGAAAGCTGCCTTTTGATATTAGTAGAAGCTCCAGACTTAAGCTGAACGTGGCAAGACATACAGATCTGTGCAGTGGCCTTAAGCCTAGACCTTGCAAAAACCTTATTTCCAGAATCAAAGGTTTCAACCGTATGCTCTAAATGCTCTACAATCACGTCATAGCTAGGTTTAAAACCAGGGCTCGCAAAACTTTTTAAGTGTTTGGCATTACTAAAGGCATCATTTAACTTATGAAGATTTTTACGAATTAAGGCCTCATTAGAAGAGTCTCTAAATTTCATTTCGTTATTAATATAAGGGATTAAATCGAGAAACGATTGAAATACATTTCCCATGACATTTTTAGTTGTAGTTGCAGTTGCTAAAACTGTCATCGAAATACAAAGTACAAGAAAGAGTCCTTTCATTCTTATCTCCAATGAATTGTTTTAATTATTTTAAGGTATTATTGGCTACATTGAATACATAAATTTGCAGTCGGAATAGCTTTAAGCCTTTTTTCTCCAATTGATTCACTACAATTCGAGCAAACTCCATAGTTTCCAGCTTCAATTAATTTAAGAGCACCTTCGATTTTTTCTAATTCGATTGATTCCATGTCATCAAGAGCATCAACCACTTCAAAATTCTCCATTTCAACGGCTTGTTCACTCCAATCCGCATTCAATGGTTCCTTTCTTTTCTTGCTCTTATCTATGGCTTCTAAACGAGTCATCACTTCATTCTTTTTAGCGATAAGCTCTGATTTTATTTCTTCTAAGAATTCTTTATTCATGTTGTGCCTCCATCTTACTGACAACCATATCAATAGTTTTATAAAGATTATCTGCAGATGCTTTAACAAAATAGTCTTTACCTTTATCGTGTGCTTTCAATGTTGAATAATGTTCATTGTGTTCAACCCATGATGTCCATTGAAAAGTGGCTGCATTTGAAAAATGTCTTTCCGCAAGTTTTCCAACTTTGCTTTTAATTTTTTCATCAATTGCTTCTGTATGGTCTAAATGTCTAAATGTAATTTCTAAGTTCATAAATATCTCCTTTCATTTATTTTCTCATAAATGCCGGCTATTTAAAAAGTTCTTCTGGGAAATACCAACATCTTGGTCTCATTCCATCTTGATCAATTTTGTCACCTTCAGATTTAGTACAAGCTCCAATTAATGGATCAATATTGTCAAAAGGTTCATCAACATATTTACGACAGAAAATTCCTGCAACCATTGTATCTAATCGACATTGTGAGCGAGGATGTTTATATAAAGTCATATAAACTTCACTACGATCTTTTTTCTCTAGCATAGGAAATTGCTGGGCACCTTTAATTGAGGCAAATACTTCAGTCACACTTAACGCTGCACTAGCAGCTCTTAAACAAATTTCATCAGTGCTACATTTATTAGAAAGCATTTTATTTTTATCAACTGACTTATTGTCCGATCCAAATGGGTTAGATGTTTCCACACTTCCTGCAATTAACTTTGGAAAACATTTTGAAGTCGCATAATAATCTGCTTGCCCTTCAGCACTAGACCAACTTCTTTTTGTACTTCTACCTCTTAATTTCTTAGGGGCTCCTCCAAGATGATGTCCAAGCTCATGACATAGGATCATTAAGAATCCATCTTTCGTTAATCTTGGATGTCTTGCCATTCCCCCCAACATCTTAATCACCGGATTATTATCATCATCTCTCGTGGCCGAAGCATTCACTCGATCGTTCTTCCAATCAAGTTCAACAATGAGTTTCTTATTCATCTGCTTAGTAACATCTTCGCCCATAACTTTTTGAAAGTTCTCGACCAAACGTGCAGCACTAAATTCCGTTAAACCATCTACCGATTTCACTTTATGTGAGAACCTTAAATGACTCTCCGGAAAACAATCTTGTGAAAAAATAGATTGCGTTAATATAAAAATTAGAATAGAAAATAAAACCTTCATTATTCCTCCTCTCCATTGGGAAATATAGTCAGAAATTTGTCAGAATCACATCACAATTTACATGATTTAGATCAACCTTAAGGTTGCGTTTTATTTTCTTTAAAACCTCTTGGAGTCATGAACAGACTATATTGGCAGGTCTATATTTATCTCGAAAGGAAATAAACGGAGGGAAATGTAATTCCCTACACACGGAGGATCTTATGAGAAACTTATTTAAAATGATCGCAGTATTAGCTAGCTTAATTGGATTTGCACAAGCTTCTACTCCAGTAGAAGTAATGGTTCCAATTGAACAAATCTACTCACCTCATGGGTTTGATTCAAATGACAATGCTGAGGTGGTTATCGAAGGATACCTTCCTAACCTTTGCCACAAGTCACCAAAAAGTGAAGTTGTTGTAAAAGATAATGTTATTGATATCAAGCTTAAGTCTCTTAAGTATGCTTCTGATAACCCTTACTGCCCTGAGATGATTGTTCCATTTATCGAAGCTATCGATGTTGGTGTTCTTGATAAAGGAATTTACGATATCAGAGTTAATGGTAAATCAATCTATCAAAAAGACGGTATCTTAAAAGTTGCTGAGGCTTCTAGTGATGCAGTTGATGACTTTGTTTATGCAAACGTTGAGTATGTAGCAAAGAAAGAAGGTAGTAGAGTTGTAGAATTAAAAGGGTACAATCCAAGTGACTGTTTTGTTCTAGATGAAATTGAAATTGTAGACAACGGAAAAGATGTTTACTCAATTCTTCCTAAAATGAAACAAATCTATGATATCTGCCCAATGAAAATGGTTCCATTTAGCTTTGAAGTTGAAGTGCCTGCAAAACTGAAAAGCGAAAAAGTTCTACTTCATGTTAGAAGCATGGATGGAAAATCTGTTAACAGTGTTTTCTATAATGGCCAAGACATGTAAGAGAGCTATCTAAGAGCGGAGGTTTCGACCTCCGCTTTTTTTTTGTCTAATCAATTCTGGTTAAGGCACCATCTTTCAAATAAGCGTCCTTAGTCTCAACATAACTTTTATAATGCTCACCATAGCCTTTAATTTCTTCAGGCCTAAGCTCTCTTACTACTTTTGCAGGAGAACCCATAATCATAGAGTTTGGAGGGAAGGTTTTGCCAGGAGGAACAACACTCCCACCAGCAACAACAGAGTTCTTTCCAATGGTGGCCCCATCTAAAACAATGGCACCCATACCGATAAGACAATTGTCCTCAATAGTGCATGCATGAAGAATAGCATTGTGACCAACGCTCACTCCATCACCAATGATTAAAGGGATATCCTCAACGACATGAAGCATAGTGAGGTCTTGAATATTTGATTCTTTTCCAATGATGATTTTATTAACATCACCTCGAGCGACGACGTTAAACCATAGGCTTGAGTTTTCACCTATTTCAACTTGCCCAATTACTTGTGCAGAGTCAGCGATGAAACATCCTTTTGAAATATTTGGAATAAACTTATCTAGCGAGTAGACAGCCATTTAAAACTATTTCCCCATTGGAGGAAGTTTAGAAATATAGACAGCTAAGTCTTTTACATCTTGAGCAGATAATTTTTTGATATACGGGTTCATAACTTTATTTACCCTTACACCAGAAATCATATTATTGATTTGCAGTTCAGTATACCACTCGTGTTGGCCACCAATTGCAGGTGCTTTTTGACTTTTCTTACCGTTACCTCTTTGACCGTGGCATACGATACATTTTTTATAAAGTGCTTCACCTCTAACAAGTTGCTCAGTTGAAAGAACAACAAGTGGACCTTCTTCAACTTCTTTAACTTCAACAACTTCTTTTTTTGGAGCCATAAGATCAGCAATCTCTTTTTGCTTTTTAAGATTTGCAGTCTTTGTTTTTTCAAAATCAAACTTGGCATTATCAACTTTAGCAGTTTCAAATTTTCTTAAGTTCATGATGGCAATTAAACCAACAACGAATGCTAAAAATACTACAACTCTAGTCATCTGAGCTCCAATTAGGCTTTTAAATACAGGTAATTACGACAAAGTATAGGTTATTGCTCTTCTTTTGTAAATCAACCTATTTAAGACCTTTCAAGAAAATCTTTGGCAGCATCAAGTGGCATGGCCACGGTGCGAAATAAATCTAAATGCTCAGGACGAACAAACCCTTGCTCTACACAATGCTCGAAATGCTTAAGTAAGTGATCAAAGAAACCATTGTGATTCACAATGTAGATAGGCTTCTTGTGATATTCAAGCTGTGCCCAAGTGAAGATCTCACAGAGTTCATCAAGGGTTCCAATCCCCCCAGGGATGGCCAGAAATGCATCCGATAAATCGTACATCTTCTGCTTTCTTTCATGCATTGAGTCTACTACATATAAATTAGTTAGGTTTTGATGCCCTACTTCCAAATCAATAATGGACTGAGGAATAATTCCAATTACTTTTCCATCTTTTTCTAGAACTCCATCAGCGACAGCCCCCATAACTCCGATACTTGCACCACCATAAACAAGACCAAGATTATTTTCGGCCATGTAATTTCCTAAAGTACGGGCCTCATTTACATAAATTTCTGATTTCCCTGCTGAAGATCCACAAAAGACACATAAGTTTTTCATAAGTTTTCTAACTCCGACTTACTAATTTTCGATTCAGTCATACTAAGATCAACATAAAAAAGATACTCTTGATTTCCAGTTTTCCCTGTAATCGTTGATTTCATAGCGTTCTTAATAAAAGCGTTTAAGCTTTCAAAATAGGTCCATTCCGGACACATCGTTTACACTTTATACCGGAGACATCGTTTACACTTCTAAATAAAACGGTCAGTTATAATTTTCTTGTAACAGGAGGTTATAGCTATGCCGTGGATGGAGTGCAAAGTCATGGATCAAAAA
>JAAEST010000111.1 GCA_024229115.1 Oligoflexia bacterium
GCTGAAGGTTATCTTAGTACTTTGAATAAATGGACTAAGCACTGGAACGATCGACCAGCTTCAGAAATCACAATTGCTGATGCAAGAGAGCTTCTAATTAAGTTTGATCAAGCGAATCTTTCAAAAGCTTATCAAAAGAAAGTGAAGAATATCATCAATAAAGTCTATGATTGGGGAATTGAGTTTCGCTATATTGTCGGAAATGATCGCCCTCCTTTCAAGGGACTTCAGATTGAGGTCAAAGAGTATAAAGCTCCCGATATTCTAAATCTTGAAGAAATTAAGAAGTTCTTAATGATAGCAAAGACCATGAATCACCTATGGTATCCAACTTGGTCATTTGCCATCCTCACAGGAATGAGAAGTGGTGAGCTTCACGCATTAACTTGGGATCAAATCGATTTAGAAAAAGAGATTATCTTAGTAGATCGATCCTATGATTCAAATATGAAGAGTGTTGGTCCTACAAAAGGGAGATATTGGAGAACAATTCCCATAAACTCATCTTTAAAAAAACTCATCCTCGAACTTAAAAATGCTCCAAGCTCATCCCCTAATTCCCATGTCCTTCCAAGAAGTAAAGACTGGGATAATGGAGATCAAGCTGTACCTCTCAGGAACTTTTTAAACTCAATAAATATGAAACCTATAAAGTTTCATGCATTGAGAGCTTGTTTTGCAACGCAAATGCTTGCTAATGGTGTTCCTTCTCCTATCGTTATGAAAATTGGAGGTTGGAAGAAATCGGCCACAATGGACATATATTTACGACTTGCAGGGGTCGATACCAAAGGAGCAACTGATTGCTTACAATTTATTCCCGAAGAAATTAGCTTCGGGGATAATTTCGAAAGTCTTTTCAAACAAAGATTAACCGACTAATGGGCCGTGCTTAAATGTGCTTGTAAAGACACTTAAGTAGCTAAAAAAGGGGGATTTCTAAAGAATCCTCCACTTCGATTAGAGAAAGCAAATGATTTTGCTATCGGTTAATCGAAGACTACAAAACCCAAGCTTATGCTTGGGTTTTTTATTTTTAAGAAACTTGTTGATTAGAATCGGCGGGAACCGGCGATTAACTTTGGCTTTCTATTCAAAAAGCTAAACAAAATATAATTTCACTTAAGTATTCAACATGCGATAATAAATATATGATTAAAATAGCATTGCTCATCATCTTATTCATTTTTAACAATACTCTTTATTCTAGAGAGCCTATTTATGATGTTGCTTTCTACTCTTATCATAAGCCTCCTTTAGTTATTCTTGATAAAGATGGCAAATACAATGGAGGTTATTATTATGATATTGCAACAAAAGTGCTAAATGAAGCAGAAATAAAGTTCAAGTTATTACCTTTACCTAAAAATAGAGCAAGAATAGTTTTTGCTAATGGTGAAGTTAAAATCAGTTGTTGCGACAATCCTCAGTGGAGACAAAGACCGGAAGAAATAAAAGTTCAGTTATTTAGTAAACCAATTGGAAAAGTTTCTGATGTCTATGTCATTAACAAAAAAATACCATTAAATGAAAAGAATATTTATAACAATCATTATGCTTTAATCAGAGGCTACACCTATAAGAGTAGTGAGAAGTTTAAAAAGGTATCAAGACTGGCTAATGAGAAAGATCTTCTCGATTTTCTTAACATAGGAAGAGCAAATATAATCATAATAAATAAAAGAATTGCCAACCATTTTATGAGATATAGTAAATATAAAAATTTAAAGGTTTACAAAACTTTCTCAGAGGACTCAATTCATATAAGAGTCAATAAATCACTAAAACATCTATTAACAAGAATTAATAAAGCAATCGATAAAATTTACCAAAAGGAATAATATGTCAGACGAAAATCAACCCTGCCCAAAATGTAACTCACCTTACGGTTACCCAGATGCTGCTCTTTGGGTTTGCCCAGAATGTTTTCATGAGTGGTCACTTGATGAATCGATTAAAGTAGTTGAAGCCAAATTTCTAGATGCCAATGGAAATCAGCTTCAAGATGGTGATTCAGTGACAACAGTTAAGGATCTGAAAGCTGGCAAAGGGACAATTAAAGCGGGAACAAAAGTGAAGAATATTCGACTTCTTGATGACCCTGTTAATGGCCATGATATTTCATGTAAAGTTGATGGCCATGGATCAATGTATCTGAAATGCTCAGTGGTTAAGAAAGCTAACTAACTAAGAAAAATAATTGCGACAGAGAAGAGCCCGAGTACCATCATCGTTGGTTTTAGCTCCTTCACTCTCCCACTAATCATGTAGAGAATATTAAAAGTAAAAAACCCCCAAACGATCCCCTCTGTAATTGAAAAGGACAGAGGGATGATAATCATCGTTAAAAAACACGGAATCGCATCTTCGTACTTATCAAAAGAGATATGTTTAATACTCTTAAACATCATAAGACCAACGATAATAAGAACTGGAGCCGTAGCATACTTAGGCACAAGCCCTACTAATGGTGCAAGAAAGAGAAAAGGCAGAAAGCAAAGAGATGTCACGATGGAAGTTAAGCCACTTCTTCCTCCCATTTCAATTCCAGCAGAGCTTTCAATATAAGTCGTGGTGGGTGAAGTCCCTAAAAAGGCAGAACAGGTTGTGGCGATTGAGTCCACAATAAAGGCCTGCTTAATATTCTTAGGATTTCCCTCTTCATCCAGAAGACCAGCATTATGGGAGAGCCCAATAAATGTCGACATGGTATCAATAAAGTCTGTGAAAATAAGAGTAATGGTACTTGGAATTAGGGCCCATGTGAGACCACCAAGAAAATCGACCTGAAACATCACACTCTTGAAATCAGGATAAGAAAAGAAGCTTTTTGGTAGCTGAACCTTACCGTAAATGACCGAAACGATCGTCACAAAACCCATCCCTAACAAAAAACTTGCCGGATTCTTTTTACGTATAAAGAAGGTCATTAAAAAGAGTCCAAGAATGGCCATCACTAATTCAAAACTTACCTTACCTGCTTTTACAAAAGTGACAGGGTCTTTAACTATAATCTGAGCCCCTTGTAAGCCAATGAAGCACAGGAACAAACCAATTCCAACCGCCATGGCATGACGGAGATGATTAGGAATAGAATCAATAATCTTGGCCCTTAATGGTGTCAGAGAAATAAGAGTGAAAACAATCCCGGCCCAAAAAACCATCCCAAGAGCTGTTTGCCATGGAACTTTTTGACCAAGAATAATAGAGAAAGTGAAGAAGGCATTCAGTCCCATTCCAGGAGCTAAGGCAAAAGGTAACTTAGCAAAAGCCCCCATGAGAAATGTTGCAAGAAAACTGATCAGAACAGTAGCAGTAAGAACTCCAGTGTAACTCATTCCTGTACCAGGAGTTGAAAGCATCGAAGGATTAACGACGATAATATAGCTCATCGTAAAAAAGGTTGTAATACCAGCGAGAATATCTTTCTTATACATAATAGTCCTAGGAATGGGTCTATTATACGTTAACTTGCATTCGTTACTTTTTCAATAACGGCGACTATTTCATCTCGATTAAGGGGTTTGGCCAGAAAGTCATTCATCCCTGCCTGAAAGCAAGCATCACGATCGGATTGAAAAGCATTGGCCGTCATAGCACAGATATAAAGTTCTTCTTTCGAAAATTTCTTTCGAATCTCTCTGGTAGCAGTCAATCCATCCATCACAGGCATCTGCATATCCATAAAAACAAGGTCGTATTTATTTTTATTGGTATAGAATAGAGCTTCTTTACCATCTTTCGCTATATCAATACTAAATCCCATTTTCTTAAGCATTAACTTAGCTACTTTAATATTGATCATATTGTCTTCAACGAGAAGAATATTAATCTTATTTTTAGATAAGCTTTTCTTATAATCTTTTATCCTTTTTTCTGTTATCATAGCTGCCGCTTCATCTAAATGAAGCTCAAAACTAAAGACAGATCCCTCACCTTCCTTGGAGTCCATTACAATATTGGAACTCATTAATTGAGCTAAACCTGAAGAAATAGAAAGACCTAATCCAGTTCCACCAAACTCTCTTGTTGTCGAAGTATCGGCCTGAACAAAGGCTTCAAAGAGTTGATCTTGAGACTCAAGTGGAATTCCTATTCCCGTATCAATGACTTCAAACTTTAAACGATATCTTTTGTGATCTTTACCTTCAGGAATATATTCTTGAGTCGTAGTTCTAAGCTCAACATACCCTTCATCAGTAAACTTGATAGCATTACTAATTAAGTTTATAAGGATTTGCTTTATTCTTGTGATATCTCCTACCAAATAATCTGGAATAGTATCTCCCACATGATTTACTCTAAGTTCGATTCCCTTTTCTCTAACAACAGTAGTGAAAAGAAATTGAATCTCTTTGATCATATTTTCAAAATGAAAAGCTGTTTCTTCAATAATAATCATTCCTGATTCAGCTTTACTAAGGTCTAAAATATCATTAAGAATTGTTGAAAGACTTTTTCCACATGAAGAGATGGTATTGAGCATATCTTCTTGTTCTTTAGTAACTTCTGTATCTTTCAACAAAGTTACCATCCCAAGAATACCATTCATCGGTGTACGTATCTCATGGGACATATTGGCCAAAAATTCAGACTTAATCTTGGTTGAAGCATCTGCTTTTTCTTTGGCCACACGAAAAGCATCAGCAGCTTGGGCCAACTGACCAATCTCATCACTTCGATCAGCACCAGGAATTAAAGTTACTAGCTTTCCTTTTAAGAGATCTCTAAACGTTGATGAAATAGCACTAATAGCACTTGAAATATTTTTATTAAAATAAATAAAAATAAAAAAAACCAGAGGTATAAAAACTAGTGTTGTACTTTTAAGAACATCAAGCGTTTCTTTCGTTGTTTCTTGATTCTTCTTTGTTAATAGTAAACTATTATCTAGTGCATACTTTGAAAGATCACTTGAGAGACTCAAGAATTCAAAGGCCTCTCCGGCTAAAACAACGTTGATAAGTGATAAGAAGAGCCTATTCTTCTGAACGGCATCATAGAAAATTTCATTAAATCTCTCAACTATATTTATAAACGGGGTAATTCCTTTTTTCAATTTGGATGTTACTTCTTTAGTAATGATGCTCTTAATTCTTTCAGTATCTTCACGAACTTCAACTCTCTTCCTATTCTTTAGTGTAGTTAAAAAATAAAGTGCATTGAGATTCGACTCTACCCAATAACCTCTAATTTTTTGAATGAGTTTACGATCACGGTTACTCCAAACTTCTTTTGAAATATTTTCTAAAAATAAACGCCCAGTATTATTAATTTCAGGTAACGAATTATTAATAATCTCATTCTTAAGATTGTATCTTGATCTTAAATCTTCAAAATTGGCACCATATCTTTTAATAACTTCAAGCATATCCTCCATAGTTTTCTTGATAAACTTGTCTTCAGCAGAGGTTGCTTGATTAGAAATACTAATAATAAGGTCTTGATAGTTATTATTCATTTTTCTAAAGATAGAGCGACTTCCAGTATTACTATAGGCCAGAGTTAATCTTTGTAACTCAGAGAGACTCTTTTCAATTTTAAGAACTTCAGTAGTGACATTGGAATTCTTCTGATAAGAAGAAAAAACTTCTTTTAAGCCTGTAAGCTTTTTAGTAATGAAAAGAGAATTAAAAATAAAAAGAAAGAAGATAAGACCAAAACCTATGGCTATCTTTTTTGTAATCGTTAATTTCTCAATATACTTTTTCATCTATCAATAATTTTTAAGCACTTAAGAATTCATACCATTTTTCAAGACTGTAATCGTAATTACCCATCACGGTATTCCAAACAGCAATATTACTAAATCTTTTAATATACGAACCACCATCTCTTACTTCACCTTTTAAAACAGAGACCTTTCCATCAGTTCCTTTCAAATCAGTGAGAGCAGGTTTTCCATCATACCAGTAATCCCATTCATTCTTAGACATTAAAGGTCTCGATCTTTCAGGATTTGAAATGTAATAACCTTGTCTGGCAATAAAAGCTCCAGGGTAACCAGAAAGCCACCAGTTCATATATTCGTAAGCGGCATCTTTTACAGCACCCTTTGTTTCTTTAGAAAGACACATTACTCCCTGCCACGCTCTATATCCTTCTTTTGGTGAGGCGTACGTAACAGGGATTCCTTTCCCCCTCGAGCCAGAAACTCCTGGAGAAAACATACTTTGGATATGGACTCTCTTTTTCACCATAAAGTCCACCGACTGAGGTACTGAAGTCCAAAAACCAGCGAAATGACCTTCTTCTTTTTTCTTAATTAAAATTTCAAAGAGTCGATCAATTTCTGCAGTCGACATATTACCAATATCTTTAAACTTCATTAGCCCCGAAGCTTGAGCTGCTAAGGCGGCATCAAAAATACCAATGGTTGGTGCATTAACAAGTGCGACTTTGCCTTTATATCTCTCATCTAAGAGCCAGGCCCAACTCTCAGTTTCATAAGGAACACCTTTTTTAATAATATTTGTGTTGTATCCAAAAGAGTCAACATTATGCACATAAGGCATATAGCTAATTTGATTTGTTTCCTTTGTTCCTAAACTTCCATCTTTTTGAACAAAGAGAATTTTATTCGGGCAGTCTCCTCTTCCAGTATCTACCGAATCTACAATTCTTCCTTTCTTAGAAATACCATTTATTTCTTTCCAATACTTTAGTCTCGAAGTATCCAAAGGTTGAATCGCTTTCGCTGACCAAAGAATATTGATACTGTCAGACCACTGCTCATAGAGATCAAAAGACTTAGGATTACTAGAAGCTTTCTGTAAAACAGCGGCACTCCCCTTAGGTTCAAAAACAATATTGATTCCTAGATCTTTCATGGCCTGTTTTCGAAGTTCTTCTTGTAAAGTTACATGAGTTCCCATTACACGTAAGGTTGGCTTCGATTTAGCAATAATAAATGGACTATTAATTGCACTTACTCCTAGGGCCACAGACTTAGCTGAATCAATGATAAAATCACGTCTACTTTTTGAAGATTTATTACTCACAAAAATCCTTTTATTTTAATTTATTGAGTTTCTTATTTTACAATATTCTCAAATAATATCTATGTAATCATAAGAAAAGAAAACTTTACTTTTTAATAATAAGAATAGTACCCGCAATGAGTAGAAGTAAACCTGCGATACGAGTGATATCGATCCTATGAATGGGGACTCCAAAGACACCATAATGGTCGACTAAAAGAGTTGTAATAAGTTGACCAAAAATAACGAGAGCAAAAAATGACATAGAACCAATTTTAGGAAGAGAAAAGAGTGCTCCTAAAATAAAAACACTACCGACAACTCCACTTAAGTAAAGATACCAAGGTATGCTCGAAAGTTTTTTTATGGCCGGAAATGAATTCATTGAAAGTAGCAGAGCAATTAGAAAGACGATTAATCCACCACTAAAGTTGATGACGGCACTTAAGTAAGGGTTTTCTAACTTTTGAGAAAGACTGGCCGTCATGATTCCCTGAAAAGGAATAAGTAGACCAACAGAAAGTGCAAGAGCTAGCATTGTATACTTCATCAATAAATAGGAAACCCTATAGAAAGACCGAACATCTCCGCTTTCTTAGATTTCTCCCCCCAACTAATATAATTAATTTCACCAAAAACTTTTTTTCCAAATCTCAACCAAATATTATCGTATTCTACTTCAGATTGTGGCGAAAGAAACATACCATAAACTAAATTATAATTTTCCCAACCGAATACATGGCGCATGCTAATTTCAAAACCTTGCGGTAGGATAGCACTGTGTTTTAAATCTCCATCTTTCTTATGACGAAATGAAACAGTTTGGGCCCCTAGTAAAGCAGTAAAATTCAGGCGGTGGTCCATCACTTCAGCTAAAGTATAGGCGAAGTAGAAACCAAAATTATTAAAAATAGATTTGTTGGCGACAATCGCTTCAAATGCTCTTAGTGAAGCATGTTCAAAGAGATCATATCTTCCATAAAGCATGAAAGCAGAGCCCCATTCACTAACTTCATCATTAACAACACCTTCCGTCGTCTTATATTCATATGGCCCCAGTCCAAGAGCAAGCTTCGTTCGTCTATACTTCTCTTTTACTCTCATATCGATTTTAACTTTGTACTCTTTTTCATATTGGTCGACTAAAGTGATATAAACAGGATTTGAGTTTTTGTGAAAGCTCGTAAACGGAGGAGTCTTCCCACCTTTCAGTGTTAAGTTTGGTGATGTCCAAGTAACTTGTATTCTATTTCTTTCTTTACCTAAAGGACCGGTTAAATGATGCTTACAACCGACACTTAGAAATTTACCATCAAGTCCTTCAACCTTTAGCTTATAAGGGCTACAACTATAATCAATTAGGTGAGATTGTTTATTTGTCAGTTTTCCTACTGAATCAATAGAAAGTGTTTCAATTAACTCCGCACCTTGATAGATTTTGATTCTTCCAGGATTAAAAAGGTCAATATAGAATTCTGCTTCTTTCGTATTGTGAACATTCCTTGTCGGGATAATCTTCTTATCAAGATATTCAATATGAACATCAGGAGTATTATCAATCATAACCCGAAATCTGACCCTAGGAGTTAGCAAATTTTCAGAACTTCTCACCCACTGGGTAGAGTTTTTAATAATACCTGAACGAATATTTTGATTATTTTCACGTTTAAAGACTTTGAACTTTCTCAGATCAACATCAATAGAACTCTCCCCGACCTTTACATCTGCATAAAGACAAGTCGTAAAAGCTAGGGAAATTAAAGTAGCTAATTTAAACCAGTAATTGATTCTCATTTGTCACCATTGTAACATTAAATAAATAATTTTCGATAAGGAACAAAATGAAATTTCGTCTTCCCCTCATTGTCTTCTTTCTTCTATGTCTTCTCACTAGTTCTTGTAATTCAGAAAAAGAAATCAAACCTCTTGATGAATACCTAAATCACTTAACAAAATATGACAAGGCCTTAGGGACAGTTCTCTTAAGACAGAAAGGGAAAACCATTTACCATAAGAGCTATGGGACAATTAAAAGAGAAAATGACACTATTTATCATATAGGTTCGATCACTAAAACTTTTACAGCAACGATTATTATTAAGTTAATTGAAGAAGGAAAATTTCAATTTAATACAACACTTGATAATTTTTATCCAACGATTAAAAATGCTAAGCTTATTCAAATAAAGCACCTTCTTCAACACCGTAGTGGATTAGTAAACTATACCGATCAACAAACAGAATATAATCAATATCGTTTCCGTAAGACTACAGAAAAAGAGCTAATTAAACTTTTTGAAGGTTATGGCACTGAGTTTATTCCAGGAACAAAATTCAAATACTCTAATACAGGCTATGCACTTCTTACCTTTATCGCTCAAAAAGTGACAGGAAAAAGCTATAGTGATCTCTTAAGCAAATATATCACTGAACCATTGAAACTTAAGGATACCTTTGTTTATGATCTCGAGAATCCAAGAGAAAGAGAAGTTCCTGGGTATTTTAAAGAACATAGCTGGTCTAAAAGTAAAATGACACATCAATCAGTTCCTCTGGGAGCAGGGGCCATTGCCTCGACGACAACAGATCTTGCAACATTTATAGAAGCTCTTTTAAAAGGTCGTCTTGTCCATCCTAAAAGTCTCGATATTATGATGGTAATGAAAGATGGTTTTGGTTTTGGACTCATACAAGTTCCCTTTAATAAAGATCGTGGTTATGGCCATACTGGAGGACTTGATGGTTATCGCTCAATTGCTTTTTACTTTCCTAAGCATGACTTAACTGTCATTAATTTAGTTAATGGTCTTGATACCGTAATGAATGATATTTCTATAGCCATTTTAAAATCATTTCACGGTATAGATTTTAAACTTCCTATCTTTCCTAAATATATCCAAGTAAAAGAAGAATTACTTAAGCAATATGCCGGAACTTATAAGGCCAAAAATATACCACTAAGTATCAACTTCTTTATCGACAATAAAAATCTCTTCGGTCAGGTATTAAATAGTGGACAAGAACGCTTCCCTTTAAACGCTGTCTCTGGAGATGAGTTCGAATTTTCACTAGTTGGAGTGCTCATTAAATTCTATCCGAAAGAAAGTAAGATCGTGTTTAAACAAAATGGTGCCACATACGAGATGTTTCGAGTAAAATAAGTTTAAATCATTATTTTCAAGGATGAATCAATGTTTAAGCCTCTCGCTCTAAGTGCGTTTCTATTTGTCAGTACACAAGCCACAGATATAAAAACTGCTTCCCAAAAAGCTCCCCTTGAGTGGTTAATTGCCCAAACAGTACAACTCAAGAGTATTGAATCTGAAAGATTTTTTAGATCAATGAATGATGATCAATTGATTAAAGAGATATTACAAGTAGTGAATTATGATTCTGAAAATGATGAGTTAATCATTCCTGAATCAGAAAATATTTCTAATGTTAATGATCTAAGGGCCAAGCTTATAGATTATATTTCCAATCATCAATTAAGTAATTTCAAAAAGCCTATCGATAAACTTTATATGAGATGGTTAGGCGAAAAAGGTTCACCAAGAGAAGTTTCTGCTAGTTATTATGATGAACAACGCTCACCAATTAAAGGTCATTATTACTTCAATCATGTTCATACTAATATTAGTCAAGACAATAAATCATTAAAGCTTTTAAAGTTTACACCTAAGAAAACTTATCGCGTGATGACTCGTTTTCTTGAAAAGAGAGATGCCATTGCTTCTACTGCCATTGCTGATCATAGAACAGATAAGGCCTATGATGAACTCAAGCCGAATGAAAATGAGCACCTCTTCCTTCTTCGTGGTGTTGAATGGGGTGGATCAACTCACATGGGACTCGTTGGAATTAAAAAAAATTGGGACCTTCTCTATCGAGGAAACGAATTTAAAGGTGAAGAATCCATAATTAAGAGTCGTAGCTCTGAAGGTTTTAGAATTGTTAATCATCCTAATAGAAAGGGTCCATTCTCATATAAGTCATGGCTTGATGTTAATGGTGTCGAGATTTGGAATACAATTCTTGAAAATGCACCATTCTATCAATTAGGAATTAAGAGATCAGACAATAGAGGAGCAAAGGCCCAGTGGGAACAATCTCTTAAGGAAGGGAAGAGATATGTAGCCGTAGGTGGAAGTGATTTTCATTTTACGATTCCTTGTATGAGAGATCGTACCCTCCACTATCCAGCGAACTTTATTCCATCTAATGATCCTTCTCAAACGAAAGAAAATCTTATGAATGGTAATGTATCTTTCCTTACTCGACCAACAGCTCCAAAGTTATCTCTTTATGCCAATAACGTTGGTGGAAATAATACAGTTGGTATGGGTGAGACAATTTCAAATACTAATGAGCTAAATGTTCATCTCTATGCAGACTTTTCTGATACTAAGAAGAGAATGAGCTCACTTTGTTATAATACAATTGTGACTTTTGCTAGAACACTGACTTTTTGGAAGAAGCAAAGATGGGAAGTAAGATTCTATAACCAAAATAACCAGCTGATTGCGAAGAAGACAATCAATCCTAAGAAACATAAGAAAGGAAAGTCTCTTAAAGTAAGTTTTAACTACTCACCTTCGGCCAATGATCTAGTTCGTGCAGAGATTTGGTCTATAAATAAGAAGAAAAAAGAAGTTGATCTTATTGGAGCGACTAACCCAATCTACATTAGACAGCCTGGTCAATAAACTCTTGAAGAAGGTGCTCATTTTCATGATGAATGAAGTGAGCACAATCATCAACGATGTGAAATCGAGACTCTTCACAATACTTCATACATTTTTCAGCAAGCTTCGGACGAATAAATGGATCCTTCTTACCCATTAGCAAAGTCATCGGTATCTTTACTTTTTCAGCTCTTCCATCAAGACCTATATATTTCATAGCACGATACCAAGCTAGCATTGAACTCAAACATTGCGGCCAACTTTCCTTGTAACGATTGACAAGCCCTATTGGTAATTTTCCGCGACTTCCGCCTATAAGAGATCTTCGTAACACCTGATAGTCGTTAAATTTAATAAGAGCTTCAGAGACACCTTTAAGCTGAATAAAATAAATATACCAACTCTTCATTATCTGTAAGGGATCACCAAAGAGAGCATCCTTAAAAACATGCCAATGAGGAGCATTAAGAGTAATCGCATCTTTAAAATATTGAGAATGATAGGTTGCTAGATACCAGACAACAATCGCACCCCAATCATGTCCTACGAGATGAATATTCTTTAATTCAAGTTGTTCAACAAAACTAACTAACTCTTGAGCAATGAGATCTATTCGAAACTCTCGCTCATCATCAGCTGGACAGAAAGAGTTGTGGTAACCTTTAAGCTCAATTGCAATGGCCCTCACACCTTTAGAGCGATAATAATCCAAATAACGAGACCATGTCATCGCCCCTTCAGGAAAGCCATGAAAGAAGAGTATCACTTTTTGTGAAACGACTTCATTATCGATGTATCCAATATTCTGGCCGAGACAATCTTGATATTTAAAAGTGTATTCAGACATGGCAATATTTTAGACTTTTTTCAAATAATGGCCATAATTATAGTAATGGCAAATAAAAATAAACGTTCAGCATTTTCTAAAGCGACAAAATTCGTAAATTTATCAGGGATTCCTGGTCCTCGAGGTGTCAGATATTTCAATTACGTTCGTTTTTTTCAAAAGAATATTTTGGGAGCCTTCACTTCTGTAAACAAAGATTTTGGAGAGATTGGTAGTTTTCCTTGGCCTATGAATTCGGTCATCATTTATTCACCTAAATTGATTAAGCAAGTTTTAGTTGATGATAATAGAAAGTATATTAAAGGTGAACAAATAGAAGAAATTAGAGCTGTAGTTGGAAATGGTCTCGCCACAAATAATAACTATGATAGTTGGCTTAAGAGTCGAAAGCTAATGGCCAGAGAATTTAATAAAAAGTCTGTTCAAAAGTATTTTCAAATTTTTTCTCAACTTAGTGAACAAAGTTTTGAAAGCCTGGATACTGAAGTCGATATTTGTGAAACAATGAAAAAGCTTACCTTTGATATTGCTTGCCAAACAATCTTAGGAAAGGGACTCAGTCAAACTGAAGCACAACAAGTTAACAATGCTGTTCACTATACATCAATAGTGACTTATGAAAGAATTTTTCAATTCTTTCCCCTTCCTTATTGGATGCCTACCATTCGCAACTTTAAATTTAACAAACACTTTAGAAACTTAAATAGAATTGTTAAAAATATTATTAAAACTGAAAAAGAAAACTCTAACCCATCTGGCATTAGTATTTTAGAGAAGCTAGTTCATGCAAAAGATGAAGAGACTGGATTTTCCTATAGTAAACATGAATTAAGAGATGAAATCCTTACTCTCCTCATTGCCGGTCACGAAACATCGGCCCATACCCTAACTTGGGCCATCGGACTATTGGCCAAACATCAAGATATTCAAGAGCGACTCTTTAATGACATTAAGAATGAAACATTAGAAACAATTGCCCACCATCCTTATCTACTTCAAGTTTTAAAAGAAACGATGCGACTCTACCCTGCTTTTCCCGTACTATCACGCAAGGCCAATGAAAATACTTCTCTTGGACAATATCATTTAGAGAAAGAAACTAATGTTGTCATACCAATCTATGTAACACAAAGATCCGAAGAATATTGGGATGACCCACTTAAGTTTGATCCCGATCGCTTTAATGGAGAAGCAGGTGAAAAACTAGAGAAGTCTTATCAATACTTACCTTTTTCCAGAGGTCCACGAAGATGTATCGCAGAGCTTTTTGCTATGGATGAGATGTGTATTATTGTTTTTGAGTTACTAAAGAAATATAGAATCGAATTAAAATCAGAATTTCCTCAAGATGAGGCTTATGTAAGCTTGAAGCCCATTGGAGGCATGCACGTTTGTCTTAAAGCGAGGGTCAAATAGATTCATATTCTTATGATGATTCAAGTGATAGTAGCCACCCATAGTAAAGAAGTTGGCCACTTTATAGTAGAGATTATGATTTAAGTTCACAATTTCAATTGATCCATCCTCATGCTCCACATGACAATTATAATTAATATGGGCAAAGACAGAAACAATTGTCAGAATCCCAGGGATATACACCAACCAAAATAAAGTTTTCCCTAGCAATAAATACCAGATAGCGAGTCTTAAAATTAAATTTATATGAAAGACTATAATCTGTGCCAGCATGACACTTTCATAGTTTTCGTGGTGACCATGAATCTTACGTAAATACTTCTTTGTCGTCGCAATCATATATCTTAACGGTGCAGTTAAAAAAACAAGAAAGGACATCCCCTGAGGATTAACTGGGTCTAGTTCCTCGTCAGAAAATTTATGATGGAGAAAATGAACCAAGACAAAATTCTTATAGCCATAGAGAACCCAATAACCACAGTACTCTCCAACAACTCTATTAAGAAAATCATTTTGTATATTATTGTGAGAAGTGTTGTGTAGAAGTGATGCCGTCATCATTCCATTCATGATTGAAAATGGGATAAGTAATAACCAATACGAATTATAATCTACAGAGAATGAAAAGTTTGTCATAAGCAAGAATGCTATAAACAAAAGCATGATCAAACTATCATTGAGATAGTCTTTGATTAAAAAATATGGACTCTTATTTATCTTAGAAAAGATAACAGAACCTTTCATAATTCCCCCCGAAATTCAGAAATGTTTATACTCGAAATTTTGATGGTGAGGGAATTATTCTTGCCAAGTATGTAGAATATGCATAGCAAGTTTAGACAAAAAAAAGGCCTTCCCTAAGGAAGGCCATATATCAAAAGCGATTTAAGTTCTTTTATGCTTCACGGATAACGTATTTATCTTTACCCGCATCAACCATTTCTTTCAGTTCTTTACCAACTTTAAAGAAAGGAACTTTCTTAGGTGGAACCTTAACAACCTTGCCAGTCTTAGGGTTACGCCCTTCGTATGCCTTATAGTTTCTATTTGCGAAACTTCCAAAACCTCTAATCTCAATTCTTTCATCACCATAAAGTGACTTGATCATCGAATCAAAACAAATGTTTACAATAGTTTCTGCTTGCTTGTGTGTTAGATTTGCTTGCTTTTCTAGAGCTGCGATTAAATCTGCTTTTGTCATGGTCTTTCCCCCAGTTTATTGTAGTTTCAATGATTTATCGGCATCTCTTCGAAATTACTAAAGTCTTTTTTCTATTTCACTATGATTTCAACAACTTAGACTATCATACTCGGATTCTGGCCATTAAATGAGTCGGTCATTATTCAAGTGTTCAATATAAATAGTGAATATCAGTAGAAAAACGATGAAAACCCCATCCCCACTATAAAATAGAAATAGTTAAAGATAACGCTAGGAAAGACGACAAGATTAGTAGGTATGTACGGAAAAAGAGATCATCTATTCATTAAACTGATTATCGGGCTATTTTTATTAGTCGGGTTTTCGTCATGTGTACAAGATGATGGACGTAAAGGCCGTCCACTTATCAGTCTTATTGGCTCTGAAGGTGGAGAATCGAGTGAGTGTACAGAGTTCTTTGATGTCACTTCACTCTCATGTGTTTCTCAATGTCGCTTAGGAACTCATGTGGCCGACGAATCAGAAGTTCAAGACTTGTTTACCCAACTTGAATTACAACAAACATCACAAACTCTCATTGATGAAATCGCTGCTCAAGAACAAAGTTCGCAAGGACTATGTATCGAGGGTTCAGGTGTTCTTCGTCCAAGTGGTGCAGTATTTGTTAAGAAAGACTTTTGTGGATGCTTAAATGGGAAACCTGATACTGTTAACAACTGTGCCGGTTTTTGTTCAAGTAAGAATGTCGCAACATCTACTCTTTATGGTTCTGTAGACCTTGGACCAGATGTTCAATTTAATAACGACCTTGGGAACTTAGAAAATTGGTGTAACAACCCTATTACCGGTTCCACTCTTTCAGCACCGGGATGTTTCCTAGAAGTTTATGACGGATCAAGTACTCAGCAATTACCAATTATTCTTTTTCCAGATAGTAACAACTTTGAAGTAAATATTTCTCAACTTGAGTATGGAAAAGTTTATGTTTCAAAAATTGTTGAATCACAGTCAGGCTCAGACGCTGAGACATCAAGCTTTCAGATTTTTAGAAAAGATCAACAAACAACAGAGAATAACCGTGCTCCTTTAAGAATCATGCCGGTTTCTCAATATACTTGTATTTCAAGAACATTGAGAACTATTGATAATACTTCGTTCTTTGAGGACTTCTTTAGAATTCACTTCTATTTCTCTAGTGATGCGACTCCTCCTTCACTACCTCCTGGAATTAAAAATATTGTTTGTCACGATATTAACCAGCTTGGTGAAGATGATAGTCCACTATACCCAAGACTCGAGCTTATTCCACAGCATATGGCCGTTTGGGATCAATCAGATCCACAATTTGTTGATGCTGATAGTGATGGTAGAGCTGATATCAACACAGTGATTGAACAACGTCTTCTTGATGAAGCAAGTATTCAAAGAACACTGACGATCTTCTCTCCATTCCCATGGCCTAATATGCCAACGATTCCAAACTTCAATGATGGTAACAACACACCTAATTTAGGTTTCTATATGCAGCCTTGGATTGACCCAATTACTGGGGATGGATTCTGTCCTGATCAAGATGATTATAATGGGAATGATCCTATTTTTAAGATTCTTAAAGAAGTTGTCGGTGTTGATACTGAGGCCATTTATCTCGCGGAATCTGAGCCAAGAGCACGTGGAGATGGTTCATTTGTTCAAGACGTTCTAATGATTCGTGAAAACCTCTTAAATAAGATCTGGTTCTACTTCGAGAATGGACAGCACTTTGTTCCTGATGAGATTTCTTCTAAGACAAAGACTATTCACTTCTACTGGCCAGCAGATCCAGTAAATCCGTACATTCGTAAATCAGAACAAACGATTTATACTATTAGACATCCATCAAATATTGGAACAAACGGTGTTCCAGCCTCTGGACTTGTAAATCAAACAAGACCACCTGATAAGAGATTTGGATGTATCCCTGCCCTCGATTAGTGAATTAATTAATTCGCAGATTTATAGAAAGACTCGCTTAAAAATATTCCAGCTAGGTCTGGCAAGAGCACCATAGAATCCTATGAAGATGCCAATTCTTAGGGCAGTTAAGAATGTAAAACGTGTAAACCATTGAGTGATCCCATGGAAAACTCCATTATTACTCACCGATTGTTTACGTTTAATAATAAAGCCTAAAATAATGGTACAGAGGTTTACACAGGCAAAAATAATGAGCTTCTTTCTATCATCTAGAATTTGAAAGAGAGTCGGAAGAGCAATCTTATCTCTTAAGAGTTTTACAAAGAAAGTCATCACCTTTGGGTACTTCTTAACGATAGGACCGGCTGGTGTATTGGCCACATTACTCGTAAAATGATTAATAAGATCTGGTTCAGATTGTGCTTGAAAAGTTGAAAGACTCATATTGAGCATATCTTTCATTTGAACTTTCTTTCCACCTTCTAACTTTAGACCTTTCATCTCTTTCATGATCGCCATGGAATCGCCACGAGCAACTGCAGCTTCTAACCTCTTCCTTGCTTCAGGATCCATATTTTCCATGGCCTTGAGAAGCTGATTCGATTGGCGAAAGTTCTGCATTTCCTTTTCAATATCTTGAACATCTTGTCCCGATCTATCGGCAGCAGGATCTTTTTCAGCAGGCTCCTGAGTAAGAATTGAAAATGAAAAAAGGAATAAAAAAAGGCCACTTACTAGAAGTGGCCATTTGATAAATTGTTTAGGCGCTTGCACTAACTTTTTCTCCAGCTGATCCTTTATTGAAACGATCAAAAAGAAGAGTTACTGGTGCAGCTACGAAGATCGAGCTATATGTACCAATGATCACACCAAGTGAGATGGCCAAGAAGAAGTCTCTAATGGCCAGACCACCCATGAAGAACATTGTCAGTGAAACGAAAAGCGTTGTCCCTGAAGTTAGGATTGTTCTACTTAATGTTTCGTTTACTGCTTCATTAATATGAGTTGCTAGATCTCTACCTGGGAACTTTTGCTCATGCTCACGTACACGGTCATAAACAATAACCGTATCGTTTACTGAGTAACCGATAACGGCAAGTAAGGCTGCAACAGTTTGAAGTGTGAACTCAGTTCCAGTGAAAGCAAAAACACCAAGGATAATAGAAACGTCGTGAAATAACGCCACAATCGCACCTGGTGAATATTTAAAATCAAAACGAAGACCGATATAAACCATAATCGCAATAAGCGCCCATAGCATCGCTTGGAAACCACTAAGCCTTAACTCTGCACCAGCTTTAGGTCCAACGATATCAATCTTACGAATATCAACCTTATCACCATAATCTCTTTTCAGAGTCTCATTTACTTTTTCAGTAATAGAGTTAAGGTTTGATTCATCACCTGGAACTTTAAGAAGGTATTCAAAATCACCTGGCTCACCTAAAGTAATCGCTGTTACCTCAGAAAAACCTGTATCCTTAAGTTCTTTTCTTACGTTTTCAAGTGAAACTTTCTCAGTGAATTTAAGCTGAATTTCAGCTCCCCCTCTAAAGTCAACTCCGTAAGACATTTTAGAAAAAAGTCCGTAAAGAGAAGCGGCAACAACAACAAGTGATAAGAAAGCTGCAACACCGTAGAGTTTTGTAAAATTAAATTTTGTATCTGGTTTTATAATTTGAAACATCTTATTCTCCCTACCTTAAATACTTAAGTCCTGTCCTTCTACTTTGTTCATGTAAAACTCGAAAAGAAGTTTCCCTACGAAGTATGAAGAATAAACTGTTGAGATAATACCGATTAGAAGTGTTACTGCGAAACCTCTAATTGGACCTGTACCGAAATTAAGAAGACAAATACCAGCAAGAGCTGTTGTGATGTTGGCATCTAGAATTGTCCAGAATGCTTGATCAAAACCAGTTTCAACTGCTTTGTAATTACTGAGTCCTTTTCGGACTTCCTCTCGAATTCTTTCATAAATAATAATATTCGCATCAACCGCCATACCAACTGTAAGGGCGATACCCGCAATACCTGGTAGAGTTAATGTCGCTTCAAATCCCACAAGACAAGCGAGAACAAAGAGGATGTTAAGACCAAGAGTGAAGATCGCAATCCCACCAGCAATTCTATAGTAGATAAAGATGAAAAGGAAAACCATCCCAGCACCAATAAGACCAGCATATCTTGCTTTCTCAATTGAATCGGCACCAAGTGAAGGTCCAACAGTTCTTTGCTCTTCAAAATCAAGCTGAACAGGAAGAGCACCAGCTCTTAGAACGAGGGCAAGGTCTCTCGCCTCTTTCATCATCTTATTGAAACCACCTTGACCTAAAGTAATCTGAGCACGTCCACCTGCAATTCTCGTTTGAATATTTGGAGCAGAGTAAACATTACCATCAAGAACAATGGCCATTCTCTTACCAACGTTAGCACCAGTTAACTCTTCGAAGATCTTTGCTCCTCGAGTTTTAAAATCAAGTGAAACATATGGTTGGTTCTTTTGTTGATCAATTTGAACTCTTGCATCTTGAAGAGCTTCACCAGTTAGCTTTGAGTTCTTCTCAACAAGATATGGCATCATATTTTGAATTTCATTATTTCCACGAGAAACAACTTTTTCAAAAGCTAATTCAAATCCCGGAGGAAGATCTTTCTTTAAGAAATCATTTAGAGTTGCAAGATATTCAGAAAAACGAATACCTTGTTTATAAGTAATTCCTTTTTCTTCCGCTTTCTTTACCCAACCTTGAATAGTCGCATAGCTAACAACATCATTAACCATTTTGAATTCAAGCTTAGCAGTTTTACCGATAAGCGACTTCGCTCTTTCGATATCTTTTACACCAGGAAGTAGAACAACAATTCTATTCGTCCCTTGTGAAAAGATTTCTGGTTCAGTTACACCAAACTCATCAATTCTGTTTCTGATAACTTCGATTGACTTTGATACAGCTTGCTCTTCAATCGTTGTCTTAGTTACTTTTGAAAGAGCATACTCAAGCTTTGTTCCATTTTCAGCAGTCAATCTTAGAGTTGAAGAAAAGTACTTAGTCTTTAAAGTTTTTGCTTTTTCAACATCTGCTGCGTTTGTAATGTTAATGATACTTCTTGGATCACTTGGTTCTGTTGTGATCGTATCACCTTGAGTTGCACTAATACCTTCATCTTTTAAGATATTAATAATTCTTGTCGTGTAGCCAGCAACTTCATCTTTATAGACTTTGTTAAAATCAATACCAAGAACCATGTAAAGACCACCTTGAAGGTCTAGTCCTAAGTTAATTTTTGATTTAACTGGGAAGTTTGTGTCTTCCTTGAAGTTAAAAGCAGTAGGGATAACCATCATTGCAGAAATTGCACCAACGATTAATAAAAAGGTAAATCTATACCACCAGCTTCTTTTCATCTTATTTACTCCATGGCCGAAAGCCTGTTCATTGAAAAACTGATAAAATTATAAGGATTCTAAATAGTTGTGTAAATGAAGAATTTATTCCTTAGGGGCCTCAGAAGCCACTTCTTCTTCTTTTTTTGATTCTTGCTTTGCTTCGACTGGTTCATTGACACCTGTCGGCGTTTCGATTTTATCTAAGGCATCATCAAGTTCTTGCTGATTAACTTGATCCATTAACTCGTCCTTAGCATTTTGGAATTCCCTAATCCCTTTACCCAAGCTCCTTGCGAGCTCTGGTAATTTCTTAGGGCCGATGAAAATCAGCGCAAATACGAAGATAATTAATAATTCACCGGCACCTAATCCAAACATATAAGTCCTATTTCTTTTCTTTGTTTTCGAAAAGTTTAGAGCTTAATCCACCAATTTGGCTTCTTAATACTTTAATTTTTACACCTTCATTGATTTCTAGTGTGATAACTTTCTCAGTCATCCCATATATAGTACCTAGAATTCCCGATTTCGTGTAAATCTCATCACCTTTTGAAAGACCACCAAGCATAGCAGCTTCTTCTTCTAGCTTCTTTTTCTGAGGACGAATCATAAGAAAATAGAATACTAGGAATACTAGAATGAATGGAGCAAATTGCTGAATTGGGTTTACAGCATTAGCATTAGCGGCTTGAGCCATAGCGTCAACTGAAATAAGTGATAATAATAACGATAAAGCTTTTAACATGGTATTTTCCCCTAATTGTATTCGTTACTGGAATAGGATTTATAAAATTTGTGATAAAACTCGTCAAATTTATCTTCAAGTATCGCAGCGCGTGCATCGCGGCTTAATTTCAGATAGAAATGAATATTGTGATAACTAATCATCTGACCGGCTAGAAACTCTCCTACAGTGTAGAGATGGCGAATATAACTACGTGAATAATTCTGGCAAACTTTGCAATCACATTCTGGATCTGGCGGTAAAGTATCTTCTTTAAATTTTTCTTTCTTAATATTAAGAGGTCCACGGTGAGTTAGAAACTGCCCATTACGAGCATTTCTGGTCGGAAGAACACAGTCAAACATATCAAGACCTGATTTGATTCCCTCTAAAATATCGAGAGGTTTCCCTACTCCCATAAGGTAGCGAGGCTTACTCTCCTCCATAGTTGGAACGAATTGACGATGAAACTCCACCATCTCTTCATTCTTTTCCCCAACCGAAAGACCGCCAAGAGCATAACCTTCAAAGTTCATTTCCTGAAGACGCTCCATACATTCTGTTCGCAGATCTTGGTGAAGACCTCCTTGAATAATTCCAAAGAGATTTTGATGAGGCTTAAGTTCATAATCACGACAACGCTTGGCCCATCTTAAAGTAAGCTCCATACTTTCACGAAGACGATCTTTGGTCGCTGGTAATGCCGGACATTCATCAAAGACCATCACGATATCTGAACCGAGGGCCTTTTGAATTTCCATCGACTTCTCAGGGCCGATCATATGGTAGCTACCATCAATATGAGACTGAAAACGAACCCCTTCTTCAGTAACTTTATTAAGAGAACTTAGTGAGAAAACTTGAAAGCCTCCACTATCAGTTAGAATTGGTCTCTTCCAATTCATAAAACCATGAAGACCGCCACCAACTTTCTCAATCAGTTCATGACCTGGTCGTAAGTAAAGATGATAAGTGTTTCCAAGTATAATTTGAGCATCAAGTTCTTCTAATTCATTTTGCCAAAGGCATTTAACAGAAGCTCTTGTTCCGACAGGCATGAAGATAGGTGTTTTGATTTCACCATGAGCAGTTTTAATAGTTCCTGCCCTTGCTTGTCCTGACTTACCTTCTAATTTAAATTCCATTTCCATAATCAACGATCTCGTAAAATAAGCATGGCATCGCCATAAGAAAAGAAGCGATATTCTTTATCAACTGCTTCTTTATAAAGTTGCATAGTTTTTTCTCTTCCAATTATGGCACTCACTAACATGAGCAGTGTACTTTTAGGAAGGTGAAAGTTTGTAATCATCCCATCGATGGCCTTAACCTCTTTGCCTGGGTAAAGAAAAATATCCGTCGGATAAAACTCTCCAGCCGCTAATTCATTTTTCTTATCAACCACACTTTCTAAGGCCCTTAGAGAAGTGGTCCCCACACAGAATCTTTTGATATCAGGTTTTTGATAGGCCTCTAAAGTTTCGCTGGGAAAGTAAAATTCCTCAGAATGCATTTTATGTTCAAGGACATTTTCAGTTTTTACCGGTGCAAACGTTCCCATTCCCACATGTAAAGTTAAGTAATGAGGAAGAATATTCTTTGCTTTAAGGTCATCAAAAACTTGTTCAGTAAAATGAAGACCGGCCGTAGGAGCGGCCACACTTCCCGTGTCTTTATGATCATTTTTAGCATATGTCGTTTGGTAATCGTTCTTATCTTGCTCATCACTCTGACCATCTCGAATATAAGGAGGAATTGGAACAAGAGCATGATCATTAAGATAAGCTTCTAAGTTTTCAATGGGAAAATTTAACTGAAAAGTTCCATCACCATTATTTTTGGAAACAACGGCCTTAAGGTTTTCAGGGAAGATAATTTCCATTCCAGGATTCTTCTTGGAACTTGATTTAATTAAACACTGATATGAATTTTCATGATCAGCATTAAGAGTGAGAAAGAAGACTTCAACCTTTCCCCCCGTTTCTTTATTTCCTAACAAACGACAAGGAAAGACTTTACTCTGATTAAGAAAGAGTTGTGAATTCTCAGGTAAATACTTCGCTAAATTATAGAAATATTCATGGATAATCTGATCATTCTTTTCATCATAAATCATCAGACGTGACTGATCACGAGCCTCAGCTGGTCGCTGGGCTATAAGATGTGCTGGCAGCTCAAAATCATAGGAGCTTAGTTGCAAATCAATGTCTGATTGTGTCACCATATTATTAAACCTTTAGCCTTGGAATTTGACATGAGAAAGCCCCTTAGACAAGCCTCTTTAGTAACTCTAGTAGCATTTTCAGGGCTACTCTCAAACCCTTTACAGGCAGACCAATTGGCCGACAGATTGAATCGCGAACTAAACTTCATCACTTCAGATCAACAAAATATCGTGAGAAATGTGGACCTTATCACTACAAAAATTCTCACTGATACTGAGAATATGGTTTCTGACAGCATTTCTACCGGACAAGCAGGGCTCAAGAAGCCACAAGCTAAAGATTCGAAGGCTTCAACCGATGGAGAATTAGAGGATTTCAACCTTGATTCTCTTGAGCCGTCCAAGGCTTCAGAGAGCACAAAGCCTGGTGAATTCAAGCCGGCCAGAAAAAGAGCTAGATAATAGAAATAGTGGCCTAAATTCGCTTTTGTCTAACCAAAATCATTA
This sequence comes from Oligoflexia bacterium, assembly GCA_024229115.1. Classification (GTDB taxonomy): domain Bacteria; phylum Bdellovibrionota; class Bacteriovoracia; order Bacteriovoracales; family Bacteriovoracaceae; genus JAAEST01. The sequence goes on from JAAEST010000111.1 coordinate 23,833, forward strand.
AAAAAAGCCTCAAGTTTTGCCGAAAAGCTACTGTATGACTGAGTGGCTAAATGACTCGTTGGTAGTCGGTTCTTTTATTCTTTTATTGAGTGTGATTCTGAGCAAGTCTTCTAATAGATTTGGCCTACCTGTGCTCTTGCTTTTCTTAGGTATCGGAATGTTTGCCAGCTCTCAGCATATTCTGAATATTAACTATGAAAATTATGACCTTACCCATTCACTCTCCCTTGTCGCGATCTGTTTAGTTATCTTCTCGGGTGGGATTATGACTAAGAGTAAGGATGTGAAGCCAGTCCTAAGGACTGGAATCTTGCTATCTTCTTTAGGCGTCATTCTCACTACTGGTCTGGTGGGATTATTTTGTTATTACCTCATCGACCTTCCTATTTATGAGTCACTCCTTATCGGAGCCATTCTTTCTTCTACCGATGCTGCTGCTGTCTTCACAGTCTTTCGAGATAAGAACTCGCAAGTCTATCGTCCGATAAAGTCAGTCTTAGAATTTGAATCAGGAAGTAATGATCCAATGGCCTACTTCCTAGTTACTTGTTTTCTTGATCTCTATCTTAAGAGGATGAGTTTAGATGCCAGTCTCCTCATGTACTTTATTACTAATCCTATTATTGGTGCCATCGCTGGTCTTGGATTCTACAAGGCCTTCAAAGTTATCAATGACAAGGCCGAACTTGATTTCCAAGGACTCTACCCTGCACTTATGATTGGGTTTCTCTTCTTAACTTTTTCACTCACTAATAAAATGGGTGGAAACGGTTTTCTAGCAGTCTATGTCTTTGCTTTAAAAATTGGAAACGCCAAGATTGTTCATAAGAATGCTCTTATTAATTTCTTCGATGGAATTTCTTGGTTAGCTCAAATCGGAATGTTTATTATGCTAGGTATTCTGGTAAAACCGGAAAGATTAAGTGCGATTGCTCCTCAAGCAACATTTGTCGCTCTCTTTCTTATTTTCATGGCCAGACCTCTGAGTATTTTTATTTCTATGATTGGAAGTAACTTCGATGTTAAGAGTAAAGTTCTGATCAGCTGGTCAGGACTTAAAGGTGCAACCCCTATTGTCTTTGCTTGCCTTATTGCCAGTGAAGTAGGAAGTGAAGCCACTCTTATTTTTGATGTTGTCTTTTTTAGTGTTCTTATTTCGGCCATCATTCAAGGAATGACAATCAAGCCTTTGGCCAAAAAACTGGGACTTGTGATCGATGCCATTCATGATCCGGACTTTCCAATTGATTTTGAAATGCTTGAGAAAACAAAGAATGGCATCAAAGAAATTACTATTCTAGATTATGACTTTGCTTGCGATAAAAGAATTGTTGATTTGTCCTTACCTTCAGGAACTCAGATTCTCTTTCTTAAGAGATGCTCATCTTTTATCATTCCAAACGGATCGACGACCTTTCAAAGTCAGGACCGAGTTTTGCTCGTAACCCCTGAAAAATCAGATATGGAAATGGCCGAGAACCATCTTCGCTATGATATGAGTAAATTATCTGAAAAAGCAGCATAACTATTTATTATTACGTCCATTTCAACTAAGAACTTTTTACTTAAAATCCTTGTTTCGCTAGACCATAGCAGCTGCGTTTAGTAGGTTTAGCCCATGAGAGAGATTCTAATTCTATTAACATTTTTGATTTCAAGCTTGAGCTTTGCCAATGAAGAAGTGAAAGAAGCTGGGCTGCGTTCGCTTTGGTCACTTAATCATATTGAATTAATGACTCTCAACGATCGTTATGTAAAAAGATTGGCCAAGAAAATAGAGCGTGGCCAAATCATAGGATTAGAACTTATCACAGCAGCAAGTACCGACAGTAAAATTGAAAGCCGTTTTGGTCATTCAATGATTCGCTTTATCGACACAACTCCAAGGCAAAGTGATGATCTTACATTAAGTTTTGTTGCTGATGTAGATGAACCTAATATGAGTTATCTAGGTGGCGTTTATGGAAAGTACCCTGTCTTTCCAATGATCAAGCCGACTAGAGATTTTGTTCGTGACTACATCAAAATTCAAGGCCGCTATTTGAAAAGAAATATTATGCCGGCTACTCAAGAACAGCGTTATACTTTGGCCAAGAAAATCATCCAATGGTGGAACGAAATCCAATCAAAGGAAGCTCGTCATTACCAAGAAGAACTTCAAAAGAAATATGAGAAGGCCAATAAATTTGGCCTCAAAGAATTTGGGCAGGATCAATTCGCTCTTATCCCTCTGACAAACTTTGATGCTGGTGAACCAGTCGTCACTGCCATTGTCGCAAGAAGTGTATCTAACCCTGATCAGCAAAAAATATTTCATTTAAAGATTAAGGCCCACAAAGTTAAAGAATTAGGAAAGTATAAATTCTTTTCTAATAATTGTGCGGGAGCTCTTTATCGCTATTTGAAAAATAATGGGATGCCTTACTACACAACTTTTGGTGTAGGTCGTTTAGGTGTTAATGGACGTATCCCAAGTAAGCTAGCTTTAAGATTAGAAAAATCACTCCTAAATCCTTACCCAGAGCTAGTGGTTAATAAGTTACTTAAGCTTCTTGAGAAAATTAATGACGATTATGAAAACCGTCGTTTTAGTTATCTTGATCAAACACTTGGGCTTGAAGAAAAAGCACTTCTTCTCGATTTTAAAGCGGAACTGCCTACTGACATCAAAGTAAAGTGGACCAATGAAGTAAAAGTTGAAAGATTCACCTACGGTCAAATTCACGGCATAACAAAAGTTAATCCAGCTCTTTATAATGTTTGTGGTAAAAAGAACGTAGACTGCCAAAACGAAGTCAAAACTGCTCTTCAAACAACTTTCACTTCAATTTCTGGTGCAAAGAAAAAGAGAATCATCAAGTATTCGAAACGAAATCGTCGCGGCCTTAGAAAGTCTCCACTTCACCGTGAGCATCATCAGTGGCTATCTGATATCCTAAAAAACTAATCGCAAATACCTAAAATCACACATTCATATTGATTAAATCGAAGTAGACAATCGCTATTATCTATTTTTATTAAGTCCTCTTTTTTTTTACATTACTCATGAACATTTAACGAGGAGTTCGTGATGACAGATCTATTTTTAATGCTTGGTTGCTTTGCTCCCCTCGCACTTTATTTATTTCTCCAAATCTAACAAGAGGTTTTTATGGAAGACAAGTTAAGTTTAATAGAAGAAGAAATTAAGCAGAAGGTAAAACAACTCAAGAAGAAGAATCAAATCCTTAAAGACGTTGAAGTAAGCGTAGAGGAATGTAACAAGGGTATTGTGCATTCAAAAATCAAAGCATCAACCAATCTAAAGGTCATCAAGACTGAAGGACAAAATGAGTGCGTCGAAGCTTCTGTGAATAAAGCTTTTAAAAACTTAAACAAAGTAATGAACAAAGACAGATCAAAGAAGAAGAGAAAAATGAAAGTTAGGAGTTATGTATGAGAAATGAAAAACTCTTAGAAGAATGTGAAGCAAAACTTTTAGAACTTAAAATGAGATACCATTTGATTTTAGACAGTAAAGAGAACAAATCTGACGAAAATTCCGTGGTTAATAAAAATCGAGTCAAATCTCTACTACCTGAAATCTATAGTGCCTTAAGCCGAATCCAAAATGGTACGTATGGTATCTGCGAAGAAACTGGTGAAGAGATTAGTCCCAAGCGCCTTAAAGCCGTGCCTTGGGCAAGGTTTAACATTCAGAACGCCAGCTAGTAAATCTCACACTATGTTTTTTCGTCCAGCCGGGGCCTAGATCATCTAGGCCTCATCTTTTCGAAGTCTTGCGAAAGCAGTAAGTCCACGGCAGGATTCTCAATCATTCGCTTTCCATAAATTAAATAATATTCAGCGTACAAACTTTCTAGCGTACCTAGTTTTACTAATCTCTCATAGGAAACTAATTCTTTCGCCGCAAATTCAGGAAGAAAAACAACACCGTCCCCTTTTGAAGCTAAGATCTTCTGAAGAGATGTATCTTGTGTTTCTGCGATAAGACGCGGTCTCACATCATTGAGATGGAAATAATGTTCTAAATCATTTCTTAACTTTGAGTGGGTGGTCGGAACGATTGCATGTACTTTCTCAAGTGATTTTGGAAAGTTTTCTTTTAAATGATAAAAATCTGGAGCTCCAAAGCAAGAGACATTCTTATTAAGAATTCTCTTCGAATATATCTCATTGGTCTTAAGATTATTAATATCGTGATCAGAGATAATAACTTCAATTTCATGACTTTTAAGTTTATTAAGAAGTGATTCTTTACTGCCTTCAATGATGGAAAGAAAGCATCCAGTTTCTTTATGAACAAAGTCAACAAGATCCGAAATCAGATTCTTTGGAACATTATCCAGGGCCCCAATATTAAGGCGAATATTCTTTTTAAAAACTTTACTCTCGACGGTTTCTAATAACTCTTGCCCTAAGTAATGAATTTGGTTGGCGTATTCGAGAACTGTCTTGCCAGCATCTGTAAGATTGAGTTTTCGATTACGTCTTTCAAACAGCTGTACATCCAACTGTTCTTCTAAACTCTTTAACTGTGAACTAAGAGCAGGCTGACCAACATTGAGAATCTCAGATGCCTTTGAAATACTACCTTGATTAGCAATAACCTTGAAATAAATAAGATGATGATAATTTAACCACTTCATGGCAATAATATGCCATAAACACGGTAAAAAGCTCTTAAAACTGCTTAGACAAAATAAAAGGGCCCATTCGGGCCCGATAAAAATCTTTAATGTCTAAAGGTTATTAATTAATTGGTAGTCTATAGAAACTACCAAAATCATGCGCATATTTCTGAGTCATAATACCATAACCAGGATAAGTTACGCCATCGATTTCCATCTGAGAACCGAAGCTTCCTGTTCCCCATGAGTTTTTGAAGTAGTAAACACCCTTGTAAGTGAACTCTTTGTAAGTTCCATCTTCCATTAGGACGCGTGTTGTTACAATTTTATTGTCATCGTAACCTACGATAAGTACTGAGTGACCAGCTCTGTGCTGAGGAGAAACTTTACGATCCATTGATCCGTACTCAGGGTAGCCAATAATCCCTTTGTTCCAGTTATTCATGTCACGTCCAATTCCGTACTCAACAGCTTTTCTGTGGTTATAAGCACCATAGTAGAAATCATGCCCCATTGTTAGAGGGATTCCAGCTCTTAAGTATTGCTTAATTTGAGTTGTTCCTCTTAACTGAGTCGTCCAGTAGTCAGCTCTAAGATTTGGGAAATTCTCTCTCTTAAGTTGAGCAGCTTCATCATAAGCTGTTACAAATTCTTCACTATAAGACTGGCTTGTAGGATTAAGAAGATTTCTAAGATTTGGATCGAAGTGTACTAGTAAACAAGACTCTTTTTGAGTTCCTGTTAGGTGCCCACATCTTGTTTGAGCTTGAGGCATAAATGGAGCATCAACCCAAGAAGAAGTTACATATGGAAGTGTTGCTTCATAAGGCATTCCATATTGAGCAATTTTAGAGAAGTTTGAGAAAGAGTTTGAACCGTCTGAAGTTCTTCCTTTAACGGCCATGTACTCTAAGAATTCTTCTGAAAGATCAACGTCAGTTGAGAAACCTTTTTTAATAACAAGCATACCTTCAAGCATTGCTGCAGCAGAGAAGATTGAACAAGTTCCACGTGAACCTTGAGATTTAACAGGAGTCATGTTGGCGATTACCGCTTCAACATTGTTTCTCGTTAATCCTGATTTATACATATGAGCATCGTTAACCTCTGGATGAACTAGGTTTTCGTATGCTGGATCTAAGTAGGCACCATCATTATTATCGTCAGCTTTCGCTCCGAAAGTAGTAAGGATAAGTGCAAGTAAAACAAACAAATTTTTCATAAATGTCCCTCAAAAAAATGTTATTCCCGAAATTTGAATGGAAAGTACGTTTCCTTACATCATCTGACAATAGTAATTTTCCTTATGATATCAATAACTTAACCTAATAAGAAGGCCAAGTGCTGTAATTACAAGAGGTTGGGTAAATATTTAAAATTGATCTAGAACAAAAACCGTGTAACTTTTTCAAGATTTTGCTAGACATAGTGCACTGCGTTTCGTAATTGTCTATACTGATTTTAGACACTTATTAGGAATAGATATGACTCTCAAAAAATCTCTGAAGTTATTCATGCTATCAGCATTGATAACAAGTGCGACATTTGCACAGACAACTCCCCAACCTTGGCCTGGAAAATTTCTTGGAAAGATCACTAGTGAACTTGGTGAAGAATGGGAAGACGTTGGACTTTCATTATCAACTTCTATTTTTGAATCAATCACTGATCGTACTCTTTTTAGTGAGCAGTTTGGTGATGTTCGTTTTCAAGCAAAAGTTAAAAGAAGAGTTTATGACAATCACGATATCCTAGATACGTGGACTGTAATTGATTACTTTCAAATTCCTATGTCACTTCCTATTCCAATCACAAGTGAAGAAATTGGATTTGCCAATGGTACTGTTGGTGTTCAGCTTGGTCTTAACCTATCTTTGAACGCTGTAAATATTAGACAAGTAAAACCAAAGGCCTTTGCTAAACTTGCAACGATTGAACAATTAACTGAGCAGGCCAGACAAGCTCAAGAGCTCTCACAAGAAAATGAAGAAGGTGCAATTATCATCGAAGAAAATGATCATAATGCACAATTAGATTTCAAATCTAAGCTTAAAGATTTTATTGAGTGGGACACAGATAATCCGAAAACGAGAGCTAGGTACTCTAAGCTAGTTAACTTGATTTCTAATCCTTTTAAAATTCCAGTAACAAAGAAGAAAGTTAGAAAAATGCCTATAGGTGATATCTCAAGTTATTTTCTAGAAGGAAATATTCAATTAGGTGCCTCTGTTGGTTGGACTGGTATCGATGTTCCTGCTTCGACAATTACAGATGCAAAAGTCGGACTTGGTGTTTCAACTTACCTAGGTGGAAAGTTCAGAGTGAGTGTTCTTAAAGAAAAAGAAAATATTGCTCATCTGAAAGTGACTAAAGAAAGAAATAGAGGTGTTACAGGGACTTTAGGATCTGCTGAATTTAAGCACGAGATCTTTGAAGGGTTTGTAGTTCTTGATCAGACTATTTTTAAAATTTCTGACTCAATTGTTCCTTTCAATCTTGTCGTTAACAAAGAAAGAAAAGAGCAATTTGATATCGGTTATCGTTATGATCTTAATAATGAAAAAGCGATGGATGCCTATCTTGCCGCTACAATGGGTAGGTTAAAGAAGTCAGATCTTCTTGCACAAGAGAAAGACTCAGGTGTTACAAAGGCCTATACAAGAGATCAAGTGGCCCATACAACTAATAGATCTTACCGTATGAAATTATCTCTCGTATTTGAAAAGTCACAAGGGACACAGAGAAAGTATACTAAAGCTAAGATTACGCTTGGTGATGGTGATGAGCATAGAATTTTCTATAGTGTAAACTCAAACTTTAAATCATACGCTACACTCTGGGGAAGTTCTGAGCTTAAGAGACACACTTTTACTTCTGTTATTGATAAAGATGATTTTGATAACACTGATAAAGGGATGGTTCTTAAAGTTGAAGGTGCAATCGAAGACTCAAATACAAATGCAAAAGAAATTAGTGCCTACATGGCAGAAGTAGAGTTTGCGACAGGACAACATGGTCTTTTTAAACCAGTTCCTAAGTATGAACCTCTTCTTAAGAAACTATGTAAAGGTGCAAAGAAAAGAGGTCATGGAAGAAGAGATATTAATTGTCAGTATCTAAAACTAGCTGACTACGACAAGACGAGTTTCTTCTATAGAATTGGTCTCACAAGAAATCAGGTTCAGAAGTTTATTGATTTCCCTGAAGATAAAATGTGGGAAACATTAGAAGTAGCTTTTGGTGTAAAAGAAGATTCATGGCAATCGACAGGTAGAAGAACTTGGCATGCTGTTAAGAATGGTTATGCCACATTCCTTAATCTTCCCCTTACCTTCTTTGGTTTTCATCTGAAAAAAGGTGGAGAGCTTTTCATGGCCAGAAAATTCTTTAAAAGATGGAAGAAGTTAAAGGAAGAGAAAAACCCAGAAGAACTAAGCAAGAAATTAGCGAAGCTCTTTACTTCGACGAACCATAACCTTTCGATGATCAAAGTGATTAGAGAAGCTCTTCAGGGTGAGAAGATTTCTTATTTCTTAACGGCTAAGGCAGATGATCTCTTTGGACGTATGACTAAATCCGGTGGGCAAATCGATGATGTAGATACTATTAGCTACGAAGCCAATTCAAAGATTGAATTTGATGCCGCTGGTTCGAGAACAAAAGTTGATCCTAAAGCTAGTATCATTAAGTTTGATATTGACGTGAAAGATGAAGACAATATTGAAATAACTTACAATCTCGCTGAAAAGCCAAAGAATGTTTTTATTCGTATCGATCAGTCACCAGGTTGGTCACGTTATAAAAACTTACTAAAGGTAATCACAGTTGAATCATCACTCTTTGAAAGAGGTATCAACACAATTATTATCAATAGAAATGAAGTTGATGGAATTAGAAAGAAAATCGCTGATGCTCTTTTTAACGGTAAATATACAACTGCTTATATGGCGATCAGCCTAGAAGAAGGTAAATGGGGAGCTGTGGCCTCTAAGAGATTTAAAGCTCCAGACCCAACTCCACTTCCAGGGGATGACGACAAGAATGAGGAGCCAGCCTCAACGCTTGAGGAGAGAGAACGCTAATACAGGATCGACCATCTTGAGGACTTTCTCAAGTTGGTCGACAAATTCATCAACGAACTGTTTGGCCATTTCAAATGCCGCATAAGATTGAACCTGTGACAGAAGCATCTCAAGAATTTGCTGAAAAACTTCAAGAACAGGTTCAAGTCCTAATTTCTTAATAAGAGCATCAAACATTCCTGCCGCTTCTTCTACATCTTGACCATTATTAGTTACCACGAAAAGTGGATTCGTTTTCTTTGCCATAATTATCTCGCCTCACTCAAACCATTCCAAGAGTTATTCTTAGAAATGAGATTGGCCAATTCATCAAACTGACCTTGGAGTGGGGCAAACTCCTTACTTTGATATTCAAAGACAGACTTTCTTTGTGCCTGACTCTTAACAAGTGGTGCTTTATTTAAGAAAGGCTCAACCACATTTCCTTGACCAAATTCACTCTCCAAGTCATGAGTGATTCGGGCCAGGTCCTCACCTTCTTGCTTACGTCTTAGATCAACAAGATTTGGAATATGAGCAAGAACTTTTGGTATCTTCGTCACTCCCATATCTTCAATTTGTCCAAGCACTTCATAGAAATTTCCTAGGCCTTTCCTTGAAAATTCATCAGGCCTAAATGGAACCATCACTCCATCACAAGCACAGAGAATATTAACGACAAGAAGACCAAGCGTTGGAGGACCGTCGATAACGACGTAATCATATTGAGAAAGAATTCCTGTTTTTTCGAGCATTCTTTTTAAAATAAGTTGTCTTGGTGAACTAATTCCCGCCACAGAAAGTTCAAACCCAGAAAGCAGCTGACCACTAGGAATCAGATCAATCTTACCTTTCACGAGCGCATCTTGAAAAAGTACTGGCGAATGAAGGGCCTTAAGTTCACGAATTGAATTTATAAGCAGATTGTAGGCTTGAGCCCCATCAGTCTCATCAACGTCCACTCCAAGGAGCTGACTTAGATTTCCTTGAGGGTCCATGTCCAAACAAAGAACTTTATGTCCCTGTTTAACGAGAGCTGAAGCCGTATTAAAGGCCATTGTTGTTTTGCCGACGCCACCCTTTTGGTTAAGGAATGCGATAACTTTCGCTTGATTTTGAGGGGTATCATTTGATTGTTTACTACGTTGTCTAAAGAACATGTAGTAATTCTAGTTCTGATAATCGGTATCGTCAATTGTCCACATGCAGCGGAAACCGATATCTGGCTCGATTGGATCTTTAGAAATAGGTGTTGAATTTGTTTGGGAAACTGACCCGGCTGTCGCCCCACCAGTACCAGTAACTCGAGCAGTCATACCAATCCCCGTAAAGCCACCATCGGCATTAAGAGCAGTAACAACATCAGTGAATGTCGACGTTACAGTTGTCCCGTTATGAGCAAGTGTTACAGTTACATCTGTACCGGCTACACCAATTCCCAGAGCTCCGGCACCACCTGGATCAACTAGAGTAATAGTAAAAGGTCCTGCAGGTCTATTGAGAGTCATCTGACCAATAATGGCGTAATTGGCCGTAGAGCCTGGATCATTTTCAGGAACAAATTCCGCGTTCCATACACCAGCCGCTGTTCCCACATTGTGACGACCACCATAAACAAGCTGTCCATCACGAGAAACGGTATTGTTATAAATCTCAATTGAGTTAATTGAAATCGTATCATCATGAAGCTGGCTTGAAGTGATTCCACTTGTTGGACCAATTTCACTCATATAATCAGCAACAATTGAAGTTGGATTATTCAGTGGGAAATCAACATCAACTGGAAGACCAACTGGAATAAAGAATCTACCGGCATTGTAATTTTCATCTTCAAGAGTCCACGAAGGAATACTTGAATCACAAGTTCCATTTGAGTCGGCATCCACACAAGGACCAACATCTGGATTAAGTGTCCAACCAATATAAGGATCAGATCCATCACCGGCTTGCATATCTGAAGAAACAGCAGTGATAGCAGCACACACACTCATGTTCGTACAATCGATTTGCTCTTTCCCCCATTCTCCTACGTTACCAATTGAATCTTGGATACCGTAACGAGACTGACAAGCAGAAGTTTCACTTGAACCAGTAACCATTGTCTTAAATCCTGCAGAGGCCGACGCTGGTAGTGAATAGAAATTATTACTATCTGGAATATCAATATTGGTATAACCAGACTCTAATCCGCTCGCAGCTGATGAGTTACATTTCGAAGAACTATTAAGTGATAAACCAGTTTCTAAAGTAGTCATTTCACCATCAGTGTAATCAACTCTATCCCACTGGCCGAAAGCAATCTGCTGCTTTCTAAATGGAAGCTCAGCATCTGGATTAGTCGTAATTCCATGAAATTGTGTATTCGCTCCATAGAAACCATTCGTATCGTATTGGTTACAAAGAGCGGCTGCAGATGTCCCTGTCACATTTACCATAGGTGGTAATCTTGGTGTATTCGGTGCAAATCTCGCAGTGAAGGCACCATTAGTTTCGATATCAACCCATGCTCCACCAGTTCTTACATAACACATACCTGATGAACGCGAGTAATAAATCGCATCGTCATTGGCCGTGATTCCTGCGGTTGTCGGATCATCTAATCCAATACAAGTACCATCAGTTGTCGAGCAGGCACATGAAGCGGCTCCACCACCACAAGTAGTCTCAGAGTTATCTGTATAAGGACAACCTGATTCAAAACGATCAACAACAAGGTCGGCACCAATATCATAGAAGTTAGAGTCTGGGGCATTTCCTGTATCACCAAGACCATCATATTTACATTTCTTAAAGTCACTTGCATCTTCTGTTGAAATATTCATCAGACCACAAATATCTTGGTTCACCATCCAACGATGAACGAATGACATGTTATTTGGTGGAACAAAGAGACGAACAATCTTTTCATCTTGATTTGTTGCTGTAGGAATTGAATTAATAATCGGTCTTACTTCATAGTAATAAACTTTATTCGGCGATGGTGGATAATAAGATTTCCCAGCGATATCCTCAAAGCTATTAGCCGTTGTTGTGACAGTCTCAATATTAATTGGACGATCATAATCAAAACTCTCCTGAGTTGAACGACGATAAACATTGTATCCAGTAATAGATCCTGAACCACTTAAAGAAAAAGAGTTCCAGCTTAGTTTTACATATCCTGGTGCCGAGTACGTGGCCCAAGAATCAGCTGCTCCATCATTATCTGAATCGAGAGCTTGATAACAAGTATTATTAGTCTTATCTAGATAATAACTGCTTGAAGTCGAAGGTGCTCCAACACCGGCAGTTGTTGGATCTCCTGCACCAGCACAAGTTGACCCAAGAACAGAACATGAAGTTTCATCATCTGAAAAACTGATTGCACAATATGTTTGTAATGATGTCCAATGACTAGCATCGAATCCAGCAATCGCCGTTTCGGTGACTGTTACCTGAGCAGTTGTACCACCTGTATTGTCTACAACTTCTACAAGATCATTGGCCTGATAGTTGGCCCTAATGGCCGTAATAATTTGTGCTTCTGTAGAAACACCACTTTGAATTTGAACTGTAATTTTAGTTCCACTTACTGTGACAACTTCTGCCCCAGCAACTCCACCAGTAACATATTCAACAGATGCCCCAGTAGACTTTCTTGGATAATAATCAATATTTTGAACTGTCACTTTCACTGCACTTTCATCAATACGATAACAGTTATTATTTTGCGAATCATAATAGATGGCATCGATATCTGATGGAGTCACAGTATTTAACGGAGTCGCCGTTCCTTTACAGTCGCCTCCACTACAGAAACTTCTTGAGTATGAACAAGTATAATTTGAATTTAAAATTTGATTATACTTATTAACAGTTGGTCCATAAGCAACTATTTGTGTCCAACCATTATGAGTCGCTGAGTTTGGAGAAACTGTTACGGCAAATGAAACTGTTCTTGTATTTGTCCCGTCACTGAGAGTGAAAGAGATATTCGCAGTTCCAGTTTGTGAAGTTGTTGGAGTTATTTCAATTCTTAAATCATTTGTATCGGCAGAACCAGTATCAGCAAAGTTATAAGGTAATCCCCCACCTGATACTTCTGTAATTCCTCTAAAAAATCTCACGTTATTAGCTGGAATAAGAACTGTGTTATCACTACTTACTGCTGTAATAGAAATTGTTTCAGCATCTTCTGAAGCATCTCCACCACCCTCATCAACAACGATATTATCAATTGTTAATGTTTCAAGTTCATTAAAAGTATGATCTGCTACATAGCTATCAGTAAGTTCCCAGCCACCAGAAACGGCCGTATTAGATTTCCAACAAGAACCTGTTTGAAGATCATAATAGTAAATATCATTTACAGTTGGAGTTGTTAGATTTGCTGTTGGTGATCCGTTATCAATACAACCACTCACTCCACATTCTGGATAATCGACAAACTTAGTATACTCACAAATTGTCGGCTGATCATTTACCGGCTGAATAACAATCGGAACATATTTCTTTGTGGCCTGAGCTCCGGTTGAGTCGGTTGCCCTATAGCTAAAAGTATCCGCTGCACTTGCTCCACCAGTTAGAGTCAAAGTTGTCACTGTACTATAAACAGTTGCTCCTGAAGTTGTTGAAGCAACAATCAAGTCTTGAACTTCTGCGTTTGGAGAAGCGTTAACAGCTGTGACAATATTATTTTCTGTTGAAACACCTGCTTCAAAAAGAATATTAACTTGAGTTCCATCTACCCAAGCATATTCTGATCCACCACCAACATTTTCAGCATCAATAAGGTTAACCGTTACCCCATTGGCACCGGAACCATAGACTTTTGATCTGAATGTTAAGTTAGCAACTGTTGCAGATGCCTTATCTGTTGCCGTAAAAGTTGATCCATTATTTAGGTTTCCATCATTAGGTGTATAGTCACAACTAAGATCTGTGGCCGAACTTCCATCAAGCCCCATACAATTTGCCAGCGTACCATTCACTGGCGAATCAACAATGGCATAAGAAGTTATTGAATTTGAATCAGGATCCGTTGAACTATTAAGAGTAAAACTGACTGTTGAAGCTGTGTGAGTAGCACTTTCATTGAAGAGAATATTTCCATCAGCATCAATCGTACCCGCTGAACTTGTACCAAAAGTATATGGATTATCTGAAATAGAATTAAGGAAGAAGAGAACATTTTGAACAAGTGATGTTGTCCCAGCAGTTACCGAGTAACTAAAACTTCCAACTCCATTTTCATGACCTCTACCTGTAATACCAACCGTACAAACACCCGCCACACAAGTACAATCTGTTGATACATAGACTTTACTTGTTGCCGAAATCGTACACGCCGTGGCCACGTCCCCTTCAGGGTCAGTGTAAGTAAGAGTTACTTGATCCGATGGATTTGCCGCAGGGACATCTTCATCAAAGGCAGAGATTGTTGTTAATGTCGCTGTTGGATTATCGGCAACTGCAGTAATGGCAACATTGACAGTAATATTTGGAGTACAAAGTCCCCCTGGATCACAGGCCTTCACAATAAATGAGTCGGCACCAGTATAGTCAGCGGCTGTTTGATAGGTATAAGTTCCAATAGAACTAAGAACTAAAGTTCCATTTGTAGGATTCGAAACAGTTGTCCAAGTAAGTAGAGCTCCTAGTGGATCTCCATCATTAGTGTCGGCTACAGTGAATCCAGTATCAGTTGTAAGAGTACCAGCGGCTAAAACATCTTCTGTTACCGGTAATGTAACAGCTGTAGAAGTTGTCGTTGGTTGATCATTAACAGAAGTAATATTTAACTGAACAAGTTGATAGTCTGTTACCCCATCATTATCTGTTAATTGATATTCAAATTCACTTGTTCCAAAATAATTATCCACCGGAGTGATATCAGTAGTACAAACTCCACCAACACATTCACAACGAATTTGATCTAAGTTTACGGGACTAGAAAAACTAGTGTTGAATTGATTCACTTCAAAAAGTGCTTGAACATAACAACTAGCATCCCCATCGCCACAATCATTATCGCCATCACCCTCAACTGCTGTTACGATATCAAAACTTCTTGTCGTTCCTTCATTGATAGTGACAGTAATGTAAGTGTTGATTCCAATGACAGCTGTAGAAACACCAATAGCACCAGTGTTAACAAATTGAATCCAAATATTTTGAGGTGATGTAATGGTAGATCTCGAGTTAAAGAGAATACCTTGGAGTTCAAGTTGTTTAACAATACCGTCGCCACTTAAGCTTCGAACAGAACAGTCGATGGCCTTGTCATTTTGTGAATCTGAATATGAGAGAGTAATTGTGTTAGCACCAGAATCTTCGGCAATTGAGGTTGCAGATAATGTTGTATTAGGTGTCTCATCTTGAACAACAGCACCCTTACAACTTCTAGAAACAGTATCGAAAGTTTGCCCTTCTCCACAGTTCGCTTTTTTCTTACCACCTTCTCCACCAATACAAGCTGTTAAGACGATAGACATCGCCATTAACTTACCTACATTTGTAAGCTGCTTGAAAAAGCTTGAATTTAAATAAGAAAACAATTTCATAATCTACACATTACCTCATCCAACTTATCGAATATTCAGCGAGATTCTTTAGAATCCAACTAGTTGGCTCAACTATATTGTCTCAGAGACTGTTATGTAGACTTGTTATGATTTCGAAACATTAATAATTACAAACACTTAACCTCTAAAGGGGCTAAACACGCTATTTGATGGAGGTATAATGATGGCAACATTTTTTGCCTATACCTAATCCTAAAAATGAATAATTCAAATCACCTGTTCAAGATTTGGACAATAATATTTATTTTTATAGTTCTTTTCAATCAATTACGGCCTCAATCTTGGCATTCACTTTGCTTTATTTACAGAAAGGAAAATTATGAAAAGCAATACTTGGATTTTAATTCTCGCTCTATTATTCACTACTTCTTTATCAGCTTCTGAGCTTATTTCAGAAGTTTCTGATTGTACCAAGTCTGAAATCAGTCTTGATCCAATTCGTGAAATTATCAGCGAGCTAGATCCAAAATTAAAAGATATTTCGATTGTAGCCGGCCAAGCAGCATGGACAGAAGGTGATAAATTCGAAGGTGATATCATCATCTTTTCAATGAATGCTCAATTAGGACAAACACAAGCAGAAAGAAATGAAGATGGAAGTGAAACACAATACTTTATTGGAAGATTATCTAGTGAAACTCAAATGGGTGTTGAAGGTCTTCAGCATCAGTATTTAAAAGTAAGTGCTATCACTAGAGAAGAAGTGAAGGCCCTTGAAAATGATGGCCGTCTTCACATTATTGAAAAAGGTGTGAGCATCGGAAATTTTCAATATACAAGAGACTTACCTCTTGGTGTTGAGAACTATATTGAAGTAGAGCCAATCAAAGTTTACGGAACCATTGGCTGGAAACCATTTGAAAATTCAGATCTCCAACTATTAGGAAGAGCTTCTGCTTCTTTAGGATATGCGATTGGAGAAAGCTCTAAGCCAGGTGTTGATAATACTTCTAATATGTATGTCGGTACTAGCTGGGGAGTTGGTTTAAGTCACAGAAGATTTGGATCAGTCTTTCTTGATCGCTTTGTCGATGGAGAAGTTCAAAAATATGATTTTAATAGTACCAGCTCAAGAGAGGCCGAAGTCTCTTTTACTTATTCATATGATTTTAATGAAAGAAATAATATTTCTTTTATGGCCGATAAAAGATCTTTTCGATTTGGGCCAGATTATGAGAAGAGTAAGAGATATCTCATTACATTTACTCGTAGATTTAAATAAAATTATTTAAGAATAAGAATAAATTCTCTTTTTCCAAGACCAGATTCTTTGATCTTCGAAAGTGTTCCGCGATAATATTCTTCCGTCTCTTGATTAAGATCCATGGCCAAGAAGATTTCTTTTTTTATTCCCATTGCATTTGAAATTTCTTTTAACTGAGTTAGAAGTTTTTCGAGACGATAGGGAGTATCCATAATGACTGTCAGCATTTTATTTTTCAGCATATCTTTTAAGAAGTCTTCTCTTTCTTCTCTCTTGGCCGGAGGAAACCCTAAAAACTGATAAGGGATCAATTCGAATCCACTCATCGCTAACGCCAAAGCAATACTATGAGGAAAAGGTGTGGATGTTACTTTAATATTAAGCTGATGACATCTTTCAACTAATTGTCTTCCAGGATCACAGTAACAAGGAAGTCCCCCATCAGACATAATATAAACATTCTTTCCATTCTTTAATTCATTAACCAGATTCTCGCATTCTTTATTCCATGAATGTTCATTATAGAGCACAAA
This sequence comes from Oligoflexia bacterium, assembly GCA_024229115.1. Classification (GTDB taxonomy): domain Bacteria; phylum Bdellovibrionota; class Bacteriovoracia; order Bacteriovoracales; family Bacteriovoracaceae; genus JAAEST01. The sequence goes on from JAAEST010000111.1 coordinate 40,825, forward strand.
ACTTTCAACTTGCTCTCGAGGAAGTCCCCAACGTAGCCATCGACGTCGCCCTGGCTTGAGATCTTCGATAACTATCGTTTCTTTAGCTTCAGAGGCCTTTAAAAGAAGATCAAAAGCATGGGATTCAAGCTTAGAATCCTCATCAATAGGAGTAGGAATTAAATAGAGAGTTCCAGTATTTTTCATAGTTTATTTGGTATAATAAGAATAACTATGAAGCAAACATTTTTTATCCAAATTCCTCTTGGACTTGAGAAATTGGCCATTCATGAACTCAGGCTAAAATGGCCTGTTGTCTTTCCTAATAAGACTTGCCCAGAAGTCTTTGCTGAAGATGGTGGTTTTAATATTGAGCTTTTATTTGAAGAGGCCTGCCTTCTCAACCATTGGTTAAAAATTCCCAATAAAATTCTCCTTAGAATTGCTTCATTCAAATGTCGAGATTTTCCAAAGCTTTATAAGAAAATTTCGGCCATCGATTGGAAGCCTTATCTTGGAGCTCAAGAGTTTAGCTTCCAGATTACGAGTATTGATTCACGACTCTTTGATGATCGTAAAATTAAAAATGCCATACAAGGTGGCATTGAAAGATATATTCAAAAGTCACCTATCAAAAAGAAATTCTTAGAAAAGACAAAAGAATATGATCACTGGAATCTCTACATGAGAATCGAAAATGATTGGTGCCAATTAAGTTTAGATATTTCTGGAGAAAGATTGGGTATCCGTGGATATCGAAAATACGTAGGTCTTGCCCCTTTAAGAGAAAACCTTGCGAGTGCTTGTTTCTATGCTCTCACTTTTGATCTAGAACATAGTACAGAATATAATCTTATTGACCCGATCTGTGGAAGTGGGACTCTCCTTAGTGAAGCTCTTCTCTTTTTAAGACCAAATAATTTAAGAAATTATGCTTACCAATTTCTTCCTTGTTATGAATCTAATCTGAAGCCTATTGATCATCAGTTTGAAAAGCACTTTGAAATTTATGGTTTTGATAAAGACAAGAATCAGATTGAGCAATTTCAAAAAAATCTCAATGAACTTGAAGAACAAGGACAGGATTTAGATATTATTCATACAGAAGTCACCGATCTATATAATGCTGAAGAAGAGATAAAGCTTAAGTATAAAGAGAATATCTGTATCGCCAACCTTCCCTACAATAAGAGAATAAAGAATACTGAAGGGAATAAAAAACTGATCTGTGCCATAAGAGATAAATACTCGCCCATGAAAATTGGAGTCATTATTCCTCAGACTAAGACTCCTCCCCTTATTGAAGGCTATGAAGTCAGTGAAAATTTAGCTTTTATTAATGGAGGCTTTAAAGTGTCATTTGTGATTTATCGTAAACCATCGTCTTAGGAGAAATTCCACCAAGATGAGGGATGAAAATCACTTGCCCGTAATCGGCCTTCGTTAAACCTTCCCCATTCGCACGCCATGCTTTTTCAATTGTTGAATCCTTCTCTTTTCCTTCAGGAGTAAAGAATGTCAACGTTTGCCCAAGTTCAAAAGAAATTGCAGGGTTCTTCAAGTGAATGCCAATATGACCTTTCTTCTTTACATCAACAACTTCGCCAAGAAATCCTGTGTCCTTTCTACTGATACGCTTATTCTTAAGTTTCTTAAAAAGAACATCACTCTTATTGGTTTTAAAGAAACCTTGAATAAGTTTCTCTGGATACTTTTCTTTGAGTCCTAGAAATGATTCTGCATCATTGGCCTTAGAAATTAATTCTAACCAATCTTCTTTTTCTTCATCTTTTATAGAACTGAGATCAAATCTCCAAGCATCGAGCTTAATCTCTTGAAGCTTTTCGAAGTATTCAACAATACAATGATCTTTTGTATTGAACATAAATGTTCCATGACGATTTTCCAAAATAGGAAAACCTTTATGAGGAGACTCTTCTGAGTTACCAAGTACCTCGATACTCTCCGTATCATCAAATTCATTAAATAAAGGCTTCACAAGCGATCTTGGTGTATAGAAAAGAAGAATCTTACCAAGGGCCAGTAGTTCTATTTCAATTAAGTTTTCTCTAAGTAAATCAACAAAGCCTAGAAGCCTTTCAAAAGGAATCTCAAGTGAAAGAACAACTCTTTCAAGCTTTCCTTCTTTAATCTTCTGGGCATGCTCTACCCAGTAGCTAAGACCAGCTACATTATGATTACCTTGTTCTAAAATTAATTGAATAGGAAGCTCTAAGCTTGTCATTGCATATTGAAAAGCACCAGCATCCTGAACTCTAATAGCATCATATAATGACCAATCAATAAGCTCTAAAAATCGAAGAGTGCTATCAAAGAGATTCTCCGTCATCAGAATATCCCACTGAAGAAAGACCTTCTTTCCATGCTGCTTTAACTTCGAAGCAAGCGTATTCACGCTCTTGATATCAAGAGTTCCCAGACGACTTAGTTCTTTAGGAGCGAGAATAACTTCTTCGATCCCAGAACCTTTTTCTGAGAATAATATATTAAGCTGATTTTCATTTTCTAGAGTAAAGATCTTCTTCATGGATTCATCCTTACTCTTAAAAGATTATATGTTTGTGCTTGTTCAATTGCTGGAAGTTTTAAAATCATTCCTGGCCGAGTCTTTGGAAGTACCTCGCCAGAAGCATCAAGCAATTGATCAGGTCGTACAATGATATTTTCACCTTGGAAGGGAATGACTTCCAGATGATCATTTGTTGTAAATGGTGAGCGTATTTCAACTAAGGTATAGTCACTTGCCGTCTCAAGAACAACTCCCCCTACCACATAGTCATTATCACTATGCTCTCTTTCATCAAAGATTGAGTTGGCTCCGGCAGGATCAACAAGACTGGCCTGCGTATAATCACGATGACCTACTTTTCTTAATTCAGCTTCCCAATTTTCTAATTGGTCACTTAAGAAGTTTCCGTGTTCTCGATATTGATTAAGAGCTTGAGAATAAACCTTAGAAATTGTTCCCACATAGTGATGAGTCTTCATACGTCCTTCGACTTTTAGACTATCAATACCAGCGTCGATGAAATCTTGAAGAACTCTAATCCCTTCTAGATCTTTTGAACTCATAAAGAAGGCATTCTTATATTCCTCACTTCCCTTTGGTGCTAGTGAGTATTCAAAACGACAAGAGTGTGCACAACCACCACGATTAGAATCACGTCCTTGAGTATAATTTGAGATCACGCAGTTTCCAGAATAGGCCATACACATTGATCCGTGGACAAACATTTCTAATTCAATATCAACATTATCTTTGATTCTCTTTGCTTCTGAAATGGCCACTTCCCGACCGAGAACAATTCTCTTTACTCCTTGCTCTTTCCAGAACATGGCCGATTGAGAGTTAAGACAGCTGGCCTGTGTTGATAAATGAACGATAAGGTCTGAATGTCTACGAACTGTTTGAACGACTCCTAAGTCAGAACAAATAACAGCATCCACCCCAATTTCTTCTAATAATTTTAAAAATTCTGGTAGTTCATTGAGTTCAGAATCATGGAGAAAAGAATTGAGAACCACATAGACGAGCTTGCCACGATCATGGGCAAACTTTAGGGCCTCTCTTAATTCTTCTTCATTGAAATTATCAGCAGCACTTCTGAGGCCGAACTTCTGTCCTCCAAGATAACAGGCATCCGCCCCATACCACATGGCGATCTTCAGTTTTTCCAAACTGCCAGCAGGACTTAGTAATTCTGGTACCCAATTTGACACAGCGCAACCTTTATAAAAATCAATACCCTGTGTTTTAACTAACAATGTTTTCCTTTACAATATAAGGAGTGAAAAAATTACTTAAAATCCTGGTCTTTTTGGCCATTTCTTTTGCTGGATCGCTTGTTTATCTCAAGTACACGAGTACGCGAACTAGCGTCCTGCCATTGCCATATTATTTCGCGAAATCCTATAAACAAGACATAGCGAGCACCAAAGCCGCTGAAGCGGATATTCTTCTAGTTGGTGATCGCATGGCCAAGAGTTTTAATCGTGGTCTCAATCAAATGATTCCAAGACTTAGCGAGAACCTGAAAGAACCTTTAAAGGTCTATGATTGGTCAACTGATGGAGAAGGAATTCATCGCACCCTGGCCAAAATTAAAAGTTTAGATACTCTCCCAACACTTATTATCTACCTTGGCGGTACTCAAGAATTCTACGAAAAAACTTTTAATCCTAAAGACGTAAAAAGAATTCTACATAACTTTAACGTCTACAATGACGATAAAAAGGCCTCTCTCATAATGGCCTTTCCTATCCTTAGTCGTTTTCTCTATGCCGGTGTGGATTATCAAAAACTTGGTGAGAAACCAGTAAAGAGAAAAGAAAAGATCGAAGCAGCCGTTACTCAGAATATTATGGAAGGGACTTACAAACTCTTTGAGTACCAATGGATGGACCTTCTCAATCATATTAAATCAAAAGATGGAAAGATGGTGGTTATCACTCCACCTATCAATCTTGAAGTTGTACCAAGAAGTGTTTGCGAGAACTCTCAAACTCAGAATATTTTGATTGAGCAAAATCGTATTTCAAAATTAATCAAAGAAAAGAGATACAAAGATGCTTTTAAACCAGCAAGTGAACTCAGCAAAATTGCCGTTGGTAATAGTTTAAGCTTTTATCTCTTGGGAAAAGTACATTTAGGAACAGGTGACTTTCTTAAAGCGAGGCAGGCCTTCTATAAGGCCAATATCTTTGACTGTACCCTATGGCGTGGAAATATTATTTTTAATAAAATCTTAGTTGAAGAAGCAGAAACAAGAGGCTTCGAGATTATAGACTTTAATTTAATGATTAACAGAAATATTGGAAAGAATGTTCTCTTTTCAGACAAGATTTATCCTCAGGAACTTTTCTGGGAGATGTTAAATGAAGAGGTCGAAACTAAAATTCGAAGTCTTCTAAAATTGTGAGGAAATTATGGGTGAAAAAAGTTTATCAGGTCCCCTAACTCTAAAACTCGATAAAGATGAAATTATCTGTAGTGCTGGTGAGCATGATCACGACCTCTATATTATTCATAAAGGAAAACTTCTCGTCTTCGTCAATAACGGAACAAAGATAACACCTCTCGCATTTCTTGGGCCTGGAGAATATATTGGCGAGCTCAGCTTCTTTGATAAAGAGCCTCGTAGTGCCCATGTTATTTGTGTAGAGCCAAGCACATTAATTAGAATCCCTGTCACAGAGAAAGAAAAACAATTTCCGAGATGGTTAGAAACAATTGCTATTTCAATTACTCATAAATTAAGAAAGACTGGTGAGTTAGTTAGACAAAAAGGTATTAGAAAACAAAATGTTGAAACGATGAAACCTTTAACTATTGAAGAACAAAGACACTACTATCAAAAACTACAAGACTATATGGCCGATAATGCTTAAGAATATAGTGTAACCGCACCAGTCGGTTACTTTTTGTCACCCCAGAATGACCCAATTTTAAGGAAATTTATTTAAATTTATCCCTTATTTCCCCTTTTGACCCTATCAAAAGTTGGCACGCTATTAGCAATATATATTAGTAAGCAAGTTGAGACCAAGGATCGGTCTCTATTTGAGGTATACAAGGAGGTATATGTGAAAAAGAATGTATGGACATTATTTTTTCTACTCACTTTGACTTGGCTAGTGAGCTCTTGCTCATCGAATTCTGTGGCCAAAGCTCCTCATGACAGTGACAGCGCGAAGAAGTTAAAACTCAACAAACAGGAACAGTTCAGCCACTTTCGAGGCTTTAGCACTCGATAGGAATTCTCTCTCTCTCTGAAGGAACAGGAGGCCACGTGGTCTCCTGTTTCCCTTTTTCACAAAACTAAAAAATCCGCGCAAAATCTTTATGTAATTTTTATCACTTATCATTGGCCAACAAGTAATTGGACTCCTATAAAGTACAAAATTTTTTAGGAGATCCTTATGAAACTTTTTATTTTAACTGCATTACTTTTAACTAGTTCTGTGACAAGAGCAAATAATCAACCAGTATTCTTTCCTAACAATACTGATTTAAATTCAGGTGTAAAATCTTTTATCCAAAAAGTTGTTAATCTTAACTGTAAGAAAGCAATTAGAAGTGGGTCTGTTGAATGGGAGAGCACGGAAGTTATCGTTGATGAATATGATCAAGGGAAGTTTGACTATTACTATAATGTTAAACTTGTTGTTGATTACAATACAGATCAAATCCCTACAGATGAAATCACACTTTTAGTAGAAGAGTATGACATCGCAAATCCAAGATTTGAGAAATATTACTTAGAAAGCCTCCAAGCTACTGGAAACGTTTGCGATCTTTACAACTAAGTAATTGAGTGGCACATATAACCTTATGAAATCTAATCATAAGGGCCTAAAGAAGCCGGAACTCCTCCTCCCTGTGGGGACTAAAGAAATGTGTCTCGCTGCCATTCATAATGGGGCTGATGCGGTCTATATGGGAGTTCCTAGCTTCAATGCACGAGGAAGAACGACAGATTTCACGATTGAAGAGCTAAAGGAGCTGATTGAGCTTTGTCATCTCTATGATGTGAAGGTACTACTGGCCTTTAATGTTCTCATTTTTGAAGAAGAATTAGATTACTGTCTTGAAGTTCTCAATGAAATTATTCCTCTAAATCCTGATGCTTTTATTGTTCAAGACCTTGGCCTCGTTAAATTGATTAAAGAAATTTGCCCTGAACAGGTTGTCCACGCTTCAACCCAAATGACGATTACCAATGCTCACGCCATTGAATTCCTAGACGATCTTGATATCAAAAGATTTGTTTTAGGAAGAGAAGTTTCTTTAAAAGAAATAGAAAAAGTAAAAGAAAGAACAGATAAAGAAATTGAAGTCTTTGTTCATGGTGCTCTCTGTGTCGCCTACTCTGGACAATGTCTTACCTCAGAATCACTGGGTGGAAGAAGTGCCAATCGAGGTCAATGTGCTCAATCCTGTCGTTTTGAATATGACCTTATTGTTGATGGTGAAAAATATAATACTAATAATCGCAACTATCTTGTAAGCCCTCAGGATCTCTGTGGACTGAATGAAATTGAAAAACTCACTCAACTCCAAGTAGACTGTCTAAAAGTTGAAGGCCGCTTAAAAGGACCAGACTATGTTGCCGCATGTGCTAGTTCTTATCGTCAAGAGCTAGACAAGATGACTGATCAAAAGTCTCGTGCTCAGAATTTTCAAAAGATTGAGAAATCATTTTCTCGTGGTTATTTCTCAGGATGGCTACATGGAGTTGATCATCAGAAACTTGTTGAAGGTAGTTATGGAAACCATCGAGGTCCGCTAGCTGGAATTGTAGAAAATATTACAGGTCAAACAATTTGGCTTAAGAGCAATCTAGAACTAAATCCTGGAATGGGCCTTATCATTACCAATCCTAAGATATCGACATCAAATTTTGAACTTGGTGCTAATATTTATGAAACAAAACAAAAAAAGGACCAAATAGGCATAACCGTTGCTAAACATATTGATCTTTCAAAAGTTCAAAAAGGAATGAGAGTCTTCATAAATAAAGACCCTAATAATACAAAGGATCTTGAAAAGAGCTTTACCGATAAAACATTACTGAAGAGAATGCCGGTAAATATTGAAGTTTATGCCAAGTTAGATGAGCCGCTAAGAATTGTTTACCAAGATTTTCAAGGTCATACAGCTGAGCTCTTAGGTGAAGAAGTTCAAGCTTCTCAAAAACGACCGACTCTCAAAGAAGATATTGAAAAAGAATTATCAAAGCTCTCAACGACTTGTTTTTATCTCGATAAGATAGAATTTGAGACTGATGAAAATATCTTTATTTCGAATAAAGAACTTAAAACGTTAAGGCAGCAGGCCATCAAAGATCTTTATCAGTTAAGAATTCAAAGACCTAGCAAAGATATAAGAACTTACAATTTTACTGAACTAGAAGACATAGATAATAATATTGAGAGTAAGGCCAATGTACTTATTAGAAATACAAATCAACTGCAATCATTTTTAAATCACGTTCAAGACATAGAAACTATAAAGTATATCATTCTTGATTATGAATTTGGGAAAGACTATGCGGCAGATATTGAAAGAGTAAGAGCGAAAGGACTTTCGGTCGCCATCGCAACGACACGTATACTCAAACCAAATGAATATCATCATCTCAAAGTTCTTATCCGTCTTAATCCAGATGCCATTCTCGTCAGAAACCTAGGGGCCATCAATTTTCTGAGAGAAAATAACTATCAAGGAGATCTCTTTGGAGATTTTTCATTGAATGTGAGTAATTCATTAAGCTACGAATACTTAAGTAAAAAAGGCTTAAGCTCTCTTTGCTTAAGCTATGATCTCAATGCTAAGCAGATATCAAACTTAATTGCTCATTGTAACCCTAGTAAATTAGAAATTACTATTCATCAGTATATGCCTGAGTTTCATATGGAGCATTGTGTATTTGCTGCTTTTTTAAGTAACGGTAGTAGCTTTAAAGACTGTGGTAAACCATGTGAAGAACATAAAGTGGAACTTAAAGACCCTTATGGAAATTTTCATACACTTGCTGCTGATCAAGAATGTCGAAATACTCTCTTTAAGAACTCTCCTCAAGCGGCCATCTCTTCTTTAAAAGGTTGGATTGATAATGGAGTTTCTCATTTTCGTATTGAAGGTTTAAATGAATCGGGTGAAGAACTCGCTCGTAAGTATGATCTCTATGCAAGCTTCATTAATGACCTTATTGATGAAGATGAATTAAAAGATAAACTCAATGTTCTAGAGAAATTTGGAGTTACTGAAGGCCAACTTCTTTTCAATGATAACTACCAAGATAGAAAACAATTCTAGAGAATATCTGACTTCTTTACTTCTCTATACTCACCAGGTTTTAGATTCCCGAGATTAAGTTTACCAATCGCTACTCGAATAAGTCTCAGTGTTGGAAATCCAATGGCCGCAGTCATTCTCCTTACTTGCCTATTCTTTCCTTCCGTCAATTTAATCTCTAACCAACATGTTGGGATATTCTTACGTTCTCTTATAGGAGGATCACGATCAAAGACTTTTGGTTCTGGTTCCAAAATCTTCACCTGACAGGGTTTTGTCTTATAACCTTTAATAACAACTCCCCGAGAGAGCTTTTCAAGGTCTTTTTTTTCGGGAATCTTTTCAACTTGTACCCAATATATTTTTTCTTTATCGTTCTTTGGATCAGTCACCTTTTTTATAAAAGGACCATCATTAGTAAGAAGTAAAAGTCCCTCACTATCTTTATCTAGTCTTCCAGCCGCATAAACTTCACTAGGAAGATTATACTCACTAAGAGTTACTCCTTCTCCGGTAAACTGACTGACACAATTAAAGGGTTTATAAAAGGCTATATATTTCATCATTAATTACATTATAACTAAATAAGCTATAATAGGTATATGTATTATATTACAACTGATTTAAACGACGGCCACTATTACATAGCACCGCTTGGAAAAGTAAGTGATCCCTACCTCATTCGCTTTGCTAAAAGATATCAAGCCGATGACTATTTGAAGAAGTTAATTGCGGGCATAAAAAAAGATCCTCTCAAGGATCCAAACATCTATAAGTTTATTGAAAAAATCACTGACCCTAGTTTCCCAGGGTCAGTAAATATTTACGAAACTAAGAACTAGATTAAACCTAGATCTTTAACTGTATCTCTTTCAGTTCTTAATTCTTCAAGAGTCGTTGCGAACTTATCTTTACCAAAGTCATTGTGCTCAATTCCTTCAACAACTTTAAGTTGTCCATTCTCAACACGACAAGGGAAAGAGAAGATAAGACCTTCATCAACTCCGTACTGACCAGTTGAAGAAAGACACATTGAGAATGTCTCACCAGCTGGAGTGTCATGTGTAAGATTATAAACACCTTGTACACAAGCGTTGGCAGCAGAAGCAGCTGAACTAGCACCTCTTGCTTGAATAATGGCAGCACCACGCTTTTGAACAACTGGGATAAACTCAGACTTAAGCCATTCTGAATCTGTAATGACTTCATTAGCCGGCTTTCCATCAATTTTAGCATTGAAGAAGTCTGGATATTGAGTCGCCGAGTGGTTCCCCCAAATTGTCATATTTGTAACTTTCGTTACATCAACACCAGCTTTTTGAGCTAGCTGAGTTTTTGCTCTATTTTCATCAAGCATTGTCATTGCAAAGAATCTATCTTTTGGAAGACCTGAAGCTTCCATAGCAATTAAGCAGTTTGTGTTACATGGGTTACCAACAACAAAAAGTTTACAGTCATCTGCACCATGATCAGCAATTGCTTTTCCTAATGGACCGAAGATTCCCCCATTAACTTTGAGTAGATCCCCTCTTTCCATTCCTGCTTTTCTTGGAACTGCACCAATGGCAAGTACCCAGTTAGCATCTTTGAAAGCATCTTCCATTTTATCTGAACAAACAATATTTTTTAGAAGTGGAAAAGCACAGTCATCAAGTTCCATCTTTACACCTTCAAGAGCACCTAGTGCTTGAGGCAGTTCAAGAAGTTGAAGTTCAACTTCAGTATCAGGACCAAACATTTGACCTGAGGCAATTCTAAAAAGGATGGCATAACCGATTTGACCAGCAGCACCTGTAACCGCTACTTTTACTCTTTTACTCATACGAGACTCCTGTTTTGTGCATTAAATTAAAAACAGGAGAAATATAACACAGAGTTTTCTAAATTCCCTTACGACAAGCGTCTTTAACTTTCTGCCTATCAGGGTTGAAACATACGTGAATATGGTTGTGATGACCTTTTAGCCAGCGAACCCCATTGATCTTCGTATCATTAAAGAAGATCGGTGCTCCCCCAGCTTCTTTTAAAATCTCAACAAGATCTTTTGTCTTGTCCCGAGAATAACGAGAGGTTTGCTTATAGGTTAGACCACTATTGTCATCATCACCTTTTCTCTGTGGTCTGATATCAATACACTCACCTGAACCATGGGACTCATGAACTCCCCAATTTGGGCTATGGTACATATTACCAAATTGAACCTGACAACCAGCTTCATCACCACATTCTTTATTATATTTCTTCAACACTTCAAAGAAGGCGCACATACTCTGTGGCTTTAAATAAGCATCACTATTATTGTCATCATCAGGGTGATAATGAAGCGAATTATAGGGACCTTGACGAGTCTCTGGGTCCATAGGAATTTTAATCATATAATCTCGAACCACACGCCCATTATTATGCTTGTGATCAGGTAAGTACTTTATTCCAGAAAGATTAATACTCTCCGTTTCGATTCCTTCTCCAATACCAAATCCAGGATATTCTTCATTCAAATTACTGAGGATACTGGCCAAGGATAAGTCCATCCCATCTTTCTTAGGAACTGGCATGATATGTTGAAGAAGTTCACACCTTTGAGGATCAATATTCACTGTCTCTAAGGCCTCACCTTTATTATTTAAAACTTGGAAAGTGTATTTGAAAAAACAATTTGGCTCTTCGCTTGTTTCAGTATACTCACAACAATTTTGTCCTTGATAAGAATCACCATTTTTTAAAAGCGAAAGTGGATACTTCTTTAAGTCTAAACCACCTGGTGACTTATGAAGTGGCGACGTTTCTTTAACAAAGAATGTAAATTTTCCCGCCGGAATAAGAGAGCGACGATCAAGAAAGCCCACACTTCCTGCCTTGGCACGATCACGCCCTTTGGGAGTTAGAGCTGTATGACGAAAGCGGCGTTTTTGTCCTGATCTATTAGTTCCCTTAATATCATCTTCCCACTTCTTATCAGGCACAGAGATAACCTTTACAGGGACACGATGTGCAGGAGCATAAGAAATTTCTGTTAACTCATAAGGTGCATGAACAATCGAACCTCTTGGTAAATATTCTTTCACTTTTGTGTGGTCTTCAATATCACGAAGGTTTTCCCAAATTTTATCCCCTTGACGATACTCATCCGAAATATAGAATGGCGGATCTTCTGTTGTAGCATCTGTACAGTAGAGCTCAACTTGCTCGGCCATAATGAATTGAGAAAACAAGAATAGAAAAATTGTTAAAAACTTATTCATATTTAAGATCCACTTTTCACAACTCTCACGACTACTGACTTGAGCTGCTTCTTATTATTAATAAAATTGAATTCTAATATCCCTTCTTTAGGACCTATATACTCAAGAGCAAAGGCCTTAAAGTCGAAGTCTGAAATTTTATGATCTCCACTATCGATCTTGAAAGATTTCTTGAAGTACTTCTCTTTCTTCTTTCGAAAAATTATGTCCACCGATGAAATATTTTTAAATGTAGAGTTCTTTGAAATTCTTAATTCTTGAAATTCTGTAGAATGAATTGAAAGTTCACTAGGAAGTAGATCCCAAGTTGTTTTAGAAACAACCTTACCCTTCACCCTTTTCTTTTCAACTCTCTTTCCTTCTAACTGAACATATTGGTCAAAACTCTTAGGCCCCTGAGTATTACTGGCCAAGGCAGAATTGAAAAATAGGACGATCCCTAGAAATGAATATAAATAAATACACTTTCTCACATCATTCTTATCGGCTATTTAGCCCCTCAACATTAAAAATCTCGCACATCTAAACTATTGAATTTACTTAACGTTTATAGTCTTGACGCCCTTAAACCAAGCACTTAAATTGTAAGGAGGAGTATTAATGAACGATAAGAATACAGGTAATAATAGAAAGAAAGGCAATAATAACCGTCGTCGTAGACGTAAGCCTTTTAATAAGAATAAAAATAAGAATACAGGTATTGATAAGGCCGAAAGAAGTTATCTAAATCTCCTTGAAAAACATTTCCAAATGAGAAGAAAGTATTTTGACCTCTTCCATCGTGCTGACCCTAAACAGTTAGCAAAACTTGAAAGACAATTTTCAAATTCAGCAAAAGAGTTAAGAGATTTTGAAGAGAGAATGGCCCCTGAAGTTAGAGAAAAGTTTGGACGTAAATTTCATATGGCCAACCCTGATAATACTTACTCTTCTAATCACGAACTTGATCCGTCCCATGTAGAAGTCGATCCGACCTTAAGTGATGATCCTCACTACCTTCCTTCACAGAAAGAAGCCAATTATTCTAATGATACTGAAGAAAGTGAAGGTTCAATGGAAGATTATAATAAATATAAAGGTCTGTAGCCTCTCTTAGTGAGAGGCTTCGCTGATTACTTGATTGATTCCTTCTTGTCCTAGGAAATTATCAAGTGTGATTTCATGGTCTTTTAAGATTGCTGCTTTTAAGTCTCTTTCAGGAATATCTAAAATCTCAGAAACTCTCGTAAGCATCTTCAAAGGAATATTACATAGTGCTCTTTCAACGTTAGAGATGAATTGCCCATTCTTATATCCTAGAAGTTGAGAAAGTTCCGATTGAGAATAATTCTTAGGGTGGTTAATTCTTCTGTCTCTAATTAATCTTGCGATGTTTTGAAAGCTTCTTTTTGATTCCATTTTATTGCCTATCCTTTTATCTATTTTCGATATCAAATCTATCTAAAAACATCTTAAAAGATTTTGGCACTGAGAAAAATAAATATTATCTAAATTTATTAATTTTACCTTAACTTCCATGTAATATTAACAACTTAACCGATTTACTTTTCAAATAAAAATAGTGAAGTTTTTACGATCTCAAAAATACTTGTTTACCCTGAAAATAACATTCAGAAACTAGCTCATCTTGCTTAGAACGACCTTTACGATTGCTTATTCTAGCTATTGCCTCTTGAGAATTGCGACAGTTTCGTGGTGATTTCACAAGAAAGAGATTGGCTTCTTTGGCCTTAGCAAAGTTTCCAGTAACTTTGTCCAAATGCATGAGTTTTGCCCCAGCTAAAGTTGCTCGATAGAGGGCCATTACATAGGTAACTCCACTGATTTTCTTCTTCTTATTTTGTTCAACAAAAGAATTCATTACATCAAACATTGAAAGAAAAGGTCCCCCACCAATATCTGAAGCTAGAGACCAATTAACTTTGAACTTATTGGCCTTTTTAAAATCAAAGAGTCCACTTCCTAAACCTTTATTCTTAACTGGAGCATTTGAAGTCGGACAATGAGCAACTGAAGTTTTAGATTTTGAAAGAAGTTTTAATTCTTTATCACTCAGATAAATACCATGACCCATTATTGTTTTAGGACCAAGCACGCCACACTTTTTATAAATATGGGTATACGATTCAATATTCTCAAAACCCTTATGTTCTTTATAGAGGCCAAGAACATAATCACATTCATTTTCAGTTTCACTTAAGTGGGTTTGAATAAAACTCTTATTCTTCTTCGCAATCTTTGCACCTTCTTTCATCACTTCAGGATGAGTTGTTGGTGCAAAACGAGGAGTCATGGCATACTTCTCTTTAAATTTCTTTGAATATTTATTTACAAGAGAAATAGCATTCGTCTTTGTTTGGATAAGATAGTCTGGAGAATTCATCGTCATAAGGACATTTCCAACACAGAAGTGTCCGACAAAATTCTTAAGTCCATGATCAACAGTGTGACCATGTATTGAAGAATAAACCATTCCCCCTAAAGTCCCACAGGCCAATAATTCTTGAGCAAATTTATGGGCCCTTTTCTGAGAATATTCTTTATTGGCGAACTTCTTTTCGTAAGGCCATGTGTATTTCGCTAACCAAGTGAGAAGGTTCGCTTTAGGTTTCAGACGAACATCATCTTGCACCCAATGAAAATGCGTATCAAAGAAACCAGGCATGGCCGTATAACCAGAGCGATCAATTTCTTGTATTTGCAATCCTCTATGTTTCTTTTGTTCTTTTTCTAGCCAAGAAAGTACCTTGTCTCGCTTTGACGCGACAAGTATTTGGTGTTTTGGTGCATCTGTCCAAACAATTGCACCTTCCCTAACGTATTCACATTCATTATCATTAATTGGATTTAAAAAATCGCAAAATAGAACTGTATATTGTTTTGTTTTCATAGGAGTAACAATGCCAAAAAAAGGAATCTTCGTACAGTTTTTAATATCTGTCGCCATGCTTTTCACATTTTCGGTTTCTGCAAACTATGAAGTAAAAAACATTCTGGAACTAGAAGTTTCGAGCTCTATTAATCCGGCAACTGAATCCTATATAAAAAATGCCATCAATAAACACAAAGACTATGACCTCTTACTTATTAACTTAAATACCCCTGGCGGTCTTGTTTCAACAACAAAGAGTCTCATCACTCTCATTGGAGAAAAAGATAAACCGACAGTTATTTGGGTGACACCAGAAGGTGCTTCGGCCACTAGTGCAGGAGCAATTTTAAGTAGTGCTGCTCACTTTGTTTTTATGTCACCTGGAACAAATATGGGAGCCGCAACTCCAATTCAATTAAATAAAGACATTGATAAAAAATCTGATGCCAGAAAGAAGGCCATCAATGATTTAAGTGCTCTTGTTAAAAGTCTCTCAGAAACAAGAGGAAGAGCGTCTAAACCAATTATAAAAATGATTACAGAAGCTTCAAGTATTAGTTCCCAAGAAGCTCTAGATCAAAAGGCCATCAATGAAATTATCTCAACTAAAGATGACCTCTTAAGTTTTATCAATGGGAAAGAAGTTACCGTTCAAGGCAAGAGCTTAAAACTAAGTGTTAACTCTCCTAACTTTATTCAAGTGAGTATGGATGTCGGTCAATCACTTCTCAATACTTTTGCCAACCCAAATACAGCTTATATTCTATTCCTCATTGGAGCCGCTCTTCTCTATCTCGAATTTCAAGCACCAGGAGGCTTTATTGCAGGATCATTAGGTGCTGTTTCTCTCATATTATCAGGAATAGGATTTCAAGTTCTTCCAATTAATATGGGGGCCCTTCTCCTTTTAGTGGCGAGTTTCATTCTCTTTATCATCGAGGCCTATATAACAAGTTATGGAATACTTACGATTGGAGGACTTGCCTCTCTGATTGCAGGATCACTCTTTCTCTATCGTACTGATGATTCTCTTTTTCAAATAGGTGCTGATGTTATGGTCAGTGCAGTTTTGGCCATCGTTTGTTTTCTAGCATTCTTAGTATGGGTAATTGCCCGTGATCATAAGAATATTGGAAAAGAAAAATTTAATGAGCATATTGGAATGAATGCCACAGTCGTAAGTAGAAAAGAAGTGGGAGATCATTACAGCTATCAAATCAAAATCAATGGTGAATTTTGGCAGGCAACTTCCAAGAAAGAATATCAAGAAAATGAATTAGTAAAAGTTATTAGTAAGAAAGAACATGAATTAGTTTATGAAATTTAAGGAGTAGATTATGAATCCAGTATTTTTATTTGGCTTACTTCTCATCATATTAATTTTTAATACGATTAAAGTTTTAAAAGAATATGAAAGAGCAGTAATTTTTAGACTCGGTCGTTTTACATCAATTAGAGGGCCAGGACTTATTATCCTTATCCCAGGAATTGAAAAAATGGTTAGAGTTGATCTTCGTACCGTAACAATGGATATTCCATCACAGGATATTATCTCAAAAGACAACGTAACACTTAAAGTGAATGGTGTTGTTTACTTTAGAGTTGATAATCCTGAAAAAGCGGTTATTGCAGTTGAAGATTTCTATTCAGCAACAGCACAGATTTCTCAAACCACATTAAGAACTGTGATTGGGCAATATGAACTTGATGAAATCCTTCAGCAAAGAGATAAAATTAACTCTTCTCTTCAATCTATTTTAGATGAGCAAACAGAGCCTTGGGGAGTTAAGGTTTCAGCTGTAGAAGTAAAGGCCATTGACCTTCCAATTGAGATGCAAAGGGCCATGGCCAAGCAAGCAGAGGCAGAAAGAGATAAGAGAGCAAAAGTTATCTCGGCAGAAGGTGAACTTGAAGCTTCGATTAAGCTATCTGAAGCTGCTGAAATTTTAGATCGTCAACCAAATGCGATCACTCTACGTTACCTTGATACGATGAAAGAAATTTCTTCAGGAACAGGTAAGTCGACAACTTTCTTCCCTCTTCCAGCAGACTTTCTTGGAAGTGTAAAAGATCTCGTTAATAAGAATTCTTAAAGGAAATCGAAGGTGAGTAATCTTTCTCTAGAATTAATTCCTTTTGAAAGTCACAATCATGATCTCGAGCTACATGTTCAAGTAGCTCGCGATCAAGATAAATTGACGTTAAAATATTCTGTTCTAGGAAAAGATGCTCACAAAGTTGATTTCGATGTTCATAATCAAGAGAAGCTTTGGGAAAATACTTGTTTTGAATTCTTTGTAAAAGATGATCGTCTAGGAAAAAATTACTACGAAATTAACCTCGCTTCTAATCTGCAAAACCATGGCTATTACTTTAGCGATTATCGTTCAAGTGGTCTGGGAGAAGAACTAGAGAAGATTGACCTTCAACCTTCCCATATTTATTTTGAAAAAGATGAACTTCACTTCACTCTTCCACTATCAAATTTCAAGAAACTCGATACTGATCATGGACTCTTCTTGGCCATCTCATGTGTGTTAAAGCTTGGCGATGAAACACTCTATTACGCCCTTAAGCATCCTTATGATAAACCAGACTTTCATTCTCCAGATGGTTTTTGTATTGAATTAAATTAAACGGTGTAGTGCTCAATTGGTGATAGATCAATGACTTCGTGATCTTCATTGGCCAAGGCCAACATAAGACGAGCAACTTCTGTCCCCGCAACAGATCGGTATTTCTTTAAGTTACCTGGTAGAAGAGGATTAACAAATTTCATTAACCCCATACTCATCATTTCCAGCGGGCGCGATTCATTTCTCTTACCAACTAAGAGACTAGGTCTAAGAATTGAAACCTTTTCCACCCCCAATCGCTTTCACACGATTTTCACACTCTCCCTTAACTTGGTTATAGAAGAATGGTGAATTGGAATCTGCACCTAAGGAAGAGATCATAATAAAATGCTTCACCTTCTTCTCAAGGGCAGTTTTACAGGCCTTGACTGGATATTCTAAATCAACTTTTCGAAAAAGCATTTTGTCACCTTTGACTTTCTTGATAGTTGTCCCCAAGCAACAAAACACAATATCTTTCTTTTCAAAGTAATGCGCAATATTTTCAAATTCTTCAAAATCAATTATTTCTTCATTAAGCTTGGGATGATTTATCCCCTTAGGACTTCTTACTAGAGAAGTAATTGAGCTAATCGTTTCGTCTTTCAGCATTAAATTAATTAGCTCATTTCCAACGAGACCAGTTCCCCCTAACACTAAAACCTTTAAATTCTTTTTCATATTAAGTATTATAAGGGAAATGTATTTTATTGGTAGGGTTCAATGAAAACTTGGTCTTTAATTATAATTCTCTTACTCGCTGGCTGTTCACACTTCTCTAAGAATAGTGCTGATTTAAAAATCATTCATTTCAATATTAAGGAATTAGATACTCAGAAAATTAATACTCACGATAACCAAGTGAATGAAGCGGTTAAACTACTCCAGAAATATGACTTCAATATTCTCTCTCTTAATGAAGTTCAATATGATTATCCAAATGGTAAAAACGCAATTAACTTTCTAAAAAAAGTAAATCCAGAGTTCTACCTTTGGAATACTAGTTTCCATCCAGCAAATACCGGGCAACGAGCTTTAAAACTTGATAATGGAAAATATCCTCAAAACTTTTCTGTCCCAAATATCATGAAGTATGCCGATCAGTGGAATTTTGGAATTTTCCCAGGACAATATTCGACTGCTTTACTTTATGACTTTAAGGAGTTTAAAAACCCTATCGTTATCAATAAGCTAAAATGGCTCGACTTCAATCCTAACGCTAAGTTAAATCGCTTTAAGCAGGCCAATGGATTGGCGATAGACAAGAATATTGAACTCTTTGATAAGAACTTTGTCGATACAGTGATTAAAGTTGGAGACCAGGTTGTTCATCTTATCACACTTCATACTGTCCCTTCTTATCACTTTGGAAATAAGAAGAGTCCAAATTATCAGCGAAATGCTGATCAACTTAGATTCTTAGAATGGTACACAACAGGAAGCACAGATATTGAAGTCAATATTGAAGGAATTGAACCTCTCGCTCCTGGAAGCTATTGGGTGGCCATAGGCGACTGGAACACAGATATTAGAAATTTAAAAAACCCTGGATCAAGAGTTCTTAAAAATTACTTCAAAAAGGTCAATCGTTGGGTCAAAGAGAATGCACCGACTCATGAAGGAGATGGCTATCACCCAAATCGGCTCAAGTTGATGCTTGATTATATTGTGACATCAAAGAATATCGATATTGTTAAAGGTGAAATCATTATTCCTAAAGAAGAAAGACTATTTCTAGGTTGTGATAGCTCTAATGTTGAAAAGAACAAAATTCCAGAAGATAGAGTTCTTTCTAGCTACTACGATAAGTCTGTTGGGAAGAAGTGTTACGTCACAGTGAGTAAAGAATATCATCAATTCAAAGAAGCTTCGGATCATTACCCGCTGCAAGCTTGGCTCAAACTTTTATAGGTGCCTGGACACTTTTGGGACTAACTGAGTCATTTTAAATGACACTTGTCGTCCCAAAAGTGTCCGCGTACCTCATATTTTTCTTTCCAATTTTCGAGATATTACATATATTACATTTTTGTAATATGTATAATATCGCAATAATAACTGATAGTTGGAGAGAAAATGATTCAATCTGAAACAGTCAACGAAAGCAGTAGCGAAAATGATCAACTCATCATTGAGCCAGAACTCTTTCAAGAAATTGCCGCCTTTGAAACTTTTTTAAGTAAAATTGGTTTTAAAAGAATTGAAGGATCAATCTTCGGTCTTCTCGTTTTAGCAAAAAGGCCTTTAACTAGTGATGATATTGAAAATGCTTTAGGCCTTAGTCAGTCCGCTGTCAGTATCGCTGTAAAAAATCTCACACACTTTGGTGCTATTGAAGTTAGAGAAAGTAGAGATCTAGCTCACATCTACCCTTTCTTTAAGGACAAGAGAGTCAAAACATATATCGCAAAAGAAGATAGCTTAAATATTGTGGCCACAGTTTTCAGAAAAAGAGAACAAGAAACAATTGAAGAATTTAAGGCCATGGCCATGAGAGCTCTCAATGTAACAGATGATTCAATTCAAGAAGACCCAAGAAAGAGAAGATTAAAGTCAATCATAGCCACGTGTGAAATCGCTGAAGCTGTTATGAACTTTGTTATTGGACTTACTCAAAAAGCCCACTCACCTTTCTATGACGATATTGTTTCTAAACTTCCAAAGGTCCTCGACTTCTTAAGTAAAGGGCAAGAACCACTTACGCAAATTACAACTGATATTAAAAATGCTTTTGCACAAAAGCTTAAAGAACAAATTTCTAAGAAATTATAAGGAATGATCATGCAAAGAATTGTTATTACGGGAATTGGATTAACATCTCCAAATGGAAATAACCTCAATGAATTCAGAGGATCACTTCTTGAAGGCAAAAGTGGAATTGAACATGTAGAAATGCGCCACATGGGAAAAGTTGCTGCCGGAAATTGTGATTTCGACGAAAGAAAGTATCAAAATAGAAAAATGAGAAAGCGTGGAACAAGAGCTGGAGCCATTGGTATTTACTGTGCCAATGAAGCTTTAGTAGACGCTGGAATCAATATGGAAGAAGTTGATAAGGACCGTGTTGGTATTTATCTCGGAATTACTGAACATGGGAATGTTGAAACTGAGAATGAAATCCACGAGCTCTATCAAAATGATCTTAAAACTGAATTTTGGTCACATCACCATAACCCAAGAACTGTAGCGAATGCTCCAGCAGGGGAAGTTTCTCTAAATCTTGGAACAACTGGCCCTGCCTATACTGTTGGAGCTGCTTGTGCTGCTGGAAATGTTGGACTCATTCATGGTGCTCAAATGATTAGAGCAGGTGAAGTAGAGTTTGCCATTGCCGGAGGAATCAGTGAATCAACGTCGACCTTCGGAATTTTTGCGGCTTTCGCTGCTCAAGGTGCTCTAGGAGAAGACGAAGATCCAACAAAAGCAACGAAGCCACTTGATACTTCAAGAAATGGAATTGTCGTAAGTGAAGGTGGATGTATTTACATTCTAGAAACTTTAGAAAGAGCTCAGGCAAGAGGAGCTAAAATTTATGGTGAGTTAGTTGGTTACCATATTAATAGTGATGCTACTGACTTTGTTCTTCCAAATCCTGAGAGACAATCAGAGTGTATGCTCAAGGCCATGGCAAAAGCTCAGCTTCAGCCTGCAGATATTGATATTGTAAGTATGCATGCGACAGGAACAAAAATGGGAGATATCCAAGAATGTAGTGCTGTCAGAAAAGTTTTTGGCCACAGTGAAAATACAAAAGTAAATGGAACAAAAGGTCTTATCGGTCATTGCATGGGAGCCGCAGGAGCACTTGAACTTGCAGGAAATATTCCTTCTTTTGAAGATGGTCAAGTTCATCACTTTGCCAATATCGAAAATCTAGATCCTGACTGTCATATGGAAGGACTCGTTCTACATAAACCACAAGAAAAACAAGTTAATTATATCTTAAATAATAGTTTTGGAATGTTAGGGATTAACTCCTCAGTCATTATCAAAAAGTTTAAAGGAGAATAAAATGGAAGCAGTTGAAGTAAGAAACATTGTATTAGAAATCATTGAAGATGTAGCGCTTGATGAAGATCTAACGAACCTAAAAGATGAAGTTTCTCTAAGAGATCAACTTGATCTTGATAGCATGGATTTTCTTGATATCGTTATGGAGCTTAAAAAGCGTCATAAAATTGAAGTTCCTCAAGAAGACTACCCACAACTTGCAACTATGCAATCTTGTGTTGAGTACTTAACTCCAAAATTTCAATAAATGACACAAAAGTACGACGTCATAATTATAGGTGCAGGTATGTCGGCCATGGCCGCCGGCATACGTCTCGCCCACTATGGCAAGAAAACACTTATTCTTGAAAAACACTTTATCTCAGGTGGCCTTAATAGTTACTACCAAAGAGGGAAAAGAAAATTCGACGTCGGACTTCATGCCTTAACAAACTTTTGTGGTCCTCGAGAAAAAAGAAAACCACTAACAAAATTGTTAAAGCAACTACGTATTCCTTACGATACGTTTGAATTACAAGAACAATCTCATTCTCTTATCAGTTTCCCTGAAAGAACAATGAAATTTAGTAATGACTTCAACGAACTTGTTGAAGAAGTCGCTCAAAACTTCCCTCATGAAATAGATGGTTTTTCTAAACTTGTCTCTTACATGGAAGAATATAATGAAGTGGCCCTCGATAATGAAACAATCATGGCCAAAGATGTTGTTTCAAAATACATCAAAGATAGTCTTCTTATCGAAATGATTTTCTGCCCTCTTCTGATTTATGGAAGTGCCTGGGAAGATGATATGGACTTTTCGCAATTTGTGATTATGTTCAAATCTATCTATTTAGAAGGATTTTCAAGACCTAAAGGTGGAGTTCGAACAATCATCGACACTTTACTAAAAAGACTTGAAGAATCTGAATGTGAAGTACGCTTCCGTTGTGGTGTTGAAAAGATCATCACTAAGGATGGTAAGGCCATTGGTGTATTAACTACAAAAGGTGAAGAAATCCACGCTGATAAAATTTTATCGAGTGCAGGTAATCCTGAAACAATGAAACTTGTGAATAATGATCTCTCCCAAGATCAACTGCCGGCCATTGGTAAGTTAAGTTTTACAGAAACCATTCTTTGTACTGATCAAAGACCTAAAGAACTTGGGCAAGACGCAACAATTATCTTTTATAATAATCGCGATAAATATTCATATCGTCGTCCTGAAACTCTCATTGATAATAGAAGCTCTGTCATTTGTCTTCCTAATAATTTCAGTAACGACGAGCTAGATGAAGGTTGGATCAGGCTCACTATGATGGCCAATTATCCGAAGTGGAAAGAATTAGAACGAAATGTATATTTAGAACAAAAAAATATTGTTCTCGAAGAAAGCATAGAGATAGCAAAGAAGTTCCTACCTAATTGGGATGGTAGCTTTCAATTTAAAGATGTTTTCTCCCCTACGACAATAGAAAGATATACCGGACATTTTCAAGGGACTGTTTATGGTAGTACCGACAAGAAAAGAGATGGAAAAACAGAATACGAGAACCTCTACTTGATTGGAACTGACCAAGGTTTTTTAGGAATTGTTGGTTCAATGCTAAGTGGTGTATCCATGGCGAACCTTTATGGTCTTATGGATTAATGGATGAATAATGTTTAGAAAATATGAAAAAACTGTAATTCAAGGTATTGAGACTCATTATCCAAAAGAAGTACTTACTTCTGAAAAAATGGAAGAGTTACTCTCTCCGATCTATAAAAGACTAAGACTTCCTGAAGGACGTCTTGAACTTATGACTGCCATTAAATCGAGAGGCATATGGCCTAAAGGAACATTACCAAGCTCTCTTGCTTCGATTGCCGCCAAGAAAGTCTTAGAAAAAACAAATACTGATGCAAAAGAAATAGATCTTCTCATTCATGCTAGCGTTTGCCGTGATTTTTTAGAACCAGCAACTGCGAGTATGATTCACCGAAATCTTGAATTAAATAATAAAGCCATGGCCTTTGATCTATCTAATGCTTGCCTTGGCGTGATCAATGCAATTTGCATGGCCAGTGAGCTAATTGAGAATGGTATAATAAGAAAAGCACTCATTGTGAGTGCAGAAAATAGTGGCCCACTATTAGAAAATACAATCAATGAATTAAACTCAAATGAATCGATCAATAGAAAAGATATCAAAAAGTATATTGCTAATTTAACTATTGGATCTGCTGCGTGTGCCATTATCTTGTCTGATAAGAATATAGATGGCCATAAAAACATCCTTGAATTAACTCATTCTTCTTCAATGACTGACTCAAGTGCAAATCATCTCTGTCAGGGAGATGGTTCTGTCAACGGTCTTGTAATGGAAACAGATAGTGAACAGCTTTTACATGCTGGTAAACAACTTGCAATTAACAATTGGAATTATTTGAAAGAGCAAACACAGTATAATAATGATTCCTATCAATTTGCTATTGGACATCAAGTTGGAAAGGCCCATGAAGATCTAATCATGACTTCCCTAGGTCTTGAAAAACATCCAACTCATATTACCTACCCTCACATGGGAAATACTGGTTCAGCGGCCTTACCAATTACACTCTGGGAAGCTTTAGAGCAGAAGAAAATTAATAAAGAAGATAATATCATCCTATTAGGAATTGGAAGTGGACTCACTTCTACTTTCCTAGGAGCAAAATACCTATGAATATTCCACAGCACTTAAAATCAGAATATCCTTTCAATAGTAATTACTACACATTAAATTGTGGTGAAAAAATACATTATCTAGACGAAGGAAATGGTAGTGAAACAATAGTCATGGTTCATGGTAATCCGACTTGGTCTTTCTACTATAGAAATCTAGTTAAAACACTGAAAGAAAAATATCGTGTTATTGCAGTTGATAATATCGGATGTGGACTAAGCGATAAACCACAAGATTATGATTACTGTCTTGATAATCATATTAGAAATCTTGATGAACTTCTCAAGTCACTCAAAATAGAAAGAACAAGTCTTGTTGTTCATGATTGGGGCGGTGCTATTGGCATGGGTTGGGCCACACGTAACCCTGAAAAAGTAAAAGATGTTGTGATAACAAATACAGCGGCATTTCCAGATGAGAATATTCCTGCAAGAATAAATATTTGCAAAATACCTGTTCTTGGAGAAAAACTAGTTAGGCACTTCAATGCTTTTGCTTACCCAGCACTCTACATGGCCGTTGAAAAACCTATGAGTAAAACAATCAAAAGTGGTTATATCCTGCCATATAATAATTATAAAAATAGAATTGCCACATCAAGATTTGTTCAAGATATACCTATGAAGAAATCACACAAAACATTTCCAGTACTTTCTCAAATAGAAAAAGACCTAAAGAAAATCACAGGACGAAAGCTAATTCTTTGGGGTGGAAAAGACTTTTGTTTTAATGATCACTTCTTTAAAAGATGGGAAGAAATATATCCTGAAGCACAAACAATGTACTATCAAGATGCTGGTCACTATGTTCTAGAAGATGTCGCTGAAGCTAAGAATGTCATCAACGAGTTTTTCAATGGATAATAAGAATATTGCAGCAAGATTAGCTTATTGGGCCGAACAAACTCCTCATAATATTGCTGTAAATCATCCAGAAAGAACAAATGATGGTTTTAAATATATCGAATATTCTTTTTCTCAATTAGAGAAAAAGGCCAATTCAATAGCTTTCTACCTTAAAAACAATGGTGTTACAAAAGGTCAAAAAATTCTCTGTTTTGTACGCCCCAAAAGAGATTTCTCGGCCATTGTGTTCGCACTTTTCAAAATTGGTTCAATACCGATTTTCATCGACCCAGGAATGGGAAAGAAAAACTTACTGAAAGCAATTGAACAAATCCAACCGGAATCAATGATAGCCGAGCCAGAAGTTCATTTTATTTCTAAGCTCTATAGATCTAAATTTCGTACGATAAAGAATAAGTTCACAACTGGTAGCTTCAAGTTTCTTGGTACTGTCAAATCATTAAAAGATGCTATAGAAACTGAGCAAGTCATTTTAGAACATCTTAATGACGATGATGAAGCGGCTGTCCTCTTTACTAGTGGTGGAACAGGAATTCCAAAAGGAGTTCAATATACTCACTCAATCTTCAATGCACAGACAGATATTCTAAAGAGGATGTTTAATCTTACGAGTGAGGATGTTGATCTTCCAGGCTTTCCTCTTTTCAGCTTATTTACTATTGCGATGGGAATGAAAAGTTCAATTCCTTTTATGAATCCTTCTAAACCATCTCAGGCCAATCCCGAGTTCTTAGTTAAGAATATCAATGATCAAAAAGCGACATTTGTTGCCGGAAGTCCTGCGATCTGGAAAGGTGTTGCAGAATATTGTTTGAAAAATAATATTCAACTACCAACGGTTAAATATCTTGTTATGTTCGGTGCTCCCGTTAATAAAGAGATGCATGAAAACTTTTCTAAGATATTAACAAATGGAACAACTTATACACCTTATGGTGCAACAGAATGTTTACCCGTTAGTAATACTAGTGGAAAAGAGATTCTTTCGTTAGATATTGATCAAGATAAGCTTAATGGAACATTCATTGGAAAAGTGATCGAAGAAAACCAAGTTAAAATTATTAAGACAACTGATGATATTTTAAACTGGGATAATGTTAAAGAACTTGCTCTAGGCGAAATTGGCGAGATTATTATTCATGGTCCGACGACAACAAAGCTTTATGTCGGTATGGAAGATAAAACAAAAGAAGCAAAAATAATCGATAATGATGGTAAGACGTGGCACCGTATGGGTGACCTTGGTTATCTTGATCAAAATCAGAACTTATGGTTTTGTGGAAGAAAAACACATAGAGTGAATCTAGACCAAGAAAGCTTTGTAAGTAGTATTCCACATGAGATTCCTTTTATGCGCATAAGAGGAGTTAACAAAGTTGCACTTATTCCTGCAGTAAATAATCAAGGAAAAGCGGCACTTGTCATCGAAAAGAAGAAAGATGTACAAAATGAGCATATTCTAAAAGATATCAAGGCCATAAATGAACAAATTATTCGCGAAGATATTATTAAAGAATACTATCAATATAAAGAACTACCTGTAGATGTAAGACATAATATTAAGATTGATAGAGTTAAACTTGCAAATATGGCCAAGCAAGGCAGACTTAGGGAATTACAATGAAGATTTTAATCACAGGTGCTGGTGGATTCTTAGGGACTGAAGTTACTAAGCAACTCAATCAAAAATTTTCTGAATATGAAATTCATTCAGTATCAAGAAGTAAGTATGATCATTTAAATAACTATGTCCATACTCAACATTCATGCAATTTAGGAGATCATAAGAAAGTTGAAGAACTTCTTACTCAAGAAAACTTCGATGCGATCTTTCATATTGCTGGTAAGGTTGCCATGTGGGGAGATTGGAATGACTTCTATAACACAAATGTACTGGCGACGAAGAACCTTGCAAATCTTGCAAACAAACTTAATGTAAAATACTTTGTTTATACTTCAAGTCCAAGCGTTGTGTTTGGAGAAGAATCTATTGAAGGAAGTGATGAGTCTATAGCATATCCACAAGTCCACCGTGGCATGTATGGCAAATCTAAAAGACTTTCTGAAGAGTGGCTACTTTCAAAGAAGTGGAATTTTCAAACTGTTGCTCTTCGTCCTCACCTAATACTTGGAAAAGGCGATAAGAACTTAATACCAAGAATTGTTGATAAGAATAAAAAGAAAATGCTTAAAATTATTGGTGATGGTCAAAACCAAGTCGACATTATTGATGTTCGAAATGCTGCCGATGCTCATATCAAAGCTTTAGAAGCAATGATGGCAAATGCTCAGCTAACAAATGAAGCGTTCTTTCTTGGTCAAGGCCCAATTAAGATCTGGGAATTTATAAATCAAGTCCTCGAAAACAAAGGTCAAGAAAGAATCTCTAAGAATATTTCATTTTCTTTGGCCTACAAAATTGGAACTATCTTTGAATTTATTTTTAAGCTTCTAGGAATAAAAGATAGAGAGCCACCAATGACGAGATTTGTTGCTCTTCAACTCGCAAAGAGCCACTACTTCTCCCATGAGAAAGCAAAAAGGCTCCTTAATTGGAGCCCTAAATATAGTGTTCAAGATTTATTGAAAGAATTATGAAGCTTTCTTTTGATTAAGAAAGCCCTCTAAGTCAATAAGAAGCTGAGAGTATAAACTCTTAAGTTCTTCTAGATATTTTGGTATCTCAGAAATATCACCATCTCTTCCCATTGTTTCCATTTTGAAAGCACAATCTTTTATCTTTTCTGAATAGAAGTTAGAGACCACACCTTTAAATGTATGCGCCACAATCATGACTTCATTAGCATCACCACTAGCGTGTGCTTTTTCAATCGACTCAAACATTGAAGGTGCTTCTTCCTTAAAATCTTGGATTAGTTCTTCAAAGATATCTAAGTCATCACCAAATTCATAATTAATTTTTTCTATATCCATATTTAGCCTCAGTCTAACTTCATCATCTTTGAAGAATCAACATAAGTTGTCTCTTCGATTTCTGTACCTTCTTTAGTCAAGCCTTCAATTTTTTTTGTGATATCTGCAATCCTATTGAGTGCATCGATTGCAATCTTAACTTTCTTTTCATCAAGCTTTTCGAAATCTCTTCTTAAACAACCTAGAGCAATTGTTAAAGGGTTATTAATTTCATGGTTATAAGTTGCCACCATAGACTGAACAGTTGAAAGCTGCTTTGCTTTAATTGATCTCTCTGACATTTCTAAGAGATTAAATGTGGCATTAATTCTCGCTGTTGCGATATCGATATTAACGGGTTTAGCAATAAAATCATTGGCCCCCATCTCAAGACACTCAACGATTTGTTCCGTTTCATCTTTTGCTGTAATCATAATAATTGGTAATTCAGAACTAGAATATGTTTCACGAAGTTTTAAAAGCACCTCAATCCCATTCATTTCTGGCATAACAATATCAAGCAGAATAATATAATTTGAGTTTTGGGCAATAACATCCAAACACTCTTGCCCACTATGAACTAATTCTACAGTGTATCCACGCTTTGTCAGTCTCTTACCAAATACTTTTCCATTGATATGGTCATCATCAACAATCAATATCGTCTTTTTCATATATATTCCTATAGATAATTTAATAACTTATCGTCATAAAACAGAGACAACTAAAATCTATTTATGTGTTTTTTTTAAATTAAAATTGAGAAAATTAATCGACTGAAATACTGGCCGGTGAACGGATTTGAGAGGCCCTAAGATAATTATCAACTAAACCAGTTCCCTTAAAAACACCTTCACTAAAATAACTGACAAAGTCACCCTGATTTTGATCAAGACCACTTATCCTTCCGTGCTGATATATATTCTTATGTCCGAAGTACTGGAATAGTGAGTTCTTATGAGGTGTTTTTTCAAAGGCCAGCTGGAGAAAGTCTTTATATCTCCATAATGGGATTGTATTAGAAGCAATATTCTTAGGTCGCTGATTAAATTTCTTAAGACAGGCCTTAGTTAATCTCTTAACTCTTAATTTAGAGAAACGTCCCCTCTTTCCAAAGCGTTTGAACTTTTGTGCCTTTTCAATACAGGCCTGATATTGATGATAGCTATAATCATCACTATCTCTTTCCTCAATATACTTATCGTAACTTCTTTGAAGCTTTTTCTTACAATTAGAAAAAAGTGATCTAAAAAATTTAAATATTCCCTTTGATTGATTCTTACAAGTAACATCAATCAGATCGTAAACTTGATTTAAACTCATGCTATTAAAATATTGAAGACCATCTTTACCAACGACGTAATTTATATCAAGATTTACTGGTCCCGTGATGTATCCAGCTTCCAACATATCAACAACATAAGGATCAAGCCCACTAAATCGATTGGCCACATCTACTAATCTCTTTCTATGCTTCTTACCAAGTCCTTTTGAGACATTATAAGCATAATAATCACGGTTGAAGTTTATTGTTAACTTCTCTTCTTCTTTTACTAGTGTGATATCGCCCTTTGACTTTAAAAGATTATCTTTAGAGTCATATTCTAGTCGAAAAATTTTAGTATCTCTAAATGACTTATTAACGACTGTATCCATACGGAGAAAACTTTTAATCACGATTTTAAATAATCGTGACCAAAGATTTTCAACATACTTAGTCTTTTCAAAATTATGGCGAAAAAATGTTTTTAGAACATTATCTTTCTGAATATTTACCATTTGTGTCTTCATATTCTTATAACCCCCAAAAATGAGAGCTGAATATTTTGAATTCTTAATTTCAGTTTCTCTATCTTCTTGTGAAACAAGATATGGACGCATAAGATTCACATTCGGGTCTTTGAGTCTTAACATTCGATGAACATTTTGTGCCACATCACCTTGAGATCTTAATTCTTCAATATCTTCTTCATAGAAACTAAAATTATACTTTTTAGATGATTTCTTTTCGTAACTAAAGTCATACTTAAGAAGTGTCATACGAAGTAAGCCAAGAAAGTCATACATCAATGCAGCACTGGCTCCTATCTTCTTTGACTTCTCCTTTTCATAAGAGATTCGAAGCCTTTCACCATCTTTTGGATTATCATCTGGTCCAAGAGACTGTATTTCAACTTTTGATAATTTCTCATAAGTTACAAGAACACCTGCAGAAGCATTGAAACCATACCCTAAAGGAATTGATCCAACTCCACCCGCGGCAAAGGAAAGACTATCTTCCTTAGTCATAAATTCATAAGGTGCCAATTCAAGGAAATTCTTAGAACGGAAATTAGTGAATCCTAAGAACAGATGATCAAGATTAAAGGCCAATCCTTCTTCATAGCTATTCGCAAAATGAACATAGCGGTAAGATCTTTTAAAAGTCACTCCAGCAAAGAGTGCATATTGTTTTTCAGTAATATCAATTACGTCATGATCTTTTAAATTAGAAAGAAGCTTCTGAGCATCAATGTAGAGATCCATTGTATCTGTTACAATCCAACGAACATCATCGAAGAGATCTGGTGCTACCTGTCTTTGAAAATTAACAGAAAAAGAAGCGAAAGGTTTTTGATAAGAAATTCCAATATGATTCATTCCACCAACAACACTTAAGTTTCTTCCAGCATTGATAGCATCAATCTGATCCTGCCCAATTTTATTATATCGAGACTGAAAATGTCCGAGGATTTCCCTGTAAAGAGGATTCTCTTCACTTAAATCATTAGTTAAACCAAAATCTCTGGCTTCCTTGTCTCCGGCATTCTTCAAGCCGGACTCATCCTTGATGGTGAAATTCTGGGGATCAAATCCGTTAGCAGCTATCGTTGTCTTTACAGAGACATAAACCAAAACTACTAACAGAACGAGCCTCCAAAGCTTCATTCTGTACGTCCTTTTTAGTACTTAGACCATCTAATATAGCTTATCGAAAAATTTTAGGAGAATATGAGTGATTAACTCGCTTAATTGCCCATAAAATCAGGGCTTTGAATAGATTTAAGTAGTTAGACAGTTATTATCTAACTACTTTAAAATCCGACTTATTTAATTGGCTTTTTCTTGATTTTATTATCCATGGCAGGAAGTGATTTTAAAAGCATCTTAAAAGCTTCTTCCATTCGTTTTTCCATTTGGTTACTAAAGTTCCAACGATTACGATCAAATCCAGCGTCTCTTTCTTTCTTATAAAGATACTTAATGTGCTTGTAATACATTTTCAATGTGAATCGAAGTTTATTGTCTACTGCCCTAATAGAAACTTTAACGGCCTTATCATTACCACCAAATTGATTTTTAAAAAACTTAATCGACGCAGTCGTCTCTTTAATCTTTGCTTCTACATAACCTGTGTTAATTCCTAGGTCTAAGAAGTCTCCATCAGTAGCACGATTAATTAATTCTCTTGCTAGACCATTAAGTTGATCAATTCCACGGTCAGTTTTAATGCTTACTTTTGCTGGATTAAAAATAAATGTCCAATCTTGAATTCCCTTCTTTTTTACAGAAGCAAAGGTGTAAGATGAAAATAAGGTAAAGATTAAAACAATACTTAAGTTCTTCATTTAGGACTCCAGGTTGTTGACCGCTGATTTTACAACAGCTTGATCAAAATAGTTAACAGACATACCAGCATCAATGAGTAAACCAGTCCCGTTTATTCCACTACTCATTGAACTTAGTAAAAATATTGTGGCCTGTGAAACTTCTTTCGTGGCCAGTGCTTTCTTTCTTAAAGTTAATTGTTCAGCAAAGATATAATTATCAACATATCCAGGAATACCTGCAGATGCGCTTGTTTTTAAAGGACCTGAACAAATCGCATTAAAACGAACATCCGAAAACTCTGAAAAGCTTTTGGCCAAGAAGGCGACTGCACTATCAAGTGATGCCTTGATCGGTCCCATATAACCATAGTTCGTGGCCTTCGTATTTGAAATACTTACTGTCACCACACTTGATCCAGGATTAAAGCAATCCTTAAGAGTATTAGATAGAGACATTAGTGAATAACAACTTATTTTATTGGCCTGTTGATAATCTTCCCATAAAGTTTCATGGAAAGGGACAGGACCTTTAGAGTAATTAGCAAAAGCAATACTATGAAGAAGTCCGTCAACCCTAACTTGCCTATCTGCTAACACTTTACCAAAGTTCTCTACATCACTATCTTTTTCACAATCAACAATAAAAAAGTTTCCACTATCAAGATCTGGAAAAAGTTTTTGAGCTTTGGCCAAATGATTTTCGGTCTGAACAGTTAAGATAACATCTCCACCCAGACTCAAAATATCTTGGGCCACATGGTAAGCAACGCTTTTCTTGTTGGCCACACCTGTAATAACAACTTTCTTTCCTTCAAAACTAAGCATCAACTAAAGCTCCTGTAAAAGAAATGGCCATCACAACTTTGCCATTAACACGAGTTTTCCCTTTGAAATAGAAAGCATTGGCCATTGATTCAGTTAATTCAACTTCCATTTCTAAAAGATCTCCAGGTTTCACAAAGTTCTTGAATTTTACATCTTGAACTCTGGTGACAACCCCCACCTTCTGAGTATCATCACCTTCGAGGCCGATCGTTCCCATTAAAAGAGCGCCGGTTTGAAAAGTTGCTTCTTGAAGCAGAACACCTGGCATAATTGGATTTCCAGGAAAATGACCTTGAAAAAATCCTTCTTTACCAGTTACTTGATAACCCGTAATAATCTTAGATTCCGTTCTATCAACAATTGTATCTACAAAGAGAAAAGGGTCTCTTTGAGGAATAAGATCAAGAATTTCCCCCGAAACTTTTCCTTCTGACGAGTAGGCCATTAAAGTCCTCCCGAGATTTCTAATGATGCTCCAGTAATATAGCCGGCATTCTTAGAAGCAAGGAACGCCACTGCATGAGCAACTTCTTCAACCTTACCAAATCTTTTAAGGGGAACTTGCTTCTTATATTCTTTAACTTGTTCTTCAGGAAGATCGGCAATAAGCTCTGTTTCAATAAAACCAGGAAGAACATTATTGATAGTTATTCCTCGTTTACCAACTTCTTTAGCTAGAGATTGTGACATGGCCACTTGACCAGCTTTTGAAGCTGCATAATTCGCCTGTCCAGAAAGACCAAGTTTTCCACCAACACTACTCATGTTGATAATTCTTCCATATCTCTTCTTCATCATAAGAAGTGTTGCACCTTGAGACATAAGAAATGTTCCTTTTAAATTTATATCGAGAACATCATCCCATTGAGACTCTTCCATAGAAGCAAGAATTCCATCTTTTCTAATTCCACCGTTATTCACGAGTACCTCTAATGAATCGAATTCACCTTGGTACCAACTATAGAAAGCATCGACTTCATCTTTTTTAGAAATATCAAACTTTCTTAAAACTAAATTCTCACCTAATTCACCAAGAGATGATTTGAATTCCTTAGCTGCTTGATCATTGCGAGCATAAGTCGCAATAACTTTCGCCCCTTGTTTTAGAAAAGCTTCAGTAATGCCCTTTCCTATCCCACGTGTTCCACCAGTTACAATAACATTTTGATTTTCAAATTCAGTATTCATAATATTTCCTTAAACTCTATCGAGATAATTATCAACTTCATGAGATTGGATAACCCCATAGTTCGCGGCACCTAGCCAACCAGACATAATAATACCAACGGAACCAGAATGAAAAAGCCCATCGACTTCTTTATGAAGGTTCATACTTATTGGAAGGCCTTCGAATTTAGTTCCAAAGCTTGCTCCTTTTCTATGGTGAGTATATTTCTCCACAGTCAAAGGAGTTGACGAGTCAACATAGTCAATTTTCTCTCTAATCCCAGGGACAAGCTTTTCAATTGTTGAAAGTGCTTTCTCTTCGTTATATTTTTTCTGTTTTAGATATTCTTCTTCAGATAAATTTTCCCAATCTTCATAACGTGCATTAATACTTGAAACGATAGCATAACGATCACCTTCTAGATGTTCTCTCATTTCTGGATAATAAACACTGAAAGTTTGACTTCCGACTTTTGGCGAGAGTACTTGATCAGTGCTAAATGTTTCATCTTCACTGTAGAAAACAAGTTCTCCAATATCAGGTATAGCTTCACCTTTTTTAATCCCCATAAAGACCTGACAACTAGAGGTATTCAAACGAACTTTCTTTGTTTGTTCTACGAAGTCTTGTCTGAAATGTTCCTCTCCCACCATATTAAGAACAGTGTTGTGGATATTTGAATTACTAATAACACTCTTGGCCTCAACAAATTGATCACCAATCATGACTCCTTTAGTAATTTCTTTATCTCCCTCTTTTTCAACAACAATTTTCTCAATCTTGGTATGAAGTTTTATATCCACTCCGTTTTCAAGCATTTCATCTCTCATTTTACCAATCAATTGATCAGTACCACCTTGGTAGATATAAACACCTTTAGACATAAAGTTACTGAAAACAATTCCATAAGATATCGCAGGGTCTTCTAAAGTTGAACCGTTGGCATAGACAATAGGTTCTAGAAGAAAGCGAGTCACATCATTACGATTAGGAAAGTATTTTTCAAATAACTCTCCATTAGTCATTGATTGATCATCATAGAAATTCATATTGGCCAGTTCATCAAAAAATGCATTAACTTTCTCTTCTTCAACTTTGAAATGTTCGATCAACAATTTTGTGTAATGTTCTTTTGTGAAGTCTGTTTCTAATTGATATTGAGGATTAATAAAACGCACGCGCTTAACTTGGCGAATACGTGAAGCGATATCTTTATTCCAATACTTCTTACATGTTTTAATCATTCCTACCGGAAAGCCATGAAGACTTATATCAAAAATATGTTCACCTTTTTGTCTTCTAAACCAAGTGGCAAAACCGCCGAGCTTATTATGACTTTCAAGCAATAAAACCTTTCTTCCATTCTTAGCGAGCTTATTAGCGGCCGTCATTCCCGCTAAACCACTTCCAATGACAATGACATCATAAGAATCTGTTATCTTATCTTTCTTCTTAAAAAGCATTCTCTATCCTTAAATCATTAATTTTTAAGGATAAAACATACCAAATTGAGGACAATCAAAATAGATTTTTAAGTAAAAAAAGGGTCAAAATAAGCTGAATGCGCTATGCGAAAAGGCGATTTTCTTACTAAAACGCAAAATCGTCGCCTGCCCCACCCTCACTATACTTTTTAGGGTTTGTTACTAGCTCTTGGGCCAAAGGTAAATGGGCCTTTAAAAATGCGGATTCCCCTGAAAGAAAGAGCTCAATATCATGAAGATAACAAAGCATAACCACAGCCGTCTTTCCTTGATAAACAGAGTAAAGTCTTCTTTTAAAAAGTTTACCTTTGTGTCCTTCAACAGGAAGTCTTTTAATATTTTCAGTCTCGCAAACAACACACATTATGAGTCATCTCCTAAACATTTTAAGACAATCCCTGAAAACTCTTCTAAAGAAAATGGCTTACTAAGGAAATAGACATTATCAAGATTCACTTTGTGCTCAGGTGGTAAGTAGCCAGAGACAACGATAATATTTCTCGGCATTGTCGTCCCACTTTGAACAATATTACCGATCAATTCATTACCTTCCATTTCAGGCATCTTAAGATCAGTTACTAGAAGTTCAACCGTTACTTCTTTAACTTTCTCAAAAGCATCTTTTCCATTATCAAATTCGAAAATTTTGTAATCATCAAAGAGTTTCAAAGTTTGAAACTGCTTAGTTATAAGCTCTCTAATTAAATGATCGTCTTCGGCAACAATTATATTTTTCACGGCACACCATCTTAATGAAATTAATTTATTCTATCATAAATTAGTTTATAGCGAATAAGAGGAAAAATTTTTTTAAAGACAAGGTTTATTTAGAACACCATTTTTTCAATGGGTTCTTCCAAGATGGCGAACACTGAGCGATCCATTCTCCGTCTTTATAATGAGCAAAAGCAAAGTACCAAGAAATCTTGTCACCATCAGAAAGAGTAATTTGATCAGCAAATACTTCAGGTACCTGACCATTAATTGAGAAGCACCAGCCATAGGCCTTCATTTCTATATCAGAGAGAATCACTAAAGACTCATCACCAAAAGGAGTATCAAAGGCCGTATTAATACCTCGAGCATTCCCTTGATAATCAATATTATATTTTTCTAAAACTCTTATACTTACTTCTCCAAGATTGTCGCCAATTTCAAAAGCTAAACTTGTCTCAATAAGTGGAGTACTTTCACATATACCGATGAACTCAACTTGAGCACTATTAACTCCATTGGCAAAATTATATGAACAAAGGATTAAGGAAATAAAAGATACGATAAAGTTATTCATGGTGATGATTTATCACCTAACAATATTTAATGTCCAATGATATTAATAGACCAATCATCAAAGGTGCCTGTTTGAGTAGCAGCAAGATCGAAATCATTTCCAAGTCCAGAGCCGAGGGCATCCACTACTTTAATCGTCCATGTTCCTTGAGAAGACTCTTCATAAAAAGCATTAGAAAGAATGACAAAGTCAGTAATGTCAGCAACCCACACCGGGCTATCACTTACATCAATTGGAACTTGAAAACTATCGTTAATATTTTTTAATATACTCTTTGTTCCACTTGGACTTGTTAACTCAATCCCAAGATCTCCAGGTCTTGGATGAGTAATATTTATTTTAATCTGAACAGCTTCAATCGTAAGATTGCTCGCAATATACTTCGCACTCGTCACTCCTGTAGAGCTTGCATCAGGAATTGCTTGAGAAACAGTTGTATCATAAGAAGCATTTCCAAAAGCTTCATTTAAATGTTGTTGAGCTCCCCAAGAATTTGAATAAGTCTTCGCCATATTAACTGCAGCTGTAGCATCAACGGCTCCAAATCCATAATAATTATGAAAAGAATTTCCAGCAGCATTGGTGACATAACCTTGTTCATAAACATGCCCAGAAAGATTCATATCTAAACCAAGCGAGTTCAAACTTGGATGTGAAATATTTGAAGTTGAATAATTAACTTTTGAAGCAGTTTTGGCCAAGATATGTTTAATATTTCTTGCCGTGAGATTTGGGTTTGCTTCCATAATCAATGCCACCACACCTGAAACCATTGGAGCAGCA
Organism: Oligoflexia bacterium; assembly: GCA_024229115.1. Classification (GTDB taxonomy): domain Bacteria; phylum Bdellovibrionota; class Bacteriovoracia; order Bacteriovoracales; family Bacteriovoracaceae; genus JAAEST01. Next base: position 77,972 of record JAAEST010000111.1, read on the forward strand.
CTTGAAGTCCCATTGAATGTATGAGTATAATCACAATCTTCGTTAGATTCTTCTAACCCTTTAGTAAAATTAGTTCCGCTGGCCAAAGATCGTGAATAGCCAAGAGTACATCCAGATTGATCAGTAGTGACAATCGCTGGATTAAAAGAACCAAACTCTCCTCCAGGAGCACTGACCCAAAGACTACTTCCTGCAGAACTATAACTTGCTTTCTCACCCTTCGCATTTAGAGCACCTACAACAACAGAGTAAGGATTATTATTTCCTGTTCCAACATTGGCATTATGAGAATAACAAAAATACCCATCAGTTCCTTGATCGATGAGATAGGTATTTCCATACTGAATGTCACATTCTAAAAAACTATTTCCTGCTGACTTTATGTACATTTGACCTTTTCCACTTCGTTCATTGATAAAACCATTTTTCAATTGAGCATCATAGACAAAGTCGTGGGTTGAATTACCAGGGAAAAAAGAAGCACCATAAGAGTAATTAAAGACCTCAACATTTCCTTGGGCTTGATCAAGTTTAATTGCCGAAGTTTGAGTTGAATCAAGATAATTATAGCCGGCCATTAAGACATTAGGGGCAATACCTCGTCCTCCAACCTCATTCCAGCCAACAGAACCAATAATCCCAGCAACACTAGTTCCATGATCACCATCCATTCCAGTTGGAGCAGGATTTCCATAGTAAGGAGCAGCTAATGTGTAATTCTTAGAAAAATTTGTATAGATATTATTTGAGAGATCGGCGTGAGTGAGTTCAAGACCAGTATCACTTATCGCCACTCTAACTCCATTACCTGTGTAACCTTGATTAATAACTGAAGTAACATTGATGTCATAACCAGATGTTCCTCCATTTTGGGCGAAAGCTTCTTGACCACTATTACTTAAATGCCATTGATGAGTAGAGAGCGGATCACCAAAGACATAAATGGTAAAAGGGCCGATATCTGTTTTCTTATTTCCTAAGATCGCACGAATAGTAATATTATTATAAGCTCCAGGTACTGAAGGATATCCATAAATATAACCAGTATCAGAATTTATACTTAACCAACTAGGACCATTTAATAAACTATACTTGGCATTAGCTATGAGTACTGTTGGTTGAAAAGAATAGAAGAAAGACTCACGGCCATTACCTGCAGGTGTTCCAGAAATAATTGGTGATGTATTATTGGCCGGCTCAGCCTCTTGTTCTTGAAATTTAGTCGCATCTTTTTTCTTTTCAGTCGCAACACAACTGAAGAGAAAAACCATAAGAATGAGTAAAGTCTTTAATAGGCGACTCAATATAATCTCCTGGTACTATTATACCAAACCTTTTCACTCTCCTATTCGGTAAGATACTAGATTTTATTGAGTTTTCATTTTACAGAGTATGTATTTTCAAGGACTTCGGCCTCAAATGAGCTTAAAAAGTCTTGTTTTGTGAGAATAGATTTTATCTTCTCCCACTGCTCGAGACTACTATATTTATAGAATGTGAGGTTTAAATGAGGGAATGTTTGAACTGGTTTTTGAGCGAGAATTTCGTTAAGCGTGTTGAGATCTTCTTCTTTAAAACTTTTAAAGAAGACTTTTATCTGACCAGTGAGAATACCATAACGAACTTTATCCTTTTTGATTAACCACATGGCCGTTTCAGGTTTTTCATCGGCTCGAATGATGACATGGGTTCTGCCAAATTGACCAACGATTTCATCTGCATTTTCCTCAGCATTTATTTTAGTTTGAACAAATAAATTCTGGGCCAATAAAAGATTTTTATCATCTAATTGATTCCAACTCACATCCATTGCATTGAGATTTATAATTTTTGAATGACTTTGATTGAGTTCTTTTTCTATTAATCTCTTTTCAATGAGAGCTGCTTGTTCAGGTGAAAAGCCTTTCTTGACCCATTTCTTCTGAGTCGCCGTTAAAACTTTTTCTTCTTTATTTTTCTGTCCGAGGTATTGTGCGGTCCTACTCCCAACTCTTTTGATCAGGTTTGTGTTTTGATCTTTTATGATGCTTTCGTTAAGAATTGGTTGGGACCGTTTCTGAGTGAAGATAAACCATATAATAGGTGCTACTAAAACGGGGACAACGATATAAAGACTTTTTTTCTTCATATACAAAACATTACCATAAAAGGTTACAATTTATATATGATAAAGTCTTTCTTTAAGATATTTTTAACAATATCAGTTATGCTTCTCTTAACTATGGAGTTGGCCGTAGCTGATGACCAGTTAGTTATCATTCAAGCTGTTAGTAATTCAAAAAGAACATTTGCCGTCAGACGTGGTCAAATTCATGGAGTGATTAATGGCCAAGAAAGTCTTTTTACTAATAACTCAGCTAGTTTTAGTGCAACAGCTGTTGAAGTCAGTAGAGAGTTTTCTGTTTGGGAAATAAAAGATAAACGAGGTAGTATCCCTTTTGAGAAAGGAGACTTCGTTACAGTTAGTAGAAGTATAGAAAATATCTGGACTGAAATTCCTAAGACTCACCTACTTCCACCTAAAGAACTAAACTTCAAACCTTCAAGTGAATGGCTCGTCAGAGGAACTTATTCTTTTGCTATGTCAGAATCAGTCTCGGAGACAGAGAGTACTCGTTACACTGGAAGAACTGGTGTTCAATTAGAAATTCTCTACACTAATCGCTTTGCCATTAATTGGGAATATGGAGTTGGTCTTCGTTTTGATCGTGAAAACTCAAGACTTCAGAACGACCAAATTGATATTCCTACTCAAAGAAACTTAATCGTTGCAGATCTCACTTATCATTTTGAAAATTTCAAACGCTCAGATAATAATGCTTATCTCGGTATTGGCTTTGGTTACGGATTAAGCTCGACTACTGTTGATGAATCTGTTGCGACAGGAAAGGCGTTGATTGCACCAGTGGTGAGGCTTGGTTATATCAATCGAATTGCTGCAAGTTATGCGCTTCTCTTGGAAGGATCAGTTGAAGCTGTGAGTGCCAGTGAAAGCTTTGAGAATACCGACACTCAACAATCCAACGTCGTTAGTTCTAAAATCTCAGTAGGTCTAAGATTCTAAAACTGTAGCTGTTCAATTGAACAACTACTTAATAAGACCAATTTCTCTTAGTCTTTGATTTAAAAATTCACCCGCAGTGATATCAGCGTACTTTGCACCTTTTCCTACACATGAAGGAAGACAGTTTAAGTTTGCTTTTGAATGTGGGTGAACAAAGAATGGCATAGAGAATCTCTCACTTCCATCATTATCTGGATTGATCACTCTGTGAGTTGTCGCTGGAAGAACGTCATTTGTTAAACGAGACATCATATCACCAGTATCAACAACAATTTGACCAGGCTTAGTATTAACGTCTAGCCATGTTCCGTCTCTATCAAGAAGCTGTAGACCTGAAGCAGTCGCTCCAACTAACATCGTAATTAAATTAATGTCTTCGTGTGCAGCTGCTCTAATTGAATTTGTAGTGTCTTCACCTTTTGTTGGCGGATACCAAATTGTTCTTAAAATAGAGTTTCCATCATTAACCATGTCTTTGAAAAAGTTTTCAGGAAGATCAAGAGCTTTACCAATGGCCTCAAGAAGAATCACTGATGTAGTGTCCATAGCATTGTATAATTCTTGGAAAGCTGTTTTAAATTCTGGAATTTCTGTAGGCCAAATATTTTCAGGATAAACACCTTTATACTGGCTATCATCAGCAAGATCTCTTCCAACGTGCCAAAATTCTTTAAGATCTGGGTTTGGATTGTCTTTAGCATGTTCTTGCTTGAAAGGAGTGAATCCTCTTTGACCACCAAGATTCTTATCATAGTACTTCATTTTAGCTTCTGGATCTAAATGGAAGAACTCATGAACATATTCATAGGCCTTATCAACTTTAGCTTGATCAATTGTATGATCAGTTAAAATAATAAAACCATAATCTTTTAAACCGCTAAAAAGTTGATCTACAAATTTAACTTGATCAGCAGATGATCCGTTTACATAACTAAGTAGACTTAATTCAGGCACTTGTCTTGTTGTCATATGAAGACTCCTCTTATTTGTTATCAATGTTTCTCATTGTTTGAATCTGAGAAGTTTGTCCCATATGACGCTGTAAGCGTCAACCTGACACAGATCAGCATAGACATTTTTACATAGACTAAGTATTTGAAATAATTGAACTATCAAAAAAACGTATTCTCAGCATCAGTTTTTTTACTACTGAGAATACGTGAATATCACAAGATTAAAGCCCTAATAGGTATCTTGTAGCGGCTTTAGGAGCCGTATCTGGAATCGCGTGATGAGCACCTTTAATATGAAGATGCTTTCCTTGAATCTCTTTTTTCCAAAGCTCTTTCATTTTTAATTGATCCTCCAAATACTTCGGCTCTTCCTTTGAAGCAGTCAAAAGGTGAATTTTCTGATCTTTAAAAACTTTTTCAAACTTTAACTTTCTTAGGTCGAAGTCTTTCACAGCTTTTACTTGATGGAAAACGGCACGATAATAATCTTTTTCCCATACACCAAAACCATGATCTCTTGGTGGCCTATTTCTGTAATACCAAAGATACACTTGATCATAATAATAATTGGCCCAAAACTGTCCGACTGGTCCCCATAGCTCTAGACCTGAAAGCCAAAGGCGAAAGTATCTTCCTTGTGAGTCGTAGCGATCTAAAGAAATCACTAGAGGTGACATAAGAACAAGATTCTTAATATCTTCGCTATATTCCATTGCGTAAGTTGAGGCAATAGAAGAACCAAAGGAAAGACCGACAAGATTGAATCTCTTAAGCTTTAAGGCCTTCGTGATTTCGTTAAGATTGGCGGCCATCTTTTTCAATGTAAGACCATCATATAGCCATTCAGGTTTCCCATCATTTTCTTCCATACTAGAAACATAAGAATTATTTTGTCCTGTAAACTCATAGGTAAGAACACTATGTCCGGCAGCATGAAGAGATTTTGCAACTTTACGCCATCTCTTTGTTGAATAAACGAGACCGTTAACCATTACATAGACTTCTTTATTGGTATCGCCTTGATAGTACTCTACAAAGAGTGATTCTTCGTTAGAGAGTTTAATAAAACCTTGTGTCACTTCATTTGCTTGAAGAAAGAAACTTAAGCTTAAAAGAAATGAGAGTATTACTGTTTTCATAGTGAGTATCCTTTTACGTTAGAATTATTTGAAAGTTTTGTAATCAGTAAACTGATTATTAAAAATGTGAATGATGCCATCATAGAGTACATGCTGCTTACAGCAGGGTTTTTAACTCCACCAAAAATATTTAAATAAAGATGACCGAAGAAGCCGATAAGACCACAAATTAAAATAATATTTGAGGATATTCTGGTTTTTGAAAATACTCCAAAGCAAATTGGAACAACACTCGCAGCTGCAAGAGCATAGACACCTTTTTGAGCGAATAACCCTACAAGCTGAGGCGGGTTCCACGCTAGAAAAAAACTAATAAGACCAATGACTACTAAAGTTATTCTAGAGTATCTCAAAGCAGTTTTTTGGTTAAAGTTATTATTTGATAATGGTCGGTAAATATCATTCACGACCATTGATGATAGAGATACAAGTATTCCATCAAGAGTACTAAGACCTGCTGCTAAAAGAGTTATACTAATAAAACTTAGTAATAACTCACCTAAGAAGATATTTTTAAAAGCATGATTAATATAAGTCGCAACGACAGCATCTTGTCTCACTACTTCTAACCCTGCTAACTTAGCATAGAATCCTACAAAGAGCATAAGTGAGAAAACGATCCCGACACTAAAAGTTGTCAGAAGAAATTTATTAACATCCTTGTCCGATTTAATATAAAGAACTTTTGTCAGAATATGCGGCTGTAGCATCAGAGCAAAAGTGATGACAAAACCACTGAGGAAAACTGAAATAAAATCATAATAGAGAACACTTTCAGGATTGAAGACAGAGGCGAAATTTACAGAAACTGAATTCAATGAATTGATAAAACCCCCCTCAAAATATTGGAGTCCATGAATGAAAATAAATCCTGAAATAAGGACCATGAGGATTCCTTGAAATGTATTTGTATAAATATGGGCATAACTTCCACCAATGAGCACATAACTAAGAACAAAAAGAAAACAGAGTGTCAGTGCTAAATGTTGAGAAATACCAAAGAGACTGGACATGAGTAATGAACATCCAACAAGAATAAGGACGACAAAAGTAATACTTACCAGATTAATAAAAGCAAAAAAGAGAGAGAGCTGTCTATTTTGATATTTATGATAAATCCAATCTGGGATAGTAATCGCTCCAGACTGTTCTCCAAAGTTTCTAAACTTTTTAGAAAGTAAAATGAAAGCGACAAGGATACCTAAGCTTGCCGCAATACCATAATGAATAAAAGCTGATAGACCATGGACATAAACGAAACCAGGATTGATAACAAAAGTCGCTGTAGAAGAAATAGATGCCGCCAGTGTGATCCCAACTATCATAGGATTTAGATCTTTATTTCCAATAGAAAAACTTTTAATATCTTTCGTCTTCTTCATTCCTTTAAAAGAAAGCCAATAAGTCACAATTATAAAAAGCGAAATTAAACTATACTTAATCATGGATACTCCTATGAGAATCATTTATTCTTAGATGTTTAGTGGCCATTTCTTTTAAGGCCACTCTATTAATCTTCCCATTGGCCAGAAGTGGGAATTCTTCTAATCTTGTTACATAATGAGGTTGCTTATAGCGTGAAAGCTTAGGTGTTAAAAAACTCTTAACTTCTTCTAAGTTTGTTTCTTCACCACGATAAAAGGCAAGACCCACTTCTCCCCATTTTTCGTCTTCAACAGCAACCACAACAGAATCTGTAATTTTATCAAATTGATTCATTCGCTTTTCTACCTCTGCAGGATAGACATTCTCTCCTCCAGAAATATACATATCCTTGATTCGTCCGACGATATAGTAAAAGCCATCACTATCACAACGAGCGAGGTCTCCGGTCCTAAAGTAGTTTTGAAAGAATGAATTGTGAAAAACTTGATCATTCTTATAGTAACCACCACATACATGAGGGCCTGCAAGTACAAGTTCCCCAACTTCACCCTGTAAAACTTCCCTACCATCTTTTATAATTTTTACTTGAGAATGAGGCATTGGAACGCCAATTGAACCTAGTTTCGAAATTGCGTACTCTTCGTCTAATAAAAAGCAATTAGGACCAACTTCGGTTAGACCAAACCCTTGTTTGAACATTAAACCTTTGGTTTGATATTTCTTAATAAGTTCGACATCGCAATATGCCCCACCAGAAATTAGAAATCTTAAACTTTTGAATTGTGCGTTTTCAAATCGCTTATCTTCGGCCAATTGTTGAAACATTGTTGGAACACCAAAATAAACTGAGATCTTTCCTTGTGCAAAAAGTTCGTAGAGTGTTTCAAGACAAAAACCTTGGGAAATAATAACCTTTCCACCTAGAGACAAGAGAGGGAGGCAGAGCACATTATAACCTCCTGTATGAAAGAAAGGTGTTTCGATAATCGTTTCATCACTTGATAGCAGCCCCCAAGATTTACATGTATTTTCAGTATTTGCATTAAGCATTTCACTATGAAGTAAAACGCCTTTAGGCATTCCGGTAGAACCTGAAGTGAAGAGCATTAAAAGTGGATCAATACTGTTGATATCAATACTAAGATCAGACTCAGGGTAATTAAAAATACCAATATCTTTAAGTTGTAATGAATCGGCTAAGTGACACTCTTCTTCAGTTAGAACGAGAATAGGCTTTACTTGATCAAGTATTTCTTTTTTTTCATCTTCCCCTAATCTCCAATTCATTGGGAGGAAGATGGCCCCTAAACGAGCACAAGCAAAGAAAATTGTTAGATGCTCTAGTCTATTCTTAGCGATAAGACAGACTACTTGCCCTTTTGAGACTTTATTCTTTAGAAGAAAGCTAACCCAGCGATTAACTTCAATTAATAACTCACTATAATTAAGAACACGACCTGATCTTAGATCTTCAATCGCTTCTTTAGTTGCAAATTTTTGAGCTGTTTTATTTAAAAAACTTATCCAATTCATATGCAATCCTTGAAAAAAGGGATGATTTCATTAGTAAATATTTGAGGGTTCTCTAAAAGAGAAGCATGCCCACCGGGAACTTTTTTTAATTGAGAATTAACATAACCTGATTGAATACGTTGCTGTATTTCCATTGGTGTTAAAATATCTTCGATTCCAACAAGGACCAAGCTCCTTGTCTTCTCTTTATCGAGTAAGATATTAGTTTTTAATGCACCAGATATGAGATTATCAACGACCTTAACATCATTCTTCTTGGCCATCTCTTTAAAATAAGTCAAAAGAGCTTGGTTCTTAGCTATAAATGTTTTCCCAAATATCCAAGGAGTCGTAACTTCGAATCTCAACTCATTACCACCAAGAAGATTCGCTTGTTTCCATGTTTTTAACTTTTCTTCTAATTCAATATCAATCTTGTCATAAGAATCAGCAATCACTTGAGCAATTACTTTTTGCTGAAATTTCTTTGAATATTGCATAGCAATTCTTCCACCGTTAGATATTCCTACAAGAAAAAACTTTTCTAGGTCCAACTTATTAACAATCCTAGCAAGATCATCAACATGATCAGCAAGAAGATAAGGACAATCCGGCTTGAAAGATTGTCCTTGACCACGACAGTCATATCTTAAAATATTAAATTCTAAAGACAATTCATCAACTATTTGGTCCCACGAATTAAGATTCGCAAAAAGACCATTAATTAGAATAACCCAAGGGGCGTCTTCTTTCTTTGTTAATGTAGTTTCAAAGTGAATATTCATTAGAGAGTTAAACCACCATCAACATTAAGACATGTTCCAGTTATAAACTTTGCTTCGTCCCCTGCTAGGAAGGCATAAGCGCTCGCGATTTCTTCAGGTGCACCAATTCTTCTTAATGGACTCTTATCTTCCATTCCTTTGATTACCTTTTCTGGCATTGTATTGATAATTGGTGTGGCAATAAATCCTGGAGCAATGGCATTCACTCTAATTCCATACTTACCAAGTTCTCTGGCCATAGTTTTAGTCATTCCAATAACTCCAGCTTTAGTGGCCACATAGTTGGCCTGACCAAAATTACCGTAATGAGCGACAACACTTGCTGCATTAAGAATGACACCACCATTTCCTGCTTCTTTCATTTGAAGTGCGGCCATACGAGAAAGTTTAAAAACTGCTGTTAAGTTAACATCGATAACCATATCCCACTGCTCGTCTGTCATTTTTACAGTTTGAGCATCTCTCGTTATTCCAGCATTATTAACGAGGACATCAACACCTTTTTTCATCTGTGCTTCAATCTGAGTTAGCGTTTGTTCTTTTGTTACATCGCCTTGAATGTAAGTCATTCTTTCAGGAAACATGAACTCTAATTCTGAAGTTTTAAGATCAGGCATATCAATAAGAACTAACTCATTCCCTTCATCCCAAAATTTCTTAGCAGTTGATTTACCAATTCCTGAAGCTGCACCAGTAATAAAAACTTTTTTCATTTTCATCTCCTATTTTTCAAATTCGTTAAGTGTGATTTGTTTAAAGCAAGGTTTCTCCCATTTGATTGAAACCGCAGACCATGTATAACCAATACCAGCACTGGCAAGTACGATATGATCATCTTTTTTAAGTAGATTTCTTCTTTCCGCTAAACCTAAAGAAAGGACCTGATCTGGAGCTCCAAAATGACCATAGTGATCCATATAGATGCTTTGTTCTTGCTTGAGCTCTAATTGATTAAGAATTTCATCATGAGCACTTTTTTTCATATGAAGAAGACCTAAATAATCAATAGGCTTACTCATACTAGAAGTAGCGGCATTTTTAATTACCTTTATGAAGTTAGAAATCGAACGATCTGCTAATCGTTCTCTCATTCCAGCAACATCTGGAACTTGTAAACATTTCTCTTCTTTAGACATATTCTGATGATGAGGATTTCGAGTTCCGCCACCAGGAATAATAACATCAAGTGAGAAACTTCCATCAGTGATGATTTTTGATTCTAGGATTGGATTAAATCCATCTCTTTCAAGAAGCATCGCCGAACCACCATCACTTAAGTTATAAAGAAAACGAGAATTTGGATCTTGATAATTAACAAGATCACCTGTTCTGTGACCTCCACAAATAAGAACGCGATTAATCTTGGAATCTGTTTGCATCATGCTCTTAGCAACTTTAATTCCAAGAACATTGGAAGAACATCTAGCAGAAAGATCAAATGCGTAGGCATTCTTTAAACCTAATTCTCTTTGAACAAAAATTCCAGCACTCCAGACTAAATAATCTTTATGCTCGGATCCAGTCCAAAGAATAAGATCAATAGAGTCTCTATCAACATCTTTTAAAACATATTTGGCAGCATCAACGGCCATTTGCGAAGGGTGATAATCGGCATTAGCACGACATTTTTTCACAATCCCCATTTTCGTTTCAATAACGTGTTGAGGGATACCACTAGCATTAGCAATTGATTCTGAAGTTTCATATTCTTTTGGTAAAGCAACCGCTGCTGCCACTAAACCAATCTGAAAGTCCTTACTCATAGATGTGTCCTTGTTCAAAGAAATTTAAAAGATGCACACTTACTTCAGGAGCCTTTTCCATGAAGAAGAAGTGATCAGAGTTTTCAAAATAAGTTAATTTTGAGTTCTTAATTTTTTGATTTAATAATTGCGAGTTCTTAGGTGATACAAAACGATCATCTTTTCCCGATAAAATAAGAGTAGGAATATTTATTTGTTCATAATCTATTTCATCATTCTCTAAGAAGTTAGCAACAGCATTTCTTTGGAGAAGAACTTGGTCAAGATTTTCATGATGCTTAAGTCTAATATTCACTATATTATTTTTCAAAGAATCTGATGTTGAAGGATGTGTAGTTAGCTCAACCGCTAAAGGAATCATTTCCTCTTTAGCCGAAAGATAAAAATTTTCTAACTGCTCATCAGTAAGAATAGGAATAGGTACAAAATCTTTTCCTGGTGATGTCGTACAGAGTAAAGAAAGTGAACTCACTTTATCAGGATAAAGATTCACTAGCTTTTGAGCGATCATCCCTCCCATTGAAATACCAATGACCCCATATTTTTTATAACCAAGTTCTTCCATTACAGCGGCAGCATCATGAGCGAGATCCTCTAGGCAGTACTGATCTTCGCATCGTTCACTCTTTCCCATACCTCGATTGTGAATCATGACAATTCTGAATTCAGATGCCAGTCGAGGGGCCAAAAAATCAAAGTTATACGAATCACAACCAAAACCACTGATGGCCAATAAAGGATAGCCTGAACCAATCTGATCCACATAAATCCTATTATTTCCAACACTTATGTATTTTCCGTAGTCTAAACTCATTTTGATTACCTTTTATTTTGTACGTTTGTACAATTTTCTTTTACAGATGTAAAATTATTTTTTATATTCCAAATATGTGGTATGAAGTTGAAATGAATAATGAATCTTTTCCAGATTTATCTTTAAGAAGTCTCTTTGATTTTAAGCCGAGCAAAGGTGATCTCAAGAGATTAGAAATAATAAAGGCAGCTATTGAGTCGTTGGCGACAGTTGGTTTTGATAAGACAACTTATGAGTCAATCGCCAAAATAGTTGGAACTCGTAGAGCTCATATAAATTATTATTTTCAAGATAAGAATGACATCTTCATGTCATGTATCAAATACATAATTGTGAATTATCAACAAGTAAGTCTTAAGCATATTGAAGAGGCTAAAGATGGCAAAGATATGGTCTTAAGATTTGTTGAAGGGCCTTATATTTGGGCACAAGAAAATCCTAAAGAGTTAATAGTAATGTATCTCTTTTATTATCTCTGCTCTTTCAATGAAGAATATAAAGACCTTCATGACAAAATTAGAATTGGTGGTGCCAAAAGACTCGCCTATATTCTTGAAGAAAAATTAGATGTACCTAAAGAGATATCATTTGAACTGAGTAAAACAATTCAAAACTCAATTTCAGGTTATATGCTAGATGCGACAACAACGACTGAAGAAAGTATTGAAGAAGCAAAAATTAAAAACATAGAATTTGCGAACTTCTTACTTGAAAAATATGCACAATCAAAAATAAACTTATAAAGAGACGGCCATGAAACTTATTGTAACTTTACTTTTAATCATCCAATTTAACCTCAGTGCTTCTGAAATTATTGAAATAGAAGCTAAATATGATAATCCAGGAAACTTAAGAATAAAAAAAATGATTCCGGCAAAACTTAACCGCAACTCTGCTTTAGTTGTAGTTCTTCATGGCTGTACTCAAGAAGCTGACTCATATGCGATTAATAGTGGATGGGTAAAACTAGCGAAGGAAAAAAGGTTTGCCCTATTAATTCCAGAACAAAAATCAGGAAATAATCCATTTCGATGCTTCAATTGGTTTGATTCTCAAGACCAAGCAAAAACAGGTGGAGAGGCCCATTCTATTTATAATATGATCACACAAACTATTGAGGATCATAAAATTAATCCTAATAGAGTATACGTGACTGGCTTTTCTGCTGGTGGTGCCATGAGTGCAGTAATGATGGCCACTTACCCTCAGACTTTTAGAGCTGGAGCAATTAATGCTGGAATTCCATACAACTGTACAAGAAGTGCGACTGGTGCATTTATGTGTATGAACGGTTTTACAACGAATACTGGTGAACAATGGGGAGATAAGATTAAGACAATCAACCCAAAGTATCGTGGGAAATATCCAAGAGTAAGTATTTGGCATGGTGATAATGATGGAACAGTCTCAGTAAAGAATGCCAATGAGTTATTCAAACAATGGAGAAATGTTTTAGGTTTAGATGAGAGTCGATTAAATACAGCTGAATTCAACACTCATAATGAAACATTTATTAGTAAGAATAATCGTAAAATTCTCCAAATGAATATATTTCCAAATATGGGACATAGTACATCTATTGATCCAGAGAATGGATGTGGAGTTGATGGACGTTGGGAAACAAATACTGGACTATGTTCTGCAATGAAAATAGCCCAGTTCTTTGATTTACTCTAAAACTCTTTCAACTTTCTGAAGTTCTACAGTCACCCCGTTCACTCTTACTTCTTTATTTGTGATAAAGAAGTCGTGAACCATACTTTCTAGTAAATTAACTTCAGTAATGCTTTCCTTATTTTCTGTTGCCTGTATAGAAACAACTTTATAACGACGATTACTTTCCTTAAGGATTTTAACTGTCTTCTCAGAGTTATTTATCAATTCATCTAGGTTTTCTTTCTTATTTATAATATCACTAAAGTGATATTCAGTACTATAGCTCTGGTCAATCATTTCAGTATCATGAACACACCCTTGGGCACTTTCCTCAGTTAGTTTCACATTCTTAATTAATGTTTTTACAGTAATTGTTCCAGTAAGCATGTCTAGTTTTTCAATTTCTTCAATAGAATCAACTTGAATAAAACAAGAAATTGAAGTGTTATTTAAAGATTGATTACTCAATTGAATCCTTTGTTTCTTAAATTGAGTACCTGTAGCAGGAAGAGATTCTAAAATACTTCTAGTTATTTCAACTTCTTTTTGAAACTCTTCCAATGATATTTCTGTTTTTTGACCAACATGAAACTCTCCTGATTCAAGAATAAGTCTTAACTCTACTGCTCGTTCAAGGTTTTTAGCTATTTCTTCTTCTAAAGTGATCTTTTTATTTGCATCATTTGCTGTATCTGCCACATAGGCTACACTTTTATTAAAACGCTCTTGAGCCTTCTTAGCTTTTTCTTGTAAAGAACTAATCTCATTATTATTTCTCTCGATCTTGCCATTATATTTGTCGGCCACCACTTGTTTATCATCTGAAAGTGAATCATATCCAACATATGTGGCCCAAGAAGAAATCGTCCAGCGCTCTTCTTCTATTTTCTTAATTTCAGAATCTTTCTGACTTTCATACTTTCTATTCTGAGAATTAAGAAAGTTTATTCTTTCTAAAGTTTCTGTAATAATCTTTTCATCTTGCGCTTGAGTAAAGGCCCTTAGGTCAGTTTCACGTTCTCTTTTATGTACAGATTGTCCAAGAGACACAATCTCTGCTCTTAAAGCAATATTCTTCTTTTCTATTTCTTCTAGTTCCTTAACAACTTCATAATAGTCATACTTAGGATGAGTAACAACGATTTCATTATGAGTAGGAATGTCTTCTTCAATAATAATTTCTTCTTCTGTCTCGTTATTAATGTTTTCGTTATTATCTACGATACTTTGATCTCTTAGTTTAATGGCCAAAGTTTTAAGGGCAACAAACGCATCTCTTTGCTTTGTTAATTCTTCGGTTGAAATTGTAAGAAAGCGATATTTACCGTCTTCATCATTTTCAAATCTAAACTTGCTTGAATATTTTTCAAGTAATGTATTATAGGCCTTAATAATGGCATCATATTTTTGAATTTTAACTTCATGGCTTTCTGCTGAGTTTTCTTCTGTAGTATTTTCTGTAGACTGTGCAAGTTGCACTCTGGCAACTTCTAGATTCTGTTTATCTTGATCAAATTCTGACTGAGTGTATGTTGGTAAACTTTTTGAAAACTCTTTCTTCTGTTGAGCTGGAGTAGCTGGCGTTTCTTTAACTTTACTCTTACACCCTACCACTCCACTGATTAATAGAAGGGCTAAACCTAATGATGTTGTCTTCTTCATTTACTATCCTAATTTACTAAATTGTCGTTTTTATTAGAATAGTTTATTTTTTTATTAATTACTGATCTTTTGGAATATTTTCAGATGCCGTGTATTTTTTAGACAGTCTAAAGGCAACGTTTTCTACCACGAATATTCCACCTTTTGCCTTTGAGCATCGCCGGAATGATAAGCTGAGAGATCATTTCAAGATTGCATGACTCGAAACCAAACATCTGATCTTGTCCAACACTACCACGACTTCGACAATAGCTCATAACATCGTTCTTTGATGGCGAAGCTTCACAACATTGCCTCTTTTGCTCTAAAGTCATTCCCGGTTTCTGACATTGTGTAGAGGTATGACCTAGAAACATTGTATGACCGAGTTCATGAATTAACTCATCAACTATACTCTCATCACTTACAATTTCAGTTCTTCCGCTTGGTATGGCCCAAGCAATCTCTCTAGGTTGTTCAGTTACTGCAATTCTTCCATTAGCAAAGCCAAGTCCTTCGAATTGAGCTCCAGTGATAACAAGTAGTGCATCCATAAGATGGTAGCTCTTTCCTATTTTTGATTTCTTAAATTCTTCATAGGCCTCACTCATGACCTTGGCATTAACTGTCTCATAATAGAATATTCTTTGAAGTCTCTCTGGGTCTTTAATATGTGGGTATTCTTTATTCATGAAAATAGGATCATACTTCGTTTTAAAACTAAGTACATCAAGACCAATAATATTTAACTTTATCAAACCATTCGTGGCCAATTCAAATCTTTCTTTTAGCAAAGGAGCAATTCTTCGTAGGTCATCTTCTTTCCAAAAATCTCCATAGTAGGCCAGTCCAATATTAAAAGTAGCAGACTCACGCTTTTGATAATGAGTTGGTCTCATTCCACTATTAAGATTAGTAGATTTTCCTAACAGGGAGAGAGGCAAAACTAATGCTAAAAAAATTAGTATTTTCATTATTTATTAATAGAGCAAAAGTAATGCCAATGAAGGTATGCTTAAGTATTGAAAATAGGTAGGAAAAATGTCTAAGTTATAGCCA
Source organism: Oligoflexia bacterium (assembly GCA_024229115.1). GTDB lineage: Bacteria > Bdellovibrionota > Bacteriovoracia > Bacteriovoracales > Bacteriovoracaceae > JAAEST01. The sequence continues at coordinate 93,744 of JAAEST010000111.1, forward strand.
GTACGTAGGTTTTAATCACTCAGGACGGAAGATGGCCGAGCCAACACGAACACAGTCTGTACCTTCTTCTACGGCTATTTCAAGATCATTAGACATTCCCATAGAAAGAGAAAGATCACCTAATCCAAAATCTTGTTGGAGTTGTTTTCTAATTTTTTTCAATTTTTGAAAGCATGCTCTAGCATCTTCTTCAAAATTTTCCGTTCTGACTTTTGACATTGTCATCAAACCAACCATTTTTAGATTTGAAGCTTGGTTTTTTAAAATTAGATTTATGGTCTTCGCTAAATCATCATAAGAATCGAAACCACCTTTTTCTTTTTCATTACTAGTTTTAACCTGAAGATAGAACCCAACTTTTTCTTGAAGTATATTTGATTTACCATAGAGTTTTTCTAATAAAGAAAAGCTATCAACAGAATGTATAAACTTAAGATTTTTTACATTAAATAATTTTGAGATTTTATTCGATTGAAGATTACCGATAAAATGCCAACGTAGATGAAGATGATCATTGGCCGCGCACTCTGACTTTTCTACCAGCTCATCAATTCTATTTTCACCGAAATCAATTTGACCTGCTTGATGAGCAAACTTCACATCTTCGTAAGGATATTTTTTAGAAACGGCAACGAGTGTGATATTTTTTGAAGATGGAATATCTCTTTTAACTAATTTAAGTCTAATAGATATTAATTCAGAGCGATCCATTTGCTATGAATCTCCCTCCGAACCATTCTTCTTTGATGTTGCATCTTTTTTCTTAAAACGAAACTTGGCATCTAGCTCAACATCATAATTAGTTAAAATATAATCGATGAGCGTTTCTGTATCTAGTTTAGATAGATATTTGCGAAACTCTTCTCTTAATGATGTGGCGAAGTCCTCTTTAGCTGTTTTAGCATTTTGAAGAAGACCAGCCACAATATCTTTAGGGATAGGAAGATCAGCAACGATATTTTTAATTGCATCTTCTGTCATAAAAGCAGCCCCCATTCCAAGAGAAGCTACTTTCTTTAGTACGTCACCTAATTTTTTGTCTTTTTCATCAGTCATAGAAAACCTCTAAGCGTTTTGTGCTCTCTTCTCGTATGACTTCATCATGGCCGGAAGATTTTTTGAAGTTAAACCATTCACGATAGATTTAGGAACAAATCCTTTAACATCTACTTCTAATGAATATGTAACTTTAGTAGTCCCATCACCATTATCAGTAAAAATCCATGAGCCATCATTTTGTTTGAAGATATCTCCCGACTCGAAAGTCCAAGATACTTTTGAATTAGGTTCATGAGTTAATTTCAGAATATAAGAAAATTTCTTAATTAAGTTCAATGAAAACTTTACTCTGGCTCCTGATTCACTTTGTTCAAGAACCTCAACAGAGCTTACACCGTCCACAAACTCTGGGTAAGAGTTATAGTCAGTAATAACTGCATAAGCTTTATCCGCAGAAACATTCCATGTCTCTTCTGTACTCGCTTGAGCCATCTATCTACTCCTTAATAGCGTGGTTTAGTATCAAAACGATGTTCAGCATCGATATGTCTAATTGTACCAGATTCTGATCTCATCACAATAGACTGCGTCGTCGCTCCATAAGACTTAAACTTTACTCCTTCAAGCATTGTTCCCTCTGTTACACCAGTAGCAACAAACATCACATTACCCGAGGCAAGTTCATCAATATTATAGATTTTATTAATATCAGTGATCCCCATTTTCTTAGCTCTTTCAATTTCTTCATCACTTCTAAACTTTAGGATTCCTTGAAAGTCTCCTCCCATACATCTTAATGCGGCAGCAGCAATTACACCTTCAGGAGCACCACCAGTTCCAAGAAGCATATCAACTCCACTATCAGCGTCACAGCAAGCTAGTGAAGCGGCGACGTCACCATCACCAATAAGACGAATACGAGCTCCCGCATCTCTTACTTCACGAATTAATTCTTCGTGGCGAGGACGATCAAGAATAACAACTGTTAAGTCAGCTACTTTACACTTCTTAACTTCAGCTAGTCTTCTTAGGTTTTCTTTAGGAGATTCCATGATATCAATTACGCCTTTCCCTTCAGGACCAACCGCAATTTTTTGCATATAAGTATCAGGAGCATTTAAGAAATTTCCACCTTCTGCAATGGCCATCACAGAAATGGAGTTACTTGCACCAACAGCACAAACTGTTGTTCCTTCTAATGGATCAAGAGCAATATCTAATTCTGGACCATTTCCTGTTCCAACTTTTTCACCAATATATAGCATTGGAGCTTCATCTCTTTCACCTTCACCGATGACAACTGTTCCTTTACAGTCAACAGTATCAAGCATAGCTCTCATCGCATCTACAGCTGCTTGGTCAGCGGCTTTTTCATCACCACGACCCATCCATCTAGCAGAAGCAATTGCTGCCATTTCAGTTACACGTACAAATTCCATTGCAAGGTTACGATTCATAAAAAACTCCTTCGATTTAAATCGGCTACAGTATAAGAAAAAGGAGTTTATATGGCCACTTAAGGATTAGTTAGATGCTGAAACTCTAAGCTTTAATTTTAAGAAAGTGCGAGCTGCATCAGAAAGATAATTTTCTGGAACTTCGGCCAAAATATCTTGAGCGAACTTCAATTTTTCATTATCTAGTGAGTCATCAATCTGAAAAACAAATTCATCTTCTTTGACTAAAGGCGTATCAAGATCTCTCTTCGTCATGACTTTACCACTACGAAGCCCTTTACCGTCCTCATACTCAATAAAACTATCGAGCATGATAATTTGAAATTGGGCCACTTCGTTATCTGCATGATTCCAAATAAAGATTTCCACCGGTCCATCTGCTTGTAACCAAGCATCAAGATTTTGAGGAAGCTCTAGATCAAGAGGCGTCGTATGAAGGGCCTTCATACTCTTCATAATATTTTCTATACTTAAAAATTTTCTAATTTCTTGCGACATGTTATCGTCATCAGAAAAATGCACGCCAAGCCTCGCACCTTTAACCCACTGAACAACGCCTTTTACATTTAAGTTGGCACTTTTCCATTGAAGGTTTCCTTCAATCTTTTGATCTGTTCTATACTCATGGCCACCATCTCTAAGAGATAATTGCATTCCTGTAAATGAAATATCCTTCACCTCAAAAGTCTTCGACTTCTCATCACTCCCTTTGAATGTCAGATAGCTAAAAGGGAAACGAGGAAACACTCTTTTTTCAGTTTCTTTGTAGTCAGTTTTAATAAGGCTTAGTCTATTTTCCATAATCAATCCATTGATAGTTATTCACATTTTCCTAACAATTTTACCTGTAAAAATGGGTGCTTGTTAGAAGGTAAAAGATTCTGTAGGATTATTTGTAGCTTAATTAAGGAAGATATGACCGAGCAAGACAATCAACAATCCATGCCATTTATTGAAGATAGTGCCAATCAAGTTGATGAGTGGGAAATAGATAACCTACCTAATCGCTTAACTATTTTCAGAATGCTTCTAATTCCAGTCATTATTGGAAGTCTGTTTATGAATATGACGGATTATGATTGGATAGATCAATATAAGAAAATGTTTGGTTATATTGCTGCTTGGACTTTTGTTCTCGCCAGTGTGACTGATTTCTTTGATGGATACTTTGCTCGTAAAAGAGGAATTGTCACTGTCTTTGGAAGTTTCCTCGATCCTATCGCTGACAAGTTCTTAGTTGTTAGTAGTTTAATTCTTCTTCAAGGACTTGGAAGAATTCCAGTTCTCATTGTCATCATTCTTGTTCTTAGAGAAATGTATATCACGTCATTAAGATTACTAGCTTCAGATAGAGGCTTGACTGTTCCTGTTGGACAATTAGGAAAATGGAAAACAGCTTTTCAAATGATTGGTATCCCATTTCTTATGGCCTATGACCGCCCTTGGGGAATCCCAATGCCACTCTTAGGTACTGTGTTTATTTATCTCGCAAGTATTATCTCAATGTATTCTGCCCTCGAATATTCCATTGGTTTAGTTAGAAAGATTCAGACAATAAGGAAGAATAGAAATGTCTAAAAACATTCTTATCACAGTTTCAGGTCCTGACCAGCCAGGGATAACTTCAAGACTTATGGACATTCTTGTTCAAACAAATGAAACCATTTCAGACCTTGGGCAATCTGTAACTCACGGTCTTCTTAGTCTTTCATTCTTAGTTAAGCCGAGTAATTGGAATAATGGGGACACTCCTTTTATTAAAGAACTACTTTTTGAAGCTTCAAAAATGGGCCTTAATCTCAGTTACCAAGAAATCGCCGACGTTGATCAGTTTCTTCCGAATAGTGAAAAGTTTGTTCTTAGTTGTGTTTCAACAGATAATTTAAGTGCCAGTTTTATTCGTGATATCTCGACTATTCTAGCTTCACATAATATCAACATTCTTCGCTTAGATAATGTGAACCCAAAATGTTTTGAGGCCCTTGAAATTATCACAACTCTTCCAACAAATATTGATTTCTCAAAAGTAAAATCTGAGTTATTAGCCGCTTCAACTCATCACAAAGTTGATGTTGCTTTTTTAAAAGATAATGTTTGGAGAAGAAGTAAACGTCTCATTGTTTTCGATATGGACTCTACCCTTATTCAAACTGAAGTGATTGATGAACTTGCTGATCGTGTTGGAGCGGGAGAAAAAGTTCGTGAGATTACTGAAAGAGCAATGAATGGTGAGCTAGACTTTGATGAAAGTCTTATCGAAAGAGTTTCAACTCTTAAAGGTTTAAGTGTTGAGGAAATGCAAGATATCTTAGAGAACCTTCCTTTCACTCCAGGTGTGGAAGACTTCATTCGTCGAGTAAAAAGCCTTGGCTATAAAGTCGCCCTTATTAGTGGTGGATTCACTTTCTTTGCCAATGCTTTAAAAGAAAAACTTGATCTTGATTATGCCTTCGCTAACGAATTAAAAATTGTTGATGGAAAATTAACTGGTGAAGTTGAAGGAACAATCATCAATGCGAATCAAAAAGAATTATTGTTAAAGATGATTACTCAACAAGAAAAGATTAGTTTAGAACAAGTAGTGGCCATTGGAGATGGCGCTAATGACCTACCAATGTTATCAGCTGCCGGACTAGGAATTGCCTTCCACGCAAAAGATGTTGTCCGAAAAGAGGCTCAACAGCATATGAGCCACGGTCCCATGACGACAATCCTTTACTTTCTTGGAATTTCCGATACATAATATTTAAAAAATAGATTTTATGTATACATGAAGATTTCTTAACTTTAGATATTCGGCGTATAATACGAAAAGAATAGAGTTAATTAACAAAAAGAAAGGTATATCTTGTCTAACTGGGACTTAAATAAAATTCTCCCTACTCTCCTAGATGTCAATCGTCGTCTGCAGGGTAATGACCTTCTAAAAGAGCTTGTTATCGGAGTCACAAAGACTTTAGGAATTAAGTATGGTCTTGTTGGTAGACCAGATCCTAATAAAGAGCATGCCATTCTTACAGATGTAGCGGTCGCTGATGGACAAGTATTAGAAAACTTTTCTTATGACCTAGCCGGTACACCATGCTTAGATGTTTTTACTGACCAGCGAGTTTGTCTTCATTCTAAAAATGTGGCCAATCTCTTTCCTGAAGATCTTCTTTTAGAGCAAATGGGTGTAGAAGATTATATTGGTGCTCCGATTATTCATGAAAATAAAAGCTTTAAAGGACTCTTTGTTCTTCTTCATGACAAACCAATTCATGACCCAGAAGGAAAACTAGCTATTCTTTGTGAATTTGTTGCCGGAAGAATTTCTTCTGAATTTGCCAGAATTGAAAGTGAAGAGGGTCTCTTCCAAGTTAACCGAGAACTTGAAAATATTGTGGCCCAACAAACTGTAGAAATACAAAAATCAATTCAAAGTTTAGAGAATTCTTATCGTATGAACCAACAACTCCTTGCAACTATCTATCACGATATTGCAAACCCGTTGATGGTCTCTTCACTGATGGCCGAAAGAGCGAAGATGAAACCGGAAAAAGCGATGGAGTCTCTAGATAATATTTTAACGGCCAATAACGAAGTAAAGAATATTATTAATAATGTTCGAACTCTAGTTCATTCAGATAGCTCCAGACAATTTCAAAACACTGTTGTCTCAATTAAAAACCTTATTGATCATATCCAACTGATCTTTAAACATAAGCTAGATGAAAAAGGAATTCTTCTCGATATAGAAGCCCTTGAAGATTATAAAGTTCTAGCAGATGAAACCATGTTAAAAAACTCAGTCCTTGCCAATATTGTCAGTAATGCGATTAAGTTCTCTGATGAAGGCTCACAGATTTCGATTTCCGCTAAGAAAGAAGATGATAGAGTTGTTATCTCCATTCAAGATCAGACGCCAGGTATACCAACTGAAGTATTAGAGAACCTTGAAGCTCGCAAAACTAGTCGATCGACCAAAGGAACCCATAACGAAGCCGGTACAGGATTTGGTTTGTTAATCTGTAAGACCTATCTGGAAAAAATGAAAGGAAATATCGAAATAGAGTCTTGCCAAAGTTCTCATTCGGACCTCGAAGTTGGTAATATCATTACTCTTGAGCTCAAAATCGCCTAATTAAAAATCTAGAAAATCCATTGCTTTTGCGCTACATTGCACCTGCTATGAGAGAACTACTATCTTGTAAAATTCATAAGGCCACTGTCACACAAGCTGATATTTCCTACATTGGAAGTATCACAATCGATTCTGACCTACTTGAAAAAATTGATCTTTGGCCAGGCCAAAAAGTTCTCGTTGTTTCCAACACAAGTGGTGCTCGCTTAGAAACTTATGTTCTGAAAGGACAAAGTGGTTCGGGTGAAATTTGTGTTAATGGAGCTGCTGCTCATCTCATTAAAGAAGGCGAAGAAGTTATCATCATTGGTTTTGAGTTTTCTGAAAATCCTATCTTAGAACCAAAATGCATTCTCGTTGATGAGCAAAATAAATTCGTTCGTTATCTATAAGCTACTTATTAAACTTTATTACTGGATAACCTGAATATTCTTTTCTTTCTTTTGAACTTCAATTTCTTTGGCCAAGTCATTACAACCTAGTTTCTTCATATCTGTTCCTAAGTCCTGAATACATTTCATGTAGCTTGAGGTTGCCTTTTGATGATCTTTTCTCATAAGCTCCATATCAAACTTACACTTCTTCATGACCTTTCCCATACAGCTTGTAGCACCAGCAGAAAGTTTTGGTTTTTTCTTACGGCTATCAAAAGCATCAGCAAGCGTTTTTTGACATGAACTTGTTAGCCTATTCTTATTTTCTTCGAAACATTGTTCAGAGCTCGATTTTCCACAAAATTTTTGAAGTTTCTCCAAACAAACATCAAAGTCTTTTTTAACTTTCGTATGGTTTTCATAAAAATAGAAAGCTGTACATTCATTCCCGATTACTTTCATATTCTTCTGCACACAGGACTTTTCATTTCCAGGGCAAAACTTCTTAATTTTTACTTCACAGTTCTCTTTTGCTGCAAAGATATTTGATCCAACAAGAAAAAATGTAAGTACTGTTAAAATTGCTTTCATGAGAACCTCTCCCTCATATTTACATCTCTATTCTATCTTAAATCTAAATAAAACTCTTCAAAAGCCCTGAAATTTCAGCCTTTTGTAATAAGTGACTGGAATTACATTGAGAAGCTCATACGAACCCTTGCCATGTTTCAGTGGCACTTCATTTTTCAATTATTATATCCAAATAACTTAATTATTTCACATCTAAGTGCCTGTAATCTCAGAAATAACTAAATTAACTAAGTAGAACTGCCGATAAAGAGGAGTAAATATTTCGTCGAATTGCCGGCTAATTTTAAAATAAGAGTATGAATAAAATGTTATTAAAGACATTCCACTGTTTCTTTTTAAGCTTTGTGCTCTACTGGTCACAATGCTTATCTGTGTATGCAGAAGCAGCAGCCAATCAACCAAATAATAGTGTTGATCCAAATCAGATTGAAATGTCTGTGAAGAAACGTAATGATAAGTCTGCAGATAATGACAAGTTTCTAGAACAAAACAAAGAAAATGATGAGTCTATAAAAGCAGAAGGAACTACTACTTCATGTCGAAGTATAAATGATGGTGCCAAAGCAACATACGATAGCCTCGTTGAGTTTGAAAGAGTTTATCAAGCTCAGAACTTCGATGCTATTAATGAAGCTCTTCAAGACTCTGCAGGTTCATCTCGCGATCTTGCAAGTACTCAAGGAGCTGTAGACGGTACAGCCGGTGAAGATCATATGGCCCGTGCAAGAGCCGATGAACTCGTTGAAAGACGTAATGAAACAAAAGCTGCTTGGGAACAAGCTCGTGATAGAAGAATCCAATTAATGGACCCTCCTGATAATGACTTTGGACGTTTTGGTCAAAGTCGTCGTGGGATTATCCCTAGCCTATCAGCAAGAGTTTCAACACTTCAAAATAGATGTGATGATGGCTTCTGTTCACAAGAGACAAGAAATGAGCTTGCTGCTTTAAGAACGCAACTCGCAGAAAGACGAAGTGAATATCGTATTGTAAGAGCTCAAGAAATTGAAAGAAAAAGAGAGTTAGATAGAATCGAAAGACAAATTAGAGGAAATCAAGCTCAAGTAGAAGCAGCCGGTGATGCTGTAGACGAGCAAACAGAAAGACAAGCAGCTTCTAATGCTATTTCTGGTTGTTCAGCAACTGAAGGTACTGAATGTGAACTTTCAGGTTCTGGTTATCAAAATTATGAACGAGTTGGTCAACTTATCAATGCTACCACAGAGTCAGCAGCAAGACTTGCACGTGCACAAACAGAAAGGGCTAATGAATTAGCTCTTCAAAATGAAAACAACGGAGCATTTACATTATTTAATGCTGCTTTAATTAAATTTACTGAAGAGTCTGATGCATCAGCAGAATATTTTACAAGTGCTGGCTTTAGAGGACAAGAAGTAGCATTAAGCAACTTAGAAGTGATGGCCTATGCAGGAGCAGCGACTAAGGACCTTAGATGTAGACCAGAAGTTGTTGGAGAGGGTGAAGATGGTGCAGACTCTCGAGCTTATCATATTTTTAGAGCAGCTTCTGCGACATTTCTCATGGCTCAAATTAATGATACTGCCCACTACTCTGACACTTCAAAGTGTCGAGCAGAGGAAGAATTTACAGAAGATGATCGTGACGTACAGTTTAGAACTGTTCAAAGAGCAGCAAACCTCCATACTCAAACATTTGAGAACCTATGTTTAAGAACAACTCCAAGAAAAAGAGATGACGATGGTAATATCATGTACAGCGGAGGCTCACCTGTTATTGATCAAGAATTAAAGAAGAAGTGTGACGAATATATTGCAGAAGTACTTGGACCTGAATATGTTGATAAGCCAAGAACAAGAGAAGCTGCCCTTGTCATGTTCAGGGATGCTTTGCAAGTTGCTTATCAAGAACTAGAAACTAAAAATAGTAGAATCGCTGATGCTCATGCCAATGTAATGAAGGGTGAAGCATGGATTGAGTCTGATGAACAAGTAATTACAACAATGGTTGGATTAGTTGCCATTACATGGCTTCTTTCAAAGATTTGGACATCGATGATCCCTGGTTGTTGTGCAGCCTTTGGTGTTTGTTGTGCTCAGGCCACTGGTCTAGCATGGTGGAACTATGCCCTCTGGGTAATCTATTACGGAACATTGGTTTGGTATGGTTTCGACCTTATTAGAGCTAGAAAATATACGGCTGAATGGAGAAGAAAATTAGCTCTCGCTAAAAAGTTTACACACCTCGAGTGTAACTATGCCGAAGCACAAGCCAAGAAAAGCCAAATGGATGCTTATGTTCAAAAACAAGCAGCTGATACTAAAAAAGCTGTTGATAAAGCGAGACAGGATGTTTTAGACAAGATTTATAAGAAAGACAAGCCGTCACCAACTGGTGCCATGTTTGATCAGACAATTAATAAAGCAATAAAGAAACTAATGGCAAATGCTTATAGTGATGATCATGCAACTTTACTCGCATATGATTGGACTAGACTTAAGAAAGGAGCTACAAGCTCATTACCTTATGATGCAGAAATTCCGAAATTAGATAAAGTTGAGTATCATTTAAGTGAGTATGGTGTTGCCTTAAAGAGAAAAGATTCTAATCAGTATATTAACAAAATTGTTGACTACTTTATTCCTCAAGCAAAAGCACAAGCTAATGATGCTCAAGGTAACTTTAAAGCAGACCTAACACCATCCCTAGGGATGTCAGTTGGATCTTCTTCTTTTAGCTTTTTCTTAACAAAAATGAATAAAGCGTGGCAGGACTTTGCCTTTGATGCGGGAACTCTTGATGGTGTACGTATTGATATGGATGCCCTTACTGTTCAGACTAATAATTTAAGACCTAATGAAAAAACAGGTTTTCCAGTACCGGAAACTAGAGTAACTACAATTCAGAATATGATTGATCTTGTAGAAAATAACCTCAATCAACTAAGTAAAGGATTAGGAGAAGCGGCTGATCAAATGGATGCTTATATTGTCCTTCTTAATGAAATGAGACAGAGAATGAGCTTAGGCGATCAGGGTTTAGATGATGCTGAAGTTGATAATATTGACTTCACTAAAGGTAAATGTCTAAGAACTAATGGCGGAGGGACACTTGAGTTAGATGAGGATTGTGACTGTAAACTTACAGGAACTTGTGCCACTTTCTCGTATCCAGAATTCGCAGCCTTTGTTCCAAATGCAAACACGGCAAACGGTGCTATTGGTGAAGATTATGTAAAAGATGTTGCCCAAGGTAATGCCATGCCTACAAGTGTTTCTCAGTCTGATGCTGACTCTAAAGCAATTAAACTTTCAAAAGCTATTGAAGATAGGCAAAAAGAACTTAACAAAAAAGCAATTTCTAACAATATTCCTCCTAGAGATGTGAATAAGGAAGCTAATGAATATCTAGACTCTTCTAGAAAGTCAGTTAGTAAAGAGTATAGTAAGAATTCACCTGAATTATCTGCCTTTGAAAAACGTTCTGGTAGATTTCTAATCCCACCAGCGGCAACAATGGCTACGTCAAGTAATGCAAAAGGTGCTGTTAAAGTTGATAAGGGCTCTAATAAGAAAGCCGAACTTGCGACCTCTAAAAATGGCAATAGTGCTTTCTTAAAGAAAATGGCGGCTCTAAGAGCGAAACTAACTGCAGACAAAAAAGCGATGGAAGACGGTGATGTTCTTGCCAACCTACAAGAATTAGAAGATGGGGATATCCCTACTTTCGATGCTGCTCAACTGGCCGGTATAAAAGATGAAGTTCAAGAAGACAGTGGTAGCGGTAACCGTTATCGTCATCAGAGACGTCCTGCAAGTGGAGGAAAGAGCTCTGGTGAAGCGTACTTCATAGATAATGATGGAATCTCGGGAAGAAATACTGACCTCTTCAAGGTAATTTCCAAGAGATATCATAAAACAGCTTTTCCAATCTTCGATATTGAATAATAATTAATTCATGAGCTCATTAAGAATTAAGTTAAGGAAAACACAAAGTACTCTCCCAGTTGAAAAACTTCTACCGGGAACCACACGCCTTCTTATCCAGGCAGAAACTCTAGAAATGCTTCCTGAAAATATTCTCAATCTTCATGACCTCATTTCATTGGAACTACAAACTCCTGAGCTTAGCTATATTCCTAGAGAAGTTTTAAATCTTCCCAAATTAGAAGTTCTTAAAATAAAAGGACAATCAAATTCCATTACACAGTTTAATGAAGTAACTTCTCCCCTTAAAACACTTTTCCTAGTTGGTCTTAAACTTGATCAAGTTCCCCCATGGATCCAAAAGCTAAAATTTCTTGAGACTCTAGATCTATCAAAGAATAATATAAAAATGATTCCTTCAGAGTTTTCGTCATTAAAGAAATTATCACGAATTAATTTAGACTCTAATCTCTTGGAAGAATTACCAACTTGTTTTAAAGAAATGGATTCTCTCAATCATTTAAGTATGGATAATAATAAATTTAGTGCGGAAGTAAAGGCCCAGATTCAACGAGAGCTTGGTCTTTGGTTTTAGATCTTAACTCTTTGACTTGTTCTTCTTAAGCGATCAAGTAAAGTTTGAACAAGTGCTCGATACCATTTAGGCTGCTTATCAAGATACTTATTTAATTTATCAGCAGGGATAACCATCAGCTCACAGTCTCCAATTGCTTTCACAGTTGCCGATCTAGGCTCATTATCAAGAAAAGACATTTCACCGACAAGTTCACCTGAATAAATGGTTCCAATTTGTACTTCAGCATTATTTTTGACTTTGAAAACGGCCATCGTTCCAGAGTTAAGAAAGTACATCTCATTACTTTCTTCTCCTTCTCTCATTAAATATTCTTCTGGTTTTAATGTGATTTTATCTGCCATTTCTTTCCTCTAAAAATCAATTTCCCAACCAATTCCATAGTTATATTGTATATCTAGTCTACCACTACTTTCAATTTCAGCACTACCGTAATCTCGACTATATCGATCGTTTAAATAAGAGGCCCCGGTCCTAATGAAAAGATAACTTGAGTCTCCAGTTCGAAACCTTTTCTTAAGCTCAATTCCAACATAATTATCTACTTCATGATCAGTATAGAGCTTGGCACCAGCACCTAAAGTTGCTTCAAAGCCGGCTCTTTTTGCCGATCCCTCACTTCCAAATCTCTCATATCTAAGAACGGTATCAGTTGTTAAATAACGATCTCTATCATCGCCTGTAGATGCCTGAGCTCCTCCACTAATATCTAAACTTGTCCGACTTTTATTAGGTCCATTCCGGACACATCGTTTACACTTTATACCGGAGACATCGTTTACACTTCTAAATAAAACGGTCAGTTATAATTTTCTTGTAACAGGAGGTTATAGCTATGCCGTGGATGGAGTGCAAAGTCATGGATCAAAAA
>JAAEST010000112.1 GCA_024229115.1 Oligoflexia bacterium
TAAATGACTGAAGAGAAGAGTTTTTTCTTACTTAACATAGACTTTCTTAAAAATTATGAGCCTTTTTCCTTATTGTCTAACAATCTTTTAACGATGATTGTTTCTATGATCCAGATCCAACACTATAGGACAGGTCAGACTATATGTGAAAGAGGGCGCAAGGGAAACTGCCTGTTTATCATTCATTCCGGGTCCGTAGTAGAAACCTTAGTAGACAGTAGCGGGGAAGAGATTGCCGTAGCAATGCTCAGCAAAGGGGATTGCTTTGGCGCTGTTTCTTTGCTTACCGATGAACCTTACCTTGCATCCAAAAAGGCAAAGGAAGATGTAGAACTCTTTGTAGTTTTCAATGATGATATCCAGGAACTGATTCAAAAGAACCCTGTTTTGAGTATATATCTGACGAGAGTTGTTTCAATGAGAATAAAAGTCTTCTTTGATTTTTTTAAAAAGGAAAAAATCAAGATAGTTGAAGTAATTGAAGATAAGTCTGAAAAAGAGAGAAAATTAGACGTAATAAATAGAGTAACCAGGCTTTTCCACTCAGCGGAAGATATTAATAAAACACTCTTGTCAGTCGTTAAAGTCGTTAACAAGGAGATGCAGGCGGATGCGTGTTCTATCTATCTGGTTGACCGGGTCACTCA
>JAAEST010000113.1 GCA_024229115.1 Oligoflexia bacterium
TTGATAGAACTCAAGGTAGAACTGCTATAGAAGTTCCAGCATTTGATACTTATGGTAGCCCAACAAAAGAATTCTCACAATTTTTAGATAGAGTCAGCGCCCCAATTCAAGAAATTGACGAGCGTGAAAGAGTGGCCGAGCAAGCAAGACTAGCTGAAGCTGCAAGAGTTGAGGCAGAAGCCGAAGCCGCAAGAGTTGAAGCTGATAGAGCACATAGAGCTGCAAGAGAAGCAGAAGCAGCAGCTAGAGTTGCCGCAGAAAATCAAAAAGAGTCAATGGCAGAATATAGGTCTACTATCAATAGTAAATTCATGCCATATTTGGATAATTATGAAGCATATTTTAAAGAAGATTCAAAATTTGGAGATCCTGAGCGCCCTTTCTGTAGAGAAGCTGACCCAGATCACTATATTGCAGTTACCAAAGATTTTAGATCGCCTACTTCCCCTCCTTTCAAACTTTATACTCAAGATGGTGCAGAGGTTGAAATGTTTGGTCCTGACGGCAATATCAAACCAGAAGTACAAGAAATAGTTGATGCTCTTTTTGAAAAATATCCAGCATTTATAGCAACCAAACAAGAAAAAGTAAAAGCAGCATCAGCCGAAAAAGATAAAGAAAATCTTCAAAGAGTCGAAGAACATTTCGGCTCAAAGATAGAAGATGCCAGAAGGTTAGCTGGTCACTTTTATGGTGATGATTTAGATCAAGAAGAAAGAGATGGTGTTTTAGTAGAAGAGATCGAAGAAAAAGAAACTCCAGATGTATTAGAATTCTTGGAAGTAAGAGAAGCAGCAATAGCAAAAGCTAGAGAAACTTTAAATGAAGAACAAATTGCCGCAGCCACAGCACAAGGATTTGAAATTTATGATGATGAAGGGGCTTTAAATGAAGAAGATATTTTAGCTTTTGTTGGAAAAGAAATTATCGCACAAGAAAAGGGAGAAGAAGTTGAAACTCCTACTCTAGATGCTCTTTCTGCCCAAAAAGCTGCTGAAGCAACAAGAGAAAGCGATGATCGTAAAATGGCTCAAGCCATGGCAAAAGAAGTTTTAGAGGAAGCAGAAGCTGGAATTGCAGAAACAAAAACAAGACATTTAACTGACGATGTAGTTCATGATCCAGAAGTTGCAGCCGTAATTGCCGCTCTTAGAGGAAAAGAACTTCAAACAGAGACTCAAGATTCTGTAGTAGGAAGATTACAAAGAACCGAATCTCGTGATACTTTACCTATTGCAGAAGAAGCCTTAGAAGATGGATCAGTAAAAGATGTATTAGACGCAATTTCAACTGGAACAGCAGAAGTTCCTACAGGTTATGCTGATTCAAAAGTTGCCTTACTTGCATCTCCAACTAGAGATAATCTTAACTCTGCTTTATCAGAAATGGTTGGTGGTGGAGATTCATTAGCTTGGGGAGTAAAAGATTTTAGAACACAAGCTGAAGCTATTGGTGCTAAAATTGATGGTAATAAAGTTACCATGCCAGCAGTTACGGTTCCTGGAGCTAAAGGTCCAATTCGATTTGTTCTTGTATTAGATGATGATGGCAAAGTTTCTGAAACTGAACTTCATGGTGGAGCCAAAACAATGTTTGGTGGTGAGAAAAAACGTGATCTAGCTGTTGGAGATCAAGTAAAACCAAAACATGTTTCAGAAGTTGATAGTTTAGTGTCAGCATATGAAAAAATGCTTGGTGTTGAAACTATAACTAAAGAATCTAGTCACAGTAGTTTTGTTGATATGGTAGATCGTGGTAAAGAATCACATCATGGCCCTACTTTTGCTGGGAGATCTGGCAAAGAAGGAATGGTGAGGTAAATATGGCAGCAACAATATTAGATAGAGCAGATATCGCCAAAA
>JAAEST010000114.1 GCA_024229115.1 Oligoflexia bacterium
AAAAACTTAATAAGCGAAAGCAAAGACTTGAAGAAAGAGAGTTAGTGTTTAGCTTGTTAGAAAAATACAAGCTGATTAAACGATACAGAGGTAGTCGTAAATATTGTGTTTAAAAACGGAAGTTATTTTTTGAACACTACAAGTTTCATAAAACACCAGTTAAATAACTTAGGAGAAAAGAAATGAAGAAAAGTTTACTGGCAGTAGGATTAGTAGCGAGTCTTACAGTGACTCCAGCTCTAGCCGACGAATTATTAGAATTAATGTCTCAAAAAGAACAGATTCTTAAAGACATTGCAGAAGTTGGTCCTAGCGACAGACTAGAAGGTTCACTTAAAAGAATTGATCAAAAAATTAAGCAATTAAAAGCTAAAGAATCAAAGAATAACTCTCAAGCAAAAGCAGAAGCTGCGAGAAAGGCCAAAGAAGAAGCGAGAGCGAAAGCAAAGGCAATGCTTGCTAAACTTAAAGCCGAAAAAGAAGCGAGAGAAAGAGAAATTAAAGAAAGAGAAGCAAAGAATTCACACTCTTCAAGATCAGTAGCTTCAGAGTCAAGTTCAGATGCTATGAAGTTCAAGGGAAGCCTTAGATATAGAATGGAAAGAATTGATAAGAGAGGAAGCGATCTTCGTAACAGACATAGAGTTCAGGCCAAGATTTCTGTTTCTAGAAAACTTAACAAATACTTCAAGGGATCTATTGGTCTTGCTTCAGGCTCAACTGATCCTGTTTCAACTAACCAGTCTCTTGATGGAAGTTTTACAACTAAGAGTTTTAACCTAGATACAGCTGTAATTGCTGCCAAAGTAGCTGGGCAAAAAATTCAATTTGGTAAAATGAAAAACCCTATTTACGTACCAGGTGGATCTGAACTTGTTTGGGATGGTGATGTAAGACCAGAAGGTACTCATGGTAACTTTAAATATGAAATTAAAGATACGATGATTGGATTAAACTTAGGTCAATTCTGGGTAGAAGAAAACTCAAGTGCAGAAGAGACTTACTTAACAACAGGACAGTTTTTACTATCTCATAAGTTCAAACCAGTTAAAATCACTCTTGGTGCAGGTGTTTACTCTTATGACAATCTTGATGAAAAATCTACTTTAGTAGATGCCACTGATAGCTTTGGTAACTCGACTGATGCTAATGGAAAGTATGCGACAAACTACAAAATGTTTAACTACTTTGTTGAATTTAAATTCAAAGTTGCAAGTATTCCATTCACTCTTTACTATGATGCAGTATCAAACTCAAAAGCAACAGCTGATGATAAAGGTTCAGCTTTTGGTTTAAAAGTTGGTAAAGCTAAAAAGAGAAACTCATGGCAGTTTATGTATATCTATAAGAAAGTTGAAAAAGATGCAGTTGTTGGTGCTCTTTCAGATTCTGACTTCCAAGGGGGAGGAACAGACGGGAAAGGTTCTGAGTTTGGTGTAGCTTATGCCGTTATGGACAACACAACAATTGGACTCTCACACTTCATGAATGAGACTTCTCTGACTCAATCAGCGTCAAAAGACTATGATCGTACACAATTAGACCTAAAGATTAAGTTTTAATTCTTTAAAATCTATACATTCATGATAGAAATAAAGGGAGACATAGTTCTCCCTTTTTTATTTTAACACGAAGGAAAATATGGAAAACCAAGTAATAATTAACCAATCTTGTGCCATTCTGGTGGATGGAAATAATATTGAAAGAAGCATTCACTCTATATCAAAGAATGATAACTCCATGCTTAATTTTGATACATTAATACCAAAACTCTTAGATAATAGAGGTCTTAATCGACTTGTCTACTTTCGTGAAGGAAAGAATATATCTTCAAAGTTGAAAGAGAGGCTTCACAATCAATTTCATGGTAGTGTTCGTCCCTGCCATAAGAGTGCCGATATTCCTCTTTCAATTAAGGCTACTCAATTGGCCAACAAGGTCGACACTATTATCATTATGAGTGGAGATTCTGACTATATTGAGCTGGTGAGACATCTGAAAAATGAAGGAGTGAGAGTAGAGATCGCTGCGGTTGAAGAGACAACCTCTCAAATGCTAGTAGAAGAAGCTGATCACTTTCATTCTATCACTAAGGATGACTGGTTTACTCTCACTCCAAAAAGAAAGCCCCGAGCTAAGAGTACGAAAAAGAAAAATACAAAGAAATCTACTTAGAGAAAGTTATTTACCAAGAACAACGTCTTGAAGATCGTTAAGCTTGCCCATGATAATTTGTTGAATATCATCTTCAACTTTTAATTCATCGAGTGAATCTTTAAAGTGCTGAGCAAGCTTTTGATAGTGAGTTTCATTAAGACCTTTATCGACCAGCTCAGCATGGGCAAATTCTAAGTCATAGTCTTCGCCATTTGAACTACCAAGAATATACTGAAGATTCTTCTCCTGCTTTTCTTTCAACTTCATAATGCCGAGAGGTGAATCAATCAGGTCTTGAAAAAAAGGCAGAAGATCTGGATCATTTAAAGTTCGAGTATAAAGCTCATTAACTAAAGCCTTAACGCTATCTTTTCCACCAATTCTATCAAATAAACTTGCTTCCATTATTAAAACTCCAAATGAAGAGCTGGATATTCTGGCTTCTGTTCTCTTCTCACTCTTTCATTAAAAGAGTCTATGGTTTCCAAATAAAGTTTGTAATTCTCTTCCCCAATTCTTTTACGAAGAGCATTTTGATAATCTTCACGTAGTTTCTTTTCAAATGAGGTCATTTCTTCACTGGGCTTAAATTGATAGCTATCCCCATGCTTAGCCACCATCTCCTCATGGAATTCTTGATAGATTTCCACTTTATCCTCTTCATAGCCTTCTTTCATTTTATAGTAATCATCAACATCTTCTTGGGTCATTCCCATCTGATTGATAAAAAGGTCTTTTACTTTACTCTCCCATTCTTCCTCTATCTGATCAAAGTACTCATCGAGTTCTTCCATTTCTTCTTCCGATAAAGTTTTCTCTCCAACACTTCCTTCCCCCTCAACGATTTCTCTTTCAGTAATAGGAATTTGCTTTTGGTCTTTTTGAATATTACGAGATTTAGCCTTAACCGACTCTGATGATACATTGGCATTTTTAGGAGCAGAGTCTGATTTTGTTGATTCCTGAACTTCCTCAGAAGTTTCATATTTAACCCCTTCTCTATTCAAGAAGAAGAAAATTGAAACACCGAGAATTATGATAATAGGAATAACTTTTTTCATAGCTCAATTTTAAACGAAAAAAAGGCTTCTTGCGAAGCCTTTCCCATTATACATGTAATTTCTTACTATTTTTTAGTTATAGTAGTAATCGTCGTAGTAGAGATCACCGTAGAAATCTTGGTCATAATCATAGTTCACATCGTAGCTATAATCACGGTCAAGTCTTTCTGAACAGAAGTATCTATAATCGTGGCTTGAGTAGTTATAGTTATCTCTATCAAGGGCACATTGATCATAAGCACTCTGACAAGTGTAGTAAGAGTTATAAGTTCTTACTGTTGTATTGTTGAATCCATCAACTAGCTCATAGTTACAAGAATCTTGAGCTGAATATCTGTGAAGGTATCCATTATATACAAAGTACGGGTATCCATTATACCAGTGAAAACCATTTGAGTATGATACTCTATATCTTACCCATGTATTCCAGTAGATACTTCTATAAGGAACTGTTCTGTAATAATCAGAGTATGACCAGTAACGGTTATAAGTTCTTCTGTCATAACGGTATGGGCTATGAACATATCTTCTATATGAATAACCTGGTGTATGCCAGTTAGGACGATGACGATATCTTGTATGAAGTCTTCTCGCTCTATCTCTTCTCCAACCTAGATCTCTTCTGTCTCTAACAACATCTCTTCCTCTTGGAGGAATAGGACGAACATCTCTATGACGGTCGTGTCTTGGAACTGGCCTTACATCTCTGTCACGATCTCTTCTTGGTACTGGACGAACATCTCTGTCACGGTCATGTCTTGGACGACGGTTGATGTCTCTATGATCATCAGGACGACGGTCATGTCTTGGACGATTAAGATCTCTACGATCTCTAATCACTCCACCATTTCCACCACCTCTGTTTCCACAGAGTCTTGGGTCTTTACATCTTTGTGCTTCAGCTTTTTCAACAATACCGAAAGACAAAGCAATAAGCGCGATTGCTAATAATCTCATCTTCTCTCTCCTTTAAGATTTCAATTAGAAGAAATTCATATCGAGATGTGTTAACGATGACAAAAAATTTTCAAGGAAAAAATCGAGACAGAAAAACCTGACATCAATAGAAGGGTATAAATGCTTGATTTTATGGATGCATTACAAAACTCTAACATGGTAAATTTTAAAGGAAGGTCAAAATGACCCTATAGGTAGGCTTGATTAAGCTGACTTCTTATCATTCTTATAAAGGTTAAAAACCACGGCAAATGGGTCTCTCGTCCTTCTAGGAAACATATTAATAGTACTCAGAAGCTCATTCATAATTTGTTTCTTATTAGCGTCTTTATCCGAAAATCTCGTCATCAATCTAACAAAGAGATCACTAATTTCTACTATCTCGGCCAGAGGATGTACTGTGCCTCCTCTATAAATACCCTTTTGCTTGAACTCAGTAGCGTGATGTTGAGCGATGATCTGGGTCACAATCTGAGGAACCCCTTTAATATTGGCCACCATCTTTGAGCCTTTATCAGGATGCTTCTCCCAAAGATTCTCTAAGAATTTCTTATCATCTCCGAAGACTTGCTTACTAGCTAACTTATCTAGGATATCTTGCTCTTCATAATACTTTTCTTTTCCATCACTATACATGTCATTATGATCGACTTCTTTAAGCATTCCGATATCGTGAAGAAAAGCAGCACTTCCTAAGATTTCCATATTCTTTTCTGTTTCAAGTCCTGCCTCTTTGGCCAGCATACTTGCAATGAGAACTACACTACTACTATGCTCAAAACGAGAAAGCTCTTTCATCATATGAGAAAGATAATCATCTTGCTCAGCTACATTATTCATGAAGTTCATGACAGTCTTCGTATATTTTTGAGCATAGACAATGGAGTCGTTATTAACGCCTAACTCTCCAAGTGTTTCCATAATAACTTCAGCTTGGTTAAAGAGCTGCCCAAACTTCTTATCTAAAGAAACCTTAGGACTCTTAATCAGAATATTGGCCATTTGATCACAGTAATCCACATAACTTTCTTGGGCCTCTCGACGTATGAAGAAGTACTGAACGCCTTTTTCAACATAGTCCATTACTCGTTTAGGATCAAAAGCATCTCCAGCTTGGAGAATCTTTATATATTTATTGGCCCTTATACGAACATAGACATCAAACATCGATTGCTTACCAGAAACAAATTGATCTGCTCTGATGGCCACGAAGCTCTCATTCTCGCCGATAATTTCTTGATCAACTTTATCTTTAAACTGTTTTGAAATCTCCAGCGCTTTTTCAGCATCGAAGAATGTCCCTACTCCAGTTACTTTATAAAGTTTTTCCAAATCAAATGGCTTACCAAGGATATCTGAAACACCTAAACGATCAGGATTAATACTATCGTCAATTGAATGCTTCATAGAAGAAAGTAAAATAATTGGAATGGTTGGTTGATACTTTATTGAAAACTTAACGACACTCAATCCTTCTGGCTTTACGCAATCAGGAGAGATGATGACACAAGAATACTCACCCTTATTTTCTTTAATCAGACCTTGGGCTTCACCACCGGTTTCAACAATCACCAGAGGGACTTTTCCCCATAGCGGATCCTCTTTGAATTTTTCATAATATTCAACATCCGGATCGGCAATTAAAATTGGTTTGAATTCACTCATGAATTTGTTTTCCTCTTAGGTATAAACTATCGGGAAAACGTGAAAAAATCTTAAATAACAATTACTTATATTGAGGGATCAAAATTCTCAAAGATCACATTATCGCAACGATGATAAACCTGTTTATATTCATCAAATGATCTTATCGTCCAGGCCACAATGGGCGTATCTTTGAGGAATTTAACAAGCTTTGGTGAAACTTCATCTAAGCAGTTCTGCTCTAAACCGATATAGTCGGGTTTAATGAAGGGTGCTAACAAAAGATTTCTTAACACAATTTTTTTCCAACTTTCGAGATCAATTCCATTGAAAGTACCAGACAACATTCCTCGAGGAATATGAGGAAGTCTCTTCTTAAACCAAAGAAGTGTACGAGGATGGAAGGCCTGAATCGCATACTCTCCACGATAATCTTTTAAAAGATCATAGACTTTCTTTTCAAGCTTTCCATCATACTCACGTGTCTTTAATTCGATAACTAAAGGCACTTTTCCCTGAACAAGGTTGAGAACATCAATCAAGCGAGGAATATCCTGACCGTCTGTGAGTTTTAATTTCTTTAATTGTTCATAAGACATCTCTTGAATATCAAAAGAAGCTCCAGTAACTCTAACAGTGTTAATGTCATGGAAGACAACTACTTCCCCATCACTAGTTAGTCTTAGATCAAACTCAATTGGAAAATCTTTTTCCATTGCGAGTTCAAACGATCCGAGAGAATTTTCACAGACTTCATTATTATGATAACCGCGGTGGGCTATTGGACGGTTGAGATACCAAAGATTATTTTTCATAGGTACTTTCAAATATTTTATCTGCAGATTTTGTTACAAACCCTTGAAAGATATTTCCTTTTGAATCAGAGTAACGTTTTGCAAATTCATAATAACATGAAGAGACTTCTTTTTCACCATCACAAAATTGAACTTTAATTTTATCGGCCATTGTCGATGATTGTTCTAGTAAGACATCAACTGATCCTTTAATTTCTCCACCTGAATTATTTAATGTAAAACCATTGTTTTTGAGAAATTGATTGAGATCATTTAAATTATTATATTTCGTTAGCTCGTTTACATAGACGGTAAAGTGATTTGGCCTGATTCCATGGGCCAGAACCCAAGCGGCATACTCGCTTTCATGATTGGCCATTTCATATTCTTCATAAGAAACTTTCCAACTCTTTTGATCTTTTAATATTAAATCATCAAAGCTTTTAGACTCTTGAGAAATGACTTTATTTATCAATTGTTGAAGCTCATTTGAAAAGAGATGATTTTTCAACTGACTAACAAAGATCTTTGGTAAGCTCGAATCATTTTTATTTTCAAGATGTATGGCCGACAACTTCTTTTCTTCGAAGGTATACTCACCTCTTACTTCATAACCCCATTTTGCGAAGAATTTAATAAATTGATTTAAACCAATTTTTTCATGATCAAAGGTTCTAAAGGCCACATGATCATTGATTACATTCTCACCATTTTTTATGAGAAGAGAATGAATATTAGCTGCACACGGAGTTGTTTCAGTATATTGCTTCCAAGCTAATTCAAAATATTGATCAAGAGTTAATTCTGCCATTACTGAAATCTCTTGGCGGTAATGAAGTCAGGAATTTTTCGATCAAACATCGAATCAGTTAAGACCTTCCCTGAATGAAAAGCTAAACCTAGGCCATGTGCCGTGAATCCTCCGAGAAAGAAACATTGAGGATCAGTAGGGAGAGCACCAACCATTGGTTGACCATCAACACTGAAGCCCATGATTCCAGACCAACGGTGAGTAATCTTAGCTTTTCTAACAGCTGGAATATGCTGGTGTAGAAATTCTTCTAAGGCCTTCTGAATAATGTCAGATGTTTCATCGCTATAACCAATCTCAACATCTTTTTGCAATTGTCTAAAGCCACCTATCACCATTTCCCCCGTAGGAAGCTGGCGAAAATAATCCAGGACAAAGTTTGCATAACAAGGTCCTTCCATAAAACGCTCAACTGGTTCAGTAGCAAGAATCTGTCCTCTTGTTGGAAAAATCTTATCTTCAAAGAAAGGATGCAGTTGAGGACCATAGCCATTAGTTGCGAAAACGACAATAGGAGCTTTAAAAGTAACGTGCTTAGTTCTCACTACTTTATCACCGCCACTTTCTTCAATAGCGAAGACTTCGTGATTCTCATAGAATTTTACTTCATTCTTTGTCTTTTCAATTTTCTTTCTAATCTCTTGCAGCATGAGAAGAGGATGAACACTAGCATCTCCGATATATTTAATTCCACCGACAAAGTTTTCAGCTCCTAAGCGTGACTTAATTCCTGCTTCTTCGATTATATCAACTTTGATTCCCATTCCTTCCATAATAGAAGCACTATTTTTGAGTTCAGCAAATTCTTCAGCAGTTGAGGCCAGTGAAAAACTTCCTTTATGCTCAAACAATAATTCGCTCTCACGACCTTGAATAATCTCTTCTTTTAATAGTTCAAGATTGATTTCACTATAACGCCAAATTTCCTTGGCCTCATCTTCTCCATGTTTTTCAACGAGACGATTAAAGTGTTCAACAGAACCGCAAGTGATAAAACCAGCATTTCTTCCGGTTGCCCCATCACCTAATTCGTATTTTTCCACAAGAGAAATTCTCATTGTTGGATCTTCTTTTTGAAGCCAATAAGCGGCAGAGAGACCGGCAATTCCACCACCGATGATGACAATATCTTGCTCAATCACTTCCTTATTCTTCGATTGGTCCATCCAAATTGAAACACTCATCACTTCTCTCCTATAGGTACTTAATCATCTCTTGAGCAGTACAAATACATCTTGATATTCCACATCGAGTACACTCGTAATCAATGTGGTACCAATATTTTTCATGGTTCTGAATTTCTTCAAAACCCATCTTAACTAAATATCTTTGAGAACTATTATTTGGACTTTCAAGCCATGAATGGCAAACGATCGCCTCTCCACCTAGAGACTTTATTTCCTCAATTGAATGATTAGAAAGTTTCTTTCCTAATCCCTTGGCCTGAAACTTTTCGGCTACAAAAAGACTCTTAAAATAGGCCACTTTGGAATGATCGACTTTCCATTTTTTAGGAGTTATTCCCCTTCCCTTTTCTAACCATTTACCAGGAGCAAAACTTAATCTCACTCCTGCAAGCTCATCATCAACAATGGCCACAAAACTTACACTATTTTCAGGATTATCTGCATAAGAGAGGTTGAAGACATCATCCAACTCATCCATAGAGAAGTAGTCTTGACCGATCCAACGGTCAGTAAAAGTCTTCACAGCAGCAAGGTCGTTTCGCTGCATTTTCCTAATTAATTCCACGTAAATAGGATACATTGAAATATGAGTTACTCGTCAAGCGAACACTGCGCATTATTTTGCCAAATTCTTCATTTATAGGGCAAAATAAGGCAATATTCTCAAACATAAGCTTTTATAAGGATAAAGATGAAGTTATATTTATTAGCTGTATTAGTTTTACTTTCAAGTTGTGCTTTTTTTAAGAAGCATGAGTCACATCAAGAAAAGGTATATCCTCTACTGACATCTGATAATCTTAAGCAAGCAGGCTTTCCTCAATACGATACGAAGAAAATTCAAATGGTTTTAAAAAGAGAAGGAACTCTTGGCGGAGGAACTTATGAGATTAAGGCCTTTCCAATTACCAAAACATATCTTCAAGCATTAACCAATGAACTTAGTAATGAAAGAGGATTGAATAAAAAGCAATCTCTAAAAATTAAAAAAGAATATTACAATAAATACGTAAAGAATAAGATCTGCTTTTCATTTACCTACGCTGCTACTCGTTTTGAAAAGGTTAAATATTTAAAAGCTTGGGACTTAGAACTTGATTACGACAAAGTTAATAAGAAGCTCAAGTTTACTAAAGCGGACCTTAGAAAAGAGCCCGTTCAAAGTCAGAGAAGAATCGGTAATGATGTTTTAGAGCAATGGAATAACACGGCGATCGCTTGTACAAAAAGTTACATCTCTCTTAATAAGGAATTTCACTTAAAAGTTACTCCGGCCTTTGTTCAATTCCCATTCGATTCAGATGTGGTTTTAAAATGGGAATTTGATCACTATGTTGTGAATGAGAAAGGTGAACAAGTTAAGGTTGAAAGCTCAAATAGTAGCTACCAGCCATATAGAGGATGGTAGCTTTAGAAACTGCTAAAGAGTTTTAAGATATGATCTCAGATCTTTCTTCTGAGCTTCCGTCATCTTCGGCTTACCATTTTCATCATAGAAAGCTTTTGAATGCCCAATATTTAAAAGACCAGGCTTAGTAGCATTAAAGATTGCTTCTTTTTCTTTCCACCACTCCTTAGGTATTTTGTCACCCACTGGATAGCCAACACAGTCTTGGTCATAATGCTCTGGCTTAGTACTCGGACCTTGAACAAACTGCTTAGGACGACGACTTGGATGCTCCATGAGAGCACAGAGGTTTGGAACAGAGTTATTGTGTAGGTATGGATATCTTAAGAATACACCTTCAAGTGGTGGTGGAACATAACCTTTTTGAGGTTCAACTACAGTCTTCATCCACTTTGAGATAGCTAGTTTATTAAGAGCCCCACTAAATTCCTTTGTGGCCATCCAACGATTCGGGTCAGTCCCCACATCTTTAACAGGGGTTTGTTCATGATAGATAACTTTTGTGGTCGTTAGTCTCTCTTCGAGAGTTAGCTCATTCGCATTTGGAAGTGACCATCCCTTTTCATATGTCCCATGACATTTCTTACAAGACTCATTGAAAACAACCTCTCCTCTTTTTGCTCCCTCATAATCTATTGAGTCAGCAGGAAAGAAATCTGTCCAGCGTGGAGCTTTAGTAGCAAAGGCCGCAGCTGTGATTTCAGTAATCGTTTCTTGATTATCCTTCATCCACTTTTCTAATTCTTTAAGATCTGTTCCTCTTCCTAATTCATTCCATAGAAAGTTTGTAAGAATTGGGTTACCGGCCACAACAGAACCATCACTCAACCAACGTGTCTTATACTTTAGGTTCCACCACGGCATTGGCTTTGAATCAGCAACGAAAGTTTTAAGCTTTGGTTTTTGACGTTGTTGACGACGAGACCTTCTAGGACTCTTCTTTGTCGCATACTCATCATCCATTCTCTTGGCGAGTGAAAGAGAAACATGAGGAAGAGATGTATCTAAGCCTAAAACTTGAGGAGCTACAGCATCAACGAACTTTAGATTATTCTTTGTCTTCTTAAACATGGCCTTTTCACCATGAGTTGCACCAGTGGCGACTCTAAAGAAACCAGATGGAATAAGAGGAACATATTTTTTGGCCATCACAAAGAACTCATTGGCACGAGGTCTCTTATTTGTAAGACCCATCACGGACTTCCCTAAGAAAGTTCCTGAGTGACAAGTGGCACAGCTATAAGTCATCCCTTTACCATTTGGCATATCAAGAATACTTGCTCCCATTCTATAATCTGGTTTGTAATCTTCCGGATAAGGAATTTGAAAAACGTCAGGAACATCACGCTCTGGATATTTATTTAATCCAAGCCACTCATACATTCCATCCATATCAGTGTAACCAAGTTTTCTCTCAGCAATCTTTTCAACAAATCTTCTTAGTGGGTTTTTCTTTTCTTCTTCAAGAAAGTTTTTAAGAGGCTCATAAGGAATTAATAATCCAGTGACAGTCACAGGCCATTTAAGAGCGTGAATATAACCATCTTTTTTAACTTCTTTTAATTGTTCTTCATCTAATTGATAGATATTTTCTCTGGTAGTTCCAGGCTTAACCTTAGCATTGGACGACCAATCAGGCTGCCATTCAGATGCCAAAACACTAGTACTTAAAAGCGATAAAATTGCGATCACATTTCTCATATTCTCTTCCTCTAAAAACCTAAGCTTAGAATAAAAAAAGCCCCTTAGGATGTCTAAGGGGCGTGTAATAAAGTATCGAAATGTAATTATTTGTTAGGATAACCTACTGAAATCTAGTGATAAGTAGGTCGATTTTAGTGAGCGGGATCACTATTTTTAGGTCTGGTCCCTGAGTCATCTTAGTCAGGGCAGCTCTCATTCCTTTAAAAAGAGGCTTTCCTTTAACCTTTAATTCCTTCTTAATATGATTCGTCCACTCAGAAAAGTTCTCTTCGCTTGGGTATTCTACTCCACTTTCTTTAAGCTTTGTGAGCTCTTCTTTTAAATAACTCTGAATAACTGGAGTTGTTTCCCAACTAAGAATATCTTTTAATTCTTCAGTGTCAGCTTCATTTAATCTTGGCTCAGTATTAAAGAGAACTTCAAAGTGCTCATCTAATTCAGAGGGAAGATTAACTTTTTCTTTAAAAAATTCAAGAGCTCTAATCTTCCATTCCTTTTCTTGACCATGAAAACTATGGTCTGTTGGAATACTTCTTTCGCAATAAGAAAGAAGTTCATCACCTGTTAGAAGTCTTAAATGTTGTCCATTGAAGAAGTTAAGCTTTGCAATATCGTATAGAGCTGGGGATTTAATAAAACGATTAAGGTCGAACATCTCTACAATTTCATCAACTTTAAAAATATCTTTCTCTTCAGGATGTGACCAGCCAAGAAGGCACAGATAATTCATGAGGGCCTGAGGTAAGTAATTTTGATCTCTATATTGAGAAACTGAAGTTGCCCCATGACGCTTTGATAGTTTTTGGCGATCTTCACCAACAAGAAGACTACAGTGAGCAAACTCTGGAGTTGGGGCACCAAGAGCTTCATAAATCATCAACTGTCTTACTGTGTTATTAAGATGCTCTTCTGCACGAATAACGTGAGTCATTTTCATTTTCCAGTCATCAACAACACAGCAGAAGTTATAAACAGGCATTCCATTTGATCGAAGGATGACAAAGTCACCTACCATATCTTCAGGGAAAGTCACCTCTCCTCTAACTAAATCTTTGAAAGTGTATTTCTTATTTGGGTTCTTGAAACGAATAACAAATTCTTCACCTTTATCAATTCTCTTCTTTGCTTCAGCAAGATCATAATCTCTAAATTGACCATGATAGGCATGAGGTGCAATTTTTTCAGTATTCGCTTTTTCAGTAAGCTCTTCTAATTGCTCACTAGAAAGAAAACAAGGATAAGCATGCCCTTCATCAACAAGCTTCCAAGCTAACTCTTTATATAATTCCATTCTTTCTGACTGACGATAAGGACCGACATCACCTGGCTTATCTGGTCCTTCATGATAATCAAGTCCACACCAATGAATGTCATCAATCATCGCTGTTTCATATTCTGGCTTTGAACGTTCCTGATCCGTATCTTCAATACGCAATACAAATTGACCGCCTTTTGCTTTCGCTATTAAGTAACAGTAAAGGGCCGTTCTCGCCCCACCAATATGTAAATAACCCGTAGGACTCGGGGCAAATCGAACACGAACGCTCATGAATTTCTCCTATTAAAATGCGTGCAGAATATAGCATGGGGCCATTAGAAAACCAACAGCTTAGGCTCAGTAAAATCTTCAATTGCCCACTTAAGCCCTTCTCGGCCAAGGCCACTATCTTTGATCCCACCATATGGCATAGAGTCAACACGATAGCCAGGGACCCTATTTAAAATGACGGCCCCTACATCTAGATTTTCAAAAGCATAATCAATATTTTCTTGGGAAGAACTCATCAATCCTGTTTGTAATCCATAACGGCTTTTATTAACTTCATGAATGACGTCTTCAAAAGATTGAAATGAATATAACTGAACGACTGGTCCAAATACTTCTTCACATCCTAAAATCATTTCCTCATTTACTCCTTCAAGAATAGTAGGAGGAAAAAGGTTTCTTTCTTGATTAAGAATCTCACCTCCACAAAGAACTTTCGCTCCCTTTGAAGATGCATCTTGTACCCAATTTTTTATTCTCTTAAGATGAGTTGATGATATAAGCGGACCGACAACACAGTCTTCTTTTAAAGGATCACCTGTCACAATTGACTTGACCTTATCTATAAGTGCTTTCTTAAAACTTTCATATTGAGACTCATGGATATAAAGACGTTGAGTACTAATACAAATTTGACCAGCATAGAGAAAGCAGCCGTTTGTAATTTGATCAATTTCTTTTTTCCAATCATAACCTTTGTCGATAATTAAAGCAGCATCTCCGCCAAGTTCTAGTGTTACCTTTTTCTTCTTGGAAAGAGACTTTAACTTCCAACCAACTGTCGCACTTCCAGTAAAACTTAAATTAGAAAAGTGATCACTTTCAACCAACTCTTGGGAATGCTCATCACTACAAAGGGCCACTTGAATAAGATCCTTAGGAAGAAACTTATTCCACAGATCAACAAGCTTCACTATTGAATGCGCCGTTAGAAGATTAGGCTTAATAACGATGGAGCACCCACTAGCAATAGCCGGAGCAATCTTATGCATACTTAAGTTGAGCGGAAAATTAAAAGGGACTATTCCT
Source organism: Oligoflexia bacterium (assembly GCA_024229115.1). GTDB lineage: Bacteria > Bdellovibrionota > Bacteriovoracia > Bacteriovoracales > Bacteriovoracaceae > JAAEST01. Next base: position 14,299 of record JAAEST010000114.1, read on the forward strand.
AAGATTGGCCCGCGTGGAAATCGTTTTGTTTTTAACTTCTGAGATGTATTTCCCATCGCCTTAACTTTAGAGTCTTGAGCTTCAAGTGAATCTAGCTCATCAATGGCCAGCTCAAGAGTAAAAATACATCTTTTTATTTCAGCTCTAGCGTAGGAAATAGGTTTACCTGCTTCAGCACAAATATCCAGAGCAAGTTCCTCTTCGTGCTCCTTCACTGAAGCGATCATCTTTTCTAATATTTCTTTTCTCTTGTTAAGAGATGATTTCTTAAAAAGTGTGAAGGCCTTCACTGACTTATCAACCAGATCATGAAGTTCGACATGAGAAAGTAGAGGAAGCTCGACTAAAACAGAGCCATCATATTTGTTCAATACTTGAATCATAAAATGAATGATGCCCGAAGAGAGTTCCTAAGTAAAACTTTTCTGATTCACAGCAAGTTCTTTAGTAAACCCATAGTGATTTTTAAGAAAGCGACTCTCCCCTATGCTAAATAACTCAATATCGCAGAGTCGACAGAGTTTAACTGTAGCTGTTCTCCCAACATAAACTTTAAAAAGCTTTGCCCGGCAAATTTTCTTATTGCCGTTGAGATATTCAGAATTTCTTCCTTCTGCTTTACAGCAATCGCAGCTCATCTCTACTCCAATGGGGACTTATATTAAGTTTATTTTACCAACGAGTAACCATTAGGAAAAAGCGAACTCTTTGAGACAAGCTAAACTTCCCATAGTTTCAGTAACTTAGAGGCTTAAACAAAGAAAATTGTGAGATTTTGTGCCAATAATTATTGCAACTATGAGTCACGACATTTTCAATACTTAGGCATAAGATTTGACCTGAATTTTTCATTCTATTTCTGGAGAGCGCAATGGAAGCAAACCCGACCCTGAATCCTTTAAATCTAAAGAACAAACTGGCCAAAACCCCGAGCAATTCACCTCAATTTAATGTTGCAGTGAAAAGCAATAAAGGTGACGAGCATCTCTTAGCTGACCCAAGGGCAACGAGAGCGATGGTGGCCCTTATGAATCAGCATGCTGTCATAGGTGGAGCGGCTGCTCACTGGGGTGGACCTGCTGCTTTTGCTGAAATTATGAGTAGTGTTCATGGATATATGTTCGCTAGTACTGATGAAAAATCTCAGTGGCACGAGAATTACAACTTTGTGAATGATGCCGGCCATACTGAAAATGGTGTTTATGCTCTAAGGGCCAACTACGGTTTTGATGGCATGACATTAGAAAGTTTAAAAGGTTTTCGCTCAATTGAAAGTAAACTTACTGGCCATGGTGAATCACACCTTAATCCGGAAGGTGTCTTTATCTCTAACGGACCTCTTGGAAGTGGACTTCCACAAGCACAGGGTCTTGCCTTAGCAGATAAACTAATTGGAAATGATAGAGTTACAATTTGTACCATTAGTGATGGTGCGAGTATGGAAGGTGAAGCAAAAGAATCTTTTGCTGCTATTCCAGGTTTAGCAAGCAAAGGAAAATTAAATCCTTTTCTCATGCTTATCTCTGATAATAATACAAAACTATCAGGAAGAATTGATCAAGATAGTTTTTCAATGGACCCAACTTTTGCTTCTCTTGAAACTTTAGGTTGGGAAGTTATTACAGTGAAAGAAGGTCATAACCTCTTTCTAATTCACCAAGAAATTGGAAATGCACTTGATAAAATTAAAGAAAATCCTAATAAACCAATTGCCATTGTTTTTAAAACGATTAAAGGCTATGGAGTAAAGAGCACAGAACAAAGTGCTTCAGGAGGACATGGTTACCCTCTTAAACCTTTTGACGATGGCCTTGCAGGTTTTATCTCAGAAATCTACAGTGAAGAAGTTCCAGCTGAATTTAACTCATGGGTAGAAGAAATCATGAGTGCTAAACCAGCTCCAGCAGACGCAGGAAAGAAATCATCTGAGGGACCTGTTAACGAAAAAGTTCAGCCAGGTATTGCAAGAGCCGCGATCAGAGCTGCAAAGGAAGGTCTTCCACTCTTTAGTATTTCTTCAGATCTACAAGGATCAACAGGGATTGCAGCCTTCCACAAAGAATTTCCAGAAAGAAGTCTTGATATTGGTGTAGCAGAATCAAATATGGTTTCAACGGCCGTAGGTCTGAGTAAGCAAGGTCTTATTCCAATGGTTGATACCTTCGCACAATTTGCTATCACAAAAGGAAATCTTCCATTAATCATGGCCTCTCTTTCACAAGGACCAGTAATTGGTCTTTATAGCCATATTGGTTTCCAAGATGCAGCCGACGGTGCTAGTCACCAAGCAACCACTTACTTTAGTGCAACGGCTTCAATTCCAGGAGTAAGAGTGATTTCAGTTTCTTGTTCAAAAGAAGCAGAAGCTTATATGTATGGAGCTCTACAAGAGTTCAAAGAAAACCAAGAAAATGGAAAACATGCATACTCATACTTATTCTTCTATGGAAGAGAAAATTTTCCTTCATATTATAATGAATCTGAAAAATATGAGTGGTTAAAACCACAAACATTGATTCAAGGAAAAGACGCTCTCATTGTTGCCACAGGTCCTATGGTAAAGAAGGCCATTAAAGCACATGATATTCTTCTTGAAAGAGGTATTAAAGTAACTGTTGTTAATAATCCTTTTGTTAATGAAGTTGATAGTCGATTCTTCGCAGATCAAATAACTAATAACCAAGGCCGTTTAGTCACTATTGAAGATCATCAAATTAAAGGTGGAATGGGTTCAATCCTTACTCACCAATTAAAGATGGATGGTCTAAGTTTCCGTTACAAAGGCTTAGGAAATAAAGGTCAATTTGGTCAGTCTGCCTATAAAGCTGATCAGCTCTATGCTCTTCATCAGATGGATGAAAACGCACTCGTTAGTGCTGTTGAAGAATTAGTTAAGCAATAAAAGTTTATGAAAGATATTGTTCTCGCTCAATTCATTGACTCTGTTATCAGGGTCAATGTGGGCCTGAGCATAGATACGCTTACTCTTACCTTTTTCTTTTAACTCATCTACTTGAAAGCTATAACCTTGAAGTGCATGTGTGCCCAACATTAGTAACTCTTCACTTCGATAAACTTTCTCACCTAATTTGAGATCGACGTAGTACTTCTTACCCATTTCTACAATTCCATTATTTTGAAACCAAACAACGACTTCACCATCGAGAATTTCAATATCTCTGACCTGAAAATCTGGTAATTGAGCATACCAATTATTTGATTGAGCATTAGAAACAGAGAAAATGGAAATAAAAAGGGACATCATAAAGAAAACAGAAAAGGCATTCATCACATGGTGACGTGTAAACATAGAATCTCCTTGGTTGGGAAAATGAAGATGATTTTGTGGGAATATAGGCTGGAATAGCGCCTGCCTTCTATAGAGCAAGAAAAATACCAATATTTACCTTGTAAAAACAGATACTTAGTACCTCTAGACTGACTAAGCTTTTGACGGCCGAATTCCGATTAGTAAATAATGGTATTTCGTAAGCAGTTAAATTTTCTTTTTTCTTCAATATTGGTCTTGCTCGCTTGCTCATTCGCAAGCTCGTGCGGTGGAAGTAAAGAAATTCTTGAAGAACAAGTTCTCAATATTAACAAGAAACAAACTCAAGATAATATCTCCTTCTTTTTCAAGGAAATGAATAACCTAGAAATTAAAGTTTATTACCAAGAAAGTTCTGAGCCTTACCATGGAAGTGGACAAGGAAATTATAAGACATGGGGATTAACTGAAAATAATCTGAAGAAAATATTTGAAGAGCGAGAACAAGAGGTCACTTTAACTGTACCTAAAGATCTTGATGAAATGACAAAAATAACCAATCCTGTTCAAGACAATTGGTCATCGGCCCAAATTTCTAATGTAGTCACTGATTTAGGACACAGTGATAAAACGACGGAAGATAAAAAAGGGACATTCAGTATTATTTTTCTCGATGGTTACTTTGTCGGAGAAGACAATATTGAGAATAGAAATGTTATCGCTGTTAGTTTGAATGGAACCAATATTATTGCTGTCTTTAAACCAGTCATTGAGACCATGGCCGATGGTAATGAAAGATTAGGTCGCTTTGTCGAACAATCAACAATTGTTCACGAAATGGGACATGCCCTTGGTCTTGTTAATAACGGTGTTGGACTTACGACTCCTCACCAGGACGAAGAACATGGTGCCCATTGTACTAATACTGATTGTGTTATGTACTGGCAAAATGAAGGACGAGAAAATCTCGTCCAATTCGTTCAGCGTTTTATGACTAGTGGGAATGTCGTTCTCTTTGGAGATGAATGTCTTCAGGATTTTAAAAGCTTCTGATACTTTCCAAGTTTCACTTGATAGGTCTTCTTTTCTTTTCCGCACCAGTTAACTTCTACTTTCTTAAGCTTTCCTTTACCTAAACCAAAATGCATTCTTCTATCTGATTGAGCAGAAAAACCGTTCACGAGAGTTTTTTCCATCACAATGACTCTCTCTACACCATTATCATCAACGAAGGCCCTTACAGTTGAACCAATGGCTTCTCTATTACAAGAGCGATCATTACTTTCAAGATCAATAGCAAACCAGTTATTTTGCTTGGCCTTATCATCTAAAATATTTTTAAAGACTAATGGATTTCGATAGAGACTAGACACGACAAGATCAAGAGCACCATCATTATCAAGATCACCAACGGCCATACCTCTCCAGTTTCCAACTTGATCCATACCTATCTTATCTGCCACATCAACAAATTGTGGTCTTCGCTTAACTCCTCTATTGAGATAGAGCCTATTCTTTTCATATCCATGAATACAAGTACCTCTAATATCACCCCACTTATCAATATAGCGATGAATTGAAGGAGGACTCCTTGCTAATTTTTCATTGATATACCAAAAATCAGGACAATCATCTGAAGTTGCATCATATTTATTATCAACCATCCCATTGGCCTGAGCGAGATCAGGAAGTCCATCATTATTGAAATCACCAACACCAGCACCCCATCCGAAACGATTTTCATTCAGGGCACCAGAATAAGTCGCCTTGTCTTCAATCAATGGGATAAATCCATCACCTTTTAGATTATGTTTAAAAGTCCAAAGAAGACTTCCTTCGGCTTGAAGGGCCTGATGTACATTGGAAATATAAACATCAACGATTCCATTGCCATCAAAATCAGCGACAGTGGCATTCATTCCTTTATATGTATCTCTTCCAATACTTCCGAAAATCTCACCTTTTACATTTTTAAAAGTTTCCCCTTTAACATTTAAGTAAAGATCATCTGGTCCAAAATCATTGGCAGCGTAGAGATCGGTAAAACCATCTTGGTTAAAGTCCCCTGTCCCGAGGGCCATAGTCCAACGAGTCTCTGTCATATTAAGAGATTTTGCATCAAGCTCTTTAAAACCACTTTCAGTTTGTAAGAACAATGGATTGACCGCACCATTATTGGCCATATGCCAAGAATCGTGCATGAAATCAAACATTCTTCGATCACCTTCAAATTGTGGTTGAGGTAGTTCAAAAAGGTTAAGCTTAGTTGGTGCTTCATAATTAGGAAGATGAGTCGCTATTGTATTTCCAAGAATGAGATCAAGCTTTCCATCACGATTAAAGTCAAAGAAATTTGCCGTCGCACTATTTGAAAACTTTGTAAGACCTAGTTCTTCTGTCACATCATAGAAATTGAGCTTCCCCTCTTCACTTAGAGTATTTTTAAAGAGCCTACTGGTTCCCTCTTTTCCAAACGCGTAAGTAATATAGAGATCTTTATCTCCGTCATTATCAAAATCCACAAACATAGCATTTGAAGGAACCCCATACTTCTTATAATCTTGTCCTTTCTCAGAGATATTCTTTATTTCCAAGGACTCAAATTTAAAATCACCTTTATTAATAAAGAACATATTTCTTTGATCTTTTCGCTTATGACCATTAGTCATAAAAATATCTAGAAGACCATCATTATTAACATCACTAAGGGCCACCCCATCAGTGATTGCCAAGATCCACTTGCCCATATGTTGGACACGCGGATCGACTTGTTCAAAGATATCTCCTTTATCAAAAATCAAACCTGAATGTTCAGCAGTAATTCTTTCAAATTTAAAGTTGGGTTTAGCGGTAAGAAAAAATCTGTCTTGAACAATATATTGGTGAATCCCTACGCCAATTAAGCCAAGAAGAATAATTTGGGCCAATTTCTTATAGTAGCCAGAATTAAAAAATCTTTCCTTAAAATAATTTGTAAAACTCCCCTCTAACTTTGCTTGACGATAGTGGGCCTTAATTAGATTAAACCCTCCATAAGTAAGCCCAGCATAGAAGAAAGTGTGATAACTCCTAAAGAGATGAAAGAAGAGATCAAGCAGCGCAAGGCTTACCCCTGCAATGATTTGTTCTTTACGTCCATTAGGTGTAGTCACCGGGTCAGTAATCATAAAGAAAGTAAAAAGAAAGAACGCCGGTGAAGATATTGTTCCGAAGAAAAGTGTTTCAAAAGGAAGATAGTGTTTAATTAAAAGTGAACGAACAATAATCTGCAAAGTGAAGACACCTAAAAAACTCAATACTAAGGGAGTACGATTCACCTTTGGCATAAAAAAGAGAATCGCCGGCATCCCAATAAAAATACTCATCGCACCGATTCCATTCCACTGATAGGCTGGAGAAGCTGAAATAAATTCATTGGTAATTAAAATTGAAAGAACAACTCCCATTAAAGCTGGATTGAGCTTATGACGATTATTAAAAGTAAAAATATATTTTGAAGAAATTGCGAAATAAACAGGAACTAAGGGATACCAATAACTATGACCATAATTAACAAGTAGACATAAACCCAGACTAGTAATGAAAGCGCTTAATGAAAGATCAAACTTCTTATGAAAAATATAAGAGTAAAAAGCTTGAAGAACAACGCAACTGACAGCGGTGAGAATGACTTGAAGTGGAGCTCTATTAAAACCAAGTATCGTCATTCCTAAAATATTATAAGTTAGTAATAAAAAGACGACGAAATAACGAGGATCGATGGCCTTATAGCGATTGTAAATGCTTCCTAATGCTTGCTCCATAATGTACTCCTTCACATTCCTTTACATATCCCTAGGACCAAGGTTTACTAATTATATGAAACTAGAGGCACTTCTCCAAGCATATCCCGATGTAAAATTGGCCACATCAGCTGATAATGTAAAAATTTTAGATTTTTATCATCAGACTCAGCTAAATAATCAAAAGGAAGGCGTTATCTATAAGCGTAAAGATGACTTCTTTGCTCTAATGAAGGCCAGAAGTTCGCAATATTTAGTCTTCTATATTGAGCTAGATCATGAAATTAAGGCCATGGCGGCCATCAGTTATCGTCTAGGGTTTGTAGAGGGAAAAGTCGAAACTATCGGCTACCTTGGTGATTTAAGAGTCTCTCTCCATAAGAAGACAATTAAGATTTGGCGTAAATTCTATAAAGATCTTCTTAAGGCTTCGCCAGAGTTAGAGGAGACTTCTCGTTGTCGCTACTACTTTTCTGCTCTGATGCATACTAATAATAAGAGCAATGTCTCCTTAGTCGCTGGAAGAATTCCTGAAGTTGAATACAAACTTATTCAACCTTTTAAGATGCACAATTATGTTGGTAAGTTTCCTTTTGGAATAATGAAAGAAGATTACAAAATTTTACAAGGTCCTCTCACACAGAAAGAAAAGGATTTTGTCAGCCTAGATCAGAAAAAGAAGTTCTTTGGCCTAGACTTTGTTAATGAGTATGAATATCGAAATAATAATTGGAAAGATCTCGTTTATATCAAAATTTATCAAGAAGATAAACTTGTTGCTATAACCAGCACGTGGAATTCTAGAGATGTAAAAACAATTCAAGTAACTGGTCTTTCCTCTACCCTAAAGCTTGCGAGTAATATACTTTCTCTTTTACCTGGCTTTAAGTTTAAAAAAGCACCAGAACCTAAAACAGATCTCGACATCCTCTATCTCAATCAATTTAGCTTTAAAGCAGATCTAGACTTAAAGTCTAAACAAGCGATATTCAAAAGTGTTCTCGACTTTCTTTATCAAAACCACTTTCAAGATTTTCAGACTATTTCCTATGCTAATCATGAAAATGAAAATATTGCTTTTAATGGCTATCCTTATTTTTCGGAAGTTTTAGAGATGGGAATCTATCAAATATCTCATGATAGTTTTGACATAAAAAAGGGCCACCTAAGTGACCCTCTTTCATTTGATATGCAATTAGTTTAATTATTCAACAAACATAGCAATTGGAGCTCCGAACATTTCTCCACCCCAACCTTGTCTTAGAACACGAGCATATTTTCTCATGTCACTATTAGTATTCGCTTCTGGAAAATAAGGTGCATAAGCACTTCCATCCCATTTTGTTGGATGTCCCCAGAAGTAGTTTGGATAAGTCACACCAAGCTTCTTATCTTTAATCTTTGTCTTACTTGTATTCCAACCAATTGGCATGAATGACTTTAGATCACTCGGTGGATTCATGTAGAAATTACGAAGGTCTACTTTTACAACTTCTGAAGTGATCGCACTTCTTACGCTACAAACTTTTGAACTTCCTTCTACATCTTCAACAGCACATTCAATATTGGCCATTGTTTTTTCAAAATTTTCATCCCAAGGATCAACTCTAGCAGCATTAATAACAAAGAGTCTTCCTGGAGCTTCATTTCTTACTTCTTCTCTAGCGAGTCTTAATTGTCTAACACCTTCAGTTAAGTGACGAAAGCTAAGATCCATGAAGTTAGCTCCACCATCTCTAATCGTATAAAGATTCTTATATTTCTTAACTTGCTTTACCACTTTATAACTTGGAGCTCCTTCACGAGAATCAGGACCACCTAAGAAACCATCAACACCATAAAGTTTTCCAATATCTTTAGAAAGCTTTAAGCTTCCCTCAATATCGTAAGCACTGAAAAATGTAATATAGTGAAGACCAAAGTGAAGAGAACTTAGGGCCAGCCTTCTTTCACCTTCTTGCATATATCTATATCTATTTTCATTGATCTCATCTTGAAAAGATTCTGGGCCAAAAACTAGTTTATTGTCCCAAACGATTGGCTTTTCAAACTTAATATCTTGAATTGTTCTCGCAGACTGAGCGATAGCCGCATATACTTCAGTAGAAATATGTTCTTGGAATTTTTCAGTAGCACTTCTCTTATCTTTGGCAAACATTCCAGGCTTCGTAAATTGCTCTACTACTTCACCATTCTTTTTCATATATGGTTGAGTGATATAAGCAAATCCAGCTTCCCAATGCTCAGTTGGAAGATATACTCTCATATTTGAAGCCATGGACTTAACTTGGTTTCTTAAAAAGCTATGAGTAATTCTTGGCTTTTCTACCATTGGAATCATTCTGTAAACAATTCCTCTAAATGGCTTAAGAGTAACAAGAACACTGGCTAAAAACTTAGCATCAGCAGGTAACTTATCCATTTTTCCTTCAACATCGATAATCATCTTATGAAGTTCGTCTGCTGAAGAAGCATTAATCACCTTGTCTCTCATTTGCTTGTATTCAGCACTCATTAATGAAAGATCAACATCACTTGATGCAAAACTTCTGCTCACTCTTCTCTTACGTGCATCCTTAATTGCTTTTGGCATCTCTTTAGATGTTGTCCATGAGAAGTAGTTCTTGTACTTTGTCGTGTCCAGTTTCGCTTCAACTGAAACAGTAATAACTAATGACACAATAGACATTAGTTTTAAGAATTGACTCATTTGTCGGCCCCTTATTAAATTAATAAAAAATTATTAGTTTTCTCTATTTTAAACTAGGTATAATGGTAAAAGAATACCTAAAGGTATTATCACTCAATAATAGATATTTTGGAATGGGAAGGGATTTCTGAGCCTACGTGATTTCAAACAAATAAAAGACTTAAGCGAAATTCCTTTGAAGTTTTCAAAGATAACTCTCCTTTTTCTGATTGTTACACTCGGTTATTTTTGCTTATTTTTAAAGGATCTTAAGATCCTTGTTAGTATGACAGAGTTGGTTGATACCAATATGCCATCGGCCAAAAACTATCGAATTCTTAAAGAAGAATTTAATTTAAAGAGTGAAGTCTTTCTTATCTTTAGCAACTATAAGAATGAAGTTTTGGAAATCCCCTTTCGGGAAATTAAAGATTGGAATCGAAAAATAAAATACGATGTTCCTGCTATTGAAAGATCAGTATCTGGTTTTGACTTTGTTTATCCTGAAAGTCAATTTCAAAAAGTTATTTATAAGAAAATCTTTAAACCCGAAGACGGTAATTCAGGTCTTCAAAAAATTAATAATTCACCATGGGGAGACTTATTATCTTCAAAACGAAAGCATGACTTTGCACTAGAACTTCATATTAATCCTATGGAAAATGAAAAGTTTGGTGAATTTAATCCTAAGGCACTGATGAAGATTAGAAAAAGCCTTAGTGAAACTTTTGATAATCTTTTGTCTGTTAAGTTTGTAGGTCCAGGAGCTTTCACATTCTTCGCTTTTGAAGGAGTGCAATTTAACTTTAAATTAAATTTAGTCTTTCTGATTATCATCTTCTTTCTCTTTCGCTTTTTGTTTGGGACTTGGAAGTCTGGGTTCTTTTTTATCGTGACACTTATTTGGAGTGGAATCCTCCTTCATGGAATGATGGGTAGATTTAATTTTCCAATGGAGATTCTCTCCTCTGGCCTCTTTACCATGGTTGCGGTGGCCAGTATTGAAGACTACTTCTATCTCTGTCACCAAGGCTTTAAGGGCCACGATCTTCGAACTTCTTTTAGAAATCTCTTTATTCCAAGCTTTCTCACCAGTTTAACGACAGTCATAGGCTTTGGCTCTCTCCTCTTTAGTGATATTGAAATTGTTGGACGTTTTGGTCTCTGGGCCTCTATTGGTGCTCTCCTAGAATGGTTTGCAACCTTCTTTCTTCTGCCGTCTCTACTTACTATTTTCAAGATCAAGTCGATTGTAAATCCAGAGAAGTCTTTCTTTGCACGTTCCGCAAAGTGGGGTCACTTAATTGAAAAGCTGACACCTAAAAGAAAATATGCTTTTAGCTTCTTTATTATTTATCCTTTGAGTATCTTTGTTCTTTTGAACTTAAAAGTTAGCGATAATCCACTTTCTTTATTTCCTCAAGAACATCAGATTAATAAAGACTTCAAATATTTAAAAGCCACTCGAAACTGGGAAGGTCAGGCCAGTCTCGTCTTTTCAGAAAACCTAGAAGAAGATAAGAAGCTTGTGGTCTATAGAAAACTTCAAGCAATAAAGAATATTATTAAAATTGAAAGACTGGATAATGTTCTAGAATACTATACTCAAGGTGATAATAAGCAATATGCTGATGCTATAAAAATCGATATCAAAACTTCTCCCATGTATGATCGCTACATGACAGAGTTCTATCGGGAACGATATCTTCTTTATTTCAATAATACTGAGTTCTATTACTTTAAGAATACAAAAGAAGAAATTGAAAATATCTGTGGAAATGATTGTCAGCTAATTGGCGAGATCATTGCTTACTCTGAGTTTATGGATCGTGTACCACTAGGTCTAATTAAAAGTTTAGGAATATCTCTTTTACTCGTTTCACTATTAATTTTATTCTTGGCCTATAAGTATCAGATACATAATGCTTTTTACTTTGTTATTTCAAGTCTCTGGGGACCAAGCTCTCTTCTTATTTTGATGTGGTTAAGCGATATCAAAATTAATTTCTTAAGCTGTGTTTTTGTCACCATGATGGTAGGCTTAACTGGTGATAATGGAATTCAAATGATCTTTGCGAATAAGAAGAATGAAGGAAAAAATGGAATCATTGAACATCAAGATTGTGCAGTTCAAATGGGTATCCTTCTAAGTCTCAGTTGCTTAATGTTTCTTGCCAGCTATTTCGCTCCACCGAGAGACTTTGGCCCAATCATGGCCCTAGGCTTCGCTTTCAGTCTTTTTGGCGATGTCTGCCTCACACGAGCATTTAGTCTAAACCCTACCAAAGATACGCCGGCTTAAAACCATTAGGGTGTAATCGACAATAGAAAGTCTTCCAAATAATTAAAGCGAGAATCCATCCGGTAACAATATCAAAGAGATGATGTTGATGAACAAAGACAACCGAAAAACTAATTAAGAATAACCAGACCCAAAGAAAAGCATGAAGGATTTTATTCTTCGATTGCTCAAGCATGGCCCAGATACTTAAAGAAGAGTATGTCACATGCAGACTTGGATAGAGATTATGAGGCTTATCTATGGCATACATCCCTTCAAAGATTGCAGTGAAATAAGGAGCTCCTTGCCTAACAAACCCAAGTTCTCCAGGAAAAATAATAAAGATAACTGCTGCCATTAACGCCCCTAAAACGAGGGAAAGACAATAGGCCTTGATTACTGTTGGAGTTTTTAAAATAAAAGCGGCAACTACAAAGAGAAGATTCAAACTTAAGTAAGGAATAATCATCCACGGTAACAGAGGGATTGATAATTCCCACTGCGTATACATGGCATAGTGATTTTCCACCCCTGATGCGTAGTGATTACAAAAGCCATAAATTACTGGGAAAGCAATGGTGGCCAAGCCTCCCCAAATTCCAATTGATTTTAGGCGATCTATATCAGGTAAACTAAAGTCTTTCATGTAATTATAGTAACATAATTAGAATACTTGAGTTAAATATTTAGGAAAAGCAATCTGACTAGTATTCTAAGTTTTGGCCCGGTATAATCTTTTGGTGAGTTCGAATCGTCAGCTAACTACTTTCAAAAGAAGTGATGTTCCCAAAGAGCTTCTCAAAGGTCCTTGCTTAAAAGAGATAGCAAAGTGTACAGCTTTTGATTATTTTCTAGTGATCACTTTTTCCATTTGTATGTACTACTCGCCCTATTACCTATATCCCCTATGGGTTCTATTAATTGCGGGTCGCTTTCATGGATTTGGAGTTTTGATTCATGATCTAAGCCATCTTAATCCGACAAAGAAAAATTGGAAGTTTAGAACTCTTGAGATTCTTTTAGGCTATCCTATTGGGACAACAATTAATGCCATGGCCTATCATCATTTAAGACATCATAGAAATACACTTATGGACAACGATCCTTACTACAATATTAATAAGAAATGTTCGGGTCTTGGACGACTGTGGCTTACATTTAAAAAAGGCCCTCTCTTTGTACCTTTCTGGATTACTCGAAGTTTTGTTGGTTCTGTGGCCTTCTTTATTCCAAATCTTAGAAATCTCTATGCTCGTATTTTTCTTCAAGATGTTTCAGGTGTTGATGTGAGTCAGGATGAAGAGATTATTCGCTGTCTGAAAGAAGAATTTCCACTAGCTGCTTTTCATGTTGCTATGGTCTTTATGGCCACACAGTTTGAGTTTCTCATCTATTGTTACTACATTGTCTTACCAGTTGCAGGAACTTTCTGTATTTACCGTCTTTTAATTGAACATGAATATGATGTGGTTGATGATCGAAGCGTTTATACCATGATTGAGTCTACATTTGATCATCACACAGGTCTTTTTGAAAGATTCTTCCTTGGACCACATAATATTGGTTTTCACTGCATTCATCATATTCATCCAAACGTCGGGCTTCAGCACTTACCTGCTATTAGAGATTGGTATCTTGATAACTGCCCTAAATATCAGTTAGCATATAAAGATAAGAAGAATGCAAGTATAGGTCAGCAATTATTTGGTGGACTAAGTCATGAGTAATACAAATGCTAATAAAAGAGTTTATCAGGGAGTAGATATCACTCCTCCTGAGAAATTAAATCTTTTTATCGCGGTTACGGCCATAGCGACAGCTCTTTTTCTACTTTATGCAACTGCTCATTTTGAACCATGGTGGATTAAGGCCATTTGTATTTTCATGTTCAGTTTTATTGGAAATACTATTTTTGGTCTTCTTCATGAAGCTGTTCACAGTTCTTTTCATAATAATCGTTATGTGAATTATATCTTTGGAAATATTTTTGCAGCTTTCTTTCCCACAGCTTTTACTTTTCAAAAAAGATGTCATCTTAATCATCATCGACAAAATAGAACTGATTTCGAAATGTTTGAGGCCTATCATGATAATGACTCAAAGGTACTCAAGACAATCATGCTCTACTGTATATTAACAGGGGTCTATTGGACGAATCCAGGAATCGGTGCCTTATGGCTTATGATACATCCTTCATCACTCATTAATGGAATGTTTTCTGGAAAGACAAGTTATAAAGTTGGAAGAATGGGAGGAGCTGGAATGCTTCGCCATCTTGAGGGGCTTCCTCAATCTGAGATGACAAAGATGAGACTAGAAGCACTCTTTTCTCTTTGTTTTCAAATCGGCATTTTCTATTTTCTTGGTCTTACATGGTGGGCATGGCTTCTTTGTTATGCGGCCTTCGCATTTCAATGGTCAGGACTTCAATATTCAGATCATGCTTATACTGCGAGAGATATTAGAAATGGTGCTTGGAATTTAAAGGTTTCAAAATGGACACAGTATTTCTTTTTAAATTATCACCATCACTTGGCCCATCATCAACATCCTCATGTAAGCTGGATCTATCTTGGAAAGTTTATTGATCCTAATGTTTATCGCCCAACTTATTGGGAAATATATTTTAGAATGTGGAAAGGCTTAACTAAAGTTGAACAAACTCCTCCTAAGCCTATGGAGCCAGAGTTTGAGGCCCTCATTAATAGCGAAGACTTTTCGAATTAAATCCAAATATCTGTTTCGTTAGTTTTAGAAGTTGAGAAAACTCTCTCATCACCTGCAATACCAAGTTCTCTAAGCCTTTCAATCTGAATATGAGGTTCATCCGCAGGAGTGCTTTGAAAACGAGGATTATTAATTTCAGAAAGATAATTCTCTGATTGTTGATCCATAATCCATACATCTTGTTCGATAACCTTTCTTGTATAGTAAGAGATAAAAGGTTTTAGTAGACCCCCGACGAGAGGAATTTTATAGCCAATATATGTATAGACACGAGACTTCATCGTACTAACAGGTGTAATTTGGCTATTGATGACATACTTGTAATTTGATCCGAATGAGTAATCCACTCGTGTGATATTTGGAAATATAAATTTATCAGTATGAACCATAGGTTCGTTTTTAGGATTAAGAATAGGCTTAATCAAAACACCGATATTATCATCAGGTTGATGATAGGTAACGAGGACAGTACCATCCTGAGTCGTTGTTGTCATTGGTACTTTTTGTAGAGACTCATTTCGAAACCAGCCCTTATGAACAGAAACAGTGTGAGGAACATCCATAAAGTTCTCGGCTAAATTTGTCACTTCATTATTAAAATCAGTCACCATGTAATAGTGATGCCATCCCTTCTCTCCAAAAAAAGGAAAGTCCCAACTTGGACCAGAGCTTGGTTCTTCAGCTCCCATCCAAACCCAAACGACATCATCTTTTACAACACTTGGAAAGGTGCGGATCTTTCTCTTCCCCTTTAACCCTTCTGGTCCCTCACTAGGAACTCGAGTAACTTCTCCATCAGTATTGTAGTGCCAAGAGTGATATGGACAAACGAGACATCCATTTTTCACTTCACCGTCGCTAAGTTTGGCCATGCGATGAAGGCAACGATCAGCAAAAGCACTTACCTTCTTTCCATCATCGAATATGACAAGTTTCTGATCATAGATAGTTCTTTGAACAGGACCAGACTTTAGGTCACTTTTTAAACAAGCGATATACCAGTTATTTATTAAATGTCCGTCTCTCGATATTAAATTACTCATATTAACTATAGTTGTTTTAGGACTTCCACCTTTATACTTCCATCAGGAGTTCCGTTCTTATAACAGAGTTCATAATAAGATTTTAAACCATTTTCTACAAGGCTCACAGTGCAAGGTCCTAATTGTTTAAGCTCTCTGGCGACTTTATAATGATGAATATCAGCTAATTCATTTTCAATAAAAGTATCTAATATTTTTGAGGACTCATTTTCTCTTAGTCTTCCTTCAAGCAGAAGTTGATAATGAGGATTTCCTATCTCACTTTTACCAATTAAGGATATCCAAGAAAGATGAGGAAAGTTCTTTTGAAACTTTTCTTTTATTTCTTCAATAACTAAAGTCCCTAATTTCTCACCTGCAAGATCAACTGTATTATCTCTTCCAAGAAATTCGACAGAAGGTGTTTTATTTAAAAAGCCCGTCACTGCCACTTTATCCCCTAGATGATAACGACATAGACCACTGCCTGTTGTTAGAAGAGGTGAAACGATATCCCCTTCTTTCAATTGATTAATTTGGATAATATTTTTATTTTGATCAAGAAATTCCAAGTAATGTCCATTCACTGCTAAGGGGTACATCTCCTTAAAAGGTATTGTGACAACACCTTCAGTTGCCCAAAGACCTTTCCCTTGGAATATAACATTGGGAAAAAGCTTCTTGAGCTGATTCGCCCATTGCAAGCTAGGACCAGTCTCCCAACAGCTTATTAATCTTAATTCACTAAAGAGAGGTACTAAGTCTTCTAAGGATACAGGATTTAATGATTCCATTTGTTGAAGAACTTTAGAAGTATGATTGCCATAACACCATGGAAATAAATCTTTTACTCGTAAATGAAAACAGATCTCTTGATAATTATTAAGAAGTAATTCTAGTAAACGAATAAAGAATGTTGGTGACCAGACAGAAATAAGAGAGACATTCTTTGTGAGAATTGAAATTAAAGCACACTTTTGGGCCAACTCAATTGTTTCAACATAAGCATTACGTGGGTCCTGAGCCATTATTTTTCCCATGAAGAATCGCTTATACCAAGGAAAGAGTTTGAGCTCATTTTGTAACTCTTGGTTTCTTAATTCTTCTGGAAGCCATGATAAAGACCAGTAATGCCTCCCCTTCGATATCTCCGGGTAACGATGGTAAAGATCATAAATCCAAGGGGCACTCATATTATCAAGTTCAGAAAGAAAGAGCTTATTATAGGGAACCCATTTTGTCTTTCCAGTAGAACCACTAGTAGGTTCCCATCTTGATGTCTCAGTATTATGGGCGAGCAATCTCTCTTTTTGATCAAAGAAGTTTTGGGCCTGAGTTTTCCTAAAGTCCTCTAATTTCATATCAAAGCGATTAAGCCAAAGGCCTAACTTTTGATCCATTACTTTCTGTGGATTTTGGAGTGCTAATTCGAAATGACGATATTTACGATAAAGGATTTTCTCTATTAACCAATGAGCACTTCTCATTTTGCAAGATTCTCTAAGAACTCAAGACCAATGGCCTTCAGCTTTTTTCCTTTTTTAAGAAGAACTTTAAGAGGGTGAACTATTAAAAGCCCAAATTCAACTCTCCCAATGCAGGCAAGTTCATCACCGGCCATCCATTCAGGATTAACTTTTTCAAAGAAAGCAATCTTTGGATATTTAGTTTTCATCTCTTCTGTAATCGGAGCGACAAAAGACTTAAGCTTCTCATGAGAGCTTCTATCGAATTTTAAAAGTCCTGTTTGATTATTATAAACTCCAGGAAAGAAACTATCAGAAAAGCCCTCAATCATTTGTGCTTCTCTTAAAGGAGTTTGACGATCAAAACGTGGGTAGTAATTGATAAAGTTATTGGCCAATAATAAATATGTTTTATAGCCCTTACTGATCAAAAACCAATAGACAGGACTAAAAGGTCTTTTGAATTTTGCTGAAATAATATTTTTTAGAAACTCCATAGTGAGAGCGGCTGTTCCCCAGTAATCAGGAGAGATAATCGTATCTCCACTATAAAGAACATGATAAATCTTTCCGTCCACTTCAATATCTTTTCTGGTTAATGTACTAAAGCCTTGCTCTCTACCTTTCTTGTTCTTTAAAAGAATAATATGGGTTTTATTAGAAAGATCTCTTTCGAAAACTTCAATCGAAGTATTCTCATAGTAATGTTGATAGAGATAGAAAAGTCGACCGATCTGTTGTTCAGTTAGCTTTTCAATTCGTATCGTCGTTGCATGTAGTTTTGACCATGGCAGCTTCATCATGGTCAATATTTTACCTTTAAAGGCGGATTTTCGTCTATAATCCTGAAAAAATGACAGTCGCATCAAGTGTCTGATTTTAAAGGAAATTTCTCTTTAAAAAGCTCTCCTAAACTCTCATGAGGCTTTGCGCAGTTCAAAAGTGAAAAATCTCGAATAATCTCTTTACGAGATTGAGTAGATCTTAGCTCTTTAATTATCCCCTCTGACTTTCTAGATTTTGATAATTTCTTCTCACCTTCAAGAAGGAGATCATGATGATAGAAATGGGAACTTTCTATAAAGGAGAGGCCAGCACCTTTGGCCAAGGCCTTTTGAATTTCACTACTTTCTTTTAAGTCCTTTCCACGAATAAGATGTGTTATTTTCAAATCAATATCATCGATGAGACTGGCCCACTGATAAGAAGGAATATCTTCCTTTCTCCAAAGAATAGGAAAATGAAATTCTTTATTTGAAAATCGAATACAAGTTTTTCCAGATTCAAAACTTAATCCAGCATCAACACACTTACCTTGATAAAGGCTTCCATAGTCTTTGCGAGAGCAGATACAGCAAAACTTATCTTTGAAAATCTCTAATTGCTCACGATAGTGCTCAAGCTTTAATTGCTGTGAATAGGTTTTCTTAAATTCAGAGAGACTCTTTGGACCTTGATAATCAATTTCAAAGAGCTCTAGAACTTCTATAGCTTCTTCAATATAGATATCTTGGCTGCGATCAGGATCGTGATCGTCAATCCTTAAAAAAAGATGGGCGAGATTTTCACTCGCCCACCATGCTGTATATAGAAAATTATAGATATTACCTAAATGATAATGACCATTAGGGGTCGGTGCAATCCTTGTAGCCTTCATAGCTATAGTTTAACTATAGCTGCTCTAGAAGTACAGGATAGGCGGTCCTAATATATCGCTTTGTAATCTCCTGCCATATATTATTATTACGTCCCATAATATCTTCCGCATTTTGAGATCCAACAACTTTACCATTCTCTTCACTCATCGCCATTGTTTCACTATTACCTGAAACAGCAGTTACATCTTCTTTCGCGGCTTCTTCATCAAAGTTGAATTTCATACTCCAGTCTTTCTTTCCACTAGATCCACCAAGGGCAATTGAACCCACTTTCTTCCCTGTAATACTTCCTTTAATCGCCGCTACTCTCTTATTCTTATCTGTTTCTTTAAGTGATGGCATCTTCCCTGTTCCAACAGCTGCTAAGAATTGTGCCGGTGTGGCCTTCGCTTTCTTTAATACTTTCATCACACCACTTTGGATTGATTTCTTAGCATAGTTTTCTAACTTAACTGCATTTTCAAATGCCTTCGGATTTTCTTTCTTAAGATTCTTAAGATAATCTGACCTTTGCTTTCTAAGTTTCTTCATGGCAATAGCACCTGAACCACTTGAACTACCAACAACTTGCTGAGATTGAGCAGTAATCGCTCCATCATTCACATCATTAGCAACAGCGAGAAGATTTGAAGCCCCGTTAGTTCCCATGAAGCCGTTAAGAAAACTTGTATCAGCACCACTTACACCAGGTACTTGATTACAACCACCATTTCCATTCGCACCATTTGCACAAAGAGGAGGTGTTCCACTTTCTTCTTCAGTGGCCACTGTCCCAGGACCTGTTCCCGTTCCTGTTGTGGTCACAACATCTTGTCTTTGACGGCCTTGTCTCTCGATTTCTGTACCTTCTTCATTTTCATTTCTTCTATTATTAAGAACAGAATTAATCTTATTTGAGTTAGAAGTTGCATCAGCAGCAATATCACCAGTCACTGTCGAAGAATAATAAACAAGACCAGACATTACACCAAAGAATGTCGCTCTCCCCGGAGGCGATCCAATCCACATATCAAAGGCATTTGCTGTCGTTGACTTTAAACCAAACCAAATACCAATGGCGGCACCACCGAATCCCATATAACTACTGAAGTCTTCAAGCATCGCTTGCCCTTCAGGAGAAAGAATATCTAAACCACCAAAGTAAGCTTTTCTCCAAAAAGAAATGAATTGATTCTTCTTTTCTTTATCAGGAAAGAGAGCATGAAGTTGTTCATTCTTTTCAACCTTAACTTCAAAATACTTTCTTAAAAGATTATTTGTATCATTTTGATCAAAGATATCTGGACCATAAGGTCTATTCTGTGGTTTTCCATCCACAACCATCATTGTTCTAAAATTACAGATTGATTGCTTCTCATTGGCCAAGGCCACATAACTCTTACATGGTCCTGCAACGCCACCAAGTAATTGACCAGAATAAGGTCCTGCACATCCCATAGAATAAGATGTTTCACTCATTCCTTGTGCCGCTACCCTTTCAGTTGACTGTAGTTTCGAGTCTTGTGGAGTATTCGCAATAACTTCTTCCTTACCAAGTGCAGTTATCGCTGTAGCTAGACCACCAGCACATTTTTCAACGTCTGCCGTACAAGCCACACAGGCCGCTTTCGTTGCTGGGGTTGGATCTGGAACACTACAAGTTGGTTTACATGGAGGCGAAGCTGGTCCTAAAAGTGCAGCGGTTTCTGCTGTCCCCAAAGAAGTCGTACATGTTCCTTTATTTACTTTTTCTTTTGTCGTCCAAAAAAGAGCTAATGCAGCTGCAGCAGCTAAACCATAAGCGGCATATTCATGTAGCTCTTGTTTTTCTTTTGCGGTTTCTGCAATCTCATTATAACTAGCTTTCTCTGCTTCAAGAGCACCATACTGACAGTCATCTTCTTGGTTCTTACATTTATCATAGGCCTCTTCAATTTCTTCTCGAGTTTCTTTATCTTTTAATGTGGCATTGATCTCACCATAGACATAAACGATCCCTGCAGCAGCCGCAATATACATATCTGAAGTCATCTTCTGACAAGCAGCAAGCATTGAAGCAGTTAGGTAACCAATCACAATCCCTGAAATAATAGAAATCCACATTGCAGTTGTTGCATCAACTTCGTCTAAGTTTGAACGATTATTATTCTGTTCATCTTGAGCATCATTGGCACTAGCCGCAGTCCCTTCATCTTGCAGTTGAGTCATGGCCTCAATATCTGCCTCTGTCATATTCGACATATCAGGTGTTGCCGTAGCTTGAGGAGTAGGAGTTGGCTCAGCGTCTGCCATAACAGCAACCGGTGCAAACGATGTCAGTAACAACGCATAGGTCGCCAAATGGGCCGAGATAACTTTTAGAATGTTCCATAGGTTTGCCTTTTTCATAGGCCTCTCCTTAAAATAGGAAATATAGTTCTAGCTATATTTTATAACTACTTAGAGCTTCAATCGTGCTTCTAAATAAAAGAGTTGGTATTTATCGTCTTTTCGGTATCTTAGGTATTTTACTGAAGGGAAAATCAACAAAATCTGGTGCCTATTTTTTATGGTTTTTATCTAATTCCTTACATTTAGCTCAGGTAATAATGCACCAGCATGGTACTTCTTCGACACCATCAATTTGAAAAATATGGCAATATCCCTTGAAAAATCTCCATACCAGTATCACTTTGGCCCCGAAAACATGGCAAATGTCTTGCAATTACTATCATTGGGAATTGGAAAACGGATAAACGGGTATGAAAAAATCAACGACATCTCAAGAAAGAGATCTGAAAATTTTAAAATATGGGCCCACCATCATATTGATGGTGACCTTCATCCTAATGGTATTGGCCCTAGGTTTAAATTAAGGATTTAATTTATTGAAAATCTGAACCTTGTATTGGGTAACTCCCGTATTACAAGGTCTATTCTCCGCCCTCTCTTTAATGAAGCCACGAAGATCTGAATTTGGCGAATCATAACCAGTAAAAACTTGCATACGATCAACTAAATATGGATAGAATTTCGAATCCGAACGAGTACTAAATTCTGTTAACTGAATCCAATATTTATTTCCAGCTTCATAGAAAGAAATTTGACTACGATTATTTCCAATCGTTCTTGTGTTTGAAACTGAAGTTTGAGTTGAATCAAGAATGACATCACAGAATGGTTTTAATCGAGAATCATTCGCTCCCACAATTTTTTCAAAATGTATTTGATTCGAGCGTGAGTTTGACTGAAATTTGAAATCCCACTCTCCTAAGTTTTTAAAAGTTGATTCCGCTTCCCTTTCTACTTTTGCCCCTGCACAACCCATCTCTCTTAAACCAAAAGAAGCTCTCAGTGAATCAGAGATCGCTGATCTCATACGAGATTCTTTATCTCTTAGCGAGTCACAAATTTCCTTAGCAAGAGTGAAGTTCTCCCCTTCAATTTGAGTTGGTGCTGGCATTTGCTGATTCCAGCCTTTAAATGCTGGTGGATTTTTTCGTTTATCTTCTTCATTTGGCTTGAAGATTTCTCCGCATCCTGCAGATAAAATAGAAGTAAGGAGTACTACTGTTGGGAATAACTTCATTTATTCTTCCTTGAAAATTAACTGATAACTAAATTTTAGGAAAAAAAATATGAAATGGAAAATTAAAAGTCGCCCCAGTCACATTGGAGACAAGTCACTCCAATTGATCGCCACATTTTAACCACGCTTAAGCGATCTTCAAGAACAAAAAGTGTTTTATGGGTAGGGGCAATTTGGTTGAGATAGATATCTTTCTTTACCTCAGAATCCTCTCGACGATCACTTTCGGCCCTCATAAAAAGTTGATGAAATGGTACTTGATGATCTTTCATCCACTTTTCAGTTTCTTGGCGAAAGTCATCAGTTCTTCCCGTTAGGAGAATAATTTCATAATCATCTTGATGAAATTTCTTAATGATCTCAAGACACCAATGATTTAACTTATCGTGAATCATATTTAGATTGAAGTTCTTCCAATCTTTAGGTTCAGACTGAACGAAGTGGACACGATGATCAACATCGGCCAGTGTTCCATCAATATCGACAATGATTGCTTCTTTCATTTTTGTAGTTTTAAACCATTAGTTATGTGGGATTTGGCACATGCTAAGAAGATTAAGCCCAATTCCTTCATCCATTTTTCTTTCAATTTCAAAAGGTAGTGCCCTCAATTCAATTTCAACTGTTACCGCACAATCAGCATTGAAGAGATGTCCTCCTTTAACACTAAAGTCCTCACAGCCCATAGATGTATGGATATGATAAAAAGGCTTTCCATCTAATAAAGAAAGGTTCCCTACTAAGGAAAGTAACTCATACTCTCCTGAAAATGTTTTTCTATCATAGTGTTTTGATTCAAGATGATAAAATCCAAGCTCTACATTCTTAATTGCTCCAATACCATTGATATGAGCACAGGTAAGACCTTCAGCTTTAGCGACTTCTTCAAGGCTCTTAAAAATATTTTCATCTTTTATTAGTCTGATAAAGAAAGTATTTCCATCTTTTAAATATTCCATTTATGAAGCTCCAGGATTTTCTTCTAAGTTAGAATCAATTTTGGCACCAGGTTCAACAGTATAGTGATCCACGTGTTGCCTAATCCATTTCTGTGCTTCTAAAGGATCGTAGTCATCAGCACTAATGGCCTGAGAAAAAGTGAGTGTCACTTTTCTCTTTAATGGATTCATTCGAGGGATTTTTAAAATTACTCTGCCACCAAAGAAAGAATAAATAGATCCCCAAAGACCGTCAATCGCACAAAGATAAATAGGGATTGGTTTATTCTTAATTATTTTTTGGATACCTGGTTGAAACTTTCTCATTTCACCATCACGAGTAATCCAACCTTCAGGAAAGATTCCTAAAATGGCTCCTTCATCAATTCTTTCGTAAATTTGTTCGAACGCTTGCTTTAAAACTTCTTCACTTTCTTTTCTGGTAGCGATAGGAACAAGCTTCGCCTGACGAAACCAAAAAGGTCCTGTAGGTAGATAATAATAGGCCCAATCAATCACAAAATTTATGGGTCTTTTCACGGCTCCCATTAAGAAGACCCAATCAATAAAACTAACATGATTAGAGGCTATGATGATTGATCCATTCTCTGGAATATTTTCTAATCCCTTCACTTCAACTTTATAGAAGAGTTTTGAAATAAGCATCATCCAAATTCTCAATGTATTCTCACTGTGAAAAGCATAGAGATAGAAGGCCACTACGAGATTTAAAATCCCGACAACTAAGAAGATGGCCGGTATTCCAAGGTTTTTAAGAAGCATGACAATGATCGCCGAAGAAACCATGAAAAGAGCATTCCAGATATTATTCCCAGCAATTGTTCTGGCCAATTCCTTACGATCAGCAATCTCTTGAATATAACTCATTTGAGGAACAATATAACCTCCCCCAAAAGCACTCACCATAAAGAGATCAAAGATTGCTCTCCAACTTCCAGGCCATGAGAAAAATTCGGCAAGACCAAAAAGCTCTGTTCCATAGGCAGGAGCTTGCCAACTAGATCCTGTCCAATACATATCAAAGAGGAATACAGACATCCCTAGAGCTGAGATAGGAACAACACCAATTTCTACTTTCTTATCACTGATTCTTTCCGTAATAAAACTTCCAAAGCCCATTCCAATTGTGAATGTTGCCAAGAATACCGTCGCAACAATAGAAGCCCCATTCATCACAAGCTTCACCATATTTGGAAGAAGTGAAAGAATTGCGGCACCTACAAACCAGAACCAACTAATGCCAAGTACTGTAGTAAAGACTTGTCTGTTTTTCATCGTAAGACGAAGAATCTGCCAAGTAGGTTTGATAAAGGTGTAATCAACACTAATTTCTCTATTAGGTTCACTTGCCTTCATCATAAACTGACTAAAAATAAGTCCTATTAAACTAAAGCCAGTAAGCATGAGCGTTAGAGCAAAAGCGTACTGATCAATATCAACAACTAGACCACCAAGGATAGTTCCTCCTAAGATGGCAAGGAATGTTCCTGCAGAAACAAAAGCGGTAGCACCAACGATTTTTTCTTTGGCAACAAGGCTTGGAATCACTCCATACTTGAGTGGTCCGAAAAAAGCAGATTGAGTCCCCATTAAAAAGAGAACAAAAACTAGTACTCCATAGCTATCAAAATAAAAACCAATACTGGCGATGATCATGATGATCAACTCAGTTACTTTGGTTGTTTTAATAACGAGACTTTTTTCAAAGCGGTCAGCAATTTGTCCTGCCGTTGCACTAAAAATAAAGAATGGAAGTATAAAGATACCACCGATTGCTGGTACTAAAAGCTCAGGGCCCATGCCTAGAACTTTGATTGTTTTATATGTGATTAACATGACCAACGCATTTTTAAAGACGTTGTCAGTTAATGCTCCTAGAAATTGGGTCCAAAATAATGGCCAAAACTTACGATCGCGAAGTAGCACAATCCCTTCCTTGGAAAAATAAAAAAAGCCTTGAATAAAATGTTACCACTCTATTCAAGGCCCTATCAAATTATAGTATTTGAACTTCTAATATCCGACTATTTTACTGTTACTTTTTTAATTCCTACTGTTTTTCCAAAAACTGTCTTTACTCTGAAATCAAGCATTGAGATCTTATCTCCATTATAGAAAGCTGCCCAAGTTGTTCCATCGAAATCTACTGAGATTTCCATGTCCTTACGGCTACCAGTGATTCCATTTGATAGATAATCTACAGTGAAATGCCCACCTCTATCTTTTTCAAAGTCATTACTTCTTAGGATAATTACTTTGTGATCACCAGACTGCTTTAAAATAGCACCTTTATTGATATTGTTGATATTAAATGCTTCCCACTCTTTTAAAGCTCGGTCATACATTTTTAGACCAACAGCTTGATCATCATCATCTGTTTCAAGGTACAGATCATACACCTTATTATCGTCATTGTTTGTTACTGCAAAAATTTTAGTTTGTGCTGCGTATGCTTGAGTCACCAGTAATTGAATTCCAAGCAACATCGTAAGCCAAATTAAAAGTTTCTTCATAATTCCCTCCAATCATTTCGATAACGACAATCTAGCTTGTCAGAAGCTAAAAGCCCCGAAAAAATGTAACTTTTACATGCCTAGCTAAGTCTATGATTTTCTTAGTGTCAAAGTGGAACCAATCTGTCAGAACAGTCGTTCTTGTCTTATTGAAATTTGGAGAATAACATCACGATATGATTGAACTTTACCACTACATCCATTGTCCTTTTTGTCTGCGCGTTAGAATGGCCTTCGGTCTTCTCGGCATTTCTTACAAGTCCTTACCAACACCTTACAATGAAGAGAAAAAGCTCATTGAAATGACAGGTGTAAAGATGCTTCCTATTGTGAAGTGGGAGAATGGGACATTTAATAATGAGAGCTTAGATATCATTAAGACGGTAGATAAAGATAATGTGCTTAGATCAGACCTTATAGAAAATGAGGAAACTTTAAAAGAAGTTAATGATCTTCTTTCAAGATTAGGTTCTCCAATTCACAACCTAGTGATGCCTTATTGGATCTACACACAAGAGTTTGATAATGAGTCGCGAGAATATTTTCAGACCAAGAAAGAGAAGAAGCGTGGACCTTTCAAAGACTTAATGAAAAGAAAGAAAGAATTTCTTAAAGAACTTTCTAAAGAGTTATTTAGTTTTCAAAACTATCTCGCTCCTTTTTATAAGTCTGAAACGATTACGATTAAAGATATTATGATCGCTTCTCATTTATGGGGAATGTATGTTCTTCCAGAATTTCAATTTCCAGCTAAGATTCATGAATATCTAATGAGAGTGAAGCAAGCGACAAACTTTGAATATCATGAAGATTTCTTTTGTGATGATGATATTAGAAAGTTCTCGTAGCCACTAGAATAATAGAAACTTCATCCCAAGCATAAAAGAAATAAACGCTCCGATAAGATATCGGCTTGGAAACTTCTTATGATAGAAGCATTCAAAGATGCTCGCAAAGATTGTTCCTGTGATAGCAATTCCAGATAAAGAACCTAAGTGCGCTAACTTAAGAGCATTCAAATAAAAAGTAAGAGAAAGAAATGTTCCTAATAGTGACCCTAGGATGACAAAACCTTTATCCCTCTTACTTAAGTCTTTAAACTTCTGAATCAAGTTTAAAGGCTTAAAGAACTTTGTGATAATCACAAAGAGAAAGATGGCACCGACACAGCGAATAGCATTTCCCTCCATTGGGCTAAAGCTTGGATTTGAATCAAAAACAGAACGCGTAATAATAATTCCAAAAGCGTCGAGCCCCATTCCTAATAAAGCAAAGAGACTTCCTTTTAAGTTCCAAGATCTTTCCTGTTTGAACTTTTCTAAACTAAAAATAAAGAGGCAGATAATAAAGAAGGCTATCGCCCAAAACTTTGAAGTATCAATTGTTTGGTTAAAGAGATAATAACCGGCTGTACTTAGAATTAATGGCTGAAAGCCAAAGATCATGAGAGTTCTTCCAGGCCCAAGATCAGAAAAGGCCTTGAGAAGAAAAATATCTCCTCCTCCAAGCGCCACAAATCCAGAGATTAAGAGAAGACTATAATTCTTCATACTTAATGTGACGTGATCAACGAAGAATAAGCAATAGATCGTAAAGCAAATGAGAGCGATAGATGCCTTCGCCCAATTCATCCACATGCTTCCAATTGTTCGGGAATAATGAGCAAAGAATTGACTGCCTAAAGCAAAACACAGGTTTGCACTAAGTGCGAGAACAACGACAGATAATTCCATTAATGAGGCTCAATTTAAGACTTAACAGTTTCTTCAACCATGTTCACAACTTCTTCAAGATCAAAAGGCTTAAAGATCACAGCATTGATCCCTAATCCACTTAACTCTTGTGAAGTATAGTCAGAAAATCCTGTTACTAAGAAAATAGGTACTTCGCTTCCGGTACTTTTGATGTTTTTAACAAGCTCAACACCATCACCACCAGGCATACGAATATCTGAAACCACGCAATCAACATGGTTACTATTAAAAATATCAAGGGCTTCTTTTCCATTAGAAGCTTCTAAAACTTTAAAGCCACATTCTTCAAACTCATCTCTAAAGAGTTCTAAAATATCAGCTTCATCGTCTACACATAATATTACTTTCTCAGACATTTCATTCCTAAGGTACGCATTTCACCTGTAATATCCTCTAATTATACAACTAAGTTCATTTATTCCAAGTATTTAATTAGAAAATAGGTAAAATTTTATTGTGATAGCTCAATAAGTCGAATCACAATATCTCTGAGAACTACCCCTTCTCTGGCCCATCTTTGTGCTAGTTTTTCTACTTGTACCGGTAGAGGTCCTTTACCATCCCAGTTCTTGAGCAGTTTGCTCAATTGGGCAGAGACTGACATCTGCGGAAATGATCCTGGCATTGGCCTCCAGAGAAAGTCTGGATGAAGTTGTTCATGCCACTCGCCACCAATTACATTTCCCTTACCGTCGACCTCAAGATCGTAGTCATACATGGCCGATACATGAGAGTCCCAAGCTTCTGAATCTTTGTCTCGAGGAACTGGATGATTCTCTACAGAGTAATCGATCTCCATTTTGACTCCGACAAGATACTTAGCTGCACTTGAGCGATATTCATTATAAGGATCCTTATAATCATCTTTTAAAATTCTCACATCCTTCCAATTACTCGACTCTTTCCCAGTAATCAGATGATAGTACTTGTAGCGATAAGCAAAAACTGGTTGATTCCAAACTTCATAATCATAAGTTGCATCGATAACGAAACTTTCTTTAGAACCTGAAATTAAATTGAGAGTCACAAGGTGAAACGATCCAGGGTTCACATCAAAACATTCTGGACTAATGATTCTTCCATCATTCCCTTCAGGTCTTTTCTTATTACAACGTTGACCCATGAATAGAGTTTGATAACGGCTATTAGACCAAACATAACTAGAAAGGCCTTTGATGTCTGCAGGGAATACTTTAATTTTCCCTTTGCTTTGTCCAAGGTCTAAAACAAATGAATTCTTAGGTCTCGCTTCCATAAAGCTTGCTGGAGCCCACCCATGACAAATTCCCATCCAAGTTTCAACTTCACCATTTCGTTCGTAATATCCTCGACCTTGCTCCCACATTGACTTAGTTAATGTCCCTCTTTCTAATCCTAAGAGAAGATCATATTTTTCACTTGGAGAAATAAGAAGAGACTCATCTAAACTTTTTGTAAAATCAAATTCTTTAAGTGGATAGGCCTTGGAATACTCGAAGTAATCAATCCAACTATCTTTATAAGCAAACATTGGATCGGCATAACGGTTTCCAAGAATTCCTTTATAGATTGGCCAGTAATCATCAGACCAAGGTTTCTTTTCTAGCTCTCCACTTGTCCATGAAAGTTGATCAATAGCATTCAAATTATTTTTATAATTACCAGTATTAAGAAGAAGTCCCGGATCATTGAAGCGGTTATAACCTTCTTTATAATCACTTCTTTCGTGTTTCTTATAAAAAGGAGAACGCGAAAGAATCTCCTCTCTCACCTTCATTTTATGTGTGAGAATCCCTGGAAGTGCGGCTTGAATATTTAATAGACTTAAATTTAATAAAAGTATGCTTAGTGTGATTTTCATAGTGCCCTCATGCGAAAATAATCACCTTATTAGTATCAAAAATTGAGCAAAGCTAAAGCTGACTAGATATGTTTAATTGATGATATTTATCAGCTATTTCAGGAATTATTTGCCACTGCGCGCAAAAAGCATCCCTTACTTTGATAATCCCGGCCCTCCTTCCCGATAAATAAAGCAAGTAGAAATTTACCAAGGATGAAATATGAATAAGCTCATTATGCTTTTTGCTTTGCTTTTAAACTTTCAGGTTATGGCCCTAGAGTTTGAAAGAGTTGATATCGATAATCTTAATCTTAGTTTTGATGGCCGCTCAGGTTCTGCCAACTTAACTGCGGGACACTATAAAACATCAAAGTTTGCTTTTGCTCTTGGAGCTTCTGAAGCTTACATGGCAAAAGAGTCAAACCTTCTTCACTTACAATATCAAAGTCTCGATTTTCATTTAGACCTTGAACAAGGTGGTCTATTAGACTCACTAGGAAAAGTTGATGTTGATGGTCTTTCACTAGAACTTATCCCTGGACAGAAACTTGCTCTTTTCTCAAATAGAATTTCTGCTGAGATTGGTGATGGTGTTCAAGACTTCAATAATATTTCTGTTGAATGTGCCAATAGATCTCGCTCTCAGCTCTACACTGATTATTTACTTCCATGTTTAACATTAGGAAGAGTGACACTTCCTGAATTAAAACTTGATAGTCTAAGCTCTTTCACTGTGGCGAAGGCCTTAGAAACAGAGGAAGAAAACTCAGTTCAAGGAATTGATAAAATTGAAAATATTAAATTAAATATTATCAACAATCGTTACATGCTCACTTTTAAGGCCAAGTTTATTTTTAAATTAAAAATTACGGCCAGTGGTGGAGCTAACTTTAATAGCGAGACGAGTGAATTAACTCTAAGTTTAGAAAAAGCTAAAGCAGGTATCTTTAGTGTTCGTTCTAAAATATTAAAGGAAATTAAAAAAGCAAAAATCAAAAACGTAAGAGTTGAAGGGCGTAATATTATTATTAAGCTCTAATCACAACTTTTGCGTAGGCCTTAAGTGCTTTTACTTGAATGATCTTATTCTCTTCATAGATAAAAGCACTTAATGATCCTCCATAGCAACATCTGGAATCTAAACAAATAACCTTCTCATTTGAAAAGAGTCCTAGACTGGCCCAGTGTCCAAAGATAACTTTCTTATTCCCTTTATAAAAATCAAACCACGCTCGATCATCAATCTCTCTTACAAAGAGTAAGAAATCATCTTCTGTTTCTTCTAATGTCTTTTGGGGATGGAGACCACCATGAACAGCAATCCAATCTTCTTCTTCAATATATCGAGGTTGTCTTCTTAAAAAGTTCAACCACTCATCTAAGTCTTCATTTTTATCAGCGAGGATTCTCTCTTTCAAAGAATTAAAGCCCGGTGATTCTGACCTATTCTGTTCACAGTATTTAATAAACCCATATTCATGATTTCCTAGAATCATTTCAATATGATGATCGCGCACATACTTCAAAGCTTCATAGGACTTAGGACCTTTATTAATAATATCCCCAAGAATGATTAGCCTATCATTTTGTGAATTATAGTTAAGCTTTTCAAGCATCAGCTTAAACTCATCAAAGCATCCATGAATGTCGCCGATAAAAATTGTCCTCATATAAAAATTATAGTCTCTGTCATATTTTTAGTCACTTTTCTTTCTTCTCACTTTGCTAAGTCCTTATTTTTAGAATTTTTTATTGGCCTCTTTATTGCTTATTTATATGGTCAGAGGAGTTTATGAAGCAATTATTCTTATTAATATTCACTATTTTATTTGTTAACGCTTGCGGTGTTCCCTTGTCGTTAAGAAAGGATAGAGTTTCTAAGAAAGATGAATCTCGTCAATATGCTACAACAGACTCTGCCTTTGCGACTTATGTAGCAACCTTCGAGCAACAAGGTGCTCAAAAAACTGGAAACCCTGATTTTAAAGTCGGAGATATTCCAATCAATTTTGGAGATACCGAGAACCCACACTTTCAAGGTGTATGCTTTGAATATTCTGATGGAACAAAAGAAATTATCGTCCAAAAAGCTTGGTGGGATAGTGTTGATCAAAACTACAGAGAATCCCTACTCTTTCATGAGCTAGGACATTGTCGCTTAGGTCGCGAACATGACAACACTCTAGTTGCTACAAATGACGGCGATAAGAAATTAAGCATGATGTCGGCAGTCATTGTTAATTCTAACGAATACAATGCTAATCGTGATGCCTATCTCACAGAGTTATTTACCCAGAATGTTAACTCTTTACTTAGTGCTTTTTCATTATAAGTCAGTATAATATCACTATGACTGATAAACATTTACTCAAAATTAAAGCTGTTATTCTTTCTCTAAGCCTACTTATTTGGATCGCTCTAGATCAGATAACAAAGATTTGGGCCATTGAATCAATTAAAGGAATGCCTGCCTCTTATTATTTAGGAGGACTCGTTCAAATTGTTTATGCAGAAAACCGTGGGGCCTGGGGAGGTCTTGGAGATAGCTGGCCAGAGTTTTTGAGAATGAGTTTTCTGATTTATATTCCAATGATTTTCTTAATCGGAATTGCAGTTTATGTTCTGGCGAATAAGAAAGTGAAGCTTTATGAAGCTACATATTTAAGCTTTATCGTTGCGGGAGGTATTGGAAATCTGATTGATAGAATTCGCTTCGATTACGTTGTGGATTTTATGTATATTGGTTACAAATCTCTCGGAACTAATATTTTCAATATTGCAGATGTGGTCATTATGATCGGTTTCTTTGGAATCTTTGGTTTAAATATCAAAGAATGGAAAGCGTCTAAACTTTAAACACCGCCTAAAAATTACACTTTTATCCTTCTCTTTTCTCTTCTAAATTACTGGAATTTAATAACCAAATTGGCATCTTATTTGGATATATAAGAGTGTATTCTACTTAAGCTGCTGCTTAAGCAGTAGGGGGAAAAATGAAAAATCAAGCTCTTACAACTCAAAAAAACATGACACCGGCTCAAATGAGACGTAAGAAAATGGCGATTAGAAAATATAAGCAAGCACAATATCGTCGTCAGAACAAAATCCAAATCGATCAGGATTATAGTAAGCATATTGAAAGTGCGATCTTAATCACAATTGTTCTAGCTGTGCTTAGTGTGTTCTATCCACAAGCTGGAGTTATCGCGCTTATTTTCAGTGTTCTTATTTTTGCTGCGATCATTGATACAAAATTAAATATTTTCAACTCAAAAGAAAAAGAGAAGCCAAGTATTAACGAAGAGATCATCAAAGGTCTTCGCATTATTCACAATGAAAAAATGCAGCCAGTCATTGATCTAAAGGCCAGACCGAGCAAAAAAGTTTCAACATTAACTTACAGACAATAATTTTTACTGAACAACTCCTCCATTAGATGCTCTAATAAAGCATCTTTACATGGAGGAGAATGATGAAATTTCTAATTTTAGCCCTAACATTATTTTTAACAGTTGAATCATATGCCCAATCTCGCGGAGATGCTTTAAGACAAATTCGTCGTAAAGTAGTTGAAATTGAAGATGCGACATATGAGACAGAAGCCTCAATGCAAGTCTTGGCAAAAGCAATTAAAGATCTTGAGAAAGTAAAAAGAAACCTCATTAATGGTTCTGATGATTCTATTTTTCAAGGTTGTGTTGATTATAGTTATCCAATTCTTGATCGTTACATGAGCTCTTCTGATGCTCTTGATAAAGCGATGTCTCTTTGCCCTGAAGTTACAGACCTTGCAATTCTAGAGTTTATTTATACTCAGCTCGATAAAGTGATGTCCGGAAGAGATGCCATCACCAAGGCAGCTCAAGTCACAAGAGATGACCTTACAGATAAACTAGAAGTACTAAAATTTTCTTTCGAAAAGCATAATAAGAATCACGGAAGATCGTCAGCTTTAGAGAAGGCCATAAAGAATACGAGAATTTCTTCCACTAGGGCCATTGCATGTTTTCAGAAGTATTTCCCAACTTATTCAAGAAGCCAATCAAGTAGTGCTGCTATGGATAAGACAGCAGATACTTGTTCAAGATTCTAATCAAAAAGATCTAAGTATAGAGCAAGTTCTTATTGAACTTGCTCACCCTTCTTTATCAAATCTCTAAATTCCATATAAATGTCGTAGTATTTCCATGCTGGTGGTGAATTCTTAGAAACTTTATGATCTGGTTTTAAAACTAAATCTCCAGTCTTCATAAGCACTTCTTTAACTTTCGGATTTTGGTTTAATTTAGCGGCCATCATCGCTCTAATGACTTTGTAATGCTTTCCTTTTTTTGAAGTACGGTAAGTCATTCTCTCACCTTCAAAAGTCACCCAGTTAATACCAAGCTTCTTCATATTCTTACTACCAATTTTACCAGCATCCTTGGCCTTGAAGGCGATCATTTTTTCAACTTCACTTCTTTTAAACTTCCAATTAAGTCCAGAGGTAAACCTTTCATCTCTTACAGACTCTGGAAATTTCATGGCCTGCCATGCTCCTTCTAAACTTTGATATTTCTTTCCTCTATATTCAAAAGGAGTATGAGAGAAGTTAGATAGAATTCCTAGCTCGTTTCTTTTTGAGAGAATAACCTCTCCACTTTTTGCTTGATCAGGAGTAATTTCCCACCACTTAGTTTTTCCTTCTACAGGTTCAAACCAATGCTTTGGGTATTGATGCGAACATCCAGTGAGTGCGAAAGTTAAAATTAAAATCCCAAGCAAGCTCTTCATTTTCAATCCTTTGTTTTAACAAAATTAATAAGCAAAGTTTCTACTAATAAATCTTCCTCAAGCTCTAATCCCCAATCGTTGGCCAAAGTCTTTACTTTGGTGATCTTGTCTTCAAGCTCAATTAATTCATTCAGTATTGCTTTTGTGCCTCTTATAATCATAGAGCCTCCCTTTTGTTACATTATATATACAAAAGTTTGGCATATCAAACTACTTTTCATTACCTTTTAATATCAATACCTTATGAGCATCAGCGGTAATATCTTTTAGGTCCATTTTCTGCTTTCGATACTCTCCCTCAAGAAAGAGCTTCACCTGATCCTTATAATATGGAGAAAGAAGATTTCCTGAATTTCCTGTTGGGAGAATTCCAAAAGAGTTTCGCGGGTTTTCCATATCAACAAGTCTTCGAGTACTCGGTCCAAGTGTCACTTTAAACTCGTCACTATAGCGAGCGCTCGTCATATTATCCACTTGAAAGAATCCTCCACCTGCAGGGAAAGGACCAATATTAAAAATATAGTTTAATGGTTTAACTTTACCTAATGGATGTTCATATTCGATAGTGTGAAGTTTTCCCCACGTCCATTCATTAATATTCTTTCCAAACTTCTTTGAAAGTTTAGAAACTGCATTCTTAAAAGCTTGAGTAATAATTTCATCTCGACTTTCTTTCACATCTGTTTTCTTATTATCCCAAAACTCATGGTCTCTTTGGTGCATAAACCATTTAAAGAAATGCCAATAGTCTGCGGCCTTATTTAAAGATTTAAAACGCGCATCTCCAAGATGAGATTTGATACTTAGCTGCCCAATTTCAAAAATTGTTTGATGAAAAATAGTACTACCTACATTCGTAATATCAGACTTTCCTACCCACTTCTCAAGAACTTGATAAGCCGGCTTTTCTAAAGGACCTTCTACGTATCTCAATGTAGGAAGAATAACATCTAATAAACTTTTAGCACTTAAGAGAAATTGATCTGTTTGAACTCTCATCATCTCCTTCATATCCCACTTAATAGGCTTTTGAAGTAGTTCATGAATTCGCTCTATTCTCTCACCTGGTTGCCAATAACCATCATACTTATCGAGAGGTTGCCATTCAGGATAGTAATTAGCGGTGATAATCATTCCCTTTTTAGGATTAATTTTTCCTGGGTTTTCATCGATGGTGTAGTAACCATCATACTCATGTTTCCCATTCCAACCTTCTAGCACCGTTGTTCCTCTAAAACCCTTTCTCTTGGGAACTTTTCCGTGAACTTTCCAAGCGATATTTCCAGACTTATCAACCCAGCTAATATTCAAACCGGGAGCGGCTCCTTGGCTTAGGGCCCAATTAAGTTTTGATAAATCTTTGATCTTACCTAATCGGTAGAAAGTATTGGCCACAAAATTTTGAGGATGGTGATATGACCACTTAAGCGATAAGTGTTTTCCCTCAATTCCAAATTCAGTTCCATCTAAGAGCGGACCATGAGGTGTAATATAGACTTTTAATTTCTTATCTTTCTTACCTTTAATCTTGATCACAGATTCTTCTACTTCAAGAGGAACCCATTCATTCTTAAACATGACCTTCGTTTTATCTTCAGAAATCTTTTCATCATAAAGATCAAGATCATCCATCTCAGACATCGTAACGGCCCAGGCTTTGTTATCATCATGGGCCATGGCCGGAAATGGCATTAGCGGAATAAAGTGTCCATAGATTTCATAACCAGGTGCCTTGAGATGGGCTTCATACCACACACTTGGATTAGAAAAAGCAATGTGAGGATCATTCGCTAGAATTGGATATCCCGATTTAGTTCTACTTCCAGAGACAACCCAACTATTACTCCCATGAAAAAGCCCAAGATAATCTCTAGCAAAACAATGAAAGCTATTTATATTTTCTAATAGTGGTGTGAGACTCACCTTTTCTTCTTGAGCTTCTCTTTGAATAAAGTAGTTATCATGATTATGCCTAAGCCCAAGTTCCTTTACTCTCTCTTGGGAGAAGTGATTTAACAAATCTGTAAAGAGAATGTCGGAAATTAAGCCTTCAGCAAAACTCAAGGCCATATAACCACTCACACTCAGTACATCAGGAATTGTAAATTTCTCAGGAGTATAATTTAAAAGAGTGAACTCTAGTGGAAGATTACCTTCATCAATAAAGGCATGAACCCCACTTAAGAAATCATTAAAAGACTGAACCATATCCGGATCAAAGTTATTAAGATTCTCATACCAAGTTTTTTCGATGCTACTTTTCAATCTCAATGTTCTTAAAAGAATGTCATGCTTCACTGTAGTTGGACCTAGAATCTCACTTAGCTTTCCATTTCCAATTCTTCTAAGTAAATCCATTTGGAAAAGACGGTCTTGGGCCATGACATAACCAAGAGCACGATGAAGATCTCTCTTATTGTCAGCAAAGATATGAGGAATTCCAAATTCGTCACGGTAAACTTTTGCCTGTCCCTCTAAAATACTTAATTTATGTTCTCCCTGATATTGAGGAGTTGACTTCTTAACCACATAGAAAAGTGGCATGGATAATAAAACTAACAAAAATAAAATAATCTTGAATTTCACTCTCAATACCTTTAAAAATGCTTTAGATGGCAAATTATGCCAGTTTGGCCATGGCAATACAACTGAGAGTTATGTCTGGATTGTGTTTATGTTGCATTGTCAAAAGGGCAGTTATACAATATACTTCATTTAGTTAAGTGATTTTATTGAGGTTTATAAATGGCGCGTAAAACAGCGACAACAATGGGTTTAAAAGCAGTTCTGGTAGGACTGGCAAGCCTTGGTCATAATAATAATGACATCCTCAACACCTGCAAAATCAAACGTGAAAAGATCGATGATCCTGATGGACGTCTTAGTGTTAGCCAAATTGAAGACTTTTGGAACACAGTGGCCACAGTGACAGACTATAGTCGCCCTGGCTTGTCCATGTCTCAGCATATTCCATTTGGCACTTATCAAATTATTGATTATCTCTTCGCTTCATCTTCAACTATAGAAATTGGACTGAAGAATCTAGTGAGGTTTTATAAACTTATCCATCAAGAACTTTCCCTTTCATTTAGAGAGCACGAAGATGAAAAAGTGATCCTCGAACTAAAAGAAACGGAGAAGCTTATCGATATTGATCATAATATTGATTATGAACTTGGTCTTATTCTCTCAAGAATAAGTTACTGCTTAGGAAAGAAGGCCAGAGTCACTGAAGTTGGTTTCGAATACCTCGTTAACGCTGATTCAAATATCAATGACTATCATAAGGTCTTTAATACTGAGAATATCAAATTCTCGAGACCATCAAATTATATTATTCTTGATTCTAATATCGTTAAGGCCCCATCTAAAGAGAGTAATCACCATTTAGTTGATATTCTAGAAAAGAATGCTCAAGAGACTCTTGATAAACTTCCAACTGAAGACTCTAAGAGTGAAAACTTCTTAACGAAGGCCACTAATATTCTCAAAGAAGAAATTAAGAATGGAAATACTTCAATCCAGCATATGGCCGATTGCTTTGGTATGAGTGCGAGAACTCTCCAAAGAAAATTAAAAGCTCTTAATGTCAGCTATTCTGATCTTCTGAATGAAACGAGAAAAACGATGGCTAAAGAACTTCTTCAAGATAAAGAATTATCTCTCACAGAAATTTCTTTTATTTTAGGATTTAGTGAATCGAGCTCATTTCAC
Organism: Oligoflexia bacterium; assembly: GCA_024229115.1. GTDB lineage: Bacteria > Bdellovibrionota > Bacteriovoracia > Bacteriovoracales > Bacteriovoracaceae > JAAEST01. Next base: position 52,274 of record JAAEST010000114.1, read on the forward strand.
AAAGCATTCAAAAAATGGATTGGCATGACTCCAAGTGAATACCGCCAATCTGTCATTTAATTGTTATTCGGATTTAAGCTTATTGATCTCTGACTTCAAACGATTATTTTCAGTCATCAAGTTTTGCACCTGAGTTAAAAAACGTCGATAGAGATTAACTTTGTTGAGAAGTCTAAACTCATCAATTGGCTTAGTCATATAGTCAAAAGCTCCTAGCTTATAACCACGGCTTTCAAACTCTTCTGACTTAAAATAGGCCGTTAGGAAAATATACGGGATTTTATTAAAGCGTTCATCATTAGCAACGATATTGCAAAATTCAAATCCATTCATTACTGGCATTTGAATATCAACAATTATTAAATCGATATGATTTTTCTCAAGTTTCTCAAGCCCAACCTTACCATTTTCAGCTTTGATAACATTCACATTTTCAAGCTGCTTTAGCACAAACTCAAGAGTCGTAAGGTTATTATCATTGTCGTCGATAGCAAGAACTGTTAATTCTTTCATCTTAATTTTATCTCCGTCATTATCTGCCTATCAGAATAACAATTGTGTTAAATAAGATCAATTGGTAAAATCTCGCCATGGCCAATTCAAAAGTTGTCTATAGCTTTTTTGAGAAGCTAATCATTAATTTTGTAGGAAAGACGATTTCGAAACGTCTTATTTTCTTTATCTTGCTGTTTAGCTCTTTTATCACCCTCTTTCTCACCGCAGCTCAGTTGTATACCGATTATATCGTAGATATTAGTGAAATAGATTCAAGATTCCGAGAAATTGATGAGGCCTACTCTCAAAGTATTAAACAGGATGTTTGGAACTTAGACACACAGCAAATTCACACAGCGGCTAAAGGGATCTTCCAGCTTCAAGGGATAACCTATGTGGAGATTACTCCTAATTATCTTGAACCGATTATTTACGGTGAAAAAGATAATGAAAGTGAGAAAGTATTCGCAAAGAAACTTGTCTACGACAATCCCAAAACAGATCTTGGAAAACTTGAAATTCGTGCTGATCTTACAGTGATCTATGACAAGCTAAGAAATAAAATCTTTTCCGTTCTCATTAGTCAGGCGATTAAAACATTCCTTGTAACAATCTTTATGTTCTTCATCGTTAACAATTTGGTGATCCGCCACCTTGCAAGCTTAGACAGGCAAGCCAGAAATTTAGACTTAGATGAAGACGTTGATAAACCAATTAAACTTGAAAAAACAATTTATGGTGATGAACTTGATGGTCTTCAAGAAGCTATCAATGTTATGCACCACCAAGTCATTGAGTCCTATAAGGAAATTAAAAATTATAATGAGTCTCTAGAAAAAGAAGTTGAAAGAAGAACTTTTCTTTATAAGAAGGCAAAGCTTGAAGCAGAAGATGCCAACAAAGGAAAATCAGCTTTCCTTGCTAATATGTCTCATGAATTAAGAACTCCCCTAAACTCCGTTATTCTCTTGTCAAAGCTACTTTCCAAAAACTCAGCGAAGAACTTAACAGAAGATCAGCTAAAGCAGGCCAATATTATTCACAACGCTGGAAGTGATTTACTAGAACTCATCTCTGACATTTTAGATCTTAGTAAGATTGAAGCGGGAAAAATGAATGTCCAGTTTGACCAACTCAACCTTATTGAAGCTTTAGCATATATCAAGGAAATGTTTATTCCGTTGGCCCAGAAGAAAGATCTTAATTTTAAATTTGATATGAATGGAATAGATAAGGCCATCATTTACCAAGATCAAGGAAAGCTCAATCAGATATTTAAAAATCTTGTTTCCAATGCCATCAAGTATACCCAAGAAGGGACTGTAAAAATTGAACTAAAAAAATCAAATATCGAAGATTATAAATATGTCTTTACCGTTAGTGATACTGGAGTAGGCATCGATAAAGATAAATTTGATAAGCTCTTTGATTCTTTCTATCAAGTTGGTATTTTAAAAGAAAGTGAAATGTCGGGAACAGGGCTGGGATTAAATATCACAAAGAATCTTTCTGACCTAATTCAATGTAAACTCTCTTTTGATTCGGAAAGAGGTGTTGGTAGTCAGTTCCATGTTTATATTAAAGACCATGCTGATGATTCTGCCGGTTTATATAATACTCACACAAGTATTCTCTCAGATATGGAAGAAAATGATGATCCCCTATCGAATCTTGAAGTTATGCTTATTGATGATGATGAGAGAAATATCTTTAGTCTCTCTGTTGTCTTAGAAGATTCCCAAGCAAAAGTTCATTCTTTTCAAAGAGCAAGAGAAGCTCTTGATAAGCTTGAAGATGGTTCAGTAAAACCTAGAATTATTCTGCTTGATTTAATGATGCCTGAGATGACGGGAAAAGATTTTCTAACTTACGTAAAGGAAAAGAATCTTTCTATCCCGCCAGTGATTATGTTAACAGCTGTCGCCGATACCGAAACGAAGGACAGCTGTTTGAATTTGGGGGCTACTGGTTTTATTACTAAGCCAGTTGATTTTTCTGAACTTAGAAAAGAAATTATTAAACACTTAAGTTAAAGTTCTCTCTAAGGTCATTTAGGTTATATGACGCTGACTCACCTTGATTTTCTTTTTGAGCTTGTTCTTCAAGATAGAAATCTAGAGTTTCAGCATAGTCTTTTAACATGGCCTCTCTAAGCTCTTCTGGAGTAATTTTTAAAACCTCTACAGCTTTTTGCATACCTTTTAGTGGAATGCTACAAAGTCCTCTCTCAACGTTTGAGATGAATTGACCATTTTTGTAACCTAATAGGTTTGATAATTGAGTCTGACTTAACCCTCTAGGGTGTGCTGATCTCTTATTTTTAATTAAGCTTGCGATGTTGTTAAAAGTTCTCATAAATAGCTCCCTATAATTTGCTTTGTTCTTTTCTACATATACATTATAGGTTTTTTCTCCATGAAACTTATTGATCGACGACGACAACTTATTGTCATTTGACGCTAAATAACTAATATTGTGGAAAATCGAGGCAAGTAACTGGAATTACTTTAGAAAATTCCTCGCTTAATATGGATCTGCGGGCGTGGCATATTCGGAGGAGTTGGAGGACCAACTGGATTTCCTTCATCTAATTCAGAATCATCGTCATCCTCGTCCTCATCTTCTTCCTCATCCTCTGTCTCATCTTCAGCATCAGGGTCAACTCTATCACCATCACCTGGTGTTGCATCAGGAGTCGGTGTTGGCGTCACTGTAGCGTCAGGAGTCGGAGTTGCAGTTGGAACTGGTGTCGGTGTCGGATCCAGGTCTGCATCAACTTCAATTTCGACATCGGCCATGGCCCTAAGAGCTTCAGCTAATATTGTCGCTCCCATAAAGAACTTGAGAGGGAGATTGGTAGGTACTTCAAGAAGATCATCTCCAACCTTCTTCATTATTCCTACTCTTCCATTAGGTCTTCTTACAAGAACAAAGTTAGCATTGTCTGTTCCAATACGACCTCTAATAACGGTTCCATTTTCAATGGCATTATTCACGGCCCTCACATGTCCAGAGTCTGGAACATAGTTACTTCCTCTTCTATAGATAAGAATTCCTTCACTTAATTTAGAGTAATCAGGAGTATAACCTTCATACTTCCAAGCAACTCTTTCATATTCATTGGCCGCATTCTTAAAGGCATGATGTTCACCATCTCGACTAATTCTCATCACTCTCATTTGATCCATTTCACGAACAACTCTTCCATCATCAACAAATTGAATCTTAATTCTATTACCTGATCCTACTAATTCATCTAAAGTTCTCGCTCCACCAGATGATCCCCCTACTCCACCAGCACGGTTTCTAGTAGTTGTTACATCGGTATTATTTCTCACTGTTAGAGCTGTCCCCGTAGGGCGAGTTCTGTTAAGAGTATTTAAATCAATATCTCTAGTACGAATAACAATTTCATCACCATTAGATTGAACAAGAGTAATTCGTTTTGGATTAACTCTTACAAGTTCTCCAGTAACTTCTTGTCCTTGCATCGTTGTTAGGCGAATTGTATCCCCAGCATTATCACCATTTCTGATGGCTGCCCCATTCATCTGACTCATGTGACGAGTATCGTGAAGGTTACGAACATCTGACATTTCAAATCTTGAAAATGGAATTTCTCGATTTTCACCACTTCTTGTCAGAATTGTTACTGAGTCATCTGAACGATCAAGAACACGACCAAATGCTACTGTCCCATCATCAAGAGGAATTCTTAAAACATCTTGTCCCTTCGCCCATGAACCTGGACGAGTAGTAGCCGCTCCAGCTCCCATCACCATAGACTGAGCATTCTCTTCATAATCAAGACGACGCATTCCATGGTTAGCTGGATTACGAGTTCTTGAAAGAGTCGTAAGGTTGATATCTTTAGTAGCGATGGTTTCGAAAGTTCCATCCGCTTTCTTAATCTTTATACTTTTAGCATTAATCTCTATTAACTCACCCGCGATTTCATCACCATTCATACGAGTGAAAGTAATAAGATCTCCTGGGCTATTCGTTTTGAAAGCGTGAGCATTTTGAAATGCAGACATATGTCTTGTATCGTGAAGGTTGCGAACATTGGCCACATTAAACTGAGATGCCGCTAACGTAACTTCATCGCCATTTTGCTTAACAAGAGTAATTGATTCTAAATTCCCTGTTCTTGGTACTCTATCTTTAATTCGACCAAAGACAATTGTTCCATCATCGAGTTGTACTCTTAAAACATCTTGCCCTAGTGCCCAACTATCAGGAGTCGATGATGTCACTCTTCCTGTCACAACAAAATCATCAACATTATCACCATAAGACATTCTGGTAGCTCGATGAGTGGCCACAAACTCGCTTACTTCATCAACAGGATTTGCTACCCCATTAGAAAGACTGGCCTGATAACCAGGTCCATTAGCATCGACACCTTGGCCTACAGCGATGACATCATCATTTGCATTATCGGTTCTCTGAGTAAGAAGAGCTCCATTATCAACTTCGTCAGCAGTATTTCCTGCTGTACCACCAGCGGTCTTTTGTTGTTGCTGTTGTTGAAGAGCTAGTCTTCTTTGAGTCTCTTGAATATCATCTGCTCGAGTATTTGCACGGGCAATGATCCCACGACGCTGATCTTCTAGTTGATTAATACGATCTCTAAGTTGAGTAAAACGTGGGTCAACAGCATCACCACCTCTTACGGCCATTTCTGTTCCCACATCATTTAATTCTTTATAGAGTCTTTCTAGTTCTTGTTTATTTCTATTCATCTCTCCAGAAAAACGTCCAAAGTCATCACCGTTAAGATCTCTCAGGCGTCCAATCTGATCAAGGTTATCCGCGAGACTCGCCCCTCTGGCAACTTGCCTTCCTCTTAACATCATGGCCATATTCGACATTTGTCTGTGACCTGCGAAGTAACTAATTTCCATCGCATTAAAATATTTCTTTAATGTTTGACGATAAACAGCTCCACCAACTTTTCCAGTAACCTTAGCCGTTCCTCTAATCGCTCTCAACATAAGTTGAATTGATTTTCTATTGGTAATCGGACTAAAACCACGTCCGATAAATAAACCAAGGGCCTTACCATTACGACCGACCCAAGTCCCTGCTCTTCCAAAGAGTTTTACTAAAGGTTGCGTCTTCGCTCCAAGACGACCCATATAATTCCCAACGGCTCCCATACTTCTGGCAATTGCAGCACCAGCTTTTGTGGCACGCCCTGCCTGAGTAAGAGCTTTAGCAGCTGCGACTGTTCCCCCAGTAAGGAACGCTTCGATAATGAGTTCTAATGCTTCTCCACCGAGACCACAAATCATATTCATTGTTTGACCACAAGTAGCACAATCCATGCTCACTAACGGTTTTAAACAACGAGCACCTTCACCATCAATCAGACCAACAGCTCTTGGCTTATCCCACTGAGCACAACCGAAGTTATCCATAAAGTGTTGCTTCACCATCGTCATCATTGATTCGAACATTTTTTGAGTTGTACCAAGAGGATCATCCATAAATTTATCAAAGAAACCATCTTCCGCATCTTCAAGAGCGATTTGCTTCGTTGATAATTCATTTTCTAAAGTTTCTGAATCACGCCAAAGGCTAGCGATTCCATCCCACGCACTTACCGCAAGGTCAGCAGCTGCACTACCAAGAAACTTAATACCTTCCCATGTCCCGACAAGACCTTTCCAGATTCCCCAGAATACTTCATTAAGACAGTTTGTATCAGTTGAAGAAGGACACCTTGGTATTTCGACACCAATACTGTCTAGAATTCCCATGACTCCTACCGAGTCCATTCCACTATTAAGGAGATTACATCCAACATCTTTCGCACAATCTAAAGTCGTCTCATCACGCCCAGCACATCCAAAGTGCTCTTCTAAAGACATATCAAGGGCACCGATCCCTTCAAGTTGTCTAGCAAAGGCCAACTGAGCTTGAGGGTCCCAACCTTCCGTCGAACAATTCAGTGCTTTAGATTGTAATTGTTGATTATCATCTTCATCGATTAATTCTTTTTGTAATTCAAACTCTAATTGAACGAACTGAAGGCAATCAATCATTCTTGGAACTGGTGCTCCGTTTTGAGTAAGCTCTCTATCTCTTAAGGCCCATTCTGGGATTTGAGATTCTGCCACGAGCTGATCATATTTTGGATTTCGAACACTTCCATTCTTCCAAGAACCGTCTTCATTTTTACAAATAGCTGCTTGCTCTTGTAATTCTTCTAAGGCCACAGCAAATGCAAGATCATCAGGGTTTGCTTGGGCCACATCTTGATTTTCAGTTGAGAGAGTATCGATAACAATTTCAGAAGCGTCAGTTTGACCTGTACCATCTGGATTAGTTTGCGTAGCAAGAACAAAATCTGTCACAAGAAGACAGTAACAAAGCATGAATGTTCTAACATATTTTAAAATCATCACTTCTTACTACACCTAAAACTCTTAATCATATTTAGTATTTTTGATTTTTGAGTACCAAAAGATTTCTCTCTATAAAGAGACTTCATAACAAAGAACTGATCATTACATTGGAAGTAATAACTATTCTCTGTATATAAAACATTCTTCAAATTAAATTGATAACCGATCGTATGAACTTCTTTCACATCTTTCCATTTTTGAACTTCATAAGGAAAAAACTTCACTGAAGAGCCATTCATTTTCGAAAGATATCTTTCTCTTCCTTCCCGATATTCATTTTGTCTTTTCTTTAATTCTTTCTTGTCGAACTTTTTAAAACTATAAGGAGTTGGCATTACAGAAAGAGAAACTCTTCCCCCTTTCGGAGATTTAGGGCTAAAGAGCATAAGTGGTACTCCCCACTTATCTTTAAGAATTTTGTAATTTTTAGGAACACTTAAAAAGACTTTATTCTTTGAAGATACATCAAACCATTTGGCGTTGATCCCAAACGAACTTATCAGCATAAAGAATATCACTAAGTGTTTCATCATTTTAAATACCTAATTTTCACAATCTTCATCATACTTTTCGGTATTTTAATGAGGTAACTTGAATAAATATCTCAGGTAATTCTAAAATTAAGAAGTTAGAAAGTTTTGTCTATTTTTTAGTGACTAAGAATTAGTCAAAAACTGTAACGAGTAGCTTATTTAACTGCTCCTGCATACGAGGAGTAAGGTCGAGAAAACGAAAAGAAACCCTTTTGAAAGCATAAGGAGTATTTTCAAGTTTAAAAGGTTTTGCTTTCCTAATTTTAACCACTACTGCCTTTACGCTTAAGTCGACAGTATCAATTGAAAGCTTAATATCCTTAAAGAGTTCATCTTCTTTGATATTTACAATATCAGACTTACTCAACAGAATACTAAACCCACCAGCACTAATATCATAAAGCTTTCTTTTAAAAGTCTTCCCTTCCTTTTCAAGAGTGACGGAAGCTGATCTCATAGGATAAAAACGTTCAAGTTCCCTTCTCTCATGTACTTTAATTGTTTCAGGCGTAGCAAACCACCATGGACCTCTTTGGACACCATTGACAAAATGAGAATAGAATTCAATACCAAGGTCGGGAATATAAAATCGAGTAGCCGTTTTCTTACTTATATTATTATCTTCAAAAACTTCTGGCTCATCGAGCACAATACGAAACTCATTATTTACTTGATTGAAATGATTAAGATGACCACTGCTGGCCAAAACCCCTACTTTTACAGGAGCCCAAAACTCAATTCGAGAATCAGAATCTTTAATTCGTAACAACTGTAAATTTATTTCATTTTCATCATCAATTACTTTCAATGATTTTCCTTGGAAATAAAGAAAACTTTATCTTAACTTTCTTATAACTCTTTAGAATTATACAACTGATTCCGATATTATAATAGAAGATTATATTTAAATGTAGAGGATAATAAATGCTCGAATCAATGGCAGAGGAATTTTTAATTGAGGCTCAAGAATTATTTGATGAGTCTGAAACTTCTCTGATTAATATTGATAATGGTGAAGATTTTCTAACAAATTACAATGCTGTTTTTCGCTGTTTTCATTCATTAAAAGGTGCTGCGGGAATGTTCGATTTAAAAGAACTTCAAGCACATATGCATAAGATTGAAGACATGTTTGAAAGGGAGAAAGAAAAAGGATCAATCGCTAAAGAAAGAATAGACTTTTATTTAGATGCTATTGATCATGCGAAAGCTATTCTTAATAATCAAAACCCTACTGAATTTGATTATCAAAAATTAAACCCTAGTACAGAACCTGAATCAAAACCTTCCTCAGAAAAAACTCCAATCAAAGAAGCCACGACTCAAAAGAAAAAGAGTGAACTGGGAACAATTTATATCGTTGATGATGAAGAAATGATCTGTGAGTTAATTTCAGAAATGCTTGAAGATTATGGTTTTGACACCAAATATTTTACTGAAGCAAAACTCTTACTTGAGGCTTTAAAGACTGAAAAACCTGACTTAATTTTTAGCGATCTTATGATGCCAGAAATAGATGGTTTGCAGTTAATTAAAAAACTTTCAGAACTAAAATTAACAATTCCTGTTTGTATAATCTCTGGTCATATAACCAAAGAAAGATTAATGGAGTCTTTAAACTATGGGGTGAAAGGCTTTCTAGAAAAGCCATTTGAAGACGGCCAAGTTATTTCATTAGCAAAGAATGTTATTGAGAGAGAACAAACGATTAAACTCCTTAACAAGAGTATTAACTTTATCCTCTATCAATTTCATGATATTGATGAATACTTAAAAGCAAATAAAAAAGATAATATTCGAAAGGCCTTCAAAGAAGAACTCGATAAAATATTAAGTCAAAGAGAAAAATTATTATGAAAAATAGAATTTTAAAAGTTATTGCCATTACATTTTCTTTTGTAAAACATGATGCCAGTATTTCTGATATTGAATGGTTAAGAAATGAATGCAAAAGAATCTTTTGTTAATTTTCAATTAGTTTCTATTGCCGCTTGTTCTCCTAAACAGGTAGCTGACTATTTTCAAACCAATCGTGAATTTCATCTAAAAACATCTCCGCTTCGAAGTGATTTGTATTTCACAGAAATGTATTGGCAAAAGGCCATCCCTATTCATTTAACAGAAATGGAAGCTGGAACATCTCAACGTTTTTTCATACTTAATGAAAAACAAAGACTTGTAGGAAATATTAGTTTTACCAACATCCAAGGCTTCCCTATTCACGCCTGTAACCTTGGTTACTCTCTCGATAAAGATTTTACAGGACGTGGTTTAATGAATCACTTTCTCGCTGTGGCCATTGAATTCATTTTTGCGAAAACAGAAGTTCATAAAATCTTTGCCAATCATACACCTTGGAATGTCTCGAGTGCTAAAGTGCTCAAACGACTAGGATTTGAAAAAATTGGAGAATGTAAGGACTATTTACTTATCAACGATAATTGGGAAGATCATATTCTTAATGTTCTAATCAAAAAATAATTAAAGAAAAGTCTGTAAGAGAGAAATGAAATCAGCTTCAGCAAAAGGTTTCGCTACAAACTCAATTCTTCCAAGCTGCAGTTGCGACTTAATCACATCATTGAGATAACCAGAAAGCATAATGATTGGTGTTTCTTTATTTTTATTTTCTTTTGTTCTAATCGCAACAATCATCGCTGAGCCGAGCATAAATGGCATCTTATGATCAGTAATAATAAGATCATATTTTTCCTTCTGAGCTCTGAGAAACCCATCCAGACCGTTGTCTGCCTTCACTACTTCAGCAGGAAAGTTCTCCATAATAAGTTCTTGGAGAGCAACTAGAATTCCTTTTTCGTCATCGACAATTAAAACTTTCATAATTTCTTATCGGCTTTATCAAAAAAAAAAATAAATTTAGTGTTGACAAATATTTTTAATGATTTATTTTAATAGATAATTACACCTATAAAGGAGGTAACCATGATTAACATTCAAATGAATTATGTATTTAACCCAACGGTTGATGCAGTGGTGACCTCTGACCTTAAGGGCACGCTGCTAGGGTGCTCGCCGAAGTCCTAACGGACAAAATAGTCACCATATTTTTACATTTATAAGGTTTTCTGAGTTTAAAACCTAGGGATTCCCTCGTTTAATTTCAGAATTTAACTAAGAATTTAATATTTTATTAAAAATACATAGGAGTATTTATGTCTTACTACAACTTAGAACTACTTGAATTCTTTGAAGAGTTCAAAAAATTTAGAAATGCTGGAGAACAATTAGCAAAGAGCTCACTAAAAATAGCGATGTTTTTTGCCAAGCCTCCAATAAGATTACTACAGCTGATGCTCAATGCCCCTCGCTTGAAGAGGAACCTGGCACCAGGAAAATGGGAGGATGTTGGACCCAGGAGTCCAGGAAACTATGTTTCTCCATTTTGGCACCCCCCAAGTAGCAACGACAGCTTATAAGAAATAAGCTGAAACATTAGGAAAATGAGATGAATATAAAAGTAAATACAGAGACAAACAAATTTAAGAAGTATTTTAACCAAGAACATTGTCTTGATGAGAAGACAAAGAAGAAATTAAAAGAGCTAGATCAGAAGATTCTCTACTTTGCCCTAGCAGATTTAGATGAGGCAGATAAGATTTACCATAGTTGGATTATCCTATCTCATGACTACCTCACTATTTCTAATAGCAAAGAGTTTAAAACGATCGAGCTTAAAGAAATTATTGAAGTAAAAGAAAAAGAAAATTTAAGTTCTACGTGCTGGTTCTTATTAAGATCACACGATGAAAAGCCACTTGCTCAAATTAAGTTTACGAAAAGGCAGAGTGTAAGTTTTTCTGGACTTAAGTTTCTTTTAGAAGAAAAGATTAAAGGCCATGAGTTAAGTTTTGATGAGGACTGGTCCGCACAAACAGAGTATGAGAAGTCGTTGATGAAACCACTTCAAGATGCTCAAAGTGCGATTGAAGGTAAAGAACAAGCTGTATTATTCAGACTGCTAAATTACCTTAAACCTTATCAAAATGAACTTACTGTCGGTGTGATCGGTGCCTTTGGGGCAACTTTAACAGGTCTTATTCCTGCTTTTATGTCTGGTAAGCTTATTGATGAAGTTATCAGGCCATTTCAAGCAGGTAATCTAGACTCTGCTGGTGCCTTTGGTACAGCTTGGACTTACTTTGGACTATTTGTTCTAAGTTTAATCGGCCGAGAGTTTTTCATGTGGATGCGTTTAAATAAAATGAGCATTCTCGGTGAAAAAGTTGCTAAAGATTTGAGAAACGATCTTTACTCTCATCTTCAAAAGTTAAACTTAGACTTTTACTCTAAGAAGAATACTGGGTCGATCATAAGCCGAGTGAGCTCTGATACAGATCGAATCTGGGACTTTATCGCTTTTGGTATTGTTGAATCAAGTATCGCTGTCTTAAGCCTTGTGTGCTTGAGTTCAGTCTTGATTTACTTAGATTGGAAACTTGGAATGCTTATGACTATTCCTGTCCCAATTCTTTTATTCAGTATCTATCGCCATGGTGAAAGAATGAAATCACTCTTTACTAAGGCCTGGAGAAAATGGTCATCAGTGACAGGTATCTTAAGTGATACTATCCCTGGGATCCAAGTAGTAAAAGCATTTGGACAAGAGAAAAAGGAATTGAATAAATTTAGTCGTTCTAACGTAGATGTAACAAATGAATTTGAGAAAATTCATATGGCCTGGACAAAGTTTTGGCCATTATTGATGCTTTCTATTCACAGTATTTCTATCGGGGTTTGGTTTTTTGCTATTCCAAGATTACTGACAAATGGAGAACATGGGCTAAGTGCCGGTACATTTATTAGTTTCTTGCTTTATATGACTATGTTTAGTGCACCAATTGAGGTGATCGGACAAGTTAGTCGAATGCTCAACAGAGCAATAAGTAGTGCTCATAGAATTTTTGAGATTCTTGATACAAAGCCTGCTTTAAAGCAGAAGAAGAATGCTAAAAAAGTTGAACTTCAAGGGAAGATCGATTTTGAAGATGTCACTTTTTCTTATGATGGGATTAGACCAATTCTTAAGAAAGTTTCTTTCGAGATCAAAGCAGGAGAAATGATTGGTCTCGTAGGTAAAAGTGGTGGTGGAAAAAGTACGATCTCAAAACTGATTGCACGTTTCTACGATGCTAATAGTGGAGAGATTAAGGTTGATGGTCACAACGTTAAGGACTTTGATCTATCACATTTTAGAAAGCAAGTAGGTATGGTTCTTCAAGATCCTTACCTCTTCCAAGGGCCAATTTGGGAGAATATTGCTTATGGTGTTGATGAGGATAAAAAGAATATGAGTGAAATTATCAAAGCTGCCCAAGCGGCAAACGCTCATGACTTTATCTGCTCATTACCACAAGGTTATGACACAGTTATCGGAGAAAGAGGACACACTCTCTCTGGTGGTGAAAGGCAAAGAGTATCAATTGCTCGTGCGATATTAGCGGATCCTAAGATTCTTATCTTAGATGAGGCAACTTCAGCAGTTGATACAGAGACTGAACGTCATATTCAAGATGCTCTTGATAACTTGATTGAAGGTCGAACAGTTATTGCCATTGCTCACCGTTTATCAACATTACGCAAGGCCAACCGCATTTTTGTGATTGGTAAAGGTGGAATTGTTGAAAGTGGTTCTCACCGAGAACTGATTAACAAAGAAGATGGAGCTTATAAAAAGCTGCATCAGATGCAACAACAAATGAGCGAAAGCTTTATTGTTTAAGGAGGATAAGATGTGTAAAAGAATCGAATACGATCAAATAAAGTTCTCTTTAAAAAATGACTACCTTCTGCAGGCCCAAACTGATGGGGCACCGTTTGAGATTTATCTTAAGCGGTGCTTTCCTTGGACTCATCCATATGAGTTCATTAGTGTGAGAAATGTAGATGATAAAGAGATATTTTTTATCGAAGACTTAAATGAACTTAATGAGTCTGACCAGAAACTTTTTAGAGATCAACTTAAGAATGCTCTCTTTACTCTTGATATAACCCGAATCAATAGTATCGATGACGAAGTTGAAATTAGAAAGTTTGATGTTCAAACAAATAAAGGTCATCGAGTATTTCAAACCATGATAGATTATTGGCCAGAAATACTTTCAAATGGCGAAGTTATCATCAATGACCTCTCCGGCGATCTCTATAAGATTGCTGACTGGAAGTCGTTAGATACTAAAAGTCGTGAATTGATTGAGAACTATCTGGATTAAGAATAGTTTTAAGCGGCCTTCTGAGGAGGAACTTCAGGAGGTCGCTCTACATCTTTCGGTGGAGCTTTCATCAGCCCCCCATAAATTTCATCATATTTAAGATAGGCAACACTGGCCCCATAATAAAAGCTACACATAAGAAAATAAACCCATAGGACTGCAATAATAATTGTTTCAAAATTTCCATAAGTTTGTGTTAATGAGTTTTTGGCCATTGTCATATAAATCCAATGAAAACTCTTTCCCACCATAAAGCAACTTACAAATGTTAGCGAACCTTGAAATGAATCTTTCCATGACACCTTTCTTGAAGTTGCGTACTTAAAAAACATTGTAAAGAAACCAAGACTCATAAGAGCTGGTAACATTCCTCCCTTATAGAAGTAATTCAATAGCTGCTTTGTTTCAGGTGTTGCTTTAATCAATGTATAAAAGAGATTCTGATTAGAAATAATTAATAAAGAAAAGATAAATGACGTAAACATAAACCCAGCAATGAGTGACTTCATATCTTCAAAGATGAAGCCCCCTTTTTGCTCTGTCTTGCTTGTATAATGAAGGCCAAACATCAGAGAACTCACAACTCCCATGGTCGCATAGAAAAGTAAGAAGATATTGACGAAGTTTGTTCCGCTTACTCCTTGTAACTGTCCTTCAACAATTTTACTTATACTCTCCATGATCCATGGAGCGAGATTTGGAAAACTTGAATTCACGACATTAAGAACATGATCTTTTGCTAAGGCAAAATCATTTGTTATGTAGCCAGTCATTGAAATGAATAAGAGGATAATGGGACAGAAGCTTAGGATTGAAAAGAAGGTTGCAGATCCTGCGAGAATCTCCCCTTTTCTTTTCTTAAAATAAAAGAAACCATGAATCAGACGATGACCTAATTTGGCCATCATTTTAAAGCCAGAGCTTTCATAATGTGATCCATATTCTGTGATTTTTTTAACAGGTTTCTTGTCCATAAACTCTTATCGGATTATCCGACATAAAACCTAAGATATTTTATTTAACCTATTGAATTAATAGCACTTTCTTAGTTCATTCCAACCAGTCACATAGCGAGGACTCTTCAGTTCCTGTTTCATTTTCCAGGCCTTATTATCTACTCCACAGGCCATAGACTTTACCGTCTGAGGTCCTTCTCGCCGATTTATTCGATCGATTACCTCCATCAACTTTTCACTTTTACTATTATCAGTTTGTTCAAAGAGCGACATTTGCCCTTGATCACCATCGCGAATTTCTGAAATTCGAATCATCCCCTTCTTATACTCATAACCGTGTCGATAAAGCTCATCTAAAACTTGCCAAGCATACTTAATCACCATTCGCGTATCATTAGTATGACTATTAAACTTATATCCTCTCGCCGCATAATATTGAGTCACATTTTTAAAAGGATTCGTTCGAACAATCACTTCAATGCTGGCACAGACTGATTTCTGATGACGAAGTTTTTCACAGGCGAGGGTTGCATAATTAGCGATCGACTGTCTCAAAGTTCCAATATCAAAGACAGGAGAACCAAAGGTTCGACTACTTATGATTTCCTTTTTCTTTTCCACAACAGTGGAAAGTTCAAAGCAATATTTCCCTTTGAGTTCATCTTGAGTCATTCTCCCTAGCTTCGTGAAAATCTTTTGAACTTGTCTTTCATTCTTATAATCTCGAAATTGTTTCGCATTATAAATACCAAGACTATTAAGCTTTTCACTACTACGACTTCCAATCCCCCAAACATCTCCAACCTTTGTTTTTTCCAAGGCCCAGTCTGTTCGCTTCTGATCAGAAAGATAGAAGACACCACCTAGCTTGTCATAGTTTTTGGCAATCTTATTCGCGACCTTCGCCAAAGTTTTTGAAGAAGCAATCCCAATACTGACGGGAATGCCTACATCTCGCAAAATTGTTTCTCTTACTATCTTGCAATACTTTTCCAAATCTCCTTGAACACCTGTTAAGTCTAAAAACGCTTCATCAACAGAATAAACTTCTACCTCCGGAGCAAAATTCATCAACGTTCTCATTACACGATCAGAGATATTTGTATAAAGAGAAAAGTTAGCAGAAAAAACCGCAACATTATTCTTTTCACATAACTCCTTTACCTTAAAGTAAGGTTCCCCCATCTTCACACCGAGGGCCTTTAGCTCCTTTGTCCGCGAAACAAAGCAACCATCATTATTTGATAAAACTCCAACTGGAATATTTTTTAGATCTGGACGAAAGAGTCTTTCGCACGAGCAGTAGAAACTATTACAATCCACAAGAGCAATGATCTTTTCCATCTAGCGAACTTGCCCCACTCTTGAGATAACAACTCCCCAAAACATCGCACTGGCATCATCAAAAACAACAATATCTTTAAATTTGGGATTATCAGACTTTAAAAGGACTCGATCTTCGAGAATAGAAACACGCTTACAAATGAGTTCTCCATTATAAGAAACAACGCACACTTTATTATGAAAATTTTTAATCGAGCGATCGACCACAAGAATATCTTCCTCAAAAATAGTCGGCTCCATTGAGCGTCCCTTGGCCAAAAGGAAATAAGTCGCACTCTTATTCTTAATCACTCTCTCATCAAGACTTTGATAATCCTCTGAGAAATCTTCACTCACTCCAAACAATCCACATTCCACATGTTGTAGGAGAAGCGGTTGCTTGTTATTCTTTAACAGTGATTTAAGTGTTTCTTTTGTCATAAGAGCATTTTACTACTTACGCAAAACTTACGCAAACTGCGGCAAGTTACGCCTATTTAAGGAGCTAAGTATCTGTTTTTCTGTTGAGGCTGAAAGAGATTTATCAAGTCTTCAAAAGCACTTTGGAGCAGGCCTAAATATCAAGGCCTATCAAGATTTCAATGAATCCTTGAAAGCTGGAGTCAATTTTAAAGTTCTCGGAGATGACAATCGAATCTACCCCAATACCTTTGGTCATGTTCTAACTCAGGTTGGCCCTGACAAAGAAAAAGTTTTCTCCCCCATGAGATATAGAGTTCGACCAGCAAATTCAAAAGAAGAAGTACCAAGCAAGTATAATGTCTTCAATGCCAGACTAGACTCTCTCCAATCAAGAGCGACTTGGTCTAATATCTTTATGCGCAACCATGGAATCTTTCCTTTTAAGAAATTCTACGAATGGGTTGAGTATGAAGAACGTAAAACGCTGATCAACTTTTCTCCTAAAGACTATGAATTCATGTATGCTCCTTGCCTCTATGACAAATGGGAATCCCCCGATAAGAAATACTACTTCTATAGTTTTGCTATCATTACAACTGATCCCAATGAAGAAGTTTTAAGAGCAGGACATGATCGAAGTCCAATCTTTTTAAAGTCCGAATATATTGATCGTTGGCTTTCACCTCAGGAAGAAAATATAGATGATGTCTATTCTATGCTTAAAGATCATCGAAAGGTTTATTATGAAAATAGTCTTGCTATTTAGTTCCCTGCTTATCATCACTTCATGTTCAACTCATACTTATAGAAGTGATATGAATGCCAAATATATGAATGATAAGGTTACGGTCAGAACGGCCATTCAATTAGCTTCTACCGCCTATATGAAATCTTGTATGAAACACTCAGATATTGGTCAGCCTAAGTGCCTCTCGGAAACAGAGAAGTATATTAAGAAATATATTATCGAAATTCTAGATCAGCCGGGTAAATAAGATAAATTAAGAAAAATCCTCTAAGCTTCCGAAAAGATTGAAGTAAGACAAAGCAAAGAGGACAAATATGGATCGGAGACCGATTAAGTCGCGAGATACTTCGTGGGCACAATGGTTAGCAAAAGTTATCGCAGGAATGGGTATCAGCCCCAACTTTATTTCAGTACTAAGTGTTGTATTTTCTTTTTTTGGATACCTCGCCTACTGCCAAGCAAGCAAGACCTCTCCCTATTGGCTTATCTTAGCGGCAGTGACCATTCAACTCAGATTACTTTGTAATCTCTTCGATGGAATGGTGGCCGTTGAATATAATAAGAAAACACCAATGGGCGATGTTTATAATGATCTCCCCGATCGAATTGCAGATGTTCTCTTTATCATTGGCGCTGGTCTTTACTGTAAAGACTTAAAGTTCGCGACGGAATTAGCATGGCTAACTTCGTGTCTTGCCGTAATGACTGCTTATATTCGAGTTCTAGGAACATCAATTGGAACAGAAACATATTTTCTAGGACCGATGGCGAAGCCACATCGAATGTTTATTCTCACTGCGGCTTCTCTAATTCAGCCTTTCATAGTTTCGATCCCTCTCGTTTATTACTCACTTTGGATCGTTATGATTGGCTCTGCGATCACTTGTGTTCGCCGATTAATGGCCATTAACAAAGAAAAGATGGAGGGCAAATGAGTTTTGGATTTAGCCCTAATGTGGAATTAACATTCAAGATTATTTATGGACTGTTAATTGGTTTTACTCTTCTTTTCTTTCTGTGGAAAAAGATTCACCCTCAAAGTTTTCAACAAGAGCTTTTAGATAGAACAAAATCATGGTGGGTTATCATATCCTTAGTTTTTGTCGCTCTTGGATTTGGAAAGTCATCAACCATCTGGATGTTTGCCTTTCTCTCTTTCATCGCCTTAAGAGAACTCTTATCTAATGTTCCTCTCACCATTAGTGATCGCAAAGCTGTTTTTTGGTGTTACCTAGGAATACCTCTTCAATTCTATGCCATCTCCATTGGCTACTATCACTTCTTTATTATTTTTGTGCCGGTGATTTTATTTATTATCCTTGCCATGAGAAGAATTGCGATTGATGAAACCGAAAACTTTACCCACTCCTTAGGGACACTCATGTTTTCGAATCTTCTTATCGTCTACTCTCTAGGACACATGGCCTATTTAATGGTTTTAGATATTCCTTATAATGAAAATGTGAGTAATGATGGTCTTCTTCTCTATTTACTCTTCTTAACTCAATTCAATGATGTCCTTCAGTTCATCTGGGGAAAATTGCTTGGAAAAAGAAAAATCATTCCTAAAGTAAGTCCCAATAAAACATGGGAAGGTTTCTTAGGTGGACTTGTTTGTACCACGATTCTTGGTTATGTCTTTAAGTTTTTAACTCCGCTATCGACAGTGCAATCACTCATCGCAGGATTTATGATTGCTTTTATGGGCTTCTTTGGAGATCTCAATATGTCGACAATTAAAAGAGATATCGGAGTCAAAGATATGAGCGATCTAATTCCTGGACATGGTGGGATCATGGATAGAATTGATAGTCTTTCATTCTCTTCAATGGCCTTCTTTCATATTGTTCATATGTGGACTAGGAATATGTAATGGCCAAAGTGAATCCTATCAAAAAACTTACTCTTCTTTTTCTTTATAGATTCTTTATGAAGAATTTTTTAAGAGTCGTGATAGGTGTTCAATTTCAAAAAGCAAAGAAACTAGAAGGTATTGAGCAATTTATCATAGTGGCCAATCACAATAGTCATCTTGATACAATGATTCTTCTTAGTTGCTTACCTTCAAAACTAGTTCATAAGGTTCACCCTATTGCCGCTGGTGATTATTTTAATAAGAATAAGCTGATGGGTTTTGCCACAAGTTTCTTTGTGAATACTCTTTACGTAAATAGAGAATCTAAAGTCAAAGGAGAAAACCTCGATTTTCTTGATTCCATTATAAAAGATGGCAAATCGATCATCATCTTTCCAGAAGGTTCAAGAGGTGCACCTGATGAACTCCAACAATTTCGAAAAGGTGTCGGTGTTCTCTTAAGTAAAAACCCTAGTGTTCCATTCGTACCGATGTTCCTAGATGGAGTTGGAAGGGCCATGCCAAAAGGGGAATCGATGCCGGTTCCCTTTACCACTCAGCTTTATGTTGGTGATCCTGTCTACACAGAAGGAAAGACAATCGATGAAATTAATCAACTCATATATGAAGGCATAACTAATTTAAAAAATAAGAGAGAATAATATGGAATCGCAATTTAAACCAGTCATCCTTAACCTGATCGCAGCTTTTGTAGGAGCATTTGGACAGTATCTTTATAAGGTGGGAGCAAAAAAAGTTGCTGAAGGAAACTACTTCAACTGGGAAATTATCGTTGGAGCTATTCTCTTTTGTGCCGTTATGGTGCTTTTTATTTGGGCCTATAAAATAGGTGGAAATATTTCTGTAACCTACCCTGTTTATTCACTCACTTTTCTTATAGGAATGGTTTTGGGAGTCATGATCGATAAAGAACCATGGCACGGAATGCAACTCTTAGGAGCAGGTCTGATTATTGGTGGTATTGTGATGGTTGTGCAATTTGCACCAAAGTAACTTACTGAATACTTCTTCGATTACTATTAAAAACTTCACGTGAATACTGAAGAGAATCATTCACTTCAATTTTCTTTTCTTTAACTACTGAACCAATAAAATACTTAATTTCTAATTCTTTATTTTTGATTGATTCTTGCTCGAACTGATATAAATGAGTACTCATTAAAAAAGAAAAACTCACTAAAACGAAAGAAACTAATTTATCTAAACTCATTGTCTATCC
This sequence comes from Oligoflexia bacterium, assembly GCA_024229115.1. Taxonomy (GTDB): domain Bacteria; phylum Bdellovibrionota; class Bacteriovoracia; order Bacteriovoracales; family Bacteriovoracaceae; genus JAAEST01. The sequence goes on from JAAEST010000114.1 coordinate 72,490, forward strand.
TATTGAATAATAAAATCTGAGCAATGATAACAGAATATAAACTGGCTAGTGGATAAGTTGTAAGAGATTCAAGGGTGTATAAAAAATAGACAAAAAAAAGCTGGTGAGTTGACTGCCTTGTCTTTGCTCACCAGCATTCTTTGGTTGCTCGTGTTCCCGCGAGCGTGAATGGCCAAATATCTACGCCGCCCACACTTCCTTAGTCCACGTTGACTTTGTATCAGCAACCCAATTCTTAGATCTTAATTTTGTATGAACGAAATTCTCTAACTCTGCTGGAGATGTTACATCTACCCATAAAGTCATATCCCAATCTCCCATCGTCGACCAGGCCCACTTTACCTCTGACCAGTCTTTTAACCAGTCCCAGTTCTCACCTTGAGGTGCATCTTTAGTCCATTTTACATTGACTTGTGCTGTCCATTTTCCGCTCATTTTTTCTCCTTAGTATTGCTATAAGCTCTTACCTTATCGCCGATCACCCCTTATTCATTACCCCTTCGGCGATATTAATTCCCGACCGGTAAAAGTTGCATCGCAACAAGAGACCTTTTCCCTTGCCCTTTCGTGCTAAATTCCTTAAATTATTGATTCCAATCAATGGGCCCGTAGCTCAGCTGGGAGAGCACTACGCTGGCAGCGTAGGGGTCAGCGGTTCGATCCCGCTCGGGTCCACCATTTTACTATAGTCCAGAAGATACCAAATTCAAGATTTCGTCTTAAATCATTAAAACTAAAAGGATAATGGTTTCAAGCAGTTAAGGTTTTTACTCATCTCTTTTATTTCGTGATATTTCTCGAAATTTCTTTAAATGGCTACTTTTGGCTACCCTCGTGGCTACCAGAGTAGCACCCCATTTTTTCGCCAAAATTCGTAGCACTTTTTCTAAGTCAATCTGTTGAATTTTCTAAAATTAATTCGTCATCACTGCACTGGCAGAAATTGCTATTTCTGAACCAGTAATGTGCTGGCACTGCAACGGCAAAAAGTGATTGCCACAGGAGGAAAAGTGAAAAACGAAACAAAAATTGAGGCCCTTTCTCTAAAGAAACTTAGAGAGATTAAGGGGTTAAATCGCAAGGAAGCTGGCGTTCTTTTGGGAGTCAGCTTCAAGACAATTGAGAAATTTGAGAATGGAAGAACGACTCTAACAAGATCAAAAATTGACGAAATTTTGTCAGGATATGGCTTTTCTTATGATGATTTTGATAACTGCTGTAAGGGGAAAAGTGACAAAGTAGTTTCCAAGTTTGTCACAATTCCAAAGGTCATTGAGAACAATAACTTAAGGCGAAGTTACAAAAAAGAAATAACAAAAGAAGCCGAAGTTCTTAAGGTCATAAGGAAGCTAAAAGGCTTTACTCAGTACAAAGCAAGTTTTTTATGTGGCTATCACAAAACAGCTATAGGTCACATTGAGAATGGTCGTATTGAAATACCAAAAAGTCGTATTAGTCACATTTTAAATGCCTATGGCAGTTCAATGGATGAGTTCGATTATCACATGAACTCAGAAGTATTTGTCACAGAGATTCAAGATGACTGTATTTCAATAATTAAAAATCTAACAGAAGAAAAATTAAAAGCTGTTTATCCGCTTTTACAAACTTTTAAAGCTTAAAAACAAAAGGAGTTACAAATGGGCAATACAGAAACAAACAAAAATACAAGGAATTACGACTACTCATCAATCAGAGTAAAAGGAAAAACGAAGGAAGATGTAAACAAGTTCCTCGATAAAGTGAACAAAACAGAAGACTGTGGCAAAGTAACTTTTGATGCCTTCATCACATATTTTCTAGCTAATGCGACAAAAGAAGATATTGAGAAGTTACAACTACAAGTGACGACTTGGGAACATGAAGAAAAAAGACTTAGACGAATATGGGAGAAGAAAAAAGGAAAAGTTAATAACAACAAATGGAAAGAAATGCTCTACTTGGGGCAACTTTCAGACTTCATTAGTGAAAACTCAAGACTAAAAGTTGCTTAAATTCAAGCTAACCTTAATACAAGCAAGTTTAAAAGCTTGCTTGTATTAAAAACTCGTTTCTACATAAATCACGTTAATTTTTCCATCACAACCCTCAACAAAACAATCAAATTGTTTTACCAAAGAGTTATCAGTAAATTCTGCAAATGGAGGAATAAGTGCCTTTGATAGTCTATCAAATTCATTTTGATTTTCTGCAATTACCACATTATGACCAACGCCTTTGCCACATTTGTTACAATCAAAAACAGCATAACGACTTTTCATAATAGAAAATCCTTTTTCTATATTAAATATTTTTTACTTGAGAAAATAAAGCATTAGAATGAGCATTGTCTTTGGCAAATAGAGCAATACAGTACGAGCCTGTGCTTTGAGTTGATCTAAAAATCACACCATCACCGCCAATTTTTTTCAGCCAAGAAGCCAAAATTTGAGACTGCATAGGCACTTTGCAATAACCCCAAGAGCTAAAAATAGGCCCTTGATTGATGAGATTATTCAAATTAGGAAAGTTCAAAAATTTTACTACTTTATCAATATCCCACAATTCAAAGTTTTTAGATGGTGTTAAAGCATACTGCACATCACTTGGCCCTAATGGTGTCCCTTGGGTGTACTCGTCGATTGCACAATGTAGATCGGTAGAAAGATACAAGGCGGCAAATGGCTTGATACCAATTAATTTATTAAATTGACTTCCACCGACATTAAACCTTCCCCCATAGGCTAGGTTTCCCGTAATTGAAGTCGCACCAAACGCCGAAACCCTATATAAAGGGTCGTTAAAATCGACCTTGAATGTAGCAAAGCTTAAAGGCTTTTGTTTATTTAGCTGCCTATGAAAAGTCAGAGAATTATACGTTTGCTTTACATTTCTAGCTTGCTCACTTGAAATTAAGTGCTTCACAAAATCAAACAATGATTTCAGGTCAAATTTATGAACGATTACAGGCTTTTTCTTAGAGGCTTTTTTCTTGGTTGTTTTTTTCAACTTTCAATAGCTCCGTCTTTACCTAATCTTCCCATAAGCCAATTTATTAAAAATTTGCCTTCTCCTCTGATACAAACTTCAAAAGGAGATTCACCAAAGAGCAGAGTATTTGGGGTTTGAAACCAATTAACCGCTTCTTCAATATTATTATCAAATAATTCAACGGCCAAATCAGTACCAATTACGACTTGCATGATGCCTTTTTTGAGCTTCTTAAGAGTGCTCAATTTGACTTGTTCACTGTATAAAGTTTTACGATTAATACCAGCTTGCTTGGCAATATCTGTTTTATTAAGAGGACTATATTCAAAGAACCTCTTTGGAACTAGGTACTGAAGATCAGGACTAAGCATTTTTAGCCTGTTCTCAGGTGCTCCCATATCTAAATTATTAATCTGTGCTGTTGCATTCATAGTTACCTCCTAAATAACTTATCGGAGTTTTATGTCTCTATTATAGCAAAAAAGTGTTACTTTTGCGAGTAATTTGTGTTATTTTGGCGTTTAGTAAAAGGCAAGTGATTTTAGACACTTAAGAGGTTGCTTATACAGCCTCTAGGTTGTCTTCAATAAAGCTTTCAAGGTCATGTATCCAGTAGTAATTTGATCCATTATCAAAAGTAATTACTTGGTTATCTTGCTCTAATCCATCCATATATTCTGATTTAGCAATATCCCATGCAATTGGATCTTGATCTTTCATCACTTCAACAGTCAGTAGCTCAAGAAATCCAACCTTAGTTGTTTCACCATAACAATCTTCAATCATTTGCTCGAAGCTTTCAGTAATATCTACTGTTTCAAGATTCTCTTCGAGTATGTTTTCGATAACCCAATCAGTTCCATATTCACAGCCATATTCAGGTAAGAGCCTCATAAGGTCATCAGAGTGGCATGTCTTACAAGTTCCTGTTGGTGCTTCGTTGTAACATGAGTAACAAAACGGAATAGTTTTATTGAAAGCTATTTTTTCTAATTTTTTATTAATTTCTTTTAAACACATAATCTTGCTCCTATATAATTGTTTCATTTCTTGGAAGCCGAAGTAACGAAGTCGAGTGCATTTCAAGGAAAAACTCGGAGGGTTCCCTCTGGGAGACCGTGTTTTTACTTGAAATGTTAGGGAGCGTAGTGAATGAATAGCGTACAAAATGAAGACAATTAATATATTAGGAGCTTTAACCAGTTTACTAAGAAGCAAATAATTGAAATAAATAACTAATAATACAGTTCTTGTTAGGGTTACTATGTCAAACAATGAAAAAAAGAATTTTACACTCGATAATTTGATTGAGGTCTTTACTGAAAACGACTGTATTGAGAAATGTTTATCTATAATCTCGAAAGAAAAAAATGATGATACTGAAATAGACAAAGATGTGCTGTTTATCGAAGAAATCTTAAGACTTGGCTTGGATGGAAAAAACGAAAAAGAACCATTTAAACCTTTCATGGAGTATCAGGGCAAGAGAACATTGTCGATAGAAGATATAAAGACAGAACAATATCAGGTAATAGAAAACTTGATTGGTAAAATAAAAAGTCATCATGTCAATGCTAGACTAGCAGATGTCCTCTGGGCTGGATGCCAAGATTACCCAAAAGTAAAACTGGCACTAAAATCTTATCTTTCATACATAGAAGACTTTGTTAGCAATGAAGAAAAAAGATCAAAGGCTCTAATACGAGATGAATTAATGAGATGTTCCTCACTTCTGCGTTTAACTAAAGACAAGGATGCTCTTAAAGAAAGATTGTCTAATATTTTCAAAATATTAATTAGTCCTAAAGACAAGGAACCAAGTGACTTTACAAGATTTATCTATTTTAAGATTTACGCTTTTGCAAACCTTGAAGATGATAACAATATTATTCAAATGTCAGAGAATTATGCAGATGAATCAAAAACTCAAAAGAACTTTAGAAAATATCGTGATTACTTAGATATATGTTTAAAGTTACACAAAAAAGCAAAAAACGTTGATAAAAGAGATCAGACCCTTAATCTTATTTGTGACTCATATTTCGATGAAATTAAAAGTATAAAAGAAGACGGGGGCAATGGCCTAATGTTAACCGATGTATGCTCAAGAGCTTTGTACGAAAATATGATGGCACATAAAATAACTAGAAGTCGAAAAGAAGCAATAGATGATATACATGCAGAATTAAATAATGCCTCACTTAAATCACAAGATGAAATGAAGCCTTCTCTATTTGACATAGACCTTTCAAAACCAATGGAAGAAACATTTAAAACAATTGAGAAGCTAGATACTATAAATGGTATATTGGCTTTAACTTATAAAACGATTCCTCAAGAAGTTGAATATTATCAAAATCATGCGAAAGAGGCTGTAAAGGGTTCTCTACGGCATTTATTTTCGACAATACATTACGATGACAATGCGAGAATAGTTGATAGAGATAATGGTATATCCTTTGAGAATGATGATGAAAATGCTTCTACTTTACTCTCAGAGGCTCTATCTCTATTTAAAAACGGAGTCTTGATAAAAGGAACTTGCATAGATCACGGCAGAAATACTCTTCTTTTGAGACATGACATCACTGAATATGACTTTGAAAGTTTTCTTACAAATAATCCTTTTATACCTCCAAACAGAGTCTCCATAATCAGAAAAGCCTTGTGGTATGGGTTTATTGGGAAATGGGAAGAATCAATGCATTTATTAGTCCCTCAATTTGAAAACTGTTTTCGTCATTTCTTAGAAAATGTAGGTGTAATAGTTACTCTTATTGATGAAGATATAGTTCAACAAGAAAGGACTTTAAGCTCTCTGTTGCATCTACCTGAATTTAAAAATGTATTTGGTGAATCTCATCTCTTTCAAGTTAAAGCTCTTTTGTCAGAAAACAAAGGTTTTAATTTCAGGAATAGACTATCACATGGACTAATTGGAGATGACTTCTACGATTCTTGTTCTTATTTCTCTCCATTTGTTTGGAGCTATTTCATTTACCTTAGCTGTGTGCTTAGAGATTCTTTTTTTGAAAAGCTAAATAATAAAAAATAAGAGTTTAACAATAATATAGCCGTATAAATCCAAGTCGATTATCTATATAACAAGAGAAATACCTCGAACAAGAGTAATCTGAATTAAAATCAAATAACTTAATACTTTCAAATATATTATAATAAATTTAATAAACCAGAATTGGGATTTAATAGGTTTGCGAAAATTTCTATTTGAGTAAATTTTATTTTCAGAAAAAACCGCCACTTGGACTAAGCCTGACTTTAATTTTTTTATAAAAATGGTGCTTAGGCATTTCCGGTTATCAAACTAGAACCATAGAAATGTGCTAAAAAATGTATAAAAACTCCTCATACAATATAAATTAAATGGAATATCCTCTTGCATCCAAAAGCTTAGTCTTCCCCCTGACAAAGACACCTGAACCTCGTGCAACCTCTTTTTCACCGTTATATGCTACAGACTCTGCGATCCATTGATTTTTAGTTTTACTGACAACCCTTCCAACAGCTTTAAGTTGTCCAGATGTCATTGGGCGAGTCAAATAGGTTGTAAATGAAGAGGTTAATACAAAGAAGTCCATCTCAAAAGAATTAGCCGCAAAAAAAGCTGAATCATCTAAAAGCTTAAAGTAAACAGAGCCATGTACTGCATTTGCTGAATGATACATACTTTCTTTTAATTCTATAGTGATCTCAGATTCTCCTTCTGAAATATTTATGACTGGCTTATAATACTCATTTGTTGGAGCAGCTAGATACATCGACTCCAGTGCTTTAAAATGCTTTTCATTTTTCATCTAATTCGCCTTATGTTTAAGTTGTTGATTTAGCCAATAGCTTTAAGGAAACAACTCTTTTGAACAAAAGTTCAAGAAGCTCTGTCAACATTATATTTCAAAATGCAACCATTAAACCCGCTAAAATGGACTCACTAAAACATAAGCGGGGCGACCTGATTGGGCCTCAGACTCTGAAACCCCAAAAAAGTAATTACTTCTAGTAGAAGAATATAAGTTATATTCGAGAAGGATATTAAGCCAAACATGAGTTCCATTTAAGGGAAATATTGGTAAAGCAGATAAAAAAGATGTTTTTAAATTATTTCCATTCTCTGAACTGTCTGCATAATGAACAAAGAGTTTACCAACAAAAAGATCAAGAGTTGCAAGTCCTCCATATTCAACAAATCCATCTCTTTCCATTCCTTGGATAATTTTTGCATCACTGCCAAAAAATGGCGAGACATTGTAGTTTATCATTGGCCCAAATTGGATAATTCCTAATTCAAGTATATCCCAATTAAGTCGAAACGCCTCTAAAGTTAACTCTCCGTTACTTAATCTAGGGATTATATAAGGATTAATTCTACTATCACCGTAAAAACTATTTAATCGCATTGCTCCAGCTTCTAAAAAGTTACCAAAACCAGGATGCTTATAGCTTTTAGCATTGGCCTGAAAAGAGGCCAGACAAAAAATTACCAGTGAACTTATTCTTAAAAACTGTAAAATATCCCTCATTATACTTATCCCTCTATTGAAGCTACAGTCCCTGATAGGAACTTTAAAAAAACAACACCAAGAACTATGAAGACAACACCAGCAACACCATAAACATCAGGTATTCTTTTTGAAATAATCGCATCAACTATAAATGTTAAAACTATTCCAAGCCCAGCCCATATTGCATAAGCTGTACCGACAGGAATTGATTTTAACGCAAGGCCTAGAAAATAAAATGCCGAGCCATAACCCAAGACGACCAATACACTTGGAGTTATAACGGTGAAGCCTTTTGAAAACTTTAAGGAAATAGTAGCAACAACTTCCATAATAATAGCGATAGAAAGAAAAATGTAATGCATAATAACTCCTTCTAAATTACTTATTATTTTAAACCGTTAGGTATTTCTATTTTGCCATTGTTAGCTGAATAACCAGCCCAAGCTGATAGTAACTGATAAGGAGCTAGCGCTATACTGATCTCAAGTTCTTGAACAAGAAGTTCTGCCTCAATCAAATCACTTAATGTAGACTTTCCTTTTGAATAACGCTTCTTTTCACTTCTAACTACATTTTTTGCCTCTTTAAGATCTTTTACGTTTTGTGACCATTGAAGTTTGATTTTATTGATTTGATTATTGTAGTAGCTCTCGTTATTACTAATTTCGTTTTCAAGGTTTCTCTTTTCAAAAACAGTGGCTCTCTTACTTGCAATAATTTTTTGCTTTTCATAGCTTCTTTGATTACTACCAAAGATATTCCATGTTACGGAAACCCCAAAAGCACCAATTGTTTGCTCGTTGAAGATTGAGGGATCTTCATGCTGAACAGAACCTATCAAATCCACTTTTGGGAGATAAGATTCGTTAATTGCTTTTACTTGCATATCTAAACTATCTAATTTTTTGTTATATACTTTGATTCCTAAACGATCTTTCATTGCAATACTTTTGTCTTTAACCAAAACTCTGAATACTAGTTCGGGGTTATCTAAAAGTACAACATCAACCGGATCATTCAAACCCAATTTATAGGCGAATTTATTTCTCGCAGAGTCTAGGTCGCTTATATATTTAGATAAGTTAGTTTCTTGTTTACTTACTTCTAGTTTTATTTTTAAAAGATCAACTTTAGTAACCTTTCCAAGGTCTAACAAACGTTTCACCTCGTCTTTTTGTAGTTTCAAACTCTTTATAAACTTTTTTGTCGCATTCACGGCCATCATATATTGGGCATAATCTGTGTAAGCGACAATTGCGTCACCAAATAAACGATCAAACATTATACTAGATAGTAGCTTTTGCTCTTCAACTGCGAGTCCTGCTGCTTTCTTTTCAGCTCCCAGTTTGCCAGGATTATAAATAGGTTGGCTTATTAATAATCGAGCTGTTGTTTGGGATCGACCAAAACCACCAAGATTTCCAATAGGTGTTTGTAATTCAATTTCCCTATCAAGTCTTAACTTTTGGTATTCAGCGGAAACTGAAGGCAAAACTCCTTGCATTTTTATTCTTTTTTTATCAACTTCTGCATAATTAACCTGTGCTTTTTGAGAATCCAGGCTCGGATGTTTTTCAATGGTTTCTCTAATTTCATACAATCCAATCGGTTGGGCCATTAAATCCGAACTAGTAGAAAATAAGCTTCCTAAAAAAACCATTCCAACAATCATTACCTTACTTACCTCAGCACCTCCCAAGCGGTTGTTACCATCTACTTTTACCAATGCTCCGTAAAGAGATGGTACTAACAAAGGTGTAAAAATCATTGATGCCAGTAACCCAAAAATCATCGTTAAAGCGAAAGGTGGCCATAATGTTGATGAGGAAAAAGCTAAAGGAAGAAGTCCTAAGACAGTTGTTGCTGTTGTAAGCATAATTGGACGTAAACGTCTTTTTACTGATTCTGCCATTGCTTTCTCCTTTGAAAGTCCCTCATCGATTGAGTTATCAATTTGATCAACAATGAGAATCCCGTTATTTATTGCTATTCCTATAAGAGATAGCATTGCTAGAATAGAGAAAAAACTAAAGTATTGATTCGTAAGTATTAAACCCGGAACTATTCCAATAAACATCGGCACTAATGAACCAAATACAACAATCACTTTTGAAAATGAGTTAAATTGTAAAAGCAGAGAAATAAGTAAAAGCATCAAACCAACTGGTAAAAGTTGTAAGATCTGAGCATTCGAGTTTTCAGATTCCGCCACTTCTCCACCTTGTTCAATAACCACATTGTACTTATCTGAGATTGCGTCAATTTGGGGATCGATTTCATTGATAATTGAATAAATGTCATAATTATCTTTAACTTCAGATAAAACCCTTATGGCCAATCTCTTGTTGTATGAGTTGATTATAGATGGCTCCCAATCTAATTTTAAATTACTCAACTTATCTAACTTCACTGACTCGGTCCTAGTTTGAGAAACATCAATTTCTCCAACGTTAGAAATGCGAATACTTTCCAGTTTACTACTTGCTAAATTTACAGGAAAAGATTCTGAGCCATATCGAAACGACCCAACATCAATACCTCGTGTTCGAGCATAAATTGAGGCTCCAACGATTGAACGCTCCAAATTATATTTTGTTGCATTGGCATCATTAATCTTAACATTAAGTACGGGATTCCCTGCCCCAGCAGTACTTCTAACTTTCATCGAACCATCAACCAATCGAACTTTTCGAACTAGATCTTCAGATGCTTTAACAAGATCTGATAAATTATCTCCTGTGATAATATATTCCACAGGCGCTCTGATTGGCGTACCCTGAGCGAGACTTCTTACAAGAATGGATGCTTCAGGAAACTTCTTGTCAAGTTCTTCTTGTAAAGAAGTTCTCATTTCCCGAGCAGATTTTGCTGAATCAAAAAGGGTAATAATTTGCGAAACATGTGGACTACTCGGTACTCTTGCTAGGTTATAAAAGAATATCGGAGTACCTTGTCCTACATAGACTGCTGTATCTGTTATTTCTGTCTTGTCTCTTAAAAAAGACTCTATTCTTTTTACTAAATTATCTGTTGTTTTAAAATTTGTTCCTTCGACAAGTTGAATTTCAACAACAAGTTGATTTCGATCTGCACTTGGAAAAAATTTCATTTTTACATTACCGAAAAAGTAAAAGCTCAGTACCGATAAAGAAAGTACCACACCTGCAATTTTTTTCGGATGCCTAGAAACAAACTCACCAATCTTATAAAAATACGAATTAGCTTTATCCCAATTACGAACAGTGCCTGCCTTAAGTAGCCTGCTTCCAAAAACTGGAGTAATTATTAACGCTGCAAAGTAACTTACAAGTAGTGTTATCAAAACAACAATAGGGATTGCTTTGACAAAATCAGCTGTATTTCCTGAACCAAGCATTGGTACAAATGCACTAACGGTAGTTCCTGTTGCTGCTGTTAAAGGAAGAGCAAGGTCCTTTACTGCCTTACTTGCGGAGTCTAATTTAGACATGCCATTATCAATATAGTTCTGAATTGACTCAAGTACTACAATTACATTATCAACCAACAGTCCAAGAGCAATTACGAAAGCTGCAATTGATATTTGATGTAATATTCCCCCAGCAGTATTATGAAATATGCCCAAGCCTACAAGGGTTATAGCTGGCACCAACATTGATGCTAAAAGACTGATCCTAAAGCCCATTGCAATACTTAATACCAATCCAATAAAAATCAATCCAGTTAAGAGAGATTGAACTAAATCATTAATTCTAAATGCAACATTATCTGGCTGAAAGCTAACAATATCAATTTGCAAGTTAGTATGTTTCGTTTTGAACTTTTCAACTGTTTCTTTTACATTTTCGCCGAACTTAATAAGATCAATTTTAGATTGAGGAATAATACCAAGAGAAAGCCCCTCAACTCCGTTATACCGAAAGCCTCTCTCCCGAGGTAGCTGATAACCTTTTTCTACTTTTGCGATACTTGAAAGCGTTATGACTTCTCCACTCGATAGACTTATCGAATAATTCGAAATATCTTCAACTGATTGAAAACTAGCATTCGTCTTAATTGTCATTTTTTTTGAATTATAATCTATTGTTCCACTTGAAATAGAATTGTTTGCTTTAGACAGTTTGTCTGACAAATAAAGCATATCAATTCCAAGCCTGTTTAATTGATCCTCATCAACTTTAATTCTTATAACCTCGCCAGGGTCAGCATGCCTAGTAACTCTTGCCACAAGAGGAGTTTGGATTAAGCGATCTTCTAAAGAACGTAAAAGATCCATTTGTTGGCCAAGGTTATCTGCGCCAGTTAAAGACAAAACTATCGCTTCTTGATCTAGTAAATCTCGCTCAACTATAGGAGGGTAAACCCCTTCTGGGAATTTAACTTTTGCATCATCTAACGATTTGGTTATTTCATCCCAAATTTTATTTAGCTCCGTATCGGAACTGATGTTTTCTTTCAGCTCTATCTCTATAAATGAAATTTCAGGACTAGAACTAGAGTTTAATCTCTTTATTTCATCAATACTTGCAAATTTATCCTCTATAGGCTTTGTTATAAGTCTATAGACCTCTTCTGCTGTGGCGCCTGGATAGAACACTTGAACAATCCCGGAACGATCCTTAAGCTTTGGATCTTCCTCCCTAGGCATAGTTAACCATGAAGACACTCCCATTAAAGCCATCATGAAAAAGGCAGTAAAGCTAATACGCCAATACTTAAAGACCTTATTTATCATTTACAACCTCCACTTTTTGCCCATCAATTAATTTATCTAAAGATGTTGTTACCAATCTATCTCCAACTTTTAAGCCTTCATAAACCAATCCAAAGCGATTTTCAGTATGAAGTAATTTTATGTAACTCTTTGATACTTGCCCTTTGTTTTCAATATATACAAATAGCTCTTTCCCATCAGGTGATACAATAAAGTCAATAGGAATTTCTGGAATAGATAAATCTCTTACCGGCCATACAACTTTCCCAGAGAGCCCATCCAAGCCTCTGTATTTATATTCAACAGAGATTCTGCAAACATTCCTTTCACATGATTCGACACGTGCAGAGACTTTATTCTTAGAAAGAATCGGAAGGATTAAGCTAACTTTCTTGCCTTTTGAAAGTGCAAATTTATCAGATGGAATCTGTACTAATGCACTATACTTGCTATCAGAAACACCAATTTTCATAGGCAAAATTACCGTACTTAAACTGTTTGCCTTTTTTACATCTATCGCTCTTACATAAATTTGGTCCGCTCCAAATGTCTGAAATGTAATCACAAGAAAGAAAATAAAGTTTGGGAATATATATCTGAGCTTCACAGCTACCTCCTTAATGTTGACATTATACACTTACAAAGTTGACAGCGTCAACTCTTTAATATAAAATTATAGAGTGGTTTTCAGGGAGGCTATTGATGGCAATAAAAGCATACCATCACGGCAATCTTGCTGAGGAATGCATTAATGTGAGTCTCTCTTACATAAGGAAGGGAAAATTAGACTTCTCACTAAGACAAGTAGCCAAAGATATTGGCGTATCGCCAAATGCTCCTCACAAGCATTTTAAAAATAAAGAAGAAATTTTCGCTATTATTGCCGAAAGAGGCTTCAAGGAACTTCTTATAAGGTTTCAAAACGCTACAAATGTTAATACTGTTAATACACCTGAAGAAAAGTTTATCAATGGTACACGAGAGTATCTGTTATATGCTTTAGATCATCCTTATGAATACCAAATTATGATGGGGGGTCACATAAAAGACAAAAATAATCATCAAAGTCTTTATGAAGAGTCCTCCAAGCCATTCGTCCTCCTTTTAGAAGTAATCGGAGAGCTTCAGAAAGCTGGAAAAGTGACAAAAGGAAAAACATATGAAAAAGGATATGCAATTTGGGCCAGTCTTCACGGAATTGCAACTCTAGCAATTGAAGATAATTTATATATCGAAAACTATGCCCTTATTAATAAAATTCCCTCAAAAAAAGAAACCCGAGACTTGGCTTTAGAAATAGTAAATATTCAGATGAAAACATTTTTAAAGGGCCATCCTCTTTAAAAATAAAGGTTGAAACAAGTGAATGATTTTCGCAAAAATGTCAATCACAAAACTTTTAAACGAGCTGGCTTAAAACAATATTGAGAGTAAAACTATTCGAACTTTTTTAAGATTTAAAAAAATCTTAATATCCTGCTTTAACAATTTCCCATTGCTACCTCCTTCATAGCCTTTCGGCTTTAGTGAAAGGAGGTGGCAATGAAAAACTGTCAAATTTACAATTTGGAAATTAATATTACTTTATTCAAACCAAAATCAGAAAAGCGACAACAAAAATGCGCTAAATTTAGAGTATTACAATTAATACTCTTATTGGGGAAAATAATATTTTGGTGGAAAAAATTATACCCAGACTAATTTCTAGCGGCCCACATTGTTTTTATAAGGGACCCTTTGACTAAATATATAATTAAAAGTGTTCTCTTTTCGCCAGTAGAAATTTTAGTTTTTCTTTCGATTGTGGTTACATAGTCTCCAAGAGCTATAGCTTCTAATACTTCAACTTCCTCGAACAACTCTGTTCCAAATGAAGATTCTAGATGCCCTTGTAGAATGTTTTTACCTTTAAAAAGTGATTCATTATTAGGGAGCAAGAGGACTTCAATCTCGTCATCACAGTAACCAAGGCATTTATCAATGTCTTGATTGTTGTACTCTTCAATTTGTTTAAGGACTATTTCCTTCGAATTCATAAAACCCCTAATTGCGTTTAGGTCGCATAGATACATTGTCTATGCATAGCAAAAGGCTTAGATACTGTAAATCTTATATGAACATAAGGTTTTCTAATAAGAGTTACGAAATTTCGTAACTCTTGAATATGTTTAAAAAAATTCTATTAAAACAACTACTTAATTTAAAAACAACCAAAATTTGTTTTATTTCCTTTTATATGTTACGAAACTTCGTAACATTCTGACAACCCGTATCAAGCCTAGCTGTAACAAGTACTTGGGAAACATAAAAAGGGAAAGACTAAAAATGTTACGAAAGTTCGTAACTTAAGAATGAATAACAATGCTATGAGCCACCAAATATTAGTAGCTTAATCGATTAAAAAACTGGCACAGGCATTGCTCTTACTGGTTTGTGATTTTTGTGGAGGATCAAAATGACTTTTAGGAATGTAATAGCAATTGATGACGATAGCCTCGCTGGTGAAGCCATTAAAATGGTTTTTAGCAAAAAAGGCATATCTGTAGATTTCTTTGATTCACCAAAGAAAGCGATCCTTCGCATAAAGGAAAATCCAAGAAAATACAAAATGGCCATTGTAGATTTCCAAATGAAAGAAGAAAGTGGCGATGAGGTCGTTAAGCAAATTAAAAAGATTAACGGAAGCATCTTAACTGTAGTTCTGTCTGGAGATGACTCACTAGAAACGATTAAGAAATGCCAAGAAGTTGGAGCTGATAATTTCTACTCCAAAGATCATGCATTAGAAAACCTCGCTTTATTAAGTGAAGTTGCAAAAGACAAATATGCTTCTGAAAGTTCTAAGGAAGCCAAAGAATTAAATGAGCAAAAAATTGAATCTATCCTCTCTTTAAAAGGTCGATCGAATGAGCTTGCAAGAGTTGCTGATCTTGTTAAAACATTTTCAAACACAGAAGAACCTGTATTGATTCAAGGTGCTTCAGGGACAGGTAAAGAAAGAATTGCAAAAGCAATCCATAACAACTCTAAAAGAAACAAAAAATCTTTTATTGCATTTAACTGTGGAGCTATACCTGAGAACCTTTTGGAAAGTGAATTATTTGGTCACGAAAAAGGTTCATTTACAGGTGCCACTAACGCTAAAGCAGGGAAGTTTCTAGCTGCTGATGGTGGAACAATATTCTTAGATGAAATTGGAGAAATGCCTCTGGACTTTCAAGTAAAGCTTTTAAGAGTTTTACAGGAAAAAGAGGTCACTCCTGTTGGAAGTAATCGCTCTATGAAAGTTAATTTCAGAGTTGTTGCTGCAACAAACAGAAACTTGAAAGAAGAAGTTAGAAATGGAAACTTCAGGGAAGACCTTTTTTATCGATTAAACATTTTGCCTATTGAAATCCCTGCTTTAGTAAAAAGAAGAGAAGATATTGTTTCTATTGCAAATTATATTATTGATGAAAAAAACAAAGAAACTACTCAAGCCAAAAAACTGACGGAAGAAGCTCTTGGGATTATTAAATCATACGATTGGCCCGGAAATGTTAGACAGCTCGAAGCAGTTTTGAAAAGAACTTATGTACTCAACGGTGTTTCAATAAATGGAAAGGCTATAGAACAACAAATTGAATGCAATAAAGCAGAAAATAGCTACAAACATGGCATTCAATCATGGTGTGATCTTGAGAACGAATTTTTAGAAAGACAAAGAGGACTATTAGAAGAGTCTCTAAAACTTTCTAAAGGAAATAAGAGAGATGCTGCCAAAATGCTTAATCTTAAATATACGACTTATGTATCAAAAAGATTGAAGTTTGGCTTGGACTCAAAAACAAAATCAACTAACAAGAGAACACAATAAAGGTGTTAGGAGGATAATATGAACAAAAAACTAGCGTTATTTCTTATTGCTTTAACTGCCACTTCTGGTGCTTACGCTCACGATTGTGAATGCGAGAAACAGAATAAAGATAATGAGAAAAAGGAAGAAAAAAGCGGTATCAGTATTAGAACTCAGAATTTAATCAGTAGCTTAGTAAAACGTGGGGCCTTAATATTTGATGATAATAATGGGAAAATTGACATTGATCTCACTAAGCTCACTATGCAAGAGTATCAAATGTATATTAAATCAAGTGAAACGGATGTTGATATCATTCATTCTAACATTTCACTGATCCCTGAGTTCTCGAAATATATAATTGAACAGAGATTGTTAAACACTGATGAGTTAATTCAATTAAATAGTAATCTATCAGAAGATGAAATAATGGATCGCATACTTTTGAATGTATCCCCAAGCTTTGGCAGAGATTTTGCAACCTTTAACGACAATTCATTTGCTTAATAAAGGAGAACTTAATGCATCTATTTTTGGGGGTAATACTTATGATAAGTGCAACATTTAGCGCAAACGCTTCAACGGCTTTAAATGTTATTGTTGGAGACAATGGTAAAAAACCATTTCTTCCGACAAGTCCTGTTCAAAGCTTAATGACTATTCAATCTGCTGTATTGGGACAACTTATATATACTGAATCCTCATTTGATCTTAAACCTGGTCTACTTGAATCCTACAAGTGGAACTATAATGATCAGTCTTATGAGCTTACTTTAAGAAAGAACTTGAAGTTTCACAACAATAGAAAAGTTACCTCGAAAGATTTGGAGTTTTCTATACTAAGGGGATTCTTTACTCCAAAAGGCTCGTGGTTCAAGTCATTTTTCAATAATATTGAAGGTATTGATACATTAAAAGGCAAAAATCAATTTAAAAGTGGTATGGTTACAGGAGTAAAAATTATTGATGATTTAAGAATTAAGGTCAAACTTAAGCGTCCTAATCCATCATTCCTACATTCAATTGCTAGAACAACATTTTCATTAGTCCCAATCGAAGAGATGAACTCTGATTATGACTCTTGGAAGAGGTTTCCTGTTGGTTGCGGAAATTATAAAGTTACCAAAGTAGATTCAGAAAACAATGTTCATCTTTCCTATGTTGGAACTAACAATGACGTTGCAAAGAACATAATCTTGTCACCTAACGGGATAAAGGATGACTCAGATGTAATCTTAACAAGTCCGTCCAAGAACAATAACATAGACTTGTTTCACTCAAAAAATGCTGCACGAGTGACTAGCATATACTTTAATTATAAAAATAAACTTGCCCAAAATTCCAATTTCAGAAAGGCACTAGACCTTCTTATTGACAGAAGCAAGCTAACTAAAGGCGTTGATGCGTATAAGCCAACGAATGAATACCTTGCATCTCATTTTTGGGGAAGAATAGAAAAGTATGACAATCAAGACGTTGCATACGCAAAAAGATTATTAAATTCTGTGCAGGGACTTGATCTTAATGTGACTTATAAGATTCCCGTGTTTAATAGTTTTTTCGGCAATGCTCAGCTAGGAAAATACCTTAATGAATTGGAAGGTCAATTCCTACAAGCAGGATTAAAAATACAGTTTTACGATACAGACAAGAAATTTATTTCTTCTGATGATAAGGAGTCTCTATTCAAAATACTTTCAATGGGTGCAGATGTTGTTGATCCGACTGTTCTATTTTCACTAGTTAGAAGCCCATTTAAGCAGCACTTTCCTGAAAGTGATGAAGCCTATTTTGACCTTCTTGTTAAAGCTGAGTCTGCCCACTCACTAGATCAAAGAGTTATTGCGTTAAAAGCACTATCTAAGCACATGTATGAGAACAGATATGTTGTTCCCTTGTTCGAGAGGAAATCAGCTATTGGAATAAATAAATCCAAGATAAAAAACTTGGGCGAACAAAATGGTGGCATAGCATTTTACCTTGATAGGATTACTATTCAATGAATCAATGGATTACTGGAACTACAGGCACGAAGAGAATCACACTTTTAAACGAAAAGTTTGAAAGTGTTTGCCTTGCACGAATCAGTAATGAGAAATCTGCTAATTTTTCAGTTTATACACCTTTCATGTCGCTGGGTGAAGGACGAGAAAATCTTCCTAGTTTACTTCTTGAGGAAAGAACTCTTCTTGTAAAAGACAATGAATACCTACAATATTTACGTGCTTTCTATACACCACCTGCAAACAGACTAATTGATAATAGAAATACTGTAGAATTTGGCTTTGAAAAGAAAAAGGAAGATATTTTTAACTCTGCTTTAGAGCTTTTTAATTCTAGCAATTCATTTGTGGTCAATGTTTTTAGCTCTATTGTTAGAAATATTATTCCAATGAAAACGATTGAAAGCGAGGTTAGAAAAGAAGGTGTTGGAAATAGCAATCGTGAATCTATAGGTGCTTTATATCTAAGCGCACCCTCTGCTGAACCAAGGCATTTACAATTAGCAATTAACGTCGCTCACGAAGTTGGACATCAGGCATTGATGTTGTATCAAACATCTGATTCGATAATTCATCCTTCCGAATTAACAAAAAATGTATATTCTGCTGTACGAAGAACAGATAGACCCGCAATTCAGTCCTTTCATGCTTTGGTTGCCCTTGTTTATATGTATGACTTTGTTGATTCTATAGAATTAGGTAAATTAAGTGATTTTGAAAAAGGTTTCGTTGAAACACAGAAATTAAAATACAAAACATGGCTAAAGGATAATATTTCAGATTTTAAGGAGATCAATTTTACCGATATTGGAAAAATGATCTATGATGAATTGTTTGATTATATAGAGAGCATATAGATATGAAAGAAACATCTATTGTTGATTATGCACAACAAACAGCAAATAGACTTGCTCTAAGGTTTAGAGCTATTGGTCTATTGATTGGGCTTGTGCTGGCAATAGTTTACTCCGTTTACCATCATTTTTCTGTAGCAGATACAGTTCTCAATGTTGCGAAAACCAATTTGGCACAATCAATCCAAATTGGAGGAACATATTACCAAGCAAGACTAGCAAGTAGTATGATTAAAACTGATGTATTTGAACATGTTTGGATATTTGATTCCAATAAAGAGCTTATAATTCGTGAAGGAAATAATGTTGATAACATCTCTCCTAAGTCACTCTGGGAAAGACGTTTTTACACTAAAGACTTTTGGCCTTATGCGCTCATTAAAAGCAAAGTAAGCTATCATGGAGAGCACACAGGAACGCTTTTTGTTTCCTACAGGCTTCCTCTAATTAAGTCTTTTGTTATTTTAACATTGATTACTGCAATTTTTTTAATGCTTTCGTATTATATAAAGACTCGCATACTTAATATGGGCCAAAATATCGCAAGTCCAGTTTTTGCTTTTATGACTACTCTTGAAGAAAGTTTAAGGGACAATAAGTTTGCAAATAAAAAGAAAGGCCGATCTTTTAAAGAGTTGGTTAAATTTGAAACATGGTTAAGAGATTTCTTTATCCAAGCAAAAAAATCAGAAAAAGTAGCAAGAAAAGCATTAGCTGATGCTCAAACAGCAAAAATTGCATCTCAGGTGCGTCACGATATTCAAGGCGCATTAATGATAGCTAACTCAGCTCTTAATAATATAAATGAGCATAATGATGAAGTTAGAATACTTAAAGCTTCGTTAGATAGAGTAAAATCAACGATTCAGGACATTCCTAAGATTGCTAATCTTGATGACAAAGACATTGAAGGAATTGTTGAACTTCAAGAAAACAAAAATGATGAAGAATCATTAGAGAATTGTCATTTACTTTCAATAGTAACTCAAGTTGTATCCGACCTTTCATTGACGAATAATAATATCTCCTTCAATTATGAGCTATCTAATGAGTCAGAAAAGGCATATATAAAAACTAATTATAAAAGATTTGAGAGAGTTTTGTTTAATCTCTACAAAAACGCAGTTGAAGCAATTGATAGCAATGGCACAATTACAACTAAGGTTAGTCTCAATGATGAATCAGTTCTTCTTGAAATTGAAGACAGTGGCAAAGGAATCCCTGACAACATTCTTAAAAAGTTAGGTCAAAAAGGAATTTCATACGGAAAAGCACATGGCACTGGCCTCGGTGTATATGATGCTTTTGAACAATTTGATAAATGGGTTGCTGGAATAGATTATTCTACTTTGGAGGGAAAAGGAACGACTGTGACAATGAGATTTGATGCCGTTGAGGAGAATCCTTTATTCCCGTCTGAGATTCTTATAGCTGAGAATAGTACCGTTGTGATTTTAGACGATGATCCCTCTGTGCATGAGTCTTGGAAGCAACGATTTAAAGAGTTAAGTAATGATGGTGTTACTTATAAATATTTTGAATCTCCAGAATTAGCAAAAATAGAAATTAATAGCCTTAAAAATAACAATCGCGAATTTTTATTTCTTGGAGACTACGATTTAAGAAACAAATCTATAGATGGAATTAAATTTATTAGAGAAAATGACTTAAGTGAATACTCTATACTTGTCACCTCTAGTATAGATAGTGTTTTAGATGACTGTCGTAAACTTGAAATCCCCGTCATTTCAAAATCAATTCAAAGTACCATTGATATTCACACGATACGATAAGATTAAATATTTATTACCGTGGCAAAGCTTCCAGTAGGAAGCTTTTTTTGTATCTTCTTTTAGAGTTACGAAACATGAAAAATTACGAAACTTCGTAATTTTGTAACTGATCGAAATAAAAAGACTTTTTCTTAGTGTTACGAAGCTTCGTAATATTTGCTGTTTTTCAAATAAATTCAGTCTTCTGTTACCCAATCATTTTAACAACTTACAGACTTGGCACAGTTGGCATTCTTGGCACCATTCTCGCTTTATAGATAAGTGACTGACGAATTAAAGGGGGTCATTAAATGAAGATATTAAAAAAATTAAAAGAACTATTGAAAAACATTTTTAACAACGAAGGAGGATACAACCAACTTTTAGACAAGAACAGTATTGAATACAGAAAACATGAAATGCTTTTAAAGCATTATCACCAGTACCCATTAACAATTTTTAACTAAGGAAAAAGAAATGAAAAAAACAATTATCGGACTATTACTACTATCAACTACAAGTGCATTTGCGTTTGGAGTTAATTTAGAAGAACAAGGAATTATGAGCGTAGATGAGCTTGTTGAAATTGGCGCAGAGCATGTTCAATGTGCTCAAACAGAACCTCGATGCGTCCTTATGGGAACAAGTTACGGAATCCAGTATCCGGGCCAGAAAATCAATGAGGTTGTTCTAACATCGGCCTCAACAGGCTCTTATGCAGCCTCACAACTAAATAAGTTAAAGCAGAACGGACTTTGTAAGTAATTTAAGGAGGATTAAACAATGACAAAGAAATATTTAGAAAATTTAAAAAGACTTTTTCGTGAATGGTACGGGTCTTTGTCAGTAGAAGAACTCGCATCAAACCACGAACTTGTAAAACTAATTCAAAGAATTGAGTCGCGCCTAATCAGCGCGACTTCTTAAGAGGATACGATGAACCTAAAAGGAATAAGGGACGACATTATCATTAGAGAAGCCATTGAAAGACTACTTGATAGAGTAAAGGCAAAAACAGGAATCAGGCTTAAGTTTGGAAATTTCACCCTAAATATGCACGAAGGAAAGTGTGTGAATATTGAATTTAACTTAAAAGACAGATGCTTTGCTGCAAAATCAGCAAATCTTCATGGAGGTAAAAATGGATAATGTACTTAGAAATGACTTGGCACTTTTGTTCCAGCTAGTTAGCGAAAAGGAAAAAAAGAGAAATCACGGTTTAAAATTCAAGACAAAGAAAATCGTAGATACGTTTTTAAAGTTGAACGGTTTAAACAATAAAAAAGGTAAAAATAAAAATGAAAAGCAATAATGATGTTTCACCATTCATTGCTATAGCACTCCTAATATTAGTCACTATTGGATTGTTTGGTCTGCACAAATATGAGTTTGTGATTAACAACTGGGAATACATAAGAAGTGCGATTTATAAGACACAAAATGCTTTGGTACTTTTTACTCTTTCTGTATTCATAAATATATATATCATTAGCATGATAGCTGAACGATCACTCGGATATAAGAAACAAGGTAGTAAACTTAGAAGTATTAAAAATGAAAAAATTAATTATAAGAATTTAGCCTTAAAGTCGCTACTCTCATTAACTGGTGTAGTCTTCTTTTACGGGC
The DNA here is from genome assembly GCA_024229115.1 of Oligoflexia bacterium. Lineage (GTDB taxonomy): Bacteria > Bdellovibrionota > Bacteriovoracia > Bacteriovoracales > Bacteriovoracaceae > JAAEST01. Next base: position 94,766 of record JAAEST010000114.1, read on the forward strand.
AAATATTAACATATATTGAAGTTAATACTCTTCCATTTGAACCAATTTTAGGTGGAATTTACTCTGGCTTTGTAAAGACGGTATTGATGTCGTCTTGTTTGTCATGCTCACTCCTTTTGTTTTGGGTAATCGGTGCTCTTGGTCTTTTTTCTAGTCTCCTCCAAGGACACCGATTGCCCTCTCTAAAAGAGATAGAAAATCATTTAACACTTGGGACTGTTGGAGAGGAAGAAAGTAACTTTGAGAAAAAAGTGAATCCGAAATGGGCCTTAATTCCACAAAAAGCTCTTAACGGAAACATTCTTGTAACAGGATCAATTGGTACAGGTAAAACTCAGGGAACGATACTTAATTTTGCAGAACAGCTTTTTGGTAACAATTTTCACCTTACACCATCATCTCTTGTACTTGACCCTAAAGGGAGTTTTATACCAGAGATAGTCAATATTCTTAAAAAAAGAGGCGCGCTTAATGATTGCGTTTATTTAGGAGATGCACATGGAAACATTTAATCCAGTATATATTGAGCATACACTAAAAGACTCTAACTACATTGAAGTAGCAAGTATGATTAGAGCTGCGGCCAAGAACTTTTCAGGGGCTTCTAAGGAATCGCCGATCTGGGAAAACTCAGCATTTAACTTAACTAAAAATGTTGTGATCTACTGTGCATCTGTACTTGGGTACTTCACTCTTACAGACTGCTATAAAATTATGCTCAAGGCTGATACAGACGAAATTATTGATAATTTAAAAGCCGAACTAGCTAGTAATAAGTATGGTCACGAAGAAAGGTTCAATATTCAATGTGCTATACAATACTTTACTGAATATGGACTATTTGAGGATAAGTTCAAGTCAGGCGTTTTAGTAACGGCAACTACCTTTTTAAATCAATTCCAAGATTACAAAGCAGCAAAAATATTTTGTCCTAAGTTTGATGACTTAACCATCAAGTCAATGGATGAAATTGTTGATTCTGGGAAGATTCTACTTTTCAATGTGAAAAACGAAGCATTGGCCCGTTCGATGGGAACATTCGTAAAGCTTCACTTTCAAAGGTCTGTTCTGAATAGACTTAAAAATCCAGATCGCTCAAAGAATAGAATGGCAATGATTATAGCTGATGAATACCAAGACCTTGTATCTGTTGGTCATGGTGGGACTATTGGCGACGATAAGATTTGTGCCAAAGGACGAGAAGCGAATTTTTTCTTTTTAGCTGCATCTCAAAGTATAAACTCTATCCACAATTCAATCGGAAACGAAAAAGCAGCAAAAGAATTAATTCAAAACTTTAGAACAAGAATTGCTTGTCATTCATCTGACTTAGAAACCATTAGAAATTTCAAAGAACTAATTGGTCAGGAAGAAAAAGAGAAAACAAGCCATAGTGTTTCTGAACAATCACAGAAAGCAACAAGAAACTTTGTATTGGGTGGTTTTGATTCTAAGAATGCTAACATCAATGAGTCAATTAGCACAAGCAAACAAAAAGAACATCTAGTTACAGGAAAAGAGTTTTCTCAACTTAAATCATTTGAGGCATTTGCCCAAGTTTATGATGGAGTTGAAACAAAATTTCACAAATTGTTTTTAAAACCATACTTCTTGAAAAACAAAAGTGTAAAGCATCAAAAAGTATTAAATATGCTTAAAAAAGAGAGAGGATTTTCTCTATCAAAGATTCTTCGTACTTTTCAAAGAATGGGAACGACTGCCGCTTGTTTATCAGCACTACTATTATCAGCTAATACTTTTGCATTTCCAAATGTTTGTTCAGTAGTAAAGGCTCCAGAGTTCAATTCATGTCTGAACTTTAGATATTCGCTTACAACTTGTGGAAGTTGGCCCTTTATCAGACCATGCTACCGCTTTAGCTATATGGTGCCTCAGACTTTTATTGAAGTAACTACTAAAGCCGGAAGCTCACACTTCACTGCACTTCCGGGGGCTGCAATTCAATTGGCAGGCTCTAAAGCACTACCTCCATTTGGAACTGAGCATGATGAAGATACGCAGTCCTACCATGCGAGAACAATATCGGTTCCGTTTGCACAAATTCCATTCAATATGCTTCCATGTGGAGGAACTAGACTTCCTAAGCTCTGCTTTGATGGCATGAGTGAACATATTGCTGAACATTGGTCAACAGGTGTAAGTGACAAATATCAACCAAACTTCCTTGCGTGGTCATTAGCACCAAAAGCCTGTTTAATTAAAGGAGCAGTAACTTCTGCAACAGGCGGAACAGATATAACATTTGGTGCTGATTCACCAATGTGTAGTATAAAACTCCCAACAATGCCTAGTTTTCCTCCTTCTAGTCATTCTGCATGTAATGGTTGGGGTGTCTTCTATCCACGCATGGGTAGTTATAATGGGCCAGCATCTCTCACAGGGGCCTTGATGATCGCTTCACGGATGAAGTCGATCTCATCAGAAGTTTTTATGGCGACTCCTTCAAGTTTCGGTGAACAATGGCAAATGATTAGCCCCGGCTCCAGTTCATGTTTCCGTGAAGGACAAAATATTGGAATTTTAGACACGATTAAAAATGTCAGAGAAATCGGAAGACTAACCAGTGGAAAATTAAATGGACATTTATTTGTAGTTTGGAAGCCAGTTTCTTGTAAAAGAGATATTCCTTTTTTGGCAACATCAAAAGCTGCAATCGCAGCGATGAAACCAATGTGTGCAGGATTTGGGAATTAAAATGAGCAATTTAACTATAGAATACAAAGAAACCAATGAAGAAATGTTGAGTAACAAATCTCCCTATACATCTCTCTTTAGGGATTCTCTTAAAAAGGCATTGGAAGTTAAAGCAAGTGATGTTCATATTGAACCTCTTGTTGATGGACTGAATATTAGGATACGTCAAAACGGTGATCTTTTAATATTTAAGAACTTAGAAAAGGAGCACAGGCAAAGCTTTATTCAAGAAGTGAAAAGGCTTAGTAACTTATCAATTGCTATTAGCAATAAACCTCAAGATAGTAGATTGTCGCTACCTTCATGGAATCTAAGTTTAAGGGTTAATAGTACACCTACGATATATGGTGAGAAAATTGTTCTCAGACTATTAGATATGACTACAGACTTTAACCTAGAAACTTCAAATTTAAGTCAAAACGCAATTTCTGACTTGGAAAGTGCTGCAAAAGAAAAGAATGGAGTCATTATCGTTTCGGGGCCAACTGGAAGCGGAAAGACAAGAACACTTTTTAGTCTTCTCAATTCACTAGATAGAAAGAAACTTAACATAGTAAGCCTAGAAGACCCTGTTGAATACACTTTTAAAGGGATTAACCAGATTGAAATAAAGAAATCGCTATCCTTTGCTGATGGACTCAGAGCAATTCTAAGGCAAGACCCAGACGTAATACTTGTTGGAGAAATTCGTGATCATGAAACTGCTGACTTGTGTTTCAAGGCAGCAGCAACAGGCCACTTGGTTATATCTACTTTACACGCAAATAGTGCCACAAAAGTCGTAGAACGATTAATGAATATGGGTGTTGAGGAATATATGCTTCGGTCTAATCTCAAATTTTCTGCTGCTCAAAGATTGCTGAAAAAGGTTTGCCCACACTGTTCTTCAGACTCCTCGAAGGATGAAGTAGATCAACTAAACAATGAGTTAATGATTAACCTTACTAGACTCAGGCAACGGTCATCAGGTTGTAATTATTGTAGCGAAGGAATTATTGGGCGTATTCCAGTAATGGAATACTTAACTAAAGATGAAATAAATAATAACAGTTCGCCTAGAAGATCATTTCTGAATGAATTAGAAGAAAAAGCTTCTTTAGGGGTAATAGATAAAATGGAGGTAATTAATTTTGCAAATCATCATTAAACTAACACTGATTGCATCTTTTTTCCTGCAATCAGTTTATGCCGACGAGTTGAGCTACTTCAACGATGGCATTAACTACTGGCAAAAAGGAAAAAAGAGCTAGGAACGACGACTACAAACGAGTTCCAAAAAGAAAAGAAGAAAAAAGCGTCTTTCAATTGGTCTAAATACCTAGACCCCAAGAATGATGAGTTCTTTAAAGAAGGAGACTACACGCCACCAAAACCTTTTATGGAACTGGCAAGAAATCCTTCAGATAAGAACATCAATAATTGGATCACCTACAACAAAAAGAAAAATGCACTAAATCAACGCCTTCAATTAAGGATGCGCGAGTACCTTACTCAAAAAAATGAGCTGACTCCGAAGGTTGCTGAAGTCATAAAATCTCGTTCTTTAAGTAAAGAAACAAGATTTGATCCTTCTCGTTTTAGAGTGAGGATGTATTTTGATTCTAAATGTCCACATTGCAAACGAATGTTCAGCACTCTTGCTTCACTACAGAAACAAGGAATTTATGTAGAAGCACTCCAGATAGACAATATTCATGTCAAGAAGAGTTCATTTCCCATTCCTGTAAGGAAAGCAAGTAAGGCAGAAGTAAAAAAGCATAACATTTCCGCAGTTCCTTTCACGCTAATAGCAGATTTAAAAAAGAAAGTTCTTTATCCACCAATAAAAGGATTTCAGAGCGTCGAATCAATGACTGCATTAATCAGAGAAGGAGAAAAACTATGATCTGTAACGTGTGTAAAACAATTATACCTAACGACAACGAAGGTTATTGCCCTGATTGTCTTAGCCCAATTGAGGAGGAACTATGAATATGGTTTTAGCAAATTCAATAATTGGCCAAACTAAGAGTTTGGACTTTCAAAATGAAGACCCAAAGTATCCGCATTTTTGGTTTTGGGTACTATTGGCCTTAGTGACTATGGCATCAGTAGCACATGCTGGGACAAGGATTCCTGGGGCAGATGCCGCAGATAAACTTGAAGCAGCAGGAACAGTTCTGAGAATCGTAGATACTGCACTTTTTAAATGGGGTGCAAGATTATTTTCAGGAATCTCAATTCTTTCTGCTGGTTACAACTTAAAAGAGCAACGATTCGGGGTTGCAATCATTTGTATTGTAGCAGCGATAGTTTTAGGAACAGCTCCAATTTGGGTAGAAAACATCTTCTCAATTGGTGGCGGTAACGGAATTTTTAACTAAGGAACGATATGTACGATTATACAGAATTAAAAGAAAAACACGGTCGTAAAGTAAGTCAGACTATTGATTCACCAATAACAGTATTTGAAATTTGGGAACTTAGTGATGTTTTTATTGCCCTGTTTATTATCTTAATTTTTGGTGTCGTATTTTACTCATGGTGGACAATGTTTATCCTTCTTACTTTTTTTCTCGGCGTAGGCCCAATAATAAAAAAGAGAAATAACAAAGGAGTATTCCTGCATTGGCCGTATAGAAAGTTAAATATGACTTTGCCATCTCTTATTAACCCAAAAGGTAAAAGAAAATACTCAGACTAACTAAGGAGTTCAAATGTCTAAAAATGAAGAAACACAACAATCTAATGGAGGATTTTATGCAAGAAGGCCTATTGAAGAAATCAAAGCTTTTAAATCTAAAGATGGAAAATCATTCGTTGTTCAAGTTATTAAAACTTGCGTATTTCCAGTTAATTATGTTGGTACAATCCTTAAAAACGAAAGTCCATTCAAAACTGGAGCCAGTGAAAAAGAAAATACAGTTAGCGAGCAGTAATATGATTGGATCAATGGAGAAAGGTATTGAAGCAGCCCAATTAACAGCACCGCCAGTTGGTACTTTTGAAGGTGTGGATTTATCAGTTATGCCGAAATACATTTGCTTTAAAGCAGCACTTTTAAAGGAGAAAGTGCTGCTAAAAAACATTATTCTCCTACTCATCGGAGTATTCAGTGTTTATTTCCTAATATCAAGAAATGAAATTAGTGGTCTTTACACTAAACTTAGAGAAAAGGAATTTATTCTAGCTCCGGGGGTAATTGATTTTACTCCTGCTTCACCACAGTCTGTAACAGATGGTTACGTTGATAATGCTGTTATGTCATTTATCAGGACACTCGGAAACACAAATCCCGTAAATATTGATGAGCAATATGCTGATATTGCCAAGTACATGTCTCACGATCTTAAAGTCAGGTTTGAAATGGAAACGTCAGATTGGGTTGAAACAGTAAAGTTGGAAAATATCTCAGAAGTGCTCAAAGTAACAGATAAGGAAATCATCTCTGATGAGAAAGGTAACTACAAGGTTGTGGCTATTGTTGTTCGTGAGCGTTATGCAAATAATGAATACCTTGGAAGAACCGATGAAGTTGTTGAAATGCTAATCAAATTAGTTCCACCCAAACAAGGAAAACGCTGGTTCCTTCAGATTAATTCCTTAACTAGAACAGAAGCAAATTCTTTTAGAGGGCGTGAACTTAAACCAAACAAAAAGGTTACGAGGTAAATATGAGAAATATTTTATACTTAACAATTCTTAGTATCATGGTTTCTTTCTCTGCTAGTGCTAAAGAAGTGTATTACGGAACTGCACCAGAGCTTGTCAAAATCTCTCAAGAAACGATCTTTAGGTTTCATAAGCAAGTCAGGACAATTTCTCAGGCACAGAGATTTGAAATCAAGCCTGCTGATCCTAATGACCCTGATTACTCAGTTTTGTCTATTCGTCCAAGATTTTCCAAAGGCACATCTAAAGTGGCATTTGTTTTGAGTGACGGAACTATCGCAACAATAAAGCTAAGGATTGTTAAAGGAAGGAAATCATCAAGTGAACCTTTCTATGATTTAAAGCCAAAAAGTATGTTGATAGATAGAACGGAGAAAAACCTTCCTGTCATTACAGTTATGGATTTTATGAAATCAATGGATCGTGACGACAATATCGTAGGATATAAAAGAAAAGTGTCTGACTCTTGGGTTTCAACAGGATTGATAAAAGGTGTAAAGGCGAAACTAATAAGAACCTATACAGGAAAGGACTACAAAGGTTTTGTAATTGAACTAAAAAACAGATACCGAACTAAAAAATATAAAATTGAAGCTGATAAACTAAAATTCAAAGGGGCTTCGCTTGCTATTATCACTCTTGTTGATAGTGATTTACTTCTGCCAAAATCAAAAGGTGTTCACAAAACACTCTTAAAGGTTGTAGCAAAGCCCTCAGCTTCAATTGATGATTTAGTTCTTCCCATTTCAGTAGTGATTGAGAAAAAAGGAGGTAAATCATAATGAATATTAGTAATTATATTCCAAAAAACATTCAGCGAAGCTATGAAGATACTCTTGGTTATTTTTCAAATAATCCAAAGAGTAAATTGATTGTTTTTGGCTTTGTATTCTTTATGGCTGTGTTTGCTGTCAGTAAATACAGTGAAACTAATAATGTTGTTTATATAGAGAACAAAAAACCAGTTTTCACCGAAGGCAGAATCTTAGGGACGCAGAAAAACTCCTTTTTAAAAAGTAAGGAGCAGCAACTTAGTAAAACGGCTAAAAAGATAATGGCATCCAATAAAGCTCTGCTTGAGAAAGTCCAAAAACTTGAAAAACGGATAGAAGCAAAGTCCTAGCACCACGACCACAAACGAGTGCTAACGAAAAGACCAAAGAGCCAAGTGCAAATACTAATGAGCAAAGACTAAATGTTTCTGATGAAACAGGTGTAAAGTTTCATGCTAATGACTCAGGCTTAAATGTTGCTACTCCTAATAGTCTAGCAAAGTCATCATTTGTAGTTAAACCAAAGAAAAAGTATTACTCAGGGCCGGAAGTTATATCTTTCCCTGTTAAGCACAAAAGAAAAGAAGAAGGAATTACCTTACCGTCTGGTAGCTATGTAAAAGCAAAGCTAATGACAGGAATTGATGCTCCTGAAGGTAAAACCTATCCAGTTCTTTTAGCTCTGGATTTTTCATACGTTGGGCCTAACAAGCATAAAGTCGATTTATCTGGCTGTTTCATTATTGCTAAAAGCTCACCGTCTATGGCAACAGAAAGAATCAATTTTCAAGCCACTAAGCTTTCCTGTGTGTCTAAGAAAGGTAAATTCTTTGAAAGAAAAATCAATGGTTTTGTAGCTGACAATTCTGACAACACTTTTGCTGTAAAGGCGGAGCTTAATTCAAAACAAGGTCGAGTCGCAAAGATGGCATTTCTCAAGTCTGTCGTAGATGGAATTGGCGAAATTATCACAAGAAAATCAAAAAACATTGGTGGCAAAGACCCAGATTCAGCAAATGTACTTGTTCAAAATGGTGCTCAAGGAGCCGCATCAAGAGTTAGTGATTGGTATTTAAAACAAGTGACATCACTAATGCCTACGTTGTCAGTGTCTTCAGGACAAGATGTTTGGATTGTCATGCAGGATAAAGTTTTGCTTCCAAATGACTTTTTTAGAAAAAACCAAAGGAGAAACAAAGATGCGAAAGTATTTTCTTATCTTACTCGTATTATTGACTAATTCGATATTTGTTGGGTGTGCTCATAACTCTGAAAAAGAAGGGATTCTTGAGAAAAGAGCTGGGTACAGTCTTCAAGTAGAAGAAAAGCAGATACCAGTAATTAGAACTAAAGGAAAAGTAAAAAAAGCGTGGCTTCATGCTCACGAAATGCCAACAGGCGATTATTTCGGTGGTGCTTGGGTCTACCTCCTTGTTGAACAGACTACTTGGAACATTCCAGAGTCAAACTAAGGAGAGGCCATGAATAATACTAATGAACCAATAAATAATGCGCTAGTAAATCGAAATTCTCTAACTGATGCTCTTTTTAAAAGGTCAGAGTCTCTAAGCAAGCTACTTCCTTACAGTGAGTATATTGATGAGCAAAAGATGTTCATTAATAAAGATGGAAGTTTTGGTTTTGTGCTTGAAGCTGATTTACTTGAACATGAGCCGATGAACAGCAGACAGGTTTTGTCCACGGTTGAGTCCTTGAAGTCTCTATTTGCTCTGCCTGAGAATTGTGTTCTACAAGTGCTTTACGATCAATCTTACATTTCTAAGAACGACAAAAAATGGGAAGAATTAAGGGATCATTATAAATATCCTCACCCTGTTTCTAAGCTTCTCCATGACGAAAAGTTAAAGAATATTCGTAAGCACTGCAATTCAGAGCACGATCTTTCTCCCTTAAAAAGAAAATCGCTAATTTCAATTAGATTCTTTCCTTCTAAAGCTTGTATTTCTGAATGGAAACAAAGCTTGGGGAAAGATGAACGATTGCTCTTTGAGGAAATGAAAGAGTTTGTGCGACAAATGAATCTCTTTTCAGGTCTAGTAAAGCAGTATATCGAAAACTCAAAGATAAAACTGAGAATTTTAGATGCACAGGAGCTAATTACTCACTTAAGGCAATTCTTTAATCCAAAAGAGTTCTATAAGCGCGATTTTGCAAAGTTTAACAAACATCATTCAATTTCGGATCAAATAATTTATAGCAGTCCTACACTAGACTACGTTGGTATTGAAAGAGAGGGAGTTAAAACTAGAACAATTACTTTAAAAACAAGTCCGCAGTTTGCCTATGCAGGAGGAATGGCATACTTCACCAAATTAAAATTCCCATACAAAATGTCATTAAACTTTAGTTTCCCATCTAAATCCTCTGTGAAGAAGTTTTTCGATATTAAGGAGTTCTTTCTTGAGAACACCGTCACAGCAAAAGCAAAGGTACAGAGAAAGGAAATCAAAGAAGCACAAGACAGGCTTGCCCAAGGTGAAAAATGCTTGTTTTTAACATTCTGTATAGTTCTTGAGGGTGAAACAAATGAGCAATTAGATGAAAGAACCAGAGAATTAGTAAATATTTTTCACAACGATCTTGAATGTGAAGTAATTATCGAGGATGAAATTGGTCTAGGACTAGCACTAAATACTCTACCTTTAAACTATTCGCCAGAAGCAGATTATTCTTCTCAAAGATACATCAGGATTCTTCAAAATGACGCTATCTTGTTTCTTCCATTCTTTGATTCATTTAGAGGCTTGGAGAACCCATTACAGGTTTACCTCTCAAGAGAAAAAAACCTTGTTAAATTCAATCTGTTGGAGAATGAAACTTCAAACCACACTGTTGTTCTTGCAGATAGCGGTAGTGGAAAATCAGCTTTTATCATTGATTGTATTCAATCAGCTAAAAAGCTTGATCCTGAACCATTAGTTTTCGTTATAGATAAAAAATCTAGTTACAAAGGAGTTGTTGGCCCGTACCACGGAGAACTTACTGTATTTGACCCAAACGGCTCAATGCCTTTTACGCCATTTCGAGGTGTATTTGACGATGCAAAAGTAAACTTTTTAACAAAACTTTTAACTACAGCAATCAAACTCACTTCTCCTACATTTGAAATTGAAAGTGAACATCTTTCAAGTATTTCGAGAGCTTTAAAATTAGCCTATATCAAAAAGTCTAAGGTTATTGGCCTCGTTTACTCCGAAGGAGAGCTTAAAAATACTGAAACTGGTGAAGAAATTGAAGTAACTATGGATGATTTTATTGCATCAATGGCAAGTTTAACTTCCGATCCAGAATTTGAACCAATGAAGGATCAAATTGAAAGCATTTTAATTAAACTCAAGCCTTTTTATGGTGATGGTGTTTATTCAAAGTATTTCAAGGGTGCTGAAACAAAAAATAACATTTCAGGAAACCTTCTGTTTGTTTATGACCTTGATGCTTTAAAGGATGAAACCCTTCAAACACTAATGACAATGAGTGTGATTGAGGAAATAAGAAGCACAATTCAAAAACCAGAACATCAAGGAAGAACTGGATTCATTGTAATTGAAGAACTTGGAATGTTAGGCAGGGATAACCCTGTTGCGAGGGATTTCATAATTGATGCCGCAGAAACATTTAGGAAGCTCGGATTTTGGCTAATCGGTTTAACTCCTCGTCCTCAAAACTACTTTGAGATGGAGGCTGGAAAAGCAATGTGGTCTGTAGCTGACAACTTTGTTTTCTTAAGAATGAGTCCTGATAATGCAGATTATCTCTTTGAAAACTCAAAACTTGTTGATGTCCCTGAGTCTGAAATTATCAAATCATTAAAGGTAAAAAAAGGCGAATACACTGAGATTTTCTATACAAATAAAGACAAATCAACTCAAGGAGCCTTTAGGTATTACCAAACTGATTATGACAGATGGCTTGCACCGACGAACCAACAAGACTTACTCAAGCTAGAGCACACAATAAACACATTCAAAGGAGATGCTTGGAAGGCCCTTAAATATCTTGTTGGTGAAGAAAGAAAGGAAATGGGAGGCAAAATTGAAAATAATTAGTTTTCTATTTTTTCTATTTTTAAGTTCATTTGCCACTGCAAAAGAGTTTAATTACAGACATAATTCGGAGCTTTCTTCTTCAGACTATTTGTTTAAAGAGAGAAGCAATCAAAATGATTCTGTTTTTGATAACTACCAAACGATAGACTTAGGCTTTAACCTTGGTGTTGGTGCTGATTGTGGGAAGGTTGATTTTAAAAGTACGCTTCAGGGAACTCTAAAAAACCTTCTTGACGCAAAATATTTTGAGTCAGTTGGTAATAGCATCCTTGCAGCAAGCCCAATGCTCTTAACCTGTTACTTTAGCCCGACTTGGTGTTCAATCCTGAAACATACTAGAGTCAACGCTAATTTCCTATCTCAAATGCGACTCGATCAGTGTGCATTAATAGATAAATACGTTGATAACAGAAGTGAAGACTTTAAAAAAGAACGACAAGAATGTGTCCACAAAGCAATTCAAAGAAATGGTGGAAACATGGAAGAAGCCATGAAGGAATGTCAGTCTGGTGGTGATTACTCTGTTGATTTAGCAAATTGGGCAGGCTCACGCTTTGGTTCAAAAGCAGGACAAAATAAACTCATAGAATCTTCTGCTAAGTGGGCTGGCTTTAATAGTGAAGAAGCAAAGAGATCAGTCGGATTACTCAAAGCACTTGTCGGTGACACAGTAATTGGTAAAGGTCGAATTTCTGTTGAATATGGGCCGAGTAAACAAGCACTGACTCCCCGTACAAGGTTATTTGAGATTGAAAAGGATACCTATGAAAAGCTTTGTAAGGGACTTCTCAAGAAGATTGATAACAATAGCAATCGTTTGAGCATTGACAGACTTATCAATACCGATGAGTTGAAAGAGATTGGTGGCAATAAGAATGATACCTATGTCGATAAGCAAACTCTAAGATATTTGTCATATCTTCCATTCATCAAAAGAGGTTCCTATTGTAGAAAGTTGGCATCTTCAATTGCCCTTACTAAGTTCTCCGATGAAATGAATCGTTCTCTGGATATGCTCAACATTCTTGAGCAAAACCCAAATCTTCCAGCGAAGAGAAAAGAAGAAATCTCTTACAAGAGAAAAAAGCTCAAAGATTCTATTGAAGCCACACTTCAACTTCAGGAAGTAAAGAATACTCCGCTTAACACTGTAGTCTCTCAGATCACCAAAGAAGGCCGTTTTTACCAAGGCCAAGCCACAGAACGATCTTTTGATAATGAATCCAGCAGGATCAATTCTAGGCGTTCTCAGAGGCAATTCTTCGATTGCTCTGACGGTGTTCTATGTAACCAAGGAGGCTTTTAATATGTTCAGCAATACTGCCTATGAAGCACTGTATCAATACTTAGGTCTTGAACTACATTCGCAGTTCATTGCTGCGATTACATCAGAGGTTTTCTTCAAGGCAACAGTTCTTCTTGTATTTGGAGTTGTTTTCTTTGTCACTCTCACCAAATTCTTTTCACGTTATATGCCGAACAGCCTTGTCTCTAAAAGACATATTCCTTTATCAGCATTTGTAAAAGTGGTCTTCTGCTTGTTTTTAGGACTAGCTCTTTTGAGGGTTGGTTCTAATACAGGAGTTAAGAATTACTATGGTGAATCTTGGACTGACAACCCGTACATCAAGACAAGATATGGTGATGTTCAGGACAAAACTAAAGTTAGCTTTGTTTTCGATTTGTTGAGTCGAACTGCTGAGGAATCGAGTGCATTTCTTGGAAGAATAATCGACAAGATAATGGCAAAAAGTCACTCTCAGTTAGGTGCTCCTAACTTCTTTTACAAAGCCATCATGTACTCTGGAACAGCCACAATTAATGATGAAAACCTAAGAGAGTTAGTTCATTTTTATACCGAAAACTGCTTTGAAAAAGCTCTACCTCTGATTGGAGAAGCCCGTGCTCAAGACAAGCTAAACGCATTTTTTAATCGTGACTCAGGGATTGACCAGAAGCTATCTGAAATTGAAATCAAGACTGATGAAAGCACTCCTTATAATTGTCTCGATGTAAAGAATGAGGTTCGGGAAAACCTAAAGCAATATGCCATAAACCATCATGTGAGGTTTGTTCGATCAAGTGGAAAGTTTGTTTATCCAATTGAAGACGAAGCTGCCCAAAATATGCACATGGCAAACATGCTAGTAAATCATTATCTCGATAATAAAGAGTCAGTAATGGGAATAATGAAAGGCTCACAACTTCCCGGCACAACAGGAAGAGTTTTTCAGTATCTAAACAGATTGTTCTCATTTGATGCAATTCTTTCTATTTTTGGTTTTTCAGAAGAGCATGGTTCATCTGAAGCTGCGGTTAGAAGTCAAAAATTTAGTGAACACTTAGCCCGTGCTCCTCATGTTGCTGGACTGATTAAGTTAGCTCTTGTTGCGGTCTTTCCATTTTTAATCTTTTTTGTTGTCGCTGGAAAATGGAAGGTTTTAGCTTATTGGTTTGTCTTGTATTTCTCTGTACTACTTTGGACACCGCTTTGGGTTTTGTTTTACCACATTATGACAAGCATTGCTCAGTCAACAGAAGTTCTTCAGGAATTGGGACATTTTTCTGATGGTGTTTCTCTTTATGGAGCGAAATTAGTTAGTTCAAAAATCTACTATTTCTACTCAATCTATTCTTGGGTTCAGCTTCTCGTAGCTACACTAACTACTGGATCAGCATTCTTTTTCTTAAGGCCGATGCTTATGGAAAATAATGAAGAATCTGCACCAGAGTTCATCGGTGGAGCAAGCGACACCGCAAGTACAGCGACTAAAGCAGTTAAAACTGTGGGAGCTGTACTATGAGCAGATTAGCGAATGAAATGAGCGTATTGGGACAGCGAAGCTGTCCCACAGGGGGCTTGGGGGCTTGCCCTCAACAAGTAAAAAAAGGGCGAAGTCCCTTGCTCCGTAGGAGTTTTTTTGGGGAGTTTGGTACCAAACTCCATGCTTGCATGAAAAAAAATACCTCAAACGACAAAACAATAAACCAAATTAAAAAAGGAAAAAAAATGCAACAAAATAGAAAAACGAAATACACAAAACGCAAACTAGCACTACTACTAACAATTATAACAATTACTACAGGCTGCGCCACAAATAATCGACATAAGAAAATTGCACTCAAAATTATCAAAAATAACAATGCGATTCTAAAAGAAATTAAAAAAGAACGAAGTCGAGACTCAATAAAACCATTGATTAAAAAGTCACCGAAACTAGCTAATGCCGAAAAAAGATTAATGATGGCAATTAATGCAGTTATTGAGTCAAACGAGACTGTAAAAACTGAGTTTAAAACTAAGCACAGAAAGGAGGCACTAAATGAACATCGAGAAAGATGAAAACATCAATGACGATGCTCTTATGAGGGCAATTGGAAAATCGGAAGTTCTAACCGAACAACACGAAGAAGCGATGGAAGAACTCGAAGAGGAAACAGAGAATATTGAAGAATGGCTCACAGTATTTTTCAAAGCAGTAAAAAACGTAATCTTAAACTAAGAAAAGGAATCATTTATGAAAGATGCAAAACAATTAGAATTAAAGCTTGGTGGATCAAGTCATGTTAGATTTAACGACAGAGAATATAAACAGGTTCAAAAAGATGCTTTCAAAAAAAGCAAATCCATTCCGTCACTTTTAAAAGATACTTATTTTAAAGGTCGTCCAACAGAAGTGCTAATGAACGAAAATGATTTAGACGTTGTTAGAAAGGATTTAAACAAAATTGGAAATAATCTAAATCAAGTTGCCAGAAAATTAAATTCAGGTTTCATGCACGGCTGGAATGACACTTTAGATAAAGTTTTGGAGCAATTTGAAATTCTAACAAAGCAATTACATCACGGTTATGGCGTACATCAAGGTTAAATGGAGAAAAGACATTCCAAAGAAAAGAGAAATGTCTGCTCAAGATTATGAGGAATATTTACTTAAAGATAGAGGAACAGATTTGGTAGTTGAAGGACACAATTGCATACAAGGGCAAACCATAGATAGCTTCAAGCAAATGCAAGCTTTGACAGGTAATAATGTCGCAAGAGGTGGAAAAGGATTAAACATTGCCTTTGAAGTGATTCATAGTTTTAGCCCTGAAGAAAGTAAGACTCTTGATCCTCAAGAAGTAAATTTAATGGGCACTAAACTTGCTGAAAAGTATTTTCCAGACCATGACTTTTTAGTAGTAACTCATACTGATACCCATAAGACTCATAATCATATCTTAGTAAATCCTGTTAATAGCAAAACTAAAAAGCGAGATATTCTTGATAAGAAAGAACATTTATACAATCTAAGATCAATTTCTGACGAAATCGCAAGAGAACATGGGCTTTCAGTTATCAGAGAAACGCAAAAAGATAAAAACAAAAAATTACCTCAAAAAGTTCGAGAGATTCAACGTCGTGGAGGACAATCATACAGGCTCGACCTTTTTCAAAAAGCAGATTTTGCAAGAGCCTATGCGACGAGCTTTGATGAATATGTTGGCATTTTGAGTGAGCTTTCAGTAAATGTTGCAATCACTGACAAAAACATAACGTATTTCTACGTTGGCTATAACAAAGGAGTCAGGGGCAACAAATTAGGAAAGCACTACGACAAGAAAGGATTAGTGCAAAAGTTCAAAGAAAACGATTCACTATTTCTAAAACAACCTCAGTTAAGGAGCAAGATACGAGATAGAATCACTAATTATCAAAATGGAAAAGGAGATTCTTTGGGAGTTTCAAGCTCACTACTTTTGGGTGGAGGAACTGCACAAGGTCTTAAAGGAAAAAATTACGAAGCTTACACTAAAAGTAACCGTCGCGGTGATAGGACTCCTATTCCTACAGACCATGATCTTAGGCACTCTATTATTCCTATTAGTGAAATAAGAAAGGCTTCAAATAGTGACATTTTAGAGTATTGCAACAGACACAAGATCAAAACTATTACAAACGATAAGGGAAAAACTGTTTTAAAAGGTCGAGAGCATATTATCATCAATGACAACCGCTGGACTAATACAAAAAATAAAACAACAGGTTCACTTATCGAATTTGTTACTGCTCATAATAGCACTAGCTATTTGAGAGCAATTTCACAAATTACGGATAACAAAAACTTGTTATTGCTTGAGAAATATATGGGTGAAGTAAAAAGACCGTACACATCTTTTTACATACCAAAGCAAAAACAAGAAAAAGTTGACCTTGCTAAATTGAAATTGAAAAAATTCTTAAAACATCATGGAATTAATGAAAAGGTATCAGAAAACCTTTTTAAGCTTAAAAAGGTACAGGTAGATGCAAAAGGTAGCATCTGGTTTTATCCAGAAGGCACAGACAAAGAAGCTATTGAGTTCTCACCTGAATCAAACGGTTACAAATCAAAAAGACATGGAGACAAAACAGCTCCTTTTAATAGTTCTTATAAGAATGAAAAAAATGTAACCATCTTCTCTAACTTCCTTAGTTTCTTGAAACTAAAAGGAAGCAAAGCCCTTGATCCAAGAAAATCAAAGGGCGAACTTGTTTTAATGGGCCTTGAGGAAAAAGCCTTGCACATTTTTTTAGCTAGTAATCCGAATATTAAGGGAATTGATATTGTAGAAGATAATTCAAAATCTTTACAAAAGAATCAATGGAACTTCATAGATAAGCTAAAAAAAGACCTCAAACCCTATGGAATAACTGTCAATCAAGTTTCTTTTGAGCAGGCACTTAAGAAAAAAAGAAGTCTTGATTTTGATTTCTAAATTTATCATTGGAGTAAAAACTATGGAACAAAATACTGAAAATAAAACTGTTAAAAATACACCTAAGAAGGCTGACTCTACTGCTATTCGTTTCGATAAAGCATTTATGAAGCAAATTTCTAAGCTAGTAGATAAAGCAAACAAAAAACAATTTGGGAGAAAGGTAAAACCTAAATCTATTCTTGTGAATTTACTTAAAATGGCCGAGCCGAGCCTACTTGAGAGTGTCGTTAAAAAGTCTCAAGAAGAGTCGCTTTCTCACAACGATAAAAGAGAACTTTACCTAAAAGAAAGACTATCAAAATTTAGTGGCTCCAAAGAGCAGCTAGAGTCAAAAATGATGGAAGTTTTCGATCAATATTTGTCACAAAATCCAGTTTAGTTTTGTGACAAAAAATATTGATTTTATTAACAATTTTGAAGGCTTTTATGCTTGGCCAACTTAGGAGAATTTGATATGATTTCAGACAATTGTCAGAAAGAAAAAAGTGAAAAAACTGGCAGTAATCAGAGTGTTAGTCACGAAATGTGCAACTCTGATTTGCTCTTTGAAAATTTAATATGGATGACTACAGAAGAAGCGGCTCGATACCTGCGAAAAAGTGCTAACGCTCTAAGGATTTTAGTACATAGAAAAATCTTGAGAGCTAGGAAATTTCGTCGAAGACTTTACTTTAAAAGAGAAGAACTCGATGCCTTGCTTGAAACCTCCTTTGTTACAGGAGGTTATTAAATGGCAATAAGCACTTACAAAAAAGAAGGACAAGACTACTTTAGGGTCTATGTCCAAGCAAGAGGAAAAGTTGATACCAGTCTAAGAGTACAGAGGAAAAAAACCTCTATTGAGACTTTGAAAGAAGCTCAAAAGATTGAGAGGAAACTTTTCAAAGCAGTTATCGAAGAAGTTGCAAAACTAGAAGGTCGCGGACTCACTTGGGGTGAGATCGTTGACCGTTGGGAAATCAAAGCTAAAGTAGGTCATCTTGGAGACAGATTCCAAGATGCTCAATACCGAAATGCTCACTTTAACAGGCTTAACCGCTATACAAAGCGTTGGTGGCATAGACGAGCTTCAGATTTAACCAAGGGAGATGGAAGACAGGTTCTAAATGAGGCCAAAGAAAATGGCGCAGGAACAGGTCTTCTAAAAAACATTAAGTCTTCAGTTAATGTAATCTTTAACTGGGCACTAGAGGAAAAATACATAATTGGTGTTTCCTCTAGTCCTGTTGAGGGATTAATAGTTGCCAAGAAAGAAGAAAAAGTTCCAAAAATTCTAACACTAGAAGAAGTAAGAACTCTTTTAAGGCGAGCTAATGAAGATGAAAACCTTTGGTATCCCATTTGGTCTTTTGCAATTTCAACCGGGATGAGAAGCGGAGAATTAATGGCCCTTCAGTGGAGGGACATAGATTTAGAAAAAGGAATTATCACTGTTTCTAAATCTTATAATAATTCTCGTAGAATCATTAAGTGTACTAAGGCTGGATATTGGCGCAGTGTTCCTATTTCAGATGACCTAAAAGGTCTGATTCTGAAATTAAAGGAAACTAACCCAAAACCAGATGAGTATGTCTTAGAGAGGCACTACGCTTGGACAAATGGACAAGCAGGAGCAATTCTAAGGAACTACTTAAAAGACATAGGGATTGATAAGGAAGTTGTCTTTCACACGCTTAGAGCCTGCTTTGCGACGCACTTGCTATCAGCAGGAGTTGACCAAGCAACGGTTATGAAAATAGGTGGATGGAGAGATATAAAAACATTTCAAATCTAT
Organism: Oligoflexia bacterium; assembly: GCA_024229115.1. Taxonomy (GTDB): domain Bacteria; phylum Bdellovibrionota; class Bacteriovoracia; order Bacteriovoracales; family Bacteriovoracaceae; genus JAAEST01. Next base: position 113,491 of record JAAEST010000114.1, read on the forward strand.
GTTAGGCTTGCAGGAATTGAAGTTCACGGAGCCACAAATGCACTTAATGTTATGCCTAAATTTGAGGCAGGACATACGGGGAAAGTTTTTAATTTTCAAAGCTATATGGGAAGGTCTTAATGGGCCTTTCCTTTAAAAAAATTTGTTTCTCGACATTTCTTGAAAAAGCTTCTTCTGGCTACTATAGTAATCCATATAGTGGAAATTACTCAATTATGCTAATTTCCACCATAGATTTCTAATCCTACTATCTTTTAAACTTTAACTGGCGTATCGAGCTCGGTCACATACCTTTCGTGTATGCTCCCATCACTCTCACTTGTTAAAGTCAAAATCTAGCAGAATTATAAATCAATGGACCATGGAGAAAGAGATTAGGAATCTATGGTGGACACGAAAGGATTAGTAGTGATGGGCCAGTCAGCGATGACTAAGCAGGAGCGAAGTCAGTCGACGAAGTCGCCCGCAGGGGAATGGACAGGAAGTCCATTCACATTCGACATTATCAATTAAATTAATCCTTTAATTAAATCAGATGACTCTTTTATCATATGTAACATTAATTTAAATTTTGGATCATCACTTAATGCTTCTTTAAGGCTATCTAAAAATATTGATTTGGATTCAAAAAACTTTTTAATAGCACTTTTTTTAATATCTCCTTCTATTGAAGAACTAAAAATGACTCCATTACTCGTATTTTGAAATGATAAATATAGAAATCCATCTTTAAAGATTCTGTTATTTCTTTCGCCTTCAGCATTTAGCTTTAATTCAATATTTGCATTTATAGTTCTTCTGTCTAAATATTGATTAAATACGATTTTATTTTTTAACTCATCCTTAAACGTTTCTTTTTTTGTCGTAAAAAGATTGTTTAATCTTTTACATTCATTAATTAACAAATCAGCTTCACTATTTAATGTTTTCTTTACAAATACATTAAACTCATCTTTAATAAAAAAGTTTTTATAAAAAGGTTTACTATAAATATACAATTTGTTTTTTATAACAGAATTGTATAGTACTATGGAATGAACAATTGTATCCTCAAAAACTTCTTCTTTATCTATATCTATATTATTCAAATTCTCTAATAGCTCTTTCGTTCCGTCTAAAAGTTTTTTTAACTTATCATTAAATTGATCGTCCATTATCAAACATCCTTTTAAATATGTTATTTACATATATTAACAATATCCCTTATCATTATTCAATAATGAATAAGTTACTCCAATCATATTTAGAAAAATGGAACCTCACCTCACCGACTGAGATTTCTTCGACTCGTATGAGTACAGTCTACAAAGTTACTTATAGTGAAAAAGAATATGCACTTAAACTTTTAACTGAATTTGGTAAGGAACATGAGTCTATGTCATGGATTGGCCTTAAACACTTCAACGGTCATGGTGCGGTTAATCTTATCAAGCATGATGAGGGAGCTCTTCTCATTGACTATGTCGATGGTCAAACACTGAAAGCTGAAGTCACGAAAGATAATGATAAAGAAGTCGCGTTTATTGTTTGTGATGTCTTAAAAAGAATTCATTCTAATAAAGAGAAACCAAATGAAGATCTTTGGGACTTGAAGAGACAGTTTAAATCTCTCTTTGATATTTGTAAGGAAGACAACACTCCAGACTATCTTCACTATGCAAAAGAAGTTATCCTAGAACTCTTAGAAACAGAGACAGAAAAAAGAGTTCTTCATGGAGATGTTCATCATACTAATATCTTGTTCTGTAATCAGAAAAACGAATGGCTAGTCATTGATCCTCAACCTCTCTACGCTGAACGAACTTATGATATTGCTAATACCTTCTACAATCCAGACAACTTTCCAGAGGTTGTTGAGTCTACTGAAAGAATTAACTATCTGTCTGAGATTTATTCAAAAGAACTTGATATTCCAAAAGAAAGAGTTTTAAAGTTCGCACTAGCTCATGGAGCACTTAGCGTTAGCTGGCAGTTAGAAATGAAAGAGGACCCTAGTAGAAGGGTCCGCATTTTAAAATTACTTCTTAGCAAACTTAAGCAGTAGTGCCGGAAGAAAGATTAAATCAATAATAAGGGCCATTGTTAAGACAACGGCACAGAGTAGACCAAAGTTAATATTTGGAACAAAATCACCAAACATATAGAGACCAAAACCAGAAGCCAAGATCATCGTTGTGACGACAAGGGCTGATCCCGTGTAAGTGAAAATACTGGCCATGATATCAATCTCATCGTGACCTTCATTCTTTAAACGGTAGTAATTGGCCAAGAAGTGAATTGTATCATCTACAGCAATACCTAAACACACACTGGCCACTAAGGCCGAGCCAATATTGAGATCAATTCCCGTTAAGTACATGATCGAACCACCAAGAATTAATGGAAGGACATTTGGAATTAAACTAAGGAGTCCAATCTTTACCGACTTAAAAACAATCATCATTAAGAGGGCCACAAGAAAAAGCGCCATCGTCACTGATTTAAAGAAAGTGAAGACAACATAATCCATCATTCTTTGGAAGAGATAGAACTTTCCTGTGACATAGGCATTGAGATCGAATTCTTTTGCTTTTTCTAAAAAGAGATCCACATGCTTAAGCCATCCTCTTGTATCATAGATATTCCAAAGAACTGACATTCTCATAATTTCATAGTCAAGTGACATACGATTATTAAGATCCATCCCCTGAGGAAGACCTAGAGTATACATAAAGAGTTCTTCTGCTACCGCTTCTTGAGTTTTAGGAATCACATAGTGTTCCTGCTTTCCTTGGTTTAAAGATCTATTGGTATCTTTGATAATATCAATAATATCGACAGTCTTATTGACGTAATTTTGTTCATTAATCCAGTTTTTTAGCTTCTCAACCTTTGCTAAAAAGGCAGGGTCTTTAATTCCATCAGGCTTTCCTGAAGAAATAATAATTTCTGGTCCCGAACTTCCTCCGAAGTTTTCTTTAATGAAGTCATTGGCCAATGAAATGTGCTGATCGTCAGTGAAGTAATCAAATGGATTTGAGTTTACATTATTCTTACTACTGAAATAAACTCCTGAAGCTCCAAGAATAAAGAAGAAAATAAGAATTAAATTTTTATAATTATTAATCCAATGAGCAAGAGTATACGACCAAGGTCTTCCGAGAGTACTTTCTCCTGGAGTAGTCAGGAAGTGCTTAGGGGTTTTAAAATCGATCATGGCCAACACTGGTCCCATCATAAAAATACTAATGATCCAAGCGGCAAAGCAACCAAAACCAGCTAAGTAACCAAGTTGTCTAATTGGCATAAGCTCTGTCATCGTCAGCCCCAGAAAGCCAATCATAGTTGAAACTGATGTCATAAATGTAGGAACAAAGTTTTTATGGAGTGAGTAATATGCAGCCTTTCTATTATCTAATCCCTCACCTTTAAACTGGAAATAGGTCACAAGGATATGAACACTATCAGCGATAGAAATACTAATGAGGATGGCCGGAAGAATCGCTAAAATATTATTAAAGTAAAATCCTATGTAAAAACATAGACCCATAGACATACAAACAGTAAACACTGTAACGGCCAAAGGAAGAATCATAATAATGACACTTCTAAAGACAAAGATTAAATAAGCAATGATAAGTAGAAAGAGAAAAGGCAGAATTGCCGCCCCGTCATTATTCGCAATTTCTCTAAAGGCATCATTAACAGCTGCCTCACCTACGATATGAAACTCATGCTTTTCGTCTTCATACTTTTTTACGATCTCTCTTACTTTTTGAATAATGACTTCGTAATTTGGTGAATCACCAACGGTCGTGACAAGTCGAGCAAACATCATGACAGACTTTCCATCTTTACTTACCAGATAGCCAGGTAGTACTTCATGGTTAAGAGCAATCTCTCTTTTCTTATTCGCTTCTTCTTGTGTTAACTGATCTGTATCGATAAAAGGTTCAATGTTAATATCATCTTCAATCGCATAGCTATAATTATAATTGGCTAGAGTTTCAACTCGAAGAACTTGAGGAACTCTCCAAAGTTCTTCAGTTATGTTGTACACTTTTTTGAGAGTTGTAGGATTGAATATCCCCTCTTCATTTTTGATCGTGACAATAACACTTTCATCATTTCCAAATGTTTTTTCGAAATCATCTAATTTCTGAATTAATGGATCTGTATCTCTAAACCAAATACGAACATCATATTTCTGCTGAAAACTTGCTAATCCAGGTAAAAAAGCAAAGACGAGTATTGCTGTTATGATAAGTGACGTCTTCGGTTTATTAACAACGAAGTCGATGAACTTTGAAACAAGTCCTGGCTTTGGTTGATAGGCCATTATTCTCTCCAGATATATTTAGAAAAATCTACTTAAAGTTAAATATAGTGAGTTATCTTCATCAAAAACTTCTAAGCCTTTGGCCAAAGTCTCTTTCTTTGGAGCATCGTAAACTCGAACTCCTAATTTATACTTCCATTGATCAGTAAGTCTTTGTGAATAGCTAATGTTATAGAGACGTTCATTATCACGTTCTAAGTCATGAATGATGGACACAAAAATTTCTTTCCCCATTACATCATTAAAAACATGTCTTAATCCGAGGAGAATATCTCTTTGAAAAATTGCGAGCTCTGCACGCTCATCTTTATCTACTCCAAACATACTCGTCACTTCGGCAATGAAAGTCGTGTCATGACCAATCTCCGCCCAATTATGAGTATATTCAGTCGAGAGAACAGCTTCAGTGTGATCAGCAGGATTTCTTAATCCATTAAATGTTAAAATTGGAGTCTTCCCTTGATAAACTCTATGGGCCCCTTCAAATTTAAGGAGAAAGGCTTCAATACTCTTTTGAAACGTTCCACCCAATTGCCACACTTTAAAGTAATAAGGAGTGGGATTCGTTGTAAATTTCGTAGAGTCAGAAGGAAGAACAGAAGTTCCCAATAAAAAATAATCCTTAGTTCCAATCAATGGTCTATTTCTATCAACGTGATAGAGTGCATGAAGAGAAAAGTCGAGACCTTCATAAGTTTGAGAAAGTCTTGCACCAAACTGTGGAACCCAGTCAGAAGTTCTAACGACTCCATCTGATATAATTTGTGCTTCATCTGGAACAACACCTAAACCAAGTCGAGACTTTGCTGAAGGAAAAATCGGTGCCTCAAATTTTGGAAAGTAATAAAAACTAATTGTCCCATCATCTAAGAGAAAGTCTAACTGAGCAGTTAGTTCACCCTTCTTCTCTAATCTTTCAAGATCACTATCTAAATTTCGACTGTTGATAACATCCGCTGGGTGAAAAGCTTCGGTGGCCGTCCAGTTGAATAACTTATATCCTGCAGAAATTGCATATTCTTCGTTTTCTCCTAGATAAAAACCTGCATAAAGATCTTCAATGATAAACAGGTCTCTTCCCTTGTCCTTATGATCAACTCGAGAAAAGGCCCTGAAAGAATGATTTTGAATCCCTTCTTTATAGCTAGTTTCGACTCTAGAAAAAAGACCATAGCCAGCATCTTCATTTGCATCATTATTGTCATCTTTGAAGACTCTCGACTCAAAAGCAACTTCACCTTGCCCTGTCACCTCTGCGAATACAGGTGTGGATATGAGAACTAAGAATGGAAGGCTAAACTTAAGAAGCTTCATTACTTAAGAGATCTCTTAGTAAAGTCCCTACTCTTAAGTTTCTTTCCAATCTTTCTTTTTTTCCATTCAAAGATAGATTCTTTCTTCGTTTGAAGATTCTTCATGTGAATTTTAGACACACGAAACATCTTCTTTCCTTTGATATTGAATTGCTTATAGCCACTAAACTCTGCAACCTTTAAAAGCTCACTTCTTCTATCATAGTATTCAATTTTAATAGGGTTCATATACTTTTTAGCAATTGTCACAATTTGCTTCGTATAACCACTTTTTGTTTTAGGCTTTCTTTCAACAATCCAGGCGTCCAGACCATTCACCTTCTTTTCAGATAAGAGATTATAATGAAACTTTTCTCTTTCCTGACTTCCAAGGTCTTCAAAAGAAAATTCACTTCCCATAAATGAAGAAGACTTAGAGCTACTATTAATTCTCTTTACTCTTTTTAGAGACGGTAGATATAGCCATTGGTCATCATCTTTCACTTTATGTGACCACGTTAACATCTTTGTTCCCTTTACATCTTTTGGGTTAAGGAAAATACTGATCGACTTATCGCCATCACCTTTCACTTCCATGACCTTTCCCTTCATTAATCTCTCTACTCTATCACCCTGAGCAGAGATTAAGATCATTTCCATTTCTGACTCTTCACCAATATAACCATTATTGGCCTCTTCCATTTTCTTCGCAATTTCTTCACCTTTTTGCTGAGAAGACTTAGCGCTAACCGAAACATGAAATGAACTTAATAATAAAAGAAAAAGAACTGTTAACTTCACGAATATACTCCCTTTTTGTAATCATAAATATTTTAAGGCTCAATGCCATAGATGACTACCTTGTTGACTAAATTTTAATAATTTTATAGTCTTCATGCGATGTGTAATATTATAAAATAGAAGGAATTAAATATATGAGTATTTTCGTCAACAGAGTTCTCAATCTCAAAAAAATTAAGGCCCTTGGATTTGATATGGACTACACCATAGTTCGATACAACTCACAGGCCTTTGAAGAGCTCACTCACCAAACAGTTATTAAGAAATTAGTTGAAAATAAGAACTATCCTAAGGAAGTTCTGAACTTTAAATTTGATTATCAAAGATCTCTTCAAGGTTTAGTTATTGATAAAAGAAGGGGTAATTTACTCAAGATTAGTCGCTTTGGAAAAGTAAAACTCGCCTATCATGGGCTAAAAGCGTTGAACTTTTCTGAAATGACAAAAGTATATAGAAATAGAGTCATTGATCTTTCAATGTCACAATTTCTATCCCTCGATACAGCTTTTAGTATTTCTCACGGGGTGCTATTTGGACAATTAGTTGATCTCAAGGCCAATGGAATAGAACTTCCTGACTATGAGACATTAGCTGATGATATCAAAGAAATGATTGATTACGCTCACAGTGATGGAAGCCTTAAAGATGAAGTGAGAAAGGATATTAAGAAGTTCATTGTTCAAGATCCTAATCTTGCTTCTTGCTTAGAAAATTTTAAAAGACATGGGAAGAAACTTTTAGTTATCACGAATAGTGATTACAGCTATTCAAAGTTACTTCTTGATTATGCAATTAATCCTTTCCTAAAAGAGTATAAGCATTGGTCTGAACTCTTCGATATCACGATCACTCTTTCTAGAAAGCCAAGTTTCTTTACTCATCAAAGCGGATTTCTTTCTATTGATCCAGATACAGGATCGATGACGAATCACTCAGGACCTGTCACAAATGGTATTTACCAAGGTGGTTTCGCCGGCCAACTTCAACAAGACCTTGGACTTGAAGGTGATGAAATTCTTTATTTAGGTGATCATATTTATGGAGATGTTGTTTCTCTTAAGAAAACTTTTAACTGGAGAACGGCTCTTGTTCTCGAGCCTCTCATTGATGAAATTGAAGCGATAAAAAACTCAGCCCCTATTCAAAAGAATATTGATGGACTGATGGAAAAGAAAGAAAAACTTGAAAAAGAACTTATCAACCTTGAAGACCCAAAGTTCACTGAAGGATCAAAAGTTAATAAGGAAGATATTAATAAGGTCTATGCTCAGATGGAAAAAATTAATTCTGAAATTTCAGGATATCTTGATGAATACAAAAAATATTTCAATCCGTACTGGGGAGAAATGATGAGAGCTGGGCAAGAAGAAAGTCGCTTTGCAGATCAAGTAGAAAAGTATGCATGTGTTTATATGACTAAGATTGAAGATCTACTTGTTCATTCGCCTAGAACTTACTTTAGACCAGGTAGAAGAAACCTACCACACGAATAAATTAAAGCAGCTCATTGAGAAAATGGGCTGTTGGCTCCCAAGAGAAACGACCATAACCACCGGCATTCAGCCAGTATTGTGGGTAGTTTCTCTTTTTTATTTCTTCATAAATTAATTTTTGCCATGAAACCATTGTCTCTAAATTAAACTTTAAACTTTGAGTTCCTGGTAATTCATCTTTTTCATAGGCATCAGTTCCCGCAACGACAATGTAGAATTTGCCTGAGACTTTTTCTAATACTTCTTGCGTTTTTTGAAGTATCTTTTCCTCATCAGATGAGTTAATTCCGATATCAAATGTGCTGTGTACTTTCTCAAGAGAGTGATCATTAAGTGGCCATCCATCTTTCATATGAAAACTAATCGTCTGAACACCTAGCTTATTTCCAATATCTGCAGTTCCATCACCTTGATGAGCATCAATATCAATCACTACGATATCTTGAGGAGTAATTCCATTTTTTAAAGCAGCTGCTAAGAAGTCATGAATAGGACAAAACCCAAACCCTTTTTTATAGCGGGCATGATGCATCCCTCCTCCAAGAAAAAAGGAGAAACCATTTTCTATAGCCAATTTAATTCCTAAATCACTTGCTCCCGCCTGAAAGAGTAAGTGATCTCGAAAGCTCGAATAATTTAATTCTTTTGTAAGGGAATAGTTTTGAAGGTCATAACAATCATAGATAACCCTCTCTATTTCCTGTGAAAAAAAATGATCTATATAATTATCACAATGCACCTTAAGCAGGTCATCTTTGATTAAAGGTTTTACTTGTTCAATGGGAATGGCCTGAACTTTTCTCTTTAAATGAGAAACGACTTTTTGAGCTCTCTCATCAATAATAGGAATTGGGATTCCAAAATCCTCAAAACGAGCACTAAGCGATGGGTGAAAAATGATACTATTTTCCATAGAAATGTTTATAATAAACTAAGATGAAAAAAACCATTTCTTTTTTACTTCTCTTTTTTAGTATCTCTTCTACTTTTGCGAACTTACGCTCAGAAGTAGATCGATATATTATCCTCAGCGATAGAGTTATTGTTGATCGTTCCCTGAAAGTTGATGCTCAACACCAGGAATTCCTTGGTTTAGACTTAGTGGCCAGTAGTGGAATTCGTTCAATTATTAGTGATGTAAAATCTGGAACAGAAACAAGTAATCCTGTTACCAAACAAGTGAATATGTTTTCTTTATTGAGTAAGTATGTAAATTCTGAAAGATTCATTGATTTTGACATTCAAGTTGGCTTTCCTCTCTTTGATATTACCTATAAGAAAAATAAATACTTCCCTAGTTTCTTCTATCAAATGAATGTTGGGCTTATGTTCACTGTGGCCAATAAAGTTGATCCACTTAACCCTTCGGGCCAGCTTTACTTTAAGCAAGATCAAAAGATGGGAATACATACTATTCATAAGAGAAACAAAGAATTATATCAACTTTCTATTTATCAACTCACGAGAAGTGATCTTCTTTCTACAGTAACTGCAACTTCTCTCGCAACGAGTGGCGAGCTCTTTAATCTTGATGATTTAAATAAAGAACAAAAGTCTGTGGCGATTGATCTAGAATATAAGAAAGAAAATAAGAGAGATTTTTACGAAGTCGTCTTAAAAGAAATTAAACTTCTTTCACAATCAGATCATGAAACTATTTATGGTCATACTCCTTTTATCATGGCGAAATATGGCCGCCATTATGAATGGAATGGACTTTCCTTGAAGCCTTTTGCTGGAATCCATTACCGTAAAAATTATCCTATCCACCAAGGTCTTTTTATTGGGGGACAGATGAAATCTCTCAGTCGTCCTCTTGAGCTTACGGCCAAAATGTCTCATCAATTTCTTACTCTTATACCTCAGGTAAAGTTTAGATACTTTCGGTTTAACTATACCTTCAAAAACCCTTACCGAAATCCCCAAGATGATGTGTGGGTTTCGAGTATGCATAGTATAAATTTGGCCTTCCCTTTCCCTTAGATTTCAAGCACTTAGCTTTTGTAAAAATGACAATAGCCTTTACTTCTATGTCCTTTTTTATTAGAAGAGACCATGATCAAAAATGTATGGCTAAGACATGAGACTAAAAAGTTTGAAGAAAGAAGTCCTTTGACTCCTGAGCAGGCCGCTATTCTCATTGAAGACGGCCATCACCTCTATGTCGAAAGATCTCCAAGTCGAATTTTTAAAGATGAAGAGTATAAAGCCGTTGGTGCCCATATGGTGGAGACCAATTCTTGGAAAACCGATGCTACTGACGACACAATCATCTTAGGACTAAAAGAACTTGAAGATGAAGACTTTGACCTTACTCATCGTCATATTTACTTTGCTCATCTTTATAAAGGTCAAACTGGTGCAAAGAAAACTCTGAAGCGTTTTGAAAGAGGAAATGGAAAACTCTATGACCTTGAATATCTCGTTGATGAAAATCAAAAACGTATTGCTGCCTTTGGTGTTTGGGCCGGATTTGTTGGAGCCGCTCTCGGTGTTGAGCTTTGGATTCGTCAGCAATTAGGTGAAACAACAAATGATTGGAATAATATAAAGCCTTTTAAAAATGAAGAAGAGCTTCTTTCTTATTACCGTTCACTACTTGCTAAAGTAGATCGTAAACCAAAGTCACTAGTTTTAGGAGCTCGTGGTCGATGTGGAAAAGGGGCTCATGATCTTCTTAATAAGCTTGGTCTTAGTGCGAGCCTCTATGGCAGAAAAGAAACTGCCAGTGAGAATCTTTATAAAGAAATATTAGATCATGATATTCTTATTAATACAGTTCTCATGACCAGTAAGACCGCTCCTTTCTTAACTCGCGATCAGCTCGATTTAGAGAGAAACCTTACCGTACTAAGTGATGTGAGTTGTGACCCTACAGGTGCATTTAATCCTCTTCCATTTTACTGTGATTGTACGACAATGGACTTACCTGCCTTTAGTCTTGATACAGAAAAGAGATTTGATATTACAGCAATAGACCATCTTCCAAGTATACTTCCACGTGAAAGTTCAGAAGATTTTGCAAATCAATTATTTCCTTATTTGAGATCTTTTCTTAAAGGTGAGATCAAGAACACTCCTTGGGAAAGAAGCTTAACAACTTTTTATAAGAATATGTTCATTGAAGAAGAAAGTTTAATCGTAGAAGAGATTAACAAGTAGCTTGAAAGGACTGAGAGTCCCATCATAAGGCTCTTCTTCAGACGGTTCAGATGAAATAAGTTTTTTCCACTCATCCCCTCTTTTAGATGCTTCGTCCTGCCATGATTCTCTTAGAGCTTGAACTTTTTCTAACTCATCATTATCAAACCAAAAGCCATGATCTTTTTTGCATTTATCAAGGATAACTCCTGAGTCTGACCCATAATTAAATGTTGTCATCATTCTCATACATTCAGGACAAGGAATTCTAGATTCTTGAGCCTCTTGAGGAACACCTCTAAAAGTTTCGGCCATAGCCTCGGCTTTAAATTCTTGCGAAAAAACAACCTGTCTCTTTTCTACAATTTTAGAAACTTCACCATAGTCTAGCCAAGCACCTTTACACTGAGGGCATCTATCAATTTCAACGCCTTCATAATTTTCTTTGGCCAATTCGACAGAGGGACACCTAGGGCATTCCATGTTTAACTCCTTGATAATACTCTATTATAAGCAGGCTTTTATTTTGATCAATTGATAATTATAATTTCGTCATGAATAAAAAAATCATATTATTTTGGTCTCTCTCTGTTTTTCTTGCGTTTAGCCTAGGACGTCTCTATTCCCCTTCAGAAGGGACTTCAACAGAAGTTCAAGTTGAGCAATTAGAAAAAAATGAAATCAGCAAAGCCGACACGATCGCTCAAGAAATAGAAAAACTTACCTCATCCGATATCGTTGAATATAAGCAATTAAAAACTCAGGAAGAAAAATATCAAAAGGCTAAAGAGATTTATGAAAAAGTTTTTCAAATGCTCTTAGTTACACTTGGTACCAAACTTGAGATTTCTCAAATAAAAATTCCTGAATACAAAGAAGTCAAAAAAGAAATAGTTCAGAATACTCCTATCGCACAGACCACTTCCATTGGTTCAAAACCTGAGGAAATACAAGTTTATCCTAATGATGAGGAAGCGAAAGCTTCCGAGCAAGCTTCCGAGCAAGCTTCCGAGCAATTATCTAATCAAACAGAAAACTTCGAAAGAATGGCCGAGCAAAGAAAGTTTAAAAATGGAATTAATATCAAAGACTTCAATAATTATCGTGCCAATACAAAGAACTTTAAGAAGAGAAATAAATTATTTGAAAAGTTCGTAGGAAGTTATTCTGGCAAAATCATTCTATTTAAGAAGTTTCAAAAGAATGAAGATGAGCATTGGGAAGTTAAGATTGATTCTAGATATAAGTATAACTATAAGTCGAAAGCTTATGAAGGTGATGCAAGCATCGAAATGAGCTCTCCATCAAGAGGCCCTTTTAGTCGATCAAATAGTAACGGCAACAATGCTTCATTTCAAATCAATAGCAATCATAGAAACTTTTTGGCCATTGAGGCTTCCCCTTCTACTTTCTTTATTATGAGATTTTCTAAAAGAAAAAATGGATGGGAAGGAGATGTGGTTAAGCTAAATTCTAAAACCACTAAATATGAACAAATTGGTGTCATCCCAATTCTCTATAGAAACTAGAAACTAAGAATAGCGAGAAAGGATCTCTTCGATAAAAGGCAAATCCTCTAGATTATTATGCTTCAAATAACCATTTCTAAGGATCTGAGCTTTTTTCAAAATAGTTTCAATCACGAGATTTTTTTCTGACTCTTTTAACGCTCTAATTTTAAGAATACGATCTAAGGCCTTCACTCTCCACAAGTCCATAGCACGATATTTGGCACTTAATTGGTCTTCATGGCCACCATACTTATTTATTAAAGGTGTCTCTATAAATGAAACCGAGTAGAGACTGCAAATTTTTAACCAAAGATCATAGTCTTCACAAACAGTGAAACTTTCATCAAAGTTACCAACTTCATAAAGAATATCTTTTTTTATTAAAGATGAAGAAGGACTAATCACACAAAGAGGAATACATTTATCGAAAATATACCCTCCATATTTTTGATGAATTTTCTTTTGATTGACTCTTTTTCCATTTCTTATCCAAATTTCTTCGGTATGGATGATCGCACTTTCTGGATTCTTCTCTATCTCTTTAATTTGCTCTTCTAATTTCTTAGGCAGCCATTCATCGTCAGAGTCAAGTAATGCTATCCAATCAGAACGAGTTTTCGCAATTCCAAAATTTCGAGCTTTTGAAACGCCACTATTTTCTATATAAAAATATTGGATCCGATCATCAGAAAATGAATCGACAATATTTTTAGTCTCATCTGTAGATCCATCATCAATAATAATCAATTCCCAATCAGAATGAGTTTGAGCAACTACTGAATTAATCGCTCTTTTAATTGTCTTCTCTCGATTGAATGTAGGGATAATAATACTAATGTGCATGAACTTTTAGGATAAGTTGTTCTATTTCTTTTCTTTTAGAATGAATATTATCAAATGCCGCGACGACATCATGAAGTTGTTTACTGCTCTTAACACCTACCAATGGGGTAATTTCTGTATCATCAAAAAAAAGATTATGCCCTATCGCAAATTCTAAAGGGGTGAGCTCTTTCTTTTGAATCTCGGGAAGAAAATTTTCAAAGAATTCTACTTTTCTTAATACTTCTTTTTGATTCCACCAAGGAGCATTCTTACGACAATCTTTTTCATCGTAGTTTTTAGCTTGCTCTCTTTTCTTAGAGATACTTCCTGTGAGAATACCTTTATCTAAAGTTCCCCAACTCATAAAAGAGAGATCGTTATCGATACAATAAGGAAGGATTTCATCCTTTACAGCGGTATTAAAAACATTAAGTTCCGATTGAATGACTTCTATCTGGCAAACTTCTTTGGCCAGTCTTAAATCTTGCCTATGAGTATTACATAGACCAATATGCTTAATTTTTTGATCATCCTTAGCTTTTTGAAGAACTTCTAAGGGATAACGTATATCTACTTTCTTATCCGGCCAATGAATCATATAGAGATCAATATATTCCGAATCTATATCTCTAAGAGATTGTTCGAGCATTTTTAAAGTTACTTTTGGGTCATTTGTCATATCTACACGACCATTGTCATGCCATGTAACTCCTGACTTTGAGACGACAAAAGCTTCTTCTCTTCTACCTTTTATTCCCTTACCAATGCGAACCTCAGAATCTCCAAATCCATAAATCGGTGCCGTATCAAAAATCTGAATACCAAGATCGAGGGCTTCTTTAACTAAATTGATCGCTACATCTTCAGTAACATGACCAAAAGCATAGCCTCCCTTTTCTCCAGAAATACCGGCACCGCCAAAGGCAAATTCTTTAAAATTCGATGACTTAAATAGTCCCATGGGTCCCCTTAGATTGACACGATACTCGAACATTACTATATAAATGATCATCTTATAAGAGGTATCTATGGATTTATTAGTTTTCGCCCACAGAGCTGAAGCTCAAGCTTTCCTAAAGAATGAAAAGTGGAAATCTGTAGCCACAAAGCCATTTAGTCTCTATCAATCAGAAAATGAAGCTTCTTATTTACTCATTAGTGGAGAAGGTATTGAAAATGCCATGACGGCCACAACTTGGGCCTCAACTGTCATTGGTGATAACCTACAAAGAATCATCAACCTAGGTGTCTGTGCTTCCTTAAATGAAGACTACCCTATAGAGTCAACTTATCTCGTACGCACTTCTTATAAGCAAAATACTGAAAAAGAAATGTCATTTAGGTCCTTTACCACTAATCATTATTCATCAGATGCATTAGACATCAATACTGTTGAAAGAAGAGTTCTTTCAAAAGAAGAAGCTGATCATCTTGATAATTTTGCCCCACTAGTAGATAGAGAGTTTTGGGGAGTGGCCTTTGCCGCAAACAAGCTTGAAGTAGACTTAATCGGGATAAAAACTGTTAGTGATATTGCAGGAAAGAATGAGAATATCTGTGAAATTGTGAAAGAAGATGCTCAACTTTGGAGTGAACTCCTTTATGACAAACTCCAACAGACAGATAATGTAAAAGAAAGCGTGATTAACGATGATATATTAATTGATGAGCGATTTAATTCATTTCATTTTACTTTTTCTCAGAAACAGCAATTAAAAAATCTATCTAAAGTTATTGAAGCTAGAGGTGAAGAGCTAATTGAGTTTCTTGAGCATAATAAACTCTTTGAATTCAATGAAGACCATCGACCAAAAGATAGGGCCACTCATCTTATAAGAAGAATTAATGAGTGTCTTTTTCCTTACGATGAAAAAATAAATAGTAAAATTGAGACTATAAAGAAAGAATTAAGTAAATACGATGTTAAAATATCCTTTCATCCAGAAAAAGAAACAGATGAATTCAATATCAACATGAAGGTCTCAAATTATCTGAACCTTCAACAAAAGTTTGATGCTCTCAATGCTATTGATTACAAATCTCTTTTTTCTCTTTTCCAAGGTAAGGAAAACTAGAGATGTTTAGCAGAATTCTTATCGAAAATGATCTTAAAGATCATCCAACCACAAAGGAAGTTCTATCACGTTTTAAGAATGTTCCGGTTAAGTATATTCAACAATACGATCAAATATTTGGAAAAGTAAAAAAGCCCTATCTACAAAAAAGAGAAAACCTTCAACTATTTCTTGCAAAGAAGAAAGGAACACTTATAAAAGAAGCTCCTGATGCTTATGGTCTCCTCGATGGTCCTCACTACTACTTTATTCATGCTTATAATTGTATTTATGAATGTGAATATTGTTATCTTCAAGGCTATTTTCACTCTCCAGATATCGTCCTCTTTGTGAACTATGAAGAAATTATGGATGAAATGAGAGAATTGGCCCAGAAAACAACGGAGAAGATATGGTTTCATGCTGGAGAATTTAGTGACTCACTTGCTCTCTCTCATATTACAGGGGAGATACCTAAGTTCTATGACTTTTTTAAGAAATATCCCCATGCTCATTTAGAATTGAGAACCAAATCAGCTAATGTAAAGCCACTACTTTCACAAACCCCACTTCCTAACATCATCACCAGCTTTTCTTTGGGGCCAGAAGATAAAATTCAAGACGTTGATTTGAAAACACCTCCCCTTAAAACAAGATTAAAGGCCATGAAATCGTTAGAAGAAATGGGACACCCGATAGGGATTCATTTTGATCCTGTTATCAACTCCAAGAATATCGTGGAAGATTACGAAAACCTCTTTGAAACGATAAAAGAATACTTAACTCTAGAAACGCTCCACTATGTTAGTATTGGAGTGGTGCGATTTACCGCAGATGTCTTCCATCAGGTTCAAAAGAATTATCCTGATTCTAAAATCCATCAAGAGAAGTTTATAAAAAGCTTTGATAATAAAGTGAGATATCCAAGACCTTTTAGATTGTGGTTATTAAGTAAACTAAAAGATCTTGCGATTAAAAGTGGTATTCAAGAAGATAAGATTTATCTTTGCATGGAGTAGCAGCTAGTACCACTTGCATAGATAAGGAATATTTCTATAAACATATCCTAATTTATCATCTCGTGAGTAGAAATCATCATCAGACCAAAAAGTCTTTCCAGGCTTTACGACCATATATTGATTCGTTCTTTTTAATTCTCTGCTAGTATAATTTCTCTCTTGGCAATTCATTAAATGAACTTCCATATTTTCATATCTCAATTCCTCAAGGTCATCTAAAAGTGGAACCTTGCTAGTAAAACAAACCTTAAGAGTCTCATCAGTGACTTCAAGTTTGTATTTGAGGTTTGAAATGACCATTCCCCCAGTTTTAAGAATTTCATAGGCCGTTTCAATATGATTATCGTTAATTTTAGTGAGGTTTCTTTGCCCAACATTTATCTTACTCTCAATTTCTTGGAGAGAAGAAATGTAAAGATCGACAACTGACTTTTTATTTTCAAAATCAATTCCATATTTCTCAAGAATGAAATTATCAACCACAAAATTAATTCCTTCATTCCATTCTTCAATTAATTCATGCTCTCTCACTGCAACAGCAATATGCTTATTACAACCTGGAAACGGTGAACCAATCACTTTAAGAATTGATTCGTAATCATTCAAGTCTTCAATTTGCTCTTCAACTGGAGCTTTCTTACCTGCAATTTTAAGAGACATTTTTTCAATTCTTCGAAATTGCTTAGAAATATATTTCTCTTTTCTTTTAGGGCTCCAATTTTCAAATTGAGTACAAACATTGTCCATACGAAAACGCATGGCCTTCATATTGATTCCCAATTTGGAATAACGAGCAAATAGTTCTTCTTTATTTCTTGGAACAAAGGCCTGGGGATTAAGTAAATAATCATCTCTTAAACAGTAAGTTCTAAGAACTCCTAGAACTCTCCTTCTTAAGCTTAACTGGTACCAGTTTGGGAGTAAGGCTTCAGACCAGAAATCAGTAACGTGATCTTCAAATGTAAAATCTCTAAGCTTTTTTAATTTTCCATTGTCCCATGTAAGGATCGGCCCCTTACCAGAAACAATGTCATCTTCAAATAATGACTTATAGAATAAATAACCTTCATAATTAACAATAAGATCGGCATTGGAAAAAACATTGGTCGTTAACTCTCCCCATTGCATTTTCTCAGTCCAACGTCCATACTTGGCAATTTTCTTAATCTTCTTTTCTTCTGACCACTGCGCCCCTTCAACTTCCGCTTTTTGATAGTAAATACCTCCAACTCCAAAGAAGTGAGACATTTTATCGGCACCAACATGAACTCCATTGAGAACGAATGTATTGGCCAAACCTTTAAAACGAATAATTGGAGAATTAAACCAAGCTACAGTTTTGTAGATACTGTCAGATAAATTATTCCAAGACGTGATATTTGGATTGTCATTCACCCATTTTTCTAATTGACGAGCATTAAGACTTCTCTTTATCAAATTAATAACTAAATTATTATCTTCAACACCCTCGTAATATTTGATCGTGTTATCTATTGTTTTATTAACGATTGCATCGAGAGTTTGACTTGATTCAGGAAGATCATAAAACATACTAGAATATTGATCTGTCTCATAAGAATAAGTGAGTGTGAGATTAAGAATAAATACAATCGATAACAACAGCTTCTGCATGAGAATGGCCTCTATAAGTCTAAATTTTTATTTTGAAAACAAGTACTTATATTCAACCAATATGACAATCGGGCACTTGAAAGCGTGTAATATTTTCACCTTTCATTTGGGCTGATTTTAGAGATTATTGAGGATGATGACCTTATCTAATTCGTTCTTAATTTCGATATGCCAGTCTTTTCTGGCTTCATATTCTTCAATGATGATCTTTCTATCTAATGTTCTATTACCTGGGCTCCCCTCAGCATAAGTATCTTGAAAAAGCTGATAACTACTCATGAACTTTTTGACTAACAGGTGAAGCTCTTTTGTTCCTTCTAGAAGTTTCTCTCTTTCAATCTTCTCCAACATAAACTGAATTCTCCAGGCGTGTTGAATATTAAATTCGAATTCTAAGTTGGCCCTAAAAAAGCGAAGAATGGCGGACAAGAGCTTTCTCTTCTGAGAGTTCTTCCAATTATACTTTATGCTGGCATCAATTAAAGTATCCACAAACATTCCCCATCGCTGAGGATGACATGTTTCTTTTAGATATGTTAAATCTTCGTAAACAAGATTTTCCATATCAATATCTTTTTGAGTTTCTTTTCTAACCTTGAGAATATAGCTAGCGATTTCTTTATAAATCGAAATTATTCGCTCAGAGTTCTTATATTTCTGGTATTCCACATCAATATAATCCTCTTCAATTGTTCCCTCAATAACTCTCTCACATTCACTATTAACATCTAATACAACATGAGCATGTTCATATTTTCTACGGTTGAGGTTATTTTCTCCCAGCTCAGGTTTCTTTGAATTCTCTTCAAAATGACTATACCTATTTTGAAACTTCTCTTGAGCATTTCGATATTCCTCTAAGTCCTTATCTCCTGACTTTAAGATCTGATAGATAACGACGCCTAGAAAGATCGACAATGAGACGAGGGAAACTATTTTCATGTGATTATTCTTCATGATATTAGTATTTTACTATGATTTCTCAAGGTTATGTGACTGGAAAATTAGATTTAGACGGCCAGTGGCTGTCTTGCATAAGAGATAAAGACTGGGAGTCTTTAGATAAGCTATGCTTTCAACAACTAGCTAAAGAAGGCCAGCTACATCAGGCCCTACAAGAAATCAGAAGCTTTAGTGAGACTGAGCATATTCTCTCACTACGCCAATTTCCTGATGATGAAGGAATATGGCATGACGATGGCTCTCGCCTTCTTGCCTTTAGTGTTTCTCTTAATCTTGATCCACAATCGATTGTTGCTGGAGAATTAGAGATGAGAAGGAAGGAAAAGAGAGAAGATGTTCATATTCTTCCTAATCTTCCCTTTGGTCATTATTATATCTTCGCAACGGGTCAAGATAATTGGGAGCACAGAACTCAGGCCGTAAAATCAGGTGAAAGGCTTGTTTTTGCTGGATGGTGCAGTTAGTAATTTTTTCTAATTTTAGCGAATTTCCTCTTGCGAAATCGAGAATTGAGGCCTATATTGGCTCTCTATAAATTGCAGAAGTTAATCAGTTCGAGAAAGGATATAGTTATGGCGAGAACATGTGACCTTACAGGTAAAAGAAGATTAGTTGGAAATAAAGTTTCTCACGCTAAAAATAGAACAAAAATGACTCAAAAACCAAACCTTCAAACGAAGAGAGTTTTTGACCCAGAAACTGGTGAGACAATTAAATTAAGACTTTCTACACGTGCGATTAGAACACTTGATAAAGTTGGTTCACTTTCTAAGTTCTTAAGAAAGTACAAGCACCTTTTCCAAGCTTAATTTAATCATTCTAAATTAAATAATACAAAGCCGACCAGTAGTGTCGGCTTTTTTAGTTTTTCATTAAATTTTAATAACTTAGTCCGATAAGAAATTATGGACGCAATTATTGAAACATTTTTTAAAGTCTTTTTACCGGCTGAACTATTCAGTGCCGATAGTAAGATTGAACTAAGAAAAGCAAAGCTACTTATTTCTACAGTGATCCTTTGCTCAATCACTGCTCTTAGTGTCTATACTTACAAATCATTTTATCAAGAAAGAATCCCGCTACTTGAATTACTCACTCTTCTCTATTCGTTATCAATACCTATTGTCTTTAAGAGAACTAATTCAATTGAGATTAGTGGCCTATTATTTCCACTTGGTTTTTTAACCTTAGGTTTTGCCCATGTGTTAACGACTGAAGGAATCTTCAGTCCAGTGACCTATTTTCTATCAACTATTCCATTTATAAGCTTTTATTTTGCCCGAAAGAAAGATGCTATTATTCTTTCATTCATTGGATTATTGGAGATCATCACACTTATTTTTCTTCATTTAATATTTAAAAAGCATATGATTGAAAATGCTAATGAAGTTTTATTCATTCATATCATCACTCATCTCTTTCTCTTTGGACTTGCTGTCGCCATTGGAATCACCATTAAAAATAATGAAGAAATATATGTTAAGAGATTGACGATTAGTTCAGAAAGGCTTTTAAAGGCCAATGAATCAAAAGATGCTTTTTGGGCAAAAATTAGTCATGAGATCAAAACTCCTCTCAACGGTATTCTCGGAATGACGAACCTCCTTATCTCGGGAAATATTAACAAGGAACAAAAAGATCTTCTTTCAATTATTAAGGATAGTGGAGAGAACTTAAACCTTATTCTCAGTGATGTTATCGATTATTCAAAACTTGAATCAGGTGAAATTCAATTAATTAAAAAACCTTTTGATATTATCGAAATGCTCGATACAGTTATCAGCACTTTTCAAAGTTTTGCAGATAACAAAGGTATTCATTTAAACTATCTTCTCGATGGAGATGTACCAGTTGGTATTCTTGCAGATGAAGCAAGACTTAAGCAGATTCTTTTTAACTTAGTTAACAATGCTGTTAAGTTTACTGAACATGGTTATGTAAAAATCTTAGTTGAAAAAGGGAGTAAAATGAATCGATTAAGGTTTTCAATTGAAGACTCTGGTATCGGTATTCCTACTAACAAACAAGATAAAATCTTTAAACCCTTCACTCAAGTTGATGATTCTCTCTCAAGAAAATATGGTGGTTCAGGATTAGGACTTATTATTTGTAAGAATCTTGTTGAATTAATGGGTGGAAATATTTCATTTGAATCTCAGGTCTCTAGAGGAACATCCTTTACTTTTGAAATAGAATTTATTCCAGTGCAAGTTAAGAAAGTTTCTAGTGTTTCTTCTAATCAAATTAATTCAAATTTCTTATCGAAAGTTCAAGATAGTAAATTACTAGTGGTTGAAGATAATCCGATCAACCAAAAACTACTTGTTACTCTCCTTAATAAACATGGCCTAAAGACAGACGTTGCCAATAACGGACAAGAGGCAGTAAACTTATGTCATGAGAATCAATACGACTTAATTTTCATGGATATTCAAATGCCTATTATGGATGGTATTCAGGCAACGAAAGAAATTCTTCGTTTAGAAAATGAAATAGTACCAAAGATTGTAGCTGTCACGGCCAACACTTTACAAGAAGACCGTGATCGCTGCTTAGAAGCCGGAATGAGTGACTTTATTTCCAAACCAATTAGTAATCAAAACCTTGTTTCAGCGCTTGAGAGATATAGTAAGGACTCTGATATTATCCTTGATCAAAATCTCGCAACAGAAGAAGAAGAAGAAAACCTCAACTATCTTCTTAAGAAGAGTTTTAAACATATTTCTATTCAAGAATTTCTTGAAAATTATTCTTACGACATTGTTGTCATTGATACAATTGTTAAGCAATTTAAGAAGTCTTACTCAAAAACACTTACTAGTATTGTTGAAAGTATAGAAAGTGAAAACTCTAAAGACTTAGAGTTCCATTCTCATACTCTAAAAGGTGTCCTTAGTAGTTTCTACTGCACAAATATCATTAAGCTAGTCTTAGAATTAGAAGACAAAGCTAAACGAGATGAACTAGCCGACACAATGAATCTCTATAAAGAGATCTCTATTGCAATTGAAGAGCTTTTAGAAGAACTAGAAGATATCTTAAAGGTTGAAGAGGACGAATTAGAAGGTCTTATTATATAAAAAAACCACCCTATCAAAGGGTGGCTCTTTTATAAACATTTTATTGTACAGTCTAAAACTTGCTTTTTAGTCTATTGCCATTCAATTTCTTCGATGAGGAATCCCCACTTACTTACTGAACGATCTGATTTGAAAGTAACTACCATTGTGTCACCTTCAACTGAGTCAGAAACATAACCTTCACCAGCTCCTGAGATCTTTTGAACTTCTGCTCTTGACCCATTAGAAACGATTAGGTTGTCGTATCTTGCTTCTAATTCAAACTTCTTAACTTTAAGTCTGATAAATTTAGCACCTTCTACTTTAAATACTTTTTCTACGTTTGCGTTGTCAGCATATGGATGCTCAGTTTCCCAAACTTGATCAAGTTTCTTTGACTTCCAAGCACCTGGCTTTGGCTCATTTCTTGGAGGACGAGTATCTGTAAGAAGATTGTAAGCATCTACTCTACCACCATTGATTGTTTTGCCTCTATAAGCTGCAACAGGAATAGAAGTCGCTAAAAGTCTTTCTCTCATTTCTGAGTGAGGCATTCTTCCTTCGTTAGCTAGTAGAAGACCAATTACACCAGAAACATGTGGTGTTGCCATTGAAGTTCCTGAGTAAGCCTTGTATCCACCATTCTTAACAGTAGACATGATATTGTGCCCTGGAGCTGCAATATGAACTGTTCTCTTACCGTAGCAAGAAAAAGAAGCAAGTGTATCTTGAGCAGTGTGAGCTGCAACAGAAACAACGTTCTCTACATCATAGTTTGATGGGTAATGTGGTCTAGTATCGTTATCTGATCTTGAGTTACCAGCTGCTGCTGTGAAAATGATTCCTGCTTCAGCCGCTCTTTTAATTGCATCTTCAAGAGCTTGTGAGCGTCCGCCCCCTCCCCAAGAGTTTGACATAATATCTACACCAACTTTTGTAGCATAATCGATGGCCTTAATAGCGTTAGCAGTTGAACCTGAACCAGAGTCCGTTAAAAACTTAACACCAACAAGAGTAACGTCTGCCATTACACCAGCAATACCTTGACCGTTATTATGAACAGCACCAATTGTACCAGCAGTGTGAGTACCATGAGAGTGACCATCCATTGGATCACCATCATTATTAGCAAAGTCATACCCGTGGATATCATCTACATATCCGTTTCCATCATCATCAACACCTGGTTGACCATTCTTTTCAGCTTCATTTACCCACATATTATCTGCTAGATCAGGGTGACGATAATCAATCCCTGTATCGATAACTGCGATTTTGATATTCTTAGAACCTTTTGTAATCTCCCAAGCTTGCATAGCACTTACGTCAGCACCTGCTCTACCTGGAGTTCTACCACCTGGCTCATTACTTCCTGTATTTCTTAATCCCCATAGAGTATCGAACTTCGGATCATTTGGTGTTGCGAAGTCACTCATAAGTGGGTTTAAAGAATTTAATACTGTATCTAAAGAAGGCTCTTCAATTGGCTTAACAATTGAGTAAATATAGTTTGGCTCTACATACTCAACGTCAGCGTTACTAGCTAGGCTAGCTCTAACACTTACCAAAGATTTTTGGTCAGTTTTAACAACAAAAAGCTTTCCGTAAGAAAGATTGATTTCTTCTTTAAGCTCAACACCTAAGTTTTTTTGAGCGAAAAAGCTTTTCTCAACACCTTTCTTTAATTTAACGATTAATTCACCTGGTACACTCTCAGCTGCGTGAGAAACAGGTAAAGTAGCAAGTGATAAAAGTCCTGCCGCTATAAGACCTTTTTTTGTCATGGAACCCTCCTATGGCTCGTTTATTATCATCATGATTAAAACAAAATTTTTTTATCAATCTAGCCTAGGTGAATGACGAACTGCTCACCTATATAGGCAAAGATTTCCTATGGGAATCTAAGTACCTAGTTTAAAGCATTTCGAAATAAATGGTAGAATTGAGAGTAAATGTTAGAAAGATGTTAGGAGGCTTTCTTGATTCACGGTAAATCTACAGATCCAGTATTTATAAAAAAGATCAAACTTAAGATCTGGACCCTCAGAGATGAGATTGAAGCCGTTATTCTTAAGGCCACAGAAAAGAAAGGTTCTTCTTTAACAAAAGAAGAGAAAGAATTATTAATTGAGGAATATAGTCAGAGAGTTACCGCGACACCTGGATTGCAAGTTATCGAAGGTGGTGCTGGAGCACAGGCTGAAGGTGAAACTGAAGACGAAGGTGGTGAGCCTGAGCAAACTGAAGAAGAAAAACAACAAGCCGCCGCTGATGCTATGTTAGCAGCAATGGATGGTGAAGATATTGTTGAAGGTGGAGCCCAAGCACCAGAAAGTGGTTCATCTGATCAAGGTGTTTCAAAAGAAGTTATTCAAAGAGGATCGCAAAATATACCAGAAGATAAAATTACTCATGGAATTGTTGTCCTTAGTGAATTAGGAATGGATCACCTTTATTTCTTTAGTAATAAGAATTTCACAGAGGGACAGAGTATTGTCGTTGAATTCCAAGTTCCTAAAAGATTTATCGTTAATATTAATGTTGCCTACTCTAGGGCATTTAATATGAAGTCGAGAATTATCTCGGAAAAGAAACTCCCATATCGAGTTGTTGGTTCATTCTCATTCTTAAAAGAAGGTGAAAGAACATTACTAAGACAATTTGTTGCATCGATTGAACCTGAAGTTCAAGAAGAAGTTGTTGTTAAGAAGAAAGCTGCTTCAGGTGATGATGATGATGATGGGGACTTCGGAGATCTTGACGATCTAATCTAATTAGACTCGCTCGCAGCAATCGCAAATTTCTTAGCTCCTGCTTGTTTGGCCAAGTCCATAAGTTGTATGGTCATTTCCAAAGTAGAGTTCTTATCCCCTTCTAAAATAACGAGATCTGTTTTTTCTGTTTCAAATGATTTTTTCAAGTCTTCCTGAATAGTTTCTAAAGTTGTCTTTTCTCCATTGATAGAAATATTTCCAGACTTATCAAGACTAATAATCACAACACTCTGTTCTCCAGATTGCTCTGACGTTGTGCTCGCTTCTGGAAGATCTACATCAAGACCACTTTCTAATGAAACAGAAGAAGTCACCATAAAGAGAATAAGTAACACCAACATAATATCAATAAGCGGAGTCATATTGATTTCCGCTACAATATCATCATGTCCGTCACGAGAGTTTCGATTATCTCCCATAGAACCCATTCCCATTAAAGCATCTCCCTGAGATCTTCTAATTTATTTCTGTAGTTAAGACTTGTTTCTCTTAGGCGTACTTGAAAATAATTATAAAGAACAACAGCAAAGACCGCGACAATAATACCTGCAGCAGTAGCGATAAGAGCTTCCCCTAAACCACCGGCCACAACTGCAAATCCAGCCTTTCCACTTTGCGCAATAGAATCAAAACTTTTAATGATCCCTACGACAGTTCCAAATAGACCAATAAATGGTGCGGAAGTTCCAATCGTTCCAAGCATCCAAAGGAATCTTCTCATTTGGGAGCTCGATTCAGAAAGTCTTCGATCAAGAAGAACTTGCCACTTACTAAACTCTCTTTCCTTGTCTTCAAAAATGGCCCCAAAAGGTTTCGCCACGACTGGGTGAACGCTATGACTAAGACCCATCGCCTCGTGAAGTTTATTATCTTTGATTAGATCAACTGATTTAGAATAAATTCTATTGAATTGCTCATCTGTTTGCTTTAAGAACCACCATCGTTCAATGGCCACAGTCCAAATAACTAAAGAACATATTAAAAGCGGAACCATTATAAATCCGCCTTCTCTCATTAAATCAAAGAAACCCATAACTCACCTAGTCATTACATTTAATTAACTTCCTTAATCATCTCTATACGGTCTCGATTAATCAAGATATTATAAAGAGAAACAACTCTCGGAGATCAATTTGTTAATTAATTTAAGAGCAAATAGAGCTGCATTTTCAAACTGGATCACTTTCTTTTTCTTTGGTGCCATCATTATTAGTGCTTTCTTCAGTGAAATTTTCCAAGCACCTGAGCACAAAGATACCGAGATCAATAGTCTACGACTTGTTTTTAATCAAGGTGATCTTGATGGTGTGAACCAGGTCATTTTAAGAAATAGTCTCGGAAAGTTCCACTTCGAACAAGCTAAGGCCAATAATAGTCAATGGAATATTATTTCTCCAAGAAATCTACCGGCTAATAGGAATATTATCCTCAATATGATCGAGACATTGAAGAAGCTTCAAATCAGAAAAATATATGAAAAAGATAAGATCTATCTTTCTAACTTCAGCTTAAATAATCCGCTTTTTAGTATTGATCTAATTTTTAATGATGGAAAAGAAACAACGGTAGACTTTGGTCTTATTAATCCTCTCGATAACTCAACTTATATTTCATTATCAAAGCAGGATGCCATCTACCATATCGATGGGTTTAGTTCTAATTTCACTTCACTCGATCTTACTAGTTTCGTTGATAATAGAGTGTTTAATTTCGATACCAAAGATGTTGCTTCTTTAAAATTTTTCCAAGGGAAATCATCGACCAAACCGACCTTAGCTTTTGAGAGAAAACAAGATAAGTGGTTAAGCGCAACAGGAAAGACTCTTGATGATCAAAAGATTGATGAATTCTTAGCTAGTCTTCAGAATATAAGAAGTAATATTATTCTTGATGAAATATCTGAAGCTCTGAATGAAAAAATAAATCAGCATCTTGAAAAACCATATTATCGTCTCTTCTTTAATTTAAAAAACGGTGAAGAAGTCAAAGTGGAAATGAGTGGGGCGATTCCGAATCTACCTGATCTCAAGCTTGAAAAATGGCAAAATATTATTGTTAAAAGTTCGAATGTAATTTCCCCTATTATTCTTAATAAAGGGAACTTAAAAAATATTTATATTAGGGAAAGTAAGCTTAAGAAAATTCCTTTCAAGAAACTTTTTTATTAACAACTCGAGAATTAGAAGGAAGTTTATTATCCTTTGCAATCTTCTCTGGATCGACAAAAACATTAATCAAGTTCTCAACAATTCTTGAATTATACTGCTTCATTAAATTTTGATCTTTTAAAAGAATCTTGAGGGCTTCAACAGGCTTGAGTTCTTGCTCTTGAACAATATGAGTAAAAGCATCTGCAAGACCTACGATATTGGCCAAAGTAAAAATCTTTGATCCTCTCTTTCCAAATGGAAAACCAGAACCATCATAAGCTTCATGATGCTGTAGCACAATCTGCTTAACCGATGTAAAGATAGTATTCTTGCCATCGAGTAATTGATAACCAAGCTCTGGATGTTCTTTATACTGAGCTAGTTCTTCATCATTCATCTCCATAACTTTCTTATGAAGTAGCTCTTTCGGTAATTGCATCTTTCCAATATCATGAAAGAAGCAAGCAAAGGATGTACTTTCAATCGTTGTTTTTGACTGCCATTCAAATTGCTGAATGATTGATGTTGAGAATAGAGAAACGAGATAAGCATGGGTAAAAGCATTTGGATCGAAATCCTGATAGCTTCTTAAGATACTAAAGAGATCTTCTTGCTGTTGAATAAGGGAAAACATATTTTCAGCAATCTCTTTACCTTGATCAATAATCTGAGGCTTCAAGCCTTCTTCGAAAGACTGTTCTAGAAATTTTTCACTGACGTTTTGAAGAAGTTTGATTTTCTTATTTGTTGGAGCTTTCTTACTCTCAATAACTTTCTTAGCAAAGTAGTTATTATATTTAACAAACTTAAAGAGATCTTTTTTATGAAAGTAGAAATACTCTACATTTTTTTCATTCTTATATTTATCAATTCTGTCTTTATCAAGAGCATCCCCTGCATGAAGAATCTTCACATAGCGTCCACTCTTAAGTTTAATAAAAATATCAAAGAGTACTGGTTGAGATGAATAGAACTCAGAAATTTTAACACGAGTAAATGTATCATCACTTTCATTTACTTCTTCTTCAGGACCAAGCTCTTTTCGACGAGGAATACCGGCAACCATGTCTCCAACACTTTGATGCCCTTCAAGTAATCCTTTAAGGTCATCAAATTTAAAAGGCTTCTCAATGGCCTCTGTTGCTCCCATCTTTTTGAGTTTTTCAACCGTCATTTGATCTTCTTCATCTTGCTCTTCACTCACCTCTGTGATCATAAGAACATTTTGAGAAGGATAATTAGTCTTAATAAATTTTAGAACTTGAAGACCAGCGTGATTTTGAACTTCTACATTCATAACGACTGAAAAGAACTTGTCGTTATAGAGTGCAAGCTGAGCGTCCTTACCATTAGTCACCATTTTGACTTCATAGAGAAGGTCTTCGAAGTACTTTTTAGCTTCGAATAGCCACTCATCATCTGGATCGACTAATAGAATTTTTAACGCCAAGATATTTTCCCTTGCTTGATCTCTTAAGCTTATCGGAAAAAAGGCCTATTCAATTAACTTTTTTTAGGAGCTAAGTTTTGTGAAAACAATAACTTAGGTATGTAAAAACACAAAAAGGAGCATGAAAATGCTCCTTTAGAAAGCTCATACCGCTTTCAGTATATCTGTGTAGAAAGATCTACTACTTGATTTCTTTGTGAAGAGTATGTCTTCTTAAGAAAGGATTGTATTTCTTAAGTTCTAATCTCTCTGGATGAGTCTTCTTGTTCTTAGTTGTATGGTAACGAGAAGGTGACTTCCCTAACTTTCTTGCTTCTGTACATTCTAAAGTAACAATTACTCTTGGTCCCTTTGCCACAGTAACCTCCGCTCTAATAAAAATTAACTTGGGGAGATTACACTTTCTTCCTTGCCCTGACAAGTCATTATTGATAAATTCTCGCCATGTTAAATGAATCAAATTGGAACTATTGTTCATATATTTCTAATGACTTAAAGGTCTTTATCGCTCTTGCCGCTCAACCAGATACCAGCGGAGATCAAGAACTTCTCTACAGTGTGACATCAATCACTAAAGAAGATGTGGAGGTATTTCAGCAAGACTTTAAGCTTCTCGACGAAGCCATTAGCTTCGCCAACAGGCGTTACGGTCATTGGGACTTTATCGATCCCCTTACTGGCAATACAGGTTCAGGAAGTGGATGCGGTAGTTGTGAGGCCCATTAGGACTGAATATTTGGCCTAAGAAGTTGACTTTACTATGAAAACAGGGCAAATTAGCCCCTCGTTAATATTAAAAACCCGTTACTGTAAATATATCAGTAACCATTGAGAGGTCCATTATGAAAAAAGATATCCACCCAGAGTACAACGCTGTAACAATTAACTGTGTTTGTGGTGCAACTTATGAAACTAGATCAACAGCTGCTTTAAACAAGATCGACATCTGTGGAGCTTGTCACCCATTCTATACTGGAAAGCAAAAAGTTATGGATACTGAAGGAAGAATTGAAAAATTCAGAAAGAAATTCGGTTCACGTTACGCTCAAGCTGCTTCAAAAAAATAGTCGCTTAATTGCATAGAAATTTTTAAAGTTCCAATCGGAATTTGAAATATAAAAAGGCTCCAATCGGAGCCTTTTTTATTGCACGTCGAATAAATGGAGTCTGTAGCCTGACAACGTAGATCAATATTTTATTAAACTAGAGAAACGCGCCATTGGAATTCATTAATCTCTTTTATCAGTTCATATTTAAATATATCCCCAGCGCTGGCCTTACTTAATTCTTTAGCACGTGACTTGGCCATTTTTCGTTTAGGGATTTCGAAGCGAAGATTTAAATTTTCATTTACTTCATTAAGAAGACAAACATCCCAAATAAAACTGTGTTTGCTTTCACTGACTGTACGGATTATTCGGAAACTCTCCTCTTCAATATTTCTAAATTCATCTTCTAAGTTTTGATAGAGATGAGCAATAAGAGGCATTTTCTTTCGATCGAGTTTTACAATTTGCCCTAGCCTTTCCACACTTGGATGATGGACATGCTTTAAGACTTGATGACACCAATCAATCTTTTCTTCTTTGATAGAATGCTCTAGTAAAGGGCAGAATGTTGCTGTTGATGGGCATGGAAAAATATTTTTAAAATTACTTGCTGAAATTTTACGACGAACATCCATAAGTTTATAGAAAACTTCTGGAGTTCCAGGTTCAATAAAGATCACATACTTTGGCTTCACTTTCTTTATTACAGAATTTACTTCTTCAGGAGACATTTCATTAAGAGAGTTACCAAAAATAATAACGGGCGATTCAAAATTTGCATCA
This sequence comes from Oligoflexia bacterium, assembly GCA_024229115.1. Taxonomy (GTDB): domain Bacteria; phylum Bdellovibrionota; class Bacteriovoracia; order Bacteriovoracales; family Bacteriovoracaceae; genus JAAEST01. Next base: position 143,805 of record JAAEST010000114.1, read on the forward strand.
AGAGCATTTCCTGAGAAGCTTACTTTCGAAAGTTTATCAGGGAAAGCTCCACGGATCACTCTTCTAGCTTGCTCAAGCATGAAAGACTCTTTGTCTACGCAATGAATCTTTCCTTTAAAGTCTTCAAAGAAGTCTAAAAGGGCCAAAGAATAGGTACCAGGTCCACAACCAAAATCAATCCAGTCTGAATTAACGAGTTCAGAGCAGATCTCATGTGGTAAGCGATCAAGTATAAATTTTAGTTTAACAAAATTAGTTGGTAAGTAGAAACAAGTGTAGCTGGTAATCAGACTCTCGTTCCATTGCCAATTCGTGAGTTCATCTCTTTCTCTTGTGTAGAGACTAGAGATATCAACAATACCTTGCAGGAGCTTCCCCTCAGTGATCTTTGGGTGAAGGCTCCAGCTAAGTAATTTATCTACAGAAAGTTCGAGCATGAAAGTCGAAATTATCTATCAGCGATATTTGTAAATTCTCTTAAATTTTCACCAGTATAGATTTGACGAGGACGAGAAATTTTAAGAGTCGGATCTTCTCTCATTTCTTTCCACTGGGCCATCCAACCTGGAAGTCTTCCAAGAACAAACATCACTGTGAACATATTTGTAGGAATACCAAGGGCCTTGTAGATTATTCCTGAATAAAAATCAACATTTGGATAAAGATTTCTATCAACAAAGTAGCTATCTTTTCTCGCTTCTTCTTCTAAACCTCGAGCAATATCGAGTAGTGGATCTTGGATATTAAGTCTTTCAAGAATAGTATCACATGCTTTCTTAATGATCTTCGCTCTTGGGTCAAAGTTCTTATAAACTCTGTGTCCGAATCCCATTAAACGGAAACTATCATTCTTATCTTTTGCTTTCTCAATAAACTTCTTATATCCACGACCATCTTCTTGAATAGCTTCAAGCATTTCAAGAACTCTTTGGTTCGCTCCACCATGAAGTTGTCCCCAAAGGGCATCAATCCCACCAGAGATTGTTGCGAAGATATTGGCCTGTGAAGAACCAATCAGTCTTACGGCTGAAGTTGAACAGTTTTGCTCATGATCAGCATGAAGCATAAGAAGTACATCAAGAGCTTTTGCAACTTCAGGATCTACTTCATAACCTTCTTCATAGAACATCATGTTTAGAAAATCTGAAGCATAACCAAGAGAAGGGTGTGAACGATGAGGGTTCTTCCCTACTGTTCTTCTATAGAAATAAGCTGCAATAATTTTAACTTGAGCAAGTAACTGAGCAATCGCTCTTTCTCTATCAACATCTGTCAGTGGAGTCTTTAAGAACTCAGGATAAAAAGCAGAAAGAGATGATGTTACTGCTGATACAACACCCATTGGATGAGAGTTTGTTGGGAATTGATCGATAATTTTTGTTATCCCTTCAGGAAGAGTTGCAAAACTTGCAATCTTTTCATTGAAGAAATCTAATTCTTTTTGATTAGGAAGTTTTCCAAAATTAAGAAGATAAGCGACTTCAACAAAGTTAGACTGCTCAGCGATTTGCTCAATTGGATAACCTCTATATCTTAGAATTCCTTTTTCTCCATTGAGAAAAGTGATCTTAGACTCACAAGAACCAGTGTTCATAAAACCATTATCAAGTGTTACGTAACCTGTTTGTGCACGAAGAGCACGAATATCAATCGCCTTTTCGTTTTCAGTACCAGTGATAATTGGTAACTCGATTGTTTTACCGTCCAGCTCTAGCTTTGCCATATCAGACATAGATCCTCCAAATAAGATTATTCAAAAATTAACCTGCCTAATATAATGGAGAAAGTTAGAATAAACAAAGGGTTAAGCGTTAGACACTATGCATTTTTAAGCTTGTTTTTTTTCGCTCCAAGCTACTGGATCAGACTGCCAATCTCTAAGTGTCTGAATGTCATCCTGCGAAATCAATCCAAGCTCTTCACCTGCCAGTAAAAGGTGACTAAAGTCAGTTAAACTAACTAATTTAAGACCTAAATTCTCAACTCTTTCACGGGCCTTTGGCATTTCATAGTCAACAATACATAAACATGTCTCGACAAGGGCCTGATCATTTCGCACTCCGACAATAGCCTCCTCCAAACTCTTGGCCTGATTCACCAAGTCTTCAACTAAGAGGATTTTGTCTCCGGCTTTAAACTTTCCTTCAATCTGATTTCCTTTACCATGACCTTTTGGCTTAGAGCGAATGTAAACCATCGATCTCTTCATTTCATGAGCAATCCAAGCGGCATGAGGAATACCAGCTGTCGCCAATCCCCCAAGATGATCAAAGAGGAAACCATTATTTTCAATAACGTCAATAAAGCTATGACAAATCTGGATTCTTTCTGGAACGTGGCCTAATAACAAACGATTATCACAATAAACTGGACCTTTTAGACCTGAAGCATAAGTAAATGGTTCATTTGGTTTAATTGAAACACAACCGACTTTAAGTAAAGTTTTTGCGACTTCCAATTTATTCATAAGAGCTCTCCTGTTCCATTGAGTATAGGGCCAGAGAGTTTTGATGGCAAAAAAAAACCCTCCGTATAAACGGAGGGCTTCTTTAAACAACAACAATTATATGTGAACTTATTTTAGTTCTAAAAATTATCTGTCGTCTCTACATCTCTTGTGAGTTACAGAAAGACGTCCAAGGAAAACTGGGTTTAATGTACCGTTTTCGAACTTGTAGATTTTGCTAACTGAAAGAGAACCAACTTTGATATATCTTTCTTTCATTGGCCAACAACCTTCAAATCTCATGTCTCTGTTAAGTGGCTTGTAGTCACCAGTTTGGATAGCTGGGATTGCAGCTTCAGCAGCAGCAACAACAGCAGCTTCAGAATCACCAGAGAAACCTGTAGTGAATTTCATTTGAGCGCTTCCAGCGAAAGCATTAACAGTTAAAAGTGCGATTGCAAGTGTCATAAGTTTTTTCATTTTGTACTCCGTTTAGTTTAAAAAAGTTTAAGTTTTTAGTTTCGTAAATTTTTTTGAGAAACTTTCATTTCCCTGCCGGCAAATACAAATTAAAAAACTCAACTTTTTCTGTAAATCGATTTCAAGTTTTTTATAAAAAAACTGTTCCCAAATGTGTACACTTTTCCAGCGCCAACGTGATACCAGTTGGACACGTGTCCACTAATCTGTCTATATTCAGTGACAGGGCCGTACATTGTCCCTAAAACAACAACTCTACTTTATTAAGTAAATGTGTACAGTTACTTTAATGTCCACAATATAAGGGTAGCAATGAATATTACTGAATATCTTGATTACAGAAAATATTTAAAAGACTTCTATCTTCAAAAGAAAGAAGCGAATCCAGACTATAGTTATCGTCTCTTTATGAAAAAGGGCGGGTTATCTTCACCGTCACATTTAAAAATGATTATGGACGGAGAAAGAAACCTTACCTCAAATACTATTCCAAAATACATTAAGGCCCTAGGGCTAACTAATAAGACAGAGATCGAATTCTTTGAGAACCTTGTTCATTATTCTCAAGCGAAAAATCAAGAGACGAAGCTTGATTACTTCAATCGCTTGCTAGAACAAAAGAGAAAGAAAGGTCTTTCACCTTTAGAACTAGAACAATATGACTTCTTGAGTACTTGGTATCATGTTGTTGTTTATGTACTTATTGATCTTCCAGGCTTTAAGAATGATTTAGATTGGCTTGCTTTAAAACTTAAAAAGAAAGTGAGTAAAAGGCATATTCAAAATGCTCTTGAAAACTTGAAGAAACTAAGTCTTATAGAAGACGATCCAATAAAAGGTTTAAGACAAACTCAAGGTGCTCTCTCAACACCAGACGCAGACATGAAGTCTCAAGCTATATATGAATACCATAAGTCCATGATCACTTTAGCAAATCATTCATTAGATGAAGATCTGGTAAGTGAACGTGAATTTAATGGTGTTACCTTTCCTATTGATAAAGATAAGCTTCCTCTTCTTAAAGAAAAGATTAGGGAGTTTCGTAAAGAAATTAATGAGCTTACTTCAAATATGGAAAGTGCCAAGGATGTTTATCAATTAAATATCCAACTCTTCCCTCTTACTAAGGACTTACAATGAGACAAATGACCCTACTCTTTTCTCTCTTTACAGTATTAGGCCTGAACGCCAAAACAGTTATTCGTGGCGGTGTTGATGTTGGCAATGGATTAACTATCCATCATTTACGTGAGCTCGATTATGAGCTCGAAATTGATTTAGTTCATGATATTAAAAAACAATTAGAAGAAATTAAAAATGGGAAACATCCTGAAGTTATGGAAGCAATGATTGAAGGGATGTGTAAAACATCAACAGCAAGTTTTAGAAAACTTAGCATTAAAGAATATTATCCTGGTCTAGAAGAAGGCCGTCGAGTATTTGCTCGCAAAAGATACCGTGGCCTTATCACGATTGGCTTGAAAGATTGCCTCGTTCCTGAAATGATTAATAGCGACAATGAAGAATCATTAGTATTAATCAGAAATTGGGACGGGCTTGATGAAATTTGAAAACAAATTAATCAAAGGCAAAATATTAAAAAGATATAAGAGATTTCTAGCTGATATTGAACTAGAAGACGGTGAAGTTGTTGTTGCTCACACGGCTAATACTGGCTCTATGAAAACTTGTTGGGAACCAGGCTGGAAAGTTCTTTGTAGCTATCATGATAATCCTAAAAGAAAATTAAAATACTCTCTTGAAATGACCAATAATGGTAATACATGGATTGGTGTGAATACATCTCTTCCTAATAAGCTTGCCATGGAAGCAATTGCCAATGGAACAATTAAAGAGCTTGATGGTTATGAGACGATCAAGCCTGAAGCTAAGATTGGTCAAAGTCGAATTGATATCCTTTTAAAGGATGGTCCAACTGAACAATGCTATGTTGAAGTGAAGAATGTCACGATGCTGGGAGAAGATGAAACGGGAATTTTTCCTGATTCAGTTTCAACCAGAGGTCAAAAACATTTACGTGAGCTCACTGACCTTGTTGGCCAAGGGATTAGGGCCTGTATGCTCTATGTTGTTCAACGTGAAGATGTAAATTCCTTCTCTCCAGCTGATGAAATTGATCCTGAATATGGGGAACTTCTAAGAGCTGCCGCTAAGGCCGGAGTAGAAATCCTCGCCTATCAATGTAAATTAACTCCTAGTAAAATCGAACTCTTAACTCCTATAAAAGTTAAACTGTGAGTAAATAATACACGCTTAGCCGCAACGCGTCTTAAATAGTGGTATGTTCTCCAAGGTTTTGAAAAAATTCAAGAAATTTAAGTATTGCTTTAACTAGGAGTCTCTAATGAAGAAAGCACTATTACTTATCTCTATGCTTTTAATGACAATCACGTCGGCTATGGCAAGAGATGGATACGCAACTCGTTACACAACAACTTATGAAACATGGGATAGATCATTCTCATCTCACTACTCTTACCGTGAAGAAGTTTACACTTCATGTGGATACTACACATGTTATGAAGACTATTCACGTACATCAACAGTTTACGTTGAAGAAACAATCATCGAGCACGGTGAGTACGCTGGTTATACAACTGTAAATGTATATAGAGATAGAAAATATAAGAACAAGTATGTAACTTACTACACTCACAACGGTAGAGTTGTAAGACGTCACTACCACAGACCACACAGAGTTGTTCGTCACAGAACTTATGTTCACAGACACTACCGCACTGTTAACTACGTTTATATCGATCAATTTACAGCAGAAATCATCCTAGGTATGAAGTTTGTTGAGCTTGGTGCACACGTACTATCAGCTTGTGACTCTGACGATACAGCTTGTATTATGTTAGGACTTGCTTCTTCAGTTTCAGGTTCATTAATCTCAATCTCTGCATCAGAAAGAGAAGCTGAGAGAACTGCTCTTCAAAGAAGAATCGAAGGTTACGACAAGGCACTTGATGATGAGATCCTTGATGAATCTTTCGACGAAGATCTTGAACTAGAATAGTCGGACTATAAAATATAAATATCGCTCAAGCGGTTAGAACTAGCCTCTCTTCGGAGAGGCTTTTTTTATTCTTATTTTTAATATACTATCATAGTTTAAATAAGTGCTATTTATGAAAACTATTATCATTCTACTACTATATCTATCTTCTTTTTCTGCTTTATCTAAAAAGTTTGTCATTGGTTTATCAGATACTGAACATGGATTATTTAAAAAGGCAGATATTAAAAAAGTTATTCAATGTACTCTAGGGCCTGAATATGATCAGATAAGTTTCTTAAAACTACCTTATATAAGAGGTGTTCATCTACTGAATGATACTAAGATAAATGCACTATACCCTGTTCGAAGTGGAGACTTAGAAGGGCTTTTTCCACTATATATTGATGAGGTTTTTATTATTTCTAAAAACTCTATCAATCTAAAAAATCATATAAATGTTGGAATAATTAAAGAATCTCATAGCACAACACTGAAAAAGTATAACAATTTAAATCCAACATATACTGTTAATTCAATTAATTCATTATTTACAGGTCTTAAAGCAGGCAGAGTAAAAAGTATTATTGTTAAAAGATCACAAATTCCTAAAAACTTTTCATTAGATAAGTATGAAATAAAATCTCTCAAATATGAAATTTCTGGAATAGCATTGTCTAAAAAAGATTTTTCACAAAAGTCCTTAGTTGAAATAAAGAAAAATTTTAGCAATTGTTTAAGTAGCATGAAATTTACTCTCATCACTAACCGTAAAGAAGTAATCTATAAATCTTTGTTACCTGACATTAAAAAAATAATAAAAGCAACTGGTGTAATCAAGAATTCTAAGCTTGATAAAAACAAAGCTATTAAGCAATGGCACTCAGACTCTTCTAACAAAATAAAGGAACAGTTGAAAAAAAGGTGACACAGGTAAATATAATCACCCCGCCGATCCGAATCCGGCCAAGCTTGATCCTAACTTTCAGTACTGGGGCAGAACCGTAACAAATGAAAAAGGGGAGTATCTCTTTAAGACTATTATTCCTGGAGCATATCCTGCAA
>JAAEST010000115.1 GCA_024229115.1 Oligoflexia bacterium
AATAGCCGATTGTTTAAAGTCTTCTGGGTAATGTCTTTTTGTTCTTTTCTGTGTCTTTTTCATAACGCACTCCTTATCACATAAGTCGTGCTGTTAAAAGAGTGTCCGTTAAACTAAGGGAAGGTCACACAGCTCTTTAACAATTTAGTTTGGTTAACAACAAAAGAGACGGCTACTTACTTAAGAAGAAGTGTGAACGCTGTTCACATCTTAGTATCTAAAGGAAAGTTAAAGGCCCGAAAGTTCTGCAACAGGCTCTACTTTAAACGAGAAGAACTGGATTATCTCATTGAAACCTCCCACATCGTCGGAGGCTAACATGTCGATTAAGAAAATCACTGAAAATGGCAAAGACTTTTTTAAAGTCTATGTTCATGTAAGAAGTAAAGTTAATAGGAAAAAGAGAATACAGAAGTATTCTAAAAAACTATCAACTATGGCCCAAGCAATAAAAGAAGAGAAAAGACTTTTCAGACAGGCAACTATTGAGCTTCAAAAACTCGAAGGAATTGGACTTAACTGGGGAGAGCTTGTTGATAGATGGTGGCAGGATGTAAAAGCTGGCTATATTTTAAAAGTCAACCAAAGATCAGCTGAAGGTTATCTTAGTACTTTGAATAAATGGACTAAGCACTGGAACGATCGACCAGCTTCAGAAATCACAATTGCTGATGCAAGAGAGCTTCTAATTCAATTTGATAAAGCAAATCTTTCAAAAGCTTATCAAAAGAAAGTTAAGAATATCATCAATAAAGTCTATTATTGGGGAATTGAATTTCGCTATATTGTCGGAAATGATCGCCCACCATTTAAAGGACTTCAAATAGAGGTCAAAGAGCATAAAGCTCCCGATATTCTAAGTCTTGAAGAAATTAAGAAGTTCTTAATGATAGCAAAGACCATGAATCATCTGTGGTATCCAACTTGGTCATTTGCCATCCTAACAGGAATGAGAAGTGGTGAACTTCATGCTTTAACTTGGGATCAAATCGATTTAGAAAAAGAGATTATCTTAGTAGATCGATCCTATGACTCTAATATGAAGAAAGTCGGTCCTACAAAAGGAAGGTATTGGAGAACAATTCCCATAAACTCATCCCTAAAAAAACTCATCCTCGAACTGAAAAATGGTCCAAGCTCATCCCCTAATCCCCACGTCCTTCCAAGAAGTAAAGACTGGGATAATGGAGATCAAGCTGTTCCTCTTCGAAACTTTCTTAACTCAATTAATATGAAACCCATAAAGTTTCATGCCTTGAGAGCTTGTTTTGCAACGCAAATGCTCGCTAATGGTGTTCCCTCTCCTATTGTAATGAAAATTGGAGGCTGGAAGAAATCGGCCACAATGGACATATATTTAAGACTTGCAGGGGTAGATACCAAAGGAGCAACTGATTGCTTACAGTTTATTCCCGAAGAAATTAGCTTTGGCGATAATATCGAAAGTCTTTTCAACAAATGATTAACCGACTAATGGGCCGTGCTTAAATGTGCTTGTAAAGACACTTAAGTTATTAAAATACGGGGATTTCTAAAGAATCCTCCATGAAGGTATTACTGAATTAAAATGACCGTCAAATTCAATTATCGCGACATCAGCTAACATTTTATTAGGAACATTGTAATACTCAGGATGCAAGACAAGTTTTTTCGCTTTAAAAGTCTGACCATTGGGACAAGCAATCTTTACCTGGCTTACTTTTTGATCTCTTATACAGTGTGAAGCTGTTTTTATTTTATTCTTAGATACAATCGTACCACTACAGGTACTGAGACCATCATGTAGACTGATATGGCAAGCATGCTTTGGTGCGAGCTCCACAGGAAGCAAATCACCATACATAGCAAATACATTTGATGAGAAAAATATAAAGAAAACTACAATACTTTTCATAAATTACTATGGATTTCTTACTGGAACATATTTTATTCGAATATTATCACAAGTCATATAAAGACGATCATTTTTCATAATAAACTGTTTAACAGACTCTAACTTACTCATAACTTTCATATGATTATTACCTAGTTCAATCCTTTCTATTACAATGGGCACCTTATTTTGCATGCAAACAATTCTTTCGACTTCGCTATAATTAATTTTAGTAATAATTGTATCGCTAGAAGAAAAAGCATTGAGACTGAAAAGTGAGATAAGAATTAGAAATTTCATGAAAAGCCTTTTTATATATATTTATCTTTTACATGTAGATTTTAACGGCCATATCTTAGTGGTAGGACAATTTTGGTAATTTTACATTGCTGTTTAATTTCTAAACAGTCTATAACTTGCTGTAATTAAACAAAAAAAGGGCCACAAAATGGCCCTTTTATACTTAATAATTTGTGACACAGGTAAATATAATCACCCCGCCGATCCGAATCCGGCCAAGCTTGATCCTAACTTTCAGTACTGGGGCAGAACCGTAACAAATGAAAAAGGGGAGTATCTCTTTAAGACTATTATTCCTGGAGCATATCCTGCAA
>JAAEST010000116.1 GCA_024229115.1 Oligoflexia bacterium
CTTCTAGCATTTGCTTAATTTCTTCTGACGCTAAGATAAAGTCAGCATCAAGTTTTACTGCCATATCTTCTTTTGGAATGTCAGCGTTTTCTTCTTTTAGTGTTTCTGAGTAGCTTAAACGTTTAATCGAGCCATCGTTTTGCAGCATGAATTTGACGCGCTCTTGCCAATCAAGAGCAAGCTTAGTTACACGCTTACCATTTTCTAAATGAGACTTAACTTCGTCACATGATAAATCATGGCCTTTTAATTTAACCTGAGCGCCACTGTCATCTGCTTCTTCAAGTTCTGCATCGTTACCGATTGAAAAGCCTTCAGGCGTACTGAAATTAGTTAACCAATCAGTTAAAAATACATCTAAATCATAATTAGCAAATGCAGGTACGACAGGAAGTGTGCCAAGTGATTTACGAAGTAGGGCTAAAAGCTCTTCTGCTTTATTAAAGCTTGCGCTGTTAACAACAACCCAGCCATTCTTTTGGTCGATAAACGCAAACTGTAGGCTCGATTTTTTGAATGCTTGAGGTAGTAACGTGTGTAGAATATTTTCTTTTAGTTCGTCTTTTTCTTTTTTCTTAACTGGGCGGTTTTCTTCCGCTTCTATTTGCTCAACTTTTTCTGCAACCATTTCATTGATAACGGCAGCTGGCAGCACTTTTTCTTCACGCTTTGCGCATACTAAAATGCTGTCTTGAGAGAAGTGAGACAGGGTTTGCCCATGCTTACCAAACGCTTTTGTCCAACCAAAAGTTGAAAGCTCTTGGCCGGTACATGAACGAAACAGGTCTTGCTCTAGGGCTTTGTCGAAGTCTTCTTGAGAGTATGAAACGTCTTGTTTAAAA
>JAAEST010000117.1 GCA_024229115.1 Oligoflexia bacterium
TCGAATTTTTTCATTTAATTGCCCTCCTTCCTCAAAACCAACATAACCAGGAGGTGCACCTATTAATCGTGATACATTATGTTTCTCCATGTATTCGGACATATCTATTTGAATCAGCGAATCTTCTTCTCCAAACAAAGATTTGGCCAACGCTTTTGAAAGAAGAGTTTTACCAACTCCTGATGGGCCAATAAAGATAAAGCTGGCACTTGGCCTATTTGGGTTCTGTAAGCCTGCTCTTGACCTTCTAACTGCCTTTGCTACCGCTTTAATAGCATTGTCCTGTCCGATTACAGTTTTTTGAAGTTCAGCCTCGAGATTAAGCAGTTTCTTCGCTTCTTCAGCTTCCATACGTTTGAGAGGTATGCCCGTCATGGTTGAAACAACTTCGGTAATAACGGCTTCGTCTACCGTTCCGTCTACTTCCGTACAATTTTCCCGCCATTCTTTTTCTACGTTACCTTTTTTCTTTTTCAATTTGTCCGCTTTATCTCTAAGTTTCGCTGCTCTCTCAAAATCTTGTAATGCCACGGATTCATCCTTTTCTTTTTCAAGGTCTCCTATTTCTTTTTCTATATGCCTTAAATCAGGAGGATGTGTAGTTGCCTTTAATCTTACACGAGCACCTGCTTCATCGATAACATCTATTGCTTTATCAGGCAAGAATCTTCCTGTAATATACCTTGTAGCATATTCTGTTGCTATTTTTATTGCTTCATCAGTTATTTGAACCTTATGGTGTGCTTCATATCTGTCCCTTAAACCTTTCAAGATTTCGACGGTTTCTTCTTTCGAAGGTGGATCGACAACTATTGTTTGAAATCTTCTTTCGAGCGCACCGTCTTTTTCAATATATTTTCTGTATTCATCGAGAGTGGTTGCGCCTATACATTGTATCTCTCCTCTGGAAAGAGCTGGTTTCAGAACATTGGATGCATCAATTGCACCTTCTGCTCCTCCTGCACCTACTAACGTATGAAGTTCGTCTATAAAGAGGATTATGTTTTTTGCTCTACGGACTTCTCCCATTACGGCTTTAATTCTTTCCTCAAATTGACCACGGTATTTTGTGCCTGCTACCATCATTGCCAAATCTAAGGCGACTATTCTTTTCTCGCGCAAGAGTTCCGGAACGGCGCCGCTTACTACCGCTTGAGCCAGGCCCTCAACTACCGCGGTCTTCCCTACTCCGGCCTCTCCAATCAAAACAGGGTTGTTTTTTGTTCGACGACTTAACA
>JAAEST010000118.1 GCA_024229115.1 Oligoflexia bacterium
AAGAAATAGGGTTTACCTATGTGACCGTTGACCTTGAAGGCTATCGGCCTGGAAGCCTCAATGAGGTTTTAGATCTTCCAACCACGCAGTAAAATGATGTTCCAGTATCATTTTGTAGAAATCTGAGTTTGTCTTCAGTATCTCATAAACAGATGTTGTGCCACCCAGTTCAAATCCCTTAAATACAAGTCGGCCCACTTTTCTGAAAATCATCACCGTATTTTCTACTTCTTTGATGCTGAACCAAAGTTCCAGGATATCTTCAGTAAAGAAGAACCTTCCCCTGATATCCGAATGGAGTTCTGAGATGTTAACCTTCTTTTGGAAGTGTCTGATGTAATTTTTACTTTCTTCCATAAAGGCGTTCAAAGCCTTTTCGCTGAGGGCGTCTCCATTATTGTATATATCCCTTGTTTTTGACAAATATGCAGAAGAGCCGAGAGACCCTTTCTGAAGTATTTCTTTTAGATCTTTGAATAATTTTGGCGCCATTCTTTTTACAATTTTCTCTGCATCTGGGACTTTACGCTCAATGATTGCTTTATTAATTGATGAAGCAGATTCAAGGTCTACTTTGATATTGTAGACCCTGTCAATATATACATCAAAGGGTAATTTTAAGTTTGGCAATTTCAGGTCTTCTTTTGCATTGTTTAGTAATTTAGTAATTTTGTTGCTGACTAAAGCATTTCTGCTCGTCCCTCTTGCCGCTTCGTTTATCTTCTCACCGATAGCAACATCTTTTTTCCCCCACTGTTCACTCTCCAGATTAATTTTCTCAGCCTTTGCACCGTAAGAAATAAAAAGACCGGCTTCGACTTCCTTCTTTGCTGACTCTGACACCTCATGCTGGAATGCTTTTTCAAGGTCTTCTTCTCTGTCCAGAACCTCAACCCACCGATTAATCCCCTCTTTCCCACTCTTCACAACCTTCTCCAGCATCTTCTTTTCTTCAAGTATCTCTTCTTTTAAAG
>JAAEST010000119.1 GCA_024229115.1 Oligoflexia bacterium
CATCCATTCGAAGCATCCATGCCTCCAGTAAATAGTTAGTTCATCAACTATTCTACAAGAGACTAAAAATTTCCGATTGGTTTACTCAGAGAATCTCATTTTTACAGTGCCGCCGTTCTCAGAATTAGAGTGCCAAACCTACCTTTAAGTGCTCACCACATAGAGTTCTTGCTAAAAAGCTTGAGCCTCTTGTGATTGAAAAGGTAGAAGAACTGATTTTTGATGGCGACCTTGCAAATAAACTATTTGAGCAAATGAAAGATAAAGACAGTGAGCTAAGTTCAGTAAAAGAGATAGATTCTTTAAAAGCTCAGATATATGGAATTAATTCTCAAATTGACGCTCTCGCAGAAAGGTTATCAGAACTACCAAAGGAGTTATCGACAACGCCAATCTATAAACAAATGAAAAATCTTGAGGAGCGTAAGCTAGAGACTGAGAATCAGCTTGAGATTCTTATGCTAAGTGACCTTGAAGTTGATTACAGGGCCAATTTGAAAGATTATACGGCATTTTCGACTTCACTTCGGGAGCTGTGGCTAACAGCCGCAACAGAGATTAAATCAAAGATCATTCAATGGAAACGGACAATGAATTTGTCACTTTAGAGGCCAATTAAAATGGCACATGAATTCGTTTTCTACATTCTTATTTATTCTTTTTCAATCTATTTTTTGCTGCTTCTGCCCTGTAACTCTGATCTTTCTCGAACTTGAAGA
>JAAEST010000120.1 GCA_024229115.1 Oligoflexia bacterium
GTGGATAAGACAAGCCATTACTCGATCGATTGCGGATCAAGCGAGAACTATCCGGATACCGGTACATATGATTGAGACAATGAGCAAAATAAGAAATGTTTCAAAAAAATTATTACAAGAGAACGGTAGAGAACCTAGTGTTGAAGAAATGGCAAAGGAAATAAAGATTTCTGTGTCTGAGGCCAGAAAAGTGTTAAAAATTTCAAGGCATCAAATCTCTCTTGATAGGACAGTTGGAGAAAGTGCTGATAGTGCTTTTGGTGATTTTATAAAAGATGAAAAGGCGGAATCTCCTGTATCTGCTGCCGCTCAAGAAATGCTTAAAGAAAAAATTGAAAGTGTACTTGAAACGCTTACTTATCGTGAAAGTGAAATAATTAAACTTCGCTATGGCATTGGAGATGGTTATACCTATACGCTTGAAGAAGTGGGTAAAAGGTTTATGGTAACTCGTGAAAGAGTAAGGCAAATTGAAGAAAAGGCAGTGAGAAAATTGCAGCATCCTATAAGAAGTAGAAAGCTGGAAGGCTTTTTAGATAGTGTCGGATAAGGTAAGTGAATAACATATTTCATGGATA
>JAAEST010000121.1 GCA_024229115.1 Oligoflexia bacterium
CTTATCCACCAGGTAGCATAAGTGCTGAATTTATAACCTCTTCTATATTCATACTTATCAACTGCTCTCATTAATCCAGTATTTCCTTCCTGTATGAGATCCAGAAAACTTAGACCACGATTTCTGTATTTCTTCGCAATGCTTACTACCAATCTCAGATTTGCACTGGAAAGTTTTCTCTTCGCAACTTCATGTTGTTTATAAATCCTTTCAAAGGATTCAACTCGTTGTCTTAACCGTTCAGGAGTCTCAAGCACCAAATCCTCATATTCACTTAGCTTGGATTTCAAGTTTCGTAATTTATCCTTCATCTTGTCACGTTTTTCACATAATACTATTTGTTTCTTTACACTATTCATTCCAGAAGAAGTTTCCTGCAAACGCTTCATTATTGGCTGTAGTTTTTTAGTACGTATGCATAATTCTTCAATAATTGCAGAACCTTTTCTCTGGCGGTTTCTCACATTTTTTAGAAGTCTGAACCTGTCTTTTACGGATGTTCTCTTAAGTTTTAATTGTCCATAATCCTCTCTGTTTTTCTTTAAGATTGTTCTTAATGCTTTTGTGTGTACCGGGAATTGTTTAAGAAGTTTTTCTTTTTGATTTTCAAATTCAATATTAATTGCTAAAGTACGATCAAAAGGCAA
>JAAEST010000122.1 GCA_024229115.1 Oligoflexia bacterium
ATTGTTTAAAGTCTTCTGGGTAATGTCTTTTTGTTCTTTTCTGTGTCTTTTTCATAACGCACTCCTTATCACATAAGTCGTGCTGTTAAAAGAGTGTCCGTTAAACTAAGGGAAGGTCAAGAGCATTGTAGAAGTATTTTGTTTCTAAATCATACTTATCAATTGATTTCTTTAAACTTCCTTTATTAAGACTTTCTTGCTTCTCTTTAATAGTATCTTTAAAATAGACCTCAAGTTCATTCGAATGAATTGCTACATAATAGTTTTCTATAGTTGCTTTGAGCAATTCTTGAAACCATTCATCACCATAATCAAAGCCTAGTATAAAAATACTTGTTCCGACTTTTTTTCTTTGAAAAAAAAGTGGAATATCATCTAAAGTAGAAATAGGAGCAATTGGTTCTTTCTCTGATAATTTGTGGCCAAAGTGACCAGTTGGTAAAAATACATCATCTTCTCTTTCAAAAGAAGTAAGTATAGTCTTACCTCCAAAGTGAAAAGTATCTTTATTTATTTTCGTTGAGTAGAAAATTGTACGAAAGTCAGAAGCAGCAAATGGAGCATTTCTACCAATTCCATATGTTCCTCCAATATTTTCTCTTCTTGTGCTTTTTCCTTTTTCGAAGAGTAGTCTAAACCACTCATTACTTTTCTTTGATTTTGTATCCTTTTCGTATCTAAGACCAGTTGTATTTTCATCTGATATTTCTAAGATATCTAATTTCCCATCTTTAAAGTATTTTCTTAGCTTAGTAAAAAATAGATGTGATGAGTTACTTTGGCTACTTGGTTTATCTATATCTCCAATGTCAAACTGCTCACATAGTTTCGATATTTCTTTGAAGGTATCAATTGCGGGTAATTCATTTAAGTTTAGTTGGAATCTTTTGAAGGAGACTTTTACAGGTTTGTTTTTATGTTCACCTTTTGCATCAAGAGAGTTTTGGATAGACTCTCTTGCCAAATATTTAAGGGTATCCCCTTTAAAAGTCACAATTCCAGCATCAGAAAAGCTTGATCTTTCTCCAGTTCCACACGGTACAAAATGCCAATCTATTTTACTCATAAAAATACCTTATTCTTTAAACTTAAATGAGTTCTTATTATTTATTGATTTAGTATTAAACTTTACTTTTAACTCTTTAATACTTTGCTCAAGAGCATTAATAATCTGCCTTATTTCATTTTCAGTGTAATGATAATTGTTTTTATTTGATAAATTTCCTATTAGATTTATCCTTTTTAATGCTTCAGATACTCTTTTTTCTGCTAAATCTTTAAATTTTTCATGTTTATCATTCATATAATCACCTCATTTAGTACTATATTTACCATATTTAGTGTATATATCAATTGAATTGTGAATATTTATCAATATTACTTTGATGAACTCAGTGATTTCAGTAGATTATGAATTCTTAATTATTTTCTGTAAGTATGCTTAAAAAAAAAAGGAGCCACTGTGGGACTCCTTTTAAAATTTCAATGTTTATTTAGTTTTTTTGAAAGTTATTGAAGCTTATTTGTTGTTTTATTACCTATACCATACGCACTATTCATTACTTTATACATTTTCTTAGCAATTGCTTCTATTACTGGTACAGCAACAGAGTTTCCAAATTGCTTGTATGCTTGCATATCAGAAACTGGAATGATGAAGTTTTCGGGAAAGCCCTGAAGTCTTGCACACTCTCTAGGAGTCAACCTTCTTGGTCTTTTATTTAATTCTGTTTGATCAATTAAGATTTCACTACCATCTTTGTAGTAACGGGCACTAATTGTACTAGTGTAGTCTGAGTCTTTAGTAAATAAGCTAAATCCAAATCCATTCCCTTTTTCCTTGTGACCTTCTTTTCTTCTTAAGTGTCCACTCCAAAGCTTTTCAGAAAGAGTGTATTTTTCATTAACTTTAGAAGAGTCTTGTAAGATATCCCCAACCTTTGCTTTTTTACGTATTGGTGTAGGCCACTTAAATTCAGAATCAAAATCAAAGCCTTTAGGTGCTTGATCTTTGTCAAAACCAACAATATAAATACGTTCTCTGTTCTGAGGAACTCCGTAGTCATAAGCTCTAACTACTTTTACTTCAACGTGATAGTTAAGCTTTGTTGTTAGTGCTCTTTTGGCTTCATCGGTAAGACTCATTTCTGCTAGCTCTTCTTTGGAGAATGTGATTTTTCCTTCAAGAGTATCAATTATTGTTTTTAGAGTATTACCTTTATTGTGCCCCTTAAGCTGTTTAACATTTTCAAGCAAGAAAGCTTTTGGTCTTTTATCAACTAAGATTCTTTGAATATCAAAAAACAACGTTCCTCTTGTATCTGAGAATCCCTTCTTTAGACCAGCCTGTGAAAAAGGCTGACAAGGAAATCCTCCAACTAGAAGATCGTGATCAGGAATAGAAGAAGACGGGATTTGAGTAATGTCACCCTCAGGAGTTTCTCCGTAATTAATGCGATATGTCTTTTGAGCGAACTTGTCCCACTCTGAAGAGAATACACATTTTCCTCCAAGTTTTTGAAATGGAAGTCTGATACCTCCAATCCCAGCAAAAAGGTCAATCATTTTGAATTTATATTTTCCCCGGAACATATATGGTGGAGAAAGAGGAAAGTTGCTTATTTTTTGAGCATACTTTGAAGGTATCTCTTCTTTTCCTTCTTCCCATAGTTTTACAGACTTTTGTCCCTCTTTTCCAAGCCCTAACCAGTCTGCGAACTCTTTTCTAGTAAGATCAAGCTCAGTTCTTTTATTATATAATTGCTCAAATTCCATTGAGTTTTCTCCTGGGGCAAAATATGTGTTTGTGTGTAATTTATTTTGGCAAAATTAATTGAAGTTGGAAAACATATTCGTCACTTTGCTGCATGGTGGTGTCGGTTTTTTTATAAATAGCTTGAATTTAAATTATTAAATTCTAAACAGAATAAATTTCATTTGATACAATTTTTTTGCAGTCAATGGGAGATAAATGGAATTTAAAATTGAAACACAAAGTATATATATAGAAGATTTTTCTTCTATAGACTTTAGTATTACAAAAGCACCATTATTTTTAAGTAAGATGTATAAGTACTTTTTTAACATAATTATAGAGTCGAACGGAATTTTTCAGCTTAATTATGATGATCTAGATCATAAAAAAATATTAAGTATCATTAAAGAAGAAAACCCTAGAGCTCTTTTGTTAAGACTTAATGGAAAAAAAATGACTACTGCTGAGTGGGATAAAGAACCTGTAAGAAAAGCTATAGTATTGTTTCTATGTCAATATCCATCATTTGGCTTTTTTATAAAAAATCTACATACAGATGTAGAATTAAATATAAAAAATGCTGAACAATGGTATGGAGAAAATGTTAATACAGAAAATTTTTTAGAGATTAAGAAAAAAGTAGATAGACTTAATGAATTGAGATGGAATAGAGATCAGTTGAAAAATGAAAGTCAATCAGGTGTTTCTATATTAGGCTCTATCTCTGAAGCCCTTATTGAAATTGCGATGGAATCCTTGATTGATGGAAAGACTTTTTTTAGATCTCAACATCAAGATGTAAAGTCATATGGTGATTTTGTATTAATGTGTTTGCCAAATAATCTTTGGCTTTCCGTTAAATCAAATTTTGCAAGAGAAAGACTTTTAGCTTCTGGTTTTACATCGGATATAATAGGTGTAGGTTATTTCACAGATTTTAAAGAATTTACCAGTCAAACTAAGATTAGAAATTTTATTAAAGTTGGCTTCCTAGCAATGTATATGCCAGACATTCCCATTACTCCTGATCAGATAAAAAATGGTCTTAGTACATATGATGAAGTTCAGAGCTACTATAAAGAAAGAAATATGCCTTTTCCAAGTAATATAAATGGCAAACCTTTTCTAAGACCGCTTACGGACTTGTTTGGAAATTTAAAAAGCCTAATCCAAATAGAAGATACAAGTAAAAGAACAATTGTTAATTTTTAAGAAGTAAAAATATATTTAATAACTTTTTGAAATGTTTAAGAAATTGTTAAGTAAATTTTTTAATAGTTCGCCAAGAATTAGTGGGTGGTCTGATGACGCCCCATAGGCAGAAAGAAAACCCTTAACTTCTTTTTGGAACTTCTTTGGTACAAATTGTAAGTTTTTATATAACAAATTTTTCATCTCAAAGAAGTTTGATTCATTTTGGTCGTCCTCAGGGAATTCATCTTTTGAGAGGTTATATAATCTCTTGCACAATCCTAACATTTCGGAAGTTACGTGAACATACTGTCCAACTTGTAATGTGAAGTATAGTTGTTCCGGAGAGTATTTTTGAGAACCTCCAGTGAAAAGCTTTTGATTTTGCTTATGAACAATAAGTTTAGATCTAAACTCACATACTCTCTTAAGTTCATGTTGTATACTTTCTGGAAGTTCATTTTTAAACTTATTTGAGCTCTCAATCATTTCTTGAATTGCATAGAAGTAATTATATATTGATTTAATTAATATCGATGATTCTGTAGTTACTTGATGTGTGTACACCATTTTATTATTAATTTCTCTTATACCGGTTACAGTAAAGTCAACACGACTAAGATCTCGAAATCTTATTAATCTCTGATATAGCATAAAGAAAGAGTATGAACATTCTTTTAAATCAAGTCGAATGTTAGATAACAAAACTTTATCTTTACTTTCTTGAAAATAACTACCAAATGCAAGAAGGTAAAAATCTTCATTTAGAATGAGCTCAAGTTCATTAACAAGCTTTTCAAGTTTTATTGCACTATCAGATGGAATTATTTTCATATTTCTAATATAAAACTTCTTGAGCTCTACAGTATAGACTTAAAAAGTTGTTATACACATCAGTAGCATTTTGGTTTAGCTCTTCACTATTTCGAATTTCCTGAGCTTCTAGTTGAGGATCAAAAGGCCGTCTATCTTCATGTCTAGGGATAAGGTAAAAGTTCCCTTGAATATTATCAGGAACCATATGTTGAGCACAGTTCCACCTGAAATCGTTTATAGAGTTTAACAACTCTGTTTTTAAGTTTTCGAGTTCATTATTTCTAAAAAAAATAGTTTGCAAGCTAAACTCATTGTAAAAATCAAAAACTCTATCAAAGTAATCAAAGCTTGTACCTCTCCCTCCCATATCATGTTCTCTTAGCCAGTGCTCCATATTGTTGTTATGAGGAAGAAAATCAATCATTCTTTCATAAAGCTCTATATCTAGAGGATGAACTTCATGAACCGGATTATCTTCAACTTGTGGAGGTTGAGCTTCGATATTTCCTTCAAGAACAAATGTATCTAGAATTAAAGTAATAAATGAAATACTACCCACTATTGCAGGTTCCCATTCTTGAGTGTTGTGAAACCAAATAGCACACCCCATTGTCAATAAACATTCTCCGAAAAGTCTACTAAGCTGTTTGTTCATTTTTTCTCCTATTACTGATGTGCCAAGTTAAAAAAGTAATTCAAATGCTTCATATCTTCAGCTAGTGAATCCATTATCTTTGAAGAAAGAAGTGTTTTTTTATCATTCGCATCTTCTAGAAAGTATGATTTTCGTAGATGGATGTCAGAGATCTTCTCGCTTCTTAAGTATTCATTACATAGTGATTGAAGTATTTCTTTTGATATCTGATTGGCCTTGATTGTTTCTGGAAATTGATCATGATGATTTTCGTGTGTGATATTCCAGTCACCTGATAAAGCATGATAATGTGAGATAACTTCATCAATATTTGCAAGGACATTTCTAAAGTAAGCTTTTCCAAAATCACTTAGCTTTGATTCGTTAAGTTCTTCAATTCCAGAACGAACCTCAAACCATTTCCCATTTTCAGCTTTTCCTAAACCAAAGATGAAAGAAGGTTCACCAATATGAGTATTCTTACGGAGGCCTTCTCTATTTCTCACGAGCCAGAGATAGCGATAGTTTGGCATATAGTTCTTTACCCAACGATTATGAGAGTAACCAACGTTGAACGATTCAAGATTGATGGTAAGGTTTCTACTTAATCTTAAGTTTTCATAAAAGTTCTTAAGAATTGGATGAATCTTCTCTGTGAGATGCTTTTTTACAAACTCTAGGTTTTCTGGAGACCATTCTAATCCATGATCAAATGCGTCCCAGTCTGATTCTTTAAAACCTCTAAATATATTTGAACCTTGTATTTCAATATCTACCTGGCTAGGGTTTAAACAATCTTTTGCCATAGGCGAGAAGGCAGTTGAAAACTCTGGAAAATCAAGCTCTTCGATTTGCTTTCGTACTTCTTTGGACTTTTCTTCAAGTTCTTTAAACTCTTCAACCTGACTTAGTGTTAGGGGAGTAGACTTTACTTTAAGATCATCCCAAAGAGTCGTTATTCTCGTGACGATTTCATCAAATGTAATTTTCTCAGCGAGTTTTGGGCCTTTACTCTTACAAAAGTAGGCACCTACTTCAAAATTATTTTCCAAACCATTATCTGTGAGATTAGCAGAGGTTATAAGGATGTGTTCGTGATCAATCCAGAAAACCTTCGCATGGAGATTTGAAGAGAAAAAGTTCACTTTGATTTCATTAGTTAATAGATGTTCGTGAATTTTCGGACTTTGAATTCCAGAGATAATTCCTGACTTAGAAATTTCAGTAATAATTTGAGCATCACAATCATCAGGGATTGTTTTAGCCAGCCACTTTGCACGGTTGATTGAGATAAAAGGACAAATTATCTTTACACTCTTGGCACTTTTTAAGAGGTCTTCTAGTAGCTCTTTGTGATTGATATTTATGTGTGTATTAGCGATTAGAAAGTCACTAGTATTCATTTTCCGTCCTAGAATTTATTTATAAATAAAGTACACTAATAATAACTAATATAATTAAATATGAATATTTTGATATAAAAACTTTATGGGCAAAATATTCTAAAAGGAACTATTATGAAGTTCATTTTTGCAATATTAGCATTTGCCTCACTATGTGTTTCAGTTTGGATGTCAGGTAGTTATTACTACTTCATTGATTGGCCTTCTCTTATATTTGTTATTTTCCCATTGGCAGGTTTATTGATGGCAAAACATGGAAAACTTGCTTTTACTTTCTATAAGGAAAGTGAGGACGTTAAACAAAAGGTTGCTCACGATGGAGGAATATATTCAATTCTCATCGGTTTTCTAGGAACTCTCGTTGGTATTATTGTTATGTTTGCTAACATCTCAGATCAAGCTGCCTTAGGGCCAGCAATGGCAGTATCATTTGTAAGTACAATTTATGGTTTATTGGCATATCTCTTTGTATTTTTTCCTTTCATGGGGAATAAGGGGGAAGCCTAATGAATGCTATAAATGCTTCAGGAATATCTCTCTTTATTGGAACATTTGTAGGTTCAGCGATTGCAATGGGCTCGATTCATTATTTTCTAGATATCCCTTCACTAATTGTTTTGTTTTTACCGGTCCCATTCTTCCTATTTATGAAATATGGAAAGATGATAAGAGGTGAAGAGCTAATAGGTGAGCTTTATAAACTAATTTCTATTATGACTATGGTTACGATTCTTCATGGATCAGTAATTATGTTGGCGAATATCAAGGAGCAAGCGGCAATTGGCCCAGCATTGTCTGTTCTTATAATTGGTTTACTTTATGGGATAATTGGAATTATCGGATGTTCTATATTTTCGAAAAAGAAAATCCCGTCTTATGTTTTGATTACGCCAATTGTTGGTATTCTAGTGATTCCTCTTTCGTTCTTTGTACTTTTATCGGCGTTTTAGATGAAGCTATTGTTAGAGAATCCATTTGTTCAAGGAACTTTTCTTTTTGTATTTCTTCTCTTTGGTTATTACATCACACCTATATTAATGAAGTTCATTCCTACAGTAGAAAACTTGGATAAATATCTAACTATAGCAAATACGATCCTTTCATTCTTAATATTTAAGATAAAAGGGAAGTTTAGAGAAAATAAAATAAAGCAGTTTATGAGTTTTTATATAATTCTCATTATTAATATTAGTATTATCAGTAATTACAATATTGAAAATAAGATGTTTATAGCAATGCAGATATTAACTTGTATAAACTTATTAGTTTTTATGCATGTTAAAGAAATACCTTATCGAAAGAGGATTATGTAGTTTATGAAGTATTTGATTGTATTATTTATGATGTTTCACATTCAATCTAATCTATTCGCAAAAAGAATATTGGTGCCAAACCCTTATAAAATTGTATCGCAAGATAAGAAACATATATTCTTCATGAACTCAGATTATGAAAGTTATGCTGAGATTAAACAGTGGTACGATAAAAATCATTCCAAAAGAAAGGAATTTAAATGTCTACATGGAGTAGATATGAATGATTGCCGTAATTATGTTGAATACTTTCGTTATAACTCGAATATGTATAAAGCTAGAAAAATTAAAAGTGAAATCTGTAAAAACAGATTTAAAATGAAATGTAGATGGCCCTACGAGATGCGTTCTAAAAGCAAGTTAAAATCTGGTCTATATAAAAGAGGAAAAAATGGTATGCCGTCTGGTGAGCCAATTTGGACAATTAACTTTAATCCTTTTAGTGCGAAATTATCTAATTCTAATGAAATCTTAATCGACCCAAACTATGGTGCATATGATGTTAATAGTGAAGCAGTTGAGTTTTATAAAAAAGGAAAATTGTTAAAATCTTATTTTGTTTACGAACTTATAAAGGATAAGAAATGTACTGACTATTTAAGTGAAGGAATTTGGTGGAGACAACGACCTCGCAGGGATAAATTTTTAAACGATAAAGATGAATATGTAGTTACCACATGTGAAAATAATGAAATTACATTTGATGTTAAAACAGGTGAAATAAAGAAAATAGTTAAAAAAGTAGATAGAAATGAACGTAAAAGAAATCGAAGAAGGAGATAGGTCCTAAAAAGCCTTCCTAATCTCAACACCTTACAAACCCCATCCCAGCATTATATTGCCTGATCAAGGCAATTGATCTAAGTTTGCTAGGTTTTAATTATTACTAACAAACGAGGAAGCTATGGAAACAGATCAGCAAAAAATTAGTTATATTATCGGTCGTCAGATTGGTGGTGATTTTCAAAAGCAAGGTATTCAGGTTGCATTTGAAGAATTTTATCAAGGTGTAAAATCATCTTACTTAGGTGAAGCAAGTGAGCTTAGTGATGAAGAGTCTCACAAAGTAATGAGTGCTTTCCAAGAAAGAATGCAAGCAGCTCAAGCGGAATTAGTTCAAGCAGCAGCTAACGAAAACAAAGCAGCAGGTGAAGCTTTCTTAGCAGAGAATGCAAAAGCAGAAGGTGTAACTGTAACAACATCTGGTCTTCAGTATCGTGTTCTTGAAAGTGGAAATGGAGCAACTCCGGAACTTACTTCAACTGTAGAGACACATTACGAAGGTACTTTAATTGATGGAACTATTTTTGATTCTTCATATAAGAGAGGAGAGTCAATCTCTTTTCCAGTAAATGGAGTTATCCCAGGTTGGACTGAAGCTCTTCAGTTAATGAAAGAAGGCGATATTTGGGAACTAGCTATTCCTTCAGAGCTTGCTTATGGAGCTCAAGGAGCTGGTCCAGCGATCGGTCCTAACTCAACTTTAAAGTTCAAGGTTGAGCTAATTAAAGTTAAGTAAGCTCAATCTGACTGAGCTAGATAATCCTGCATAAGCTCTTTAATCTTAGTAGTGTAGGGACGATTTTCTAGCTCACATTTTAATTTAAAAGCATTAAGTAGTACGGGGTCTATTTTCATTGATATGAGCTTCGCTTTTTCAACTTTCTTGGCCCCGTTAAGCTCTCTCATCGCTTCTAACCATTCTATTTGTTTTGTTGTATCTTTCATTTTGTTAACTCTTTGATATCTAGAAGATCTTTTTCTCGTCCTGATTCCTTTTTCATTTTTATAAGGTCACTCTTTGAAATGACTTTAATCTCAAGATCTCCAACTCTAAACTTTTCAGACTTGAAGTCACTTACGTCATGAGTGATTAGTATATCCACTTGATCTGTTGGATCGTCTTTATTATAGAAATTCCAGGCCATGAGGTTTCTATTTTTTATATATTCATCACGAAACTTAAAGACAGAGACGGCATCAATCGGTAGCTTTGAAATCATTCCCATTTCATTAAGTAGCCTCTCTATCTTTTTAAGATTAGAAAGAGTGAATTTAATAACGAGATCGATATCGACCGTGTTTCTCGAAAACCCATGAAAATTTACAGCATAGCCACCAACAATCATGTAATTGATCTTTTCCTTTTTAAGAGATTCTACAAGTGTTTTTATTTTCATATTGACAGTATATATCGGTATATACTATATTCAAAGTGAATTTTTTGGTATTAGCTATGTATAAGAAAGAACTAAAAGAAGTAGAAAAGACTCTCGTCGCAAACTCAAACTTCAAGCAGCCTTCGAAGTTTCTCCCAGAGACTTATATTGGTAGTGAATATGGATATTATAAGTTTTTAAATATTCGCGTGCCGAAGGTGAGGGAGCTTAGAAAGTTGGGCTATAGCTTTTCAAACTTAGATCTTAAAGAAAGGTTTAAGATCTGGGATTATATCTGGCACAACTCGAATATCTTTGAAGCAGCTCTCTCGGCGGCTCACTTTGTGAATAAGCTAAAGCCGGAAGAGCTTTATCAGCATAAGACAAAACTTCTAAAGTGGATTAAGCGAATCGACAACTGGGCTTTATCTGATGAGCTCAGTGGTATCATCGCTAAGCTCGTTGAATATAAAACAAGTGAATTCTATCCTTATATGGAAAAGCTCAATAAATCGAAGGAGCCTTGGGAAGTTCGTCTTTCGATGGTTGGCCTTCTTTATTATTCCCGAATGAGAAAGAAGCATCTTAGCTATAATAAGGTGATCAAGCTTGTTGATCCGCACCTCAGTCATCCTCACTACTATGTTCAAAAGGCAGTGGGCTGGACTCTTCGCGAGTGCTGGAATGTTTATCCTGAAAAGACTTATGCGTATCTGACGAAGAATGCGGCGAAGATCCCAAGTGGGGGATGGACAGCTGCGACTGAGAAGCTGAGTAAGTCGGATAAGGCGAAGCTTTCGAAGATTCGTAAGGCTTAACTAAATAAACGATTTCTATGTTTATGGGGTTCAGGAACTCGAAGATCGAAAATGAAATATATCTAACTTCTTAAGCATATCTCTTGCTGTATTTTTACTTGCTTGTTACTTCTATCGATTTAAGATGGAGGCTAATGATGTCATTAATTACAGAAAGCTTAATTGAAAAAATGATCTATGTGATAAGGGGACAAAAGGTCATGCTCGACAGTGACTTGGCAGAACTTTATGGAGTACAGACTAAGGCTCTTAAGAGGGCAGTTAAAAGAAATATTGAACGGTTTCCAGATGATTTTATGTTCGAGCTAACCAAAGAAGAGCTGAATAATTGGAGGTACCAATTTGGCGCCTCCAATAAAGAAAAAATGGGAATGAGAATACAACCTTTTGTATTTACTGAACAAGGGGTTGCAATGCTTTCGAGTGTATTAAGAAGCCCGCAGGCGATTCAAGTTAATATTTCAATTATCAGGACTTTCATAAAAATGAGGAAGCTTCTCTCCTCAGAAGAGTCACTTTCTGAAAAGGTGGAACAAATAGAAAAAGGGTCAGATAAGCTATTCCGAATTGTCTTCAATCGATTGGACATCTTAGAGGAGAGAGTTCCATTACTTCCAAAAGACAGAAAGAAGATTGGACTGAAATAGCTAAAGCTTAATTAGATCGGAAGAAATAATTGATCTAAAAATGAGATAGAATACATATCTTTATTGCGCTGTGCGAATTCCATGGCACCGTGTATAACCCTTTAAACTTTTTTAAGGGAGACACCATGAAATCATTAATCTTAGTTAGCTTACTTTTCTCGTTAATCAGCGCTCAGGCGAAGGTTTATAAGAATATCGAAGCTGGTGAGTATAATGCGGTTGTTGACCTTAGAGAGTATGCTGGGCAACCATTCTTTCAGGTTATGAAGAATGTGATCTACCCACTTATCAACAGCGAAGCGGCGAATGCGACTCCTTGGTATAACGGTCATATTGAGGCCATCGAATCTGGGGAAGGTGTCGAGGTTATTCTTGGTGATGACGTGACAACTTACCATGTGAAGTATCTGGCAGACACTGAGGATAAGGTTGAAAGATCGGGGAGAAGTTTTGGTGCAGTTGGGGCGACAAATATTAAGTCATATATTGCGGACGCCTCTTATAAGCACTACTTAAGAAGCTTAGAGTATGCCCTTCAGGGAAGTGACGAAGAAGCGCAAGCGTTCTTTAGAGCGATCGTAAGATTCATGACTCATTCTGACCCAAGTGGAATCGCAGCTCTTGAAGAAAGATCAAAGAAAGTGGCTTCTGATTTCGTGGCCATCTACATCGCTGAACAGTACCGTCGTTTAACAGCGACTAAAGGGGAGAGCCTAGGAAGAAGACATCGTTGGGATGATGCTCTTGTGCAGGTAACTCTACTAGCGGCTTTTCACTCAGGGCAAGAGCAAATGCAGATGTACTATGAAGGTGAATTCACTTCAGAAGTTTACAATCAGAATGCCTGTCTTTATGGAGCGGATAAAGATTCTGAGGAGAGATTAGAAGAAGAGAAGAGACAGTCACGTCTTTATGATTACTGGCAATTTACAGTAAGAAGTGAGTGTCCTGGAAGAAGTGGTGTGAACCTTACTCGTCGTGACTTTCAAAAACTTGGGAAGGCCCTAACTCGCATGTTACAAGGGCATGACTTTGGTGTGATGATGATCTACAAGCCAGAGAATAGATACTACAGATCAAACTTCTTTAGTGCCGCTACTCGTGAACTTCTTAAAGGTGAGTTTGATGAGAATGCGGATGAGTTCTCAGAAGTAATCGTAGAAACTCTTATGACTATAAGACTTTATGCGAATGAAATTTCTGCTGAGTTAGAACTAGGTCTATAGTAATCAGCAATTACGTGGCGGTTCGGGCTGATAGTCAAAGATAAATGGAATCTTCATAACTTTGTCTTGATGCTTGAACTGAATCCACATTTTTTGAAGCCCAGGCAACATCACTCCTTCATCATGAAAATTAAATCTTAGAATGTGATCATAAACCGTATCATTATCATCATCATCGTCGTCATCTAAAATAAATGGAGAGTGCATGTGAGCAAATGGCATATTGTGATGCATGTGACTCATAAAGTTTTCAGAAATCCACACAGAGTGAGCGGCTTCTCCTAACCAAGGCTGAAAATCAAGCAGAGGCTTGTATTCTCCATTCACAAGATGAAACATTTCAATTTCAAATTGAACAATATTTCCTGAACAACCAGTAATGAAATGCTTCTTAAAAATCGTTTTATAAGTAGGAGTTTCTTCATTCGAGCGACGAAAGTATTTTGTAATAACATTATCATTGTGATCATCAGCAACTAGTTGTGTACTATCCGCTCTGCCCATTAGGTGAACCATAGCATGATCCATTCTCATTCCAACTCCCTGAACAATCACATCGGCCATGATCATATACATCCCAGGTTTTGTAAGGGCCGTTCTTGCATCTTGGTTATCAGGATCAGAAAAAGGCATGTTAACTGTTAGGGCGAAGCGACCAGTTGTTGGATCAAAGTAAGGATGAACATGTTTAAAAACTGAAAGATCTTTATTGGCGATCACCATATGCATGTATTTTCCATGCATGATTTTAAAGTCTGTATAAACTTCATTTGTAGCAGGGTTAGTAAAATACATTTCTAAAAGAGTCGGTTGATTAGGCTTCAACATAACATGCTTCATACCTTCAACTTTCTTACCATTCACAAAGAAGTGGGATTTAAAATCGGAAGTACCTGCAAATAGGTTAAAACTAACTAAAAGGCTCAAGAATAACATCTTCATAATAATCTCCAGTGCCAAAAGTCTAACTAAATATGATCCACTTTGTCCGATATAACTATCTCACAACGTCTAACACTGCTAGGTTTTAAGGGGTAACTGAAGGATAATTGGATTGATAATTAAATGGAGTTAATTATGAAAAAACTATCAATGATGATTTCCCTATTTCTATGTTTCAACCTTTATTCAAGTGATATTGTTACTGACAAAGTAAAGGTTTCTAATTCACCTAATGTGACACTTTCTTCAGCGATCAATCTGAAGGCCGGACCAGTTTCTGCGAGAGCAGGAAATGATGTTTGGGGATGGACTGACTCTACGACTGAAAAAGAGTATGCGATCATGGGTCTAAATTCTAAAACTTCTTTTGTCGATATTACTGATCCAACAAATCCAATTCATCTTGCAGATGTAAAGACAGCAACAAGATCTTCAACTTGGAGAGATGTTAAAATTTATAAGCACTATGCTTTCATTGTAAGTGAGGCTTATTCTCATGGAATGCAAGTTTTTGATCTTCATCGATTAAGAGAATTAGATGGTAGTAGTGTTGCAAACCTAGAGGCTGATTTTCGTTATAGAGATTTTGGTAATGCTCATAATATTTTTATTAATGAAGAAACGGGATATGGATACGCTGTAGGAACTTCAACTTGCGACGGTGGGCTTCATATCATGGATCTAAGAGAGCCACTTTCTCCAAGATTTCTAAACTGTGTGGGGAGAAAAGTTTATGAGCTTCCTCAGAAACATGGAAAGGCCTATACTCACGATGTTCAGTGTGTTGTTTATAAAGGTCCAGATGCTCGCTATCTAGGAAGAGAGATTTGTGTCTCAAGTAATGCAGACACTGTGAATATTGTTGATGTAACTGATAAGAGTAGGCCTGTACAAATCAGTGCTGCTAGTTATGAAGGAGTTAAGTATACTCACCAAGGTTGGTTAACTGAAGATCACAGGTACTTCCTTTTAGGTGATGAACTTGATGAGTCGAGACTTCGTGTAAAGACTAAGACTTTTATTTGGGACTTTTCTGATTTAAAGAACCCAAGACACTTCGCATCTCATCAACATGAAACAAAAGCGACTGACCACAATATGTATGTAAAAGGTAAATACGTTTATCAAGGAAACTACAACGCTGGTTTAAGAATTCTCTCTCTTGAAGATATTGATCAGGGAAAACTTAGTGAAGTTGGATTCTTAGATACGATGCCAAGTAGAGATAGTTCTAGAATGGAAGGTGTTTGGTCAGTATTTCCATATTACAAGTCTGGAACTGTTGCAGTTTCAGGAATTGATGGAGTTCTTTATTTAACTCGTCCTGAGCTTCCTTAGGATTCAATTATTGCTTGATATGTTCAATGCCGAGGTCTTGCTCTTGAAATTCTTTCTTGAGGAAGATCTCTTTGATCGGTCTACCGGCGGCACTTTCAGAAAGTCGATTTGAAAATTCAACCACACTACAGATAACCCCTTTAAATTTCCCAAAGGCAAAGTTGCTAAGATTATCCATGGTGACATGCTGGTTTTTCACTCGAGTATTTTTGCCAAAAGCGCTTTCAAGTAACGACATAGAAACGGCCGAGAGTTCAACTGGATTTGAATCAGTGATGATTTCATTGGCAATTTGAATATGCTTAAGTTCAATCTCTTCTAATTCAATAGAGTAGTTCTTTTGAGTAAAACCATAAGGACAGTGGAGACAATTTGTTTTACAACAAGTTCCTCTTTTCTTGAGATAAGTTGATGTAAAAACAGTGTCCCCATCGCTATTGATATATGTCATTTCGTTATTTTCTTTAGTTTCTTCGCTCATGGGCTCATCCTAATAGGTTTTCGCCTATTAGTAAACGCCATTCGAATTCCTGATCTTTCCACCTTGCATTAGGTTGAACAGCCTCATTGAGAAGTCCATGGCTTGAATAGAATCCCAGTGCTCAACAATCTTACCATCTTTAATTTTCCAAATATCTGTTATGTTTAGACCCTTTTTATCATTACCCCTATCTTCTTTGTTAAGGGTTGCATGAGAATGAAAGATAACTAGATCACCATCAGCGATAATTCTTTTCACATCATAAGTGAAGTCTGGATATTCTTTGGCAAACTCCTCAACGTACCGAGCGATCCCAACCATTCCATCTGGTATATTTCGATTATGTTGAATATAAGAACTATTTCCATATTTCTTAACTACTTTGTCAGCATCATGGTTAATCATTAAGTCAGTTACAAAAGAACTTACAAGTTTTACATTTTTAGTTTCCTGCTCATTCCAACTAGTGGAAGTGAGTAGTTGTTCAGGAATTTTATCTCCAATGGCCATAATATTGTTCATGCTTAAAGCTAAAAGTAGTGTTCCTAGAATAATAGTTTTAAATTTCATATTTACCTCGTTGTTTTATACCGATAGGTTACTTACTCACCATATTCGGCTGAAATGAGAAAAAAATCAAGAAGTTTTTTACCAAATGGTGTAAAACTGTGTTATATTAAGCATATGGGACGACCAAAGAACTTTGAAAGAGAAGACGTTATTCAGCAGGCAATGGAGCTTTTTTGGCTTAAAGGCTATGCCGCAACCTCTTTAAGCGATTTAACAGAAGCTACAGGACTTAATAAGAAAAGCCTCTATAATGAGTTTGGCAGCAAGGAAGAACTCTTTAACATTGCCCTGAATGCCTACAATCAATCTAAATTACGCCAAATCGAATTACTTACAGAAGAACCTTTTGGTAAGCAAAATGTAATCAACTATCTTGAGGATGTGGCCCAAACTTCAAGCAAGAAAGGCTGTCTCATGACTTTAAGTATTCATGAAAGTGAGCTCTTAGAAAAAGAAGCTAAACTTGATGTCCAAAAAAGCTTTAAAGGTCTACAAGGTTTAATTTTTAAAAACTTAAGTGTTGATTACGACAAGAAAAAGGCTAAATCCCTAGCACTACTAATGAGCTCAATGATTTTCTCAATTGCAAGTCTAGGAAAGCTTAAAGTCGATAAGAAAGAAATCAAATCCATGATAAAAGAATTGATTATTCTCCTCTAAGCATTCGTCCAAACTTTTGACCGACTTCTTTTGAACGGCCTCGAGTATGGACAAAGTTGACATGCTTGTCTTGACCAGGGGAGATAATCACTCCCCAAAGTGCCTTAACTTCATTTGGAATCATAGAGTAGCGAACATCGATAATGTAGTTGGGATTATCTTTATCGACGCTGATATAGCCTTGAGAAAACCAGTAGAATCTTTTTACGTCATTCATCTGAATAGGTGCATCTTTAACGAGCGCCTGAGCATCTTCAAGAGAATAGTTCTTAGTCGTTTGACCTTCATAAACTTTCTTATTAACACCTGCTCGAATGGCGTCGACGTAATATGTCCCTTCATATGTATAAACACTCTTCCAAAGCAGAAGATTTCCAAGGGAAGGCTTCACTGTTAAGCGCTCGGGAATATGGCCACGCTCTTTGGCCAGTTCATGAATAGAAGCCTTCGCACGATGTTGTTGAACAAAACCAAGGCCAAAGTAAGCAAAGCAAGCCGCAAGAAAAACTCGTGTGTAGATGACATTACTTTTCACGGCCGTCAGAACGAGTCCCAGAATCAACATAGAAGTAAAGATTGGATCAATAATAGATATAATATCGAAGCTTTCGCGATAATTTGTAAAAGGCCAATAGAGTTGCGTTCCGTAGGAAGTCGCAGCATCTAAAAGTCCGTGACTTAAGTAGGCCATAAAACAAACAAAGTAATCTTGCTTGAAGCTCTCACGTTGAGGAAATTTTTTATAAAAGCGAAAAAGTCGATTTAAAAAGAAACAACAAATCAAAGCACCAACAGGAGTAAAAATAAGGGAGTGGGTAAACTGACGATGAAATTCAAGTGAGAGTAGAGAGTCAGTTTGCGAGCGAATCAAAACATCCAGATCCGCCGCCATTCCGGTCACACAACCAAACATGAGAGCACGACGAATGCGTGGTCTTTTCGAGTCTTTCTTTTGAGCACTAAGTGCCCAACTTGCTCCAAAGGTGGCTTGTGATATTGGATCCATAAGATATAATCATTTCTGTGAGGCGATATGGCAAATATAAAAGGTTATATATGGCTGACTTAAAGAAAATTGAAGAAAATATGAAGCAGGTCTATGAGGAAAATGCGAAGGCCTTTGATCAGCAACGAGGAAAGTCTTTATTTGAAAAGAAGTGGCTCGATATTTTTCTTCAGACTCTTGATACCAAAAAAGAGGTGCTTGATATTGGTTGCGGCTCAGGTGATCCCATCGCAAAGTATCTTATCGAAAATGATAAGC
Source organism: Oligoflexia bacterium (assembly GCA_024229115.1). Lineage (GTDB taxonomy): Bacteria > Bdellovibrionota > Bacteriovoracia > Bacteriovoracales > Bacteriovoracaceae > JAAEST01. Next base: position 18,218 of record JAAEST010000122.1, read on the forward strand.
AAGTGACAGGGATAGACTTTTCTAAGGCGATGATTGAACTGGCCAAAGAAAAGTTTTCCAATAATGAATGGTTCGTCGCTGATATGAGAGACTTTGACCTAGATAGAAAATTTGATGGCATTATTGCTTGGAATAGTTTCTTTCATCTCAATCAAGAAGATCAGGTAAAAGCACTGAAGGTTTTTGCAAAACATCTCAAAGCTGGGGGAGTTCTCATGTTTACTGCTGGCCCTGAAAAAGGCGAGGTGACTGGTGAAGTAAATGGGAAACCTGTTTATCATAGTAGTCTTTCAGTAGAAGAGTATCGAAGCGTTCTTTCTGATCTAGGAATTGAGCTTGTCGACTATAAGCTCAATGATCCTGATTGTTATCAGCATTCAGTTTTTTTAGGGCAACAAATTAATAAATCGGTATAATAATGAGAAAGGAATTTTATGAAAATTATACTCTTTATTTCAATGTTATTTTTAATCTCATGTGCCAATGTTGATCAAATCGATCGGGGACTGCTTTCGAAAAGGATTATGCAGTTAGATCCACATCCAGAAGAAAGCGTATTTCAAGAAGAAGTTCGTTCATTTAGAGAAGGTGCAATTGGTGGAAGTTCTGCAGTAGGAGGTGGCTGTGGATGTAACTAAAACAAAGAAGATTCTCCTCAGTTCAATTCTTCTCCTTTCTTCTATTCAAAATGTATTTGCTGAAATGATGGAGAAGGGAAGAACAAAGTTCAAACTTCTATTTAATCTCTATCATCAAAATAGTGATGATGGAGAACAAGTTTATGATAATTCTAAAAGAGAAGAAGCTAATGTCGTTGAGCCAATGCTGTTTATAGAGCATCAGATTAATGAAGATACCGCGGTAGATGCACATTTTGTTTTTGATTTCTGGACAGCTGCTTCAGATACCAAATTAGATGGTCTAACTGGAGCGAGTGGTGGCGATCCAATTAAAGGACAGTCAAGAGTATCCGGAAATGTTGGAGTGAAAAAAGAAAGTGGAGATTGGACTCTTAGTGGTGGTGTCGGATTTTCTTCAGAATATGACTATCGATCTCTAAATGCTAGCGTTGGAGTAGAGCGTTCAATGGCCAAAGACAATTTCACGATTGGTCTTGGACTCCAATACTATTCTGATGAAGTTCGTTTATTTGAAGATTTAACTCCAGCAAATAGTGCCAAAATTTCTGAATTTAAACCAAGAAAAATTTTAGCAACAAGTCTTACAGCATCCCAATTATTAACAAGACAAGATATTATTCAATTTGGGCTCACTTATGTTCAAGCAAAAGAAAATTTAGAGTCAACTGCAAGCAGCGTTCTTGTAAATGGAACCAGAGAGTCTGAAATTCTACCTGAGGAAAGAAAAAGATATGCTGCCTCAACTAAGTGGGTACATGGTTTTAGTGATACTTTTGCGATGAACTTATTTTATCGTTATTACTTTGATCAGTGGAAACTAGATGCTCACACAGCAAGGATTGCTTTCCTAAAAGAAATAAATGATGATGAAGACTTTCTAGAGCTTGCTTTAAGAACTCACTCTCAAGATAAGGTGAAATACTATCAAGATTCTTTTTCTTCTGCCCAACAATTCATGACAAGTGACTCTGACCTTGAAAAATTCTCGTCCTATGAATTAAGTCTTTTCCATTCTGCAAACTTTGAGGATAAAAAGTTATTTGGAATAGAGTTAGAAGACTTCACATGGAATAACGGTGTTACTGGTTACAAACGGTCTAATGGCTTAGTTTATGCTTACTTTCAATCTTCTGTAGGGTTCGAGTTTTAGGGGAATATATGTTTAAAGTAATTTCATTTTTTCTACTCTTTTCAATTGCTACCCACGCGCAGAAGATTAAGGATTTTAGTCTCAATATTTATGGACAAGAAAAAACGTTTTCCTTGGCCAAAGAAGCGAAAGGCTATAAAAAGGTTCTAATAAACTTTTGGGCATCTTGGTGCACAGGCTGTATTCAAGAGCTACCTGAATTAGAGGCTTTGAAAAAGTCTGTGAACAAAAAAGATATTCTCTTTATTGCGGTTAATGCAGGAGAGAAAAGAAAAAAGATTAAGAGGTTTCTAAAAAAATATAAGTTTAGTTATTTGATTCTCGAAGACAAAGACAGGGTAGTCTCTAAAAGTCTTGATGTTAAAGATTTACCTAAGACCATTGTCATTGATAATAAAATGAATATCTTGTTTAAGGGAGATCGTCCTCCAAAGAAAATTTAATATGGGCATAACAGTTGAAGATAAAAGTACGATTCGTCTCAATCATCGCTTCAAAGCGATGGGGGGAGAATTTCAATTACTTTGCTTTCCTCAAAATGATCTATCAAAAGAACAAGTCTTAGAACTATTTAATGATGCTGAATCTGAAGTAAAGAGAATTGAGCTAAAATTCACAGACTTTTGTGATAGCGAATTTAACGAAATTAATAAGTATGCTGGATTAAAGCCAGTAGAAGTTGATAATGAAATCATCTCGCTGATTAAAAAATCTTTAGATATCTCTAATAAATCGAACGGGGCTTTTGATATCAGCTATGCTTCAATTGGACATCTATGGAGAGAAGCAAAAAAAGAGAAACGCACTCTTTCGACAGTGGAAAGAGAAAAGATAAAGAATTTTGTTGATTATAAGAAAATTGAAATCAATGAAGTTCAGAAAATAGTTTATTTACCTCACAGAGAGATGAAAATTGGGCTAGGTGGTATTGGCAAAGGTTATGCCGTTGACCAGGTCTTTAACCTCTTAAAATCTAAAGGTCTTAACAATTTCTATGTTAATGGTTCTGGAGATATTAGAGTTCATTCTCACAAAAATGCCCCAAGGCCTTGGCGTATTGGTATTAAGAATCCTTTTTCAAAAAACCTAGACCGATCTGTAGGCTACCTCCAATTAAAAGAAGGAAGTGTTGCTTCCTCAGGAAGTTATATCCAATATAATGAACTTGAAAAAGATTATAGTGATCATCATATATTAAATCCTAAAAGTGGGTTAAGTAATAATGATCTTATCACCACAACGGTAGTGGCTGAGACTGCACTTGAAGCTGATACGACAGCAACTATTCTGATGAATTTTTCTACTATGGATGCTTTAAAATATCTTAATGAATATGATTTATTAGGTTTTTTAATTGATTCTACTGGCAAGACTCATCTTTCTAAAAAAGCTCTAGCAGCTTTTGGTGTCCCACAATAAAAAAGGCCCGCTAAGCAGGCCCTTTTGATTATAACAAATTTGTAAATAATTTACTTTTTACCCTTAAGTTCTAATCTTCCTTCAACTACATTGTAGAAGTGAGAGAGATCATCAACAAAGCTACTGTGATTCTCAACAGCAAAGGCGTTCATTCCACCCTGTGCTCTCATCTCATCTAGCTTTCTAGCGCTTGGTAAAACCATCTTTTCAAAAACTGATCTTACTTTAGCTTCTGGGTTAACTTTTACTCCAAGAGATTCAAGGAATAAAGCTGTCTTCTTAGCTTCGGCCATATACTTATTAACCTCAACCTGAGCCCCTTCTTCAAGCTTTAGGTAGCGGCTATCAAATTTCTTTTTAAAGAAGGCCAGAGAAAGTCCAGAAATTGAACTATCTTTTAGTGGACTTACTTTTGAAAGGGCCATCACCATGAACATATCAACTCTTGCTTCTAAAACTGTGAGAGCTTCTTGTCTATAATGATAAACTGCTTGCTCATGCTCACGGAGATCAGAAAAAGCAATCAGGCCTTTCTTAACTTTTTGAATATTAACGAGAGCTTCTTTAAGAAGTGAAAGCATTGTCTCACTTTCAGAAAGTGTTCCATTATCTTCAACAGTGATATGTTTTTGAACTGAGTGAACTTGGTGAAGGGCCACAGAAAGTGCCATCACATTTAAGTCTCTATCTTTCTTTCCTGAGCTAATTCTAATTGGATTGATTTCTTCACCAACAATAGAAGTATCATCGAAAGCTTCTGTCGTACTTCTAAAGAACTCATTAACAGCATCAGTCTTTAAAGCATTAAGATACTTGCTCGTATCATAACGTTGACCAGTCCAAAGTTGAAATTCAAAACCTTTTAAGTACTTTGCAGCTTCAGTCACTTTCATTTCGAAAGATTCCATTTCTAGCATCGTTGTAAAGGCCTTTCTTCTCGCGGCACTTGTTGCACCAGAACGTCCCATAAGACGGCTATAAGCAATCTCTTCTCTCGACTCACTGGCTGCATCAGCGGCACGACCAGAATTATCTTTTGCGGCTTCAGCGTTGTTTCCCATTTCTTCAAGTTTTCCACAACCAAAAGTAAGGGCAAGAATTAGTAATAAACTGAGGGTTTTATTCATAATTTGCTCCCATATTTAAAAAATATATAGAGCTCGGTTCTACAATAAATTATTCTTAGTTAGAAAGGATTTCCTATTTATTGTAAAATCTCCATGAACAGTCGTGCTTTTGATATAAAAATAAAGCAATTACAGCACGTTAGGACCTATGTGCTATTCATAGCACTTGAAGTAGTAGGGACCGTATATACTGCTAGCATTTAAGTTTACTTCCTTAGGATCGGAGCATTTTTGGCGATTTACTTTAAGGATATATTTGTCTCTCTTTAGGCTTGCTACAAGTTTGAATTTACCGTCATGGGAAACCCTGATTTTTGATATTACTTTATTATTTAAGATTAATGATAATGAAGCACGACCACCTGATTGCGGGATTCCTTTTTTATTATAGAAAATGATCTTTCCTTCAATAATAGAACTGCTTTTACTTTTACCAGATAGTGCAGCTTCAATAACTTTAGACGCCATGACTTTATCATTGGCCTGAAGCATTATAGAAAGAGATAGTAAAAAAAAGAAGAATAGTGAATGCATAAATATCAATCTTTTGGCAAAATTTAGCTTTATAAATAAATATAGCCTTACTTAATATAATGAAGCAAATACTACTTATTTTTTTAGGATGCACATTAATAGCAATTGGCTATTATGCAGGTATTCAGTCTTCTTCTAAGGAAGATACCGTACTTGAAATAGTTAATGAAAACTCTGCCGTTCACAGTATTAACTTAGAAAAAGACTTCTATGAAGATAATGTAGATAAAAATGACATTAAAGAAATTAAGGCCAGCAAGCAGTCACAGAGAAATCTCCGTAAAAAAATGGTTAAGCAATTTAAGTATTTGATGAATCATTTGCCATACTCTTTTGTTAAAAGAACCTATCAGAAAAAATCAGGAGATATTGAGAAAGCTGCTTTTGGAGATTTTGAGTCATCTGAGAAATTCAAAGATAATGATTTAAGAGTACAGTTTCAAAAAGAAGCTTATAAGGAGATCGTTCCTTTTATAAAGAAGTCATTTTATTATTATGCTAGTGGGCTTCTAAGATACAGAGGAAGGGAAGTTCCGTATAGCATAGCGATGAGTTTTCATAATCCATGGCCTCAAAAAAATATTGATATGGAGCCTACTATTCATGAAGACCCTCAGAATTTTTCATACTTTACAGCTATTCAATTTGATAACTCTAGAAAAGGGTCTGATGAGAAAAGCTTCGTTCTGGGAATGGGAGCCGGAATGTGGATGGTTAAAAGAGAAGGTAATAAAGTCTTTTTAAATAATCCTGTTTATCATCATCCTAATAAAACGCTCTTTGATCATATTCTTCATATAATGATTGAGATTCCACAGAGCAGCCAAGCTGGAAGTTTAAGATTGTTTGATACCATGAAAAATGAATGGATTTATGTGCAGGATAATATTGAGTGGCAAAAAATAAGCAAAGAAGAGTATGATAAAGAACGTAAAAGAATTTTAGATCTATATGAGGAAAAATAATGAAAAACTTAATCATCGCATTCGCAGTCCTTTTTAGCTTGGGTTCAGCTACAAGTAATTATGGAAATAAAACAAAAGAAGCACCTTTTTATGGAAAGGAAATTAAGGCCAGATCAGCTGTTGTTCTAGATAATATTTTGAAAGACTATTCGAAGTATGAAAATAAAGATGTGGTTATGGAAGCGAAAGTTGAAAAAGTCTGTGCGAAGAAGGGATGTTGGATGACTCTTCAAGGTTCAGATAAAACTTTTCGTGTGAAATTTCATGAGTATAGCTATTTTGTACCAATGTCTTTAACTGGAAAGAAAGTTTGGGTTGAAGGGCAAGTCATTCGTAAGAAATTATCAGTGAAAGAGACGAAGCATTATCTTGAGGACGCTGGCGCTTCGAAAGAAAAAATTGCAGCAGTGACCAAGCCTAGCTTTGAATATCGAATCGTTGCTAAAGGCGTAAGAGTCGTAAAATAAGAAAAAATCTTTAATACCTTGATACAAATCAAACTATATATCGCTTTTTTGATGTAATTTCATTTAATGGAATTCATTAAAAAAATTACACCTATTGTCACAATCATTATATTTGTCTCATTAGTTATTTATATCAACATGAATCAGTCACCAATTTTAACTGATGGAGATTTTAGGATATCTTCGACTGTGGGGACTTACGATTTAAAAAGTGATCGTGGAAAAATAGTTTTACTATATTTTGGATATCGTTTTTGTCCAGATGTTTGCCCAACAACCTTATCATCGGTGACAAAAGTCTATTCAGATTTATCTACTAAGCAAAAAAAGAAAATTCGAGTTGTATTCATAAGTGTCGATATTGAGAGAGACAATTTAAAAAACCTCAAAGAATATATAAGTTTTTTTAATCAAGACTTTATAGCCGCAGTAGATACAAAAAATAATATTGATGAAATCACTAGAAAATATGGGGTGAAATACTCGAAATATTATCCAGATGATAAAGAGGAAGGATTTTATACTGTAGATCATAGTGCAGACCTGTTTCTTATTGGTAAAGATGGAAAAGTAAAAACACTTATATCTCATGGGGAAAGTGTAAAAATAATGAAAAATAAAATAATAGAGCTTTTATAGGAGTATATATGAAAAAAATTTTACTATTTTTAATATTTGTTAATGGAAATATATTTGGGGGGAGTTTAAAAATCGAGAATGAGAGAGTGAGAATGCTTCCTCCAAGCTCTGTTGCAACGGGTGCTTTTATGAAAATTTCGAATAGTTCAGATAAAGAAATTAAACTTATAAAAGCAAAATCATCGAAAGCTAAAATGACTGAATTACACAATCATTTTAAAATCGATGGCATGATGAAAATGAGACAAGTTCCATTTATTAAAATTCCTGCGAAAGGCTATGTTTTGCTTAAGCCGGGGAGTTTTCACATCATGCTTATAGATCTCAATGGATCACTTAAGCTAAGAGAAAAAGTAAAAATTGACTTAACTTTTGATAATGGAGAGACAATTACTATAGAGCCTGAGGTTAAAAAGATTAGAGGGCATCAAATGAAAAAGAAAATGAGGCACTAGTTGAATAAATCTTCGATAAAGAAGGCCGTTAATTCTCTGCGGCCTTCAAGATTACTTTTACTATAGATACTAGAGGCTTGTTGTCTTACGGTGCTTTCACTAGAGCCCCTCGTTTCAGCAATTTCTTTCATAGAGCAACCTTTTATCAGTAAAATTGCAATATCTCTTTCGCCCTTCGAGAGTGACCATTTTGTAAACATTTCTTCAATAAGACTCTGAGCACCTGAAAGTCTATTCTGTAGTTGTTTCTTGAATTCAATATTTTCCGCATTGAGTTCTTTATTTTTGGCATCAAATACTTTGAGATCTTGGTTCTTATTCTTGATCAAAAAAAGTTGATAACTAATCCCACTAAGGCAAATAAAAACAAGCCCGAGCTCATGAATAAGATGTTTAATAGGAAGTCCTTCGTGAATATCACCAATCACATCAACAATCGTTAATAAGGAGATTAAGCTCAAAATTGAAGTGATTATAAACCTTTCACGTTTATGGACTTTTGTCATACAAGTGCCTAAGTGTCTGTTTTTATATAATTTTTACTACATATGCCGGATTAATAAAATGATCGTACAGCCGTAGAATTATATAAGATTTTAATCCTTTTGGGAGCATAAAGAAATGAACTATTCAAAGAAAAGCGTAATCATTATCGGGGCAGGGCCAGCAGGTTTACTTAGCGGACTCCTTTTGTCGGATAAATTTGAAAAGATTACGATCGTAGATAGGTTACCTGGAATTAAGAGAAAAGCATGTGGAGAATATTTATGTCCAAGAGGAGTTGAATTACTAGATGAGTTAGGACTTCTCAAGAATTTTGGTGATTTTCATGGGCTGAGGGGGATGAATATCGTGTCACCAAATGGAGTCGAAGTTTTAACTAACTTTCCTGAGGTTCCAGGGTTTAGTTACAAAGGCCTATCTTTGAATAGAGAAGTTTTCGAGAAGCGCTTATTAGATATTGTTAAAAGTAAGCATAATATTGAAGTCATCTTTAATTTTCCAGTCAAAGATATTCTTAACGAAAATGGTACTTGGACAGTTTTTTCTCAAAAGAATAATCAAAAGCTAAATTCAAATTTGTTAATTGCTGCAGATGGTAGATCATCTATTGTGGCCAAGAGACTTGGTCATTTGAAAAGAGTAGAGAATAAAAGAGTCGCGATCCATTGTTTCTTAACAAAAAAGAGAGAACAACGAGAAAGGTTTGGTGAGATGCATATTCTTGAAGATGGAAGCTACTGTGGAATTAATCCAATAAACAATGAAGAAGTAAATTTTTCGATAGTTTGTGATAATAGTAAAGTTCAGTCTTTTAAAGATAAAAGAGATCTTATCATAGAATCTATTAACTCTTCAGAACTCTTAAAAGGTAAATTTAATCAACCTGCTCTTGATGAAAAAATGAATATGGTTTTTCCTATCAATGCTAAAAATACATATGTTGCTGGTAGAAATTTAGTTTATGTCGGAGATGCTGCAGGTTTTATTGATCCTTTGACTGGAGAAGGTATTTATAATGCCTTAAAAAGTAGCGTCTTTCTAAACGAGTCGCTAAAAAGCTCAAGCAATATAGATTCTGCTTTACAGAAGTATAAACGTAAAAAGCAGTTATTCTTTTTTCAAAAATCACTATTAAATTCCTTTTTCCAAATTGTTATTAGAAAGCCTTGGGCGTGCGAATTAATCGCTAAATTTCTTTCAAAGAAAGTTCAAAGAGGGGACATATTTGTTGGAATTATCGGAAATATTTATTCACCTATTAGAGGTTTGTTAAAACTTCTTAAAACTGTATGAGGTAACTATGAGTTATTTAATTGATATTAAAATGTCTTTTCCTAAGAACTATTACTCTCAAGGTGAAATTATAGACTTAATGTCTTCAATCTGGCCTGATAAGAAAAAAAGGATTGATCAATTTCATAATAATGTTTGTGTTGAGAAAAGGCACTTGGCCCTCAATCTTGAAGAATATAAGACTTTAGGACATTTTGGAGATCGATCACTTCAATGGAAGGAGCACACAACAAACCTTTTGGAAGAAGCAATTTCTAATTTAATTGCTGAGCATAATTTAGATCCACAAATTTTTGATGCTATAGCGTTTACAAGTATTACAGGTATTTCAATACCAAGTGTGGATGCTTTATTAATGAACAAGTTTGAGTTTAAAAGAAATATCAAGCGTATGCCTTATTTTGGTTTAGGTTGTTTAGGTGGTGTTGCCGGAATTAATAGAGTACACGATTACTTAAAAGGACATCCTGAACAATGCGTATTATTTATTGCAAGTGAACTTTGCTCACTTACTTTTCAATTTGACGACAAAAGTGTTGCGAATTTAGTGTCAACAGGTCTGTTTGCTGATGGGGCTAGTGCTGTCCTGATGTGTGGTAAAGACCATCCCTTCGCTAAGAAAGCAAAACTTGAAATTGTCGATAATATATCAAATTTCTATCCTAATACCGAAAGAACGATGGGATGGGATTTAACAGAAAATGGGTTCAAAATTGTACTATCTGGCGATGTCGCTGAAATCATTAAAAAAAATATTCCTGAAGATATTTCTTATTTTCTCGATAAGAATATGCTGAAAAATTCAGAAGTTGATCATATTATTTCACATCCTGGAGGGCCAAAAGTATTAGAGGCTTTAAGCGAGGCAAGTGGATACTCAAAAGAAAAGTTCAAACATAGTTGGGAATCATTAAAAGACTTAGGGAATATGTCATCGGTATCAGTTCTTGATATTTTTAGAAGAACGATTGAGGCGAGCGTAAAGAAGGATGAAACTTGTCTTGCCTTAGCTATGGGACCAGCTTTCAATTCGGAAGCGACATTGTTAAAAGGAATATAAAGGAAGGCAGAGATGAATTTAATAGGAAATGATATCTATGTTTTTTATGGGCTGTTAGTCGTAATTATATTTCAAAGACTTTTTGAAATGGACCTATCAAAAAGAAATGAGGAAAGGCTAAGTCAAAATTATGGTGCTCGAATTGTAAAGTCAAAGGAGAGTAAACTACTTAAGGTTTTTCATACAGTTTGGTTTCTAAGTCTCTTTATAGAAGGGTGGTTTTTTGGAAAAACTGCACCGAAAGAAATTCTTATTATGTGCTATTTTATTGTCCTTGTTGCTCAAGGCCTTCGCTTTTTCTCAATGAGGGAGCTTGGAGCCTATTGGACGATCAATATAATGATGATCAAGAACCAAGTAAGAATAAATTCGGGAATCATAAAGTATTTGAAGCACCCTGCCTATATTGCGGTTGTTTTAGAATTTATATTTATTCCTTTAACTTACAGTTGTTATTTTACTTTAATTTTCTTTTCCATATTGAATATTTTTATTATTAGTAAGAGAATAAATTTAGAAGAAAAACTACTTTCAAGGTTGTGTGCATAATGAAGCAAGCCATATTACTATTTTTAATATCGATTCAGAGTTTTGCCTTCTCAAATACTTTTAAATGCGAGGATTATGATAACTGTGAAAAATCTAAAGATTTTGTAAAATTTGAAAGTGAAAGTACTAAGCTTGGAATAATAACAACATCTTTTGATGGCTATGCAAAAGACTTTAGTGTTAAAGCTGATCATTATTCCTCTTTTCTTAAAAATATCAAAGTAATTGTTAAAGCTAATAGCTTTGATACTGATAATTCTTCAAGAGATGAGAAAATGTTTGATGAAACGCTGGAAACAAAGAAGTTTGAAGATGTTATTATTACAATTGATTCTCCTGTGAGAGTCTTTGATAGTGAAGCAGACTATCAAAGAGTGCCATCAAAAATTATGATAAGAGGAAAGACCTTTCCCGTTATCTTAAAAGCAAAAGTGATCAAAAAAGAGAATAATATTTATGTTAGTGGAAATTGTGCCATTTCTCTAAAGAAACTAGAGATACCAGACCCTTCAATCGCTATAGCGAATGTTAGAGATCAATTTGATTTAAGCTTTGCGGTTAGATTGAAGTGAAATTAAAACATTTTCCACTTTTAATACTTATTCTTTTAACAGTCGGATTGCTGAAATATAGTGATAGTCTGATTCAATATAATAAAGAGGAGGTATTTCTTTCTTCAGAAGCATTTAAAAGTTATAAAGTCTTTTCCAATGAATTCGAGTCACAGAAAGTTGTTTTAGGATATCTAGAAACAGAACAACCAAGTCAAATTGAAGCCAATTTCAGTAAAATAAAAGAAAAATACCCAGAGGTACAATTTGCGTGGGCTAAAGACTTTGTCCAAAAAGATACAGACAATGAGATTCGAGATTTCTATTCAATAAATAATAAACTTTCAATAAAACTAGTTGATTCTAAAGGTCATTACTTCATATTTTCTCATGATGAAATGGATCCTCAAGAACTCGATAGGTTTTTTAAAAATGTCTTAGTTTCTATGCCGAATGTTAAACTGATTGGACCTAGCTTTACTAATTATCACTTAAATATTCAGTCATTGAAGATTAAGGAAGTTGCTTTTCCACTTCTCTTTGTTTTTTCTCTATGTATCATTTTCCTATGTGTGAGATCGCTTTTGCCAACTCTCTATATATTTTTTATTTCTCTTTTTTCAGTGGGTATAACTCTTAGTCTTACGAAGATCTTTTTTGAGACAAGTAATATGGTGACGGCCATTTCGCCTCTTGTGACCTTTGTGATCACTCTAGCGATGAGTTTCCATTTCTATTTTTCATCCTTAGCGTATCGTTCAGTAGATGAAATATTAAGTTGGAAGTTAAAGCCATTTGTTTTGATGACTATTACAACTGTAATTGGATTTGCAAGTCTTCGTTTTAGTGAAATTACGGCTGTTAAGCAGTTTGCTTTGCTTTCTTCAGTATCTATTTTGATTAGTTCACTTTTTGTCATTTTCTTTTGGATCAAATTTTACAGTAATATTCCTAAAGGACGGCTTGTAAGATTTAAATACACTAATTTATTAGTCATGAAGGCAAAGAAAAACTGGTCATATCTCTTTTGTTTTATTTCAATACTTTTAGGAGTCATTTGTTTTTCTAAAATACCTGTCCTAGTTGAAGCGGCTTATTTCTTACCTGAAGAACATATTGTGAGAACTTCTCTAGATAAACTTCATAACGATTTCTTAGGAAATCCAAATCTAGAGATAATTATAAAAAAGAAAAATGACAAATATGAAACTTTGCTGGAAATTAATGATATCGAAAATGAGATTAAGATATTACACCCAAGTATAAATAACCTGACTTCAATGAATACTATAGTCAAAGATGTGAATTATATATATTCACAAAATAGGGTACTTCCAGACTTCGAAATTGCTTATCAAACTCTGTTATCTAAATCTCCAGAGATTTTAAAAGCTTATAAAAATTACGATGAAAAATATCATATTACTATTTATGGAAAACTTCTTCATACAGAGGATTATTTCAATTTTATTAGTAATGTTGAAAATTTTTTAAAGGATAAGAATATAGAATACGAGTTAAATGGAATATATTATCAGCTGATGGTATCTCAAAGAAACTTGATTAAAACATTGATAGTAAGTTTCATGTTTAGTCTTATCATTGTTTGTTTAATCGTAGCTTTTTTCTTTAAGTCTCTTAAAGACTTTCTCATTTTTATACTTGTTAATATTGGTCCACCTGCTTTGGGAATACTTTTTCTTTACTTATCTGGTTTTAGTATGAATGTTGCGACAATTATGACCTTTAGTGTGTCTTTTGGATTAATAGTTGATAGTACGATTCACATAATTTTTGCTATCAAAAATAATGAAAATATTCATGAATATAAGATTTCAACGATACTTCCGATATTCTATGTCTCCATTTTGTTAATATTCTCTTTCTTAGTAATTGGTTTTAGTGATTTTCTCCCAATTCGCCAATTTGGGGTCCTCATGGCCGTTACATTGCTTGCAGGACTAATTTATGACCTATATATTGTGCCTTCTTTAAAAAAATTGTAACAATTCTTATGGCCAGAGCACCTATCTAAGATAACGAATAAGGAAGGTGTCATGAACTGGTTTTTTATAATTTTAGTATTTGGGCTATTTTTGGCTTGGGCCAATGGAGCTAACGATAATTTTAAGGGAGTCGCGACTCTCTATGGTTCAAAAACAGCTTCCTATAAAAAAGCATTGATTTGGACGACAATTGCTACGGCCTTAGGAAGTTTAACCGCACTCTTTTTTGCCCAAGAATTAATTATAGTTTTTAAAGGAAAAGGCTTAGTTCCTGAAGAGGTCATGGCACTCAAGGAATTTCCAGTCGCTGTTGGGATGGGGGCAGCTATCACTGTAATGCTCGCTACTAAATTTGGGCTTCCTGTTTCCACAACACACGCTCTCATAGGAGCCTTAGCCGGAGCAGGTTGGGTAGCATCGACTACAGGAATTAATGGAGCAAAACTTTTAGAGAAGTTCTTTCTTCCATTGATAGGTGGACCACTTCTCTCATTTCTTCTCGTGATTATGATCTATCCACTTTTTAAATCTATCAGAAAGAGACTTGGGGCAAAGGCAAGTACTTGTCTCTGTGTTGGAAGCAAAGTTGTGGCCACCCAAAAAGGTGTTTTTCAAACAGTAACAGAATTTAAAGAAAGTGCATCAGGTGAAATATCATTGCCAGAAATAACGATTTCAGATGAGGCCTATTGCCGCTCTTCATATTCAGGGAGAGTATTCGGAATTTCTCTTGGAAAAATTTTAGATAATCTCCATTACTTAAGTGGTGGTCTAGTTTCTTTTGCGAGGGGAATGAATGATACTCCAAAAATTGCAGCACTATTGCTCTTAGGTTCGAGATTCTCGCTTGAGTTATCGATAACACTTGTGGGACTTTTCATGGTTGTAGGTGGGCTTGTTCACTCAAAGAAAATTGCAGACACGATGGGTAAGAAAGTGACTTCTATGAATCCAGGGCAGGCTTTTACCGCCAACCTAGTCACAGGAATCATGGTCTTCGGTGCCTCTAAGGTAGGAGTTCCTGTTTCAACAACTCACGTTTCATGTGGTTCTATCTTTGGGTTAGGTGCCGCCACGAAAAATGCTCAATGGAAAGTAATTGGTCAGATTCTCCTCGCATGGGTAACGACGCTACCACTAGGAGGGCTACTAGGCGGTGCCGTCATGTATACATTGATATAAGTTTACTTATTGTAAACAATTTGCAAATTCTTAATTTATATTAAATTTACCTTTCTCCACGCTCAAATTATCTTAATTCCAGACGACGCAATTAAGCGTTGAAAACCTGGAGAAAAAAAATGAAAGATTTAACAAGAAAGATACTACTGATCTTTGTTTTAACAGTGATGACAATGAATGCCTTTGCCACAGTTAAGTATGGCACTTCATCTGGATACAATCCAAATTGGGATACAAAAACTATGTTTAAGCATCTCGATAAGAAAAGAGAAGAAATTAAAAAAAGAAAGAAGGAATTGAAAAAAGAATTACGTAAGGCCAAAGGAAAGAAAGCTAAGGATGCAGTTCGAAAGAAGTTAAAAGAAAACTCTGCTGAGTTTGATAAAGTTTATGATGACTATCAGTTTGAAAGAAAGCTTCAAACGGATCCTCGTAAACCAAAGAAAAAGGCGCAAGCTGAAGCGTGGAAGCGTAAAGAACGTCAGAAACGTATTGATAAATTAAAAGCGAAACAAAAGAAACATGAAGAAAAACTAAAGAAGCAAAGATCACGTGCTGTAAGTATGTCTGATCTTAATGATCTTGGTGATGTGACAATTGGAGAAATTTCTTCAGCAAATACTGATGTAACAAATGCACAGAGAGACTTGAATGATATTGAAGATGAGATTCAAGAAGAAAGTTGTGATGTTATCACCGATGAGAATATCGAAATTTGTATGGAACTACGTAATGCTAGAACACAGGCATCTGCAAGATTAGAAGAATCAAAGTTAAGATTTAGAGATCTTGCTATCGCACTTCCACCTGTTCTTGTCGGGGGAGGACTTTATGTAATCTATGACAGAATGACTGACCTGCAAGAAAGATATGATCTTATGAGAGGGGTAAAGAGAGAGCTGATTGGTTGTGAAGAGAATTGTGAACTTATTGAGGATAGAGTTGAATTGATTAAAAATGGATTAGAAGAACAACAGCAATTAGACAAGTATGACCTTGATGAAATGCAAGACGAGTTAAAGAAAGAAGAAGCTGGTGAATTAGATGCAGAGTTAGTTATTCCAAATTATCTTGCTAAAAATACGCAGATTCCTTTTGGAAATAAAGGTGAACTACCAATTATCTTTGCTGTTGATAAGGCTCAAGAGGTTGAAACAGTGAGATCAGCAAATGCTCTCGTAAATGGTCAGTTTGTTGAACTAGTTTACTATCCAGAACGTGGAGTTTTTACTGGAAGTTACACTAGTTTTGAATCAAAGCAAGACTTAAGTGGAATGGTTCAAGTTGAATTAGTTGATGGACAGACTTTGACTAAGAGTTTTACAGGAAGAATTAATAACGAAAAGCCTAATGTTGAGATTCATTCTGTTCCAGGTTCTCTATTTAAGAAAGGAAAGTTTAAGGTTCATGTAACAGGTGAGTTTGATAAAATCGAAATCTCTGGTGAGAATGTAAAACCTCAAACGATTGAATTTGAAGAAATGAAAAGCTCACACAAAATGACAATCAAGGCGATGAGCAAAGGTCCAGCATCAATTAATGTTGTGGCCACAAGAACTTCGAAAACAATTAGTATGCCAGATTTTGATGGTGATGTTCTTGTAACTGATGAAGTAGGCAGACTTTTAAGAAATGATGACTTTTTCAAAGAAATGGATTTAGGTGATAGCAAAGGAAAAGAGCTAGGTTGGTGTTGTGAAGAAGTTGGAGAAATTACTTGTGTGGCTTGTTATAAAGGAAAAAGAACGAGAGCATCTTGTAAGGCCCTAAATAAACTTCCAGGTTATGATATTAAGGCCTTCCTAAGCGCAAAAGATATGTCTTGTACGGCTTTATAAGCAAAAGGTTAAAGATGTAAAATTAGGGTCGACATTGTCGGCCCTTTTTATTTGGTTTCTGTCCAAGAGAATAAATCAAAATTCATTTGAAAGACTTCTTTTGATTTACTTGGACCAACAAGTTTTTTTACTTTGGTAAGAAACTTCATAAATTGATCATTGATTTCCTTTCTCACTTCATCATCAGCGGAAAAAATAACAGAAAAATTGTAAGTCTTCGACTCATCAAGCTTTTTAAGTCTATTCATCGTATTGGTATAGCATTGGGATTTATAGGAATGAAAAATTGGAGAGCTCTTTGGTAAATGAAGTTCAACATCATTCAGTTCGATGCCCTTTGGTCCCATGCTAATAATCTCCATTCGTTGAAGATTGTTGATATACTCCGATATTCTTTTCTTAGGAAGAAATAGTTTGCTTGCTAGCTTCATTGGATCTTTTCTAAATTCGTCACAATGTAGTCCCATATGAACAACCTGGTTTATAGGGTCTAGAAAATAATCTTCTCTGTTTACTTCTCTTTGAGTGAGCTCTTCCACATCAATATATTGAGAAGTTTTATTTTTTTGCTTCTGCCAAATCTTAATCTCTTTTAATAAGATTTTCTTTCTGTCTGCTAGCCCGCAGCGGGCATAATCGAGAAGTAGCTTTAGATATTCAGACTCTTCAGGAGAGAAGTTTAAAAACTGTGTCGCAAGATACAGTTGGTCTTGGCTAAGGTCTCTCACACCCTTAATAACTTGTGATAAATAGGCCTTTTGAATACGAGTATGAGCTGCCATGGCCTGATAAGTAATAGACGAGTCTATTTTCTTACGTTCTTCGATAGTTTTACGAAGAATTTCTCTATAGTCTAACTCATTGAAAATATTCATATTCATCCTCTTTAGAAGTCCATTTGTTCACAAATTGTATACCACGATATAGCGATAAATAAATAATAAATTTACGTGTGTATAAAGGTGATAGTAGATTGAATTAACGCTTCACGATTGATAACAATCTAAGGCCAATGAGGAGATGAATTTGAAAGCTATACACTTTTTAACTCTATTAGTTTTAACCCAAACAACTTTTGCTGGAGGTTGGGCCAGTGGTGGTGGTGACCCTAAAGAGGTTGAAGCAAAACCATTTCCTTTCATGAGTAAAATTGTAAAAGCCATTGATCTTTTAAAGTCAAATCTCGATAAAACTCATTTCAATGGTAATTTCAAGAAAGCTTTCATCACTGATATGGAGCTTGTTTTAAAAAGAGGACATTTCTTCTATGTTCCAGAGCTTTTTGCTGTTGGTTTTGATCGTCACCCAGGTGATTATAATAAACTCTATTCAAATGGTGCTATGACAGGTTTTGAACCTGCAGCACCAATTTATTTTTCAAAGCAAGCAGTTAATTATGATGTAAGAACACTTGCCCGAGTAATTGCTCAGGAAATACCTCATCATATCTTTAAAGGTCGTTTTCAAAGAGATGAGACTTTCGCTAATAACCTTGGAACTTACTTAGTACTTTTAGATGAAGTTCCTACTAAGCCTTACTCAGCGTCACAGATTATCTATGAAGAATTTGACCATGAGCTAAGAGATGGTTCTTCTCAAAGAATTATTGAAAGAGCACGTGATGAATTTAATTCTGGCGAAGGTGTTTTAGAGATTCTTTATAATCTTGCTCATGATCTCTACAAGAATAGAGGAAGTTATAGTCGCTACCATGTTGAACCAAGTGTTCCAATGACAAGAGAGAGACTTTTTAGAGAGTGGAAAAGAACTGCGGATATTACTAAACTTCCTTCTTTACAGAAAACGATGATAGCTCAATGTATGTTCGCAACTTATCAAGACGGACCTTCTGGTATAACTAAGCAATACCAAAAGCTTCTCACAGAGTCGTTTGTTAAGTTGATGGATGAATTTAAGGCAAAGATGAAGAAAGTCTATCTGGTTGAAGAATTCTATCTTCCTGCGGAAAAAGATTTCGTTAATTGTGGTGTAGGGATTGAAGACGAGAAAGGTAAAATCTATGTTTACCAAGCGATCTTTCGTCATGAAGGAAGACAGTGTGGACAGCCTGGCAATCCTTGTCCAATTCCACTTCCTATCGGCCTATAATTCAGAACAGAACTTCGTAAAAACTTCTTTATGTTTTTCTAAATTAAAATCAGCGGCGATAGAGACACGAACAATATAGTCTTTATCGCTTTCTTTTGTCGTTCCCTGAGTTGATGTTGCTGGAATTGTCCAATAGCAACCTTTCAATTGACCGTAACTCACACAATGCTTACTTTCTTCTGGAATAGCATCTATCATCATTTGAATAAGTTTATGATTAAGCTTTCGCTTATATTCTTCTCTTTCTTCATGAGAGTTTCCTTTCGTCGGCAGATCTAGAGAAAAGACAGAAGGAGTGAAAGTTGCATTCGCTAATTCATGAGAGACAAAATTAATTTTCGCTTCTGGAAGTGTTGTTTGAATGTGATCAACAAAGGCACGAGTATTCTTATAGGCCTTGGCAATTCTGTCATTCATCGAAGGCATCTCTTCAGTTAGAATTTCAACTTGAAGATCTGTCGCTGTATTATCACAAAGTAATAAGTGCTTATTCACGTACTCTACATATTCACTGGCCTTATCATTGGCCACGCTATAACCAGCAGTACAAAGACCACCACTAGGGAATTTCGAACCACTTACATAAGAAATGGCCCTTACTTCATTTAGATAACCACCATCTCCAAAGAACTCAACATTCGGGCAGAAAGTTTGATCCAGTATAAAGACAGGGTTGGTCGGTCCTTTTAAAACTTCTGCAAGCTTAATAAGATCTGGAATCTCTACTCTAGGGTTAGTTGGAATCTCTGCGATGATATAAGGAATTGCATTAAGCGTTTCTACTTCTTTTAGAATACGATCTAACTCGCTAACCATGTCCTTACCACTATCAACTGGCAGATCAACAATTTCAACATTATCAATACAAGCAGCAACTCTACGGGCCTGATCATTTGTTCCGCCATAGCAATTTGGAGGAACGATAAATTTAATATCTCGACCAGGGTGGTGATCGTTAGCATGATGGACAAGCCCCATCATGATGGCATACTGAACAGAAAGTCCACATGATCCTAGAGAAACTGGATTTTTTACTCTGGTAATCTTTTGAATCGTTTGATTAAGCTTCCCTGAGTCAACATGTGAATGAGGTTTTTCGCCTTTAAGAAGTTTGAGACAATTATGAGGAGTCATCGCAATAGATTCACGTCTTCTTACATGTTGAATTTCTTTAATGTAGTCAGAGTTATCATCAAGAACTTGGATAACACTTCCCATATTCTCATAGAGATTGATATTGATCTGGGCATTCGTTTTTTCTTGCGAGTTGATTGTAATCGTACAACCATCGACCTTTTTAAGGTCATGATAATTATCGACTTTAACCAACTCAAAATCATACTGATAAACTTCTTTAATTAGTTTTTCATCGAAGTTAACAGGAAGCAGGTCTTTATAAGCAATTCTGGTTTTAATATTTTGTAATTTATTTCTTCTTAACACCGCCATGATTGGCATTGTCTGTGATGAAAAAGAAATTACGCTTTCAGCTTTAATTCCTAAGTCTCTTGCTTGCTCCCATTCGAGTACACAAGAAAGTGGGTGGCCTAAGCGAATATAGTCAAAAGCTGTTGGTAGTTCACTTAGGCTATCTTTCGAAATCTCATTGAGAGATTGAAGTTTTTCAAGGAATTCTGTTTTCGCAAGTGACTCGTTATAAATATCAAGTCGATGAGTTGTGAGGCGAAGCCAGTCACTTGGTAAGTTTTGAAGTATCTGCTGTCTGAGTCTATCCATGGAGCGGATATTACCATATCGAGCTTTAATATTACAGACATTCGTATTTCCCAGGGGCTAATTGGCGTCTTAATTGTGGTCCTCTAAATAGTGCGTTGAAAAGGTCTGATGCAAGTCTTTGTAGGTTAAATTTCATTTTTATCTCCTCTTGGTAGATGTTTGAAGCCCTTGGGCTTTGTCTGAAACCTTTTTATCAGAGCTTGAACTTTATTCAATGAGATGTTAAAAAGTGTTATATAACGGTACTTTTTATGGAAAATAGCTCAAATTATCCCATTCTCATCTCAGAACTGAAAAAGGTTTTGAAAAGAAAGAAGAAGAAATATTCAGATATTGCTCGAGAACTTGATATGTCTGAGTCTTCAGTTAAACGTTTAATGAGTGGAAAGGATGCTTCACTTTCAAAGCTTGAGGCTCTCTGCCGTGTCGTCGATATAACTTTCTTTGATCTTGTGAGTATGAGTAAGGATAGTAAACCGCAAACCCTTACACTGACTAAGGAACAAGATCGCTTCTTTGCAAAGAATACGAATTATTTTTATTTTTACCACCTCATTCATGAAGAAGATGCAACAGTTCAAGAGATTGTGACTAGGTTCGGCCTCTCCGAAAAATCTAAGAATAAGTATTTAAAGAAGTTGGAAGATCTAGGTCTGTTAGAGTGGCATCCTGGAGATAAGATTGTCATTGTTAAGAAGGGAGGGATTCACCTTCCAGAGATGACAGAACTTGGAAGTCACCTTGTAAGAACTTTGATGAAGAATGTAACTGAGTTAGTTGGTGACGTTAAGAAAATGGATGAGCAATTAAAAGATAAGAATGGTACATTTCATATAGGGGAATATTATCTAAGAGAAGAAACGGCGAAGGGATTTCAAAATAGGATTTCAAACCTTCTCATTGATATGGAAAAAGCATCTGATAGAGAATCTCGAATTTATGGAAAAGAAGAATTAAAGTTTTATACTTCCATTAGCTCTGTGATGCCTATGCGTTTTTATTGTGAAAATATACCTAATATTTAAGGACTATATTATGGATTGGAAGGTTTTTGCCTCAACATTTGCAATGATATTTATAGCTGAGATGGGAGACAAAACTCAGTTTGCTGCTCTTGCTGCATCAGCTGGAAGTAAGTCAACATTCTCTGTATTATTGGCAGTAGTACTTGCTCTTTCTGCGGCAGGAGTATTAGGAGTAATTGCTGGAAAATACTTAGGAAACTTTATTGATCCACAAAACTTGAAATGGGTAAGTGGCCCTCTCTTTGTTGGTGTTGGGTTATGGATTATGTTATCAAAGTAAATTATGAAGAGAATAAATAGCGAAAACTTTGAATCAATCGTTAACCAAGAGAATGGACTTTTTGTCATAAAATTCTTTTCTCCCACATGTGGTCCTTGCCATACGATGACTCCAGTATTTGAAGCTCTTGATCAGAATAATCCCCAAATAAATGTCTATGAAATTGATACTTCAGAAAGTCCTGAGCTTGCGGCCCATTTTGGAGTTCGAGGAGTTCCCTACGTTGCTTACTGTGAACAAAGAGAAGTGCTCTACCACTTTACGGGTGTCACTGCGCTAGGAACTCTTCAGTATGTCATCGACAATATTAACGACCCATATTTTAGGGAAAATGGAGAGTTTAAGAAGCCAGAGGTTAAGAAATCTTGGGCCTTCGAGCTCTCTATCGCAGCTCTAATTCTCTTTTTCACACTTGCGATCATTTTTTATCGCTAGGATCATGTAATTATTAGCTTGTTCACCTGACATTTTGTGCCGTGAGTGCTAGATTCCCCGAAAATTTACAATAAGGATTCTTTAGATGTTACGTACGTTACTCATTACGATTTTATGTGTTTTTATTTCTAATAGTTGGGCAAAAGAAAAAGCTATTTTTGGCGAAGATAATGTTTTTGATTACTTCGAATTATCAAATCCATTCTACGATAACCTTTCAAATATGACTGTTGTTCTCGTTGACAATAATCGCTTAAAGAATGATGGGGATGCAAAGAGATTCGTAAGCACATCAGGAAGCTTGAGATCAGAAAGAAACCTTTGTCGTGATGAAAGATTTGCCGATCAAAAGCAGCAAGGTTTTTGTTCAGGTTTCTTTATTTCGGATGATCTTGTTGTAACTGCCGGTCACTGTATTAAAGATAATGACCACTGTAAGAATATTAGCTTTGTTCAAGGCTATAAAACAAAAGCGGAAACACAAAAACCAGTAACTCTCTTTGGTTCAAGACAAGTCTATACATGTAAGAGGCTTCTTTCACGTAAGTTCACTTCTTTTGGAAGTGACTATGAAGATTACGCAGTTGTTCTTGTTGACCGTAGTGCTAAAGACCTCAAACTTCAGCATAAGCCGATTGTTACAGATTACACTGACTACTCAAAAGAATTAACAGTGATTGGACACCCTCTTGGTATTCCACAAAAAATCGCGAGAAATGGTTTTGCTGAAGGAAAATATAACTCTTATGTAATGGCCACTGATCTTGATACTTTTGGTGGTAATTCTGGTTCACCTGTTTTTGATGATAAAACTGGAAACCTCTATGGGATTCTTGTGGCAGGTGGAAAAGAAGGGAACCTAGAATACGATGAAGATGCTAAATGTAATAGATGGGTAAGATGTGAATCAACAGCACCTAATGCTCGTTGTAATTCAAATCTAGTTCACCTTCTTAGTGAAGTACCGGCTGTTAAAGATGGTCTTGTTAATTCATTTAGAATCTTTGAAGCTGCTGAGGTGAGAGATAGAGATCGTGTTCTCAAATTAATGGAACAAAAATTTGATCACACAGCACTTAGTAGAAATGAGTATAACTTTCTTCAATATGCTATTTGGCTTCAAGATATGAATCTTGTGAAGAAGTTTATTGATTTAGGAAATAATATCAATCACAGAGATATCTGGGGAAGAAATGCTTTTCTTTTTGCAGCCGTTTCTGGATGGGTTGATGGTGCAAAATTCTTACTTGAAAAGAGAGCACCAATTAATACAGTCAATATTAATGGATCGACTGCTCTTCATATCGCTGCCAGAAGGGGACATGCCAACTTTGTTAAGTTCTTGATTGAGCAAGGTGCCAACCAAAATATTAAGAATAAAGAAGGAAAACTTCCACTTGATCTTGCTATTGAAAAGAAGAAAGCATCTGTAATTGTAACTCTTTTAAAAGATAAAGTTTCAAACTATAGGAAATTCAAAATTGATGACAAGTACTTAGTACAATGGGTTTTTGAAAATGGAAGTCTTAAAGACGCCATGACTCTATTTGAAAAAGGGTTCATCTTTAATTTTAAAACTCATAATGACATTTCAAAGTTCATGGTTGAAGTCGTTAAAGCAGGTAATGTTGATCTCTTTGGCAGATTTCTTTCTATCATGAACTCTAATTATGATGAACCACCAGTATCAATGGATGAGCCAATCAAGCATGCTTATGACAGTGATAATTGGGAAATGATTAAATTACTCTATGATAAGAACTTTATCTTTAAGTCACTGAAGAAATTAATTTTTAAGAGAAAGGTTCAAGTCAGAGATATTGAATTCGTTGCTAAAACTAAGCATACATATAGAAATAAAGATTTAATCTTTGAAGCCTTTAGAAATTCAGAACGAGAAGTGATTGATCATCTTTATGAAAATGCTGAAAGATTAAATTTCAAATATAATTCGGCATATAATTTTTATGAGGGATATCTTGCATACGCGATGATGGGATATCGAAATAATGCTGATATTGACAGATTGAGAATGATTATTGAAAAAGCAGCGATTGTTGAAGTCAATGATCAGTTTGATTCAGCTCAATACCCAGAATTCAAAGGATTTACAGCTCTACACTTTGCTGTGTCTATGGAGTCACTAGGTGGAATGAGTGCCGCTGCTGCGATTATGAAGAGATGTCCTAACTTTGACCTCGAAGATGCACAAGGGAGAGATCCATATAAGCTCGCAAGAAAACTTGGCTATAAAAAAAGATACAAAGGTATGTTTAAAGCCGGTAAGAAAGCGTGTGAAAAATGATTTTCGGCTGTCTTGTAGATAAATATTATACCCGCCTAACTCGTCTTCTTGATGGAAGAGAAATTTACTCTGATGTAAATGAAGAGTTAGGGGGAGATGATAAAGATTTCAATCCTCACGAAATGACAGAGGCCGCTTTAGCTGCTTGTACTTTGATGACTGTTAAAATGTATGCATCTCGCAAGAATATTAATGTCGATGCAATGACAGTCAAAGTGAAGATTACTAAAGAAAATAAGGAAGAGACTCATTTTAGTCGTGAGATTTCTTTCAATGATGAAAGCTTGGATCAGGCGACAAAGGATAAACTTATCAGTATTGCTGATAAATGTCCGATCCATAGAATTCTTACCTCAAATGTCACAATCAACACTTCGGAATTAATAGAGTAGGGAGACATATGGAACACATCGAATATGGACCACTAAGGTTCTTAATTGGAAAATGGAAAAGTGAAGGTTTTGATGGTGAAAACCGTGCACCTGATCCAGACCGTCGAGTTGAGAATACTAAATTTCGTCAAGAGATGACTTTTGAACCGATTGGAGATGTGGAGAATCACGAACAACTTCTCTATGCTCTAAGATATAGCACTTTGGCCTGGGAAGAAGGCGACGATGAAGAACCATTTCACGAAGAAGTAGGTTACTTTATTTGGGATAAGGCCAATCGTCAGGTGATGAAGAGTTTTATTGTTCCAAGAGGTATTGCCGTTCAGGCCGGTGGAGAAGCAGATGTTAATGCCACTGAGTTTTCAATGAAGGCCGACCTAGGTTCACAAACTTATGGTCTTTGCTCGAATAAGTTTCTCGATGAAGAATTTCAGACAGTTTCTTATGAAATAAAATTTGAATTCTTAGATGAAGATAAATTTCTCTATGATGAGAACACTCGAATCAAAATTAAAGGCCAAGATCAAATCTTTGATCACACAGAAAAAAATACTCTGTGTAAGGTAAAATAAGCTCTAAAGAATTTCAGAAACATTGCTCGGCCCTGCGTAGTCGAGCATATGGAGCTTGTAGATCTCAGAGATCTCTTCACACACTTTAATTCCTCTTACACTATTGCCACGTTTATCCAGTCTTGGTGAATAGACTGCTATCGACATGAGACCTGGAATAACCATCAATACTCCTCCAGAGATGCCACTCTTTGCAGGAAGACCAATATCAAAAACCCATTCCCCAGAATAATTATACATTCCACAAGTAAAGAGAACCGAGAGAACATTCCTTAGATTATTTCTTTCAATACACTTTTCTTTAGTTTTTGGGTTGATACCTTTATTAGCGAGAGTCGCTCCCATAAGAGCGAGGTCTGTACAATTTAATTTCAAAGAACATTGACGAAAGTACAGATCAAGATCTTCACTAAAGTCCTTTGAAAGGATCTTAAAATGTCTTAGAAGATGAGCAATCGCCCAGTTCTTATGGCCATTTTTCTTTTCTGATTCATAGGTTTGATTATCAATCGTAAGTTCTCTTCCTGCAAAAGCCGAAAGATACTTAATAATTTCCTCTTCTCTGCTTTTTTCCTTAAGAGCGTTAATCATTCCAGTGACAACAATGGCCCCTGAATTAACCATTGGGTTGAAGGGACGGTTTTGGTCATCTAACTTGATAACTGAATCAAAATCTTCCCCTGTAGGCTCCATCCCAACTTTTGCTTCAATAAAGTCATTCCCGTTTTGCTCTAGAGCAAGGCCATAGGTGAAGGCCTTTGAAATAGACTGAATTGTGAGCTCTTCTGAAGTGTCTCCAATATTTATAATCTGACCATCGACTGTCGCTGCTGAAATCGCAAAGAGGTCTGGATCCTGGAGGGCAAGTGCAGGGATTGAGGTTGATATATCACCACTCAGGTCATTTTTGAGTTTGGTATAAAGCTTCTGTAGGTTTTTTTCTAAGTTCATCCGTATAAATTACAGCTTGTTAGCAGCATTATCAATAGTATCTTATTATGAAATAGTGTGTTATATTGTCTTCAGATTAAGATTTTTCTATTCGTTTTATATTTTTTCTTTTTAAGTCAAATTCTCAAACAATCGTTAAATTTAATTGAAAATAACTCTAATAAGGGAAAGCTTTAGTGCTTAAAAGCTTAGAAGAGATGGGCTTCAGTAACCCTGAAGGAATCCATCCAAGAATACATGCTAAAAATTTGGATCGAGAATTAGGTTATCGAATTCCAAAAATTGAAGAGAAGTTGAATCAGAAATATCGTCATTATGAGCTAGGTTCAGATAGCTCGAATCGTAAAACTCATTTCGTAGGAACACAAACTTGGATCGGTTTACATCCCCAAGTTCTTCAAACTCCTTATTGTGATGTTTATAAAATTCTTAAACTATTTAAGAATCTTACCCATGTCGTTGATATTGGTTCTGGTTATGGAAGAGTTGGACTTGTTCTTAGTGTTCTCTTTCCTAAGGCCAAGTTTACGGGATATGAAATTGTTAAACAGCGTGTAAATGAGGGAAATCGAGTTCTCTCTTTATATGATCTAGATAATTCAGAAATTAAGTTAGAGGATGTTCTCTCAGATGATTTCAATCTTCCTGAAGCAGATCTGTATTTCATCTATGACTTCAGTGAGAAGGAAGATATCGAAAGAACACTGAAGCTCATAAAAAGCAAAATGAATAAAAAGAAATATTTTTTAATAACGAGAGGGGATCGTATTGAGAACCTCTTAAAACATCAGTTTAAACATATATGGAAAGAAGTTTATAGTTTAGGATCAAGTGATTTAAAAGTTTATAGCTCAAAAAATGTTTAAGAATAGGAGTAAATATGAAAACTGGTACTGTGAAATTTTTTAATGATGAGAAGGGATTTGGATTTATTAAGCCAGACGATGGTGGAAATGATCTCTTTGTTCATGTGTCAGCTGTTTCTAATGGAACACTACAGACAGATGAAAAAGTTACTTTTGAAATCGGTGAAGGTCAAAAAGGACCTTGTGCTGTTAATGTAAAGACTGCCTAATTCATCAAAAAAAAAGCCTCCGTCGGTCCGTGGACTGTCGGAGGCTCTTTTCTCTTTTTTAATTTAAAATTCTTTTAGTTTGCTGGTGGACGATAAGTCGTTAGGCTAATCCCATCAACTGCGGCCTTATACTCTTCAAGGCTTGGAGTTCTTCCTAAAATAGAAGAAAGTACAACTACCGGAGTTGATGCTAGAAGAGATTCACCTTTCTTCTCATCAGAGTCTTCAACAACTCTTCCTTGGAAAAGACGAGTTGACGTGGCCATCACGGTATCACCTTTTTCTGCTTTCTCTTGGTTACCCATACATAGGTTACAACCAGGTCTTTCAAGATACATCTTATTTTCATAAACAGTACGGGCTTCATTCTTTGGATTTGTATCATCAAACTCAAACCCTGCGTACTTACTGAGAATTTCCCAATCGCCTTCAGCTTTTAATTCATCAATGATGTTATAAGTAGGAGGAGTGATTACGAGTGGAGCTTTGAAAGAAACAGCACCTTGCGCTTTTTCAATATTTCTAAACATCTTTGAAACAATTTGAAGGTCACCTTTGTGAACCATACAAGACCCTACAAATCCCAGATCAACTTTCTTTTCACCTTTGTAGTAAGAAATTGGTCTGATTGTATCGTGAGTATATCTCTTAGAAACGTCTTCATTGTGAACATCTGGATCAGCAATCATTGGTTCAACGATTTGATCTAGGTCAACAACAAACTCCGCAGAGTATTTCGCATTATCATCTGGTTTAAGAGCTGGGTTCTTTCCAGACTTGATTTCATCAATTCTGTTATTGGCTTTATCAAGCAGTCCCTGAAGAACTTTCTTATCGTTATCCATTCCTTTCTCTATCATTCCTGAGATTCTTCCCTTACAAATCTCAAGAGACTTAATAAGTGTTTCATCATCAGAGATACAAATTGATGCCTTGGCCTTCATCTCTGCTGTCCAGTCTGTAAATACAAAGGCCTGATCAGCAAGAAGAGTTCCAATATGAACTTCAATAATCTTTCCTTGGAAAACATTTTCTCCAAACTTCTTAAGCATTTGAGCTTGAGTCGCGTGAACCACATCACGGAAATCCATATGATCTTTAAGAGCTCCTTTGAAAGTAACTTTTACTGATTGTGGAATTGGCATTGAAGCTTCACCAGTTGCTAGTGCAAGTGCCACTGTTCCAGAGTCAGCACCAAAAGCAACACCTTTAGACATTCTTGTATGAGAGTCACCACCGATTGTAACATCCCAGTCATCAACAGTAAGATCGTTAAGAACTTTGTGGATAACATCTGTCATCGCAGGGTATTTATCTTCTGGAGATCTCCCTGTGATAAGACCAAACTTATGCATAAATTTCATAAGTCTTGGAGTATTCTTTTGTGCTTTTGCATCCCAAACTGAAGCTGTGTGACAACCTGATTGGTATCCAGCATCGACTGTTGGTGCAATTACTGTTGCGGCCATTGACTCAAGTTCTTGAGAAGTCATAAGTCCCGTCGTGTCTTGAGAACCTACAATATTAACTTTTACTCTTACGTCAGAACCTGCGTGAAGAGTTTTCCCCGGAGTTGCTCCTAGAACATTTCTGTTGAAGATTTTTTCTACAGCTGTAAGGCCTTGACCTTCGTGAGAAATTTCTTTTGAAGCGGCATAAGCAGATTTTAATTCAACACCTAGAGCTTCACAGGCAAATGCTTGAAGTTTTTTACCAAAGACAACAGCATAAGAACCACCGGCTCTAATAAACTCCATTTTTCTGTCTGTTAAAGAAGCTGACATATCAATAAGCTCTTTATCACCGTTATAAAGTTTCTTTTTCTTTGTATTGATTGTGAGAATCGTCCCTGTATCAACTGAGTATGCTTGCTCAAGTTCTGGATCACCATTTCCATCAAGAACAGTATTTCCATTAGCGTCTTTTTTCTTTACCCAGTTCTTAAGATCGATTCCAATACCACCAGTAACATCAACAGTCGTTAGGAAGATAGGAGAGATTCCATTTGTCCCTGCAACGATTGGAGCGATATTAATAAATGGTACGTAAGGAGAGGCTTGCTTTCCTGTCCAAAGAGCAACGTTGTTAACCCCTGACATTCTTGAAGATCCAACACCCATAGTTCCTTTTTCTGCAATCATCATCACTCTTGCATCAGGATTGTCTTTTTGAAGCTTCTTAATTTTCTCTTGAGCAGCTTTATCGATAAGACATTGCCCATGAAGTTCACGGTCAGAACGAGAGTGGGCTTGATTACCTGGAGAAAGAAGGTCGGTAGAAATATCTCCTGTACCAGCTACAAATGTTACGACTTTAATTTCTTCTTCAACTTCTGGAAGTTTAGTGAAGAATTCTGCTTTGGAATAGCTTTCTAGAATATCTTTCGCGATAGCTGAACCAGAGTCAAGAGCGTCTTTAAGTCTCTTCATGTCAGCGTCGTATAAGAAGACTTGTGTCTTTAATACTTTAGCAGCTTCAGTCGCAATGGCGTTATCATCACCAAGAGCAAGATCAAGAAGAACATCCATTGAAGGTCCACCCTTCATATGTGAAAGAAGTTCGAAAGCAAATTCTGGCTTAATCTCTTCAACAGTTTCTTTTCCAAGAATAATTTCTTTTAAAAATTGTGCTTTAACTTCAGCGGCACTCGTTGTTCCCGGTAGAGTATTATAGATAAAGAAGTTAAGAGAATCTTTGCGATGCTCATGACTAGTATCTTTAATTTGATTAATGATCTCAGTCGCTAAATCAGCCCCATCAATTGGTTTAGGATTTAAACCTTGGGTTTTTCTTTCTTCGATTTCTTTTAAATAATCTGTGTATAAACTCATTGATACTCCGACCGGTTAACGCTTGGCGTTTGTTTTAAGTTTTAATTTATTGATTTACCGGCGAATTTTATCACAAAATCCCCATCAATTCTATGCAAGAGGCACTGTGTCTATTTACAAAAATGTTACAAAGTAAATTTCTTTATGAATTATTAGCTTTTTTAATTCTTTTTGGATAGTTTCCCATAGGCAAAACAAACAAAAATACCGAGGACATTGAGTGAGAGAGCTGAGTATTATTTCCCCATTAAGTGGTAAATTTCTTCCTATTGAGCAAGTACCAGATGAAGTATTTGCAACAAAAGTTTTAGGTGACGGAATTGCTATAGAACCATCAGATAATATCCTTTGTGCCCCTTGCTCTGGAAAAGTTCTTCAACTGCATAAGTCCCACCATGCCATCACTATTCAAAACGAAAATGGTCAACAAGTTCTTCTTCATATTGGAATCAATACTGTTAATCTTCGTGGGGAAGGATTTAAGCCTCTCGTAAAAGAAGGTGACCAAGTTACTCTTGGGCAGAAGCTTATTGAATTTAATGCTGAACTTATTAAAGAAAAAGGACTTAGTGCTATTACAGTGATGCTTCTTCTTGAATCAGATAAGCTTGCGTCTTACGAGTTTAATAAAATGGACAATCTTGTTTCAGGAGAAACGCCTCTTGGAACATTGAATGTCGCGATAGCTGGTCAGGCCGAAGCCACAAAGAGCTTAGATAATGAAAAGGCCTTCGAGTCAGTTCCTTTTATTGTAAGGCTTCCTTCAGGAATGCATGCAAGACCTGCTGGTCAAATGGCAGAGCTTGCTAAGAAATATTCTTCGACCATTGAAATTGTTAAGGGAAATAAGTCTGCCAATATCACAAGTATCATTTCTGTTCTTGGTCTTGAGATTGAGTTAAATGATGAGATCGTTATTGTCGCTGTTGGAGCGGACAGTGAAGAAGCGGTAAAAGCTGTTCTCCAATATCTTGTGGCAAGAGAAGAAGAAGAGATCGAAACTTACTCAAAAGAGCATAAGAATATAATCGAAACAAAGAAAGTTGAGATTAAAAGTGATGAAAGAACACTCGTTGGAGTTGGTGCTTCTGAAGGTGTTGTTATTGGAAAGACTTCAATTCTTAAAACGGAAGTTTATAACTATGAAAAGTCGTCAGCTGATGCTGATAGTGAAAGAAATAAACTTGAAACAGCTATCAATAACGCTGAGATGGATATTCTTGAATTAGAGTCAAAGTTAACAGACAAGAGTAAGTCTGCGATCTTTGCGGCTCACAGAGAAATGTTAAAAGATCCAGAAATTCTTGAAGAAACTGTCGGCCTGATTGATAGTGGATGTTCTGCTGCTCATGCTTGGCATACTTCAATTGAAGCACGTGCAACTAGACTTGAATCTTTAAAGAATGAACTCATTGCTGGTCGTGCCAATGATATTAGAGATGTGGGAGAAAGAGTTCTTCGTTTAATTCTTGGATTAAAAGAAGAGACGAAGTCTTTTGGTGAGAATGCTATTCTCATCGCTCAAGACCTTACACCATCTGATCTCATTCAAATTGAAGAATCAAAAGTTCTCGGTTTTGCAACAACAACAGGGGGAGCAACTTCTCACGTGGCCATCCTTGCTCGCTCGATGGGAATACCGGCAATTGCTGGTATTGAAGCTCGTGCCCTAGAACTTGAAAATGGAGTTGAAGTTATTCTTGATGGTGATCTTGGTACTCTCAGACTAGATCCAAGTCAGGCAGAGAGAGAAGAAGTTGCTCTTAAGATTGAAAAAATGAATCTTAAGAAAGAACTTGCTCTTAAGCATGCTGACCTAGAAGCAAAAACAAAAGATGGTGTGAGACTAGAAGTCGTGGCCAATATAGGTGGAATTTCTGATGCTAAGAAAAGTGTAGAGATCGGTGGAGAAGGTGTAGGTCTTCTTCGTTCTGAATTTCTATTTCTAGATCGTGATCACGCGCCTTCAGAAAAAGAACAATTAGAAACGTATCAAGAAATCGCTGATACGCTAGGTGATAGAACACTTGTAATTAGAACTCTAGATATTGGTGGTGATAAAGCTCTTAATTATCTTCCACTACCAAGTGAAGAGAATCCATTCTTAGGTGTAAGAGGAATTCGTCTTTGTCTTCAAAAACAAGAGATCTTCCGTGAGCAACTAAGAGCTATTTTAAAAGTTAAAGCAAAGAAGCCAATCAATATAATGTTCCCAATGGTTGGTCAGTTAAGCGAGTTAAGAGAAGCGAAAGCAATTCTTAATGAAGAAAGAGAAAAACTAGGTAATCCTG
Source organism: Oligoflexia bacterium (assembly GCA_024229115.1). Lineage (GTDB taxonomy): Bacteria > Bdellovibrionota > Bacteriovoracia > Bacteriovoracales > Bacteriovoracaceae > JAAEST01. The sequence goes on from JAAEST010000122.1 coordinate 50,601, forward strand.
AAGTCAATGTAGGGATTATGATTGAAGTTCCTTCAGCGGCTGTGATGGCCGAACAATTTGCTAAAGAAGTAGACTTCTTTTCAATTGGTACTAATGATTTAACTCAATATGCCCTGGCCATGGATAGAGGTCATAATGAACTTGCTAAGTCTGTTGATGGGCTTCACCCAGCAGTTCTTAATCTCATTAATATGACAGTGAAAGCTGCTCATAAGCATGGAAAATGGGTTGGCGTTTGTGGTGGAATTGCTAGTGATTCAAAAGCAATTCCAGTTCTTATTGGACTTGGTGTTGATGAACTTAGTTTAAGCATTCCAAATATTCCACTGATTAAATCTCTTATTCGTGAACTATCAAAGTCTGAATGTGAGAAGCTCATCGATAGAGTTTTAGGTGCTGAGTCTGGTGCTGAAGTTAGAGAGATCGTAACAAATAATTGGCCTTCGCTTTATTAGAAGGTAGGAGAGATATATGAATATTGCAAAACAATCGTTTTCATTATTACAGAAAATTGGAAAGTCACTTATGCTTCCTGTTTCTGTATTACCGGTTGCCGGGATCCTTTTAGGGGTTGGGGCTGCTAAATTTTCTTGGATGCCAGTCATCGTTTCTTCACTAATGGAAACCTCTGGTGGAGCTATCTTTGGTTCACTTCCACTCATCTTTGCTATTGGTGTGGCGCTTGGTCTTACTAAGAATGATGGTGTTGGTGCTTTGGCCTCTACTGTTGGTTACTTTGTTCTTTTAGGAACAATGGGTGTCGTAGCAAAAAGCATGGGAGTTCCAACGGCTAAAGTTATGGGCGTTGAAACTATTAAGACCGGTGTTTTTGGAGGGATCATGATCGGGATGATTTCGGGTTACTTATTTAATAAGTATTATCGAATTAATCTTCCGCAGTATCTTGGCTTCTTTGCAGGGAAGAGATTTGTACCAATCGTTACTTCTTTTGCAGCCATTGCTCTAGGGATTGTTCTTAGTTTTGTTTGGCCACCACTTGGTTCTGCCATTCAATCAATGAGCCACTGGGCAGCGAATGAAGAAGCACTGACAGCTTTCTCTTTATACGGAGTTGTTGAAAGATCACTTATTCCTCTAGGTCTTCACCACATTTGGAATGTTCCTTTCTTTTTTGAGATCGGAAACTACGTAAATCCAAATACAGGTGCGGAAATCACTGGTGAAATTGGAAGATACCTTCAAGGTGATCCTAGTGCTGGTAACATGGCCGGTGGATACCTTTTCAAAATGTGGGGACTTCCTGCAGCTGCATTAGCAATCTGGCATACAGCTAAGCCAGAAAATAAGAAGAAGATTGGTGGGATCATGATCTCTGCTGCACTTACTTCTTTCCTTACAGGTATTACAGAGCCAATCGAATTTGCATTCCTTTTTGTTGCACCAATTCTTTATGTAATTCACGCAGGTCTTTCAGGGATTGCCTTTGCTGTTTGTATTGCTCTAGGAATTAAGCACGGAACAACTTTCTCTCACGGTTTAATTGATTACATCGTTCTTTTCCCACAATCATCAAAAGCGCTTTGGCTTTTAGTGATTGGTCCAATGTGGGGAGCTCTTTACTATACTGTTTTTAGGGCTTCGATTAAGTTTTTCAACTTAAAAACTCCAGGGAGAGAAGATGAAACAGAGACTGCTTTAGTAAGTGAAGAGAATACTCTTGCAGGAGAGTTAATTTATGCTTTCGGTGGAGCCGAGAATATCAAAACTCTTGATGCTTGTATTACAAGATTAAGAATTGAAGTTAAGAGTCAGGATGCTGTTGATAAAGATAAGCTAAAAGCTCTCGGTGCTTCAGGTGTGGTGATGGTAGGAACAGGAGTTCAAGCGATCTTTGGTCCACGTTCTGAAAACTTAAAAACTGATATGGAAATGTATCTTGCCTCTGGTGCAACAGCAGTTCCAAGAAAGAATGTTATGGCTTCAGTTAATGAACAAAGTGAACTTATCACTAGTGGACTTGGTGGTAACGGAAATGTGAAGTCGATTCAAACAATTGCCAAAACTCGCTTAAGAGTTGAACTTAATGATGAATCAAAAATGGATATCGCTGATCTTGAAAGAACTGCTGGGGTTCAGTTGGCCGTAAATATTCGTCCAAATGTTTACCACCTCATTATCGGTAACCAAGCAGGTGAGCTTGGTGATATTCTTAGTAAAAACTAATAACTTAAGAACCTCTATCTCCTTTAACGTTGGTAGAGGTTCATTACTTTGTGAAGCTTTCAAAACTAATTCTCATATTTATCTTTGTTATCTCTAGTGTCAGTGCAGATTGGACACTAACAACAGCGATTAAAAAACCAAATCATTCGCTTTTACTGAAAGAGAAAAGTAGTGTAGCAACTTATACACCGAACTCTAGTTTTCATTTATCTCTTCGCCTTTTAGGTCCCTTCTTTTTCTTTCAATATTCTTTTAAAATTCCAAATTCTAATTTTGGAAAAAGTGATGTTGGAAATGACGGTTATAAAGATGCTCGATTGGGAATCTATTTAGGTAATTCTCTTATTGAAGGATTTTATAAAAGATATGAGGGTTTTAGTTCAACAGAAAATGGTGGGAAGCCTGGATGTGGGGATTGTTTAATTCGAAATAACCTTATTAGTGAGGAAAACTTATTTCAATTCATATACCCTTTTAATAAGTCATTTTCTTTAAAGTCTGCAGTCTCTGGAGCAAATAAGAAAGTTACTACTGACTGGAGCTGGGCCCTTCACTTCTTTTATAATAGGTTAAAAGTGAAAGACTCTGAGGGACTTGTACAGGGACAGTTTCTTTCTAATCATCCAGACTTTATTGATCTGAATGAAATTAGAATGGAACAATTTGGTTTTGGTCCTGGTATTGGTGGCGAAGTAGATTTAGGCCCTTATTTTTATATCGCTGGTATAACAACTGTTGGAGTTGGTCTCCAAAATATAGATCTTAATTACGGGAACAGAGTAAGAGAGCTTCAAGAGTATGGACTTAATTATAATTTAAGATTTGTTCTTGGTACCCATAACCCTCGCTATAATATAGGTATACGATCTTTAATTGTTTCTAATTTCTACGATATCGGTGAAGAGATAAGTTTTTCTTCTGTAAATTATGAAGTCCGGCTTTACACATCAATTACATTTTAAAGCCTTATAAAAGCAGATAGTTACAACTAATTAAATTATACATGGCCGCTTGCGTTGCAGTGTGGCCTATGTTATTGTCCGATCGTAATATCAATAAGTTAATGCGGGACAAATCTGTGAATAATGACAATCAAAGAAATTCAATAAGAAGACAAGGGACGAGAGCTCCAAAACCAGTAACTATCTACATCGGTAATATGGCGTACTCTAAAGATGAGGGAAAGATCAAAAGACTTTTTAATAAGTTTGGAAAAGTTCTTTCGGTAAAACTTATCCTTGATACTAAGACTAATAAAAGTAAAGGGATTGCCTTTGTTCAAATGACTAATCCTGTTGCCGCTGAAGAAGCAATTAAGTCTTTGAACGGCAAAGAAGTTGATGGTCGTACATTAAAAGTGAGTGTCGCTCTAGAGAGGGAAGAGTTTCAACAAAAAAATATCAATGCTAAAGCAAAAGCTTCAAGAGTGATTCGTGAAGAAATGAATTTTGAAACAACGAAGCCAAAAACAAAGCGCACGAAAAAAGGTGCTGGGCTTAACGAGCTTTTTGATTACTTAGGTAATAAGAAATAAATTTAAATATTGGGAGTTGAAAGGATTATAATGAAAGTAATTTTTTTACTTATCATACTTTTATCTTTTAATAAGTTTTCTCTTGCTTTTCAGGTTCCTAAGATCGAATTTGAATACTCTCAAATTTTTGATTTTGTTTGTTCTCAAAATTCTAAAATAAAGCTAAATCAAAATCATATTGAAAAAGCCATGATGTCAGATTCTCGTTTCCAAAAAATTTGGGATAAAGAGGGAAAGACTTTACTTAAAACTTTATTTGAAATAGTTGGAATTGGTCATCCAAGAAAAGAATTAACGGCCTATACTACTGTTTGTAATTATGTACCTATGGGATCGCCATTTTTAATAAATGCAATTCCTTTTCTAAATGATGGTAGAGATAGTGAAATTGGTCTTATTCAAATAACTTTTCATGAATTCATTCATAAATATCAAAAGAAAGTATGGAATATTCAAAAATCTAAAGCTTTATTTAAATTTAGAAATGAAACTTTTAACGTCCAAGCTCATTTACATTTAATGGCCTTAGAGAAAGCAGTGTATGAAAAGCTCGGACGTAATGACCTTGTAAGAAAAGCCGAAATTTCTTATTTAAATATAATTAAAGGTGATTATAAAAGGTCTTGGGAAATCATAAAAAAAGAAGGAAGAAAACTTTTTATTTCTGATTTTAAAAACTCACTTTTCACATTCGATGAGGAGGAGTAGGATAAACTCCTTCTGGTGTCTGATCAATCCATTCTTTTAAAGTCTCTATAATTTTCTTTTGATCCCGAGGAAGAGTTCCTCCCAATGGGTTTGCGTTTGAAACGTGATTGGCCCGAAAAATAACAGGGTTTAGATCAAATGTTGATTGTTCTAAAATATCATGCATTTCAACTAACAATTCTTTAGATGTCAGCGGTTCAATTAAACCGCGTTCAAGCATGGTGTGATAAGGCGTACCGGGAACAGAGAATGTAGTTAAGAAAGAAAAGAATTCTGGATTCGTAGCAGACAGAATTTTTGCTGTTTCATTAATATGTTGGCGAGTATATTTCTTTCCCCCAACTCCTAACATGGCGATGGTTGAAAGTTTAAAGCCACATTTTTTAATTTTCAAAGAAGCTTCAAGCATATCCTCCGCAGTATTGCCTTTGACAATCATATGGAGGACTTTATCATCACCACTTTCTAAACCAAGATAGGCGATGGTGAGTTTTTTTGCCGCTAATCTTTTAAGTTCATCCTCTGACTTTTCAAGAATATTCTCAGCGGTGGCATAAACTCCAATTCGACGAATATCAGGAAAAAGTTCGTTAATGGTATCGAGAGTTTCCTCAAGAATCTCCATGGGAGCTCCAAGAGCGTCACCATCACAGAGAAATATTTTATCAGGGGCCATCCCTTGGTCAGCACAGCTTTGAAGATCTTTTTTTATCTCTTCAATTTTTCGAACACGATATGTTTTTGAGCGATACATATCACAGTAAGTGCACTTATTATTTGAACACCCGATGGTTACTTGAATAAGAAGAGAGTTCCACTCAGAAGGTGGACGATAAACAGGTTCTTCATAGCGAATAGGTTGTCTAAAAAACATAGTCTTATATTACATAGATGAAGTTGATTTCTCTAATGAAAAAGAAGGAGTAATAAATTTACAATATCCTCTAATAATCAAATACTTAGCTTAAATATGGCCATTGAAATTATTCCATATGGTGGTATAGTGTAATAGTCCTGGGAGGACAAATGATAGTTAGTTTAGAGGGAAAAGTTGCTCAAGATATATGGACAACAAATAAATCCAAATCCCTACCTAAAGAATTATGGATAAGGGCCAAAGCTTTGTTAACTATCATGCACTCAACATCAACTTTAGATGACTTGAGAATTATGGGAGAGCCACCAAATATTCGTCTTCATAAATTAAAGGGAAGTCGTAAAGATTATTGGAGTGTTACCATTAAACTTCCATGGGCCATTACATTTAAATTTAAGAACGGAGAGTTCTCAGAAGTTAAAATCGAGAACTATCACAGAGGTTAGTATGATAAGTAATCCATTGCCACTACATCCAGGAAAAGTACTGTCAGAAGTATATATGTCTGAAATGGGACTTAATCAATCAACTCTTGCTCAGCTTTGCGAATGTTCTCACCGTAAGATTAATGAAATCGTAAATGGTAAGAGAGCAATATCAGCTTCATTTGCCATTGTACTGGAAGAAAAACTCGGAACATCTGCAAGTATGTGGGTTCGTATGCAGGCTGAATATGATCTCTGGGAAGCTCGCCAAAAAATAGCTTAAGCTTCCTTACTTGCTTCCAGCATCTTCTTGATCATAACAGAAGATCCAAGAGCAACGGCCACCATAATAACGGCCCAAATTGTTAATGTCCCAAAGTAATCACCATAGATATTTTGGACAATTTCTTGAGTAACTTTCTGTCCTTTTTCAACAGAGATCGCTGTTGAGAATACAGCACCAACAATTCCACTTAGAGCAATTGCTACAGAGAAGAAACTTACTGAAAAGTTTTCAATATGTTTTGGTGTTACTGATAGAATAAAGGCCACCACCATTGAGCCTACAATAACTTCCGCAAAGGCTTGGAAAAAGTGGATGACAAGAAAGACTTCTGGACGAATAATTATATCTGTACCAATCGTTTTCACAGCGTAAGTAAGAATCGCAAAAGCGATGGCCGTTAAAACAAAAGAACAGGCCACTCTTGTTGCAGTTGTCAGGTTGATATTTCTCTCTTCAAGAAAAGAAAAGATATAAGTTATAACTGGACCAGCGACCATACACCATAGTGGGTTCATTGACATCGCCGCTTCAGGCGCAATCGGAATAAAACCAAAAAGATCACCTCTCATGGTATTAATGGAAACAATATTCATCGATGTCATCATTTGTCCGTAGTAAACGAAGAAAGCCGTCGTTAGAACAATCATAATGAGAATCGTTCCCATTTTGTAACGGTTTGCTTTGTCAGTTTTAAACATCAGACCAATAAAATAAAGAAGTGCTCCTGCACCAATGGTGTAAACGATATTCTTTCCAACATTCATATTTGAGAACATAAAGAATACAAGGGCGATCATTAAAACAGAGAGTATGCCAAAGTAGGCCCAGTTCTTTGTGCTTACGGGCTCACTATCAATTTGAGCCCCAACTTCTGTAAATGATTTCTTTGAGAAGAAGAGAATTGAGAAAGCAAGAGCACCCATCACACAAGAAAGAGCAAAGCCACCATTAAATCCAATTGTCAGGACAAAGAGAGGAAAGAGGTACTGTCCTAAGAGAGCTCCCACATTATTCACAGAATAATTAACAGGGAATCCATTTTCAAAATCTTCTTTTGTCTTAAATGTTCTCTTAAAGAGACTTGGATAACTTGGTGAAGCCAGACCTCTGGCATAACTCGCTAGGGCGATACCTGCCAGACTCATTGGAATATTAATTAAGCTGGCACCCAGGATAAGCATGGCATACCCAAGAGCAAAAACAAAATAAGCAATTGTTAAAGAGCGAAAAGCTCCAAGAAATTTATCGGCAATGAATCCACCGGCAATCGCAAAGAGTGGTCCAATGGCAGAGAAGGCTCCGACAACCATCATCGTATCAGCTTCACTATATTTCAGGTCTTCTAAAAAGAAGCGAGTCAGGATGGCCATGACTCCATAAAATGAAAGACCAAATGAAAATTGGCAAACCATCATCGATTTATTTAATTTATTCCACATAGAATTCCTCTTTGGCTATGTCGTAACCTTTAGTAATAATTTCATCAACATTCTCAATCTGAAATCGGCTGTACATTGATAAGTCGAGATTAAAGACAACATCAGCTTCAAGCAATTGGGTTCTAGTTGTATGGTCAATGGCAATATCAAATGAGTTTGTTAGTACATCAAGGACATTCTTAGGACGAGAGTAGACAGTATGGCCATTTAAATTTACAGCAATCGTCTTTTCTGCCCCAAGATCTGAAAGGAGAGATAGAGGAACATTCTCTGTTAAGCCACCATCGACTAGGATCTTATCTTCTTGCTGGTTTGGAATATAAAGACCAGGTACACAGCAACTCGATAAAACTGCTTCAATCAAATTTCCTTCATAGAGAGGATAGGGCTTTCCCGTCACAATATTGGTAGTATGAATACCAAGAGGAATCTTAGCGTCTTCAATTTTTGTTTTGTGACCAAAATGATTGAGAAGAGCATTATGCAAAGACTTATTCTTCATTACTCCTAGAGGAGTTGGTTTTAGGAAAGCAAGTTTGAAAGGCTCCAGCTCAAGAAAAGCTTCTTTGATTTCTTGATGAGAGATTCCAAAAGCATACATCGCTGCTACAAAAGCTCCGATACTACATCCGCTTATGGCATAAGGCTTAGCATTTGTTTCTTGGAGATACTTTACGATTCCAATATGAGCAGAACCTTTAGCCCCACCGCCACCAAATGCGATTCCCCAATCTTTATTTAAGATATTCTTTTTCATAGTACTTATTGATAAAGCTTACAAAAACCATTGTAAGTTCCAAATTTATCAATTTGAATTTGAGCTCTAGTAACTTTATTAGGATAAAGCTTTAGAGTTTTAATGACGATATTTTGGCTCTTGTTTCGAAAGCGTGAAACTCTCTCTCTTCTAAGAAAAACATTGGAGACTGAGTCAGAAAGGAGAGTCGTTTTATCCTTCGTCACTTTCAACTGATATTTATTACCTTTTTGGTGAGTTAAGACAACTTCATCAAATGCTGTATTCAATGCATCTGGAATGCAGACGATTTCTTTAGCAAAGAGGGGAGTAAGTAAAAGAGACAAAGTTAGTAAGATTTTTTTCATAGGAAAATGATAATGACATAAGTAAAATTTGTATACAAATAAAGGAGATTGGCTTGTTAATTGCCTTGATAATCTTACATGTGATTCTGATGAACCTCGATGAGCACTATTTTAATAAGAATAGGGCCCATTCAAAGTATGAGATTCTCAGTGTCATCTCCGATGGTGTGCTCTTTTTAATTCCATTATTGATTGCTATTTTTGTCGGTTATAACGAAACATGGTCTATTATTTATAAAACTCTTGGTGCTATTTCGATGATCTCTATCATCAAGAATGAATTTTTCTATAAAGGGCTTGATGTAAAAGAACGTGTGACTCACGCCTGTCTTTATGTCTTACATCCGATTATTCTTTTCACATTCTATGAGTCTTGGCAGAATAATTACTTTGATACGCATACAAACTTTTGGATGATTCAACTTGTCTATGTTGGATTAGGATTCAAGACGATTTGCTATCAACTTATTTATTGGAATTATATTCACGAGAAAGTTGATGATAGGAATTGAAGAATTAATTAGTAGCTTTGTAATCCTTTGGGCGGTGATTGATCCTATTGGGACAGTTCCTGTCTTTATCGCTGTGACTAAAGGTTATGACGAAGTTGAACGTAAAAGAATTGCACTCTTTTCTTCCTTTGTTGCTTTAGGAATACTCTTATTTTTTATGATAGTAGGAGAGTTTCTTTTAAAGAAAGTAGGAGTTCCGTTAGCCGCTTTTCAAACTTCAGGGGGAATCATACTTTTTCTCTTCGCTCTTAATATGATCTTTGGAGATAGTAAGCCGGAAGAAGAGATTCAATTAATGAAGAAGACGGATCGTGAAACAGCTATTTTTCCTCTAGCCATTCCATCAATTGCTAGCCCCGGGGCAATTTTAGCTGTTGTCCTTTTAGTCGAAAGTTCAAACTCTACAATTAAAACACAGATATCAACAGCAATCGTTGTTCTTCTCATTCTCTTCATTAACTTTATTTTGATGAGAACATCAAATTCTATCCACAAGGCTATCGGTAATTCTGGAGCCATTGTAATTAGTAAAGTTATGGGACTAATCCTTGCTTCCATGGCCGCTAATAATATTCTGCTTGGCATTAAAGTTTTCTTTAATATCAAATAGTTCTAGCCGATTATGCAGAGATTCATGCTTGATCTTTAAGGTATAGTTTCGTAAAGTTTCGGCATGGCTCAGAACTTACTAGACCCTACAATTCTATGCTTCGTGGTTGGCTTGATTGCCGGCTTAGTAAAATCAGATTTAAGACTACCTCGTAGTTCATATGACTTTGTGAGTCTCTACCTTCTTTTGGCCATTGGTTTTAAAGGTGGTGTTCAACTTTCAAAAACAAATTTTGGAGAGTTTCTACCGGCTTTAATTGCAACGATACTTATTGGTGCACTTGTTCCATTTATCGCTTTTAATATTCTGAAGCTGACTAAAAAGTTTAGCCAAGAAGACGCAGGATCAATCGCCGCTCACTATGGTTCTGTCAGTGCCGTGACTTTTGCAACATCGCTTGCTTTTTTAGAAGCACATAATACAACTTACGAATCTTATATGATGACTTTAATGGTTGTCTTAGAAGTTCCTGCTCTTTGTGTAGGGATTTATCTTGCGAAAGGTGGCTTTAAAGCTGTTGATGATAGAAAGAAACTTGTTCAAGATATCCTCTTTGGAAAAAGTATTTTTCTCTTAGGTGGTGGTCTTCTTATTGGTTACCTTGCAGGTCCTGAAAAGATGGCTCCTCTTGATCCTCTTTTTGTAGATCTCTTCAAAGGCTTCCTTGCTCTGTTCTTATTAGAAATGGGTGTTATTACTTCACAGCAAATGGGGCACTTTAAAACAGCTGGGATAACACTCCTACTCTTTGCTGTGATTATGCCAGTGATCTCCGGAAGTATTGGACTCGCCGCTGGTCATATTATTGGGATGAGCGTTGGTGGAAAATTCTTATTAGCGATTCTAGCAGCCAGTGCTTCTTATATTGCTGCTCCAAGTGCCATGAAGATTGCTGTTCCTGAGGCAAACCCTACATTATCACTCACTGCTTCCTTAGCAATCACGTTTCCTTTCAATATTATGTTAGGAATTCCTTTGTTCTACTTCCTGTCTAACTATATCTCTGGTTAGAAATCACATCTTGCTATAGTATAGATTTGTTCTAAATCTCTAATTAGGAGGCCTTATGCTTGATTTTAATTTTTATAACCCAACTCAAATTGTCTTTGGTCAAAATAGACTAGGGGAACTTGATCAAATGATCCCAGCTAATGCCAAAGTGATGATCGTTTATGGTGGGGGAAGTGCAAAGAAGTACGGAACTATTGATAAAGTAACTTCTGCTCTTGGAAACAGATCTGTTGTTGAGTTTGGTGGAGTAGAAGCTAATCCTGAATTTGATACATTAATGAAGGCCGTAGAAACAGCGAAGAGTGAAAAAATTGATTTCTTACTCGCTGTTGGTGGTGGTTCTGTAATGGATGGAACGAAATTTATTTCTTTGGCCATGCATTATGATAAGGAAGCAAGTGATATTCTCTTTCATGGTTTTGCAGGAGTGCCATCAAGTAAGGCAACTCCACTTGGATGTATTGTCACTCTTCCGGCGACAGGGTCTGAATCAAATTCTTTTAGCGTTGTGACTTTTAACGAACAAAAATATCCTGTGATGTCACCTCTGACATTTCCAAAGTTCTCTTTACTTGATCCTGATTTCACTATAACACTTCCTAAAGAGCAGATTGCTAATGGTGTCGCTGATGCATTCATTCATGTTATTGAACAGTATTTAACGATGCCAGTGGACGCTCGTGTTCAAGATCGAATGGCCGAAGGAATCATGAGAACACTGATTGAAGTAGGTCAAACTACTTATAATGATAATGAAAACTTAGAAGCAAGAAAGAATTTTATGTGGTCAGCTACCACAGCTCTTAATGGAATTATCGGAGTCGGTGTTCCTCATGATTGGACAACACATATGATTGGTCATGAGTTAACGGCTTGTTTTGGAATTGCTCATGGAAGAACTCTTGCGATAATTCTTCCTTATCTACTTAAGGAAAGAAAGCAAAACAAAAGAGCGAAACTTCTTCAATATGCTGACCGTGTTTGGGATCTTAGAGAAGGAAGTGAAGACGAAAGAATCGAGGGAGCTATTGCGAAAACAGAAGAGTTCTTTAATTCTCTTGATATCGTAACGAATCTCACTCATTATGGAATAGATGATAAAGGTATCGAAAAGGTTCTCTCTAATATGGAAAAGATGGGACTTACTGCTTTATCTGAGACTCAGGACTTGGGTCTTGATGTTGTTAAGAAAATATTAGTGAGTGCGAAATAATCAATGAAAGTAAGAAGGTTAGCAGAGCAGGACTTTGAAAAAGTATTAAAACTAAATAATGCAAATACTCCTGCAGTATCTGAAATTAACATGGAAGAATTGCAATGGTTGGTGAATCAATCGTTGCATTCTCTTGTGGTAGAAGACTCTAACAACTTACTTGTTGGTTTCTGTATCATTCTTCCTCCGGCCATTAATTACAAGAGTGATAATTATCGTTGGATTAGTGAAAAATATGGGGACTTTGAATATCTTGATCGAGTTGTTATTGCTGAAGAGTTTAGAGGTCTCGGTTGTGGAAGAGACCTTTATCAACATTGGTTTGAAAAAGCTCAGGCAAAGAATCTCATTCTCGAAGTAAATATTCGACCAATGAATGAATCTTCAATTCTCTTTCATGAAAAGCTTGGCTTTAAGGTAGTTGGTGAACAAGATACTGAAGGTGGTAAGAAACGCGTTCAATATATGAGGTTTACACGTTAGCTAAAAACTTATTTTTATAAGTTGGGCCATGGCAAGACCTAAGTAATTTCCAATTGCATAACCCATTAATCCACAAGTTAAGCCAGAAACAATAACTTCTTTATTGTTCATAGATTTTGCCACTGGAGCAACAAATGCTGGGCCAAAGACAGAGGCAACATTAGTAATTAAAGCTGTATCAATATCAATTTTAAAAATCTTAGCTCCAAAGAAATGAAGTCCTATCGCGAGGGCTAGAACAATTGAGACATAGAGAACAACTTGAGTAGCATTTTGGGCAAGCGAATTAAAATCGCACATTGCACCGAGGCCTAAACAGAAAATATAAATAAAATATTCACCTGTTACAAATGAACTTTTTAGTTGTTGAATTTTAGGTGAGAAAGAGAAGACAACACCTAAAGTTGTACACGATAAGAGAATAATTGGAGCTGACATCTTTCCTGTCATTAATAACGAAAGTCCAACTGAAATTCCTGCTACAGATAAAGCAAGTAGGAATGATTTAATCACATCTTTAACGTTGAGATTATTTTCTTTTTGCGAATTATCATCAGTATTTAAAAATTGATACTCTGGAAAGTAGGGAGCAAGTACCTTCTTTGCAATTGTCAGCACAAAGATCATGTAAAATGAAGAGACGAAAATATCAGCGGCATTTACCAGGAGAAACAACTCATTATTAATACCTAAGGCCTTGCCAATAGCACTCATATTCACTGTTCCCCCAGAATAGACACCGACAAGCATACCTCCAATTTTCCAAGCTTCACTTTGTACATCTCGAAAAAAGAAAGTCACACAAAATGTGGCCAAGCAGATACTTACTAAGCTGATAATGAAACTAGTAATAACAGAGCGAGTATTCGCTAACCACGATTTAATATCTAAAGAAAAAAGGAGAAGAGGAACGGCCAGTAGCACAGAACCTTCGACAATCTGATTAATGACTTGTTTGTTAATGATAGATGGGAATAAGTTACCAAAAACTATTCCGACAAAGTAGCACCAAACAACGGTTCCAAAAAAAGATATAATTTTAGATTTCTTTTCTAAAAAAAGAATTAGCCCAGGAAGGCTAAAAAGAGCAATAACTTGTAATGTATTCATTAATCTTCCTCATGAGTTTTAATGACAGCATTTGCATTCTCGATGGCATTTTGTTGGGCCATTTCAAAATTTGGATCAGAATTATCTCCTCCTGAAATAATTAGAGCTCCAATAATGATAGAGTGCAATTTTTCACTTAAGTTTTCCGTATTTCTTAATTGCTTGTATATTCCCTTACCGATACCTAGAGTTAAAACCTGTTCAATTCTTTCTCGCATTAAAGGAATATAATCTTGATTACTCTCTCGTTCTTTAGATTGAAAAAGTGAGAGATAGTAAAAATATAACCACAGTCTTCCGTGATGTGGATAGCTTCTACAAAAATTGTAAAGTATCTCAATATAAGTTTCGATTCCCTTAAACTCTTGTTGGAAGAGAGTTCTATCTAAGTAGAAGTTTATATATTTAATTGATTCTTGAGAGACGTGAAGAATGGCACAATCTAAAATATTAGGACCATCCTTATTACCAAAATGATAATGAATACTTCCTAAACTAATTTTTAGTTCATCGGCTAACTTTTGGAACGTAACATTAGGCACTCCGATTTTTTCAGCTAACTTCAAATAACCCTCAATGATATAGATTTGTTTCTCAGAAAGTATGATCTGCTCAGTAAATTTCCTTTTATAGTGAGAAAAATCGTCTAGGGTGGTCATGATAAGTGCCTGTTTTTATATTTATTTTTGAAGTCATTTTCAACTTAATTGTAAATCTATTTAACTATTTTGTAAAATTTTATAAATAAAAAACCTATTAGAAAAGTCAGGAGGACTCTTTGAGAGTGCTTATTCAAGCGGTAACAATAATGTTACTTTTCACATCACTCAGCTGCGGTATCGTCAAAGATGAAGCTCCAGATACCGAGACTTTCAATCTTGAAGGCTTAGGCCCTGCTTGCCCAATTGAAACAAGTAATCTTGCAAAAATTTTAGATGAGGATATATCAAGATCTTTAGATTGCTTGGAAGACAATCTCATAAAGTTTACCCAATTTGTGAGACTACAAGATAGTAAAGAAGTAAAACGAGTAGAATTAGAAAAATTTGTAAATAAGTTTCTATCTTCTGAACCTAATGAAGTAAAAAAATATTTAAATATTATCTTTAGAGTGAATGCACTAACACTTGGCGGTGATGAATCTAAAATTAGTGTGAAGGCCATTCCTCTGTTTATGGACCTTATTCGAATTGTGAATACTTATGGTCGAGATATAAAAAAATATATTCATGATATTAATGAAGATAACTATCTCGAAAATAGAGAAAGCTTTCTACAAGTATTAAACGGTTTTTCAAAAAGTTTTCTTCAAGTTCTTAGAAACTCTAATGCTAAGAGTTACAATCTAGATATTCTAGAATTACTAAGAGATATTAAACTTGCTGGAAAATTTTCAGATGATGAGCTTAATCTCAAAAGTGTAGAAGATATGCTCTTTTTAAAGAGGCTCATTCTTACAGGAGATCCCCTCTTTATCGATACGATTTCTTTTGAAAGATTGATCTCTCTTGCTCCTCAGTTGGTGAGAATATATTTCGATGTCATTGAGGCGAGAAAGAAAAGCTTTGTTAAAGAATCACATTTTTATAAATTTCTTTTAAGTTCTGTTAAAGAGCTGAGAAGTATAATCTTCAAGAATCCTAGAGATGAAGTTTTCTTCTTTGATACGGATTTAATTAATCTTCTCTATCACTTTGTTGAGGATCGAAACTGGAATAAGATTGGTGTCAGTATTCAAGTATTTAAAGTTGATGTTATTGGAGGAGATGTTAATTTCTATAACTCTAATGATATTGAAAAATTATTTACATACGGAACAGAAGTCTTCGAGTCTCTTTTCTTCTTTAGCCACACATTTGATTTGCTAGAACCAATTTTAATGAGTGAAGATGAGATTACGGATCTTACTTTTCCGCCATCAGAAGAATATGAAATAATTAACCAGAAGAGAATTGTTCAGCTTTGGCATGAATTTGTAGAAGTGACAAAATCTTATCGAACATTTCCTCAAGAAGATAATCTCTCAAGGTTTAGTTATCAGTTTAATAGAAGTCGTTGGGGGTATCTCCTGCAATCAGTACTTCGTTATGCTGCTGATAAACTATTTGAAGTTTATCATACAGACCTTACGATAAAAGGAAGACAGTCTGTCTCTAAAGATCAGGTTCGAAATATTGTTATCTATTATCGGGAAATTCTTGAAGAATTTGACTTATGGCCTAAGGATTTAGAAAGGCTTGTTAAAGAACTCGTCATGGGGAGCGATCTCTTTCAGTATTCTTCTAATGGAGATCTCTATCTACAAAAAGTAGAAATAACTCAATATTTACCGACGGTGATTGGAGCTAATATCATTGGTAAAGAGGTTCACCAGCAACTAGCAAATTATTGTGACCCTGATCATACTAACTCATTTCCAATAGAATGTTATAGGGAATATTTCTTCGATTCATTATTCTATGACTTAGGTAAATCGAAGAATTTTCCAAATTTTTATGATTATTTCAAAAAAGTTACGAAGAAAGATACACATAAATATTTAGAAGATGCTGAAAAAATGGCCAGAGTCGATCCTGATCCAATATTGCCAATGACTAAAACTGACCTTTCAAGACTTGTGACAAGTATGTCTAATACAGAAGGACTTTTTCTTAGGTATGACAAAGATCGCGACGGAGTTCTTGATTATTACGAATTAGGAGTGATCTATAAAGTTCTAGAAAATACCTTAGCAGAGGAAGCCAACCTCAAACCTGGTAGTAAATTACTTAAATCTTTATTTTATTTCATAGTGAAAAAACAAAAAGAACCTTCTGCTGCACGATTAATTTGGTTTCATGTCTTTGGTAGAAAGAAGAATGTGAGGGCCAATCGTAATGTAATTGCAGGAGTTTTAAAATTATTTGGTCATAAAAAAGACAAACGTGGAGTGTTTAAATGAAAATGCCTGAAAGTGGAGTTGATAAAAGTAGTCTCTTTAATAAGATGAGCGAAGTTCGTGATAATGATATTAAATGGAAGGAAGGAAAAGCATTCAGTTTAGTCTTTAATGGTGGAGAAGAGATCACAGAGATTATTAAAGAAGCTTATACAATGTTTTTTTCAGAAAATGGTTTAAACCCTTCAGCATTTCCAAGTCTTAAAAAATTTGAAAATGAAGTCGTTCAAATGACTGCCAATCTACTAAATGGAGTAGAGAGTGCTGGAAATATGACAAGTGGAGGAACTGAGTCGATTCTTATGGCTATTAAAACAGCTCGTGAATGGGCAAGAGCAAATAAGCCAGAGATTAAAGAACCTGAACTTATTATGCCTAAATCAGCTCACCCAGCATTTAATAAAGGTGGGCACTATTTCGGCGTTAAAATTATCACCATTCCTACTAAGTCTGATTATAGAGCGGACGTGGAGGCTATGGAGAAGGCGATCACTAAAAATACGATAATGCTTGTTGGTTCAGCACCTTCATATCCTCAAGGAGTAATTGACCCAATTGAAGACATTGCGGCACTGGCAAAGAAGAATAACCTCTTAATGCATGTTGATGCTTGCGTTGGTGGAGTCGTACTACCATTTTATAAAAAACTAGGTGCCGACATTCCTTCCTTTGATTTCTCTGTCGATGGAGTCACGAGCATGTCTGTTGATCTCCATAAATATGGATATGCAGCTAAAGGCGCCAGTGTAGTTCTTTACAAGAATAAAACATTAAGAAGATAT
This sequence comes from Oligoflexia bacterium, assembly GCA_024229115.1. Taxonomy (GTDB): domain Bacteria; phylum Bdellovibrionota; class Bacteriovoracia; order Bacteriovoracales; family Bacteriovoracaceae; genus JAAEST01. The sequence goes on from JAAEST010000122.1 coordinate 67,817, forward strand.
CAATTTTATGTCACGACAGATTGGCCAGGTGGAATGTATGGTTCACCAACTATTTTAGGGACAAGGCCAGGTGGTGCCATCGCTGCTGCTTGGGCGATCATGAATTATCTTGGTGAAGAAGGATATTTAAAAATAATAGGGCAAATTAAGGAGACCACAGAAGAGTTTAAGAAACGTGTTGATCAAATGAAAGGAATTGAGGTCGCAGGTAAGCCAGATATGTCAGTCATCTCTCTCATTTCTCATGATGTTGATATTTTTCAAGTCGGTGATGGTCTTGCTTCAAGAGGTTGGCACTTAGATATGCAACAGGATCCGAATGCTCTGCATATGACAATTACTTATGCCCATAAAGATTCAATTGATGAGTTTTTTAAAGATCTAGAATTTGCAGTCAGTGAAGCACGTCAGTTAAGCAATAAGCTTTCAGGCATGAAGACCGCAATGACAAGAGGGCTGTTAAAATCAATGCCTAAAGGAATGGTTAGTAAGCTTGTTGCTAAAGAAGGACAAAACTTAGGGAATTCTGATAAGAGACCTGAGAAAATGGCTCCCATGTATGGAATGATGGCCGCCATTACAGATAATGGTGATAGAGAAAATTTAGTTAAAGATGCCTTGGATAATTTATTCTCATGAAAGCATTAATATTCTTCTTACTTTGTTTTAGTAGTTATTCTTATGATGTCACAGTAGATGTTTCTCAGAAAGGTGACTTGAAAATTTTCAATGCAAAAGCAGTTGGAATTTTTGATGCGAGCGTTGAGAAAGTAACTCAAGGAATTATCAACTTTGATGATAAGTGTAATAACCAGAAAAGATCTAAAAGAAAATATATGAAATGGGAAAATAATTGCCCTTTCCATAATGAAAATCTGGTAGAGGCTGTGAAAGTTCAAAAGTATAATAGTGAGAGAGTAAAGAATAGATATCCTCATTCTGTTTTCTTATTATGGAGAAATATCAACAATAATGGGAAGTATTCTCATTACGATATTGTTACAAAAGAAAAGAATAATGATGAACTTAAAATTGTTCATCAGATGCTAAATGGATCAGAGGTAAAGGAAATTGTCACTAGTCCTGAAAGAACAGTCTCTGCTTTTAAGTTCTTGAAAGGCACATATATTATTAAGCCTTTGGCAGAAAAAAAGACGAAGGTTGTTTACATTTACGAATCTAAGACTGACCATTGGTTTTTAAAAAGAGACTTTATTGAAGATAAAGTAAAAAGAAATATTGTAAAAGGAACGACTCAAGCATTAGCAACAATACAAGAGTCTTTAAATAAAGGTATATAAAGTGAATTATAATGTTACACCTCTCGCTCCGAGTTGCCCTTGGCATCATCTCCATACAATTGCACCTACGAATGTCGATTGGTGTGAGGCTTCGGTTTGTGGATGGATTAATGAACCTGCAAATACTTGGTCAAATCTAGCATACTTGATTCTAACGATTTGGGCCTATCAACAAACAAAAAATAAAGAGGGAAGCCCGTTAAAAGCATTTGCACCAGCTTTCTTCTTTATGGGATTTTTCAGTTTTGTTTATCACGCCAGCTATAATTTCTTTAGTCAGTGGCTAGACTTTGTCGGCATGTTTTTAATGACCGGTCTCTTTATCTCTCTCAATTTCTACAGACTAGGTATTTTGAAGCGAGCAAATATTTTTAAATTCTATGGCTGGTTCAATGTTATTTTTGGAATTCTTGTCATTATTTTCTATCTAACCTATGTTCCAATACAATCTCTGATTTTGATTCATGCTTTATTTTTGATTGGTAGTGAAGTTAAGTTAAGAAAATCTCCCGAAAGGAAACCTTATAAGCCTTTTGTTATCGCTGTTTTACTAATACTTGTTGCTGCGACCTTTTCAATTTTAGATGTTACGAGAACATGGTGTAATCCTGATAACCATTTCATCCAAGGACATGCTCTTTGGCATTTGATTAGTGCTGCTTCGCTTGGTTTTGCCTTTAAATTCTACTCACAGTTTAATTATGATAAAGAATAGAATTTTTATATTATTAATACTTTTCGTTACTTCTTTAGAGGCGAAGTGGGATTTCAAGTTAGAGCAACTTGCAAGAAGTTATCCTACTGGTTTTTATTTAAAATCAAATGTCGGATACTCCCTAAACTTTTGGGAGAAAGATAAGAAAGCACTTTATGGATATGGAAGAATTGCAGCAGAAGCTCAAACTAGCTTTGTCGTAAATACGGCCTCGGTCATTGTTGATTTTAATCCTATAAGCTTTGTTAATTTATTTGGTGGTCTTAGTAAAACAAACCGTAATATTTCTGATATTTCAAGCTTTTCATGTGAGCTTGTGACTTGTCGAGGTAAGCTGGATAGAAGTTACTATGGTTATCGTCTGGCTCTTGGAGCGGGTAAGTTCTTTCTGATGGGGGAAACAAAATACACTAATATCGAGTTAACAACAGGAAATAATCGTCTTTTTGTTGATGAATTATCATCTACTCTAGGGAGCCCTAATAAGGACAGATTAGAACAACACACTCTCGCTTTAGGGTACTCTTCAATAATGACTTTGAGCCAATTTAATAGAATGAATAATACAAATCAAAAATCTCAAATGCATTATCTGCTCTATCGTAAGTTTTTTAATAAAGAGCTAGAGCTTAAGGTGGGACCTGGTTTTTTTAGATCTCGTGTTCAAGATAATCATTTTTCGATTATTAGCTTACTTACTTGGAATATTAAAGCAGGTCCATTGCTGTCTCATTAAGGAAAGAATATGATCTATAATAATGTGAAAAAGATAATTGTATTCCTAATGATTGTTAGCTCCTTCGTATACGCTCGTGACTTCGAGTATATTTCTTTTTTTCAAAATAATATTCCTCGCAGCGAAAGCTACTTGCTTGAAGCTCAAGGTAAGTCTAGAGATTTCTTAGATCGATATCATTGTACACAAATGAGTGATCATTTATTTGGTCTCGATCTCAAAGAGAATTTAAATGAAGATTCACTAAAGATAGAAGATAAGAAAGGTAATGTTGTTATCTTTAAAGAGAATATGAATTCAAATAATCAGTTCTTTCGTAAAGCGCTATCAGCATTAGAAAAAATTATTGCGACAAAGGAAGGAAGACAATTAATTAAAAAGCTAATGCGAAGTCCTTATCCTCTAACAATTAAGTCTGGTGGTAATCGTTTTGATCCTCGTGGAAATCACACACGACCTATGTTTTCAATTAATGAAGCTGGAGCATTGACTACTTTTATAACAAAGAGACTTCAAGTCGAAAGACTACCTTTTAAAAATTGGGGAACAGGTGGAATTGTTTTTTGGGACTCCGTGAAAGAGTATAGTGCTATGGAGAGTGATGATATTATTCGAGGAACTCCAACTTTTATAGCCTTGGCCCATGAACTATATCATGCTTATGATTCAATTAGAGGACTACTCGATCGAAGAATGATTAAAGGGGAAAGTTATGAGTTTCAGCCAGTCATAGAATATCGTGCAGTTTATTTTGAGAACATAATGCGTAAACATTATGGTCGGCTATATCGTAAATATTATTCTGCTCCTAGTAAAAACGTTATAGGCTCTATGCTTGATGATTTAGGTAATCCAAGGTGGATTGAATCAGACTGTCTTCTTTAGTTGAGCTTTCAATAATATAAAGTATAATATCTCTAAGGTCCTAGCTTAGGCCTCCCCCCTTCAGCGGGAAAGCACCAAAGTGTTAAGCAAATCAAAAATATTTTTTAACCTTTAATAGGGTTTTAAAGACAGAAGAAGGGAATGTTTTGGTATGACCCAATATTGGAGGTTTCAATGAAACTATCAGCACCTATTCATGTATTAAAAAACCAAGCTAAGAAGCTTAAAGCGCAGAAATCTATCCCTTTGAATAAAGCTCTGGATGTAATTGCTCAGCGAGAGGGATTTAGTTCGTGGTCTTTGTTGAATGTTAAGAACAAAGAATCTTTACCATCAAAAGAAGACGAGATTTTAAATTACCTTAATGATGGAGATCTTGTATTAATCGCTTCAAGGCCTGGACTAGGGAAAACGACATTTACTTTAAAGTTACTTTATCAGGCGTTGAAAGAGGAACGTCATTCTTTCTTCTTCTCTCTAGAATACACCCATCGTGATGTCGCAGAGAAAATGGCAGGTATTGATCAAGATATTGGTCATAATAACCCATTTTTTAAGTTTGATTTTTCAGATGAAATTTCTGCCAATTATATAATTGAGAGAACAAAGGAGTTGATTAAGCCAGGGAGTCTCATTGGGATAGATTATCTTCAGTTGCTTGATCAAAAAAGAACTAACCCTGAATTACAAGAACAAGTTGATAGTCTGAAATCCTTTGCAAAAGAAAAGAATTGCATTCTCATTTTTATTTCTCAAGTTGATCGTAAGTTTGAGTATGGGGAAAAACAACCCAGCTTAGAAGATATAAGACTGCCAAATCCAATTGATTTAAATCTATTTAATAAAGTGATATTTCTAGAAAATGATAAGAAGAGTTTTATAAGGCCAAAGACTTTTGAATTTGTTTGATATTTAGGCAAAAAAAAACTCTCATAAGCTTAGATAAGTTATGAGAGTTTTTTAACTTCTTTTTTTAATCGAATTAAACTTTCTTTACTTCAACAGCACAAGGTCCTTTTTGACCTTCACCGATCTCGTAAGTTACTTGATCGTCAGTAGATAATGTTCCACCTTCAACAGCTGTGATATGTACGAAGATATCGTTTCCACCATCTTCAGGAGTGATGAATCCATATCCTTTTTCTTCGTTAAAAAATTTCACTTTTCCGTTTGCCATACTTTTCTCCTCTAAATTAACACATAAATATTAGCACTCAATAAGCTCCATGAATACAAGAATATATCTAGAATTATTATAAAATCAGCCTTTTGGTTAACGTAAAATCAGGATGTTAGAGGGGAATAGCTAAATATCTTTAATGATAATGCGCAACAAGACACATAGGTATAGCAGACGTAGAATTTTTCTATGAAAAAAATAATCTTACTGACACTCCTTACTCTTACTACTTCTTTATTTGCCAATAATGCTGATAAATATTTTGATGTTCACCATATCAGAAAGACAACGGACAAAAACTTTAATGGAATATTTAGAGGGATGGGTGTTTTTCAAGATATTCTTACTAGAGACTATGGAGCAGCTAATAGTAAAGGCCTAATTCGAATCAAAGGTAAGTTTACGACAGAAGATTTAATCGTACTTCTCTTTAAGTCGATTGATGTAAAAACACGTTGGGACGATCAATCTGTTTCAACTATTTTAGATAGAGGATATATTAATGACGGTTCAGAATTCCCTAGAATTCCTGAAAAACTTCAAAAAGTAGTCGATCTCTATAATACGCAGATTATGGGCCTGGTTAGAGGTTCCGAAAATTATCAACTATTAGTTTTTTCAGTTGATGGTCGTCAGAATCAAGGTTGGCTTATCTATAATAAAGAGACGAGTGAAGCTCTTTATGCCTATTCTTATGAATAGATATTTGTCTAACCAAACAAGTCTTAACTTATAAATAGTATTGAATTAACATGAACAGATGAAAAAACTATCATTTGTCTTAGTCATTTTAATTTTCTTTACTAGCTGTGCATCCAATAAACTTTCCTATGATAAAGAGTTATCTCACTTTCAATATCCTTTTGAGGTAAATACGTTTGTTCTTAGATCCCAAAATCAAGAACTTGATTTTAGGTATATGGATGTTGGAAATAAATCCTCTAAAAAAGTTGCGTTATTACTCCATGGAAAGAATTTTTCGGGTTATTACTGGGAAAGGGTTGCAAAAGAGCTAGTGGAAAAAAACTTTAGGGTAATTATTCCGGATCAAATTGGATTCGGTAAATCTTCAAAGCCTAGGGCTTATCAATATAGTTTTGGGCAGCTAGCTTTAAACACTAAGAGTCTCTTGGATTACTTAAATATAGATAGTGTTAGAGTTGTTGGGCATTCAATGGGAGGAATGCTTGCTTCGACTTTTGCAGTCGAATATCCAAAGATAACAGAGAGATTAATATTGATTAATCCAATTGGTTTAGAAAATTATGGAAAGTATGCTCAAGCTAAAGATGTTAATTTCTTTTATAATATCGAAAAATCAAAGACTCTTATCAAAGCACGCAATTATCAAAAGAAAAATTACTATGACGGCAATTGGTCCCCAGAATATGAAAAATTATTGATCCCACTTAAGGGATTATTAAATGGTAATGATTGGGATACAGTTGCTTGGAGTAATGCTTTAACCTATGGTCCTATTTTTAGTGAAAACCTTCCAAGTCGTTTTTCTGAAATAAAGGTCAAAACTTATTTAATTATTGGAACAAGAGATAAAACTGGACCGGGAAGAGCTTGGTTAAAAGAAGGAGTAAAGAGGAAACTTGGTGAATATAAAAAACTTGGTAGACTCACAAAGAAACGAATAAAGAACTCAACACTTTTTGAACTGAAAGGTTTGGGACATATGCCTCAATTTGAAGATTATCTAGTTTTCAAGAAAGTCTTCCTAAAATCAATTCTTTAGAAACCATAGAATGTAATATATTCATAACGATTTTAGATACTTAGATCTATATGATAGAAGGGCTTATGAAAAAAATAAGCCTATTCATACTTTCATTTATTTTTACTTCTCTTCAAGCAATGACTTTGGATTATATCATTGATTCAAACTTAAAGGGGCAACTAAGAGCTAATGTTGATAAGGCCTTAGAGAATGTTGAAAGAGTTCTTTCTGATGAGTATTTTTGGAGTAAAGTGAGTGAAGTCGAATCATTTACCTGCACTGACGAAAAGACGCCCTCAATAGAAGATATCAGACGAATGAAAATTAAATTTCATTTGAAAGGTTATTGGCATATCAAAAAGAAAGTAAAGGCAAAGACCGTAGGAAGTACTGTTTCTTTAAATAAAAGAGCGGGAGCTAGAACAGTTAATGCGTTATCAAATACGATTTTCCATGAAGTTCTTCATGTGGCAGGAATTGGTCATTGTGGTGTGAATAGCATTTCTCGTTATCCTCACATTCAAAATTCTATCCCTTATGTACTCGGAAGAATGTTAGAAGAATCTCTTTAGTAGCCACTCAAAGTTAATGAAGATCAAATTCATCGTAGATATTTGTACCCATAAGAAACTCTATTAAATCTTCAAGGGTGACGATACCTTTGAAATTACCATGTTCATCAATAACAGCAGCTATATGAGCTTTCATGGCCAAGAGCCTCTCAAATAATTCTTGTCCTTTAGTCGTATCCGGGAGGATGAGAATTTTGTGAGTGATCTCTTTAAGAGGAATATTCTTTTGGTCAATAACAGACTGAAGAATATCTTTTCTCATGACATAACCTTTTATGTCATCTTTATTAACTCCAAAAACGATTAGCCTAGAGTAAGTATTATTTTTGATTTCCTCGAGAGCATCAAGAGTTGAGGTGTTATATTGGAGGCCTTCTACTTTGTGTCCAGGTTTGATAATGCTTTTCAATTCCAGTTTAGAAAATTGAAATAATGACTGAAGCCTTTTAAATTCTGATTCTTCAATAATTCCTGATTGAAATCCAATCTCTGCCATTGCAGGAATTTCATCTCGTGAAATTTCAGCTTGTTCTTCACCTTTAATAAGCTTAGAGATTTTATTAGACATCCATACTATAGGCATAGAAAAAAAGATCATTGGTCTAAGAAGATAGTGACTAAAAGGAAGGAATGTCTTCCATGCTCTGGCTCCAATTGACTTTGGAATAATCTCGCTAAAAAAGAGAATCGCAAAAGTTAAAACAGCTGAAAATACAGAGAGGTATTTATTCCCCCAAAGTTTTTGAGCTTCTGCTCCAGCACCAGCTGCACCAATTGTATGAGCGATAGTATTAAAAGTTAAAATTGAGGCAAGTGGCTTTTCAATATCGTCTTTAAGATAAGAAATTTTATCATAGAGTGATTTATTCGTTTTCTGTAAAACTGAGAGGTAGGTTGGAGTAACTCTCAGAATAACTGCTTCTAACATTGAGCATGTAAATGACACTACGATTGAGAGAGAAATATAAAAAGTTAACATAATAGTGAGTATAATACATTTATACAGCATTTAGACAAAAATCTTTTAGACGTCCAATTATTTAGGTGCTAATTAACTATAATGGAATCAATCATTGTCATCGTAGGCTTTTTAGGAGCCGGTAAAACAACACTTTTAAAGAAACTAGTGAAAGACTCATTAGCTGTTAAAAAGAACCCATTTGTCATTTTAAATGATTATCAAAACGCCAATATGGACGCTCAGCATTTTCTAGATACCTTAGAAGGTGATCATGTTAAGGCCATGAGTGGAAGCTGTATTTGTTGTAGTGGAGTAACAGAATTAAGATCCCTGGTTAATACAATTCCAGAAAGAGAAAATGCGATAACTCTTGTAGAGGCTAATGGAACAACTGACTCTGCTTCATTAATGGGCTTTCTCGGAGTGGGTCTAAAAGAAAGATTTTCTCCTCCAGTTCAAGTATCAGTTGTGGATGTTAAGCATTGGCAAAAGAGAGGTATTCATAATGAACTTGAGTCAAATCAAATTCAAGTTTCAAGTTTAATCATTCTTAATCATTTAGAGTCTGTTGATAGTGAGCGAATTGATTTCGTTATGAATGAAATAAGAAAATTAAATCCCTATGCGATAATAAAGAAATGGAATGAAGTAGAAGTTGAAGAACTACAAACATTAATTCCTTCTACAAATAAAGCTCAGAAGATGGATCATGCTAAGGCTCATTGGTCTTCTTGTTCTGTCGATCTACCTGATCCAATTAGTTCAAAAAAAATGAAGTATGTTCTTGAAAATCTTCCGGAGAGTATTTTAAGAGTAAAGGGCTGTACGCGTTTAGATGAAGACGAGCACTACTCATTTATTGAAATGGTTCCTTCGGGAGATGTCTTTGTGAAGCCATATCATGGTGACCTGATCACTGGTCCTAAGCTTCTTGTAATTGGGCCGGGAAGTGACCCTGAACTTTTGGAAAACCTCTTGAAATAACTGTAGTTAGACTATTTGGCCGGTGGAAGACCAAAGCTCGTTCTTCCAAGATCACCTTTTCTAAAATCATTTAAAATCATTTGATAAACACGTTCATAATCAAATTCATTTTTCTTTTTGATACAACCTCTTTTGAGAGCGATGGCATCTAATGTAGAAATTAGATCTGGTCCCAGCTCATCAAGCTTGTAATGATTTTTAAATTCTTCAGATTTAACTTTTATCATATGCTCGATGATATAGCAGGCGGGAATTTCTGGAGTGATAATTTTGTCAGGAATTGCGTGAATAGCACTTAACCAAATTCCTTGTTCTTCTTTTTCAATATGAGGAGGCATAACTCCCGGTGTATCAAGAAGATCAAGTTCTTCACCAACTCTAACCCAAAACTGTGTTGTCGTTTGGCCAGGTTTTGCAGCGGCTTTTGTCGCATTCTTTCCTGCAAGTTGATTAATAATTGTTGATTTACCAGTATTAGGTAAGCCTATAATCATGAGTTTTATTCGTCCTTCTTTCTCTTTTTCTCTTCTTTCATTCAGCACTTCTTTCGCTTTGTCTGTAAGAAGCTTGAGAGAGTCTTTATCAAAGCAATTGATAAAGACAAAAGGCTCTTCTTGTTTTGCGAACCAAACTTGCCATTGTTTAACTACTTCTGGTCTTGCAAGATTTGTTTTATTGATAACAATTATTCTCGGCTTATTTCCGATTCTTTGTTTTAAGTTCTTGTTTCCTGTGACAAGAGGAGATCTCGCGTCTCGAACCTCTAGAACAATATCAACTTTCTTAAGACTATTAACGATTTCATTAATGGCCCTATTCATATGGCCAGGAAACCAATTGATCTTCCTTTCAGTAGTTTCAGTTAACTGAATATCTGTATCGAATTGTGCATTCTTATTTTTTGATTTCTTGCCCAAGGCACTATCCTCTTGTATATCCATAATAGGAGATAATTATGAGTATCAAAATCACACCCGAAATTCAAAGCTATTGGAATACTTTCATTCGTGAAAAGGAGCTTTTTCACCTTGAAAAGTTCAAATTTGAAGCCTGGAGCTTTGGAAATACGAAGGAGATGGCCAATGAACTTGGGCAACTCGTGCTTGAAGGGAAGAAAACTGCAACTTGTAGTCTACTAAGGGCCTATGAAGGTTATGAAGATGAAATTCCTCAAGTTGGAGTATATTCTGTCCTTTGTGATGGAAATGAGAAGCCTCTTTGCATTGTTATGAATACCCATACTTGGCTCTGTAAATATAAAGATGTTGATGAGAGACAGGCCTATGAAGAGGGGGAAGGGGATAGGACTCTTTCCTACTGGAGGAAGGCCCATCAGGAATTCTTTTCTAATTATGAGGGATTTCATGAGGATGACATGCTTATTTGTGAGCGATTTTATATTGCTTATCAAGCTTGATGGAGATCAATGTTTTTAGAATGATTTTTTGCTAATCTAGTTAAAAGTCGAGGTATCTATGAGAGTTTTAATTTTATCTTTATTCGTTATTTCATCAGTTTATGCTTCTGAAAAACAAGCTCTAGGGCAGATTAAGAAACTGGGAATGAGTCTTAAGTCAGAACTACAAAAAGGAATGAAGAAGTCACCAATAGATGCCTTAAAGGCTTGTAATATTCAAGCTCCTATCATTCAGGAAAAGGTCTCAACTTCTAATATTAAGGTTGGACGAGTAAGTCTTAAAAATAGAAACCCAAATAATACTCCTAAACCATGGATGAAGTCTTATATTCAAGATTTTCACCAGGGGAAAATAAAAAAAGGTTATGTTGTGGTCTCTTTAGAGGGAAAGAGGAAGGGGATTCTAAAGCCTATCAAAACAATGCCTTTATGTCTCAAATGTCATGGAAGTGATATTGACCCAAAATTAGCTCAAGAGATTGGCAAGAGATATCCTAGCGACAAAGCTAAGGGGTATAAGTTAGGTCAAATTCGAGGCTTTTTCTGGGCAGAATTCGAGTAAATATTACTTAAGACCATGTATTTAAAGGCATTCTGAGTTAAAAGAGCCCATGAAATCATTCTTATTCACAATATTCGTACTGCTCTTAAGTACTAATGTATTTAGTTCTAGCTGTGATCATCTTCTTGATGATTGTGAATATTATTCTTGTATTGAGACCGAAAAACAATGTGGAAAGAGAGGCTACCCAATTGGCTTCGGTAAGAAGTATTGCTTAAAGTTTGATGATAAGAAAGAAAGCTTGAGTGAAGAAGGGCAAGAGTGGATGTTGCGAGTTCGTTCATGTTTGATTGAAGAAATGGAACAATTTGATCAGAGTCTTTCTTGTAAGAAGTTTAAAAGACAATCAGTAAAAGTTCATGTTCCTTGCTATATAAATTCAGGATATTGCCAACTTTCAAAAAAAGATCGAAGAGCTGTAATTAAAATAATTAGATGGTCTACTTGGCGACCTTCAATACTGTCTGCCGGAATTAAAGTTTTAAACTCTTGTAGAAACTAAGCATCTCTTCCCGCCACATTTCACTTCTTTTTTTAGGGTTACAGCGAGTAGGTGTTGCCCAATACCAAATATTTTCTATTAAAGTTTCTGGTAGATTGTTTTGAGAGAAATAACCTTTAAGTAGCTCCTCAATTCCCTTTTTTCTTCGACAAGTGAAAAACATTGGTGTTGATTTCAGAATTTCCCTTAGTTTTCGGTTCGCATTTTTAAAAGTAACTTTGTTCTTTTTATGAGAATCAAAAAGTACAGTATCAGAAGGGTCAGTTTTAAATTTATTAGGAACAATGGCTTGATCAACAATATTAGTCATAGCGATACCATGTTTTTCTAAAAACTCTTTCTTCTCTTTGATTGTCAGCTTTCGTGGTTCCTTGGAAGGCTCAAAGAGAAATTGAAGAACTTTCCAGAAATGATTTCTATTATTGTTATAGTAGAAAAAGTCTCCTTCTGGCTTAACTCCATTAATCGATCTTGCATTTATTGATCCCATCGTTCCAAAGATGACTAATTTCGTTTTCTTTCTAGGGATAAAAATAGGAATTTCGTCTTGATGTGTAACCATGTTGGATTATCCGAGTGTTATAGTGTGTTAGGAAAAACCTAACTCGCTCTTTTAAAGCTTAATAATAATGAAAAGTAAACGATCATAATTATATGTTAAATATTTTAAAGGATTATTATGGTTGTTTATAGCTTTCTATTTTTTCTACTTGTATTTGTTTTGATAGGGGTATCCTCTTCATTTAAAAGCAAAAAAAGTAATTCAGATTATTTATTGGCAGGGCATGATATTCCACCTTGGTTAGCTGCCCTTTCGGCTATTGCAACAAATAATAGTGGATACATGTTTATCGGGATGATTGGCTACACATATACAAGCGGTCTTCAGTCTATTTGGTTGATGGTTGGATGGATTTTTGGTGATCTTGTAATGAGTTTCTTTGTTCATAAGAAGTTAAGGTTAATCACGGAAAGTGAAAACCTTCTTAGTTTTGGAGGAGTACTTTCTCGTTGGCAAAAAGGAACAGACTTTAGAAGATTGCGTTTATTAGCCGGTATTATTACGGTAGTCTTTTTAGGTGTATATGCAGCTGCTCAGTTTAAAGCAGGAAGTAAAGCCTTGCATGTTCTTTTTGGTTGGGACTACAGCACAGGTGCAATCATTGGGAGTATTATTGTCTTTCTATATTGTTTGTCAGGAGGGTTAAGGGCCTCTATTTGGACAGATGCTGCTCAGTCGATTGTAATGATTTTTGCGATGTCTCTCTTATTTTATGTCGGAGTTAGTGAGGTCGGCGGATTTTCTCAGTATGTGGCAAAATTAGAAGCGGTATCGCCAGGCTTTTTAAGTGTTAAGCCTACTGGGTTGGCGATGGATAACTTCTTAGGTGTCTTTCTTTTTATTTTGGGATGGATCTTCGGAGGATTTGGAGTTATAGGTCAACCTCATATCATGATTCGATTTATGACAGTAGATAATCCTGATAGTATGACAAAAACGAAAATTTATTACTATTCTTGGTATATTGCCTTTTACGCAGTAACAATTGGAGTTGGTTTAACAGCAAGATTAATATTACCTGAAGCTTCTTCATTTGATGCAGAACTTGCCTTACCTTTAATGAGTCAAAAAATGTTACCAGAGATTTTGATTGGAGTTGTTCTCGCAGGTATTTTTTCAGCAACAATGTCTACAGCTGATTCCCAAATTTTAAGTTGTAGTGCAGCTTTCACCAGAGATATTTTACCTAAAGAAAAAGACACATTATTGATTACCAAAGCGACAACTGCTTTAGTGACTATTGTTGCTCTCTTAATTGCCTTGTATGGAAGCAGAAATGTCTTTGATCTCGTACTGATAGCATGGTCTGTTTTATCAGCTGGATTTGGCCCACTAATGTTTGTTTATGCTATAGGAAAAAAAGTTTCAGAGATAAATGGTATTTTGATGATTGTAAATGCAGTTACTGTTACCATTCTTTGGAGAGAGTTTGGATTAGGAGACTCTATCTATGAAGTCGCACCAGGAATGATAACAGGATTTTTAACTTATTTTATAATAAGTAAAACGAAATGGAATGAAATTGAATCTACTAAATCTAATATCTAAAAATTATTATTTAGTCTTTGTAACTGTACTATTTGCAGGAATATATGTTTATTTTAGATATAAAGTAAAAAAAGTTGAAAAAAGACGCTTAAGAAGTATTAAGCGAAGAGACATAAACGATGCTATTGAGACTGATTCTCCGATTGATGACCAAGAAGGTGTCATTAAAGAAAAGGGAATTGTAGGAATCGAGGATCGTTTTAGTTTTATCAAAAAGATTTTACCTTTATTTTTGTTCATATTATGGTTTATCTCAGTAGCAATTCCTCATCTTGAAAAAGTTCCGACTGTTTATATTTCAATTATTGCAGCAGTTATATCAGTAGTCGCAGGCGTTTCATTAAGACCTTTTTTAGAAAACCTATTTTCAGGTATTGTTATTTCTTTCTTTAAGTCAATAAAGATTGGAGATACTGTTATGATTGATAAACAGTATGGACTAATTGAAGAAATTGGGTTGACCTATTCTGTCCTAAAAAGATGGGATTGGGTGAGGATTGTTATTCCTAATAGTAAATTGCTCCAAAAGGAAATTGAGCATTTCACAATGAATGATCAATATGTTTGGGCCCATATCGAGTTCTATGTGGCACCTAATGCGGATTTGAAAAAAGTTGAACAAATTTCTAAAGAGATTGCAAAGAAGTCTAGTTATTTTAATGGCGTTGAGGAACCTGCTTTCTGGGTTATGGAGCTGCAGAAAGACACTATAAAGTGCTGGCTTGCAGCTTGGTCAGATACTCCAAGTGATGCTTGGGAATTGCGTAATGATCTTAGAACAAACCTATTAATAGAGTTGCAAAAGAATAATATAGAGTTTCATCGAATAAATTTAAATTCTTAAAGCTTAGGGATAAGAGGAAGAAGATCTGGTTTACTCGCAAAGATAATGCCCTTGTGATTCATGAAAGTACAATCGCTACGATTTAAATCAATGGGTTGTTGGTGATAATCACTATTAAATCCACCTGCTTCCTTCTGAATAAGAGAGCTTGCGGCAAAGTCCCAAATTGAGCCACCACCTTTAGCAACTTTTGGAAATTTAAAATAGAGGGCCGGGGCCATTTCAATGGTGGAAATACCATTCATGACCGCTCCACCGAGGGGGTGAATATGAAGACTTTCAAAACCCATCTCTGTTAAAGCGATTTTTAGTTCTTCAATTTGTGAGTCATAATCAGGATATTTAAGATAACTTTGATCGAAGAGTAGAGTAAGTTTCTTATTATATTTAGAAACTAAAAGTTTTTCGTCATTTTTATAGGCACCATTTCCAGAGAGAGCATGATAAAGAGTTTGTGTTCTAGGATTATATACAGCTCCTATAATAGGCTCTCCATTTTTAGCCACTAATGCAATAGAAGTACTATATCCATCTTCATTTCTGCTAAAGGCTAAAGTTCCATCTAAAGGATCGATACACCAAAAGTAATCTTTTTCTAAACGAGATGAATTTTCACTCGCTGTTTCTTCGGCCAATAGGCCTAAATTATATTTCTCAATTGTTGGTTGGAGTATTTCAAGGATGATCTTTTCTGCTTCTAAATCAATTTCTGCTACCACACAGGATGCAATATTCTCGCCTCCTTCTTTTGAGTTTACTTCAACATTACTTCCTTGTTTCGAGGCTATATGCATCCCAGCTTTTGTTGCCGCTAAATTTGCGAGGTAACTTAATTCTTTTAATTGTTCATCGTTTAGAGACATGAGAGGGCCTTATTTTTCATTAGAGTAGAGTAATTATTTATTCGAGTATGTTCTGGAGACCAACCTTGAAGAAATCGAAAGAAATCGGCCCAGGCGAAAGGAAGTAGCGCCCTCCATTCTTCTTCAACAGCAGGTAAATTTAATTGTTGGAAGTAGTAATTGATATATTGCTCTGCTTTTTCAAGGAGCTGATCTCCACTTAAGAGGCTGCTTAAGAATAGAACAACATCTTTGACACCAATACCACCTCCAACATACTGAAAGTCTACAGCAGCGACAGCGTTTTCACTAAAGAGAAAGTTTGCGAGTTTTCCATCACCATGTACGATCGTCTGATATTTTGCCGAGTTTAATTTTAGGTCGATGAGATGAGCAGCTTCTTTCAACTCTATGTCGGTCATTCTCTCTAGTTCATCAGGTCTTGTTTCAAGATGCCAATATGTTCCGATATCCCAAAGACCATCTGGACTTTTATTGAGATAGTGTCGATGGAATTGAGAAAACCAATCTAGACATCTTAAAACTTCTTCGTGAGAGGGATTATTTTTAGGTTGAAAGCCCTCGGACTTTAAATCTTCTAGAAGTAGCCATTGTGATTCTTCTTTATTGGAGTTCTTCTCTATTAGTTTAGCAGTTCTCGCAATTGGACTATGCTGTGTGTAGAATTC
Source organism: Oligoflexia bacterium (assembly GCA_024229115.1). GTDB lineage: Bacteria > Bdellovibrionota > Bacteriovoracia > Bacteriovoracales > Bacteriovoracaceae > JAAEST01. The sequence goes on from JAAEST010000122.1 coordinate 83,843, forward strand.
ATACCAGTAGGATTCAACTTGATATGACTTAGCTTTTCTTTGAAAGGAAAGATCTATAGTCTTATTAGGCAGCTTTATTTTCTTGAGAATATAGCTTTTGCCATCTATTTGGACTCTGAGAAGTTCTCCATAACCGCCCCAAAGGTTCTGAATGAGCTCTGATTTTTCTAGGTTTAGTTTCATTTCATTATTAGTTTTAATCTAATAATTATAGAAAAGCCATTCGATAATAGCTGCGAATAACATCCAAAATGGTAGGAAATCTATTCTAATAAGATGATGCACGTGAAGACCTGTCTCATAGTGCCATGGGCATCGACCTGTCATTCTTTGAATGATCCATCCGGTTATGTATTCAATAATTAAAATAATAATACCAATAATTAACCAACGAATGAGAAAGAAGAGATCTGCGATATATGGAAGGAGGTATCCACCAAGAATTGGTATTAATCCATAGATTGGAAACATCCAAACAAAACTGAAACCTTTAAGTTTATGGTCAACTTTTTCACCATTCTTTAAGCTGTTGACCACATCGCAACCCGCAGTGAAAACAATCTCTGTCGCTACTCCAAGGGTTGCAAATTTCAATATTCTTAAAAATAACTCCATACTACTCACAGTAAGGGATCATAAACTCTTTTGAATGAATGACCTTTTCTAAAGACTTATTACGAGATCTCTCTCTTTTTATAATTTTAATTTCTTTCATCGTTTCTTGTTGAACATCAACTTCACGATAAAAACAATTGCTATCTCTATTTCTGTTACGACAGACTCTCTCATTTCTCTTGTAATTGATTGGAAAAGAGAGATATTCTTCTCCGACTTGGATTTTGGTATATCCATCTTTATCGCCATCATGATCTTGTGATCTGCTCACTCGCTTTAATTCATACTTAGGGTATTTCTTCATCGATCTAAATTGATCACCTTCAATACAAACATCTAAAGAAGACATTGGTCGCCCAACAAAGACAACATGATGAGAAAAACTTAAATCAAAGTCTTTACGAACAACTTCTCTTAACTCTTTCCAAGATAGGTCTTGTATTGTTCTTTCATCATCTGTTCCACCAGCGATACCTCCTGCACCTTTCTTTGGTCCACTGGCAAAGAGTGAAAGACAAAATAATAATGTGATAACTATTTTTAAGATCTTCATTTATTTTTCCTGTAATGTATCTGTCACATTAAAAGTAAAGGCCCGCTTATTTCCACGAGAACCATCCCTCTTGGCGATGGCAACTTTTTCTTTAAAAGCTTTCTCGTCGACTTTAAGCCATTGACGGTAAGCCTCATCACTTAAGCCTTCTGCATAAAAGGCAATAAGATTATTATTAAGCTCTTGAGCATTTTCCGTTTTACTATATTTTTCAACAAAGGAGTTACCAATACGCTTCAATGTTTTAGCACTGAAGTTTGCTTGATTTTCTCCCAGTGTGTAAAGGCCGTCTTTACTCATTTGAAGGGCCTTCATTTCAATCATCTTTTCAACAGTCAGCATACCATTCATTCCATAGCGATATTGAATTAGCTCATTTGAAACTGGGGCACAAGCTGCTAAAAAATAGATTTCTGCAAAGGTTTTATCGTAGTAAATTTCAGTTTCTATATCTTGGTGATAGGTTACATTTTCCTTAATCGGATTAGGATTTCTTTTTAAAATTTCTGCTCTTACAACTTCTGGAACCAGATCGAGTAATAAACTTTCGTTACTTGATTTAAAAATTGTCTTATAGATTTTAAAAAGGCTTTGGTATGTTGGTTTATTTTCTTTATTCAACATACGATAGAGAGTTCTTTCACTCAAACCACTTTCTCCAGACAATTGAGTAATGCCTGTCTTAATATTATTGTATTCAGCCAGCTTTGATTTTAAATCAATGGCCACCTGATCAATAAGATCAATGTGATTAATTTCAACTCCCTTCATGAACCCCAAGATATAGCATGACTGTTGTGTCCTGACCTAAGTATTGAATATTTTTCAGTACATATGTCCATTAAACGCCAAAAAACGTGTAACCCTTTGATTTTGGGTTACACGCTTTCACACAACAATAAACTTATTCTACTAAAACTTAGTTACAAGTTGGAATTACGAATTCCTTCTTGAAGAGAACTTTCTTTACATCATCACGATCACGTCCTGCTCTTCTTACAGTTTTCATGATCGATACATTCTTAACTGTATCTTGCTCAACAACTTTAGTTACATATCTACAGTTTGAATCTCTATTTCTATTTCTACATACTCTCTCTTGAGTAGTGTAAACGATTGGGTAAGTTAGGATTTCTTCACCAACTTTTTTCCAAGTGTAACCATCTCTGTCACCATCATGATCCATATGTCTTGGAACTCTTACGAATTTATAGATTGGGAATTTTCTAGTTGTTTTGAAGTTTTCACCTTCAATACAAACGTCTAGTGAAGATACTGGACGACCTAAGAAAGAAACATATCCTGATAGAGATAGGCTCCAATCAGTTTTAAGTTCATCTCTAATTTCTTCCCAAGTGCTGTTCTCATTGATGTCTGTTGCTAAAGTTGCAACTGAAAGTAATGCGATTACTAAAGTCATTAATTTTTTCATTCGGTCCTCCACCGTTTGTTATTAAAGTTAGTTTTAACTTGTTTCGATGGGAGAGTGATAATCGGACTAAAATAGTAATTCAATTTTTCTCACTAAAAAGAACTTAATCTGCTGACAATGTCATCAATTGAGTGAATTTGTGGTGACATCATTTCGATGTGTCAGTAAAATTTAGTTATGAAAATAATCTCGATTCTTATGACATTACTTTCTTATTCATTGATCTTAAAACAAAGAAATAAAGACCACCTGTTATGAACATAAGGAGGGAGTAAAGTCCCCCTGGAAGCATCATTAATTCATTCTTTAGAAATGTCGCTGCAATCATAATTGCCAGCGTTCCATTCTGTAGACCACATTCAAAAGTAATAGCAATCTCTTGCGCTTTATTCACTTTGGCCAGCTTGGAAACAATAATGGCCAGAGCGATTGTTGCTAAGTTTAAAAAGAGAACTGTTGGACCGATGAGACTGAAGTTATCTACTAAAGTTCCCCATCTTTTTAAAACAGCAGCTAGAATTATGAGTACAAAGAAAATAGTCGCAAGCATTCTCGCCTTAGGTTCTAGCCAGTCAGCAAACTCGGACTTCTTTGCTTTGATGATCATACCAATAACTACAGGAACAGTTGTGATGCAGAAAATTCCAAAAATGGTTTTCGCTACTGGAAGAGGTGAGCCATTCTCTGATCCCATAAATACTCCATAGCCAAGATTCACAATGAGAGGAATTGTAAAAACACTAAGAATACTAATGATGGCCGTTAAAGAAATCGAAAGAGCAGTATCACCTTTTGAAAGATGGGTATAAAGATTTGAAGTCACCCCACCAGGACAAGCTGCAATGATGATCATCCCAACAGCAAAAGCAGGATTTACATCTGTAGTGGCGACCCATGCTTTTGTAATGAGAAAAGCAATTAAAGGAAGACTGACAATCTGAAGAAGAGCTCCAATAATAAAAGCTTTAGGAAACTTAGCTACCCTTTTAAAATCATCAACAACTAGACTAAGTCCCATTGAGAACATGATAAAGGCCAAGATTAGGGGAAGAATTATTTGAGTTACGATATCCATAAATTTATTTTAGAGGAAGTATGAAATAAATCTATAGTAGAAAATTAAACCTAGATCTGTGAACAAAAATATGGTTATTTGTGAAAAATAATTCGGGGGAGTTATTCATGAAAATCACTATATCGATACTATTATTCACATTATTTCAATATGTTATACATGCTTCAGTAAAGTCTCAATGGGTTTATAAGAAGAAGGAAAATAAGAAAATTGATAAGGTATGGAACCTTGTTAGAGACCAGAGAATCTCTACTCCGGTGATAGCTGTGATCGATACTGGGATTGATTTCAATCATAAAGACCTCTCAAATAATCTTTGGATTAATAGAAAGGAAAGAGACGGAAAACCAGGTGTAGATGATGATGGCAATGGATATGTTGATGACATCTATGGTTGGAACTTCATAAATAATTCTCCTGATGTGAGAGACGACCATAGCCATGGAACTCATGTCTCAGGAATTATTGCTGCTGGAAGAAATAATTACGGAGTCACGGGAATAAATCCCTATGCAAGGATAATGACTCTCAAAGCATTTAAGAGTGATGGTAAAGGTGTTTCTAGAGCCGTTGCAAAGTCTATTATTTATGCGGTTAAAAATGGTGCAAAAATAATTAACTGTTCTTTTGTTGAGTTTAAGTACAATCAATATTTGGCCAATGCCGTTAACTATGCACTTAGAAGAAATGTCGTGATTGTTGGGGCAGCAGGTAATAACGGAAAGAATATTAATGATATGGATATTTACTTAGGTAACTTTGAAGGACCAATTATCGTAGGTGCTCATACTTCAACATTTAGAGTTTGGAATAAATCTAATATTGGTGATGAAAAAGTTCATTTATATTCACCAGGCACGAAAATTATCTCAACGACACCTAAAGATAGATACCGTGCTAAGAGTGGGACTTCGATGGCCACTCCCTATGTCGCTGGAGCACTTTCACTATTAATTAGTCTAGGTGAGAAGCTTGATCAGAATCTTGCAATGTCATTTATAGAGCAATCAATTGAACATAATGAGAGATATTCGGATTCAATTCTTCAAGGAAGAATGAATATCTTTAAATTATTAGATGGTTATTTATAGGATTAGTTTACGAATAAACCGTAAACGACACCAATAGGAATTACTGCTGATAATAGTAGACCAATTCCAACCAATGTTGCCTGTACTGCCTCAAGGGCCAATGTCGCATATTTTTTCATATCCTCATTATAGGATAATTACTTGAAATATCAATACGTCGTGATTTTCCGATAACATTTAACCAAATAGATTTCATTTTCTATTATAATAAGTTGTTATTAAACTTCAGGATAAATTCATGAGTAAAAAGTCTCGTTCAATTGAAGGTAAATCACTCTCACAGTTACAGAAGATGATTGAAAATACGCCTTCTTGTTTAAAGATTATCTCTAAGACTGGGAGTCTTATTGATATGAATCCTCAAGGAATTCAACTTATTGAAGCTCCAGATCTACCAAGCGTGATAGGAGCTGATGTTTATGAAATTGTTGAGGAAAGTCATCGAGAGAGATTTAAAGAATTCAATGAAAAAGTATGTAGTGGAGAATCAGGACATCTTATTTTTGAGATTGTTGGGCTAGAAGGAACTCGTCGGTGGATGGAAACATTTGCTGCTCCTTTCGAACTTGAAAACGGTGAAGTTGCACATATTGCTATTACAAATGATATTTCAAAAGAAAAGAAGAAGTCAGAAGTCGATGCCATTATCTCAAATGTTAGGAAGAAATATATTGAGTATAATAATGAACCCAAAGAGTTTTTTGAGTTCTTACTTAATGAGATAATCAACTTCTCCAGAAGTGAGTATGGCTTCATAGGTGAAATTTTAGAAAAAGAAGGAAAGAGGTACCTAAAAACTTATGCGATTACTGATATTTCTTGGAATGAAGAAACAAGTAAGTTCTATCAAGAGAATGCTCCAAATGGTTTAGAGTTTGTAAATCTTGAAACTCTTTTTGGAGAAGTTATTAAGACTGGTGAGCTTATCATCTCTAACGACCCAATAAATCATCCTAAGGCGGCAGGTATTCCTGTTGGACATCCTGCTCTTAATCAGTTCATGGGCATACCTTTATATAATAACAATAATAAGTTCGTGGCCATGGTCGGGATTGCCAATAGAAAGGAAGGGTATAGCGAAGACTTCTATAAAGAGATTTTCCCATTTGTGGAAGCTGTGGGAGAGATGATTGGCTACTTCCAACTTGAAAAAATAAATAAGCTTAATAAACAGAAGCTAGTAGAAAGTAATAAGTATCTTGATCTTGCTTTAGAGGGTGCAGAGCTAGGTATCTGGGATTGGTATCTTGAAACAAATGAGGTGAAATTCGATCGACGTTGGGCCTCAATGTTAGGCTTGAATATTGACGAGATAGAGATGGGTTTAGATACTTGGGAAAGTCGTGTTCATCCAGAAGATTTAGAGAATTGCTATAAAGATATAAAAGCTTATCTCAATGGAGAAACTGAACAATATATTAATATTCATAGAATGAAACACACGAATGGTAAGTGGGTTTATATCTTAGATAAAGGGAAGGTTTCCGAGTATGATGAAAATGGAAATCCCATTAGGTTTACAGGGACCCATTTGGATATCACGAAACAAAAGGAAGCAGAGGTAGCTAAGACTGAATTTTTAGCGAATATGTCCCATGAAATTCGTACACCAATGAACGGAATTCTTGGAATGTTAGAAATGCTTTCTGAAACTACTCTAAGCGATAGTCAAAAAGAAATGATTGACCTTATTAAGGTCAGTGGTGATAGCTTAATGACGATTTTGAATGATATACTTGATCTCTCAAAAATTGAGGCTGGAAAGCTAGATCTTGAAAAAATTAATTTTTCACTTTCCAAAACAATTTCTGATGTAACCTCTCTTCTTTCACAAAGTTTTAATGAAAATGGTAACAAGGTTATTTTAAACTTAGACCCAATAGAAGATAAGTTTTATATTGGGGATCAATCACGAATTCGACAAGTCTTAGTTAATCTTTTATCGAACGCAAATAAATTCACTAAAAAAGGCACGATAAAGGTTGAAGCAGAATTCATTGAAGGCAATGAAGAGCATGAGATGATTAAAGTTATTGTTTCTGATAGTGGAATTGGAATTTCTAAAGAAAATTTAAATAATCTATTCAGGGCCTTTACTCAAGCTGATAGTTCGATGACAAGGAAGTTTGGAGGTACAGGATTAGGTCTCTCAATATGCAAAAACTTAGTTGAACTAATGGGGGGGGCTATCGGTGCAGATAGTACAAAAGGTAAAGGTTCAACTTTTCACTTTACAGTTAAACTTCTCAAGAGTGAAAAAGTTGAAACTAAGAAAGAAGAAAAGAAAGAGTCAACATCTCAATTATCTTCTGAAGTTCCATTAAATATTCTTGTCGTTGAAGATAATAAAATAAATCAAAAGCTTATAAAGATGATGTTGTTAAAACTTGGTTATGACCCTATCTTTGCCATGAATGGGCGGGAAGCTGTTGAAATTATGGATGATGAAAGAGGACGCTTAATCGACACTATTTTTATGGATATGCAAATGCCTGAAATGGATGGAATTGAAGCAACCGAAATAATACTAGAGAAATGCAAAGATAACCCTCCAAAAATTATTGCCATGACTGCTAATGCCTTCAAGGAAGATAAGGATAAGTGCTTTAAAGCAGGAATGATTGATTTTTTAACTAAACCTCTTCAGAAAAAAACTTTAGTTGATGCATTATTACGACTAAAAGCTTGAGTTTACTAATGTCTAGTATTTCTTACTTCATATATCTGTAGTTCTCCTCTTTAATGGAAAAAAGAGGAGAGTATATGTTTGGAATTTTTAAAAGTGATCCTGTTAAAAAATTAAGAAAAGAGTTTGAGAAGCTATCTGAAGAAGCTATGCATGCTCAAAGGAATGGAAATATTGAGCTCTATGCAAAGCTTACTCAACAAGCTGATAATATTTATAAGGAAATTGAAAAACTTGAATTAGAAAATTCAAATAAATAAGGAAGTTTATGACTAATCAGTACGAACCCCCAAAAGTATGGAAATGGGAAAAAGGTGAAGGAAAGTTTGCCAATATCAATCGACCGGTAAGTGGGGCAACACATGAAAAGGAACTTCCTCGCGGGAAGCACCCAATTCAACTTTATTCGATGGGAACTCCTAATGGTGTGAAAGTTACGATTTTACTTGAAGAGTTATTAGAGAAGGGAATCAATGAAGCGCAATACGATGCTTACTTGATTTCAATTTTAGAAGGTGATCAGTTCTCAAGTGGCTTTGTTGATATAAACCCAAACTCGAAAATCCCAGCAATGGTAGATTATAGTACAGATAGACCTGTTCGAATTTTTGAGTCAGGATCTATGCTCCTTTATTTAGCTGATAAGTTTCAGCAATTTATTCCAAAAGATATCAATGGGAGAACTGAAACTCTCAACTGGCTTTTTTGGCAAATGGGAAGTGCTCCATATTTAGGCGGAGGGTTTGGTCATTTTTATGCATATGCTCCTGAGAAAATTAAATATGCGATTGATCGTTTTACGATGGAAGCGAAGAGACAGCTTGATGTTCTTGATAAACAACTGAGTAAAAATAAATTTGTAGCTGGAGATGAATATACTATTGCTGATATGGCCATCTACCCATGGTATGGAGTTGTGACGGAAGGAAAACTCTATGATGCCGCTGAATTCTTGGAAGTCGACTCGTATAAAAATATCAGTAGATGGGCACAGGAAATTGCACAAAGACCTGCGGTAAAAAGAGGACGTATAGTGAATAAGACTTGGGGAGAAGAAAATGAGCAACTTCCTGAGAGACACAGCTCTTCTGATTTTGATTTTCTAAAGTAAGTAGCTAAATAAATTTACTCGCTAGAGTTTTTTACAATAATTGGATTTCTTTTTGCCTATGACTGCATTCTAGGTTAATAATTTCACATATTAACCGCAGTCAAAGGCATTCTTTTGGAAAATAAAAAGCACTCGATGGAACATGCTTCCACTGAGAATAAATTCATTCAACTTAAAATTAAACGCCCTGAAAATATGAAGAACGATCTTCTCTCAGGCTTAACAGTTGCCCTCGCTCTAATTCCTGAGGCGATTGCCTTCGCTTTTGTTGCTGGTGTGCACCCAAAAGTAGGTTTATATGCTGCTTTCATTATGGGACTGATTACAGCTATCTTTGGTGGAAGACCGGGGATGATCTCGGGAGCGACTGGAGCTGTTGCAGTTATCTTTGCTCCTTTGGCCATCAGTCACGATATTAGCTATCTCTTTAGTGCGGTAATCCTCATGGGGATTATTCAAGTTCTCTTCGGAGCTTTTAAGCTCGGAAAGTTTATTCGTCTTGTGCCTCATCCAGTGATGTTAGGTTTTGTGAATGGTCTTGCTATCATTATCTTTAAAGCTCAATTTCCTCAATTTACTGTAGGTGGAGAAATTCTCGCGACCAGCCCTCTTATTATGATGTGTGCTCTTGTTGCTCTGACGATGGCAATTTCTGTTTTTCTTCCGAAGCTAACTAAAGCAGTTCCGGCCACTCTCGTTGGAATTATTTCAGTTACAGTGATTGGATATTTTATTAATCAAGCAAATCCTGGTGCAGTAAGAACTGTACTCGACTTTGTAAGAGACCAAGACAATACAATTAATACGATTGCAGTTGGGCTCCCTCATTTTTCACTACCAATTATCCCACTGACTTGGGAGAGTTTTAGAATTATTCTTCCTTACGCTGTTCTTGCCGCGGCAGTTGGGCTCATTGAATCTCTGATGACACTTACTCTTGTTGATGAATTAACTGAGACAAGAGGAAAGGGAAATAAGGAAAGTATTGGTCAAGGTCTTGCCAATATCCTTAATGGTTTCTTTGGTGGAATGGGTGGTTGTGCCATGATCGGTCAGTCTCTGATTAATATTAGAGGTGGTGGACGTGGAAGACTTTCTGGAATTTCAGCCGCAGTTCTTTTATTAGTCTTCGTTGTATTTGGTTCAGGCCTAATTGAAATGATTCCATTAGCAGCTCTGGTTGGTGTCATGTTCATGGTTGTTATTGGAACATTTGAATGGTCAAGCCTTAGACTTCACGGAAAGATTCCAATGTCTGACGTTATAGTAATTACATCTGTTTCAATCATTACAGTTTTTGCAGATCTTGCCATTGCAGTACTTGCGGGGATTATTATGTCCGCCCTTGTTTTTGCTTGGGAACATGGAAAAACAATGCATGCTAAGAAAACAGAAGAAGGTGGTAAGACTGTTTATAGATTAAATGGACCGCTCTTCTTTGCCTCAATCACTTCTTTCAAAGATCTCTTTGATTTTAAGAATGACAGTGAGCATGTTGTGATTGATTTCAAAGAATCAAGAGTATGGGATCATTCAGGGATTGAAGCTTTACAGAACGTTACTGAACGTTATGAACAAAATGGGAAGAAGCTTCACTTGTTAAACCTAAGTAAGGATTGTAACCAACTTTTAGATAAGGCGAAGGGAATTGTAGAGCTTAGCTTTATTGAAGATCTCGAGTGGCATATTGCTGATGATCAGCTAGACGGTTAATTATCAATATTAATTTTTTCAACTTCTAAAACTTTACGGCTGAAGCGATCTCTAAAATCAATTGCGATTACTTCAGCTGACTCTTTAAGAGCAACGACATCGATATTGATATCAAATAAGTCTCTTTTCGCATGAAGCTTTATTTTACCATCAACAAATTCCCAAGTACCATAACCATCATCTAAGTTTGGAAGATCGTAGTAGAAACGACCATCGTTGAAGATAGCGATATCGATTGGGTAATCTCTATTTGATAAAGTTTTTACTGCTGTTAGATCTGGATTTCTTGGTGTCTCTGATTTGTTAATCACATGAGTGAAGTCACTTTTTTGAACTTGAAAAAATTGAAGCTCTTTCTTCTCTTCTTTCTTAAGTCCGCAACTAAATAAAATTAAAAGTACAAAAATATATTTCATCATGACTACTAAGTTTAGCAGTCACAATCTTGAAAAGGCTAGTTTAAGCTACATCTTTTATTTCTGATTTAAGTTTTCTATTTTTTTTAAGGGCCTTCGACTCTTTTTCTTTCTTATGCTTCTTGAGTTCTTTTTCAATTCTTTCTTCGATCTCAGAAATTTGTCTTAAGATGGCCAATGAATTTCTAACTATCATCCGATATCTCCTGTATAACTACTTGTAAATACATGTGTGTGTCGACTAATATTTGTTTGACTACTCAAACATTATCGGTCAAATTTATATTTTCTTAAATATGATTTTGCTCATGTAACTTTTAGAAATGTGACTCTATAAAGGTAGCTATGAAGACTTTTATGACATTCCTTTTTCTTAATCTTTGCTTGAATAGCTTTGCCTCATGGCAAGAGGTTCATGTGGAAGACGGTATTACTGTCTATGCTCAAGATGGAGAACATAGAATTATTCCTTTTAAGGCCGAAGCTATTCTTAATGCACCAGCTAAGAAAATACTTGAAGTATTAAAGGACTGGCAGAATAAGAATAAATGGTCTCCTAAATTAAAGTCAGTAAAGATGCATAATGAAGATGAATCAACACAATATACATTTTCAGAGTTTTATAAAACTCCTTGGCCTGCTACTGATAGAGAGTTTCTACTGACAGGCTCGATTAAAAGGCTGCCAGACGGTTATCTCCTTAAGGCCAAAAATGCTAACGATATGCATCTAAAAGATGACGATCACATCCAGGCAGATGTGAAAGTTCTAGACTTTAGAATTATAAAATTAACCGAGTCTACAAGTAAGGTAATGTTTGAATTTCATGGTGATATGAAAGGGTGGATGCCTGCTTGGCTTATTAATATTATTCAAAAAAAGTGGCCTCTAAGGTTTATACAAGGATTGAGAACGCAACTTTAACTATGCTACAATTTTGGCCATGTTAAGGAAGGCATTAAACTCAATTCTAATCCTCTGTAGTTTTCTGTTTACGATCGCTGTAGCAGAAGTGACTCATGATCATGATCACCATCATATTGAAGCCTATCACGAGTGTTCGGTTTGTTTTTTCTATAAGAGTACAAATCAAAATGATCTTTCTTTCAGTGATCCGAGTCTTTTATTAAGATCTCCAAGTTTGATAGATGTCATAGAGTTTTCTCACTCAATTACCAATTATGTATTTCTAAAAACTTTCTTTAAAAAAGGTCGAGCCCCGCCAACTCTTTGTTAATTTAATTTTTTAACAAGGAGGAAATATGAGGTTATTAAGCCTATCAATAATAGCTTGTGTCTTATCATTGAATACCTATGGACAAAAGTCTTTAGGAAAACATGTTCATGGTTCTATTGGATTAGATATTGCTACTGATAAAAAGCAAATTCTAATTATGTTAAAGGGACCATCAGACAGTTTTCTTGGGTTTGAATATAAAGCTAAGACTAAAGAAGAAAAAGAAAAACTAAATAAAGTAAAGAACTTACTAACTAAAAAAGTAACAAGTCTTTTTGGAAAAGAAATTGAAAGTTGTAAAGCAAAGTCTCCTCAGTTTAAGCAGACCTTTCAAGGCAAGGGACATAGTGAAGTACAGCTTGAAACCTATGTAGAATGTCCTGATAGTGTGAAAGGGAAGACGATGGAAGTTCAGCTTATTTCTAAATTTCCAAGAATGGAAACGATTCATGTTCAATTATTAAGAGAAGATGGAAGTGTTGTGAGTAAGAAATTTAAAAAATCAAAATTTGAATTAAAACTATAGCGTCGAAAGACAAAGGAATTAAAAATGAAGTCAATTATTTTAACAATGATCTTAGCTTTTACTGTTTCATGTGCTCATAAGCATGAACACAAGCATGACCACGCGAATATTGAAGATGCTCATAAACATCATGTTGATTGGAAGGCTGAGCATAAGAAGCTTGCTATGGATCACAAAGAAGCAGCAAAAGTTTTCAAAAAAGTGAAGGCTTATATGAATGAGCATCAAAAAGATATTGTTGCCCATGAACAAGCCATGAAAAAACATCATAAGCTTTTAAAGCAGGCACAGAAGAATAAAGATTCAATGAAAGCAAAAAAGCTTAAGTTAGAAGCCGGACGTCTTCATGCAGATATGGCCGATAAGCATGAGCATCATGAAGAAGATCATGCAGAATTAATGGAGCTTGTAAGAAAAATGAAAAGCTTCTTAGAGGAGCTGGAGTCACATGATCATTAAGAAAACTCTACTTACATTTATATTTACATCATTAATAAGTTCGGGGCTCTTTGCAGCCCCTACTGAGGTGAAGTGGAAAACATTTTCGCAATATAATTTAAAAACGAAAACTGTAGGGAAAGACCTCAAGAAGGTATTAAATAAGAATATTTCAATTATTGGTTTTATGATCCCTTTGGATTATTCAAAGAAGACAATTAAGGAATTCTTACTTGTGCCATACTATCCTAGTTGTGCTCACGTTCCTCCGCCTCCGCCTAATCAAATTCTAAAAGTTCAGATGAGTGGTAAATCGGGGATTAAACCGAGCTATTTTCCAGTGAAGGTTACTGGTGTCACTAAATTAGTAAAAGCCAATAAGAAAAAAGGAACACCAATAGGCGAAAGCGAAGGGCAAATGATGTATATGCCTGAAGGTGTTTTTTCAATGAAGGCTTCTAAAATTAAAGAAATGAAATAATGAATACGGTAGAGTTAGAAAATATTAAGTTTAGTTATCAGAATAATGTCGATGTTCTTAACATTGAATCATTAGAGATTGTTAAAGGTGAACGAGTCTTTATTCACGGGCCTAGTGGAAGTGGGAAAAGTACACTTTTAAATCTCTTAGCAGGGGTTCTCACTCCTAGCTCGGGTAGCCTCAAAGTTTTAGATAAAAAGCTAAATGATCTTTCTGTTTCTGAAAGAGATAAGTTTAGAGGGGATCACATTGGTTTTGTTTTCCAAAGTTTTAACCTCATTCCTTATCTAACAATTAAAGAAAATATTTCTCTACCGTATCGAGTTTCAAAGATTAAAAGGAATAAAATTTCAGATATTGAAGAAGAGACTTTAAAAATTGCAAAGCATTTAAAGATTGATAATTTTCTCGATCAAAAGGTATCAAGACTTAGTATTGGTCAACAACAAAGAGTTGGTGTGGCCAGAGCTTTGATCGGAAATCCTGATATTGTTATTGCCGATGAACCAACATCTTCTCTTGATGATGAGGTCACTGATAGCTTTATGAACCTTTTGCTTGAGAAGCAAAAAGAGTCCGGATTCACACTTATTTTTGTCAGTCATGATAAGAGATTAGAAAAGCATTTCAGTAAGGTGATTTCTTTAAGTGAAATAAATAAAGCAGGAGGAAAATTATGATCAGTTTTCTCTCTTTAAAGTCACTTGCGAGTCGAAAGTTTATTTCTTTCCTAAGTATTCTCTCCATAGCATTATCTCTTTCTCTCTTCTTAATGGTTGAGAAACTGAGAAAAGGAGTAGAGGATGGTTTTACTAATACGATCTCAAATGCAGACTTAATTGTGGGTTCTAGAAGTGGTCCATTGCAGTTACTTCTTTATACTGTTTTTCACATGGGATCTCCTACAAATAATATTCGCTTTAGCTCTTATGAGGAAATTAAGAAGAATCCTATCATTGATTGGACTATCCCGATCTCTTTAGGAGATTCATATAAAGGTCATCGAGTGGTTGCGACTGATGAAAACTTTTTTAAGCATTATCAATTTCATGGCGATCGAAATGTTGAGATGGATAAAGGACAGTGGGCTTCTGGAATTTTTGATGTTGTTTTAGGTTCTCAAGTTGCAAAGAAGCTTAATCATAAAATGGGAGATAAGCTGGTCTTAAGCCATGGAATTTCAGAAAAAGCTGTTCTTGAACATGATGATTCCCCCTTTGAAGTTACAGGAATTCTCAAACCTACAGGGACACCATTAGATAAATCGGTCTTTATTTCTCTTTATGGAATGGAAGCGATCCATGTGGGCTGGGAAAGTGGTGCTCCAAATTACGAAGATACTACTGATAAATCGAAGTTAACAAGAGATGATCTCAAAGTAGAACAGCTGACTTCATTTATATTGAAAACAAAGAATCGCTTTGCTCTTCTTCATTTAAATCGCTTTATTGGAGCTTTTGAGAAAGAGCCATTAATGGGAATTATTCCTGCTGTAACATTAACTGAGTTATGGGGGTTATTAGATCAGCTGGAAAAAGCGTTTCTTGCGATTAGTTTCTTCGTTGTTCTCATTGGTTTTCTGAGTGTTCTCATCTCTCTTTATATGTCTCTTAATGAAAGACAAAGAGAAATGGCTATTCTACGCTCGATTGGTGTTTCGCCCCTGAAGATAACGACACTTCTTATCGTTGAAGCAACTTTTCTTTCGATTATTGGATGTTTATTGGGCTTTGCTCTTCAATATATTTTCTTAGGAATTGTAAATCCAATTTTAGAAGCGAATTACTCAGTATTTATTCCTATGACTAAGCCTAGTGCAAGGGAGTTTGTAGTTGTCGGCTTATTTATTCTCTTAGGTCCATTGTCAGGATTAATTCCAGCGTTAAAGGCCTACAAGACTTCATTACATAATGGATTGTTGGTGAAATAGAGTCTCTAGAGTATAATCTTGAATATGAAATATCCTGAATTTATAAAAGTAGAGAAGTTTAATAGCTTGCATGACAATATGTCTGAGGTTGAGCTATTACGTAAATTTTCAGAGAACTTAAAAGTCATTCATACTTTAACCACTTCTCATTACACAGACTTTAATCAGTTGATTAAGGAATATCTTGAAGCTGGTTTAAAAATATTTGATATGGATATTGGTATTGTCTCAAATATTCAAGGACAAGATTATCTGGTTTGTGATGCAGTCACTCCAGATAATAGTCTAGGTGAAGGTGATAAGTTTGAGCTTGAGGGAACTTATTGTAGGGAAGTTGTGAAGTCTCAGCAGGTGATTGGTTTTCCCCATGTTGGTTCTTTAGAGGAAATGAAAAGCCATCCAGTTTATCAAAATATGAAATTAGAATCTTATCTATCTGCTCCTATTTTTAAGGAAGGAAAGATTTTTGGTACTCTTAACTTCTCTTCAACTAGAGTCCGTGAGTTTGGGTTTTCAGAGCAAGAAAGAGATCTTATTTCTATGATGGCTTCTTCTATTGGAAGCTTTTTACTTTTAAGAGAAAAAGAAGAAAATATTGAAAACTCTTATCAAAGAATTAGAAAGCTTACAGCTTATGTTGCTCATGATTTAAGAAGCCCACTAGGAAATATATTAAGTATTGCTGAGATCATGCCTGAGTTAGAAGAAGATGAGAGAAATGAGTTTTTAGAAGTTATTAAAAACTCATCTCAAAAAAGTATGGAAATAGTGAAGACTATTCTTGAAGCCGCGATCTTGGGAGAAGGAAAGATTACTTTAGAGAAGAGAAAAGTATCTTTTGAGAAAATCTTCAAAGAGGTTGAGAGAGAGTTTCAGAGTAAGTTAGGAAACTTGAAGATTGAGACGAAATTTGACTCTGGAGTTCTTGAACTTGATAGGGAAAGAATGATTCAAGTAATTTCGAACCTACTATCTAATGCCATTAAGTATTCGAAAGAAGGGTCTGTCATCTCAATTAATTCAAAAAAAGAAAATGGAAAAGTTTACTTTGAAATGAAAAATATTGTTGATGATGAGCTTGTTAAGAATAAAATCGTAGGCTCATCAGAAGAAAGCTCTATTGGCTTTGGTCTTGAAATTGTTAATGAAATTTTAGCACTTCACGACTCAAAACTAGAGACCAAGACAGAATCAGGTATATATATAGCATCATTTCTTCTCTAACTTTAGTCTAGGTTTTGTCTATCCAACATTGAGAACTTCTAAGGTATCCTTAATTGCGGGGTTCTTATGAAGTTTTTATTAGTCTTTTTACTTTTATTTTTTTCAACAGGTTGTAGCTCTATGGATTACAAGAAGACTGTATCGAATGTTGATATCGATCGCTTTATGGGAAAGTGGTATGTGATTGCTGGTCGATTTACCTTCTTAGAAAAAGGTGCTCATAATGCTATTGAAATCTATACATGGAATGAAGAGAAAGAAAGAATTGATATTGATTTCAAATTTAATAAGAATTCTTTTACAGGAAAGATAAAGAAAATTCCTCAAAAAGCATGGATTTATAATCAGGAAACAAAGGCTCATTGGAAAGTAAGTCCCTTCTGGCCATTAAAGTTGGATTATTTGGTTATTGCTCTAGACGATAACTATGAGTGGGTGGCCATCGGTGTTCCTAATCAGAATTATCTCTGGATTATGGCAAAAGATTGGAATATGACAGATGCTAAACTTGAATCAGTTATTAAAGAAATTGAAGAGGTTGAATATAACACAAAAGAGATTGTTAGAATCCCTCAACAATGGTGATTAACTTCTCTTTTAGTTTTTCACTTTTCTTTGTGAACCAGAAGAGATGAGACTTAACTTTCTTACGGTCAAAGTATAGCCCACCAGACTCTATATCTTTCTTCGTTGATAGCAACCAGAGAATTGTATCAGCGCCTTGAGCTGGACTTCTCAGTCTTCCTTCCATTTTTTCAGCAAAACCTGGAATAGCAGAATCTACACCTGGAGTCGCCGCCCAGCCTGGGTGCATAGCCGTTACTACTTGCTCATTAAAAATATTTTTAAAGTATGGTAGGAGAGTTACTTGTGCTCTTTTTACATTGGCATAAGTACCAACTTTATCGTACTTACTACTAGGGTCAATTTCTTTTTCAAAAATGTCATTGAGATCTAGAGGTCTAAGATACATTCCGCCACTAGTTACCCAAACAATTCGAGCACCTTTGTTAAGCTTATTTTCTTCTTTTAATTTCTTAGCCATGAGAAAATGGCCAATAAGCTGCGAAGCAAACTGAGATTCAACTCCCTGCTCGTTATATATCCTTCCATCAGGCATTCCTCCAGCATTGAGTACCAGAAAGTCTAAAGGTTGAGTAATAGAATTAACGACTGACTCAATCTGGTTCCAGTCAATCATATCAAATTGAACAAAGTTAATTCTTTCATGGCCCTGGGCTGCTTTTTGACCTTTTTCATTATTCCTGCCAGTGATGAGAACATTAACTCCTTGTTCGGCCATAGTTTCAGCACATGCATGACCAATTCCAGAAGTTCCTCCAGTTATTAAAGCATTAGTTCCTGCCTCAAATATTATATCTTCATCAAATTCTTTCTTATGTCTGAGGTAACCACTTAAGTCAAAACTATAGTAGATACTTGCATCTAAAATCTTATTCCACATAAATCCCTCATAGAAAATTTTAATACTTAATGGAAAGAAAATACCCCATCCAATAGCAACTGCAACAAAGTATAAGATAGATAATGGTTCAATCGGAGAGAGCTTCGCTCCACCAAAATAGGCTGAGAAACCACCAATCGCCCCAAGCAAGAAATGGAAAACTTTTGGCTTCTCCGATAAGTAATCTAGAATGTCCCCATAGTAACCGAGGAAAACCACATAGAGTGAAGTTAACCATAGAGGAAAAGTTTCTTGATGGTAATCTACTAGATTAATCTTTTCGAATAAGCTTTCTTGAACAATTCCATAAATGACAAAGAAGGTGAGGGAGAAGAGGTAATGTCCTTTTGTAACCTTTGGTTTATATATAAAGTAGTTAGATATAATAAAAATGACAGCAGCGATGAATAGTGGGATTTCATATTGATAACCGTAGGCAACACAGACATACCAGTATGCTTGTAAGAATAAAATTTTAGCTATCTTCATTTATTTAAATCCATTCAAGTTTTCTATCAGGTTTAGCATAGGACAATCGACCAATTGATTCTGTCGAATGATAATTATCAAGTCCTGAAACGCAGATAGTGCCAGCTTTTTCTATATTCAACTTTCCATCATTTTCTAAGCAATCCTCTGGGAAGTAGATATCTTTAATCTGGCCAATTAATAAGATCGTGCCATTCTCTTCAATTCTTTGTTCTCTTTTAAACTCAAGTGCTATTTTAATTTTAGATTCATGGACAAAAGGAGCTTTAAAGTTTTTTAGATATTGTACTGTAAGACCACATTCCTGGAATTCACTTTGCTCTGGACGATATCGTGCAGATGTTTGATGCGACTCTATTACAATGTCATTATTAACATGATTGATAGTAAAAACTTTTGTTTCACGAATATTTTCTAAGGTATCTCTTCTTACAGTATCAGGTCTAATAATTAATCCTACTAGAGCCGGTGATGCCCCAAGGTGAAAGACTGAGCTAACAATAGACAAATTAGTAGCACCATCTTTATTTTGTGTTCCTATTAGATTTGCCGACTTAAAGCCTGAGAGCGAGTTAATAAGTCTTGCTCTTTTTCGGTCTTCAAACTTTGAGAACTCTATTTCCGAAAGATGATTCATTTGTGACGACACTCTAGAAGTCGATTGATATTTTCTATAGAGAATCAATCCAAAAGGGATCCACCAGATTAAATCATTAAAGATGATATTGATTCCAAAACTCAAGGGAAAGACTTCTTTGTAAAGAGCTCCTGCAAATCCTATAGGGCCAAAAACTTTTCCTAAAAATCCTACTAGGACAATTGGCCAATGCCTCATTGGATTGAAGGCACTGATGTAGTATCCAAGACCATATACGGCCACGATCATTCCAACACATTGCCAGATTTCTAGATAGTTCGGTCGTGTTGCTCCTGTTAGTTCAAATATATGATGTGGAAAAAGAACAACCCATGTTCCCCATATAATATTATAGATACCAGCAAGAATTAATGTGTATTTCATCCAAGGAGGATTCATAAAGTAACCAATTTCGATAGAAAAATTAAAAGAACGAAGCTTCTTAAAGACCATAGATATGTTCTTAACCAATTTGTATAAACTAAACGATCGATTAATTTATAGTCTTTTTTTAATACTAAGGATTTATGAATTGGAACACTGATAAAAGCCGTAATTAGCCAAATTGTAATAACGCTTAAAAAATTTACTATAGTTAATGAATTTGTATTTAAGTAAATTAATAAAAAGGCACTGACCAATTCAACGATCATGATAGGAGCCACAACTTTAGTCATATTGTGCTGATGAAAGTGTGAAAACTCTTTAAAACTTTCATTATTAACAAAATGAAATGAAGGATAATGAACAGCCTGTATTGTCCATATTAAGCCTGTGAGAAACAAACATGAAAGTATGTGGATTAAGATGATAATTTCCATGGTATTTAGAGATTACCATGTGAATCACAGGGACAAAGTATTTCAGGCCAGACAGAAGCTAGACAACAGCATTGTTAAAGATTTAGCCGATGATACCTATAATCGTACCGGTAAACATTGTCGCCATTGTCCCCGCAACAATTGATTTAAGAGATAAAGCAACGACCTCATTTTTTCTCTCTGGCATGAGAGTTCCTAGACCACCTACTAAAATTCCTAGTGAACCAAAGTTCGCAAATCCGCACATGGCATAGGTCATGATCAACTTACTCTTCTCATTTGTCATAAGTGATCCAAGCTGTGTGTAGGCAACGAACTCATTGAGCATAAGTTTTATTCCCATAAGTTGTGCTGCATTCATTACTTCGCTCGGCTCAATTCCCATTAACCAAACAAAGGGAACAAAGAGGTAACCAGCAATTTGCTGAATTGTTACTGCTTTTTCAAAGGGTAACAAGGCCAGACCCATATTCAGTAAGCTGATGAATGCAAAGAGGACAAGAAGAACACCGGTTATACCGATAACCATTTGAATGCCTTCATTCGTTCCATTGATAATAGCTTCAAACGAACTTTTAGTATTTACTGGTAAATCATAATTATCTAATTCAACTTCCTCGCTTCCTGGAATAAGTATTTGGGCAAACATTATTGCAGCAGGAGCACTCATAATTGAGGCCACAAGTATCTGAGCGGCAGCATTAGGAACAGAAGATGATAAAATATTTGAGTACAGCACCATCACTGTTCCAGCCACTGTTGCCATTCCTGCTGTAATAAGTGTGAAGAGTCCAGAGCGCGAAAGCTTATCAAGATATGGTTTAATAAAGAGAGGGCTTTCAATAATGCCAAGGAAAATTGAACTAGCAACACCCATACCTGTTGCCCCATCAATTTTGAGAGTTTTTCTAAGCATTAATGAGAAAAGGCCAATTATTTTTTGTAAAACTCCCCAATGAAAAAGGAGTGCAGAAAGTGCACTCACTACAATGATAATCGGGAGTATTTGAAAAGCAATGATGAAATTATTCGCAGGGTTTTTCATCTCAAATGGGGGAGCTCCTCCACCAATGTAACCAAAGACAAAACTCGCTCCATCTTTTGTTGCTTGGTCTAAGGCCAACACAATCTTGTTGAAAATAAAAAGACCGTCTCTAAGGATTGGTAAATTAAGCATGACAAGTCCAAGAATGAACTGGAGAATGACAGCAGATGCTACTAATTTCCATGGGATAGCTTTTCTATTTTCGCTTAAGAGAAAGGCGAGGAAGATAAATGTAATGAGTCCCAGTGAAGTCTGTAAGTAGATCATGTTAATCCTTTATGCTATTGTTCATCTATGCCAATAAATATCCCTAACTTATTAACATTATTACGAATATTCTTAATTCCGGCTATCATAATATTACATGCTCAGGGATTCATAAAATCAAGTTTTGTAATACTTTGTTTGGGATTATTAACCGATTTCTTTGATGGTCATCTGGCCAGAAAGTTAAATCAAGAAACACATTTTGGAGCGATATTTGACCCTATCGCAGATAAGTTTGTGGCCCTAGGTTTTTATGGTTACATTTTTGCCTATGATCTTGCTCCGTGGTGGCTGCTTGCAATTATCTTGGTAAGAAACTTTTCTCAATTGATGTGCATACCTATTCTCGTTTGGTGGTTGAAAAAGAGTTTTAAAGTGAAGCCTACAATGTTTGCAAAATGGGTAACTGCTATCTCAGATATTTTTATTTTTGTGCCTCTCTATTTTTCAAACTATTTGCCAACGATTGAAATTCTCTTAGTCGTTCTTGCGATTGCTGAGTTTTATATTTTTATTACTTATGTACCTAGGCTTTATCAAATTGCTACAGATAAGCATGATACTTTTACCTAGGAAAAAGGAATCAAATGAATATTTTATTTTTATGTACTGGTAATTCTTGTCGATCACAAATGGCTGAAGGCTTTGGAAAGGCCCTTAAAGGGGATAAGTATAATTTTTATTCAGCAGGAACGAAGAAGCACGGATTAAACCCAAGAGCAATTCAGGTAATGAAAGATGCTGGAGTTGATATCACGACACATGAATCAAATACAACAGATGAGCTGGGTGATGTAAAAATGGACGTGGTTTTCACTGTTTGTTCTGATGCACACGAAAATTGCCCTTTTTTCCCAGGTGGGAAAATCGTTCATAAGGGATTTGATGATCCTCCTCGACTGACGAAAGACATGCAAAATGAGGAAGAAATCATTGAAATATATTCTCGTGTTCGTGATGAGATAAAAGAGTTTGTTCAGAATATTGAAGAATATATTTAATCTAGATAGGAAAAAAAAATGAAAAAAACACAACATGAATTATCTCAATATTTAGCGGAATTTATTGGTTCATTTTTCCTTATCTTTTTTGGATGTGGTTCGATGATATTGGCAGATGTAAATCCTGCTTATAATGGTTCTTTAATTCCATTTATCTGGGGAGGAGCTGTCTCAATTATGATTTATGCTGTTGGACACATTTCTGGAGCGCACTTCAATCCGGCTGTGACTCTGGCGTTTTGGTCAGTTAAGAGATTTCCAACAGCAAGAATCCCTGGGTATTTATTGTCACAATTCTTAGGTGGTTTGATGGCCTCAGGTTTTCATTATTTTATTTGGGGATCACAACACTCTTTTGGAATGACAAGTATTTCGACCACATTAATAGGGGGAGCTCTCGTTGAACTCACTTTAAGTTTTGCTTTAATGTTCGTCATTATTAGTGTCGCCACGGATTCAAGAGCTGTTGGTGAGTTAGCCGGTATTGCCATTGGTTCAACTGTGGCATTGTGTGCGTTTGTAGGTGGACCTCTTACTAAGGCATCGATGAATCCTATGAGATCTCTTGCTCCTTCTATTTTTGCAGGAGATTTTTCACAACTATGGATTTATATCTTAGTTCCTATTATTGGAGCTGTGCTTGGGGCAAAGGTTTATGAGTGGATACGATGTCAAAAAGAAGGAAGCGAGGATGGTCATGGTTGCTGTTAATTAGCTTTCTTATAGATCTTTAAGAGCTCAGCGTCAGTAACCTTCTCCAGATCAAAATTGAGTTCTTCTTGATATGGTTCAAGAAGAGGGCGTAGTTTCTTAGATACACACTTCTTCTTTTTCCAGAAACCACATTTTATTTCTTCTTTTGCTTTAACAATAATTTCAATTAACTGATGGGCAACTTCAGTTCTTTTTTTGCTTCCGATATAATCTTTAAACAGACTGAAGGCATTCATTCCCTTTATTGGTAGGCCTGCCTTTTTCATATGTGATTCAAAAGCATCATCACAATAAATACTGGCCCTCGAATCATATAAGTCTTTGAGAGTTTTCTTTTCCCAATGTTCTATAAGGGACAAGCATGAGAAGAGTGGGGTATTTCCTACTTTTTCTTCAGCATCTTTTAAGGTGATAAGTGATCTTACTTCAAGTCCCTTTAGTATTTCATCTTTTGCTATGCCCGTTCGTTCTGCAATAAAGGTTGCCATTTGATCTTGAAAACAGTCTTCATCATTGCTTGTAAGACACTCTTTCTTTAAAGCGAGAGCATCAATATCCTTAATGGCATCAATGAGCTTTGAATTCATCGCGTTTTCTCTCTCTTCACTAGATTTTTTAAGAAGGTCTTTCATTGCTTCTGGATTACCTAGATGACAGAAATAATCTTGGTCAGTGTCTTGGAAATCTTGGAGAGCTTTTGCAACTTCAGCATCCATACATTCATTATTTAACTTGACATTTGGAATACTTCTATAGTCTACTTCATCTGAGCGAAGAGTAGACATTCCTAGGAACTCTCTATTTTGTCCATGGATAGAATAACCTTTTTGAACTTCTAAACAGCTACTTCCAATATTGATATCGTGTTTGAATGGAGATTCGAATTCTTTCCCATTAAATACAACATCCTTAAAATAATCATAATGCTTCGGACATTTTGCCTTAAGTTCTTTGGGCTTCATAATGTACCAGCTCATAGTATCGGCATAATTTTCGGCAGGTTCTTGTTTACTGTAACTAGTGACATAGCAAGAGTTTGGATCACCAGTCCATTCATCTACATCTGTTGTATATCCAGGAAATAATTCTTTGGGAACTTTTTTAGATGTCCACCCGTTAAGCTTTGAGTACTCTGACATTTCACTGGTTAATCTTCGATCTTTATTTTCATCGGTCAAGGCTTCATAATCATGATGATGGGCAATTTCATGAATGATAGTATGAATAGAACTAAAAAGAGTTCTCTTATTAAGAGATCTATTCGAAAATGTTATTGAACCAGGCATTGAGTAGAAACCACCACTACTATCAGGTCTTGCCCATGCAAGAACGCCTTCTCCTCTAGAATAACCTGGGGGAGTAATATAGAACTTCTTCAAATTTCTTAGTCCAATGAGTTCGTTTGGTAATAGTGATAGTCCTGTCTTGAGTCTTCTTAAATCATTCTTAGACCAAGAATACTCAATTCCTTTTTCCTTTAGCCCTTTATTTTGGGTTCCACTCACAGAGACGCCATATTTCTTAGAAAGTGACATTGCAAGTAAAGCTTCCTCTTCTCCTTTGTAGACTTTCTTTGCAATACAAAGGGGAGTTTTACAATCTTTAGCTTCTTCTAAGGCAGAAGGCAGGGCCCTACCTCCAATGTCAACTTCCTCAAGCATACCTTTAAGTATTTCAATTTGTTCCTTCGTACCTTCAACTGATATACCATGAATTGTATCTTTTATTTTAGTCGTTTCTTTGAATGCTTCTTTGAAGTCATCTCTTGCTTTGTTGAGATAGTAATCATCTTCACAGGTATAAATTGCTCCTGCAAGATCTGAAAAGGAATCTAGAATAGAGTTATTACTATGATCATGTTCATGAATACAAATGTGATTCTCAACACTAAAAGTGTTTGCCATAGAAATTGAAAATATGATGATAGTAATTAATTTAATCATTTTATTTTCTTAAGCTCTTCATTATTCATATTAATAAGTATTCTTTTTAAATTCTGACTTTTTCCAGTTGGTTTCCAAGGCTTAGTCCATACGACTTTAGAAATTTTAGTAGGAGAGTTAAAATGATAGATTCTCCCTTTTTGGGGATTACCTAAGATAAAGTTGCGATTTAAGTTCGTACGACTTTCTTCTCTATGAAGAAGTACTAAGGATTCGTTTTTTATCAAATCAACGACTTTCTGGTCTTTAACTTCAAGGGAGATTTTTGTCGGACCTTTAATAACTTTTTGAATGGTAAATTTTCCAAGTTCATTAGTACTTTGATAGGTTTTCTCATCAATCTTTTTAAGAGAGAGCTCCTTCTCAAGCTTTGAGAAGTCAGTAGTAACTTTATCTAAATTCTTCATCGCTGAAGCACTATTCATGACTAAAGCTAAAAGAATGAAAAACAATTTGGATTGACTCTTTACCATAGTAAATTTATCGGTTTATTGAATGATTTTATTGAGTACTTTATTAATCTTAAGTATCTGAAATAAGGAGATTTTACAGAGGATTTTGAAATTTATAATATTAATTATGGCTAAGTTTATAATTTCATTTCTATTTTTTCTAATGTCCTCTATCTCGATGGCCAAGCCAGCCGAGCTAGTAACAATCTCTAAATCAATTTCAATAAATAAGGATGTAGAGGTCGTATTTAATTTAGTGAAAAATACGATGAATGACGATATTTGGAGAAGTGAAGTAAACTCGATGCAAGCGAGTGGTGAGTTTGAGGTTGGAACTGTTTATACTGAAGATGCCAGAATTGGATTTAACAGAAATTTTGTTACAAGAACTCAATTAGTAAGATTAGTAGAAAATAAAGAAGCATTCTATGTCACACCAAAGTCAGAACCTTATTTTCTAAGTTCATTAAGACAGGTTGAGAAAATGAAGAATGGAAAGACTAAATTTACTTACACTGTCCAGTTTGACAAAAATATGAGTAAAAAAGCATTTGGATTAAATGTTTCCAAAAGAATGTTGAAGCTAGGTTACTCAGTGATAATGGGACAGTACTTAAGAAGACTGAAAAACTATCTCGAGTAACCTTAAAGTTATTCTGAATAAATATTGTGGCTTAAGAGCTCGTGCTTTCTTTTGTAAACATCAAGAAGAACGAAGTGCGAGTCTTCTCCATATCCACTATAGTATGAAGATGAAACCACAATATGATAAACACGACATGATCTAGACTTATAACAGCTAAGCACTTGCTCAACTTCGTCATCGTCTAAATTACTCTCATAGTAACGAGACTGTTCTCCAAATAGAAAATCTTCAATTTCTTCGTAACTTGGATACTCTGTCGTTGAGTTTACATCTTCATGTTGTTGAATCCAAAGATCTCTTCTTAGTTCTTTGGCCACGTCAGCAACATACTTATCTCTTTGCTCATGAGTCATTTTAGTCGCTGAAAAAGCAAAAGATGATGCTAGTAGTGTTAATACAATTACTAATTGTTTCATAAGGTCTCCCTGCTTAATATTACGTGATTTTTACATAAATTGTGTTGAGATTGCCTAGGTGCAGGGTATTTTTTTCACTCTATAAAATATATAATATTTATCAATATGATCACGAATGATAATGTAAGAAAGAAGTTTAGAGATAATGAGATTCCAAAGCTTTACCATCCTTTGGTCCACATTTTTATCAATTTTGGTATCTTGATTGCTTTGACTATTTTCTTTATTTTAAAGCTCGAAAATGTAGTTTGGTATGAGTGGCTATGGCTACTAGTCTTATTTTTATTTGGAAATATCGCCGTTTTCCTTATTCACAAATATCCTCTTCATAAAAAAGGATTTTTCCTTGGAGCATATTCATTCAAAAAACATGCGATCCAACATCATAGTTTTTTTCAAAAAGATAAACCTGAATTTGATTATTGGAAAGACTTCTATATTGTCTTTTTTCCACCTGAAGTCGTAATTGGATTTGGCCTAGTTTTTATTCCAGCTTTATATTTTATTTTATCTCTTTTACTTGGACCTAACTCTGTATATATGATTCTACTAGGAGCTACTAGCTATTTTCTACTCTATGAATTTGTCCATTTTTCATCTCATCTTCCAGAGAATCATTGGGCCTTAAAAATCCCTCATTTAAAGTCGATGTGGGAGCACCACCGTACTCATCATGATCCCAAACTAATGGGAGATTACAATTTTAATATTGTGTATAAGTTAAGTGATCGATTATTTGGAACTTATTATAAGTAGGTCATGTTCCACAAAAAGTTTGTTTCACTTCTTCTTCTGGGGTGGGTGGTTTTGTAAACTCTACTTTTACATCTTCTCTTTTAAAAGGAGTCGCTAGTATTTCATTTAGTTCATGAAAGTATGAATAATCTCCTTCATATGCTCGATTAATGGCCTTTTCTACTAAGTGATTTCTAGGAATATAAAGAGGATTATTTTCTTTCATGGTTTTAAGAGCATCTTCTTTTGCTATATTTGAAGATTTCAAATAATTCTCCCATGAGGATTTAAATGAACCTTCGTAAGTTCCTTTTTCTAATTCAATAAAGAAATTTGTAAAGTCATGATGAGTGTTTTCAAGCTCATTATAAAGCTCGTTGATAAGAGGGGAGATCATCATTTTTATCTCTGTCACTCCAAGCTTTAAGGCCATTAGTTTTTCAAACTCATTTTGAAAGAGCGTATTTATGTTTTTTAAAATATTATTTAGTACCTCAACCGCTTCATCAGTATTCTCAGAAATTAGGGGAATCAGGCAATCTGCTAATCTTGCAAGATTCCATTGTAATATTTTAGGTTGATTTGAATAAGCATAACGACCTTGGCGATCAATTGAGCTATAAACCTTATTCAATTGAAAATGATCCATAAAAGCACAAGGACCGTAATCAATTGTTTCTCCAGATATCGTCATATTATCTGTATTCATCACTCCATGAATAAAACCAAGAGACATCCACTTCGCAACCAACTTCACTTGTCTCTCACAAACTGCACTGAAAAAAGACTTTGCTCTTTGTGATAGGGATTCAATATTAGAAAGTTCTGGGTAATGTCTTTTGATAGCGTAGTTAAGGAGTTCTTCCACATGGTCGTATTGTTGTCTGGAGTGAAAGAGCTGGAAGGTTCCAATTCTAAGATGACTACTTGCAACTCGAGTGAAAATACCGCCGTCTTCTAAACCATTTTGGCGATAAACATCTTGCCCAGAATGACATGCCGCAAGTGCTCTTGTCGTTGGGACATTTAATTTATTCATGGCCTCGCAAAGTATATATTCTCTAATGACGGGTCCTAGAGCACTGAGTCCATCTCCTCTTCTAGAAAAAGGAGTCTGTCCTGAGCCTTTTAGCTGTACGTCAAAAAGCTCTTCTGAAACTTTTGCTTCCCCAAGTAGTAAGGCCCTTCCGTCACCAAGTTGTGGGTTGAAATGACCAAATTGATGTCCAGCGTAGATTGTAGCGATAGGCTCAGAACCGCTAAATAGCTGCTGACCACTGAAAAGCTTTGACAGCTCTTCTTCCGAAAAGTCATCAACATCTTTTGAAAAAAGTTTCTTAAATAGCTCTTTATTTACAATGATTAATTTAGCTTTAGGAAAATGTTCAGGAGTGACCTTTTGATAGAAATCTGAGTTCAGCTGTAAATAGTCAGAATTTAAAAGATTCATAAGCTTATTTATACAGAATATTTCGGTTTTTGTCTTTGTCCTGATTTATTTTATTTACCTGACTAGTATTTTAGGTCATTCTTATAGAAGAGAGGAATTTTGTGGAAAAACTATCACTTACGCAGGACTTAGAATATCTTGCTATATTTTCGCTTGTGCTTATTTTGCCTAAGGTACTTCTTCGTTTAAAGGTACCTACAGGGATTACAGCTTTAGCAATTGGGCTTCTTTTTGGTTTTTATGATCCAAGCATAAAGCAGGACACGCTTTTTAGATTTTTATCACAAATTGGAATCACATCTCTCTTTGTTTTTGCAGGTCTTGAAGTAAATTTTAAAGAGCTTCATGAAGATCGTGTTTATTTATCCAAGTATATTTTAAAATCTACGGTTGCTCTCTTATTAGTTTCGTGGGGAATTTCAAATTACTTCGAGCTCAATTATCAAAATTCTTTAATTTTAACTCTAGGAATCTTAACACCATCAGCTGGATTTATTATCAACTCACTTCATTCTTTTGATATGACAAAAGATCATGAGTACTGGATTAAATCCAAAGCGATTAGTAAGGAACTTGTTGCCATTATTTTAATGTTTATTGCCCTTCAGATTAATGATCTCAAGGCGATGGCCATTTCACTTGGCTTCTTTGCTGTCCTATTAATTGTCATGCCGATACTCTTTAAGTTCTTCTTTAAGTTTGTATCTCCTTATGCTCCCAATTCTGAAGTTCCATTACTTGTAGTTCTTTCTCTTATTTGTGGAGTCATCTCTAAAGAGCTTGGGGCTTACTATCTTGTTGGTGCATTTATGGTAGGGCTAGTTGGCTCAAGGTTTAAGCACGAAATTTTTAAAGATAAAGAGGAATCTATTTTCACCTCACTGAATAGTTTCTTTAATGTCTTCTTACCATTCTATTTTTTCTTTGCAGGCCTTAAGATGCCTCTTAAGAACTTTACTTGGGATGCTGCTAAGATTGGGGTAATTTTATTACTTATCTTTGTTCCCCTAAGAATAGTTCTCAATAGCTTGAGCTTGAGATACTTATTAAAAGATTTTGTAACTCAGTCTTACCGTGTTTCTCTTTCTCTGATGCCAACTCTAATCTTTGGGTTAGTAATCGCAGGGATTTTAATTGAAAGAGGAGAAGTTCCTACAGTCTATATTTATGCTTTAATCGTATACACTTTGATTTCGAGCTTACTTCCTACAATCCTCTTTAACTTTCAAAAGAATAAACAAGTTACTGAAGGACAGAAACCTTAAGTCGTTATGTACACGCTTAGACCTTATCAAAATGAAGCTGTTCAAAATACACTCAAGTACTTTCGCGTAAAGAAAGATCCCGCCGTTATTGTTCTGCCAACTGGAGCAGGTAAAAGTTTGGTGATCGCCGAATTGGCCAAAATTGCAAAAGGAAGAGTGCTTGTTCTTGCACATGTGAAAGAACTTGTTGAGCAGAACCATGCAAAGTATATCAGCTATGGACTTGAGGCCGGAATTTACTCTGCTGGTCTTAGTAAGAAAGAAACAACTCAAAAAGTAATCTTTGGTTCTATTCAATCGGTGGCCAGGGCAAAACAAAGCTTCTTTGATGATTTTAATTTATTAATTATTGATGAATGTCATCGAGTTAATGCTGATGACGATACTCAGTACGCTCAAGTAATTAAAAAACTAACAGAGAAGAATGAAAACTTATGTGTGCTCGGCTTAACAGCAACACCATACCGATTAGGTAATGGTTGGATCTATGAATATAATGCCAACGGGGAATTAAAGTCTGAACAACCAAAGTTCTTTAAGAAATGTGTTTTTGAACTTCCTCTTGATTACATGATTAAGAATAAGTTTCTAACCAATCCTGTAAAAATTGATATTCCTGTTACTTGTTATGACTTTAGTGAGTTAACAGAAACAGGAAAAATGTATACGACTGCACAAGTTGAAGATCTCATTAAAAAGCAGAAGAGACTCACTCCTCTGATAATAAAGAATATCATCGATATTACGGAGAGCTATAAGCGTAAAGGGGTGATGATCTTTAGTGCTTCAGTAAAGCATGCTGAAGAAATCATGGAGTATTTACCTGAAGGTGAGGCAAGACTTATTGTAGGAGACACTGACAATGATGTAAGAGATAAACTCATTGAGAGCTTTAAGAATCGTGAGTTTAAATATCTTGTCAATGTTTCGGTATTAACCACAGGCTTTGATGCTCCTCATGTTGATGTAATTGCGATTCTTAGGCCAACAGAGTCAGTGAGTTTATATCAACAAATTATTGGAAGAGGGCTTCGTCTAGACCCTGGAAAAAAAGACTGTTTCATTCTCGATTATACGGGAATGGGGCATGATATCTATTCTCCAGAAATTAGTGATAAAAGACCAACGAAGCAATCGGTTCCGGTTCTTGTTACGTGTCCGCAGTGTGGTTTTGATAATGATTTTTGGGGAATCGTAAACTTTGAAGGGGAGATGATAGAGCATTATGGAAGAAAATGTCGTGGTGCTGTTCATGATCCTGACACATATGAAGTCAAAAAATGTGGTTATCGATTTCGCTATAAGATCTGTAATAAATGTAACACAGAAAACGACCTCACTGCTCGAGAGTGTTCATCTTGTGGAAATATTTTAATAGATGCTGATTCAAAGCTAAAGCAGGCAAGGCTTTCGAAGAATGCTCACGTACTGACACCTGATTCTGTTGAGTTCTTAGAAAAAGTAGATCGAAAAGGTAATAAATATCTTGATATTCGCTACTATGATTATGATTCTCAATATCTTAACGAGATTCATTACTTAAATAATGAAACGAGCCGTAAGAAGTTTAATATTAACTTTTTACGATCACATATGAGAAGACCTGAACTTGAGTTTGAAATTGATTCTATCGATCAAGTGATCAAGTATCAGGCCCTCTTAAGAATTCCAAAATTTATCATTGCTAGAAAGCAAGATAAGTTCTGGAAGATTACTGAAAAGATTTTTGTTGAAGAGTTATAATGAAAAGCTTTAATTTAAAAATCTCTGCTTTTCAAGCAAGCCAAGAAGATCCTTGCTGTACTTAATATGTGATTCCTCAGTATATTTGTACTCTGTATAAACCTTAGCTAAATTTTCTATCCCTACATCTTGGTATCTCTTCATTCCTTCTCTTTCTTTTTCTTCATAAATTTTTGCTATCTCGTAAAAAGGATATTGTTGATACTTTTCCTTATGGATTATTCCTTCGATAGGTAATCTCTTTCTCTTTTCAGGAAGTTCATCAGGATACCCAAGAGAAAAGCCAACAACAGGTATCACATTCTCTGGTAGTTCAAGAATTTCACTTAATTCAGTTGAACTGGCAAGAGTTGTCCCCATATAGCAAATACCTAAGCCTAAAGACTCAGCAGCAATCGCCGCATTTTGACTGGCTAGAATCGCATCAATAGAGCCAATCATAAAACTCATGAAATTATCAAAGTTGTTGGCAGCATCTCTGATCTTTAACCATCTTCTCATACGATTGAAGTCAGCACAGAAGGTGAGAAAGACAGGTGCCTCCATTAGCATGGATTGCTCGAAGTGGGCCTTAAACATCTTTTCTTTCATTTTCTCGTCTTCTGTCACGATGATAGAGTATGCCTGCATATTTCCAGAACTTGATGCCATAGTCGCTGCTTCTAAGATCTGGTCTAGAACTTCAGAGCTTATGGTCTTCTCTTTATACTTTCGAACTGAACGGTGAGATTTAAGTTGCTCAATTACAGTATTCATAGGGACCTCCTTTGAAGTAGGCAAAGATATTCTCACCAATTGAGATGGTACCCTTTAGCTCACAGCTAGGTGACATTTCTCCTTTGATTGTTGCTTTCTGGTAAGGCTTTGCTCCTTCCTTGACTAGAAACTTTGCTCGAAATCCATTCTTATATGAATAGGCTTCTGTTAAGTCAGAGACAAAAGCACCAGGTGCTTCAAATGTACCTGCTAGGATAAACTCTTCTAAATAGGGGCTATAGGTTTTTGAAGTAATAGTTAGCTTGTCTTTAAAAGCATTTCCATTAATTCGTACATCTAGCTCATAAATGCCCTCATTAATTGAGCTAGAGTAAGTAAAAAGTGAAATTAAATAACATAAAAGTATAAGTACGATCGCTCTCATTGCGTTCTCCATATGATTAGATAAAAATCGATAATAAATAATAAAATACTAGGGTAAAAAAGAATGAATTTAGGCGCGCTGGCGCCAATGCCTACAGCAAGTCAAATAAAGTGAATGTGTTCTCAGATTTGAGTTATTCATCGAAAGCAAAGTAATTTGTTCTGTTATTATTGTAAACTTACCTTTTCTTACTTCTAATATTTTTGAGTTTTGATAAAATAAGGCAAAGGAGTTTTTATGAGTAATTCTGAGTTTCCCTATCTCCATGGTTTCGATGAGACTGAACAAAATCGCTTAAGAGAGCAAGCTCGATTTACTGAGCATACAGTTTATAAAGATATCAATCTAAGTGAAGCAAGAGATATTTTAGAGGTTGGTTCTGGTGTTGGTGCTCAAACAGAAATTCTTCTGAGAAGATTTCCCGAACTTAATATCACTTGTATCGATAGAAGCGATAAGCAACTGGCCTCCGCTAAGAAGATGCTAGATAAATGTGCTTATGCAAAGGGAAGATATAATTTAAAAAGCATGGATGCTACAGATATGGAGTTTGATTCAAATAAGTTTGATGGTGGATTTCTTTGCTGGGTTCTAGAACATATTCCTGATCCGGCAAAAGTATTAGCAGAGCTAAGGCGAGTATGCCGACCTGGTTCTACTGTTTATATTACAGAAGTTATGAACTCAAGCTTCTTTCTTGAACCATATTCTCCAAATGTCTGGAAGTATTGGATGGCCTTTAATGACTACCAATATGATATGAAGGGAGATCCATTTATTGGTGCTAAACTTGGAAACCTCTTAATGCAACAAGGTTATCAAGATATTAAAGTTGATACTAAAACCTGGCATCTTGATAATAGAAGACCTGGGAAGAGGAAAGAGTTCATCGATTTTTGGACAGATTTACTTCTCTCGGCCAGTGAGCAGCTTTTAAAAGAAAACGTTGTTACTGAGGAAATTGTTAAAGAAGCAAAAAAAGAATTAAAGAATGTTTCTAACGATCCTAACGCCGTTTTCTACTATTCCTTTATTCAGGCTAAAGCCAAAGTTATATGAACATAGATGAAGACTCATTTAAAGATAAAATAAGAAAATATAGTAAGTCTCTAGGTGAGAAACTTCTTTATAATCTTTTTATTTTATTTCATCTCTTAAAAAGCAAAGATACTCCAAAAGATGTTAAGTTAATTATTGTCTCTGCACTAGGGTATTTTATATTGCCTCTTGATGTCGTTCCGGATTTTTTACCGGGAGGTTTTATAGATGATGGACTTATTATAATTACAGCAATAAAGAAAGTACAAAACTCTATAACTGATGAAATTAGAAAGAGTGCTAATGAAGGTACATCAAAAATTATAGGAAAAAAATGATTGAAAATTTTGTTGAATTTATTAAATATGCTGATCAGTTAAAACAAGTAAAACGAAAGACCTTTAATTATCACGAAAAAGTATATGAAAACTCAGGGGAACACTCATGGCATCTCACTCTTGCTGTGCTGACATTCTCTTCTTTATCAAATGAAAAGATTGACCTTCTTAAATGTATAAAAATGGCCCTTATTCATGATCTGGTTGAAATAGATGGTGGTGATCAAATTATTTATGCTGAAGACCCTGATAAATTTGATAGAGAACTTAAAGCAGCTAAAAAGATCTTTGGGATGCTACCTAGTGAATTAGGGGATGATCTACTGGAAACTTGGATTGAGTTTGAAAAGAAAGAATCTGCTGAAGCTAAATATGTTGGATCTCTAGATCGCTTTCTTCCATTATATTCAAATGTTCTCAATGAAGGACATTCATGGAAAACTCACAATATTTCAAAAGCAATGATTCTAGACAAGAACGAAAATGCGATATCCTCAGGTTCAACAGAAATATGGAACTTTGCTAAGAAGTGCTTAAATGAATGCGAAGAAAAAGGGCTGCTTAAAAATTAAGCTGCCCCTTTAATTTTAATTTCATTATTTTGGTGACCAATTTTAATCTTTTTTTTACCAGCTTCAGAAGCATCTATCATTTGCTCAGCAAATTCATCAGCGATAATTCTTTCAAGTTCCCTGATACCGAAACGACTGACTTTCTTATTTGCATCAAGAATTGATACAAGAATTTCAGGATCGATAAATTCTACTTCAAGCCCATAATCTCGAGCAAGTTTTTGAATCTTTAAAAGAGCGATCTCTGCGATTATCATTCCTTCTAATGGATTAAAGACACATACTTTATCAACACGACCAATAATTTCAGGTCTAAAGACTTTTGTATCAGTGAGATAACTTTTTACAGCATTGATCTGCTCATACTCATCTTTCACTTGATTTTTTATCTGACCAATCTTTTCTGCATGAGCATTTGAAGTCATGATAACTATAGCATCGGTAAAGTCAGCTGTTTTACCAGAGCCTTGTTCTGTTAAACGACCTTCTCCCATAAGCTGAAGGAAGAGATCAAATACCTTTGGATGGGCCTTCTCAATCTCATCAAAGAGAATAATTCTATTTTTATCAGTAAACATTGGTCTTGTTAGTTGACCGCCCATTTCTGATCCAACATATCCTAGTGGTGAACCAATGAGTCTTGTTTTCCCCATTTGTTCGCATGAGAGCTCTGAACAATCAAAGCGAAGGAGTTGATCTTCTGAACCATAGAGAAATTTAGCTAAGGCCTTTGATAATTCAGTTTTACCTGTACCAGTTGGTCCTAAGAAAAGAAAATTGGCAATAGGTTTCGATCTTTTCTTCTTGGCCATATTGAGTCTTACGGTTTTAGCAACTTCCTGAACAATTGGATCTTGCCCTTTAACCATAGACTTAAGTCCATCAATAATCTCTTCCTCATTAGGAGGTCTTGTGAACTTTTCTTCTTTCTCTTTTAGTTTTGCCTCTAATTCATTCCAATTAGTCAGCTTTTTAATATCCACCATTGTGGTCTCCAGTTAAAAACTCGCAGGATACCTTAAATTAGATCTTATCCTGTTAGTATTGCCTCTACCGTTGTTATAGTATTTAATATCTCCATATTTAATTTGAGATCTATTATTCTTATATATTCCATAATTTTGATTACTTTGAATTTTGGCTGAGTGAACAGTTAACTTTGAATCATAAACATGAATTCCATCATCAAAGTTTTGTGATATCGTTGAGTCATAGACGTCTGTCTGACCGCCACCATTAAGCTTTAGTCCAATATTATTACGAATAAATTTTGAATTCTTAATACTTAATGAAAATCTAGGAGCTGAACTATAGACTCCATAATTTAAATTATCGCTAAACTCAGTATTCTCTATAATTCCTTTTCCGAGAGTCTTATAAATATAAATACCTCTATCAGAGTGAGTAATTTTACTATTTCTAATTTCAAAAGAAGATCTTTTAGAAACATCTAAAACTTTTGAAAAACCTGAGAATGAAGATTTCTCGATAATTGCTTTACCATGTTGGATGTTAAGAACAGTTCCTCTACCTGCACCATGAGCGTGAACATTTGTAAGGTTAAGTGTTGAGTTAGCTTCAATTCTGAAGAAACCTGAATATTTGGCAACACCTTCAAGAGTTACATCTTTCACATCAACTTGAGAATTAATCATTTTGATAGATTTCTCATTGAACGAGAGAGTCAGATTCATGAAAGACATCTTCTTATTCTTTATTTCAAAATCCCATCCAGTTTCTACATTAATTTTAATATCCTTCTTTTCGCCTTGTCCTTCAAACTTAATATATTTGGGAGGCGAGTTGCTAAAAGCAATATCTAAATCATATATTCCTGGTTTTAGTTTTACGATATCACCATCTTTAGCATTAAAGATAACCTCATCAATGCTTTTAGAATCAGCTGTTTGATCTAGTCCCTCTGGGTCTACTAGCCAGAATGACTTATTCTTTGGTTGAATAAAATTAACGGCACCATTTCCAACTACTCTTGGTTTTAAATCAACCTTAGACTGTTGTTTATTGATTATATTGTTAATATGCTGAACTGGGGAAGTGTTAGAACGAACTCCATTTCCATAAGTATTGTTAGCAAGGTTATTCATATTTTGAGCATTTTGTTGAATGGCCTTATTGCCTGCTTGAGTTAACTGTTTACTAACTTGAGCAGATGAAGGAGGAGTGTACGAGGCTGCGTTTTTAACTAGACTCATAAATCCTTTCGTCATACTTCCAAGAAGACATACTATTGAGAGAGTAAAAAAAGCTTTAGCCCAAGTATCAGACATAATTTTCTTAATCATGCTGCTCTCCTTGATGCTTTCACTTTTACTTTTCCTTGCTCATTAACATAGATCTTAACTCTACTGGCACCTTTGTCTTTCACTTGAATAATGGCACTGTCCATTCTTTCTTGGATAACTCGAGATAATTCTCTAACTCCATATTCTTTAAATGGCTCATTTCTTGTAAGTGTTTCAATAATTAAGTCTGGGTCAATAAAATCAACAGTGATATCAAATTTATGCCAGTATTTAGTAAACTCTAAGCATGCCACTTCTGCTGTGGATTTAGAATCAAGACTTGGCATATGAAAGAAATCATCCCATCTTGCCAAAAATGATTTTTGAAATTTTCCTGATCTAGAAAGAAGATCAAGGACATATTCTTTATTCGCTGTTCTTGAAGTATCTTCAATCTTTTCTAATTCGAGAGCTCCATGATTTGAAGTCGCGATAAAGAGACAAGAATGAAAAGGAGTTTCTTCTTTAGACTCATTATTATAATGCATCCCTTGGTCTAAGATAGGGTAGAGAACATTTAATACTTCAGTTGAACATTTATCAATCTCATCAAGAAGAATGAGTCTGGCACTATCCTCATTTACTCCAGCCACTAGAGCATCAAGAAATGATTGAGCATCATTAGGAGTCGTATAGTTTACCATATGAAAAACAAGAGGTTCTTCTTTATAAATACATTGTGAAAGTAATGTTGCTAAAAAAGTTTTTCCTGTTCCTGTCGGTCCGATAAACATATATGAACCAAGAGGTCTATTAGGATGTGATAGTCTGATTTTATTTCCGACTTTCTTTATAATTTTATCGATTAATTTGTTATGACCACGTAGATTATTTTTAATCCATTCAGAATCTTCGTTAAGGTCTAAATCTTTTAAAGACTTTAATGATTTAGCATTTTTTCTTTGAATTTCTTTTTTACGAATCATATTCGCTCTATAAATGAAGGCACCAAAGAAAACTACAGCGAGAAGCAAGAGCATACCCGCAGATAGATTAACAAACATAATCACGCCTGATACTAAGAAGATCAGGGGAATATATTTATAATATGCTTTATATCCTTGGTTTGAACTCATTAAAAAACAATCCTCCATGTATCAATATCGCCTACATTCATAACACGAGTCATGGCTTTCCCTGTGGAGCTTTGAGCACCGAAGGTGACACCACCACCACCATCTCTGAGGGCATTGATTTTTAAAACTTGTTCCTGATTATTTACGAGTGGAACTTGAATTTCAGCACCTTCATTGGTTAAGGCAATTTGACCAATAGCTAAGTTATTAACTGAAACTCCAACGACATCTCCATCATTAACCATTGTGTCGATAACTCTTAAGGTATACATCGACATTTCTTTATTTTTAATTTTCTCAATTACTTCTGGAGAAGATTCTTTTAATTCTTCAGGAATGATACCCTGATTAAGTTTTTGTCTTATTTCTGTTGTGAGTTTTTCATTTATATCAACGTTAGAAATGGTAAGTACTCTTTCTTTTTGAGCAACAACTGATGTAATAGGAGTAGATGCTGGAATTCTCTCGGGTGCTTTCATTAATTGAAGACCACCAAATAGAAAAGTACCTGCAAGAGCTAGGGCCAAGCCAGTTTTAAGAAAACCAGATGAGCCTCCCTTTTCTTCTTTTTGTTGAGATTTAGGGACACCAATCATTGAATGAGATCTTCCTGAACTCTTGCTTGAAAGCTCAGCATTCTGTTTCTGTCTTTGCGGATC
This sequence comes from Oligoflexia bacterium, assembly GCA_024229115.1. Lineage (GTDB taxonomy): Bacteria > Bdellovibrionota > Bacteriovoracia > Bacteriovoracales > Bacteriovoracaceae > JAAEST01. Next base: position 122,587 of record JAAEST010000122.1, read on the forward strand.
GTTACTCATAAGCACACTCCTCCATATAATCTTATCGGTAGACCGAGTGTTTTAGTTAGGTATTAATAGTAAAGTAGTGTAAAAACGGATACTTAACTGGGTTTTGATATCGTCAAAATTAGGGTAACGTTTACTCATGAAGTTGCTAATTTTATTGATTTTAAACATTTCTAGTTGGGCCATTGTAGATGGCCAAAAAGTCGAAAATGGAGATAAATTGGCCAACTTTATAGTGAGTTGGGCCTATAAGAAAAATTCATTCTGTAGCGGGGTGATCATTTCTAAAAGAAAGGTACTTACAGCAGCTCATTGTGTTTCAGGTGGACTCGATGAAATTGTCTTTGATACTCATGTTAGTCAATCATCTTTTTCTATTCCGGTCATTAAAGCAGTAATTCATCCTTATTATGCTCCAGAAAAAATGAAGATGCCTTATCCAAATGCCGCCGTTAACGATTTAGCAATTCTGACTTTACGAAAAGATATTCCTAGTGAATATCGGCCGATTAAACTCTATGATTCAATTACTTCCAAAGGGAAGGTTCTTCTCCTTGGTTATGGAAAGAATTCTGCGCAAGGAAAAATGGGAACTCTTAGATATAAAGAAGTTAAAGTTACAGATTACTTGATAGAAAGTGGTGAGTGGATAACTTCTGAAGCAGCTTGTGGTGGAGATTCTGGAGGAGCTCTTATTTATCAAACGAAGAGAGAAATTTTATTATTAGGAATTACATCTAGATCAGATAAAAGAGTTCAATTAGGTGAATGTAGAGGACCAAGTGTTCAAACAGACATCATTCATCAATCACAATGGATTAAAGAGAGTTTGTAGTGTTAGAAACACTTATCCAAGAAAATAAATTAGAATCGGTATTAGAGTCTTTTACTCAGCAGAAAGAATTATATGTTGAAGAAATGTTTAAGACAGACGAACTAATTGAAAGCCTTCCTTATTTATCTTCTGTCGATGATATCTTTAAATGGTGGCAGGGCAGTGTTGATGTTTACAACTCTGGTATTGCGGATGAAGTCAACTCAAGCTCTTTAATCAAAGAGAAAGCGAAAGAGTCATATGACAATAAGGGAACAGTTCTTTTTAATGATGCTAATCAATTAGATCAGAAGTTAGAACAAACGCTTGGACAGATTATTGGTCTCTTTCGTCTTTCAAGTTTAACTTATGCTAGGTCTTTAATTTATGCATCCTCAGAAGGCTTAGGAACTGATTCTCATTTTGATCAAAATGTTAATCTTATTTTTCAAGTATCTGGTCAAAAGAAGTGGTGGGTTGCGAAGAATGATCATGTAGAAAACCCTCTCACTCGTTTCACTATGGGGACACAGAGAGACGATGAATTAAAAACATATTCTCAAAATTTTCCGACGGAATTTCCAAATGAAGCCAATGAATATCTTTTAAAACCTGGAGACTTTCTTCTCTTACCTAGAGGAGCTTGGCATAAAACAAAGGTTCTAGAAGGAGAGTCGATTGCTCTTAATTTTACGTTAACAATTCCAAGTTGGGTCGACCTTCTTACTTCAGCCTTTCGTTCTCAACTAGTTAAAGATAAGCGATGGAGAGACTTTGCATCAGAGTTAGATCGTCCTGAGAAAATTATGGAGTTTGAAGAATTACTCGCTGAACTTAAGGTCGACTTAATAGATTTAAATGCTGGTACGATTTTGAATACGACTGAAAATCAGCATTAGAAGATAAGTTGTTCCCACACTTAGGAAGGCCATAAAGCCAAGTTCTCCACCAAGATTAAATGATAAACTAAATTGGAAGATTCCTACTAAGAGTATTGAAGATAATATTAGATACTTATTTGGCAATCTTAGAGAAGAAGTCATACCAACAAAGCTTGCTCCATAAGAAAGAGCTAGGAGTTGATTGAAGTCTGCATAATTTCGAAGAAGATAGGCTACTGGTAGAATAATGAGAGGGGTAAGTGCACTGGCCAAAACCTTATCTTCAAAGTTTAATTTCTTTTTCAGAAGAATTGATAAATGAGAAGTTATTAAGACTGAAAGAATAGATATCGCTAGTAATAGTAAAATTTTCAAAATGATCTCCCTATAATGAGAAGGGAGAGACATCCAATAAACGCAATAGTTCCTAGTTTTCCACCAAGCCCATTAAATTGTTTTTTTAATAAGTGGTAAACACTAAGGCTAATAATGATTGGGATGAGAAGTAGATAGAACTCTTGTGAATTAATTCTTGTGGTCATGCCAAGGAAAGTTGCACAAAAGAAGAGGGCTTCAATATGTCGGCTTCTATATTTTCGAGGGATTAGCAGGTAGAAAGTAATTGTAGCAAGTGAGCTAGCAAAAACAGGTGTTAAAAGGGTCAACTGTTGAATAAAGAAAGTTGAGAAAGTCCCTGCTAGCATGATAAACAAGTCTATAAAATACTTCATAAGGAGATAATAATGAGTAACAAGGTAAATGCCCAGCATATTTTAGTTGATCAAGAGTTTGAGGCTAAAGATCTTATTCGTAAGCTTGAAGAGGGTGTAGAGTTTGAAAAATTAGCTGCAGATTTTTCGAATTGTCCTTCTGGGAAGCAAGGCGGAAATCTTGGAGAGTTTGGAAAGGGGATGATGGTAGCACCATTTGAAAAAGCAGCTTTCGCTCTAGAAGTTGGACAGGTTTCTGAACCAGTTAAGACTCAATTTGGTTATCATTTAATAAAGCGTATTGGTTAACACGTGATAAGTACTAAGAATTTCAATCGTTTAAATTTTCTATTAGCGGCTTTCATTATTGTCTGGGGAGCTTGGGTAAGATTATCTGGCTCTGGGGCAGGATGTGGAGAGCACTGGCCTTTATGTAATGGGGAGGTGATTCCTCCAACTGAAAGTTATAAAACCATGATTGAGTTTATTCATCGTCTAACTTCAGGATTGTATGGAATTACAGTTCTTGGAGCAATGATTATTAGTTTCAAGGAATTTGGAAAATCTCACAGAGTGAGCAAAGCTTCATTTGCAGTACTAATTCTCACAATTATTGAAGCATTAATTGGAGCTGTTCTTGTAAAGAAAGGTTTAGTCGATAAGAATGATTCAAACTTACGAGCGTTTGTGATTGCAATTCATTTAGCGAATACTTTATTTCTTATTTCGTCTCATGTATTCGTTGAGTTTTTTACAACTCATAGTCAAAAAGTCTCTTGGCCTAAATTTTTAAGTATAAAGAATATTTCTATTTTTTCTCTCTTTGTGATTGTCGCATCCTCTGGAGCGGTAACGGCACTTGGAAATACACTTTTTCCTGATACTTCCTTAGTTGAGGGAATGGGAAAGGATTTTGATTCATCAGCTCCATTTTTAATTCAGCTAAGAATTTATCATCCGATATTTGCAATGGGGTTAGGTTTATTCATTATTTCTGAAGCACTGTCCTTTGGTAAAGAAAAGTTGAGATATCAACGAATGTTACTTCCGTTGATAATCATCGCCTTATTATTTGGGGTAGTTAACTGGCTTTTACTATCTCCACATTGGGGAGCATTAACGCATCTCTTTATTGCCGATGTTTTATGGTCAGTATTGATTCTCTCATTCTTAGAGAAGTCACTTGTCCAAGAATAGAATTATGTCATAATAATTTCATGAAAAAAGTCGCTTCTCGATTTATATTAAATTATTTTTCTAATTCTGATGGAGTCTTTAAAAAGATCGCTCAGATGTTTGGTTCGTCTGAAAATGCCATTGAAGAATTGCAGAATATGGCCCATGGAGAAGTTAAAGAGAGAGTTTCATTCTCTGAACTATTAAAGTTTTATCCTTCTCTCAAACATATCAGCGAAAATTTTAAGGTTGAAGAGGATCACTGCAAATTAGCTTCATTATCTCAAGTTTATAGAGTTATTGACTCTGAAGGGAAGTCCTGGGCACTTAAAATCAAACTTCCAGGAATTGAAAAAGAAATTAGATCTCAGTTAAAAAAAATAGGCTTTTTCGGGCAAGTAGAGCACTTATCTAGCAAAATGAACTTTGGTTTTGATAAGTATACTGAAGAATTTGAAAGAGTTCTTAATCAGGAACTTGATTATAATCTTGAAAGACAGAATATGGCCTTTGCTTCAAAGATATATTCTGACAGTTTTATAAAAGTCCCTGAACTGCATCCTCAAATTCAAGATGATAACTTCATTCTCATGGAGTATTGCGAAGGTAAAAATATAGAAACCATTCAGAATAAGAAAATAGGATTTCAACTATTCAAAGGTTTCTATAGTCAACTTTTGGTAAATGGAGTCTTCCAAGGTGATACTAATCCTGGAAATTTTCTTTTTCGAGAAGACTCTATTGTTCTATTAGATCATGGTCACACAATAAGATTGAGTTTAGTTGAGTCAAAGGCCGTTTATGAGTTACTAACGACAAATAATACCACAGTAATGATTCAAGCTTTGGTTGCCTTAGGTTTTTCAGAACAAAAGTTAAGTACTATTGTCGATAAAGTTCCATTGATAGTGACAACTCTTAGAGAGCCATTTGATTCGATATATGCCTACGATATAAGAGATTGGAACTTTAAAGAAAAGATAAATCTTATCTTAGGAGAAGATCGATGGGTTTTTAGAAGTTCTGGAAACCCTAAAACATTTCTAATGATTAGATCATTTATCGGTCTCATTAATCTTTTAAAAAAATCTAAGCACCCAATCTTTTTCAAAAAAGTTATAGATGATGTATCTCTTCCTAATTCTCTTAAAACAACTGAGCTTCCAGAAGTTTCAATTGAAGCGATTGATCCTAAACTTTTGGAAAGAAAACTCACTGTCTTAATTGATAAAAATGATCAGAGAACCACTGAGTTACAAGTTAATGCTCTTAATATTTTTAATATTGAAGAAATGCTTAATGACCAGATTCTCAAAACGATTGAGCAGCAAGGTGTTTCACTAACAGAGATTAAGCGTAAAGCTATTGAAGGTAGCTTAAGGCCTATGAGTCTTATAGATGTCTCTATAGATAACGCTCGTTATCAAGTCAAAATTAACTAGAAAAGTAAGATCTTATTATTTTGTGTGAATAGACGCTATTCCTCCATATCTTTATTATAAATATATCTATTTATGGGAGTTAATATGAGAAGAATTGCTATTGGTTTGATGGCCTTAATTTGTTCACAATTTTCCTTCGCTAATATTAGTGGAGAGTACTTAAATAATAAAAGCTGCAAGTATCTTGGTTCTGTAGATTCGCAAACAGGGTATAGAGTGACGAACCCTGTCTTTCATGCAAAAGGTGAAAATGAATATTTACTTCAGAAAGTTAATAGTAAATATCAATTAACAAATGTAGGGAATGATACTTCAGTTAATCTTGTAAGTACTGAAGGTCGTGTAAAGGATTTTCATATTTTGAATGATCGTGTTCTCGTAGGAACCACAAGAGGTTTATTCGAATATGACATGAGAGGAGATCTTAAGAGAGAACTTTTTCGTGGAAAGGTAAGAGCTTTCGAGTTAGATAGAAAGAAGAATGTAGCCTTTCTTATTATTGGAAATGAAGGATTACTTGCATATGATCTTTTAAATGAGGAAGTTCTTTTTGTAGACGAGCTTAATACTCAAAATGAAAATGGACATCGTTCTGCTTCAACGGGAATAGCTCAGGATGAAAATAACTTCTATATTGCAATGACTGGACGCTCTGAAAAAGGATTCAATGGAGTTGTCGTTTACAGTAAAGAGTTTAAAAAAATTATCAGTAAGAATGAATATAATAAGCGTCGTGCAGGAGTAATCTTTCCTTATGTACAGATGTATAGCATTGGTGATTCTATCTTTTTAAATAATGGAGGATGGATTCATCAGATCAAAAAATCACAACTAGTTAATGATAAGAAGATTATGCCAAAGTGGAGAGCTATAAGTTATTCACAAAATACATTTAGGCAGTTCATTATGCTCCAGGGAGACCTCATTTTCCAAAATAATAATGTCTTAGGTTGTGGAGAATATTTTAAAGAAGGTCAAAGAAGTCCAAATTCTAAGGATTTTGTGTTAAGTTTATAATTAATGATTAAGAAAATTATCATAATAGGAGGAGGCCCTGCGGGCCTTTTTCTATGTGAGCAACTATTAAATAAGGGTTATGAGGTTCATCTGTACGAAAAGATGCCAGCAGTCGGGAAGAAGTTCCTTGTTGCCGGTTATGGAGGATTGAACTTAACTCATTCTGAAGATATTGATAGTTTCTCAAATAGGTATTCCAATCCACAGTTTTTTAAGAAAATAATATCGAACTATACACATGATGATTTTCGCCAATGGTGTTTGAAATTAGGTGTTGAAACTTTTGTGGGAACTAGCGGAAGAGTTTTTCCAAAGAAAATGAAAGCAGCTCAGATGATAATTTCATGGAAAGAGAAACTAAAGAGCTCTTCTCGTTTCAAGTTACACACACACTGTCAGTTGATTGACTTTGATGATAAGAAGGTTTTCATAAAAAAAGAAAACGAAGAAATTATTCAAGAAGATTACTCTATTCTTGTTCTTAGTCTAGGTGGAGCGAGCTGGTCAAAAACAGGGAGTGATGGAAAATGGTCTCAAATATTTCAAAAAAAAGGAATCGAAGTATCTCCTTTTAGGGCCATGAACTCTGGATTCGAAGTGAATTGGTCTTCTCACTATAAGTCAAAGTTTGATATCTCACCTCTAAAAAATATTACCATATCCTTTAAAGACCTTATTACTAAGAGTGAAGCAATGATCACTCAGTATGGTATAGAAGGTGGGGGAATATATGCTCTTAGTAGTGATATTGAGGATGAGATTTACAGCAAGGGTAAAGCTAAAATAACCATTGATTTGTTGCCACAATTTTCTTTGGAGAATATTAAGGAACTCTTGTGTAATAAACCAAATAAAATATCCATGTCTAATTATCTAAGAAAAAAATTTAAACTTGGAAAGGAAAAACTAAATCTCATAAATGAATGCATATCTAAAGAAGAGTATTCTCATAACTTAGCTTTCTCATTGAAGAATATCCCAATCATCTTAACGTCTACAAGACCAATTGATGAGGCCATTTCAACTAAAGGGGGAGTCTCTTTTACGGAACTTGAAGAAGATCTTTCTTTAAAAAAGTATAGTAATATATACTGCATTGGTGAGATGGTTGATTGGCATGCTCCTACTGGTGGATATTTAATTCAAGGCTGTATAAGTATGGCAAAATGGGTTTGTGAAAGTATAATCCAAAGATAGAATTTATGAAAAAAATAGCACTTTATTTTAAACTTCAATTTACCTCACTACTTTTTATGTTGGCCCTCTTTGTTGTGCCACTTATTATCTTCTATTTATTTTCTCCTTATCCACTTCCTTTTATACATTTAGTATTTTTGGGAGCCTTGATTGTTTCACAATATGTCTTTGTTAATGAGAAGAAGTATCGCCATAAGAATGAGAAGAAATGTATTGAAGTCTTGAGTAGGGAATTAGGAAGAGTTCCTGGACATAAAGAAATCAATGAAAGACTGATCAAAATGTTCCAATACCATGGAGTATCTATAATAATTTCAGGGCTTTCAATAATGATTATCCCGATCTTTTTAGACCGCTTTTAATGAGTTTCTTCTAAAGTCTTACATACATTTCTAATCGATTCTCCATAATACATAATTTAATTAATTTAAATTAAGTAGATTCAGGAGGATTTATGAAGCTTATAACAGGGATGTTATTCTTAATTTCGTCGGTTTATGCCAACTTACATCAGGCACCACCAAATTTAAATTTAGGGAGAGCAAAGGCTGTTTTTGTAGACTTTAAAACAGTTAAATCTAAGATTGTTTATGATTTAAACTCAAGAAGAGCAAAAGCAGTAAGTGAGATTGAGTTCTCACAAGCAGATAGTGGTTATCCTATCTATGATCTTGTTCCATCAGAAACAAAAGTTTCATTAAATGGTAAGGATGTTTCAGTAGAGACAACATCTATGGATGGAGTATCAACAGTAAAATACGTAAAGCAAGCACTGTCTGCTGGTACACATAAGCTGGTTATAGAGAATGACTTTAATAAGAATATTTCTTGGTCAACGGGATATATGAAAAGTGCTTTTTGGATGAGTGATCTTTCTGACAGAAGATATCTTGAGCAATACCTTCCAACAAATTTAGAATTTGATCAATACCAAAAGTTTTTAGAAATTGAAATTAAAGGTTCTGACTCTGAACATGTTCTTTACACAAATGGAGATGTAGAAGAGCTAGCGAAGAATAGTTGGAAAGTTGAATATCCTGCTGTTTATACGGCCAGTTCATTCTTCATGCACATTACGAAGAAAGGTTTGATTCCAGAAGAAAAGACAACTTATCGCTCTATTGATAACCGTGAGATTCCAGTGACTGTCTATACAACTCAGAGTACTTCGCGTTTTATGAAGGCGACATTATCAATTCTTGCAGAATTAGAAAGAGATTATGGCCCTTGGCCACATAATCAAGTGATTGTTTATGGAGCAGGTATGGGTGGAATGGAGCATTGTGGAGCCACGATTACGAGTTTCTCAGCTCTAGGACATGAGTTAATTCACAGTTACTTCGCTAGAGGGGTAATGCCGGCTCATGGTAACGCTGGTTGGGTAGATGAAGCTGTTGCGAGCTGGAGAGATGCTAATTATATGAAGTACTCTCAAAGAAGTCTTTATAGAACAAGAATGGCCAGTCATTCAATTTATAAGAGAACGACAGACAGAGATGCCTATTCAAGAGGAATGAAGTTTATAGGCCATCTTGATAAGAAGTTTGAAGGCAAGGAAGGATTTAAAAAGTTTCTAAGATCTTTCTTTGAAGAAAGAAAGTTTAAGCCATTTAAAACAGAAGAGTTTATTGTCGCTATTGAGAAGTATTTCAATGAAGATGTAAGTGCTCTTTTCGACAAATATGTTTACGGAAAGAATGGAGTTGATAAACTAGAGAAACACGAAAAAGTTGAAAACCCTTTTCACCCAAAACTTTCAGAACAACAATTATTTGATTTATTATAAGATTTAATTCAAATCGCTAGTTTAACTAGCGATTTGATCTTTTTGATAGAGAAACATCTTCACATTTCTCACTAAGCTTTTAAAATCGACGGGCTTTGCTATAAATAGCATTCCATCCTCACTATCTAATTGTGTTTTAAATTCAGGAATATAAGCAGAACAGAAGATAACTTTCGTTTCTTTATTCTTTGTTTCCATTAGCCTCGTATTTTCAATGAAGTCTTTTCCATTAAGAAGAGGCATTTTGTAGTCAGAGATGATTAAATCGTACTTTGTATTATGAACTTTAGAAAAAGCTTCAAGACCGTCACCGGCACACTCAATATCAGCATCAGGATATTCATTTTGAATGAACTCTTTAAAAGTTTCTCTAATAATTGGTTCATCATCAACAATAAGAATCTTAAAACTCATTTAAACCTCTGTGTATGAGAATATATAAATGATTATCGGATAATGAGAGCTAAACTATAGAGATTTAAATCCTAGTAATTCATTTTTTATCAATAGAAAAAATTGATTAGGGGTATTGAACCTTTATTTCTTCATTAATAAGGTTTACAAGGTTTTGGTAGCCAAACTTCGTTAAAGGCTTACCATTCACAAAGAAAGTAGGGGTGGCCTTAACTTTTAGCTTCTTTCCATCTTTCATGTCTTGATCGATGTACTCAAGTATTTTTGGGTTTTCCATATCTTTTTTAAGCTTCTCGAGATCGATATTAAATTTACTCTCTGGATTCTCGGCAATTTGTTTAAGAATAGGAAAGATGCGTTCTGGTTTAGGGTTATGGTGATCTCCCCATTGAGGTTGAAAGTAAAAAAGAATGGCCATTGTTTGCCAATAAAGGTCTTGCTCTCTAGCAGCTTCAAGCACTTTTATCGCATATTTAGAGTTTTTATGAAAAGGCATATAACGAACAACTAACTGAACCTTCTCAGGATTATCTGCAAGAATTTTCTTTACGTAAGGATAGAAGGCCCTGCAAGATTCACATTCTGGATCTAAGAATTCTACAAGAACAACTTTAGCATCTTTCTTTCCTTGTCTTGGAGAGTAGTCGCGAACAAATGATTCAGCTTCCTTGGTGGCCAAAAATCCAAATTCTTTATCTTTTTTATCCATAACAAGCTTCGTTCCAATGAGAAATGCCGTTGCTAAAAAGATAACAAGTGAAAGGATAATAATTTTCTTATTTTTTTGATCTTGCATATTAATTTCTCTTCTTTGAGTAAAAATAAAGTCCAAGCAGTATTGCAAAAGCTGTCATTGATAGAAATGGAATTGTTATAAAACCTAAGTAATTTATCCAGACATGGGAACAAGGGACACCTTCCACACAAGGTGAGGCACTCTCTGGAATAATTTCCCAGGTAAGTAAATTATGATAAATAGCGATTAAAAAACCTATGATTGTCAGCGGTAATGAATAGATAAGTGCTGACTTATCAGATTTCCAGAACCCCACTAGAAAAATTATAGCAATAGGGTACATGGCAATTCTTTGATACCAACAAAGCTTACAAGGAACAAATTCCATAACTTCACTGAAGAAAAGACTCCCAACAGTGGCAATTGATGAAATGATTAATGAGAATAGAAGAGTTCTTTCAGTTTTCAGGTCCATACTACTCGTAATGTGCATAAGAATCACCGCAATGATAGGCGATAGATCCGACAATCCTAAGAGTACGATACATTAACTTGGCCCAGTTTACACATTTTTTCTGTTTGACACCGGCATTTTGATGACAAGATTCGATCATCTCATTTTTAAATTTTAAATCACAATCTTTTTGCTTGAGTCCGTTTGTTGAAGGCTCATGATGATAGCAGTGATCGTGGTTGATGCAAGCTTGAAGAAAGAGTTTTTTAAACCCTCCACTTGGGCCTGAACATCCATTAAAGAACATTAGTTCATCTCTATCATTTTTAAACTCACATGTTTTAACAGGAAGAACTAATTTACTTTTAGGACATTTATATTTATTTAGCATTTTCCCACCAACTTCTTGGCAGGCTGACTCAAGAGTCTGTGCTTGCAAAGAAGAAACGATCAATAAGAAAATGAGAAAGGTTTTTTTCATAGACATTACTTAGTTTAAAAAGCTTTTTATAAAAACAAAGATATTAAGAATTGCCAAGGCAAGCATCGGCCAGAGAGTTAAGTGCATCCCTTTAACTCGCAATTTAAAATTCATTTTTGAGCCTCTAAAAGCGATAAAATGAAAAGTTCTTCCTATAAAAAATAATATGCCTAAAGAATGAAGCAAGATATTTGGAAATGCTTGTGATCTTTCTAATAAATAGAAAAGAATAATAAAGATTGGAACGTAAGCATTGAAGTTAGCATGCGCACTTACTATGGACTCGATTTCTGAATTTGTTCCATAGCCTAGTGATACTTGATTTCTTTTTCTTGCCGAAATTGTCTCAAGAGTAATCTTAAAATAGAGGAGACAAAGACAACCTGCATAAAGTGATGTGATCATAATAAATTCCTTCCTTTAATTATGGTCAATAGGATGAGTATTGCCAATAGAAAAGAGGAAGTATGACTACTTCCTTACTAGAAGTAGTCTCCTGGGTTATCAGCGACACTTGGCGGGTTTATCCCGACTAGATTAATATCGAAAAACTTCGTCTTTCCTTCTTTATCTTTAAAGGCGAAGCATCCGTTTTTATTTGCTGAAATATATAGTCCAGCACCCCAATATCTATATCCCTTATCATATTCTCTGGCCGTATTATGTGAATGATCTTTTTGATGGATCAGTTCAAGCGTTCCTTGCTCTTTATTATCTCCCACAATATTACGGGTATAAAATCTCCATTGAAGATGTCTATTATCAAGCAGTTTTTTATCTTCCACCATCTTCAGTTGTTCAGCTGTATGATAAAGAATTTTTAGATCTTTGTTGGCGAGCATTTTTTCATAACGAATATTCTTATCTTTAACTGGAATTGGATTGATTACTTCATCATAATACTTTTGAGGTATATAGAAGTGTTGATGTCCCATATCTGAAAAAATAATCGACTCCACATAGCCTCTTCTAAGAGCCGTTTCAATATGTGCTCTAACGCTATTAATATAATGAGCTGGAATAATTGCTTCTGTTGCTCCACCGAAGGAGGCATCAATTGGTAAAACGAATTTTCCTTGATCGTTAACGAAAATTCTTTTTTCTAATCTTTTTTCAGAGTTATAAAGTTTGATTTCTCTTTCTTTAATTTCTTCTGGAGTTTGATTCCATTTAAAATCAGATGAATCAAGAATTTTTTCGTGTTTTGAAGCTTCTTTACAGTTTTCAATATTCACTTCAACGCTTTTAGCGAGTGTACCTAAAGCTAATAAAGAAGTAAGACTAATGATAGTAGTTTTGATTTTCATAATTCCCCCCGGATGAGGGGAATAAAGCATAGAGAGATAAAAATGGAAAGAGTGTGTGAAAAATATTCAAAAATTTTGTGAAGAAATAAGTCCGTAACTAGCAGATTTTATTATATTATTTGCGTTTCAGTGTCAGCATTTCAAAGTACATTACCCAGTCTCCCATGAAACTATAGAGGGGATACTTGAATGTTGCTGGTTTGTTTTTCTCAAAGAAGAAGTGTCCGATCCAAGCAAAACCATAGCCACATAGTGGAGCGAGGGCAATAAATTTATATTGAGCCGTAAAAATAGAGTAGCCAAGAACGAGCAGAACTAATGTTGTACCGATGTAGTGAAGTACTCTACATACAATATTAGAGTGTTCTTCTAAGTAATATGGGTAGAATTCTTTAAATGATGTGAACTCTTTTTTCATAGGCTTCTCTTTGATATCTGGATATAATTACTTGTGGTTTATATTTTAGCATTCTTTTCAATACTTTCAATTTATTCAATGACATCTCAAGCAACTGAGATCATTGGTACATTTGAGATTCCTCAGTTTGTACAAAGCGAAAATAAAGGGAACTTTATTGATCTTGTCAAAAAAATAGAAGGAGCAGTGGGAGAAGACTTTGTTATCTCAGTGAGGCCTTCTAAGAGAATTATCGCAAACTTTAATCACAAAAATATAATCGGTTATTTTCCCGCTCTTGATGTTGATGAAAGAGAAGGCTCATATGATTCAACACCTTTTTATTATAAGAAAGATATATTCTTTCATCGTAAAGGTGGAAATGATAATTTAAAAAAAGCAAAAAAGATTTGCCTAACAAGGGGATACCCTTATGCAGATTTTGTTTTAAAGAATAAGGGAACAGAGATTTTTTATTCTGATTCTGATACTTCTTGTTTAAAGATGTTAAACCTAGGAAGAGTTGATGGATTTGTCTGTGAGGCCATCTCTGGATTTTCTGCCTTAAAGAAATTAAATTTCAAAAGTATTACCGCAAATAAGAAAACGCTTTCTTCAATGAAAGTCTATTTTTCCTTTCTTAGAAATAATCGTGGCAAAAAGCTTTCAGAGGCCTTTACTCGTGAAATTGAAAAAATGAAGAAGTCTGGAGAACTGAATAATATTTTCAAGGTGGTAAGAGAAGATATTAAATCTTTTAGCGGGATAGATATTAACTTTCTTAAGCCATAATATGGTTAAGGGCAATGGCCACAGCATTCGTTACATTGAGAGAGTTCTTTTTGCCAAAAAGTTTAATCTCGACAGTATGATCACAGATATTTAACACTGCTTCAGAAAGACCAAATCTTTCATTTCCAAAAACAAAAGCACATGTCTCTGGGATTTGAACTTCCTTAAGAGCAAGAGAGTTTTTACTCGTTTCAAAAGCAATAACCTTGATTCCTTTTTCACTTAATGACTCTATGGCCTGAAAAACGCTTTCCCAGACTTGTATATCAATCCATTCTTCACAGCCCAAGGAAGATTTAAGGACTTTCTCATTCTTATGATCAGGAGTAAAACCACAAAGGTGAATCGTCTTTACTCCCAAAGCTTCTGCACTTCGGATAATATTCCCAACATTGTTGGCGCTTCTAATATTGTCGAGAATAATATGAATTTCATTTTGAGTATTCTTCTTAACAATTCTATCTTGGAATCGTATTGAGCTCTCATTTGTTTCGATTAATTCTAGTCGTGAAATTAATTGTTTAATATCTGCATGACTATCTCTAGGAAGAGTAGAGAGCTTTTGGAATTCGCTCACGACATTTTGATTTCTATTATAAGAAAAAGAATGAAACAAGCTTTGAATTTTCTCTTCTAATTCTCGAACTTCTTTATCCTTGGTGTCAGCCATGGAACTCAATTGCTTGAGAAGTAGGTGTCGCATCGTGTCGATAGCTTGTCTCAAACCGAAAGATATTGTGGAAAGATCAACTGATGAATTACCCATATATATAGCAAAATCCATGTGGTTTATGTTAAATATTAGGGTCTAAAATAGCTTTTGGAGATCCACATGTCACAGAAAAAATATCTGATCACTGCTGCATTACCTTATGCCAATGGGCCACTACATTTTGGTCATATGGCCGGTGCTTATTTATCAGCAGATGTTTTCAATCGTCATAAAAGACTACAAGGTGAGAAAACATTGTTTATTTGTGGATCAGACGAGCATGGTGTGGCGATTATGCTTAATGCAAAAAAAGCTGGAGAAGATTATAAGAAATACGTTGATGGTTGGCATGCCGATCATAAAAAGCTCTTTGACTCTTATGGTGTTAAGTTTGATTTCTTTGGGCAAACATCAGCTGATTACCACGCTGAGGAAGTAGTTAAGTGGTTTCATTCTCTCAATGACAAAGGTTATATTGGAACTCAAGATGGACAACAGTTATTTTGTAATGACTGTAAAAACCATCTTCCAGATAGATTTGTAGAAGGTACTTGTTATAAATGTGGATATGAACATGCCAGAGGAGATGAGTGTCCAAATTGTGGTGAACTGATTGATTCAGTAAAGCTAACAAACACTGAATGTAAAATCTGTGGATCAAATAATATTTCTGAGGTTACAGTCACTCAGTATTACATTCTCATGTCGAAATACCATGAAGAATTTAGAAAGTGGTTTGAAGGGAAGAGTGATATTTGGAGAAAGACTGTTTTCCCATATGTGGATAGTCTGACAAAAGAAAATCTCCATGATCGAGCAATTACTCGAGACTTAGATTGGGGAATTGATGTGCCTCTTCCAAACACAGAAGGAAAGAAACTCTATGTTTGGTTTGATGCTCCGATTGGGTATGTTTCTAATACTAAAAAGTTTTTAGAAGAGTCTGGTTCATCAGAAGATTATTTAAAAGACTGGTGGCAAAATGAAGATGTTGAGTTAACTCATTTTATTGGGAAAGATAATATTATTTTTCATACTATTATATTCCCAATGATGAGTATGGCATCAGGGTTTGCAAAACCTGCTGATAGAGTTCCTGCGAATCAATTTCTTAACCTAGAAGGGAAGCAATTTTCAAAATCAGCGGGTCATTACGTTGATGCCCATAAGGCCCATGAAGAGTTTGGTCAAACAGCACTTCGTTATTACTTACTTTCGATATTACCTGAAGCAACGGATTCTAGTTTTAGTTGGGAACAACTTCAGGCTAAAGTTAATAATGAGCTTGCAAATAATATCGGAAACTTTATGAACCGTTGTTTGAAGTTTACTCAGAAGAACTGGAGTGAAGGCCTAGATGCTAAGTTCTTTGATGGCTTTGTAGAATCAGAATATGGACAAAACTTAAAGAAAGATATTCAGGAACTGAATGAGCTTGTTGATGGTTATCAAATTAAGAAGGCGATTGAGAAAGTAATGTTTATTGGTCAGAGTGCCAATAACTTTTTCTCCGACTCTGCTCCTTGGGCACAAATTAAGGAAAATAAAGATTTAGCAGCAAAGACACTTGCATACTCCTCTATCTATGCCATGAGTTTAGGAGTCATCATGAAGCCTTTCTTACCAGTTCTTTCAGATCAAATTTTAAATCATTTTGAAAAAGTTCTTAGTGATGATAATGCTTCGAGATTATATAAAGGTGATATTGAAGTAATTAAAGAGATTTTTGAAAATGGTCATTCGGTAGAAACGAAGGTTGATGCTCTTGTTCCTAAAATAGAAGATGAGCTCATCAAGCAAAAGCTTTCAGAGCTCAACCTATAAAAATTAGAATGCTTTACATGCGTAGATGTCACTGTCACCAATACTAGCAACTTTGTTGCCTTTGGCATCTTCGATCCAACCGATAGTATTACCACCATCCCATTGATCATCAAAAGTGTAATAAACAGTGAATTCTCTTCCAGAAGTTTTCTCAGTATAAACTGTTCTTGCTACTTCTGGTTTAAATCCTTCATCATATGATTCATCTTTTGTACCTTCGTACACTCTTGACTGGGTAAAGATATCACTTAGTTGTTTTGAATTAAATTTCTCAGAATCTTCTAGTTCACCTAGAGTGTCACCAAAGAGACAAGTCTTTTCAGCTATAAGTTTACATTGAGACTTATACTCTCTTCCATCTTCAGTTCTAATTGTACTTGAAAATTTACCAGGATAATCAAGAGCAAGATTAATATAAGTCCCTTCATTATCTTTTGGCAGTCCTCTTACTGTAAAAAACTCGTTCTTAGTAAACTGACCAGCTGGAAAATGTTTTAAGGTTCCTTTAACAGCTTTTTTAAAAGTTTTCTTAACGCTATTATATCCAGCATTTGTAGTCTCAATAGAGAAGACAGTCGCTGAGAATCTTGTCGACTCTACATTTCTAACATCTCTATAAATTTCGATTGAACCTTCTAAGTTAAATCTATTCTTATATGGTAGATCTAATGCATTACACTGAATCTCCATCGTTGTATTGGCCATAATAGAACCAGATACTAATAAAATAATCGCTGAAAGTAGCTTTTTCATATACACCCCATTGGTTTTAAAAATAGTGGTGCTTAAGTAGCACTCGGGTATCTTATTGAAAATACAGTTGTAATATTTACTTTAAATAAGTCTAACGATTAGATCTTGAAATTCACTCTAAGATATTGATATTATTGATGGATAGGAGAGCACTATGTTTATTGTCATATCACCGGCTAAGAAATTAGACTTCGAATCGAAGACACCAATTGAAGATTATTCAGATATCAAATATGCCGAAAAGGCCCTACAACTAATAAAGGAATTGAGAAAGTGCTCTCAAGAGGAAATTTCTAAGTTGATGAAGCTTAGTGATTCCTTAGCAAAGCTTAATGTTGATCGATATAAAAGTTATGATCCAAAATTTAATGATAAAAACTCAAGACAAGCAGTTTTTGCTTTTTCTGGAGACACTTACGTTGGGTTAGATGCAAACTCTCTTAAGAAGCAGGATCTTACTTATTCACAGAAACATTTAGGAATTCTTTCAGGACTCTATGGTTTACTTTCTCCATTAGATCGAATTCAGCCCTATCGTTTAGAGATGGGAACACGTTTCAGTCAAAATGGTCATAAGAATTTATATGATTATTGGAAAGAAGATGTGACAGAAGCGATCAATGAAAAACTTAAAAAAGAGAAATATCTCATCAACTGTAGCTCTAATGAATATTTCAGTGTCATTGATACCAAGAAGCTTAATGGAGAAATTATCACTCCTGTGTTTAAAGAGATGAAAAACGGAGAGTATAAGGTCATCAGTTTCAATGCGAAAAGGGCAAGAGGAATGATGTCTCGTTATATTATTCAGAATAGGCTCACTAAACCTGAAGAATTAAAGTCTTTTGATATTGATGGATATCAATATAGTGAAAAACTATCCCAAGGAAATGAGATAGTTTTCACTAGAGGTTAATTACTTAATCCTTTTTTAAGTTCTCTAGAACTTTGGCTTCAACTTCGCTAGATGTTTTTTGGATCTTAGATATTTTGCGATCATGTCTCTCTTTGATTTCTTTAACAATTAATTCTTGTTGTTCATGGTATCTACGACATCCTTTACAGATAATAAAATGCATCTTTACAGAGACTTTTTCAAAAAAGCCGAGGTTTTCACCAGAAGCGATAAGTTGTGCTACTTCTTTACAACTTTTCATGCATGCATTTTCCTTTCTACACAGTCCTTTAATTTGGCCTTGGCCCTATAGAGTATAACTCTTAAATTAGTGGCTGAAATATTAAGAATGTTACATATATCTTCTGAATTATTCTCTTCGATCTCTTTCATATGAAAGGCGAGACGGTATTTTTCGGGAAGCCGATTAAGGCAATCTTCAATAATTCCAAGAGTTTGAACCTGGTTCACAAATTCATCGGGAGTATGAGGCTTTTGAACCCAATGACCAGTATCGTCAAAATTATCTTCAAAGAAAGTATGCACATCAAGCTCTGATGTATGCTTATTTCTTTCTCTATATAACTCCTTACCCTTATTGTAGAGAATTCCAAAGAGATAGGTTCTTACATGAGAGCGTCCTTCAAAAGTAGGAACCTTCTGGAAGAAAGTGGCCCAAACAGTTTGAACTAGTTCAGAAGCATCACTTTCATTAAAACCCATACCAAAAGCCGCATTCACTAAATGATTAGTGTAAGTTGAGACAAGTTGCTCTATGGCCTGATGGTCTTGGGATTGAATTTTCTCTAAGAACTCTGGAGAGCTAAAGTTATACTTAGTCATGGACTAACTATAAGTTATTGATAGATTAGTGTAAATTGCTAAGGGCCCTATTACACGAGATATAATTCTTAATCTTTAATTAAAAAAATCAGGATTTTTGCTCTTTGATCAGCTTTTGAACTTGCTTGAGTAGCTCACGACATTCCTGCTCTGATAAACCAAAGAGGATATGGCTCTTTTGAAGTTCTTTCCCTTTCCCGTCAGAACTTTCAAAGTTAGAAATTCTGTTATTAAGGTTATTTCTTAATGTTCTTAGCCTCTTAGGCTTCCATGTTTCAATATCTGCTAATTTACTCATAGTTTCTTGTATTCTCGAAGGATAGAGAAGTCAATCATCAGCTTTCTCTATGATTAGATAGTGATAATCGATTTTATTTATTGATAGATCCTATCTATATTGGAAATCAACAAGGAGGGCTTTATGGCCAATGTAATCGGATTAGATCATTTAAATATGACAGTAAATAACTTAGATAAAACGACTGAATTTTATAAGGACCTATTTGGTCTAGAAGAAAAAGAAAGAGGGGTTTGGAATGGAATTCCTTGGAGAATTATCGGTAAAGAGAATACTATTTATATGGCAATGTACGAAAAGAAGTTAGATCTTAAGGAATCACGCTTTAGTCATATTGGATTCAATATCGAGAATTTCTCAGAATTTAAAAGTAAATTAATTTCAGAGAATATAGAGTTTGAAGAAATTAAATATCCAAAGAGCTTGAGTCTTTATGTCGTCGATCCTGATGGTCTAGAGATTGAGGTCAGCCAAAAATTTGGTGGTGGACTTCACTAGAAAGACATTTAGAGCTTGGCCATTTATCTTAGGCTAAGCTCTATCTTTTTAAAACGTCCTTCTCCATGAGACTTACTTTGAACAAGGTCATCATTACTTAACTGTTGATGAACGATTCTTCTATCCGCCGGATTTAAAGACTTAAGCATAACTGGCTTTTTCGTATCGACAACTTTCTTTCTCATCTTCTTAACAAGATCAATAAGACCTTTTTCTTGGTTCTTAGCACCTTGGCAACGAACTTGAATTTTAATATTCGAAGGAACTCTTACTTTCTTATAAAGATAAACTTTAATGAGATGCTCTAAAGAATAGAGGAGCTCATTATTATTTCTTGTCAGTAAACGATCATCACTTCCAGAGAACTGGATTTTAACAACTGGCTCATCAAAGAAAACTTTTGCAAAAAGATTCATACGAGAGTACTTGATGATCTCAATAAGAAATGGAGTCAGAATTCTTTTATAAACAGGCTCAATCGTTACTTTATATGTATCTTTACGAGGACCGAAGAAGAAGAACTTAGGTCTTCCTTTTTTGAATACCTCACACTTAAGAATAGACTTATCTTCAATTTGAAAATAGCCAAGAGCTCTCTCTAAAACTTGGTTTTGATCATCACTTGTCATGATGAACTCTCTTGTATCAGGAGTTGGATCTTCTGATTTAAAATGAGGACGATAGAGAATTGGGTCTAATTCTTTAAATTTCTCAGTTTTTACATTGTTTCTATTATTAGATTTTCCATCTTTGGAATATTTAGAATTCATATTTGATTTATTACCTTTTCGATTATCATTTTTTTGATGTCTTTGACTCTTATCCACAACCTTGAGTGTCTTTGAATCAATATATGGTCTTGGCGTAAGTTGTGCTTCAAAATCTTCGTTCTTTAAGTCCATTTTTGTGATCTTAGTGCCAATTAATTCATAAATAGCATCTAAGAATTCACAGTCCTCATGAGCACAAAAACTAATGGCCTTTCCATTCTTTCCTGCTCTACCTGTTCTTCCAATTCTATGAACATAGTTAGCAGCATCTTGTGGGATGTCGTAGTTGATAACAAGATTTACATCTTTAATATCTAAACCTCTGGCCGCAACGTCTGTACAGACTAAGATCGTTGTTTTCTTTGAACGAAACTCTTCCATTAGTCTTGTACGCTTATTTTGGGCCAGTCTTCCTGAGATCGGCTTGGCCTTAAATCCCATGTCATTAAGCCAATGGGCGACAACATGAGTTTGGACTTGAGTATTACAGAAAATAATCGCGTAAACATCTTCATCTCTTTTTAGAAGATTTACGAGAAGTGGCATCTTTTCATTTGAACTCAACATAGCAAGGCTATGGTCGATATTATCCACAAGTAAGCTATCTTCATTCAGCTTTAGCTCTACCGGGTGAGAATTAAATTTATAGGCAGTATTAAGAACATCCATATTTGATGTTGCTGATACCATGATAAGTTGTCTTGTCTTTGGCGTTTTAGAAAGAATAAATTCAATATCTTTTTTAAAGCCCATGTCAAAGAGTCTGTCTGCTTCATCAAAGACAACACCTTGGCAGTCGTCAAGGTTAACAGCTTTCTGTTTTGTTAGATCGCAAAGACGTCCTGGTGTGGCCACTAAAATATTAGTGCCATTATCAAGTAGCTCTTTTTGCTTATCAATAGATTCTCCACCAATAAGGCAAACAGCTCTTACTCCAAAGGCATGACCAATTTGATTAAATACTTTATGAGTTTGTTGTGCCAGCTCACGAGTGGGTGAAAGAACTAAGTATTGAACAGTTCTTTCTTTTTGAGTGGCCTCATCAAGAAGATTATTTCTTAAAAGCATTTCGATAATTGGAATAGCAAAAGATCCAGTTTTTCCGGAACCTGTTTCTGCTTGAGCAAAAATATCTTTACCTGAAAGTATTGGATCAATTGTTAAGTTTTGTATTTCTGATGCTTTTGAAAAGCCAATATTGTTGAGTCCTTCAACTAGTTTTTCACTTAGTTGATACTCTTTGAATTCTTTTGTCGTTTCCATAGATTTCCTAATAGTTTAAGTAGGCAATTTGACAAAAAAATTTCGTATAATCAATAGTTTATTTGCTCATTCTGGAAAGGGGTTTCGAGTTTTTAAAGGCTTGATGCAATCAGCGAAACATATTTTTTATGCGCTTTAAGTCAATTCGATCTATAAGGAAGAAAATCACATAGTTCTTCTATTCTTTTTACAGTGATTTGATTTTGTTGAGCGACATGTTCTTTGATAATTTTTTCAAGATATTCATTCTTTAGTCGATGAGAACTGAGTATTTCAACAGGTCTAAAACCTCTTAATAGTTTTTGTTCTCCTTGAGCTCCTGCCTCAAAAACTTGAATTTTCTTTTCAAAACAGTAATCCATTCCTAGGTAGTAGCACATTTCGAAATGGAGGAGGGGAAAGTTCTCTTGCTCTTCTTTCTTAATTCCCCAGTAGCGACCATAGAGCGTCTTCGAATTTTCAAAGAAAAGTGACATGGCCAAGATCTGCTCACTTTGCTCTCTCTTGGCGATAAAGAAAAAACCTTGCTCAAGGCCTTGAAAAAATTCTTGATTTAAATAAGGATGAGAATATTTCTTATCAATCGTACTTATATATAATTCATAAATCTGTTCTTTTTGAAAAAGAGAAAGATCACGAGCATTTACTTTTGAAATCTTAAGTGGATATTCTGAAACTTTTCGTCTTTCTTTTTTAATTTGTTTTCTTTTGCGAGTTTTTAAACTGGAGAGAAATCCGTCAAAATCTTCAAATTCATTTTTCCAATGGTATTGAATCGTTTTCTGGGTAAATAAATCCTTACCCTCTAAGAACTTTGCTTCATCATCATTGATGAAGAGAAAGTGTTGAGATTGAAGATTCGTTTGCTGATAAAATTCATCAGCAGCATTGAACAGTTTTTCTTTATCTCCATAGAACTTAGGTGAATTAACAGGAGTAAAAGGAATAGCATGAATCAATTTGGGATAGTAATTAACACCTGCTCTTTGATAGAGATCGGCCCAGGCCCAATCGAAAATATATTCACCATAGCTATGACCTTTGATATATCCTGGAAGAAATGAATCATGATTGGCAAAATGAAGTGCTCTCCAGCCACTTTCTGAGGATGTACATTTAGATTTCTCGAAGTACTTAAGAAAAGAAGGAGAACTGAGATGAAAATCTCTTTCGCTAAAGGGAATATCGTCAATACTTTCAAAAAGTTTGATCATAGTTTTTTAAAAACAAGAATATTATTATTAGCCGGCATATCAATAGTGGAGAGGTGTTCAAAATGTTGAGAAAGTTTGTCTCTGAGATCTTCAAAGTTACGAATTCCCATTGTTGGTCGCTGTGACTTTAAATGAAGATCAAATCTCTTATTACTTTCACTGGTGAATTGACCATTGAACTTAAAAGGTCCGTAAAAAAGAAGATATGTTCCGCTATGACAGGCCTCATGTATCTCTTCACATAGTTTAAAAGCAAATTCTTCTGACATAATATGAAGTGTATTTGCACTAAAGATGAAGTCATATTTCTTTGAGCCCAATTGCTCTTTAATGGTTTTATGAGGTTGAACTTCAAGTTCGAGTGCTGGAAGAATATTAGACGGCAACTCTCTTTGGGAAATCATCCAGTTATTCTCTTTCACATCTGCTGGTTGCCAAGTGACATCAAGATTCGATGCGAAGTGAAGTGCATGTTGACCTGTTCCATGGCCTATTTCAAGAACATCACCCGAAATATTGAGTTCTTTAAAAACTGCAAGGATAGGATTCTTGTTATTCTCACAAGCTTGGCTAAATGGTATTTCTCTTTTTGAGTTAGTCATTAGAGACTATTTTAAAGAGGAGGAAGGCAATTGTCTTTAAAATCTCTTTGAAATGTATCTTGGACATGTTGGACAAGTCCTTTTTGAGGCAAATAGAAGCTCTTATCTTTTTCTCCAACTTGAAATGTTGAAAGACCAAGATTCTTGGCCGCTTCAATTTCTTTATTATTTTCACCCATAAAAACGATAGGGCAACGACCTGCTCTCGCAATGGCCTTTTTGAAAAGAATAGGAGCTGGTTTTCTTTCGCTATCCTTCATTGGAAGAATAATTTCATCAAAAACAGTCCAGTCAAAAGGAACTTTATCGTCCCATTTCTTATCGATATAGCTTTTGAGAGTTGCTAATTTTTCTTCATAAGTTTTTCCAAACTTTTCTGGAATATTAGAAATAACCCCAATTCTATATCCTTGTTCTTTAAGATTTTTTAGATATTGAACTGTGTTTGGGTAGTAGTGAATTTTCTTTTTAGAAGTAGTATCAACGATTGTATTTCCAAGATCGAAAAAGATCCAAGGACGAATAACATTAGTTTTTTGAACTTGATGTTTAGCAAGAACCGATAGGTTAAGAATCAAAAATAAGCTAACTATTTTAACCGTCATTTTGGCCTTCGTATTGATAAGTGTTAATAAAACAATACCTATAATAGCGATGCCCGTCCACTGGAACAATAGGGGTAAGGAGTAGCGCGTTATGAAGTAACCTATTGAAAAAGTGAAGATTGAAGCCAGTCCGCGATGAATAATTGATTCTAAAGAGAGGATAGTGGCCCTCTTGCTATCCTCAGAAATACTGTCGTTAAGAAGTTGCTTTTGCATTGGAAAAATCAATCCACAAAAGCCACTGAAGATGACAAGCCCGACGATTGAAAGATGACCATCAAGTCGTCCTAGAAAAACAAAAACTGTCGCTAAGGCAATCGTTAAGATCGGTAATGTTGTTTTGTCTTGCCTTAAACTTTTCGGAAGATACTTATTAAAGTCCGCTGATTTAGAAGCAGCAAAAGCTTCTGCTATCGTCATTAATGACATGACAATACCAAAAGACTGAACATCAATATTCTTAGCTTTTAAGAGTGGTTGAAAAAGCTGAAGCATGCAAACTCGTTGTAAGATAAAAAGCCCAGCTCCTTGAAGCATAAAACGTAGAACACTATCACCTTTAAAAATATAAAGAATTGAGTCAATAATATCGGCCTTTGCTTTTTCCTTAGTTACTTTTTCTAGTTTCCCATCATTCGGCAACATCAATGAGAAGATGAAAGCGACTAGGCAGAAAGCAAATGTGATGATGTATGGAAGCCCTGGCATTATCTTGAGGGCAAAACCCGCAATCGGCCAAGTTAAAAGGCGAGCAACAAGCGCTAAGCTTCTGGCCCTCCCTTCAATACGCTTATATTCTGTAGCTTCGCCCTTTTCTTTGAGGTGATCATAAAGAAGAGCACTAGCAGAACCAGAGATCAGACTTCTGGCCATGGCGATGAGAAGGAAGTGAATGAGAAATAGTGTGTAGGTAACACTCATTACTGGAATAAGATTTGAAAAAGCTAAGATCGCAGCCCCAATAACGAGGGCCTTCTTCTTGCCAAATTGATCAGCAACAAATCCAGTTGGTACTTCAAAAATAATAAATGCTAGATAATAGATAGATTGAATATTAAAAATCTGCTGATCAGTAAGACCAGAGATTTTCTGAAATTCATAGAAGATAGGAATCCAGACGAGCAGATTAAAAAATAACTGGAATCCATAATATTTTCTTTCTAGCTTCAACGATTACTCCATACTATATGGTCTAATCTGGAGGAGATAGATTTTATTTCCTGAGATTGCCCATTCAATATCTGCTGGAAGTTTATATGTGTAATCTGGAGAAAAGTGACTTTGTAGAAGCTTACCAATTAAAGCAAGTTTCTTAAGAGTTCCTTTTTGTTCTAAGCTTAGATCAGGAGTATCTTTTTCTCTCACAATAGTTCTACCTCCACCTTCAACAATATTGAATAAGAATTGTGAAGAATTACTCGCACCTTCAACAATTGCATTTGGAGAGAGAGAAGAAGCATTGATATAAACATTACGATAATCTTCTTTTGGATTGAGTGGGTTAGTCGTTACAAGAACCCCTCCAAGGTCACATTTAATCTCTTCTTGAATTACGACACCCATATAACAATCATCAAGAGAGATTCCAACTTCTTGACGAAGACGAACACTTCTTGGAGAAACAAGAGAAGCCCAAACTTCTTTAATGGACTTCACGACTTTCTCAGCACTCGTCACATGATTATATGATTCATAGATACCGGCAGCTGAAAAGTGCTCAAGGTCTTCAGCATTAGAAGATGAACGCACAACAAAGCTTTGTGCCCCAGAAAGATGCTCAGCTATCTGACCATCAATATATTCCCAAAGACCATCAGAAATAGGTGTCTTACGAATGATCTGTTGAAGTTGAATACAAAGTGAATCAACTTCTTTCGCATTTAGCTCTAAGGCCATCTTTAGCTTACCAATCGTCTGTTGGATTTGCGGTGATTGAGCTAGAAACTTTTGCTGCACACTAAAAGGAATACAGATTCCTCGCGGTACACTAATATTATCTCTAACAAATTGATTGGCAGCTTCTTTTAAGTTTTCTTCTGGAGATACATTAAGCTGTTTCGCCAGATGCTCCATGAGGTGAGGTCTTGGATATCTTTCAATTTGATAAAAGCCTGTTAGCTTTTGAGACCCTTTGTTAAGAATATGATTTACTTCACCAATATTCGCGGCTTTCGTTCCATAGCTTACACTTTCACTCATTCTCACATCATTAAGGCTTTTGATTGGAATATGTTCAATCTCAGGTGCCTTAAGGAGAACTTTTTGGGCAAACCAATTTGGAGTATCTAATTCTTCGTCAGCAGGTTGATCAATTTCGTTTATTCGAACTTGTTGAAAGTCTCGTTGAACTTCGTATTCAACCCAATGCTTATTTAGTTTTCTTGTTAAGAGATCATCGATGGCATCAATTTGAATAGCATTTGGTATTCCCCAACCATTAGCAAGAACATTTGTATGGGAAAGAGGGGCAGTGTGTTCACCGTTAATGATCCCTGCAACACGAGGAATATTTTCCGGAACTTTATTCATAACAATAATGTCATGCCACTTAATAGTGTCTCTAGCTTCTTTATAGTCTTCATAACTTTCAAAGATTCTTATTCGACCTTTTGCTTTTCCATTATTAAGGGGAATGAAGCTTTTATTAAGCATGAGTTCATGCATAAGTAGTCTTGGAAGATCTTTTTCTGGAATAGACTCTACCGCACTTTCTTGTTCATAGTTAGCTGGTTTCAAGTAAAGTGGAACATTACTGATAAGATTTTCTTTGATGATCTGAAAGAAGTCTTGGAGCATTCCTACATCCATATCGTCTACTTCCACTGTCTCAAGAGCAAAGAGAGAAGTTTTATCTCGATTAACAAGAGAGAGAATTCCTAGATAGAACTTTCTATCGGCACCATAATAAAATGTTTTATTATAGTCATCGATGCTCTCTAATAATTTTTCTTCAGGTATATCAAGAATATGTTTTCCGATATATTTAGCGTGAAGCTTAAATTTATGATCGTTAATAAAATGGACAATTCCTTGATCTCTTTCAACCACAATTTTAACATATGGGTATCCTGCCATTTCACCACAAAGTTGTTGAAAGGCTTCAAGAGTAAGTTTCTGTCCGACGAGTGAGTCTGTAGTTATATTTTCCATAGTGCGAAAACTAACACAGAGATCTCATAAAGTTGATTCTAAAGGTAAAAAATTACACTATTTTTTACCAATAAGATTGCTCTTTACCTCGTCATCAAGGGGTTTTGGGCCGACCCATGGGTAAAAGATGATCTTGCTTAGGGATTTGTCTGATGTTTGGGCAATTTGCTTACCGTTTTTGGAGATAGAAAAAGTACCAGAGTTCTTATTGGCTTTAATCTTTAAACAATCTCCTTTTTCAACAGGAGGAGTTTGAGCATAAAGCCAATCAAGACTTGATTTATACTTGGCCAATTCAGAATCATTAAAGTTACTTTTAAAGCCTCTTTCCCAGCCAATATTAGAATGCTCTTTCCTAATATTTTTAAGATAATGAAGTCTCATGATTTCTTCATCACCTTCTTGATAGTAAGCAATATCATAAAGCTTAAGAAAGAATGTGAGCTGAACTCTGTCTTGACCTAATTTATTTTGATCTACTAAGCATTGAGCAAAACTTGAAACGGAAATGAGGAATAGAATAATTACTTTCAACATCTCTCTATAATAGAACTTATAGAGAGGGATAAAATAAAAAGAAGCTAGACATAAGCTAGCTTCTATTTGAAAAGATACTATATATTAAATACTTATCTTCTTTCTTGAGGACGAGCTTCGTTTACAACGATCTTACGACCTTCGAACTCTTGTCCATTTAGTTTGTCGATTGCTGCTTGAGCTTCTTCATCTGAACCCATTTCAACAAATCCAAAACCTTTACTTCTGTTAGTGTCTCTGTCTGTGATAATTCTAGTTGAATTAACAGTTCCAAACTCACCAAAAGTAGTCTTAAGTTGCTCTTCAGTTGAGCTGTAAGGTAAATTACCTACGTACAATTTGTTTCCCATTGAAAACCTCTTCTATAAAAATTAATGGTGAAAGCAAGTTATCCCACTGAATTTATATATGCAAAGAAATTTATTTAAATTTTTTCAATCTTTACAGTGCTAGATTTAAGTAATATTAATGAGTTATGATTCAAGTATCCAATGTCACAAAGTTAGTTAATGGTGTTCCTCTCTATTCTGAAGCAAGTTTTCAGATAAACGAAGGTGAAAAAGTCGGAATGGTCGGTCCTAATGGGATTGGGAAAACGACATTTTTTAATATGATCGTGGGAGAAGATCGACCTGATGAAGGACAAATTTCAGTCGGCTCAAATATAAGAGTAAGTTATTTTTCTCAGAATGTTGGAGAGATGTCGGGAATGAGTGCTCTTCAAGCAGTGATTGATGGTAATGAAAAAGTAGCTCAGCTAAGTGCAAAGTTAAAAACTTTTGAAGAAAAACTTTGTGATCCTGATCTTGACCCAGATGAAATGAATAAAATTTTGGAGCAAATGGGTGATGCTCAAACTGAGTTTGAAAAGCTTGGTGGTTATGAAATTGAAACTAATGCTCAGGAAATTCTGACTGGTTTAGGGATTAAGCCAGAAGATCACATTAAGGACGTTTCTCTCTTTAGTGGTGGTTGGAAAATGAGAATTGCCCTGGCAAAAGTTCTAATCACTTTACCTGATCTTATTTTAATGGATGAGCCTACTAACTACCTTGATATGGAAACTATTCTTTGGTTAGAACAGTGGCTTAAAAACTTTAAGGGAGCGATTCTACTGACTTCTCACGATCGTGAGTTCATGAATAGTGTGGTGAAGAAAATCGTTGAGATTTCTCCTAATGGAGTTACTTCTTATACTGGTAATTATGACTTCTATGAGCAGGAAAAAGAAGTTCGTAAAAAACAAAATGAAGCACAATTTGGTCGCCAACAGGCCATGCTAAAAAAAGAAGAAGAATTTATTGCTAAGTTTAAGGCAAGAGCTTCTCATGCTGCCCAAGTACAGTCTCGAGTTAAAAAACTTGAAAAAATCGATAGAGTAGAGCTCGAGTCTGAACAGGAACAAATGAGTATTATGCTTCCAGAGATTCCTCGTGGTGGAAATGACGTCGTGATGTTTAAAGGTCTCTCAAAAGAGTGGGATCAAACGGATGGAAGTAAATTAGAAGTTTTTAAAAACCTAGATGGCCTTATTCAAAGACAAGATAAAGTAGCAGTTGTTGGAGTAAACGGTGCAGGTAAATCGACACTCCTCAAAGTGATATGTGATATGACGGACCCAACATCAGGGGAAGTGAAACTTGGTCCTTCAATTAATGTTGGTTACTTTGGGCAATTCTCCATGGAAAACCTCACTCCAGAAAATACTATTTTTGAAGAAATGAGATCGAAGCTTCCTAATGCGAGTGACGGTTTTATTCGAAATCTTCTAGCTGCTTTCCTTTTTAAAGGGGATGAAGTTTTCAAAAAAGTAAAAGTTCTTAGTGGTGGTGAGAAAAGTCGAGTCATTCTTGCGGGTCTTTTATCAAAACCTTTTAATCTTCTAGTTCTTGATGAACCTACTAACCATCTTGATATTGGTTCTCGCGAAGTACTTTTAGATGCTCTTCAAAGATATGAAGGGACAATAATGTTTGTTTCTCACGATAGGTACTTTCTTAAGGAACTTTCTTCTAAAGTATTGGAAGTAGATAAAGGAAGCATCCATCTCTTCCCTGGAAAATACGAATCTTATTTAGAACAAGTCGCAAATCGTACTTAATTTCTTTAAATACGAGTAATTATTACCGTGTTTGCTATCTATTTATAAAGACATGGGCTATAAGTCTCTTTTAACTGAAATTCTACAGTTTATGCCTGGAGGGGCCATGTCATTTAACCAACTACCATTGGAAGATTCTCTGCTCAAAGCGATTAATGAGCTAGGATACGAAAATCCAACAGAGATTCAGGCCAAGGCCATACCTGCATTAATCGAAGAGGAGACTGATTTTATCGGTCAGGCTCAAACGGGGACGGGAAAGACTGCGGCTTTTCTTCTTCCTTTACTACAAAGAATTGAAACAAACTCAAAAAATATTCAAGCACTTATCCTTTCTCCTACGAGAGAGTTAGCGAAACAGATTGCAGTTGAATTTGATAAATTAGCAAAATTTAAAAAAGCAAAGTGTGAAGTCGTTTACGGTGGAACACCATATGATAAGCAAATTGGTGGAATTCGTAAGAATAAGCCCCAAGTAATTATTGGGACTCCTGGAAGAACGATTGACCTAATCAATCGTGGAGTTCTGAAATTCAATAAATCAAATCTAATCGTTCTTGATGAAGCTGATGAAATGCTTAATATGGGGTTCTTAGAAGATGTTGAAGAAATCCTTACTTCGTTTTCAAATGAGCGTAATGCGTGGATGTTCTCAGCGACTATGCCTAGAGCAATTGTTGATCTTTGTGACAGACAATTTTCAAACCCATTAAAACTTTCTATTAAAAAGAAAACATTAAGTAATAACGATGTAACTCAAGAGTACTTCATGGTTGATAATAGAAATCGCCTTGAGGCCTTAAGTCGTCTTATTGATGTTGAATCAGATATGTATGGAATTGTTTTCTGCCGTACAAGACAAGAAACAAAAGATGTAGCCGATGCTCTTTTAAAGAAAGGTCATGTGGCGGAACAACTTCATGGAGAGATGGGGCAGTCTGCTCGTGATCATGCCATGAAGAGGTTTAAAGAGAAGAGAGTAAATCTTCTTATTTGTACCGACGTTGCTTCTAGAGGAATTGACGTTGATAACCTGACTCATGTTTTTAACTATGGTCTTCCTCAAGATAATGAATCTTATGTTCATAGAATTGGAAGAACTGGTAGAGCAGGTAATAAAGGTGTTTCTTATACAATTATCAACCCAAGAGAAATGGGTGGATTAAGACGTATTGAAGGACTGACAAGAAAGAAAATTGAAAAAGGAACTCTACCTAGAGTTAATGAGCTTAAAGAAGCGCTAGTAGCAAAAGAGTTAGTTGCATTGGAAACTCTCATTTCTGTTGCCAGAGAAAAAGGTGATGACTTTAAAGTTGATGAGATCTTTGAGCTTTATAAACACTACTTCATGGGACTTAATAAAGAAGATATTCTTAAAGTTCTATTCGCGAAGACTTTTAATCGTTCACTAAGACGTTTAAATGATCTCGGTGAGATTACTCAGGCCCGTGACTCTGGTGGGCGTGGTGGTCGTCGTCGTGACGGCGGAGGTCGTTCTGATGGACGCCGTCGTACTCATGATCGAAGACGTGGAGATCAGGGTGGAAATCGCGGTGGAATGAGAACACGTCGTAGAAACGACGATAGACGCGACTCTGATGGAAGAGGCGAAAACCGTCGAAGACGTGATGACGACAATCGTGGCAACAGACGCGACTTCGACAGAAGTCGTGGTGAGGGCAGTCGCGGAAATCGCCGAGGTGGAAGACGCGGTGGACGTCCTCAAGCCTCAATGTAATAGGTTCTTATGAGTAGTCGGCAAGAAAAAATTGATAGCTTAGTTCTACAAGTTCTCTCTTTTTACGAGCCGATGTCTTTTGAGAAGATTCTTCTCGATATGCCTGATGACAGGATTGCAGAAATCGAGGACTTCAATCGTGAAGACCTCGACAAGGCATTAGAAAAGCTAGTGAAGAAAAAACTAGCGAAACTTTCTTATGGTGAAAAGAAAGAAAAGTTCTGGCTTAGACAGATCCCTAAGCGCTCAATCTTCTCAAGAATGAAAGATAAATTAATGGAGCTTCTTGATTAGAACATAGGGTTGGACAATCAGAAAGTTGGCCATCTTTACATTAGGCTCTTTATCCCATTGCTCAGTTTCATCATCAGTTGGTTTTCTAAGTTTCTTATTACCCAGAACATCTTTAACAAAAGTAACATCATCTTCAGCAATAGCGACGGCAACTTTAACTAGATCTAGAGAATCGTCATCAACGACATAGAGAGCTTCTCTTTTATGGTGCTCTTTAAGCATTCCCCAGTCTGCTTGCTCAAGTTGTTTCTCTAGGTCTTCATATAATTTTTTATTCATAACAATATCTCTGTCTTTTATCTTCCAAGTACTGAACTAATCTTTTGTGAAATCCTTCTTTATCACATTCAAGTTCTTCTTTTAACTGTTTTATGTCGATTTTCTCGAAAGAGATTTCAATTTTTTTGAATAATTTAGGAAAGATATCACCTGGAGCAAAGACATGATGAAGGCCTTTGCTGTAGGCGAGAAGAAGAGATCCATTATCTCTAGAAAGAAGAATATCTGCAATTCCTGCCCTGACGGTCATTGGTTTTCCATTCTTATCGAGACCATCTGTTCTCATCATACGACCCTCTGGAGCGATTACTACAAGCGTGTCATGTCTGATACCGCTTTTAAAATCTGTCCATGAGGCATCTCTCTTCCTAGTGATGGCCTTTATTCTTGGAAAGATGGCCCGATAAAAGAAACCAAAGAGTGGTCTCTCTAGTGTTATGTCGGCTCCTGGGATTTCGACTCTTTTGATTTCACTGAGAAGAAATTTAAGAGGAAAGCCTGCGAAAAATATTGGTTCTAAGAGACTTGTATGATGAAGTAGGGCAAAGACACTGATATCATCCCAGAAGTTTTCGGATGGATTAATACAAGTTGATTTAGTCCTCCAAAATATTTTAGAGGTTGTCCAAATCGAGATGATTGTGGCGTAGGCAAAGAGATACTTCATAAATTTATTTTAGGAGAAAAAATGAGAGGGTGCCACTTGAATAATATGCCTGAATATAAATAAGAAAAAGAGATAATTGGAGTAAGTATGATAATTTTAGCTTATGGGTCGTGTGGTACAATTAATTATGAATAAGCCATTTGATGATCGACATTGGTGTTTATTGGGAAGAAGATGGAAGCTTTGGATACATGATCAGAAGAAATGTGGTATTTGTGAAAAACCTATTCCTGATTATTTAGATTCCTCTGTTGACCACATTGTTCCAAAAAGTCGAGGAGGTAAAGACTCCTGGGATAACCTCCAGATCACCCATATAAAGTGTAATAATCAAAAAGGTGATCTTCTTCCTTGGCAGGCAAAAATCCTACTTTTTCTCGATCGACATTTTTTTAAAGTAAGGAATGGCAGAATTTCCAAGAGATTCTCAGAGGAAAAACACGAAGAAATTTCAGATACTTACGACGAGTAGAATTTACTTACATTCTAGACATCATGATTCCTTCGTTCTATTAAAAAGGCTGGGAGTTAATTTTGGAAAATACATCTACGGCAGGCGAGGCGTCGCTTGGTCTTAAAGAACAAATAATATTTGATCTAGAAAGAAAGCTAGATAAGTTTAACGATCCAAAGAAAGGATTGCGTGTGATGGCCACTGGTATTGGTGTCCATCCGAAAACTTTGAAAAGGTTACTTCAAGGTCAAAACACACCAGGCTACTTAACGATCTATAAGATTTATCGTTACTTATTAAACACAACGAATGATTCAAAGATCCTTGAGCAAGTTCCATCAGTCATTAAGAATGAATTGATTAAGGGAAATCCTAAAGATTTAACTAAGGGTTTAACATTCAGTATGGATGTTGAGCACGAGATTGCATCGGATAAAGTTTTCTGTGAGATCTACTTCTTAACAGATGCGGGAATGATTACTGAAGAACTTGTTCGTTATCGTTATGGAATGCATGGCTTAGAAATATTAAAGAAAATGCATGACCTTGAGGTCATTAAGAAGAATTCATATGGGGCCTTTGAGATTGGAAAGAATAGGGCGAATCTTTCTACTCAGACAATGAAGAAAATTGGTCTTCATATGATTGAGAAATATTTTAAACCTGAAAATTGTGATGAATTAGGGAATAACCATGTTGGACTTTATGTCGCTGGTTTATCTGAGGAAGGGTTTAATGAGTGGCTTAAGGCCGACAAAGAATGTTTCTATAAGAAAGCAGAAATTGCTAAGAAACATGAAGACAAGAACGGGATTAAAGGATTTACTTTTATGGTAACAGATACTTTAGTCTCTCCTACAAGTGCGGATGAAAAATGGAATTAGTAAAAAAATTAATTATGATCACTTCTCTTCTCTTATCACTGACAGCTTTTGCTGGTGGAGGTGATTCTGGGGGAGGACCGAAAAGTCTATCACTTAATAAGAAATCAAAAGGATTTCGTATTACAGATATTAAACTTAAAACAATCAAAGTTGATGGTAAGAAAATAAAACTTCCTCATGTTTATGTTTATTTCAGAAGCTATGAAATGATTACTCGTCATGAAAGTAGCAATGATAAAGAAGTTATAAGAGAGATGGGCTATGTTCCTCGCACAGCAAAACTTCCTGTTGATCCTAAGGAGATTCCAGCGGAATTAATGGACAAGTTAAAGAACAGAAAGTGGTTCCATTTCTTTAAAAAGAGCTACTTTAAGAAGGCCGCTCGCGAACTTTACAACGTTGAAGTTTGTGAAAAACCTGAAAAACCGAAGAAGAAAGTTCGCGTAAGAAGAATCGGAAAACATAGAAGACGATTCTAAGTCTTTAAAATTACTTGGTGCATCTGTCCGGGTGCACCATAGACACATGTCCATAAAAAACGACTACTAAACTCAATTTCTTTTTAAATACCTTCTCCCTATGAAATCTTAGGTGCTCACATACAAATACCTACTAAAAGGAGAACTTATGAAAAATTTAGTATTAGGATTAGTTGTTGCTGTTTTATCAATGAGTGCAAGTGCACAGAGAGACGGAAGAGTTATCAGAGTTGAGAACTTTGACATCTATAAGAACCCAATCACTCTTGAAGCGACTGCTAAAGAAGTAAGAGTAGCAGACTTCAAACTTAAGAAAGCTGTTAAGCAAAAAATCACTTACTGGGCAACTTGTCATGAAAGTGACAATGACAAAGCTCTTGAGAAGAGATCTTACCCATGTCAACAAACTCGTAATGTTTACGAAAGAGTTGCAAGAGTAAAAATGAAGTATGAAGTTATGGTTCCTTACTACAGAAGAGGTGAAGTAGTTATGGTTCAAGAAACTAAGAGAACAATGATCAACGTAATGATTAGCTCTCTTCCAACTGACGCGAAAGAAATGCTAGAAGACCGTCGTATTCTTTTCCCTAACAAAGATAAGTACCGTGCACTAGCTAACGAGCTTTTCACTGTAGAGTCTACTCAAAACAGAAATGGTCTTTCTGTTAAGCTTAACAGAAACTAAGGCGTACTAAGCTCATCTAAGGTGAGCGAAAAGCTGTTAATATAATTGGCCATGAAGTGATCTACTTCTGGCCTCTTATAAGAACGGATCTTATTTTCTAAAGATATGCGGGCACGATTAAATTCATTGTTGCCCGCAGTTTTTTCTTCAAGACATTTAATATAAGCACTCAACGTATCAGCCGCTTTCACAAGAACGGCCTCATCCTCAGAACAATTATCGTGAGTTAATAATTCCTTATAATCATCTCTTAATTCTTCAGGGAGATATGAAAGAAGCTTATCCATCGCGTAGTTTTCAATAGCATGATAGGCATCTTCAATAGTTGGATTGAAATACTTAATTGGAGTAGGAAGGTCTCCCGTAATAACTTCTGAAGCGTCATGGAATATCGCCATTGTTGCAATTTTATTAGCATCTACATTTCCATTAAAATATTTATTCTTAATCATAGCGAGTGCATGAGCTATAACGGCGACCTGAAGGCTATGTTCTTGAACATTTTCCTTACGCACACTATGCATAAGTGACCATCTTTCAATTAATTTCATTCGATTTAAATAGGCAAAGAAATGCGCCATAACTTCAACTCCCGCAAGTGTTTAACGATTACCAAATATTCAGATTAGGACAGATTGCTTTTTGAAAAGTTTTTAAAGCATCATTTGTTGGATACTTCAAAGAATACTCTTCGTTGATATTAGTAAAGAAATCACTAATTTTGATATTACATTGTGTGCCTAAACTATCTCTTATAAAAATTTCTTTTAAAGGATTTCCAAGTGGTGAACCACCAAGTTGAAAGCCAGTATTTAATGTCCAACCTTCAAGATATTCCAAGCGAACACCGCCATTATTATTTGGATTGATATCTGGATCGGTTTGAACAATGGCATTTGTAACTTCAATAAGTTCACCTTTTAAAGTATCAAACTCTGCAATTTCTCCATTTGTTAATTCCATCAGGATCGCATTGTCAGAAATATTATATTTAAGTTCGCCTTTATAAGGAAAGAAATAGAAAACGCTAGCACCAGTATTCTTTGATGGCTCACCTGGGGCGAAAGAATTAAAGATTTGCATTTGGCCATCGGTTGTAAAGACATAGCTTCTATATTTCTCATTCTCTCTTTCAATTGGAGAAATCATAATGAAACATTTCTTAGGAGCGTCAGCATCCGTATTAAATTTTCCCGATTGGAATTGGTAATTATTAAGCTGAACAACTTTCTCTTCACATGGAGAGGTGTAACGAGGTACCTGTGCTTGGACCATGGAAGTGGCCCATGAAAGGACTATGAAAATGAGTGCCGAAATTTTCATGCCCATATTATTGCTTAAAAACTCCAAGGTTTCGACCCCTAATTTCGGCCGTAAGGTTTTGTTTTTTAAAGAGGTGACAGAGTTTTTTGGTAGGTCATTTTCTTAACCCTCTAATGATATCAGGTAATTCCATCCTCTAGAGCAGTAAAATCGCCACGTTGTGTTACTATTTTTATAGAGGTGAAGTTGTGAAAATATCTATTATTCTAAGTTGTATTGTTCTTTCGAGTTCTCTTTTTGCCCATGGTGGAGACGTACCACCAATTAATGTTTCTAATGCTTCAGGAACTAGTCACAGTGGCTTCGGAAACTATGGAGCTAGTGATTTTGAAGCTTCAGAAAAACTTAAGACGAAATGTTTAGAAGACGATCTTCAAAGTTATCGTGAAGAAGTGATTGCCTGTGATCCTAATATTGAAGCCTCGACGAAGAATGTTGAAAAACTCACAGGCTAATAGTACAACTTTGGATGGGCTAAGAAATTACGTCATGGGGTATATTAACTCCGAGGCTGCTCAATCTTCAGATGCAGGAGTTGTAAAACCTCCGCGTAAAGCAACTTGTGGTGATTCAAATTATGGCTATGATACAAATCCTCCTCATCAACAAGTGAGAGAGGGGGCAAAAAGTTTAAATAACTCAGTCAGTGCCGCACTTCTCTATGATATGTTTAATCATAATGAAGCTTATAAGAATCGCTTAAAAAATAATTATCCCCATCTCTTTAGTCCTTCAAGTCAGTATCGTGATCTCTTAAGTGTCGTGAGAGAAGAACTCGGTGACTCATATAAAGATGGTGGGAGTATGTTTGATCATAGAGACACTATGGGAGCGATGAATCTCGCTGTACTAAACTCTGGAGAGTTTCAAGGAAAGCTAGAGGCAAAGCTTCAAAGTATCAAACAAAAATATGCAGATGGCTTAAGAAAGAAAGCGAAGAAAGTTTGTTCAAGCTCTCTAGCAAGACTTTATGCTGACTTTCCAATGGCCATTGATCAGTACTTAATTGATCTTCCAGAAGCTGGGAGAAAAATAGCTAGTTTATCAATGTGCTCGAATAAGAAATTCTATGATCCAAGAAAATACGATTCAGATTGTGATGGTGTTAAAGATTATCGTGACGATGCCCCAAGAGACCCTTTTTCACCTCGTACAGATCATAATGTAACCAGTTCAACATATAATAATCCTCCTTTTGGATCGAATACAAATTATTCTGTGAAATTAGAAGGTGAGACTCTTAAGTTGAAAACGCCACTGAAAATTAAAGTAAATAGCTCTATTGATGATGCCAGTAAAACAAGGGCGTTAGGGAATTTAAGAAGATGTGCCGGTCAACTCGTTACAGAAATGAGAAGATCATTTGATCAATATAAAGACACGATTCCAGAAATGAGAAGTCGTAATTTAGAAGTAGAGATTGAATTTGAAGAGGTGGATGATAATAGCTCTTTCACTATTCATAAATGCTGGTGTTCTACTTGTAATCAAAGATATGTAGATGCGGCAGGAAATGAAAAGAGAATCCCTCGTCATATTTGCTTTGATGATTTAACTGATGAGATGAAGGCAGGGCTTGCGAATAGAGAATTAAATCCAACTGACCAAACAGGACTTTGGAGAAATGGGCAAGCTGATGCGGCTAACTTAAATCATGAAGCTTCTGGGAACTGTACGACTCTGGGTCATGAGTTTCTCCATAAAATGGGATTACCAGATGAGTACTTGGCAGAAAACTATTATCCATTTAATCTTTTAGATGATGATCATAGTTCATTTATGTCATCAGGAACAACAATGAAAAGAAGACATATCGCAGGGATTTTATCTCCTAAAAAGTGTGAGGATTCAGTAGGTAATAGAAGTGGTATTTAAACAATCTCTAGCATGGATGCTGATGATCTTAGCTCTTTTTGGGTTAAGCTCCCCATCTCTTTTCGCGGCTAAACCATTGGCCAGTATTGCTCTCTATCAAGATCTTGATTCAGTAAAACTCTCTTCGTTTCTTATGATTTATAAGAATAATAGTTATGCTTTTAAAAGTAATGTTGGAGGATGGCAATTTTGTCCTTCAGAGAAAGGGGGAGTCTTTAATGGAAGAATTAATCCCACCCAAAATAGAGAAATTTTAAAGAGACTCGATCTTCTCGAAAGAGAGTGTAAGAGAACAAATGGATGTGTCGAAAAAGAAAGCTATGAACAAGTGAGAAGAGTTGTTATCAATGATTATCGAACGAAGAAAAAATATGTTTTCATTGATGAGTTTATGCCAAAAGTTTTTGATTATGTTAGTTCAAATAAATTAAAAACAACTCAAAATCCACTAATGGCCTACCAAATAAAGAAAAAGAAAAATAATATTGAAATTCTCAATATTGGTAAGAAAGAAAGACAAATTCTTGTAACAAAAGATACGATAAAGGGAATGAACGATAGGGGGATGATCGTGAGAATTCCTAATGCTCTGGCCCATGAAAAGTCAGGTAAGCTCAAACCGAAGAGAAAGATTCACTTCCATTTAAGTGATAAGGCCTTAAAAAAAGAAAAAATTAGTTACCTTATTTTCGACAATATTACGACAATTCACCATACAAAAGAAAATGCTAATGACTCCGTTGCTCTTTGCCTGAAGTTATAGTTTAATTCTCCAAAATTGGAGGATTTATGAAACTATTAGCAGTTATTTGTTTATTGTTAAGCCTATCATCATTTGCAGAACATAAAATTGAATCAGAAGTTAATTCGCAAATTACCGGTGGAAATACAGATTTTAAATCACAGCTTTTCAAAATTAAGCATGAAAAGGATTACACCGAAAAGTTTTCACTTTCAGAAAAAGCATCTTATCAATATGGTGAATCTGATGAAGTGAGAAGTTTAGAGAAATGGCTATTTAATATTCGTCCAGAGTTTAAGTTAACAGACAAGACGAGCTTGTTTCTTTCTACGAGCTATTCTTCAAATAGATTCTCTGGGGTTGATAGACTTTTAACGAATGACTTAGGGGTTTCTCATATCTGGATTAAAGACAAGAAGTTAAATCTTTCAAACTCACTTGCTTATAGATACTCAAGAGAAAAACAAATTGATGGAACAAAGAAGAACGATAGCTTTGCAGATATTGGTTTAAGGACGTCTTATAAATTTAATGAAAATTCAGAGGCCATTCTTGAATTGAATTATCTTCCTAACTTCTCAGATAGTGAAGATGATGAAGTGACTGCAGACTTTGATGTTGTGACTTTTCTAGGTAAAGGTTTTAGCTTTAAAGCAGGATATGACTGGAAGTATGATGGTAAACCTGCCGCAGGGAAAGGGAAGCATGATTATACAACAACACTCGGGCTTATCTTTAAATATTAATAAATTTTAAGGCTCTCTTATATTGCTGACTAGGTAGGGACCTTCGTCTCTACCTACATCTTTAGAAAAAGAAACTCTCATTTTGAAGTAGGGACTATAGTAAACAAAACTATGGTATTCACCATTTTCTCCAGCGTGATCGACTCCCACTGGTAAGTTTTTAACGTATTCAAGCGAGAGTTCTTTGTTCAGATACTTTTCTTCTAATTTCTCTTTAAGAACTGCAGTGATGACGGCCTTATGTCCTGTCTCTTCAAACTCTTTAATCAAATCAGTTGAGTTCGACTCCCAAAGGGGAAAGTGAGCTGCTAGGCCATATCGAGAAAGAAAGTTCTCACGATATTCTCTAATATCCTTAAGGAAAATATCACCAAAAATAAAATCAGTGATGCCTTTCTTTTTAAAGGATTCGAGAATTCCTCCAACTTTGCTTTCATAGTCTTCGTTACTTGCTTGGTTTGGAAGATATACTCTTAAGAGTGGAAGTCCTAGAAGTTTTGCCTGAAGAACAATTTGTTTTTCGTTAATCCCATGAAAGGGAACGCGATTAGAGTTTTTATTAATGGTGGTAATTAAAGAAACAATTTGAAATTGATTTTCTTTTTTTATGCGGTGAAGAGCAAGAGCACTGTCTTTTCCTCCACTCCAAAATAGAACAGCTTTTTTCATGGTCTTTTTTTATTATCTTTTTTAAGCAAAATAAAGGGAATAATTCCAAAAAAGTTGAATATAATCATTATCACGAGATAGCCGTTAAACATATTTGCTCCATCATCTATTCCATATTGCTTTAATAACTGCTGAAGAGCGATGTGTGTCACACCAATTCCTGAAAATGAAATTGGAAGCCCTGAAACAAAGGAGGCGATGGGAATCACTGCGAGCAATATTGCAGGATTGAAGCCCGATGGTAGAACACTTTTTGTGAGATAGTAATAGACCATAACATTGGCCAGTTGGATAAAGAGGCTAATGAGAATATTGATCATAAGGACTTTAGGTCTGGCGATGACATTGAGAATTGTTTTTATTGCTAGTCTCAATTTCGTCTTAATAACACCATCACTGGTTTTACTTTTCAAATGTAACCTAAAAAAGGCCTTAAACTTTACGATGATGAAAAGTCCGCAAATCATTCCAAAGATAATAGATGAAATAAGATATAGAATAATATCAACATTAATATTTGTTGTTATCTTTAAATAGACTGTTCCTAAGAACATCAGAACAAAGAGTCCAACAAGTCCAATGAGCCTATCAGACAGAGAGATAAGCAAAGATTTTTGATAATCATTATCACTATGATCTTTTAAATAATACGCTTTAAAGAAATCTCCTGAAACTGAGCCTGGCAAGAAAGTATTAAAGAATAGACCTACGTAATTTAAAGAATAAACTTTTAGGAACGAGAGCCCTTTTATAAAACTACTTCTCAGAATTATAAGAAAACGAGTAGCTGACAAAACTGATTGGATAAAGAAAATAGTGAGACATGTAACCAGAGTCATTGGTTGATTAAAAATAGTCTTTAAATAATCAACGCTTATAACTCCTCTTTGAAATAACCAATAAACCAGAGAAGCAGAGACAATAAATTTCAAAAAATATTTGAGCATTTTACTTCGTTTGTAAGGAAATAATAATTTCTAATGTCATTTTATTTTAGCATAATTATTGAAAATCATTTAAATCTTACGCAGGGGAAAACCTATGAAGCTAGTTAATTTCATGCTTTTTACATTCTTACTCTCTATCTCCGTCAATGGACAAGATATTGATAGAATTTATCCTGAGAAAAACATCAGAGAAGTAAGTTCATTCTTAAGACCTTCTCAATCTATTGAAAGACAAACAACACGTGGAGTTCCTCAGGTTAGATATTTTCTTCTTAAGAATGGAAAGAAGTCTGAATTAAATTTACCTCAAAAGAATTTTGATAAGAGTTGCCAAACTCAGGAAAACTTTAATCTTACTTTATCTAGTAGTGAAGAGAAGTTTGTTATTAAAAGTAGAAAAACATACGACATCATTTTCACAGGAAAATGTAATAAGTCATACGATTTAATTTTCGAAAATGAAAGTGAAGTTGGTGAACTTGTTATTATTTGGGATATTTTAAGAGAAGCATTAAGAAAGTTTGAAGAAATGGGGATTAATGATCTTTGGAATAGAAAGCTTACTTTCAAATGGCCTTCTAATGGTGATTATTACCAGTGGGGGACAGTGAATATTACTAAAGGCTATTATTGGGATGTCGTAGGTCATGAGCTTGGTCATGCTATTTACGATATGGCGAATATCGGTGTCTTTGGTGGGGGAGCGCATAGAATTGATGAATGTTACACTCATGCTCTGGCATTAAGTGAAGGTTGGGCGTCTTTCTTTGCAGCGTGGTTAAAAGTTAATCTCGATGATAGTGATGCTAAGTTTGAATATATGGTTAAGAGAAGAGCTCCAATTCAATTTGAAAATATTCCACGTGATGTATGTGCTGGAGAAAAGAATGAGTGGCGTGTAACTGGTTTCTTATGGGATCTTATTGATACTCACAATGATCAAGAAGTGATGAACGCTGCATTCAAGGAAATTTTCGAGGCAACAAGAAATCAAAACTTTAGAACAACGAAAAACTTAGCAGCTCATTTAATTAAAAAGAATTTTGGTCGTCTTGATATCGAAGAGATATGGGCCAATAATTTTCTTAAGTCTTACTAACGAATTAAAATTCCGTATCCCATGTTAATTTTCATGGGATACACTTCTTCAATTCCCATGACTTCCATAAATGATTCTACGAGAATGAGATTGGTAACATCAGTTGGTGCAAACCTACCACCAATTTGCTTATCAGTGAGTTTATACCTTTTTGGAATAACCTTCTTAATTCTTTCTAAAGTAAAATGACCACGAGACTTTGTTTGTCCTTTCACTGAGTAATAATGGACACCACCAATACCAATAACTTTTGTATTTTTTGGAACGGGTCTAAAAGCAATTGGTAAATCTTTAATAATTCTTTCTTTTAATTCTTTTTTAGCATTTTCATAGAGGCTTTTTCCGATAGGGTTGGGGCTTAAGCCTCTTCTATTACCAATCTTCATCGCCATATCTTTAAATGTTACAGAAGCGATATTTCCTAGGTATTCATTTACTTTTCCAGAGTTATTAAGTGTAATTTGTGAACTACCTCCACCGATATCCCACACCATGTATGGACCTTGAAAGTTTTGTTGGGCTTCTACAGCAAGAACTCCTAAACGAGCCTCTTCATTTTGAGAAATGATGCTTAGATTGATTTCTGTTTTCTCTGATAATTTTTTCAGCGATTCAATACCGTTCTTGGCTTTGCGAAAAGCTGAAGTGGCCACACCATTAAATTCTGTTGCTCCTAACTTTCTCGCTTTAGATTTCTGTGCCAAAAGAACAAGTGTCCCTTGTTGAATAATATCTCTTGTCATTGAATTATCATTTTTGATGAGATTGTCTTTGTAGGCGACAGGTGCTTGATCTTCATGAAGAATCTTTGAAATCTTCTTGGTGCAAATATTTACCTCGGCCACAGTGACTTTAGTGGAACCAGAACCTACGTCAAAGGCCGCTTTCTTAACTAAGCACTTATCAGTCTGAGGTTGGCAAGAAACCAAAAATACAAGTGTGATAGTGGAGATTAGCCATTTCATAGGTCATCCTTATTAGGTATCGAAGCTTATACCTCCTATTATACAGTAATATTAGGTATTTACGCAGGGTCAATATCTTCCTCTTTGTTCAGATTCTTCAATAGGTATTCTCTATGGGGACATATAGAAGATTGATTTTATTTATCTATAAGAATCTACGATACTGTTTATGAACTTAAGAAAACCCTTTTATAAGGAGTGACATATGAGTAACAAAATTATCCCTA
Organism: Oligoflexia bacterium; assembly: GCA_024229115.1. GTDB lineage: Bacteria > Bdellovibrionota > Bacteriovoracia > Bacteriovoracales > Bacteriovoracaceae > JAAEST01. Next base: position 166,326 of record JAAEST010000122.1, read on the forward strand.
TTGCTGTTGTTGGAGCTGGTGCAGCTGGCTCAATGGCGGCTTTAAGAGCGGGTCTCAATAATGATGAGATACATCTCTTTCCGGGAAATGCCAAGCACAAGAAGAAGAGCCGTGCTCAATGGGTGACAAAGATTGAGAATGTTCCGGGGCTTTCTAAATATAGAAGAGGGATTTCTGATCCTCATAAAGAATCTTTAGAAGAGTTTATGGAGAGTCCGTTAGGACATAAGCTTCATGTTCACAAGAATGTAGGAATCTCTAAGATTGAGAAACTTGATGATGGATTATTTAGACTGGAAGGAACAAATGATGAAACTTTCTTAGCTCAGTTTGTAATTATTGCGACGGGAGTAATGGATGTTCAGCCAGAGATTGAAGGAAGTATTAAAACAATTTTTCCTTATGCCAATATTCAGCTGATTGATTATTGTATTCGTTGTGATGGACATAGAAGTTACGGTAAAGAGACTGGAGTGATTGGTCATGGACCAGGTGCTGCTTGGGTCGCCATCATGCTTAAGGAAAGATATGAGCTTCCTAATGCTGTTGTTCTCACAAATGGATTAGAACCGGAGTGGGATGAAAATACTCAAGACATTCTTGATATGTATAACATCGATGTCGTAAAAGAGCCGATCGTTGATTTTCTAGGGAATCCAAAAGAAGGAATCTTAGAAGGGGCGACTTTGGAAAATGGGCATAGTGTTTATTTTGATTTCGCTTTTGTTTCATTAGGGATGCTTGTTTACAACAAACTCGCTACTGATGTTGGAGCCGACGTTGATGAGAGAGGTTTTGTGATCACGAATGATAAAGGCGAGAGTACTGTCTCAAATCTTTATGTGGCCGGAGACTTAAGAGCGAATACTAAGAAACAAATCTATACTGCATGGGATACAGCTGTAGACAGTGCAGATGATATTAATGGAAAGATTAGAAAAGAAAGACGTAACAAGTTGCTCGAGCAACATAAAAACAGGAGATTTAGTCATGTCTAAATTAGAAAACAGAGAAGGACAAAGAGTCCCAGAAGTAACATTCAAGTTAAGAGAAAACGGAGAATTTGTTGATAGAACTTCAGCTGATATCTTCAACGGTAGATCAGTGATCGTATTTGCTCTACCTGGAGCTTTCACACCAACTTGTAGTTCAACTCATTTACCTAGATACAATGACCTTGCCGCTACTTTTAGTAAGCATGGTGTAGATGAGATTGTGTGCCTTTCTGTTAACGATGCCTTTGTAATGAATGCATGGGGAAAAGATCAAGAGGCAGAAAATGTAACTCTTATTGGAGATGGAAATGGTGAGTTCACTGATGGAATGGGAATGCTTGTAGATAAAGCAGACCTAGGATTTGGTAAAAGAACTTGGAGATACTCTATGCACGTAGTTGATGGAGTGATTAAGAAAATGTTTATCGAACCAGATGTTCCAGGTGACCCATTTGAAGTTTCTGATGCGGATACGATGTTAAAATACTTAGCTCCTGATGAGAAAGTCTCTGAAACAACAGTTCTTTTCTCAAAAGATGGATGTCCACACTGTGCAAGAGCAAAGCAAATTTTAGGAGAGAAAAATATTTCTTTCACTGAGATTAAAGGTGTAAAAACTAATGCTCTTAAAGGAATGGGCGGAGCAGGAACTTATCCTCTCGTGTTTATGGATGGAAAAATTGTTGGTGGTGCTGACGACTTAGCGAAGCACCTCTCTTAAGTCTAAGAAGTTGGTCAAGCATTGCTTGGCCAGCTTTTCTTCTAAATTTAGCTTCCTTTCTATCTCCAGATAATGATCTTGAATTGAAATATCTGAATCATCTGTTTCTAAGAAAAGTTTATCTAGAGGGATCGATTCTATGTCGCTAGAAATCTTCGAGTTTTTCTTATAGTAAGTTGGACCGATACTAAAGTAGGGGTTTAGCTTGTTTGAAATTTCTTTAATCATCTGAGCATTGCCATTGAAGTCATGAAAAACAACCTTTAGGTTTGTGAGATGGTCAAAGCAACTTTCAAACACTCTTATGATCTCAGCATGTGCCTTCACATTATGAAGAATAAAAGTTTGTATCTTTTGTTCCTTAAGAAATAGGAGAATTTCTTTTAAGCATTCTTCTTGTTCTTTTAAAGAAACTTCACATTTAACTTTATCAATCCCAAATTCTCCAGCTCCAAGAAATTGAGGATGATCTTTATATTTAAGAATCATTTCTTTGAAGATAGGGAATAAAGTAGGGAAGTCTTGTAGCTTCCAAGGATGAAGACCAATAGTGAAAAACTTATCCTTGTTTAAGGAATGTAAAATGTCGTTGTTGATTTCCTCAGTGCTGAGAACTTCAATACATTCTTGGGATGCAAGATGATGGCAGTGAAAATTAATGAGATTCATTGATGTTTTGAATGGCTGCTTGAGCACAGGCAAAGCCAAATGTTCCCGTCATCATACAAGATGTTCCCATTCCTGTTGAACAGTCGAGGGCCTTGGCCGCTTTATGTGAGTCAGTATCATTTTTAGGAATATCTTTCTTAAAGCAAGTTCCCCCTTTGTCATCTGGGTAGATGGCCCTTTCAGTATTAGAAACGGCTAGAATTCCAAACTTATTTCTTCCTTTTTCAAAACCAAAGTCACGACGTAACTTCTTTCTCATTCTTTTGAGAAGCATATCTTGGCAAGCATCTCCAAGGTCAGCAATTTGAACTTTAGAAATATCAAACTTTCCTGCCGCTCCTCCTGAAGTGACGACAGGAACTTTTCTTTCATAGCATTGTGAAATGAGTAGACACTTATTAGTTAATCCATCGATGGCATCAACAACCACATCCGGCTTTAAATTGAATAAACTGTCGACTGAGTCGGCAGTAAAGAAGTCTTCGAGGATATTTATTTTGATGTCAGGATTTATTAGTTTTAGCCTTTGGGCCATCATCTGAACCTTTGAGTGGCCTACTGAATCGTTGAGTGCATGTAGTTGACGATTGGTATTGGTAATACAAATCTCATCTAAATCCATGAGCGTTATTTCGCCAACACCGCTTCTACAAAGGGCTTCAGCACACCATGTACCAACCCCTCCAATTCCAATAACGGCAACGTGTGATTTAGAAATCTTTTCTAGTTGCTTAGTGCCATAAAGACGACCTATAGCGCCATAACGTTGTTGATATTCGTTGTTCACGTCAAACTCCTTACACCCCTATATACCATAGGTTATTGGACTTTCTATAAAAATTTTTGATAGGCTTACTAGCACTTACAAAATTAATGTACGCATGGATCGCGTATAAATAACAAGGGACTGTCTTATCGAAACACAATCATTACCTATGTTTGACGGAACAAATACAGAAGAATTTTTTCTAAACAGAAGCTTTAAGCCTGATGATATTGTTGTCTCTCCAAAGTTTGGAATTGGAGTGATTAAAGGAATTGAATTTTTAGAAAGTATGAATAGAAGCTTTTTTACTATTTCTTCTATTGATAACAAACTTAAGAATATGATTCCTACAGATTCTGAGATTCTTATCAGAAAGGTTTCTACTAAAAATTCATTTAATAAATCACTAGATAAAATCAATGCTAAAGATGTTACGAAAGAGTATGAATGTCGTAAGGATAGAATCGCTGCTTTCCAAGAGAAGATTCGCTCTAATAAAGTAACACTGACTACAATTCTTGCCGTTATTAAAGAGATTCAACAACTTAAAGATAAGGGTGCTGTTGAAAGACAAATGATGAACGAACTTCTAGCAACTGTTTCTAGAGAATATGCATTTGTTTTTGAGTGTGAAGAAGACGAAGCTAAGAAGACAATTAAGAAACGTCTACTTCAATAATCACCAATCCTAACTTACCGAAATCACATATTGCTTAAAAGTGGTGTTAAAATTATTTAGCACTACTTTTAGGTATTTATGAGAAAGAACTTAGACAAAAAATACTTTCATCTTACAGCTCTTATCATTGCCCCTGTGGGTTATCTTTTCTCTGTTTTCTATTACTTTATCCTTGATGCTCCCAAGTCAGGACTAACTGTTTTTATTGGCCTTACTTTATTTTTAATTTTGATTCTGATCTTTAAAGACACAAAACCAAAAATCCAAATGAATATTGGAGTGTTTACCTATTATATGATTTTTGTCTTCTTAACTTTCTTTACCGGAGGAGTAAATAGTCCCAATATTTGGTGGCTTCCTTTAGGGGCTGTCATGGCCTCGAACTTCTTGCCAAAGAAAGAAACGGCTATTTTGTCGGCATTGATTATTCTTTTTATTCTTTTGATCCAAATTCCGGTAATTAACTCATATGCGATTAATGAAATCTCTTTTGTGAATCGAACTGTTTTTTACAATATTTCCTTAGCCTTCTTTGCAATTTCGATAGGTCTTATTGTGTATGTTGGAAAGAGTTACGCAGAAATTATCATTAAAGCGAATAAGAAAAGTTTAAAGTTGCTTGAATCTCAAGATAGATTGGCCAGTCTTGGAATTCTTGCGGGAAATATTACTCACGAAATTAATAATCCACTTCAGGTGTTAATGGGTTCGTCTCAATTTTTAAATGAAGAACTAAAAAAACAAGGTCCAAGTGAGGAGACTATAAATAAGCACGCCAAAACTATTGACTTAAAGGTGAGTGAAATTGCGGAAGTCGTAAAGGGATTAAGGCTCCTTTCTCGAGATGGAGAAAATGATGAAGTTCAAGTCATAGAATTAGAGAAACTGATAGGAGAAGTTTGTCACATCATGAACACTGATTTAAGTGACGCCACCTTTGAGTTTTCAATTGAAAATGAAATGACTGATAAGAGTTTCCAATTTACTTCTAATAAGATTCTGATCTTAAGAGTTTTAGTCAATCTTATTACAAATAGCGTTTATGCTATTAAGGAGATCGAAGAGAAGTGGGTGAAGCTACATGTGTCTGAAGACTTCCACCATTTGAAACTTCGAATTATAGATTCTGGACATGGAATCCCCGACGAAATTCAAGAACAGATCTATGAACCTCTCTTTACGACGAAACCAGATGGAGAAGGGACGGGCATCGGTCTTCCTCTATGCCGAGATATTATTGAAAGTCTTGGTGGAAAGTTAAGATATGAGTTATTTAATGGAAATACTTCATTTTTAATAAGTTTGCCAAAAAAGTCTAAGCTCCGTCGAACCAGTTAAGCCCAAGGCTAACAATTTTTTGAAGAAGCTCTTCATACTTGAGACCTGATGCCTTAGCACTTAAGGCAAACTCATCTTCATTGCCAATATTAGGATTTGGATTGGCCTCAATAACATAGAATTCATTCTTATCGTTCATTCGAAGATCAATTCTTGTATAGCCATTTTGTTCTAAGGCCTTATATGTCTTTTTAGCAATATCATGGGCCTTCTTAATAAGATCATCATCTAACTTTGCTTTCTGGGTATCAATACCTTTTCTAGAGCGATACTTATTATTCCATTTGGCCTGACGAGAGTAGAGTTCTTTTTCTGGATTGTCGGCGTTTTTAAAAACTAACTCCCAGACAGGGAGAGTATGGAGACGATAGTTACCATAAACACCAACATAGAATTCTCTTCCTTCTATAAACTCTTCGACGATAACGTCAGTATTAAATGTCTTATGAATATACTGAATACGCTCTAATAGCTTCTCTTCTGATTTAACAACTGAAGCTTGAGAAATTCCAAGAGAGGCTTCTTCATTAAGGCACTTTACAATCACAGGATATTCAACCCACTTAGGAACTTTCTTCTTTTTATTTTTTGGGAAAACAACAAACTTAGGAGTCTTAATTCGATGATAGCTGAGAAGTTTCTTGGTGAGAGCTTTATCTCTTCCCAGTATAAGACCTCGAGGATTATTTCCAGTGTAAGGGACTCGAAGAAGTTCTAAATAACTAACAACATTTTGATCAAAGAGTGACTCACCATCAAACTCTTCAAGAAGGTTGTAAACAATGTGAGGTTTAAATTCTTCAACTGCGCTACGAATTTTTGTGAGATCTGAATAGACACCAAGTTTTTCGACTGTGTGGCCGGCTTTTGAAAGTGTCTCAATAACATTCAATTCTGTCACCCAAGCTGGATCAGGAGCATTATCCTTCTTTGCTTGTTTGATTAATTCTTTAGCATTTTCAGGCGGAACTAAATCCACGTGCATTAGCACTAAAACCCTGAGTGATCTCATATGGTAATACTCACATTAAAACTTTGTGGTTACCTTTAATGATATATGATTTTGCACTTTGGGACAAAATTTGAAGGAGCTGTTTTTGATTTTTTGTGGAAAAATAGAGATTTTCTCTCCTAGAAGTTCTACTTAAGTCTTTTAAATAGCAATCAATACGATAAGAAGATTCACCTAATTCTCTTCTAAGTTGTTTCTTAAGTATAGACTTCTTCACCTTTAGAAACTGATAGGCATTAACTTTCATACTATTTGTTAAGATTGGTGAGATGTCTCTCTTTAGTTTTCTTTCTTTTAAAAGAACTTTACGAGCATATTTCTTAGAGCGTTCATTGAAGAACTCTCTGAGAGTTCTCTTATCTTTGGACCAATGATCAACTTTTTTAACTTTAGTATTTTGATTTGTAGAATCTAAACTCTTCATCACCTGATTCACAAAATTTAGTTTCTCGATGGCCGGCCAGTTCTTATACTTTGTTCTCCAGTTTGATTTAGGAGTTAACCAAGTCGCAAAAGTTTCGGCCCAATCTTCATCTGGGTGGGCCTGAGCATAGTGACCATTTAAGTGACGGACATACTTCTTGGAAAATGGCTGAACATCATAATCATCTGGGTAGTCTTGAGAAGAAAGACCAAAGATTCTTTGACGAGTTTTATTTCTTCTTAAGCGATAAGCATTATCCAGAGCATGACCAGTTTCATGACGAAGTAACTTCATCGCCCAGTTAAGAGTTGAGCCTTCTACTTCTCCCTTCGCTTGTCTTTCAAGCTTCATTAACTCAGGATGAAGAAGGAAAAAAGGAAGAGCAAATCCAGCACTGCCATCCGGGCTAAACCAATCGTCCGAAACCCAAACCTCAGGTTTAAAATCAAGACCCTTTGAAGAAAGCTCTCGGTAAAGTTTAGAGATAAGCGGAGCTAGCCACGATCTCTCAAGAGAAAGATCTTCGCATTTTGCAAGCTCGCAAATACGGATATCTAGAATGTTCTTTTGATCTAAAAGATCGCTAAACTTCGCCATAGCGTAAGATATCACTTTTTAAAATTTGGAACAATAGAGAGTTATCTACTAGGTAGTTTTTTTAGCCACTAGTGTGAGGATTGTCGCAAGGGCAACAGTCTCTCCTGTCTCATCTGAAACATCCACTTGCCAGCGAACAACGCCTCTTGGAACCTCTCCTTCACGGGGGTCCTGAGGGATCTTCTCCTTACAAGTCAGCTTCACTCCTAGGGTCGCTCCAACATAGACTGGCTTAATAAAGCGAAGCTCATCAAGGCCATAGTTGGCCAGAACTGGTCCTTTACCAGGATCGACAAAGAGCCCAGCGGCTGCTGAGATGACAAAATATCCGTGGGCGACTCTCTCATCAAAGATCGTCCCTTCGAGGCTTGTCGTGTCTGTATGAGCATAGAAATGATCCCAAGAGAGGTTGGCAAAGTTCACCACATCAGCTTCTGTTACCGTTCTCTTGTGAGTTGTGAGAGTCATTCCCACTTCTAGCTCTTCAAAATAATGTCTGAATGGATGCTTATCGGCTTCAGGCCTTTCTCCACCTGGTTGATAAACCTGAGTGAGGTCAGTAATGAAAGTAGGGTGACCTTGGATCGCCGTTCTTTGCATATAATGCTTGATTCCTCTCATTCCACCCATTTCTTCACCACCACCAGCACGACCTGGTCCACCGTGAACAAGGTTAGGTAGAGGAGATCCATGTCCTGTACTTTCTTTGGCACAAGATTCGTTAAGTATAACAATTCTTCCATGGTGAGAGGCCATACCTACGGCCACTTCACTGGCCCATTTCTTATCGCTACTGACGATACTTCCTACCAGAGAACCTTCTCCCATGTGAGATAGTTCAATGGCCTGATCTGCTCCCTTATAAGGAATCAGAGTTGAAACAGGTCCAAAGGCCTCTACTGAGTGAGCTGCTGAATTATTCATTGGGTCCTTAGCAAGCAGGAGAGTCGGTGAGATGAACGCACCCTTTTCTCTATCTCCATCAAGAAGTTGGAAGTCTTCATTGTGATAAAGTAGCTCACAGCTTTGTTTAAGCTCTTCAATCTTTTCAAGAACCTCTTTTTTCTGAGACATTCCTGCAAGCGGTCCCATGCGAACACCTTCAGCAGTAGGACTTCCTATGGCCACCTTTTGAAGTCTCGCGATCAGAGCTTTTTGAACTGGCTCAATCATATTCTCAGGAACAATTGTTCTTCTGATGGCCGTACATTTTTGACCGGCCTTAATCGTCATTTCTTTTGCTACTTCTTTGATGAATACATTGAAGTCATCGCTATCAGGCTTAACATCTTCACCCAGAATACAACAGTTAAGAGAGTCAGCTTCCATATTGAATGGAACTGATTGTTCAGTAATACGAGGATGAGACTTTAGCTTCTGACCAGTCCAAGCTGAACCAGTAAATGTCACAACATCTTGTGAAGTTACATGATCTAAGATTCCTGAAGCACTTCCACAAAGTAACTGAAGAGCACCTTCAGGAAGAAGCTTACTTTCGATAATATCTTTGACGACTGCTTCCGTAAGATAAGAAGTCACAGTTGCTGGCTTAACAACACAAGGCATACCGGCAACGAGATTAACGGCAATCTTTTCTAGCATTCCCCAAACTGGAAAATTAAAAGCATTAATATGAACAGCAACACCTCTTTTTGGAACAAAGATATGTTGTCCTGTGAATGTCCCACCTTTTGAAAGCATCTCAGGAGCACCGTCAGAGTAGACATTGCTATCTGGCATTTCTCGGCGTCCTTTTGAACTATAAGTGAAGAGGTTTCCAATACCACCTTCAATATCTATCCAAGAATCAATTTTCGTAGCACCAGTTTGATATGAAATTTGATAGTACTTTTCTTTTCTCTCCAGAAGATAAAGTGCCAGTTGCTTAAGAGCACGAGCTCGATCGTGAAAAGTTTGCTTACGAAGATTTGGACCACCAACAGTACGAGCATAGTTTAAAATTTCACCGAAGTTAATTCCAGCTGTGCTGGCAAAACCAAGAGATTTTCCAAATGAAGCATCAAAGAGTTCAGTTCCTTGCTCGTTACCTTGTTTCCAGCTACCTAAAACGTAGTTCTCAAGTTTCATATATCTTCCTTTTCTTTATTTAAAATTTCGACAAATTATAGCGTTTTTTGAAAGGAAAATGACAGATTAAATTATATAGATCACCATATAAATATGGAGAATTCACCAGAACAGATTCATCGTCTCGCTAGGGACTATTATCTTAAGAACTTTCAGTACTTATTGCGTTTTTGCGCCAAGCGGTATGCTGATCTTCTTACTAAGAAAGAGCTCAAGTTTATTGATGACTTTGCGAGTCTAAATAGTGACGCAAAGAAGCTCTATGTGAGACTGGCCTCTCGTTCAAAAGAACTGTTTATCTTAAGCAAACTTAATTATGAGGAAATCAATTTCAAGAAAGCTTTTAAAGATTCGAATAAATTCTTCACTTTGAATCCTAAGGCCGTAGATGAAGAAGAGCTCAATAGAATTGTCACCAGTGAAATTCTTAAAAACTTTCTTAAAGAATTGGGAGAAAAGCCTTCTGCCTACAAAGGTCGGGACGCCTTATGGGAGAGAGTGCAACAGGACTTTGATCTATTCTATCTCTATGTCTTAAGAGAAGAAGGTATTATTCAAAATCACTATCAAGAAATCTATGATCGCTTACTCTTTCTCTTCTTTGGTAACTTTTCTCAATCACTTTCAGATTTTATCTTAGAAGAAGTAGGAGCTATTAAGTATCCCAAGTATAAGATATCAAACGAAACTCGAATCTTTCATAAGAGAAGTGATATACGAAAGGGGTATGAGTTAGGAATTCTTCAAGAAGAACAATATCTCTGTCGTGAAGATCGAGATGTTGATGGGGTAAAAGAAAACCTTCATCTGTTGAAAAGCCTAGGTAAAGTGAGTCCTCGCTTTGATCGTAAAAAGAGAAGACTTTTTAATTTAGGAGCACGATTCTTAGAAAGTCATTATTGTAATGATCAAGAACTTGAGCTTGCCCTTGAATTTCATAAGAAAGCTCAAATATTGGACTCAAGAGAGAGAAGGGTTAGAATTCTTTATAAGATCGAAGAATATGAAAATGCTTATGCTGAGTTTAAAAAAATTGAAGAAAACCCTAGAACATTTAAAGATATTCTCTTTATTAAAAATTTTCATAATAAATTCCATAAGCCTTTAGGGATTGAAAAACTAAGGCCTCCCAAACTTGATTTTAAACAAATAGACTTGAAGGTGAAGAATACTGGGCAGAGGGTAGAAGCTCTTGCCTTGAAAGAAATGGAAAGAAAGGGCTGGAAGGGTTTTTACTGTGAGAATCTCTATTGGAACGCTCTCTTTGCTCTAGCATTCTGGGATTGTTGGTTCTGTAGTGTTGATGGGGCCTTTGCTCACCCTTTTCAAAGAAGACCCCTTGATCTCTTCGATGAAGATTTCTTCGATAAGAGGCAAAAATACGTAAAGAGAACATTCTCAATTTTAAAAGATAAGAAGAAGTTTGAAGACTACATGCTTAAGCAATATGAAACGAAGGAAGGAATGGTCAATCCATTCTTCTCTTGGAAAGGAATATCTAAGGCTGACTTTAAAACTCTTTTGCGAGTATTATCTACAGACCAGTTAAAAGGTATTTACAAAGGGATCATGCTTAATCTAAAAGAGGCCGGCAAAGGTTTTCCTGATCTTGTTCTTTATAAGAAAGGTGAGTTTATATTAGGGGAAGTAAAGGGACCTGGGGATCAACTACAAACTTCACAGAAGTATTGGATTGAAAAATTTAATGAAATTGGTATTCCCTTTTCATTAATCAGAGTAGAATGGAAGTAGGAGTTTTTCTATGAATTTTGAATATTTTCAGGGACGCGAACAAATTAATCATTTAATTTCAAGTGGCCTCTTACTTTTAATTATTTGGATTATAAAATTTGCGATTTCTAGCTCGATTAGAAAGAGTACCCTTAACTCAGAATATAAGAGAAAGTGGGTTATTCATGTTCGTAACTACTCTAGTCTTGTCTTTGTTATAGGATTAGCGGCTATTTGGTCTACAGAACTTCAGGCCTTTGCTCTTTCTATTGTTGCCATTGCCGCAGCTATCGTGATTGCTACCAAAGAGTTGATTCTTTGTTTTCTTGGAGGATTTTTAAGAGCTTCGAATCATCCTTTCTCAGTAGGAGATAGAATTGAGATTAATAACTATCGTGGTGATGTAATTGATACGAGTCTTCTCACCACGAAGATTATGGAAATTGGTCCCTTCAATATTACTCACCAATACACTGGAAGAGCGATTACAATTCCAAACTCAATATTTTTAGCCAACCCTGTTGTGAATGAATCCTTCATGGATCAGTATGTCCTTCACGTTTTTCAAATTCCAATGAAGTTAACTGCCGACTGGAAGAGAGCTGAAGGGATCTTGCTAAAACTTGCCAACGAGGAATGTTCTGCTTTTATTCAAAAGGCTAAACTAAACTTTGATAGAGTGGGGAGAAAAGAAGGTTTAGAAGTACCTTCTGTTGAACCGAGAGTAACTTATCATGTTTATGATGAGAAAAGTTTACGTTTAGTTGTCAGAGTTCCAGCCCCTTCTTCTCAGAAAGGTAAGTTAGAACATACGATTGTTAAAAGATTTTTAGAAGAGTTCTATGGCCAAAAAGAATAAGAAATCAGGTCTCGAGTTATTTGAAAGTTTCTATGGTGATGTCTATGGAGATCGTTGGGAGACTTTAAAGAGTGCTTTAGTTAAACCTAAAGAGCATGTGGCCTATGTTAATCATATGGCCAAAGATCTTGCTGATTTTTCTGATTGCCAAAAAGATCCTCATTTTCCCGATACCTTTCATGGATCAACCTTACCTGAAGTGATTTATGAAGAAGGGAAAGCTTCTCATTATCTTCTTGATTATGCTTCGGTCATTGCGGCCAAGGCGTTAATGGTTGAGCCTGGAATGGATGTGCTTGATCTCTGTGCCGCTCCAGGTGGAAAAAGTATCATCTTAGGGCAGGCCCTACAGAGTGGAAGTCTGACTCTCAATGATCGCTCACAAAAAAGAAGAGAGAGGTTAAAGAAAGTCACTGATAGTTTCTTGTCTGACTTTAGCGAATTGGATTTAAAGATCTATGGGCATGACGCTAAAGCTTGGGGTGTTCATTATCCAAATTCCTATGATCGAGTTCTTCTTGATGCCCCTTGTTCAAGTGAGCGTCACTTATTGGAAGACACTCAGCCGGGCGCCCCAGAACAGCTTACAGAATGGAAAGAGGGAAGAACAAAGAGGCTTTCTAAAGATCAATTTACTATGATTGCCAGTGCCTTTGATTCATTGCGTGAGGGAGGGAGAATGGTTTACTCAACCTGCTCCATAAGCCCACTGGAAAACGATGATGTCATTGCCAAGCTGCTTAAGAAGAGAGATGCCAAGGTTTGTCATAAATTTACTGAGCAACTGGGGCTAGGCGAAAAGACTGAGTATGGGACCATCATGCTTCCTGATAAGAGTGACTGGGGACCTATTTACTTTAGCGTGATCCTCAAATAGAATATTCTGGATTTCAAAATGACGGAGGAAACATGGAAGTAGTAAAAAAGAAAGATGACTTAACAATCGTTAAGAAAAGATCTGGAAGATATGGAGTTAGAAAGTCTAACGGACAATGGCTTAACGGAGCAGACAAAGTAGCTGTTCTTCTTGCTGAAGGTCTTATCACAGCTCCTGCACCAAAAGCTGAACCTGAGCCTGAGCCAGAAGTAGAAGCGGAAGCACCTGCTGATGAGGCTTCAACAGAAGCCGAGCCGGCGGAAGAAGCTCCAGCTGAGTAGAAGCACAATTAAATGTAATTATTTTAAGGCCCCTTTTCTAAGGGGCTTTTTTTATTCTATATATCCTTATGAATTTTCAAGAACTAGCAAGTCAGTTAATTGTTTCTCTTCGAGGAGAGAAGAGCCAGGCGTGGGTCAATCAAAGACTTGAGGCGAATTCAAATGTCATTCATCGCTGGGAAAAGGGACACGCTAATATTCCTTGGGAAGAATATATAGACTACTTAAAGGTATTTAAGGTCGATCTCGAGTCACTTATTCGCTCATATTATCGCTTCACTGGGAATTATCAAAACTCAAGTGAACTCCTTACCCATATTCTGAGCAACCGAAAATTAAAAGAAGTTGAGGAAGCAAGCGGTTTATCTTCATCTAAAATAAGAAGACTTAAAAATGGAGACTCTTCTCTCAATTTGGCTGACTTTTTAAATATTATTTTCGCTCTTGATGATATGGAATCATTGAGTCTTTGCTATAAGTTAACTGATGGAAACAAGATAGCCTTATTAGATGAGAGAAAAGAACATTTTGAGTCAATTTCTAATAAGTATCACTCAAACCCAAATTATGGATTAATTCTTGTTTGCCTCAATCTTCCTTCATATAAGAAGCTTTCATTTCATCAAGATAGCTTTCTTTCCACAATATCAGGGATCCCAATTAAAGAGGTGAATGAAATTTTAAGTGATGCTGAAGCATCTGGGCTAATCAAAAAGACAGAGACTATCTATGAGATCAATCAATTTAAAATCAGTGATCGAGGAACCCCTGAACAGATGATTAATTCAAGAAAGTTCTGGTTACAAAAAGCACTAGATAATGCCACTGATAAATCATCTCAAGATGTCTATGGGTCTATTGTTTTTGCTACCACACAACAAGCGAGAGAAAAAATCATAGCTCGATACCTAAAGTTTTTTGAGGACTTTAAAGAGATTGTCGACTCAGCTCCAATAGATGCTAAATCTATAAATGATGAAGAAGTCATTCCGCTTATTATGAATTTTCAGCTATTTAATCCTGGTGCTGAGTAAATATCTCTGAATTTGTAAGGACCTTTTCAAATTTCGACATAGTTTCTTTTTTATAAAGTTCATTTCTTTGGAATATTTATCTTGTGCCATTTATGTTGGGTAAAACTTTAAATGGGGAAACAAGATGAATAAAGTTATTTTTTTAATTGCCACACTATTAACAACTTCAGTTTTTGCAAGCACTGCTAAATTTAATATTGAGATGGAATTAGTAGACCTTTCAACAGAAGAAGTTATATTCAGCTATCACTGTAATGTGAGACAAACATTAACATGGGAAAGTCAGTTAAATTTCTTTAATTGTGAAAATGAAGAAGGAGAAAAACTGAATATTTCAAAAGTGGTAACAGATGTTGGCTATGATTATGATCGTAGGCAAGCATTTTCACTCTGGCATCTTTCTCATCGAGAGGGATTAGTAACAAAGATTTTTAAAGAGATTAATATTGAAGCGAAGTTAAAGTCTTCTAATCCTGCAAAAATATTCTATGGAAGAAGAGCTCCAAGTGTTACTGCGAGTGAATTTCTTATCGACTCTGAAGAAACAACTTATGCTTTCAAGTTAGAAACTATTGGATACTTATAATATTATCGAGATTAATAAGCCTTGGCGGATTGGCCACAGTAATGTGGCCTTTTTTTGGCCCATATTGCACGTCTCTTAGACTTCTTTTAAATTGATAGGTGTTTTGAGTTGGGTGAAACTCTTCCACTAATATTTCAATATCACTTTGTCTTTTATTAAGAATCTTCTGAAGCTTATTTTCTATAAATTCATTAACTCGATAAATATGGGCGAACTCATTATGCCTACTATCAGAGAGAGCAATCTTCGAAATGGGGGCAACATCGAAATAATCTTCTACAAAGGGAAGGAGGTCTCCATGACTTTCAATAGCAATTAATAAAAATTCTTTTTCTCGCTTTGAGAACGTTTCGAATAGTTGATAGAGACTTTCTCCAACGGGAAGATAGAGAAAGAAGCAGTCAAAGTCCGATAAGTCAGTATTTAAAAAATTACCGGACTTAATATTATTTTGATAAAGATTTTTTTCCTTCAGATACTTTACTGTATGGAGAAATCTTTCGCTATTAGCTTCAATTGAAGTGACACTTAATTCCTTGAAGTGAGTTGAGGCAAGTAATGTCCCTCGTGCTTCACCTGCTCCTAGATCACAAACTTTTGATTGAGGGGAGTTTGACTTGATCCATTCCAGGATATTGTTCCAATCTTCAATTGAGGTATAGAGAGCTTCGGGGAGAAGCTCATTAGCATAGTCATCTTTATTTCCATCTGATGGGGAAAACTCTAGGGGAGACTTTTGAAAAGGAAAATCTTCTAGTAATGCCATGGGAATTGAGAATAGTTTTGATCTCTCTTTTCTAAGAAAGCATCTCTTCCTTCTCTGGCTTCATCCGTTCCATAAGCAAGTCTTGTGGCTTCTCCTGCAAAGAGTTGCTGTCCTACGAGACCATCATCTTGCAGATTGAATCCAAATTTAAGCATTCTCATGGCTGTTGGAGATTTTGAATTAATCTCTTTGGCCCAGCGAAGAGCTTCTTTTTCTAGATCTTGGTGAGGAATAACTTTATTAATCATGCCCATCTGGAAGGCTTCATCTGCTGAATAGTTAAAACCACAGAAGAAAATTTCACGAGCACGTTTTTGTCCACATTGTTTAGCAAGATAAGCCGAACCATACCCAGAATCAAAACTGGCTACATCAGGATCTGTTTGTTTGAAAATGGCATGTTCTTTTGAAGCTAGTGTTAAATCACAAACAACATGAAGACTATGTCCTCCACCTACGGCCCAACCTGGAACCACGGCAATAACAACTTTTGGCATAAAACGAATGAGTCTTTGAACTTCAAGAATGTGAAGACGACCTAGCTTCGCCGGATCAATTTTATCTTGATCCATTCCTTCATATTTATATCCATCTCTTCCGCGAATTCTTTGATCTCCTCCTGAACAAAATGCCCAACCACCATCTTTTGGTGAAGGACCATTTCCAGTGATAAGAACACAGCCAACATCAGAAGTTTGGCGGGCATGATCAAGAGCTTGGTAGAGTTCATCAACAGTATGAGGACGAAAAGCATTTCGACATTCAGGACGATTGAAAGCAATTCTTACTGTTCCTTGATTTTTTGAACGGTGATAGGTGATATCTGTAAAGTGCTCACCAATATTATCCCATTCTTCAGGGTCGAAAATATCACTTACTTGATTAGACATTTTTCACGTCCTCCACTTTGCATTCGCAAGCACTCTTTGAAAAAGGGCACTTCGCTTTTAACTTTGTAAAATCAGGGCGAACTATATCCCATGATCCCAAGAATGTAATCAACACAAAAAGTGAGGTCGCAACAATAACTCCCATAATTTCTCCTTAACAGGAATATGGGAGCTATTTTGTTAGTGACAAGGTTTTATATTGATAAAAATAATTTGAAACGCGTCAAGTGATTAATATTTAGAGTAATTACACTTTTTAAACCACCAGTCTTTACCATTTGATCTTCCATCTTCAAAGGCCACAATCTTTATTCCACCAAAGTCAGCAAAAACTTTAAATCCAGTACCTTCAGAGTTTATTCTTTCTGCATAGTAGTGACTAGCGTTTACATGAGCACTAAAGGCTTTCACTGAGTGTGATCTTCCTCCACCACCATACCACGTTTCTTGGGCATTGATTTCTTTTGCCGCCAGTTCGTGTTCAAAGAAAGTTCTTAATTTATATCCTTTAAGTTCAATCTTTCCGTTGAGGAATTTTCCTTGTTGATTATAGGCAGTTTTAATCGTGATGCTATTGTCATCGAATGGGTTGTGACAAACAACTCGGTCGGCAAGAATAGATGTTGTAGCGAGTAGAGCAAGTAAAGTTATTAGCTTTTTCATAGTATTCTCCAAGTTAAAGGGGCCGTTAGTGGCGTTCCTCATTTCTGAAGAAGTTATAGTAAAATTTAGAATTTTAATCTTTCAATAATTTGCCACTTAAATTCGATTTTTTGACATACAATAGAAGGGATAAAGTTTCAGGAGATTATATGAAGAAAGGAATAGATAAAGCTAAGGAAATTAATGGCCTATTTCTTGTCCATCAAAATATACCTAAGAGAAAATTAGCTGCTCATGCTCATGATGATCATCATCTCTTTATTCCTTTACAGGGAAATATAAAGATTAACCTTGAAAAGGGGGAGGAGCTAAGTGCAAGCCCAGGAAAGATGATCTATATTCCTCCTAAAGTCGTTCATCAATTTGATTCATCAAAAGAAAAGGGTGAGCGTATTATTTGTAATATTCCTAAGAAAATTTGGAATAAATATATTAAGCAATCTACTCAAGAAGCCTTAGTTCTCTCTCAGAATCAGATGATAAAAGAGATACTTTTTCATTTGATTGAAATAGAGAATGAGAAATATGCCACTCAATATATAGAAGTCTTGGCGATTCGATTATATGAGGCGATTCAAGAACATAATGATGTGATTAATAAAAGTGTCGAAAAGCTTTTTTCAAACGCTAGTGATGACCGTCTAATCAAAGCAATGAAAGTGATAAGAAAAGACCTATCAGTTTCTCTTTCGCTTGTTAGTAAAGATTCAGGAATGAGTTCTAGAACAATGAATAGACTTTTTTCTGAAGAATTAGGGGTAACACCTAAAGAGTTTCAATCTTTGCTAAGAGTTGAAAGAGCGAAGTCTCTATTGGCCAATAAAAAGCTAAGCAATCTTGAAGTTGCCTTAGACTGTGGTTATAGTTCTTATTCTCAGTTCTTCTCTCAGTTTAAGAAGATGACTGGAAAAATTCCCTCAGATTTTTAACTAGAAGCAGAGTCGTAGTTACGAAGCCCTTTCTCCCAGACAATACGGAGAATGAAGATAAGGATAATAATGGCCACAGGCATGGCCAAGAACAATCCATAGCGGCTTTTATCTAAGAGAAAATGCACAGGCGCAGAACCAATGAGAGTAATTGGTACGGCAACGGTTAAAAACTTTCTGGCTAATGGACCATAAATGAAGTTTGGCCAACGAGATAATTGCTGTAACTGCAGTCTAAGAAAGTTGATTCCAATACCTTCTGTTACCCAAAACATAGCACTACAGAAGCAAAACTCTATAAGTACAAGGACGGCCAGTCCTGAAAAAATCATGAAAGGTAGAAGTACCCAATCCAAAGTTCCAAGACCAACAAGGTTTCCATATTTAATGAGATAGAAAATATAGAGAGGTGTGAGAACACAGCTTGAAGGTCTAAAGTAACGAAAGAAAACACTAAAGATAGTATTAAGAGGTTTTAATATGACAAAATCAAGGGAGCCATTCTTAATAGAGAAGCTTAATTCCCAAAAACTCTCACTGAAAAGAATCATATGAAGATTATCAATCATCAACATGAAACAGGCGAAGAAGAGAAGCTCATTTCTTCCCCACGGTCCAATAGTATCAATATGATTGTAGATGAAATCAATACTATAGATTGTCGTGAAGAAAGTGAACAAGTCCATAATAATAAGCATGACGAAGCTTGTTCTAAATGATGTGTTTACAGCAATACTTGTAGCAACAAACTTTCTATATACGCTTAAATAATGTTTGATATTACTTAACATATTACATCCCCGCCGCAGTGTAGAGACGTAGACCACGACGCCAAATAAATTTATTAATGAAAATAAGTCCAACAATCCAAGAGCAGATAATGACCACACCAGATACTAAGGAAACATCTCGTCCCATCATGATTTGAATAGGGTAATAGGAGAGATAAGGAAAGGGAGTGAAATTCAAGATTTTCACAAACCATTCTGGATATAATTCAAGAGGGATGATGGCCCCACTTAGAAAGACAGAAACAATTTGAAGCATGACTCTTAAGATCCATGTTTCTTCTAACCAAAAGGCTAAAAGACCAGTGAAGTACTGGGTTAAAAACCAGAAGATACTGACTAAGAGAGTAAAGGTGAAACCAGTGAGTAAAACTTCAAATGAGAAGCTTGAAATAATACTGATATATGAAAAGAAGAGGAGAGTTACTCCGGCGATGAGAATCTGAATTCCTTGAAAGGAAATAAAACTAGCCGTGTGAAATTCCCAAAAATTAAAAGGATAGATAAGATAAGAACTAATTCTTCCGAGACGAATATCCTCACTTAGATTCCAAGATCCATGTCCTTGAGCCACAAGAGAAATGATAAAGGCCCAAGCATGATAGCTAAGCATTTGATCGAGAGTATATCCTTGAATAACCTTTGTCGCTGATTGCTCAAAAATAGATGTCCACAAATTATACTTTACAAAGAAGAAGACGAGAGATGGTCCGATGATTTGTAGAAAGAAGTTCAAACGGTAAGCAGTGTGCTTAACCCAGCTTATTTTGACTGTCTGCCACCATTTAAGAAAATTAGTCATTCGATCTTTCCTTAAGGAGCTCTGGGTTTTCCATAAGAGTTTTCATTACTCTTTCAATAGGAAGTTTTTCAGTGGCAAAATCAGTGACTGGAAGATTCTGGAGAACCTTCATTGAAAGATCTCTTAATTCTTCTTCAGGAACTCTTAACTCAACACTTCTATTTTTCTCATCCCATTCAGGGTAGTAATTCTTCCAGATTTCAGCTTCTGGGTTTTGTTCAGTAGAAAAGGAAAAGCTTAATGTTTTCTCATTACCAAGAACTTTTTCAAATTCATGAATTGGTCCATCAAATCCTTTCTTACCACCCATGATGAGAACGAGCCTCTCACATAACGCTTGAACGTCGGCCATATAATGAGAAGTGATAATAATCGTGCATCCAGTACGAGCATGGTACTCTTTGATAAAATTTCGAATATTTTCTTGAGCTACGAGATCGAGACCAATTGTTGGCTCATCTAAAAAGATCACATCTGGATCATGGAGGAGTGAAGCCATTAACTCTAGCTTCATCCTTTCTCCTAAAGAAAGTTTTCTCACATGGATATGCAGAAGATCTTTAA
Source organism: Oligoflexia bacterium (assembly GCA_024229115.1). Lineage (GTDB taxonomy): Bacteria > Bdellovibrionota > Bacteriovoracia > Bacteriovoracales > Bacteriovoracaceae > JAAEST01. The sequence continues at coordinate 186,385 of JAAEST010000122.1, forward strand.
CTTCAAGAATCTCTGACATATGAGAAATTCTCTCATTGAATTTATCTTCAGGAATTTCATAATACTTCTGGAGAAGAGTGAAACTATCCATTGCAGGGATATCCCACCAAAGCTGAGACTTTTGCCCCATTACAAGAGCGATTTTTTTTCTAAATTGTTTATCTCGTTGCCATGGTTGATAACCGAGGATTGAAAGTTCTCCTGAGGTTGGAACGACGATTCCTGTAAACATCTTCATTAAGGTGGTTTTACCTGCACCGTTTGGACCGAGGAGCCCTATGATCTCTCCCTTTTTAATTTTGAGTTCAAAATTATTGACCGCAATTTTCTCAATTGGGTTTCTAACAAAGAAGCTTTTTAAGGAGCCAACAATGCCAGGTTCCTTTTTAAAACTCACAAATTTTTTACATAGTTGAGAAACATTAATGACGGTATCTGAGCTCATGTGGTATTCCAATTTGATGCGAATAATAATTAAGAAAGAAGTTAAAAAAAATGACCCGAAAAATCTAGTAGATTTTATTGGATCTCATTGTGATCTTTCTAAAATTAAAATTAAGAAGGCCCTTGGAGACGGTTGTGGCTGGGTTCGAGGAAAGGGTTATAAGCCTGCAAAAGTGGCCAGAAAGGCTAAGACAGAGCTTAAGAGCGGCGAGAGAGTCGAATTCTACTATGATTCAGATATCTTAGAATGTGAGATCCCAGAGATCTTCCCTGTCCATGAAACTGGAAACTGGGGGGTTTGGTATAAGCCAGCCGGAATTTTGGCCCAAGGTTCAAAATTTGGCGATAGACTCAGTATTGAGCGAATGATCGAAGTTCAAACCAAGAGAAAGGTCTTTCTTATCCATCGCCTAGATCGTGAAGCTAGCGGTCTCATGATGTTTGCTTATACGAAGCTAGGTGCTTCAAAAATTGGGAAGCTTTGGAGAGATGCTACTGTGAGAAAGGTATACCAAGCGGAAGTTTTAGGTATCTTAGGGATACCTGAGGAAGTTGATAAAATTGATTTGGCCTTAGATGAGAAGGAATCGCTGACGACCTATAAAATTGTCGAAGTCGATGAAAAGTCCCAAACAAGTAAGGTCGAAGTGAGAATTAAGACTGGACGTTATCATCAAATTCGTCGGCATTTCAATATGATAGATCATCCTCTCATGGGAGATCCAAAGTACGGTAAGGGAAATAAGAATGAGGAAGGGATGAAACTTGTAGCTTGCGCTCTGGCCTTCAAAGATCCAATCTCCAATAAAAATATTGAAATTAACTTACAAAAAAACTTTTGTCTTTTTTAAAAAAATAAAGGTTCCTGAAAAAATTGCCGTTAGGTTTTATACTAGGGGGACACTTTGGAAGCAAAAACGACAGAATATGAACTAGAGTACTACGAGAAATATTTTGGCGATGTAAAACAGGTCAAAAAGACTGTAGAAAACTGTCCTAATTGTGGAAACCCATTCTTCTTTACTCATTCAACAGATCATAAGAATTTACACGTTAAAGAAACTGCTTGTTGTACTAATTGTAGTTATGGAAAACGTAAGATCGTTCATGTCATGAACTGAGCCTAGAGAAAGTAAAAAATTTTACTTTCGGCTAGGATCAGAGGCAATTACTACTTTTTATCGGCACTTACCACGTTACTATCTGACTCACTATTGGCAATCACTGGTTTGATTTCGCCTCTATCTGAATCATTAACTTCAGCATGAGCAGCATGTCCTGAATCAGGCGTCGGTACATTCATTTCTAGCTCTTTACATTTCCCATAGTATTCAGGAACTGCTTGAGCATGGTAACCACACTTATTCTTATAGTCGTTAAGCACTTCATTACATTTAGCAATGTAGCGACGAAGAGTTTTCTTAGGACCTTCACAGTTAAATTCTTTATCACGATCAGAAACGAGTCTCATTCTTCCCGGACAAAACATTGTGACCATATCATAAGCTTCATTTTGATTTTCACATTGTTCATGCTGATCACTCCAGTTGTAATTACAGAATGTGTGAAAGGCATTTCTACTTCTTCCTACGAGTTCATCAATCTCGGTTTCATATGATTCCATACAATGATTGATTTGCTCACAGTTAGAACTTGCCTTGTGGTTGAAGTTACACTTTGTTCTTCTTTCAATACAACCAGCTAAACCGATGCACTGATTCTGAGAAGCAGAACAAAATTTTTCAACATTCTGATACATGCCGGCACAATCCCAAGCGAATGAATAGTTAGATAATAGTAAGAATAAAATAGCGTTTAATAATCTCATATCTTCTCTATCGGATATGGGACTTAAAGACTTAAATTTGTTTAGATTTTACAGCTAGAAATACCTTTTTTTTCTAAATATTTTTGATGGTATTCCTCTGCTTCAAAGAACTTACAGTTGTTATTCACGACAGTGACTACTTTTTGGTCGTCTACTTTTTGATCATTTATTTCATTAATCTTATTGAGAGCGGCTTCTTTTTGGTCCTCATCAGTGGCAATGATAATTGAACGATACTGACTTCCAACATCTGGACCCTGACGATTTAATTGAGTCGCATCGTGCATATTAAAGAAAGCAAAGAGCAATTCCTCATAGGAAATTTGAGACTCATCGTATTTGAGCCAAACAACTTCAGCATGTCCTGTAGTATCAGTACAAACTTCTTTGTAATTTGGGTTTTCAGTTTCGCCAGCCGCGTATCCAACTTTCGTTTCAACAACGCCTGCCAGTTGCGAAAACTTATATTCTACACCCCAAAAACATCCTGCACCAAAAATTGCTTCTTTCATGAATAATGTTATAGTACGAATTCGGAGGCATCGCAATGAGTAAAGTTGGCAAAATAGATGAACAAGAGAAGTTAAGACTTGAACAGGAATTAGAGAATAAGATTCGTTCCCAGTTTGGTTCAGAAACTGAGCTTGTTGAGCTTATTAAATACACTCTCAAAAATTTATCTTACCGCTATATTGAATCTCAATCTTCAGGGGAAGGTGAGGTAAAAGCCACTGATTATGGATTTGCTGTTGAAGTCAATGAAACTGACAAAATGGAGTTTTTAAAAATTAAAAACTCTGTGGCCAAACCTAAGCTTATTCAGTTTGCTAAGGATAATGCCCTTAATAAAGAAGCTTCAGTACAACTTAGAATTTGGACGAAGATGATTAATAGCTCTAATTATCACTTTGAAGTAGGGGCTTCTATTCTTGATAATAATCAAGATATTGCGACTCTTTCTAAGGAACTTTGTTATGATGATCCGGTGGAAATGAGAAATAATTTTGCACGTGAAATTGATGAAGTCTGTGAGCTCTTTGTTTAATTCAATTCAATAACTAGAAAATCATTCAACTGAAAGCTATCTCTTGCTAGAAAATCTATTAATTTATGAGTTTCAAGAAATTGATCAAAATAGCTCAAGTCAATTGCGAGAAGAAGTTCTTTTGCTCTTTCAAAATGAGCTTGAACTAATTCATCTTGGCCCATCTGAAGTTTAACCCCACCTGCACTAATTTTGATGAGGGCTTTTAGAAAGTCTGGTTGATCTCCTTTCCTTCCCAACATATTCCAAAGTGCCTCCAAATAGACATGGGCATCCCAGAAATATTGGTGATTAAAGAGGTCGATGGCATAGAGCCAGCCATTAATCCAAGCATCAGAATTAGACTCTTCCCAAGTACCTGAAAATTCGATATGTTGCCCTTTGAGATAACCTTCCTTCTCTGGATGCGGGGCCTTCCCTGGGATAAAGAGGTAAGGAGGAAAATCAATATGAGGGGCATAGCGTTTCTTCAATGTCATAAGGGCATTGTAAAGATTTCAATAGGGACTGCAAAGTGAGCAGCTTTCTGTTACCATGCATAGCGAAATTAACGTTCTGTTTAATTATTATTGGGGAAAAATGAAAAAGACAAAGATTGCTTCAACATTAATTGCTGTTTTTGCAACGACGAGTATTGCTGCTGGTTTTGGTCCATGGCCAACGAAGTATTTTGATAAAGGTGCTCGCTTTTCATGTTTTGAGGAAGACCCATGTGTTCCTCCTAGGCTTGATGATATTGCAGAGTTAAGAAAAGATTTTGCTAAACTTGCTCCTGCAAGACTAGACCATCTTCAAAAACTTACTGATGAGATTAATAAAGAGTCTGAAAAGTACTTGGTTCTTGCTCAAAATGTAGCTGAGCAAGAGGGGGACAATCTCTTTAGTAATGTTTATTACGAAATAGGGTCGGCAATTAAGGAGATTTCAGAAAAGTCTGCGGTTGAAAAAGCGAGACTATTTGTTTCTGAGTCTAGTCCAATGCTGGAGCAATTAGCAAACCTTGAAAACTTCATTGCTGAATGGAATCGTAAGATCGACGAGCAAGCTGATGAAAATCTTAAAGAAGGCCTTAAGCTTCTAAAAAAAGAAAAATACAAAGAGTTAAACTTATCTGAAGTATTCCAAGATACTCTTGGGGAAATGAAGAATATTGAAGAAGGTTTCTTTGTTGAGTTAGATGACGATGAAAGAGCGAAGCAGATTCAAAAAATTCTTGAGTCTGAATATGATATGAGTGTTCACTTTGAAATTAGTGATAGCTGTCCAAAGAAAGTGAAAGAGTTTGCTGTGCAGTCGGTAGGGAAACTTCAGATTTCTACAGGAATGGCGAAAGATGGCCAACTCGATGCTTTCGAAGATAGTTCATTAATTAAAATGATTCTAAACGGTAAACGTGGAAATAATACTTTATCTGTTAGGTGTAAGAAGTCTGGTTTCTTATCAGGTACTTCTCCAAAGTATGATGATAAAGATAATGAGCTTAAAATCAGATATAAAGAAAAACTAAACTCTGATGGAACAGCAAAATACACTTTACCTAAAGTGGAAACTGTTAAGAAGCTTCTCGAAAAAGAACTATAATCTTCATTTAAAGGGACTCTTTTGCCCCCCTTATGATTTTACTCAAGAATCCGGTAAAATTTATTGAGAGGGGTTAAAGGGCATATGAAATTCTTCAAATTATTCTCAATTTTTGTTTTTGTCTCAGCGATATTCACTGATGTGACTGCTATTGTCGATGCTCAGAAAATTAAGAAGAGTGAGCTTAGGCTAGATCGTAAGGCCACTGTTGTAGATGGCTTCTTTCAGGGAATTCAGAAAAAGAAACAACCGACCACATTCAAAATTAAAGACTGTCAGTTCATCTATGAAAGAGGTTATGACGAGCATCCCAATAATAGTCGAGAGTATAAGTTTGATAGATTCATCGTAAACTTTCTTGGCCCAAATGAAGAAGGTGAGAGTGCTTTTGATTCGGTAACCTATAGTCATTCAGAGTATCTTGATAATTATGAGCCCTTAAAATTCTCTAAATCTTTTGGACCTGTTTCATTAGTGGATGTTACGAAGGCCGCTGCTATTGGTTCACCTTCAATGACTTTTGTTAAGCATGAAGTAAAAGCAGAAATTATTTTCGAGCATGTAGATGTTTTTGATGAAACGAAGAACAGTTCATTCTTCCTTCCTGGAGAAAAACGTAAAGTTAAAACTCATTTCTTCTTTAAAAGATTTGATGATAAGAAAATTGAATTAGATAAAGTAACGATAAATTCAAAAAGGCTTAAGAAAGGGACTGTGGCGACACAAGTTTCATGTTCAAACTTTGTTAATCAATAATTCTTCAATAGCACTATTTATATTTTTTAAAGAAACTGGTTTAAGTAGGAACTTATCTACTCCCACACTTGTCATCTTTTCCTGACCACCATCTTCTAGAAAACCTGTAAGAACCATTACGGGAACATCTGAATTGATCTTTTTAATCTCAACACAGAGATCGAGGCCATTAAGGTTTGGCATATTCTTGTCAGTTATTACGAGATTGAAGTCTTGAGGCGAATTTTTGAAGACATCAAGAGCTTCCTGACTAGAAGTAAAGGCTAAGACTTCATGTCCTAATTTCTCTAAGCCTTCCTTACTAAGAGTGGTTGTAACGATTTCATCGTCAATAAATAAGATTTTCAATACTCTCTCTTTTGTAATCAGTACCTCTATATTAACCGAAAACCAGCTTTTTCTTATGAAGTTTTCATAACATCGTGCGCTATTTTCAATAACTTAGGCCCTTAAACATTGGCAATTTACAATTAATAACTTAAATTTCAAAGACTAAGATGCATCAAAATATATAGGGGAAATCTCACATGTTAGACCTTAAATTTATTAGGGAAAATCAAGACATTCTTAAAACGGCAATTGCTGAAAAAGGCTCAAGCTTGAATCTTGATGAATTGCTTGAAGCAGACAAAGTTGTGGTGGCACTAAAGGGTGAAATTCAAGAATTACAAGCTCAAAGAAATGCTCACTCAAAAAAGATTCCTGCGGCAAGTGCTGAAGAGAGACCTGCTTTAATTGAACAAGGCCGTGAGATTGGTAAAACTCTTGATTCAAAAAAACCAGCTCTTACTGAAGCGGAAGAAAAACTTCAAAGACTGATGTACCTAGTTCCTTCAATTCCTCATCCTGATGCACCAAAAGGTAAGAGCGATGAAGATAATGTTGAAGTTAAGTTAGCAGGAAATAAACCTGAACTTTCATTTGAGCCAATGGATCATGTTGATCTACTTCTTAAAAATGGATGGGCAGAGTTTGAAAAAATCGCAAACGTTTGTGGTTCAAGATCATATAGCTTAAGAAATGAAATGGTTCTTTTAGAAATGGCAGTTCACAGAATGGCCATGGATAGATTGATGGATAAAGGTTTTAACCTTGTAACGACTCCTAGTCTTGCTAGAGAATCAGCTCTTATGGGAACAGGACATTTTCCTGAGGGGAGAGACCAAGTTTATTATCTTCAAGAAGATGATCTTTATTTAAGTGGAACTGCTGAAGTTCAACTTAACTCTTTTCATAGTGGAGAAATTCTCAATGAAAATGAACTTCCAATTCTCTATGCTGGTTATTCACCATGTTTTAGAAGGGAAGCCGGAAGTTACGGACGTGATGTAAGAGGTCTAATTAGAGTTCATCAATTTCTAAAAACGGAACAATATATTATTTGTAAGAACGATCCTGAAGAATCGGCGAAATGGCATAAGATGCTTTTAGAAACTTCTGAAGAAATCGTAAATGATCTCGAGCTTCCATATCGAATAGTTGAATGTTGTACAGGAGATATGGGAACAGGAAAAGTGAGAATGTACGATATTGAGTGTTGGGTACCTTCTGAAGAAAAGTATCGCGAAACTCATAGCTGTAGTTCTCTTCATGACTGGCAATCTCGTAGAACGAACACTCGTTATAGAAATAGTGAAGGGAAAGTGGAATTCTGCCACACTCTCAACAATACAGCGGTTGCAACTCCTCGAATTTTGGTGAGCTTCATCGAATGCCACCAACAAGAGGATGGAAGCGTGAAAATCCCTGAAAAATTAAGGCCTTACATGGGTGGCAAAGACGTCATAAAAGGTCGTATTAATAGCTGAAGATTTTTGCCTAGATAGCCGATAAGTTATCTAGGTAATTATGGAATCAAAAAAGCAAAAAATATTAAGTTATATTTCGATCATTGGCTTTATCAGCTTTAGTGTCGCTGCTTATTTTTTCTATGGTCTGGTAAACAATTCTTTTGAGAAAACCTTCAAGACTCAAAAAGAAATTCAAACAATTGAAAGCACAATCACTTCATTTCATCGTGAAATGAAATTCTTTGTTGATAACCCTGAGAGTACACACTCGCAAAAAATTATTCGTAGAGATATTAACCGTCTTAAAAAAGTAAAAAGAACAATTGAAGGTTATGTATCTGATAATCAAGTGAAACCTTTTGATCTCACAAGAGAAGTTATTCTCAAAGACAATGGTAGATTTATTGATAATGTTTCTCATTATCTAAATATTTCGAATCTCTATTTAAAAAAAGTAGAAGAGGGAAAACCTCTTTCTCGTTATGAAAAGAAACAACTCAGAATTACCTATATTAAAATTGTCAATGAAGTCAAAGAGCTCACGGGACAATTAAATAAAATTGCGAAGAAGAGATTGGATTACCTACAGTTTTGTTTAATGGGGTTTTTCGCTCTTGCCGGGATGATGATGTATTTTATGCATACGAATATCTTTTCCCCTTGGTTAAGAGAGTTTAATTTTATGAAACGCCAAAGTGAGAAGCTTACGGCCATCATGAGAGAGACTGAAGAGAGTGGTAAGACTTACTCTTGGGAATTTAACCTTGAGTCTAAAGTGATTATTCGATCGGAACAACTTTCAAGTCTTTTTGAAGTAGACTTGGTAGAAGGAGAGTCTGAATATATTTATGATGAACTTTCTTACATGACAGATGAATCGAGCGAAGCCTTTAGTAGAGCAATTGAGAATTGTGAAAAGGATAAGGGAAGTTTCGAAGTAGAAGTAAAAGTACTTACGAAAAGTAAGAGAACATACTGGTTTCAATATTCTTGCTTTTATTCAGATGAAGATGAGAAAAAAATCATTGGAACTGTTAAAGATATTAGTGATCTCAAACTTTCACGAACGAGATTTAACAAGATCTTTGAAGAGAATAAATTTCCTTTGATTTTAATTTCAGATAATTCAATTAAAAAGATTAATAAAGCTTGTCTTGATTATCTTGAGTATGATTCAGCTGAAGATCTAATCTCATTGAATCCAAATATTTTCTCACCGCTCTATCAAGAGAATAATATTTCTTCCAATGATAAACTAAAAGAGCTATTTACCCTTTCAGAATCAGGAAGTGCTATTGCTAGTAGTTGGATTTTCACGACTAAGCATGGGCCATTAAAAGAAGCCAAGATTCAAGTTTATCCGCTAGATTCAAGTCATAAGAAAAGCTACATCGTCATGATTAATGATTCGATTGATACGATTAAGCTTGAGGATCGTTTAAATCAACAGCTACGAGAACATCAAATAACTCTAAGAAAATGTGCTGAGCTTATTAACAATCTCTATTTCGAGTCTGTGAATGCTCTTACAGAGACAATCACGCAAGTTGAAAACTCAAATTTTGAAGGTAAGGAATTACTTAGTAAATCTCTGAATAAAAAAATTGATGTCCTTAATAAAATTACAATTAATGAACTACTTAATTCAAATGTAAATGAATCAAAAATCTTACCCCTTTTTGGCTTTCTGAGTGACACAATTGATCACTGGAAGAAGCAACATACAAATTGTGGAATAGAGGTAGAAGTTCAAAGTGAATATCTTGGTGAGCACTACTTATGGGGGAAGCCAATCTCATTTTCGAATGTGGTTGTGAATACACTTAATGGTATCAAAGAGATTTTTACTGAGGGTAAGGTCATTGTTTCCTATGAAATCACAAACTATGATTCTGATAATTTAATGTTACCAATCCAACTAAGGTTCATGATTGAAAATGAAGGAATAGATAAGGAAACTATTGATGAACTCCTTCAAAGACAATCTTTTAATCCATTTAACCAAGATGACTCACTCTATATACAAAGAGCTGTGCAGATCGTTGAGGAAGATGGAGGTAAAATCGGAATTCATTCAGTCAATGGTGTTGGAACGACATTTGAGATTTCTCTTCCTCTAGAAAGAGTGGTCAGAGAGAAAGGTGAGGAAACTCAACTACATATTAGTCCACTTCCAACTGGGCAGAGTATTGAGCTTGAAAAAGTTTCTAATTCGGAATTATTAAAACACTTTAGCGGTGAATGGGATATCCTACAAAAACTATCACAAGAGATTCTTAACTACATACCTATTGCGATTGGTGAACTAGATCAAGCAGTTCATGAGAAGAATCCAAAACTGCTTTATAATGTTTCTTGCTCCCTTTATGGAGTATTCTCTCATTTACCAGTTCATCATATTCTTGTTAAGTGTATTACCCTTCAAAAACATGGGCAGTATCGTACATTTGATGGGGTTGATAATATTATTATTTCATTGAAGAAAGACTTAGAAGAAATTTCTGAGAACCTCACTCTTGTTTCTAAGAAATCTAATAAGATTGCGGCTTAATTTAAATCACTAAATTTGAAATTAATTGGTAGCTCAATATCAGTATTGATACTTTTCATTCCAGAGTATCCATCTATAAATATTGGCAGATCTAAGTTCTCTTTCTTAGCAACCTGAGAATAATAATCTCTCTTTGTCGGATGAGAAGGATGGACCAGATGATGAATATTTTTTTCTAGAGTTATTTCACCTTTAAGAACTCTTGTAATAACTTTGGAGATATCTCTTTCATGAATTAAGTTGATTGGATCGTCACTATTTTTTAACTCTCTGCCTGCAATATATCTTATAGGGTGAGAGTGATAGAATAAGATTCCAGCTAGTCTAATAATTTTAAAATCATTTTCTAGAAAGACTTGCTCAATATCTCTTAAGTGTGACTTCTCAGGCCTAAGAGCTCCAATACTACTGGTATAAATTTTTAATGGCCTATTTTTTAAGTTCTTTGCCAGTTGAGACCATTTTTCTATTTGATCACTAGAGCTTGGAGGAAGGGTCACGATCGTGGGATATTCACCGATGTTTTTTGGTAAATTATTTCCTAGTTGAAAGACTTCGCTCTTAATATTTTCAGTATCTTCAATTCTCTTATTCTGAGCATAAGTTCCATAAATATTGAAAGAATCAGACATTAGGTCTTTTGCAATATTTTGCCCAAGCTTTCCAAGGCCAATAATGTTATAATATTTTGAGCTCATATGAGTTTTTATCATAGCTGAGGATATTATGAAACGTTTTGTCTTATTCATGTTGATTTGTCTTACTTCTTTCACCCTTCAAGCTGGTTCGGGAAAAGTTTCAGGTACAGTTGAATTGATAGGTCAGAAAGAAAAAACCAAGACAATTCAAGGGGCTCTCTTTGTAATCCTGAGAAATATGGGGCAAACAAAAGGTGCTCCTGTCGCTGTAGTAAAAATTGATAACCCAACATTTCCTACAAAGTTTAATGTCACCGAAAAGAATATTATGATCAGAGGAAAAAGCTTTACTGGCCCATTCTGGATTAGTGCTAAGTTTGTTCCTGATGCGAATCCTTTAGGGGAAGGGCAGTACTATGGCGTACTACAACCTGAAACAGGTATTGCTATTGGTTCTAGTAAAGTTAAAGTAAAGCTAAAAGGGAAGAAGACTGAGGATTAAAGATCTATTGAAGGAAGTTCTACTTTCAATAACGACTCAATATTAAATTTCAAAGTCATGATATGTTCTTCGTAATTATCTGTATCTTTCGTTGAAACCATCATGATTAGAGTTCCTGTAATCATATTCATAATACCAGTCACTAAAATTCTAATTTCTTCTAAGCTGTTATAGCGCATACTTTCAAGAAAGAGTCTTTCCCAAAGTTCTCTGGCATTTCCAAATATATACTTTTGGATTTCTCCCATCGAAGGAGTTTTCCCTGATTGATGGAACATGAGAATAAAGAACTCACCAACTTCCTTATTGTAAATGACCCATTCAAAGAGAGCACTAATCATAGAGGCCGTTTTTTGCTCAAAACTATGTTCAGGGTTGTAATTCTTTTCAATAAAGTATCGGGCCATCTTTCCAGAGAAAAAGAAAAGATCTTCGATGATTCTATCCATTGTTTCATAATGGTAGAGAATGAGTGACTTGCTGAGACCTGTTTCTTTACTAAGTCTGGTTACACCTAAACCTTGGAGGCCATCTTCAGAAATGATCTTTAAGGCCGTATCTAGGATGAGAACCTTCTTTTCCCCCAACTTCTTAGAGCCAGGCATGCTCGTTAAGGCCTTCCAATCGATTTTATTCTTAATTCTCATAGGGTCAGTATATCAGCTAAATATCTAATATCTAAGTGTTTTATAAAGATTTCTTACACTTTGATTAAAAAATATTGAACTTTGTTAAAAAAATACTTGTAAAAAGAACGACCGTTTGGTACTGTTTTCTTGCCGATGCGATTTCCTCGAGCTTTATGCTTAAGGGGTCAATTAGGAATATTTGAGGGGTAAAGCCGTTTTCGAGAGGAAACGGCTTTTTTTTTGCCTTATTTTGAAATCTTAATGGAATGTTCTTCCAAGCGAATAAAAGGTCCTGTTTGAGAATCTTCTTCGCTCTTATTTAAAACGATATTGATCTCTCTCAGTCCTTTGAGCCATGATTTTTCTGTCTGGTGGCCAGTATGAAAGAATAAGAGCATTTTAAGCCTTTTATCAATATCAATATGTCCGCCTTCAAAGCTATTCAGGTCGACGTTAGCAAGAATGACTTTTACGAAGAGCCAGAAGTTCTCACGTTCATTTACTGAAAGGCTTTGATATTCTTTAAGCTCTTGAAGGTGTTTGACCCAAGCTTCTGGAGTTTCTTCATTCTTTAGACGGGCTACTTCTAGCCATGCTGCAAAACGATTAAAGGCCAGACCAAAAGCTATTATTCCAATGATGATAAGAATGACATAACTCGCAACGCCCATAGACTCCTGCACTTTGACACAAAAAGTAGATTCAAGCTATTCTAACATATAATTTTGATTAACAGGGTTTTAGTAATGAGCGTTGATAAGAGGAAGCAAAAGAAGAACAAGAAAAGAGAAGATAGGCTTACAAAGAGAAAGCTTGCGGCTAAAGCACAAGCTGGAAATGAGCTAACTTCAGAACAAAAATCTTTTGGTAAAGTTCAAATTGCTTTAGTTTTTGTTGTGGCCATTGTTGGAGCTGCTGTCATTATCCTTAATTCTTAATTAGGAAATTCCATGCAAAATAAATTCTTACCGGGTCAGCGCTGGATGAGCCTGACAGAGCCAGAACTTGGTTTAGGTGTTATAGACTCTATCGAGTCTAAATCTCTAAAGGTTATCTTTCGTGCAAGTGAAACTGAAAGAACATATGGGATTAATACTGCTCCCTTAAAAAGAGTTCTCTTTGAAAAGTCTGATGTTATTTTTGATTTTGAAAATAAAGAATATAAAGTTGATGACGTCATTGAGAATGAAGATGGAACTGTCGTTTATAAATGCGAACAAGGGGACCTTCATGAAGGTGACCTTTCTGATGCACAGGCCTTTAATCGTCCTGAAGAAAAGCTCTTTAATGGTCAGGCCGACTCAAATCGCTTCTTTGAATTAAGACAGAAAACACTGGAGCTAAAGAATAGATATCAACAAGATCCTTATAAAGGTTTCTACGGAGGAAAAATTTCAGTTATTCCTCATCAGGTCTATGTCTCTAAAAAAGTTTGTGAACAAAGCTTTCCTCGTGTTTTGCTTGCTGATGAAGTGGGGTTAGGGAAGACGATTGAATCCGCAACTATTATTAATCATTTAATGGCCAGTAATAGGGCCAGAAGAATTATGGTTCTGGTTCCTGACTCTCTTGCTTATCAATGGTTCTTTGAACTTCATAGAAAGTTTCAAAATTCTTTTACTATAATCAACCAAGAAACAAACTTAGAACCTGGAAGTAATCCTTTTGTTGATCACGAAAGAGTGATTGTTTCTCTTGGTCTGCTAAAAGGAAGTCAGGTCGCACAAGATCTTCTTAGTAAGGCCGACTTTGATTTGCTTGTTGTTGATGAAGCTCATCTTTATGAGTGGCACCACGGAGAAGCCTCTTGGGAATATGAACTATTAGAAAAGTTGGCCTTAAAAGTACCTTCACTCTTACTCCTTACAGCAACACCTGAACAAGTTGGAATGGAAGGGCATTTTGCTCGATTAAGACTCTTAGATCAAGATCGTTTTAATGATTATGAGAAGTTTAAAGAAGAAGTAAGGGCCTTTGGAGCTGTTGCTGACCTGGCCAAGAAAGTAAAAGATTCAACTGATCTTTCCTCAGAAGAACTTAACTTATTAGAAGAGCTTGTTCCGCAAACGAAGAGCTTATTGGAAACTAGTGAAGGACGATTAAAGATTATCAACAACCTCGTCGACCTTCACGGAACTGGAAGGGCTTTTTATCGTAATACCCGTGCTGTGATGGCCAGTGAATATGATTTCTTCCCAAAGAGAATCCTTCATCCTTACCCTCTCAATGGTGAGGTTGATACATCTTTTGAAAGTAAGTTTGAGTGGCTCGTTAATATTTTAAAGGAAAATGGTGAAAAGAAATTCTTACTGATATGTCATTCTAAGTCGACAATTGTCAGGGCCGAAAAGTTTTTAAAAGAGAATCTTGCCGGAGTAAAAACGGCTCTCTTTCATTCAGGTTTAGGGCTCATGGCCAGAGATAGACAAGCAGCATACTTTGCTGATCCAAACGGAGCACAGGTTCTTCTTTGTACAGAAATTGGAAGTGAAGGTCGTAACTTTGAGTTCGCTCAAAATCTGATCCTTCTTGATCTTCCTAAGAAACCAGATCTGCTAGAGCAAAGAATTGGTCGTCTAGATCGAATTGGGCAAAAAGGAAATATTCAAATTCATGTTCCTTATATTAAGGACTCTGCAGAAGAGACACTTTTTAATATTTATCATGAAGGGCTAAGTTCTTTCGAAAAGTTTTCGACAGTAGGAACTCCAACTTTTGTTCATTTTTCTGAAGAAATTCATAATGTCCTAGAAGGTAATGAAAATAAGAAACTAATTAAAGAACTAAAGGCCTACGCAACTGACCTTGAGGAACAACTTGAAAAGAGTCGTGACTTCTTAATTGAAATGAATAGTTATCAACCTGGGACCGCTTCTGAATGGGTAAGTGATATTCGTAGGAAAAGTCAGGATGAAGAGTTTCAAAATTATATGGAATTAGTTTTTGAAAGCTTTGGAGTACACTTCGAAGAATTACATCCTGGGGTTTATTTTATTAAGCCGGATGATAATATGTTCCTCCCACATTTTCCGATGCTAGAAAGAGAAGGCATGACGATCACTTTTGATCGCCGTGAAGCGATGGAGAGAGAGGAGTATCACTATTTAAATTGGGATCATGGAATGTTCCATGGAATTATGGATATTATTCTCAGTGATTCGATTGGAAATATTACTGTTTCGATGAGGAAGAATAAAAACCCTAAGAAACCTGGAAAGAGTTTTGTCGAAGCATATTTCGAATTAAGTGCGACAGGGCATGAGAAGTTTGAAATGAATAAGTATTTTCCAACTACTTTGATTCGTGTTCTGATTGATAAGGACGGGGAAGACTTTTCTGATAAGTGGACGAAAGATGTTTTGGATGAAAAGCTCACCGAAGCTGATAAAGAGACTTTTCTTAAAGCAACAAAAATACCAAAGGCAATGGTCAAAGAATTAATTGTGAAGGCGACGCAAAAGGCTCAGGCCAAGGCCCTAATGATTAAAGAAAAATATGCACAAAATGCTATCACTTACTTTGATAAAGAAATTGAAAGATTAAAAGAATTACAAAAGTCGAATGCAGAAATTCTTAATGAAGAGATTGAGTTCTCTGCGGTATGGAAAATGGAGACGTTAAAGATTATTAATTCTCCTAAATTTAAACTTGATTCGATTCGATTAATTCTCTAGTTCTTTAGAAATTTTTCAAGATCGCCTTGATTAAAGCAGCCCATGATTTTTTCCCCGTAAGTTTTTTCTAGTAATTCTTGCGGGTGGCCAAGCATCAAGCCTTGTAATGCTTTGTGGCATCTTTCCTTACTGTAATGTAATTTCTTCTTTGAACAATGGTCCTTAAACCTTTTACTTTCCTTCGGAAGCCCTCGAAAGGCCTTCATTGAGAGTTCCTCGCACTCGGCAGTAGTGGGTGGCTCTGCAGGAGTACAGCTAAGTAATGTTAGAAATAAACTAATTTGTAATAACTTGCTCATACATAAAGTATAGCAAATCATTGGCTTTTTGCTAGGTGGTTGATATGGTTGCAAACTGGAGAACCATTTGAAAAGAGTAGACTTTTATTTCGATTTTATGTCGCCATATTCTTATCTTGCTTGGTGTTGGTTGAGGGAGAATAAGAACTGGGTTGAAGATAACTGGGGTCCTGTTCATCTGAAACCTGTTTTGATGGCAAGAGTGATTAAAGCTCATGATACGAAAGGTCCTGCAGAGATTGATCCAAAGAGAGAATATCTTCTTCGCGAATGCTTAAGAATCGCAAAAATAGAAAACCTACCATTTAAATGTCCAGGGCAACTTCCTTTTAATAACCTTAGTGTTGCGAGACTTGGTTGTTATGAAAATGACCAGTTCAAGCTTGTAGATGAAATATTTCGCTTGGGATGGGAGAAAGGAATAAGCTTAGATGCTGATAACGAGGAGATGATAATCTCCGAGCTTTCCTCAGCAGGATTTAATGAAGATCAACTCAAGACTTTCTTAGAGGATAAGAAGTCAAGAGTTGTCATGAAGAATAATTGCAAAGAAGCGATTACTAAGAAGCTCTTTGGAGTACCTTCATTTCTTTTAATAGAAGATGAATTAGAAGAACTTTTTTGGGGCAGAGAAAGTATTCCTCATTTAAAGTTAAAAATTATGAATAACGATCCCCTGGATCAAGAAGCATACTGTGATTTTTTAGACAAGATCCAGGTATAACAAGAAGGCTATTTATGAAAATTGAAAAGAACAAAGTTGTAAGCATGCACTACACGCTGAAAGATGGGGCAGGCGAAGTTATTGATTCATCAGAAGGAAAAGATCCTCTAGCATTTATTCATGGATTAGGAATGATTATCCCTGGTCTTGAAAAAGAATTAGATGGAAAAACTAAAGGTGATAAGCTTAACGTTGAGGTTGAGCCAGCTGAAGCTTACGGCGATAGAGATGATAACCTTATTCAAAAAGTTCCACGTGAGCAATTTGAAGGTGCGGGAGACATTCAAAAAGGAATGCAATTCCAAGTTGATACTCAAATGGGTCCACTCGTTGTTGTTGTTGTAGACGTAGACGATAAAGAAGTTACAATTGATGGTAACCACCCACTTGCTGGTGTTAAGCTTTTCTTCGAAGTTGAAGTTACTGAAGTAAGAGACGCAACTGCTGAAGAATTAGATCATGGACACGTACATGGACCAGGCGGTCACAACCACTAATTTTTTAAACTTTAGGGTGAGTCGAAATGACCACCTTGAAAAACTAACTGATTTTTATCAGGGGCAACTCAAAAAAATTGAGGCCTTAACAGAAGATCAGTTAGTTTCTTTTTTTGAGCTCTCTCTCTACTTAAAAAAAGAGGGAGCAGAGCTTTCAAAAACTCTTTATTTACTTCATCAAAGAATTTCAAACTTCTCTAGAAAACAGATTCTCAAACTATCACTGCTATCACATAAGGATTTTTCTCATTATTTAAATGAGGACGATCTCAAGCTCGTTGCTAATACTTTTATTGGTTTAAATAGTGAAGAAGCTTGGACTTTACTAAAAGAAGATTGGTCTGATTATGGGCAAGTTCTATTTTGTTGTTTGTTAAAGGATAGGAAGAGTGCTGGTTTTCTACTTCATAAGAATGGAAAGAATGAGTGGACGAGAGAAGATGGTAAAACTTGGAAACTCCCTGTGCTTGGCAAGTCCTCGCGAGATCTTGAATTCTTTCAAACAAATGGTGATACACCCACTGGTTTCTACACCATGGACTCAGTTATGCCCGAATGTGATCAACCAGAACTTTTTGGGAAATTCCACCGTGTAAAAATTCACTTCTTAGCTGACGGTAAAACTCAGACTCTTGAATCAAATTCTATATGCATGAAGGTTCATTCCCAGGCCCAAATTGCCTCACTTTTTGAGCGAAGCTTGCTACGAATTCATGGAACTGGTGAGATAAATAATGACTCTAAATCAGAACACTTTCCCCATATAAAATCAGCCGGTTGCCTTACCACAAGAGAGTGTGAAGGCTTTGAAAATGACCAAGAAATATTACTCAAAGTTCTTCAAAAGAAGAGAGTTGATGACATTGATGGATTACTTATTGTTATGAATATTCTTGGGCAAGATGAGATGGAAAAGCTTAAAGACCGTTTGTAGTCGTCAGGTAATTTTGAAAAACTCGCTCTATACGGTGGTTTGTTCTATAATTTAAGTATGAAGAACGCTAGTAAGGCAAAATCAAGTAAAGGCAAGAAGCCATCATACGAAACCTTCGACGAAATTAATGGGACGCATCCATTACAAGAGAAGACGTTGAATAGTCATGTCTTATATCCAGCTCGAATTCGAGAAGGTGGAAATGTCAGTGTATTCAATTTTGCTCTCGCTAAAGAAATAGGTCTTATTCCAGAAGATCATCCAGAAGTTTTAGACTCTAAACTTGAAAAGAAAATTCTTGAGACTTTTGGAATCATTATTATCAATGAATATGATCAGATCAATGATATTAAGTTTGATGAAAAAACTATCAAACCACATAAGTATATGGCCACACGCTATCTCCAGCTCCAACATCCGAATAAGCAAGGGAAGACTAGTGGAGATGGAAGAAGTGTTTGGAATGGTCAATATAAAGGAAACGGAAAGGTTTGGGATATTAGTTCTTGTGGTACAGGAGCGACTTGCTTAAGCCCTGCAACTCATACTCAAAATAAGTTCTTTCAATCAGGTGACCCTTCGATCTCTTATGGTTGCGGTTATGCTGAAGTGGAAGAGGGTTATGCTTCGCTCTTCTTTAGTGAAGTGCTCAATAAGAATAATCTTAAGACCGAAAGAGTTCTCGCTGTCCTACAATTTGAAAAAAATTATGGGATTACTGTCAGAGTACATGAGAATCTACTAAGACCTTCTCATATGTTTAATCATTTAAAGCAAGGAAATCATGAGGCCCTTAAGGCCATGGTTGATTTCTATATTGATCGCCAAGTTCAGAATAAAGAATGGAAGAATGTCCCTAAGTCTGGAAAGGCCCGTTATGAATACTTTGCTCAGAAGCAGTGTGAGGTATTTGCAAAGACTGCGGCTAACTTTGAGGACGAATATATCTTCTGTTGGATGGATTGGGATGGGGATAATATCCTAATGGATGGTGGAATCATTGATTATGGTTCTGTTAGGCAATTTGGACTTTTTCATTCGGAATATCGCTTTGATGATGTGGATCGTTTTAGTACAAATATTATCGAACAAAAGCAAAAAGCAAGATATACAGTTCAGACTTTCATTCAGCTTGTTGATTTTATAAACACGAAGAAGAGAAAGACTGTTGGAAAATTTAATAAAGATAAACTTCTTAATGAGTTTGAAGATATTTTCCAAGAACAAAAAAATATTAATCTTTTAAAGAAGATTGGCTTTTCTAAGAAGCATAGAGAAGCAATTTATCCAAAATATAAGAAAGAAGTAGAAAAGTTCAGAAAGGTTTTTAGCTATTTTGAAAGATCAAAATCTATTGTTGGTTTAGAAGAAGTTAATGATGGAATTAATTGGAATGCTATTTTTTGCATGAGAGATATATTAAGAGAATTACCTCAACTTTATTTATCTCGTGCCCTTGAAGATATTAAGCATGAAGAGTTTATTGAAATTATTAAAAGTAACTATGCTCTCACTGAAGATCTAGAATTATCTTCATATAGAAAATCTCAGATAAATAAGTTTCAAAGAATATATAAAGAGTTAGTTTCACTTTGTGCTAAAGAATTAGGAATGAATGAGGATAGAGTCATTTTAGAAATTATGATGAGGTCTTCAGTTATTAATAAATTTGATAGAGTGACAGGTGATTCAATTACAACAATTGTTGATCTTATTATGAAAAATAAGAAATCACTGACTCCAGATAAGATGCATCAGTTGTTAAAGAACTTTGTTGATTATCAGAATTTAAATCCAGAGTCTAAATTTAATCAAAAGAGATCTCCGAATAGATCTAAGATGATTAAAGATATCTATAAAATTGTTTCAGATTACAGAGAGGGGTTGTGAAACTAGCGTTTTACGGTGGCGGAGAACTTCACGATAATGACCCGTTAAATGAGCAGGTGATTCATTTATCTGGAACCAAGAAACCCAAAATTACTTTTATTCCAAGTACAAGCTACGAAGGAGAGTTAGACTTCTTCGACTATGTGACTAATTTTCGTCGTCATGGGCTTAAGCGGTTTATGTATTTTCCTATCGATGTTCCTTACGATCATGTCCTTCTTGATGAAGCATTTGATAGTGATGTTATTCATTTAGGTGGTGGGAATACTTATTACTTTCTTAATTGGTTAAGAAAGACCAAAATGATCACGAGGCTTAAGAAGTATGTAAAAGAAGGAGGAGTTCTTACTGGCTTAAGTGCTGGTGGAATTATAATGACTCCAGATATTACAACCGCTGGTTATCCACACTTTGATAAAGACGACAATGAAGATGGTATTCGTAATCTTAAGGCCCTTAATTTAGTGAAGTTTGATTTCTTTCCTCATTACAGAAATTCTAAAAAATATGACAAAGAACTTTCTCGAGAGAGTGGACTCATTGAGAGACCTCTTTACGCCATACCGGATGGTTCAGGGATTGTCGTGAATGGAGAGAATATCACTTTCTGTGGTAAGTCTTGGATGTTTCTTAAAGGCAAGAAGACGATTTTAAAATAAACATCATGTTAAATAGAGAAAAACGGAAGGTCGTGTGATCGACCTCCCGCCTTCGCCTTTTCCCCACTACCAATAGGTAATGTCCCCTGGGAAATTGATTCTTCCATATTGATGATTCATTTCTCTTGAACTGATTTTGCCATGAATGCAAATTTGGACAATGGAAATCTAACTAACTGAATTTGTTAGTCTCCAAATTACTGAAATTGACTAAATTTTATGGCGCTGCTGGCGTTACTTTCGCTTGAGATACTTTTTGAGCGCTACAGGATCATCAGTAATGATTCCGTGGACGCCTTTTGCAATGGCCTTCTTCCAATCTTCAGGCTTGTTAAGTGTCCAAGGATGAGTTTCAACACCTATTTTTTCAAGGCTCTTAATCATTTCTTTCGTCATCCACTTATGATTTGGAGACCAATAATTAAATTTATACTTCTTAAAAATAGGAACTAATGGCAGAAGGTTTCCATAAGTTAGAAGGCTTGTTTTAAGAACTTTATTAAGTCTTTGAACTTCTACTAATGTTCTATAGTCGAAACTTTGGATGATTACATTACTTGGACGATGATAGGTCTTAGCCTCTTGGACAACAAGTTTCGCAAATTCTTTAGGTGTTGGTGTCGCTTCAGGAGCAAATGGAAATATCTTAGTTTCGATATTGAGTAGACCTTTATATTTCACTTTATTTAAATAAGTTAAAACTTGTTTTAGTGAAGGGATTTTTTCATTAGGAAGAGCTTTTTGTTTTGGATATTTCTTCGGTTGGCTCTTTCCACATTTAATATTTAAAACATCTTTTGAGTTTACCGAGTAATAAGTTACTGGTGTACCTTGAAACTTATTAGGAAGGTCACAATTTTCCTTATTTAAAATTGGATCATGTGAGAGAACGACAACCTTATCTTTAGTTACAGCGAGATCGAACTCGATAACATCAATTTCATTTTCAACAGCATATTTAATTGCTGCCATCGTATTTTCTGGAAGAATAGATCTGGCCCCACGATGACCGTGAATAGCAATCTTTGCCATAGAGTTGAGAGTGATAATTGAGAGTAATAAGATAAAACTACTTTTCATGAGGACGGCTCCATATAAACCACATGACGGCGATGCCAATGGCAGAAACAATACATTTGATAACTATGTTAACAGGAACAAAGATAAGTGTGTAGCCAAAAAGTAACGTCATCATAACTGTCGCCAGTATTTTCGCTCTTAAGCTAATCACTCCATGTTCTTCCCATTGTCTAATCATTGGACCAAAGAGTTTTTGATTGAGTAGCCATTGATGATACTTGTCACTACTTTTTGAAAAGAGATAAGCGGATAATATGGCAAATGGTGTTGTTGGAAGAATAGGGAGAAAAACTCCGAGAACACCTAATGTAATAGAGACCCAAGCTAAGATAAAGAAAAGAGTTTTCTTACTTCGATCGATCATTTTCCGCCTTTCTTTTTGGCCTTAAGGCAGAACCTTCGTGGAGCTGGATGACCTTCGATTGTTTTACTAGGGTCGTTCTCATCAAGCGAGTCTTTTAGGCTTTGCATTGGAGGTGGGCACCAATCTGTCAGACGTTGTTCATCTTCTGTTAAGTCTGAATCTGCAACGACTTCAACATCAATAAACTTTGCTTTCTTAAGCCAGTTTATAAAACAACTTAATGTTGGAACAAACCAAGTATTACCCATTCTGGCATATCGATCTTCTGGAAAAAGAGCGTAAGATTCTTCTCCCGGTATTCCTATGGTCTCAATAATAACTTCTCCACCTGGAACAAGGGCCTCTCTTATCTCAACTAATTGAGCTATAGGATTACGATGGTGATAAATAATTCCCATCGAAAAAATTACATCAAAGACTTCCTTAAATAATCCAAGATGTTCAACACCAAAAAGTTCGTGATGAATTTTATTATTCTGGGCATACTTTTGAATAAACTGAAATTGAGCACTGAAGGGAAGAACAGGATCTATTCCTAGAACCATTTTAGGATTATATTCGGCCATGCGAAACATGAAGTAGCCATTATTACAGCCTATATCGAGCACAGTCTTATTTTCTATACTTGGAAGGTGAGGAAGGAGACGATCCCACTTTTGATCACTTCTCCACTCAGCATCAATGAGAGTTTCAAAAATATTAAATGGACCTTTCTTCCATGGGATAAGTGATTTCGCTGATTCAAGGACTTGATTATAGACTTCGTCAGAAATCTCTTCTCTTAGACCAACTCTTATCTCGGCCCCTTTAAAGTCTTGGAAAGAAGATTCAACAATTGGTGCTTCTTCTATTGGTCTTAGAAATTTTTGAGCAGAAGGACGTTCCCACCAAAGATCACGTTCTTTTTTTAAGGCCAGTAGTTCGTCCCACAGAATATTTTTTTTGTAAGGAAGTAAGTAATCAAGCACTATTTGATTCCTAGATAACTAGCAAAATTATACCAACGAAAGAGCATATCGCATTTATCAAAACCTGCTGATCTTAACATTTCAATTTGTTGTTTTGGTGACAGAGGAATGAGAACATTTTCAAGAGCTTCTCTCTTTTGTGAAATCTCTAATTCGCTATACCCATTTCTTCTTTTGAAATCATAATAAAGATCTGTGATTAATTCTTCAAAGTGTGGCTTTGAAGACTTAAGTTTTTCACTGAGAATGATAATCCCACCAGGATTTAGACCTTCATAAATATTGCGAAGTACTTTTTCTCTTTCAGCAAGGGGAAGAAACTGAAGTGTGTAGTTTAAGATAACAACATCTGCATTCTTAATTTCAACATCTTCAATATTACCTTCAATCAACTCAATCGAATCTATACCGTGCTTTTGTAGCTTCTCTTTAGCTTTTTCAAGCATTGGAGCAGAGTTATCTACTCCGATATATTTCGCTTTGCGATTTTTATTTTTTAGAGATTCTGAAATGAGACAAATTGTTGTGGCCGTTGAGCAGCCTAAGTCATAAATATTTCCAGACTGATAAAAACGGTCACACATATCGAGAATGAGCTGATGAACTTCTTTATAGAAGGGGACAGAGCGTGAAACCATGTCGTCAAAGGCGTTTGCGACATTTTGATCGAATTCGAATGGAGTAATTCGATCTCTCTTATCTGCAAATACTTTGTCATTTAAACTCACATGAGCTCCTTACTTTCCGATACGTCTTTCAATAAGCAATATGGCTATCATTTAAAACAGTGTTTGGCTAGGCATGTCAACGTATCTAGGTAATAAATTTTACTTGATTTACGCCGATAATAAAATTAGATTTATTTAGCAAAAAGGAATTAATTTTGAGTAAAAAAGAGCTTGGACATTTCGATGCTTTGGTAGACACGTCATCTGTGGTGGCCCACGATTTATGTGCTCAACTTCACGTGCTTCAGTTTTGTACAGAAGAACTAGAAGGGCATGTGACAGGTGAGGGAAAGAAGTATCTTGAAAAGGTGACTGAAAGTTCTCAATACTTAGCAAATCTTATTAATTCTTTTCGTAATCAATTAAAATTCGATTTTGGTCCTAATAAGAAATATAACGTCGCTCAAATTAATACATTTGTTCATGAGTTACTTAAGAACCATTTCTATGGGGCCATCGATAAAATTGAACTTGATGTGAACCAATCTTCTCATGCTCAAATTCCAGTAGGTGAAAGTGTCGACAACGTTCATTTACTCTTCAGTATTTATTCGACAGTCATTGATATCCTCAAGGGAAAGAATTACTTTGTAAAAGATAAGCTTTTGATTGAGCTGAGTACTAATGAAGAAGGAATTGCTGTTAACTTTAAGGGAAATCAATTAGACTTCTCTGTTGAAGACCTTGAGAAGGAAATGCGTGTTTTAACTCCTGAAAAAGGACATATTCGCAAATATCTCGGTGTTCAATACTTAAATAAATTAAAGAAAGAAAACAAGGATGTTTTATCAATGGATATGAGCAGTAGCTTATTATCTATTAATTTGAAAATGGATTTTGAATAAATGAGTGCAAAAAATAAATTATGGATACTTGAAGATGATAAAGGATGTCAGTTTGTTTATGAACAAATCCTAAATCATGACTTTGATATCAAATACTTCGATAATATATCTAGCTTTAAAACTTCTATTTCTGCTAAAAAAGACCTTCCGGCCATGGTTATCGCAGACCTCATGCTGACTGATGGAAATTTTTTAAATTACTTAACTCAAGAAGTTCACGAAGAGCTTGGTAACGAAATACCTTTTATTGTGGTTTCTTCAAGTGATGATATTGAAACTCTTCGTCAATGTTTCAAAGAAGGGGCCAATGACTATATAACAAAGCCATTTAAAAAGAATGAGCTGTTGGTCAAAGTTGAAACGATTTTAAGGGGGAATAAGTCCCTTACAAAGAGTTTAAAGCCAAAGGTGACAATAGATGGAAAAGTTATTGAGAACCTCACACAGAAGCAAATAAAGCTGGTAGAGCTCTTTCTTGATAATGATGAAAGAGTTGCTGATCGAGAAACCATTATTGATAATGTTTGGGGCAAAACGATTGTCCATCCAAAGACATTAGATGTTCATCTCTATAATTTACGTCGAAAGCTTCATCCTTATGGATTTATGATTAAGTCTGTAGGGGGAGGGAAGTGGACACTTCTTTCTGATCGCCTGGATTAGATACCAGAGGCAATATTTTGTATTAATTCACGACAGTTCATTTTACCGGATCTCATTTTCATTATTCTTTGAAGGACATAAGTTGGTAAAACATCATCGAGCTTATATCTAATATCTAGTTCTTTGATTAACTCTTGAGACTTATTATAAGTATACATTTGATCGTCAGGGACATTGATGTATTGCTGAAGCTGTCTTCTTAGTCTCTCCATTTCTGGAATACCTTTCAATCCTTTTTTGCCAGCTGCCCTAATATCAATTTTTAGTTGTTCAACTAATTCTTGATTAGCTGGATCAGCGGCCATACTTCTAAATTTAACGATATATCCTGTTTGCTTATTATTAGAAAAAGGTCCGATATCTAGTTCGCCCCATTTGACTTCATACTGTCCATAAGGGTCTTCATAGAAGATTTTAATATCTCTATAACTATCAATTTTGATATCTGTTCGATCAGGTTTTCCTAAATTCCATTTCCATTTTAAAAACTTTAACTTAAAGCCTTTTTGCTTTCTCATACTTAAAAGAAGGCTATATGAATCGACAACTTTTTTAACTGATGCTTGATCTGTTTCTGTTAACGTAACTAAATCATCTAATACTTCATCTCGATTAGTGTATTTTGTTAACTCAAATAAATTCCAGCCAGATATTTGTTCAAGGATTTTACTAGTCTCTCTTTCTATTTCAATTTCGGTTGCTCCAGGACCTAGGTCTAAAAGCTCATAAGGATTGACTGCATTTTGTATTCGGCTTTTAAGACGATCTAACTCATTAGCAGGCAATCGTTTAGGAGTTTTATAACTCGTGCAAGAGAAGGCGAATATGAGGCTTAGAATAACGATTCTCATACATGACTTATCGGTTTTTCTTGGATTATATTGAGTGGTCTAAATAAGAAAAAAGGCCTCCTAAGAGGCCTTTTATGGGATTGCGTTTGGGATTTGCGTGAAACGGGTGTTTTATTTTCTTTCTCTCTCCTTGTTTTCTCTCAATTTAAGATTCGTTTTTTATTTAAATTAGATTAAAAGTACCATGGGTCGAAGTCATCAGTTGGTTGCTCATTACCACATCTCTTCCACTGAAGTTTGTAGAGGATACCGGCATTGAAGTCAGCTGTATCTACAGTAGATAGGGCATCTTCACCACGTCTGTTTGTTCTCGTCATCATAGAAGTGTTAACTCTTAGGTTTACGTCTTTTCCACAAGGCGACCAAACTGAAGCGTGAACTCCGATTTTATTAGAAACGATGTATTCATCATCAAGAGGTCCTCTAAAGTTCTTCATAACTCTTGGTCCTCTTTTACCAGCGAAGAAATATTCAGCCGAGAAACGTGACATGGCTCCTCTAGGTAGTGAGTTAAACCCACGATAATCAACATCGATGATACTGATACTAAATCCTTGAGGTACGTGAACTGGAATAGCTAGGTTACAGTTCTTACGTGCTAATCGTTTACCAGCAAACTGACCTGCTTCAACCATATACTCATCAAAGATGATACTGAGTGCTTTTGAATCGGGACTTAATGTAATTGATGCCGATCCAGCTGGACAACCAGATCCACCATAACCAGGTTCACCTAGTTTAATGTCTCCAGCATTAGCCGTTGCACTGAGTGCAGTTGCGATTGTTAGTGTTGCTAATAGTTTCTTTGCGAATGTCTTCATACTCTCTCTCCTCCGAAGATGTTACTACAAAAGACTTTATCCAAAAGTCCGTTTGGTTTCGTGAAAGCAGATTATGGGTTGAAAAATTAATTGCAAATATTTTTTCAAGTTTTTTATTCAAAAGCGCACCACGTGGTGTGGCCGATACAAAAAAAATAGAAAAACCCCATGATTTGCACCACGTGGTTTAGTTTCGCTTTTTTGCCCTTTTCTTTTTTAAAAGAGACCTTCATAACTGTTCTTGTCAAAAGGAAAGAGAGAGCCTTTAGCACTTAGACCTAAATAGGAGAGAGAGATGAATTTCGGAAAATCACTATTATTAGCAGCAACGTTCTTTACACTTCACACTGATGCGAGTGTCTTCTTTACTAAAGTGACAGCCCGGGGATCCGGTTGCCCACAAGGAAGCACAGACATTGTAAAGACGCCTGATGCTAGTGCAGTTTCAGTATTGTTTTCGGATATGGTTGCTGAACTGCCACAGTTTGATGGTGATAATGAGAATGACATGGAGGGGCCAGAGAATAGATTTGCTGGTTCTCGCCATGATTCTTCATTAGTACACAAAGTGTGTAATATCGAAATTGAAGCTGATGTTTCTGAAGGGCAATTCATTGAGAGTGTCTCCCTTGATGCAGATTTCAGGGGAGCCACTTATAAAGACTATGGAACAAAAGCACTTTTTTCTAGCTATCTTGTAGAAGTTTTAGGGGAAACAGAGTTTAGCCATCGTACTAAAAATTTAATCGGAAGAAAGGTTTGGAGAGAAGGAACAGTTGAAGAAGATTGGACCATCTCTGAATCAAAAGAAGTTCCAGTGA
This sequence comes from Oligoflexia bacterium, assembly GCA_024229115.1. GTDB lineage: Bacteria > Bdellovibrionota > Bacteriovoracia > Bacteriovoracales > Bacteriovoracaceae > JAAEST01. Next base: position 213,967 of record JAAEST010000122.1, read on the forward strand.
AATCAAAATGTAAGGCTCAGGCCCGTCATAAGGTAAAGTTTAAGTTGCAGAATATCGTTAAAGGAATGATTTCTGTTCCTTACAGAAATACAGATACATCACTATTTATGTCTTTAGACTCAGCCGATTTAGCGGGGATGCTTAAGTTAAAAGTAAACCTGGCTCAGTGTAGAGGGAATAGTGGTAGTAGCAATGGTAATGGTTATGGTCACTATAATCCACGTCCAAGAAAGCCTGTTGTAAGAGACAGGCGCGACCTAGGATTAGGGAAAAGGCCCGTGAGATGCCCTAGATTTACAGCATTCAACCACCGTACCGGTAGGTGTGAATATAAGAGAGAGAGACCTTATCGTAGGTAAGATGGTGGGGGCGTTTTGCCCCCGCTGTTTTTTAAGTCACTAAAATTCGACCATTTAGAAATGCTAGAAACTGTAAAATAATAACATTTGGCCAAAAAGGTATATAGAAATGACAAAGGCCCTTTGCCTTTCATATTCATCAGGTAATTTAAGCTTATTGGGAACCTATAGGAGAGGACGTTCTATGACCCTAACTGAGCAATTACAAACTGTAGTTGAAGACTACTTTACACGATATCCACACATGAGTGTGAATTCGTTGGCCCTTAAAAGTGGTGTTGGTGCCACAACTTTAAGAAGATTACTGAGTGGTTCTATTAAGGGAGTTCCAGCTCCACATACAATTTTAAATATCGCTAGTGCTGTTTCAAATGAAAAAAGACTTTCTGTTCTTATCAATATGTTTGAAGGTGAGTTAGGGGAAGTTCTTGAGGAATCATTTGGTCCTTATATCGAAAATAAAATCAATCATACATATAGTCCTGATCTTAATGAAGAATTAAAAGATGAGATTAAGTACTTTATCTACAAAATGTCGGCCAATAGAGCAGGTGTTACTTGGGCTTGGGTTGCTGATACTTTTGGAAAAATTGGTTTAGATAAATTAAAGAAAATGAATGAAGCAGGTCTTTTAAAAGGAGACCAGAAAGAGGGTCTTTACCATGCAAAGGAAAAGAACTTCTCTTTAAATGTTAAAACGGCTTCGAAACATTTAGCTAGGCTTACAAGCTTCTATAAGCCTGAGCAAGTTGGAGTAGGAAAGAACCTTTTCTATTCACTTTCAGAATCTCTTAACGAAGAAGGAATTCAGAAAGTAAAAGAAATTGAAAAAGAAGCAATCCAAAAAATATATCAAGTAATGATCAATGAGAAGTATGAGGGAGAGACTCCATACTTTAGTTTAGTATTATCAGACACAATGACAATTGAGACTGAGGAAGAGGGAGTCTTACAATGAAATCATTAATTATCGTAATTTTTAGTATTCTACTTATGACTAATATTAGTGCTGGTGAATTTACTGGTGCAGGTAAACAAATAAACGAAGTTTTAAAAGCTCACAATATGTCAGCGAAGCAACTTAAGGCCCAGGGAATGAAGATTGTTCGGGGAGAAGTTACTGGTGCTGGTCTTACCGTAAATCTACAAGATGTTTTTGCGATCGTAACTAAGACAGATTTAATAAAAATGTCAGAAGTCGATCATATCGAATTTGTTCACCCTAGCGAGGCCAAGGCGATGAAAGATGTTAAGCGTCTTGATTCAGCAACGAAGAAGGTAAATAAGAAGGATATTCTGGCAGTAATTGTCGACTAGGCAAATCTTAAGAGGGTCGTTAAAATACTTTTATCAGGAGTATTTTAATGGCCTATATCTACCACATTCTTGATCGTAGTGATTGGGAAAACGCAAAGAAAAATAATACATACCATCCAGTAAGTTTAGAGAATGAAGGTTTTATCCATTGTTCTAGAACTGATCAACTTCAGAAAGTGGCCAATAGCTTTTATCATGGTCAAAAAAATCTTATTATCATTCGTATTGAAGAAGAAAAGGTTGGCCCCAAGGTTGTTCATGAACCTCCGCTAGAAGCTCCTATGTCTGGCGTTCTCTTTCCACATATTTATGGTGATCTCAATATTGATTCCGTTGATAAGGAAATTGAATTTCCTTGTAATGACGATGGAAAGTTTGATCTTCCTAAAGAACTCCTAGGTGAATAATGCTTAAACTGAGTAAATTAAGTTTTAAAGGTCTTGTTCGAGTGATGAATATCTATCCGCCATATGTTGGAGCAGGTGTTCGAATTAAAGTCATTGATGAAGAGAAGAAAGACCTACAAGTAGAAATGAATCTTACAAAGTTAAATCGTAATTATATGGGAACTCATTTTGGCGGTTCTCTCTATTCAATGATTGATCCTTTTTATTGTTTAATACTTATTCATAAACTTGGGAAAGAATATCTTGTCTGGGATAAGAGTGCTTCAATTGACTTCAAATCACCAGGTAAAGGAAGAGTGAAGGCCTTCTTTCATATTAGTGAAGAAGAAGTAGAAGAAATCAAAAACAAAGTAGAGGAGTTGGGTAAGTATGAACCTGACTTTAAGGTCTCTATTGTTGATGAAAACGATAAAATAGTCGCTATTGCTCATAAAAAGCTATGGGTAAAAAAGAAGTCTTAAAAATGCCTTTAATTTCGGGCGCTTGAAGTGTCGAATTTTTTGCCGATCTCAACCAAAATCCAAGTACTTATTTTATTTAACAGAGGGAATATGTCGAAAAGCCATAAGATATAACTATAGAACGTTAGTTATTTTTGGAGTTAGTGTGAAGAAGTTATTTGTTTTATTCATGGTAATAGGCTCATTTTCAATTAGAGCAGATAAGTTTGATGATTGTTCTCAAAATAAAGACTGGCTAGATAAGAGGCTAGAGAAAATAAGTGAGACGGCTGATCAAAGAGATGTCTCAGCTTTAGTTACTCGTCTTCTTAGAGTGGCACGATATAGTTGTCCTGCTGGAGCTGTTCCTCAAATTGAATCGGCAGCTAACGCTCATAAAGTCAGAGGTCTAAAAAATCATATCAACTTTATGAAAGAAGAAGCTGACTATGTTGCAGATTATAGAATCCCTACATATGAAATCAATGAAGTAGCAAGAGCAAGAAAAGAATTATCGGATCTTGGAGAAAGTGATATTCCAACAGGTTTTTCTCGAGCAAAGATAAGTTCCCTAAACACGAAGGGGAGAACAAATTCCAGACGTAAAGCTGCCTCTTGTACTGCTGTCGATAATAGAAAACCACCTCTCGCTGAATTAGATGCTTCTGGAAAAGTAGTATCTAATAATATGAGAAACCAGGATTCTATTGGTTGGTGTTATGCCTATGCAGCAGCAGATCTTATTAGTCATAAAACAGGGCAAAGTGTTTCAGCGGTCGATGTTGCCAATGCTTATAATGAAGGTTCTTGGGATGACTTCTGGGGCTCTGACGAGTCTGATATGGAAGGTGGCTTTACTGCTAGTGCTGCCAATGCCGCTATAAAAAGAGGATTATGTCTTGAGAGTCAATTACCAAGTCAGGACTATCTCTTTTCCGAGGCATCTCAAAATCTAATGTCTGAGCTAAAAGCAATTGAAGGTCTTTACGATACTTACTATGAGAGAACGACAAGACCAGGTCGCATTTATGGCCGTAATCGCTTAACAGGATCAGCTTTCGATACTGCTCATAATACTTTTAAAACACAGCTTTGTAATGGAACAATTCCAAGTGACTGGGAAGAGATTTTTGCCAACCTTAATGTGAATGAATTTATGACAGTGATGAGGGGAGCAAGTTCTGCTAATGACTTTATTGATAAACTGATTGCTGAAAGTTGTAAACCAAGGGTAAAGCCGACAATTTCTCTATCATATGAATCAGATGATATGTTCACCAGTACAAACTCTATGATGAATACAATTAACAATAAGCTTAACTCTGGAGATGTTCTTGGTCTTTCTTATTGGGCGACAGTATTATCAGATAAACACGATACAAGCTCTGGAGGTCACGCTAGTTTAATTGTGGCCAGAAAATTTAATGCAACAACAGGTTCATGCGATTATATGGTAAGAAATAGTTGGGGTTCAACATGTTCTAATTATGATGATGCTTATGATTGTGAAGACGGAAATATTTGGATACCTGAAGAATACTTAAGAAGAGCGATGAAAGGAGTCACATATGCGCACTAATCTATTTATTATATTTTTGGTTTTCTTAAGTACCAACATCCTCGCTGAAGAAAAATGCTCGGAAGGAATGATTGAGTATATATATAAAAAGAAGAAAGTGAAAAAGAAGTTAAACTTCTGTTTTGATAAAGATAAGCGTGATAAATATATTTATTCGACAAACTGTAAAGGATTAAAGTGTAAGCCTCTTCTTATTCCAGAGAAAAGGCCAGTAAATATTAGTCATTATAAATCTTCGATTGGTTCGCCTGGATTCAAGGTTTGTCGTGAGCTAGGCGGGAGTCCACAGATTATTAAATATAAGTTTGATAAGAAGTGGAATCAAAGTAGTCGTTGTATCTTCAATGATTCCACTTTCGCTTCGAATAATCTCTTACTTAAACTTTGGAAAGGTCTTATTATCCAATAGTCTAAGACTTAGGAAGCTTTGGTAGAGAAAGATTTGGTCTTTCCTTAAGCTTCGTCATCGGAAGATGATTCTTCTTTATATCTTTTAATGCTTCTTTTATAGAACGATCCAGTTGCGTGTCGACACCTTTAGCATAATCAGATGGAAGAATATCAACTTCAATATCTGGATCTGTCCCATAGTTCTCTACTTTATAACCGACATCTTTAAACCAGTGGCTAAACTCTGGTTGGGTTGTAAATGTTCCGTCATTGAGTCCGAGTCTTGGCCAGATTCCGACAACACCACCCCATGTCCTCTTTCCAATAAGCTTTCCAATGCCCATGAGTTTAAAACTATGAGAAAAGATATCACCATCTGATCCGGCATGCTCATTTGTTAAACAAACAACAGGACCATTGATGGCCGAGTGAGGGTATTTCTCCACCCCAAAGTATCTTGTTTGATCGAAACCAATAACTTTTTGACGTAGGATTTTTAGTAAATGTTGAGAAACGTGACCGCCACCATTATATCTAACATCAACAATCAACCCGTCTTTCTCACTTTCGGAAATAAACTGACGATAGAATTCTGAGTAACCCCATGCTGCCATATTGGGAACATGAACGTATCCAACTTTTCCTTTTGATACTTTGTGAACATAGTCTCTATTCTTATTGACCCATTCTCGATAATTTAAATAAGCAGTCGTTGAGATTGTTTTGATATCGAGATGCTCAACTTCTTTCTTTCCTTTTCTTAGAACACTAATGCAGACATCATCACTAGAACGATTTTCTAATTGTTTCTCTAAAGAATTAGCTTCATCGAGCTCAATACCGTTGACTCTTAAGATGACATCTCCAGTATTAAGTGAAACTGCTGGAGCGCTAAGAGGGGAAGCGCATTTTTCAATCCAGCTATCACCAGAAGTAATTTTAGTAATTTGAAACCCTTTCCCTTTACCAAGAAACTTATATTCACCACCTAGAAAACCAGAAGAGTGAGGAAGAGACTTTTTATTATAGTCTCCCATCATTTCATAGCAATGAGATGTTCCTAATTCACCTTGCATTTCCCAAATAAGATCAGAGAACTCACTTCTTGTATGAACCTTTTCAAGGAGCGGTAGATATCTTTTATAAATACTTTGCCAATTTATTTTTGACATATCTTTTGTCCAGAAATGTTCACGTTGAAGAATCCATGCTTCTTGATACATCTGCTTCCATTCTTTTTTAGGACTTAGAGGAACCTTTACTCTTTCAAGGTTAATCCATCCATCTTTCTTCATGAAGCTATCACCCTCAGTAGGTTTTGCTTCTTTGGAAATCATTCTTAATCCATCATCGCAGTAGGCGAGTAATGTTTTATCATCTCTTCCTTGATCAATTTCATGGACACCTTTCTGCCAAGTTTCTTTCTTCATCTCTTTAAGATTATAAGAATAAAGAGTTGGTGCCTCTGATCCTTCCATCCAATGACCGTGAGGATTTAGACCTGTCACTTTAGATTGTAAGAAGAAAAACTTATCCTTTCCGGCAATGATCTGGTGTATTCCACCATGATCAGTTGGAAGAGCGATGATACGATCGTTGAGACCGTCCCAGTCGATAGAGACAATTGGCTCTACTTCAGGCTCGCCTTTATTTTTTGATTTTTTAGATGATTTGGTTTTCTTGGTTTCTGCATCATTGTCCTGCTCGGAAGCTTCCGCTCCCTCATCGTCGCCATCAAGCTCATGACATATTTCCAAAGGAGATGGGGCGTCCTTATTAAGTACAAGGGCATAAGCAGATGTAGCAAAAGGAAATCCTAAATCAAAATGAGTTTCATTATAAACTGGTCTAAATTCTCTGACTGATAAGAAATAGAGATAATTTCCGTCAGGGTCCCAACTAGGTGAAGAGTCTCCTAATACAGGGTCCGTTAATTGAGATGATTTCTTCTTTTTAATGTCGTAGAGAAAGAGTGCTCTTTTCGTAAGTGAAGTATCTTTTTGGAAAGCAATATAGAGATCATCTGGAGACCATGATATATCTTTAATCCAGTCAAACTTTCCAGTTACGATTTTAGTTACTTGATCTTTATGAACATCATAGAGAAAGAAGTCCTTTCTATTGTTACTGATGGCCACTTTAGATCCATCATGAGAGACGACCATTTCATAAATCTTTCCCCAATTTGTTCCAGCGGCCACTTCTTTTGCTTTAGATGTTTGTTCATCTATGAGAATGAGTCTTTCTTCATTCTCACGATCTAATTCCACAGCTAAGATTCTTTCATTTTCATCAGAAGTACTACACTTCTTCTTTCCAGAAGAAGTAGAACCTTTGATGGAAACATATCTTGTCATTCGGTATCTCTTTTCATCATCACCAAATTGCAAGGCCCCACCGGTATATGGAGCGATGGAAAAGAGCTTTCCTCTTGAGATAAGAGAAATATAGTCACTCTTTTGTGATAAGTTGAAATCTTGGAGATAGTCTTCACAGTCTGAAAAACGATCTTGAGCTTGATTAAAAGTTCCATGAACTTGAATCTCAATTTTCTTACTTATTTTGCTGTTGATATCTTGAATAAAAATATCGGCTCCAGCAACGTAACAAATTTGATCACCATGAATTGAAAATGAACGAACATAGTATTCACTTTCATGGGTAATTCGCTTAACGTTCTTACCGTGTTTATTGCACTTATAAATATTTCCAATCCCTTGATGATCAGAGATGAAATATATTTCACCATCATGAGTTCTTGGGTTCGCTAGATTTCCTTTTAAATTCTTAAGTATTTGTGAATACTTTCCTTTAGCCGTTGTCTTCGTCCAAAGGGTTCCAGCTGTTCCACCTCGATATCTCTTCCATCTCGCTGGATCACCAATATTACGGCCAAGAACTTCAAATGATTTATCTTTAATATGGCAATTAGCCGGTCCTAGTTTGAGTTTTTTAGAAACAAGAGTATTGATATTCACGGAATATAATTCAGCCGCTCTTGGATGAAAACTTTGATAGTTGGCCTGATATTGAATTTCATTTTTCGAAGTCCAACCGTAATGGGCCATCACACCATGATAAGTCAGTCTTCGTGAAGCTCCACCTTCAATGGGAATAATATAGAGATCTGACTGACCATGCTCATTACCTACATAAGAAATATATGTTCCTGTAGGGTCAATTCTAGGGGCATTGATTGTCCCTTTTGAAGTAGTTAATCTGCGAGCAATTCCACCAAATTTATTACATGTCCAGAGGTCGTCATCAGTAGCAAAAACAATCGTGTCACCATGGAGTACAGGTGAGCGTAAATAAGCGTTCATCAATAAAATCCTTTTTAGTTTCCAAGTATTTTCATGGCAGAAAGACTTCTTGTCTAGTTGGTTGACGAAATGTGTTACCTACAGTAATTTTCAATTTTTAAGAGGGCATAATGTTATATCTAGACTATGCGGCGACAGCTCCATTGTTGCCGAGTGTTAAAGACATTTATATTCGATCATTAGATGAGGACTTTGCTAATCCTCACGCATCTCATTCTCTTGGAAGGCGTCTAAGCACAGAAGTAGACCTCATTAGAAAAGAAATCCTTCAAGATCTAAAACTTTCTGGGCAAGTTATTTTTACTGGTAGCGCTACAGAAAGTAATAACCTTGTTCTTTCACAATTTGCTCAGAAGAAAGTGGTAACTTCTTTAGTTTATCATCCAAGCCTGCTTAATCGAGTAAGAGATGAAATCTCTAAACTTTCAGTGAATGATATTGGGCAGATTGATATTGAAAAGTCTGAAGAACTCATTTGTCAGGCAGAGTTAATTTCTCTTCAGTGGGTCAACAATCAATTTGGAACGATTGAAAATATAAATGAGGTATGTGAGTTTATTAGAAGTAAGAATTCTGAATGTTGGATTCATATTGATGCCGTTCAAGTTCTTGGAAAAACTCCTTTTAATCTAAAAGACGATAACTTTGATAGTCTTTCTTTAAGTGGCCATAAGATAGGCGCCCCTAAAGGGATTGGTTGCTTAATTTTAAAAGAAAAGCATCTAGAAAAAATGAACCCTCTCTTCTATGGAGGAAATCAAGAGTTTGGTTTAAGAAGCTCAACTTTAAGTACTCCGTTAGTAAAGGCCTTTGGACAAGCATTAAAACTGAGTGCTTCTTTAACCGAAGAATACTTTCAAAGTGCTCGTGAGAATCGTCAAAAGATAATTCAAATTTTAAAAAATGTATTCAAAGAAAAAGCAGGTTTCCCATTCGAGGAGAGGTCTTGCTCAAATATCGTTGGTTTTTTTATAAAAGGTCTCTCAAGTGATGTTTTCATGAGATGTATGGAAGAAAGAAATGTCTATCTTTCTTCTTCTAGTGCTTGTTCCTCAAAGAATAAGAAAGAAAACCTTGCTCTTAAAGAACTTGGCTATGATTTGAAAATGCAGAAGTCATTCATTCGACTTTCCTTTGGTCAGAACTTAGCTGAAGAAGAACTTGAACTTTTAGAAGAGTCATTAGAGAAAGCTTGGGAAGATATTGAATTTTTAATTTCGTAGTTAGGTAATTATGAGTAATGTTATTTTAATAAATGTTGATGAATTATGGCTTAAGGGGAGAAATCGTGCCCATTATGTGAAGCTGTTAAAGAAATATATTCGAAGATCATGTAAGTTACATCTTGAGAACTTTTCTTTAAAGAATGAAAATCAAAGAGTTGTACTAAGAACAAAAGAATCAATTTCTGATGATCTCTTTAGTGCTATCACTAAAATCTCAGGTATCTATTCTATTCAAAAAGCAAGAGAATCTTCTCTTGATATGGAAGAGATTAAAAAAGTTTGTCTTGAAGAATTTGAATATTGTTTAGAAAAAAAACCATCGATAAAGACTTTCAAAATTGATACGAAGAGAGTGAATAAGACTTTTCCTAAAGGATCAATGGAATTTAGTAAAGATGTTGGTGCGGTTATCTTAATCAAGCATGGGGAAAAGGTTAGTGCCAAAATGAAAGGGCCTGATCTACTTATCCAAGTTAAGATTAATCAATTGAGTGCTTTTATTACTTCCCATAAAGTTCTTGGGGTTGGGGGACTCCCTGTCGCTAGTTCAGGTTTTGGACTTACTATGCTTTCTGGCGGTTTTGATTCACCAGTGGCCAGTTATAAAATGATTACTCGTGGAATGCACCAAACATTTGCCTTCTTTCATGCTTATCCTTTTGTTGGGAATGAAGTAAAAGATAAGATTTTGGCCTTAGGTAAGCAAATTGCTAGCTATCAGCAAGGCGGTCTTCTTATTGTTTTTCCTTTTGGGGAAGTCCAAAAGTTTATTGCTAAGAATTGTAGAGAAGAATATCGTACAATCCTCTTTCGTTGGGCAATGATTAAATGTTGTAACCATATTGCGAAAGAAGTAAATACTTCTGCTATCGTAACAGGAGACTCTCTTGGTCAAGTTTCCTCTCAAACATTAGAGAATATGCGATTAATGGATGAGGCATCCGATCAAATTATTCTTCGTCCTCTTATTGGTTCTTCAAAAAGAGAAATTATCAATCTTTCTGAGAAAATTGGAACACATGACATCAGTATCATTCCTCATGACGATGCATGTGCTCTTTTTGCCCCGAAAAACCCAATTATTAGGCCAAATCTTGGCTACTGGTACGAGATAACGCAGAAAATTTCGTCAGAATTAGATGAGCTAATTGTTAAGCTTTTGCCAACTTGTGAACGACTAAGTTTGTCAAGCATTAGACAAGAGCAAGGTCAATAATTTCACCCCTTTAAACCATTTTTAAATAGGCCTATAGTAGTAACTAGGGTAATTTTTCCCGTTATATTTTTGGAGTCTTAATGAAGAAGATACTCACATCTTTAATTTTCTTAATTGTATTTATTCCTACAAGTTTGCTGTCGTTTAGTGGTGGTAAGGATGCTTTATTTTCAAGTGTTGCTGCTAATAATGGGCGAGAGAAAATTCTTGGTTTAAAAATTAGAGAAGCTCTTGTTAATTATCACTATAGAAAATTAGATATTAATGATGATCTTTCTAAGAAAGCGTTTAAAGAATTTATTAAGAAATTTGATTATGGAAAACAATTCTTTTTACAAAGTGATATTAAGAAACTTCAGAGATTTGAAAAAGATATGGATGATATGCTGGCAAATGGTGATCATCAGTTATTAAATTCAACAGTAAAAATTTATGAGGATAGAGTAAAAGAAGCCGATAAGATGAGAAAAGAAATCTTTAAGAAGCCTTTTACTTTTGATGGTAATGAAGAATTAGAGCTTGATCCTGATAAGAGAGACTTTGCAAAGAATAAAGAACAATTAAAAGATCATTGGAGAAAGGTCTTTAAGCAGTCAGTACTGAATCGTTATGTGTCTTATATGGAAGACGCTAAGGAACCTAAGAAGGATGAAAAGAAGTCTGCTAAAGATTCTAAGAAAAAGAAAAAAGAAAAGAAGCTTACTGACAAAGAAATGCGTGCTAAGGCCCATAAGAAAATTAACGAGAAGTACGAAAGATTTTTTTCTCGTCTCTTAAAAGAAGATCGTAATGACTATTTAGAGAAATTCTATAACTCAGTAACAACAATCTTTGATCCTCATACAGAATATTTTCCACCAAGAAAGAAAGAAGATTTTGATATTGATATCTCTGGAAGCCTAGAAGGTATTGGTGCCGTTCTGCAAGAAGATGGACCTTATATTAAAGTTGTGAAGATTGTTCCTGGTGGAGCCGCTTGGAGGCAGAAGGATTTAGAAGTCGACGATATTATTCTCTATGTAGGTCAAGGGGCGAAAGAGCCAGTAGATCTTGTTGATATGAGAGTTGATGAAGCTGTTCGTTACATCAGAGGTAAGAAAGGAACTGAAGTTCGTCTTACAGTTAAGAAAGCAGATGGGAGTCGTAAAGTTATTCCTATCATAAGAGATGTTGTTCAAATTGGGGCTTCTTATGCCAAAGGTTCAGTTATTCAGCATAAGGATTTAGGAATTAAGGTTGGTTATATCCATGTTCCAAAATTCTATCGTGACTTTGAAAATAATATTAGAAATTGTTCTTACGATGTAATGAAAGAGCTTGAAAGGCTTAAGAAATCAAATATTCAAGGGATGATTCTCGATCTTAGAAATAACGGTGGGGGAGCACTTGAGGATGCTCGTCTTATGTCAGGGCTCTTTATTGATAAAGGTCCTATCGTTCAAATTCGTGACCATCAGAATATGATTAAAGTGGAAGCTGATACCGATGGGAAGACTGTTTACAACGGACCTCTTATTGTTATGGTGAATCGCTTTAGTGCTTCGGCCAGTGAGATTCTTGCAGGTGCTATGCAAGACTATGGAAGAGCCGTTATCGTTGGAGGAGAGTATACTCACGGAAAAGGAACTGTTCAGGCAGTACTCGACCTTAATAGAGGATTTTACTCTTCAGGAAACTTTGGGGCGATTAAAGTAACGCTTCAGAAATTCTACAGAGTAACTGGGGTATCAACTCAATATAAAGGTGTAACTCCTGATATTATTCTTCCTGATCCATTTGGATACACAGAAAATAGAGAGCAAGACCTTGAGAACTCTCTTAAATGGGATGTTGTAGATTCAAAACCATTCACTCCTTGGAAGAAGTACTCTTATAATCTTTCAAAACTTAAGAAGAACTCTAAAAAGAGAGTTAAGAAAGATAAGCGTTTTTCTAAAATCAAAAAATCAGTCGAATACTTAGTTGAAAGAAAGAACAAAACGAAAGTTAGTTTAAATCTAAAGAAAGTACTTGCTGAAGATGAGAAGAATGAAAAAATTGCTAAGAGCTTAAAAATTGAAGATGAGAATAAGAAAATTCTTGTTTCTGATTACGAGCAGTCACTTCGTCAACACGAAAAAATCCAAAAAGGAGATGAGGCGAAGTGGAAGAAAGAATTTGAACAAAGAAAAGAAGAGTGGGTTAAGAACTTAAGACTTGATCCAATGCTTGAAGAATCTCTTTTTATTATGAATGACATTGTTAAAGATCTTAAAGATCAGAAAATTGGATTAGTTAACAAGTGATTGATAGTTCCGAAACGACAAAAATCTTAGAGAAGCTTGAGCAGCTAGAAGATGAAAATCTTGCTGTAGAGCTTCTCCAAGAATTTAATAGCGCTACAAAAGAGATGGGGCAACTCATCCTTAACAAAGACGAAAGTCTCTCTCATGACAAATGGAAAGAGCTTTGTGATAAAGCTAAAAAGAGAGTCGACGATGTCGTAAGAAGGATTCAGGAGCTATAGATGTCTGATAATGATGATTGGGACTTTAAAGTCGCTGAAGAAGATGTTGATCAAGTAAAAATCGCAGGTAAAGTTGCCAGCAAGAAAAAATCGAAACCGCTCAAAAAGAAATCCATCAAGAAAAAGAAATTAGAAATAGATGACTCTGCCAAGCCTAAGAGAAGATCAAGAGCTGCTATTGCTCGTAGGGATGCCGCCCTTGAAAGATATGCAGAATTTCGCTACCCAGACTTTATGAAAAGAGGTTGTGCCATTCTCATTGATGCTATCATTCTTATTGTCGTAGCTGTCGCGGCCATGAGCTATCAAACAGAAATCAAAGATGTTTACCTTCAATACTTAAGAGATAATGGAATGAATCAGAGTCTAACTCCTGACGAAGTGAAATATCTCTTCATTGGCGCCCCTGTCATCATTGGTCATTTTCTACTTAATATTTTTCCTTCAGTCTTCTGGAGAAAGAGTATTGGTAAATCTATTTTCAAAATTAGAATTGGTCACGATGATGTGGATAAGAATAGTTCTCAAGGACAAGTTTTTATTAGAGAACTAATTGCCAAACCTTTAAGTCTTCTCATTGTTGTGGGAATCGTAATTCCATTTTTCAATGAAAGAAATAAAAGTCTTCATGATTATATGATGGGGACATGTCTTTATATTGATGATTAGAGTTAATTAGTCCAATTTAGTCCTTTTACTATTTCTGTGTTATAATCAATGCTAGACCTCTCCCGAGAGCTCTAGGCATAGTAAAGTTAACCTCTGTTTATCAGAGGTTTTCTTTTTTCTGGAGTATAAATCCTTGATATTTTATTTGTGAGTTTTCCGATATTGGCGGGGCTTGAGGGGCGAGCAATCACTTTTAAACACTTTTAATATTAACTAGACAGGACAACAATTTCTTTAGAGTAGGTAATGGTATAGTTCGTTCTACTCTTTCTTGAAAGAAAGTCTAAGAGCTTTATATAGAAATATAAGATAAAAAATGAAAGACAAAGGTATGAATATCAATTGAAACATACCAAATACAAAAAAGAATCTAGGGTGCTTGTAAAATGAATCAAGCTTTCCTGTACGATTATGTTTAAGGTCATTCGAATATAGAAATTTTTCTGAGTTCCATTCAAACTCGTAAGGGGAAACAAAGAAGTTGTTTTGGTATTCCAGAATATCATTCCTCCACAGAATAAGATTAAGCAGACTTTCAAAACGTGGATTACTTTCAGAAGAATTACCTTGCTTGAGTGTAACTCTTCTAATATCATTTAGTTCTTTTGACTTTTGAGAGATGTTAATTAGAAGATAGTAAAAATGTCCGTTACTTCCTGTACTTTGATAGTAACTCCCTTTAACTGTAATGACTGTACCTTTTTTTAGAACAGTATCTTTACAAAGTACTTTTTCTCCACGATGTGTTGTATATTCAGCTAAACGACATTTTCCAAATTTAATCATATTGTTTCTATTTTCGTCGTTAGATATATGTAAATCTTCCTTGAGTTTAAATTCTGTCACAGCAGGGTAGAAAAACCAAAATCTTCCAACTCCAAAAATACAAAAGAAAGCATAAAATGAGAGTATTAGAATAGAATTTTTCTTTTTCTTTTTTAAAAAGTTCTCTTCAGACTTGAATTCTGGTTTTTCAATTTTAGAATTTGTATTTTTTAGGTCTGCAATTATATAGATAACAAACGGAACTGCCCAAACGAATCGTCCCCATGGATGTTCATTTATTGAATGCAAGACTATCATCGAAGCTGCTGATGTGTAGAGAAAACTATAATACATATTTGAATATTATATCATTAATTTAGTTGATAGTTTTCATATTAAGAAAACTTAATGACTTGGCGGAGACAACTTCACCGGAACAAACCGGATCTAAAAATATCGCTAGTGAAAAGAGTCTTTACAAGATAAACAGCTACAAAGAGTAGCGGAGGCGAGGGATTGTTCAGCAAAGTCTGTCCGCCCATGCAGTGCCGGTAGCCATTCGCTTTGCTCATTTACCCTTCGGCACATGCACAACGGTAAAGCGACCGTCAAAAAGCTTTGCTTTTTGTCCGTGTCGCATTAATCGATTTCGAGGTCGTGGATGAAGTTACCGGCAGATTCAGCGGCTTCAATCGCAGTCTCTTTTGAAATTTTATTATCTTTGTAAAGTTGCATGAGGTGTTGATCAAAACTAACTGATCCATTTCCACCAGCTCGATTATTTTCTTTAATGATAGAAACAATTCTTTCAAGTGGTTCTTTACCTTCGATACATTCAACGATACCTGGAGTGGTAATCATAATCTCTTGAGCGATAACAACACCAGAGTTGTCAGAGTTCTTGAGAAGTCTCTGACTAACAGTTGAATATAAATTAATGGCGAGTCTTTCGCGGACATCTTTTTGTTCTTCAGGTGGAAACATTGAGATCACACGACCAATAGTAGAGAGGGAGTTTGTAGTGTGAAGAGTAGAGAAAACAAGGTGACCAGTCTCAGCTGCTTTAAGGGCAATTTGAACAGTCTCTGGATCTCTCATTTCTCCAATCAAAATAACATCAGGATCTTGTCTGAGGGCCGCCCTCAATCCATCTTGAAAAGTATCTGTATCTTTACCAATTTCTCTTTGAGTAACTCTTGATTTCTTCTGTGGGTGAAGATATTCAATCGGATCTTCAATTGTAATGATATGTTCTGAACGATGAGTATTAATATAATCAATCATCGCTGCAAGAGTAGTACTTTTCCCTGAACCTGTAGGTCCTGTTACAAGGACGAGTCCTCTTCTTTGTTCTGCAATACTTTTAACAATAGGATTAATTCCTAACTCTTCGATCGAAGGAACACTTTCATTTACAATTCTAAAAATAATTCCATACTTTCTGTCGTAACGAAAAAAGTTATAACGAATTCTACAAAGTCCGTTGATAGCGAAGCCACCATCGAGCTCATTAATCTGATCAATCTTTGCGACAAGTTCTTTCTTCCCAAAAATAATTCCCGCAATGGCAGCAACGTCTTCTTTAGCAAATTCTTTCGTTTGAATTGGAACGAGTTGGCCACGAATTCTCAAGCAAGGAACTTCTCCTGTTCTAATGTGGATATCACTTGCTTTGTGCTTTACAGCAACTTGAATGAGGCTAACAAGATTTTGCTTACTAAATGACATATTTACTCCTGAAAATATTTTAACCTCAAAGCGTATTCGGGAAAAGATCAAAAGCTCTTTTGCAATTCGTTATAGATCAGGTATTCTTAAACTCATGAGAAAAGTTTTAATCATTAGATTTTCTAGCTTTGGAGATATTGTTCAGGCGTCCAGTGTTCTACCTCACTTAAAAGACAGTGAAGTTCATTGGCTGACGAAATCAAATTTTACGAATTTAGTTGAGTGTTTTTCTAATGTATCTAAAATTATTTCTTTTGAGAAAGAGAAGGGGCTACTTGGGCTCATTAAATTAGGATTTCAGATCGCGAATGAAAACTATGATGTAGTTTATGATGCTCATAATAATACGCGTTCGCTTATTCTCAGAATGATATTCTTTTTCTTTAAGTTCAAGGGAATTCAAGTCATTGTTCGTCCTAAGAATCGATGGAAACGAATTCTCCTTTTTAATTTTCGAATCAATAAGTTCGACTGGCCTTTTAGAGGAGCTCTTAGTTATTTAGAACCTCTCCATAAAGAAAAATTTCTCCCACAAGAATGGAAACTAGATAATTTAAAAGTAGATCTTCCTTATGAGGACTATATTGTCTTCGCTCCAAGTGCAGCTTGGGAAATGAAAAGATGGCCACTCGATTATTGGAAAGAGCTTGCGAAATCTCTCTCGACAATGAATATAATCATTCTAGGTGGGCCAGAGGATTTATTTTGCCAAGAGATTGAAGATATTGATCCTCGTCGCATTACCAACCTTGCGGGAAAAGTGAGCCTCAATCAAAGTAGTTATATTGTTTCAAAGTCTCACGGAATTATCAGTGCAGACACGGGAATTATTCACGTTGCCGATGTCTTGGGTGTCAAAGGGATCAGTCTCATTGGTCCTACAGCATTTGGTTATTGTAGTGGTGAGAATATTAAAACACTTGAAGTAGAATTACCTTGTAAACCATGTTCAAAAGATGGGAGTGGTAAATGCTCTCAAGCTGTTTATCAGAAATGCATGGTGGATATTTCGGTAGAGCAAGTTGCCTCTAATGCTAGAGCTTCTTTCTCATCTTCCATAATAGAGAGCTAATATAAGGCCTTCTCTTTTCCTTACTCGTTATCATTAATAACTTTGTAATTTTAAGATTCTCTGGATCAGAGTAGAGGAGAATAAGCATCTCTTGAATAAAGTTTGTATTCAAAGTGATGTAATTATCTGTCCCAACACCTAGAGTAACACCTTTCTTTTCCCACCATGAAAAAGGATGATCTTTATAGTCTGGGAAACTTCCAGTTAGTCTCATATTTGATGTCGGTAGGGCCACCAAAGAAACCTTCTTGTTAATCATTCTGTTAAGAACATCATGCTGATAATGTTCAACTTCACGAGCAGTATGAAACTTCGTTTTAATGAAGCTAACTTCTTCTTCTTCATTTAACGGAGTTCCTTTTAATAGTTTTTCTTTAACATCAAGGTCCTGCCATTCCATATCATTGATCTCATGATACTCTGGACTGCCTTTTTTAATCTTTTCACCAAGTTTATTGAGCTTAATAATTCTTTGATACATTCTATGGAAATAAAAGTTTGGATTTATACCTAAACTCAATCCATGCTCTAGCGTATCGATATGCCAAATATTCATCGCATTATCGACACTCTGAACACCCTTACGAAGGTTCTTCCAAGTTTCACCATGGTGACTTCGAATTCTAAAACCATTGTATTGTAATCTTCTTAGGCCACCTTTCATTTCATCAAAGTGTTTCTTTCTGAAAAGTTCTTTTTCATCTCCAACTGTATCTACTTCTACAAGGTGGTCTCTTAGAAAGGGATACTTATCAATAATCTTAAGTAGTTTTGCTACTTGATCTAAGAAATGATCTTTCTTGGTATCAAAACCTTCAGAGTCAAAGAACTCAGCTTCTTTTCTAAAAGAAGGGGAGAGAATAAAATCAAACTTAGGATGTTCTTTTTGAAACTTCTTAAATCCGTCATAAAGACCGAGAACAACGTCCTCTTCAGTTACATCTTTGGCCCCTGGGATTTTATCTTTTTCATTTGTCGATGAACGGTTGAGTGTAAATTTGAGTCGAATGCTACCAACGTTATAATCATTATAGAGAGTACTCGCCATATGATATGCCGCTTCTGTATGGGCCTTCTTATCAACTAAAATTAACTTGGCAAGATAGAGAATCTTCAAGTAGGTCATAAACTGTTCGCCTTCTTCAAGACGAATTAATTTATCAACATCTTCTTCACATGTAATCGGAAGAGCTTCTTTTCCATAGACGGCTACAATTTTCTTCTCATAAATTTTCTTATTCTTACCATTGAGAAGTTTTTTTAATCGTGGATAGATAAAAGAGGCATTGAGCGAGCCAGTTAAGTGGATATGTTCTTCATGGTATGTGAGTGGAAACTCTTTAAAAAAATCAAAGAAGGCATCACTTAAGGGATGAGAAAGAAGAGTGTGAATATCAACTTCATCTTGATGAAAACTAGCAAGTAGTTTTCTGAAACCTTGGATCGATTTAAATATATGTTGAGCTTCTTTAATTTCTTTTTTATGAATGAGAAGTTCTAAGGTATCTGCGAGACTAATTCCATTGGTCTCACTAATGATATATGTGAGTTCTTTTTTAAGTTCTTCTCTAATTTGATCAGACATGAAACCTCTTAAATTTTACGATGTTAGCCTTTCTTTATGATATCATAGGCGATTTGGAGCTTGGAAAAGTTTTCCGTTAAGAGTGCCTCATATTGTGAGTCGATGCCCTTGCTTTTCATGGTGTCTGGATGTCTCTCTTTTGCCAGTCGTTTATAGGCCTTTTTTATTTGATCTTGAGAATCATTACTACTAACACCTAGAATTTGATAGGCGAGTTTTATATCACTCTTATGGTTAATCTCAGGTAATGGATTGAGGGATTGATAGAAGCCAGCTTCCTCTGTGAATTCGAAGATTAATTCACTTCGATTTAAGAAGAACTTATTATCCCTCGACTTTAACAACCCAAGAGGAACTTGCTCAGGAATAAGTGTGAGAAGCTCCTTCAAATTACCCTTTATCAGTTCACTCAGTTGTTGTTTTGAAGGCTTTCTTAAAAGAAAGTGAATAATCGATTTAACTATAGACTCAACCTTAAGTTTTTTAAGAGTTGCTATCTTCTTTGTAAGAATAAATTCTTTGGATTTTATTTCTTTGAAGAGTATATGTAATGTGACATAGCTTTCAATAATCTCGTTATATTCTTCAAAGTTAACAAGCTGCTTTGATCTTCGGCTTAAAAGAAAGCCTTCATCAAGAGTATTTCTGACCGCAGTATCGATAACTTGTGAGGGGACATCAAACTGATATAGTTTTTTAAATTTGCTTCCTACAATTTGTAAACTATCGAAGTTACCCCACTGCTTAGATTGAAAGAGATGAAGGACTTTTTGATAACCTTCTCTTAATTCACTCTCACTGTCATTTAGCTTCTTTATCTCTTTTTCATAGAGTTTAATAATGGCATCATCATTTTTAGCTTTTGTATTTTTTCCTTGAGAACTTTGAGAGTTACTAGGGGAGCTCAATCCTTGCTTCTGCCTGAGGATTTGTTTTTGAGCTTCAATCATATGATCAAATTGGGAATGGTTATTCTTCTTCTTTTTGTTTACAAACTTCTCATAGAACATTGTACCGATAGCGGGAACAATATATCTTCCTAGGAACCACATGGCGGCTATGGCAAAAGTTGCTCTAATGATGATTTCTTGTTTGATATTTAAAACCTTTTCTAATTAATAACCGATAAAGAGTTACTTTTATTATATTGATCTCGAAGTAAAATGGGATGAGGAAAAAATGGGAAAGTGGACTCTAAAAGAGCTTGAACTCCCTCTTAAAGTCAATTGGAAGATTTCAAGAGGTGAATCAAAGTCAAAGAAGAATTTAATAGTTGAGTACAGTGATGGGGAATTCTCTGGAGAAGGAGAAGTAAGCTTTCCAACAGGTATGGAAGAAAGGTATTTGAAGGAGGCCAAGGCTTCATTTGAAAACTTCCATTCTTCTCTAACACGAGACTTTCATTCACTTGAAGAATTACATACGGCCCTTAATCAAATCGAAATGTCTAGTTATCTTCGAGTTGGGATTGAAACGGCATTTCTTCACTTTATGTCTAAGCTGACAGGTGATGATGTTCAAAAGCTTTTAGGTGTGAATAAAATAAGTCAAATTGAAACTTCGATATCAATTCCCATTCTTAATGAAGCAGACTTAGAATCTTATATTAAAAATATGGACGTAAATTCATTTTCTGCGGTTAAAGTTAAGATCGATAAGAATACGAGTCATGAATATCTCAAGCAGATCAATAAGTTCTACAAGGGGTTTATTAGGATTGATGCTAATGAATCTTTTGAGACAGCAAAGAGTGTACTTGAGTTCTGTGAAAAGATTCAGTCCCTACCAATTGATTTCTTAGAGCAACCTCTAGCAAAAGATAATTGGAATGAACAAAAGGTTCTCTGTAAGGAGAGTCCTTTCTCTTTGATTGCTGACGAGTCTATTACTGATGGAAATATCGTTGAAGAAGTAGCTGAATACTTCGATGGTGTGAATATTAAGCTGGCAAAGTCAGGTGGCTATTTTAAGGCCATAAAACAGCTTAGAGATGCGCGTGACCTAGGTCTTAAGACAATGGTCGGGTGTATGGTTGAGACTTCTCTAGGAATAAGTTCTACTATGAATATTGCCTTTGGATGTGATTACTTTGATCTTGATGGATTTCTGTTATTGGAAAAAGATCCTTTTGGTCTAGTAGGAGCAGAGAAAGGGAAGCTTTTCTACTCACACCTTCACTAAAGTTCTTAGAAAAAGAATCTTAGTTTGAGAGTGTAAAGAGAATACTTTGGCATATTCTGTGCCGAAATATAATTTGTAGCCGAAATACTCGCATTGAAAGGAATCATAAATGTTCCTTTATTGTAGAGGCCAACAGTAGAAAGACTTAATCCTGCTGTTAGGGCATGAGACTCTTGTTCAGTGTTCTTTTCTAAAATACGATTTGCTTCTTCGTAAGCCGATTCATATTTTGATTGCTGAACAAAGTTATAAGTATAGAGACCAGTTATAGAAAGCCAGTCATTAAATCCGTATCCAAGCCCAAAGTTATATTCAACCATATTTCCAAGCTTTTCATCAAAAACAGTTTTTTCACTTCCCAATTGGTACTCTTCGTTCTCTGGAATACGAAGTGTTTTTTCAGCGGCAAATTGATAAGTTAATCTAGTCCAACTATCGACAGAAAGCTTTCTATCAAAGAGTGAGAAGCCTCCACCAAATTCTAAGAAGGCATCAGTTTGGCCATCGCCAAAACCGTAATCTTGAAGAATATCAGGATCATCAACACGACCAGTTGGAAGATTCGCACCGATAGTCATGGCCATTCCACTTTCGTCCCAATCGGTTAAACGATAGATAATACCGACTTCAGTATCTCCAATTCCTTCACCATTCCAATTTCCAAGAGGCTTATAACCAAAGTAGTTTACAACCACACTTTGAAGAACTTCACCTGTGGCATCTGGTAGTTCTTTTGCAAAGTCAGTAAAAATTTGAGCTTCTTGCGAATTAGAGTTTGAAGCTTCTAGCTTGTTAAGAACTGTTTGGTGATTATTTCCTTTTGTTCTTTTGATATCGAGATTTACTTGGGTTTTATACCAAGGGAAACCTACATAGGCAGTCATTCGATTTGTAATACCGTAACCAAAACCAAAAACTCTAACGTTAGCATTGGCGTCTCCTTTGACTGAGTATTCACCAAAAGTGAAGTTGTCATAGGCCTCAGGACTAATTTCTTTTAGAGTTTCAAAAATATCTTGAGTAATACTATTAAGACCTTCAATTGAGTTGGCCCCTAAGTCAATCTTAAAAGCATATTCTGCTTCTTGCTTATTACCAGTGAAACTAGAATTGATATTATCGGTAACGATTTGACGAAGATCTACGGTTCTAACACCCTTTGGAAGTGTGTCGTAATAAGCAGCTTGACCAGAAATTGAGCCTGCTAATGCGATTGCCAGAGTGGCTTTCTTAATATGAGAACCGAGAGATATTTGCATGCAGACATACTAGCACTTTTTCGCGCCGAGTTGTTTTGAAAAATAATTTATAAGTATTATTTACATAGATCAATATTTTCATGTAAAAACAATGGGTTATCGGTATAAAAAAAGTACCCTGTGTCTTTATTCTCTCTCCATTTTAGGCTACAAACGACACCATGAAATCAACCAGACAAATGAACTTTCTACTTAGTTTGTTGCTACTATTAAATGTGGCCATGGTTGGTTGTGCTCAAAAAGATGAAATCGACCCTGCTTTCGGAGTTGTTCCCCTAAATAAACAGTTTGAAGGAAAGGTTATTAACGTTTCTATTCCTATTGTTGATGGTGTTTCAGTAGATGAATTTGGAACTGACTTTGAAGATATTCCAGAGGTTGGGGGAATCTTTCAAGAGTTAGCAGGAATGTTTGCTGACATCACAATTGATGAAGAGAACGGAACAGATGTTCCAATTGACCCATATGTTTTCTACTTTCCAGAATTAGATCAAGTTGAAGACTTTAGCATTATTAGAGAGCTATTTATCAAACAAGTTTCTTTGAAAATTGCTGAAGCACAAGACTTAGAAGAAGCTTCTCTTGCCTTTATCAAAAAATTAGAAGTTTATCTTTCTTTTAACGATCCAAGTGAGTTTGATTATTCACAAACAGGGAATCAGAAAGTTAGAAAATTAAATAAAGAAACAGGGGAGATGGAAGAGCAAGATGTTTACGTTGCTCCAGGTGTTCTTCTACTTAGTTATGATAGCGAAAAGGACCAAGATAGACTTGGATGTATCGAAAGATGTCTTGAACTTAAGCCTCATAAAGTTGACTGGGTTAGTATCTTAAAGAAGCACAGAACATTTGTTATTCATACGAGACTTGTTGTTAATAGTGTCCCACGCTCTGGTATGAAAATCGGTGGAAAAGTTGATGTTGGTTTAGGAATTAACATCGGTTTCTAGTCTAATAAAAATATCTAAAATCAAGCAGGAAAATCACGTAAATACTTGAAAGCTATCGAGTAACTATTAGAATATAGGAGAAGGATTCTTTTCATTTTCTAGGAGTGATTTTTGAAAATATCTCATCTTGTTCTTACCCTATCTCTCGTTACCAGCTGTGCAAGCTCAAATATTTTTAGACCTATCAGTCATACTTCCAATGAAGATGCTAAGCGTCCATTACATGTGGAACTTGATGAAAAAGATCTGGTAACTTTTGACCAAGCTAAGAAAGAAATCGAGAGTAAAGAGATCGAAGACTCGCCAATTACAGTCACTCAATATTCTGTTGAGAACCCAACTATTCCTGAAGACACGGATAACGACGATGTGTCGGCGGAGGATAAAGATCCTGGAATGCATCTTCGTTATAAGCAAAAGCATTATGACTTCTGGATGAATTATTTTACTAAGAGAGATACGAAGAGATTTATTCGTCATCTTAAAAATGGTGAGAAGTATAAGACAATTGTAAGTAAAATTTTGAAGGAACATAATCTTCCTGAAGATCTTTTCTATGTGGCCCTCATTGAATCTGGATTCAATACACATATTAAAAGTAGAGCTTCTGCTGTAGGTCCTTGGCAGTTTATTAAAGGGACAGCAGATCGTTATGGTCTTAAAGTAAACCGCTACTTAGATGAGAGAAGAAATATCCACAAGGCCACTCATGCAGCCGCTAATTACTTTAAAGATTTATATAATATCTTCGGAAGCTGGGAATTAGCTCTTTGCGCTTACAATGCTGGTGAGTATCGTATTATCAATGCCATTAGACGTGGAAATACCAGAGACTATAGGGAGCTTGTTAAGAAAAAACTTATTCCTAAAGAAACTATTTACTATATTCCAAAAGTTGTCGCAGC
Source organism: Oligoflexia bacterium (assembly GCA_024229115.1). GTDB lineage: Bacteria > Bdellovibrionota > Bacteriovoracia > Bacteriovoracales > Bacteriovoracaceae > JAAEST01. Next base: position 237,844 of record JAAEST010000122.1, read on the forward strand.
AAAGAAGCTGGCCCAAACAAAGTTTAAAGATGTAGGAACTTCTGCTTGGGATAAGATTCACTCTGAGGCAAAGGTTCAAAGAGTTTCTAAATCTTTTAATGTTAACAACATGGCCAAGAGACTTGGGGTAAAGAAAAGTCTTCTTTTAAAACTTAATCCAGATTTAAGAAGAGGCTATATTAAGATTAGTCGTAGACAAAAATATAATATTGTTGTTCCTCAAGAAGTTAATTTAACAGCACAACTTAAGTCATCACTTCATCAAGCAAAGAAGAAATTTGTTAAAGAATCTCGCGTGGCCAAAAGATCTGTTGCTAGCAAGACTACTTATAAAGTGAGAAGAGGTGATAACCTTACAAAGATCGCTCGCAAGTTTAATACAAGAATTTCAACTTTAAGAAAGTATAATCGTCTTAGAGGAAACAAAATATATGTAGGGCAGAGATTGAAAGTTCCTGCATCAAAGAGACTTTCTAAACTTTATATTGTTAAAAAAGGCGATAATCTCTATAAAATCGCAAGAAAGTTTGGAGTTTCAATAAATAGAATTGTGAGGGCCAACTCACTGAAAAGAAAAACAATTTTCCCTAATCAAAGAATCAGAATTCCTCAAAATAGTTAAATAATAGCAGCAGGAGAGTCTCATGACATCTCCTGTTGTAAACTCGCTTTTTTCCCTTTAAAATCCATATATTATGAAAATCGGTTTTGATGCGAAAAGAATCTTTCATAACTTTCGTGGTTTAGGAAATTATTCGAGGACTTTAGTTGAAAGTCTTCAGAAGTATTATCCTGAAAATGATTATGTTCTTTTCACACCTCCTTTTAAAGATCAAAGGGCGAAGGCCTGGGAAAAGAGAAATGAAGAGTTTCAAATTGTAACTCCTCAATCTGCTCTAGATAAAACTTTTTCTAGTGCGTGGAGAAGTCTCTTTTTGACAAACACGCTAGAGAAGTTTGATCTCGATATTTATCATGGCCTAAGTCATGAGCTTCCGCCAAAAATTCAAAAGAGTAATATTAAGAGTGTTGTCACTATTCATGATCTTATTTTCATGAGATATCCTCAGTTTTTCTCAATGGTTGATCGCCAAGTATATAAGAAGAAATTTCAGCATGCTGTTGATAGTGCAGACCTTGTTATTTCAATTTGTGATCAAACAAGAAGAGATATTATTGACTTTCTCAATGTCCCTGAAGAGAAGATTAAAACTGTTTATCAGTCTTGTGCCCCTTCTTTTTATACTCTCTTAAAAGAAGATCAACTTTATACCAGTCTTTTTAAGTATCGCTTACCAGAGAAGTATATTCTCTTTGTAGGTGCGGTCGAAGAAAGAAAGAATGTGAAAACATTGATTAAATCTTTCGCTCGTCTTAAAGATCAGATTCCTCATAATCTGGTTATTGTTGGAGATGGGAAAGAATATAAGAAAGAATGCCTAAGGCTTGTGGCCGATAATAATTTATGGAAGCGTGTAACCTTCTTAGGCCATGTTAGTTCTGAAGATCTTCCAGCGATTTATCAAGGGGCTGATCTCTTTGTCTTTCCAAGTTTATTTGAAGGCTGGGGAATTCCAATTGTGGAAGCATTATTTTCAGATACTCCTGTGATTACAACTGAAGGTGGATGCTTCGAAGAATCTGGTGGAAGTTATTCTCGTTATGTGAAACCAGATAATGTTGATGAAATTGTCGAGGCCATGGATCAAGTGATTAATGATGATGATCTAAGAATAAAAATGATTAGAAATGGTCGTCTTCATGCTGAAAAATTTCATTGGAAAAATACGGCTTCTAACCTTATTAATACCTATAAAGAAATCCTTTAAAACTATTCAAAGCTCACTAAACTTCTGAATAAGAATCTTAGAAAGCATATTTTCAAAGTCTGAGCGATTTACTGATTCACTAGACTTTTCCATTAAGACTTTTTGAAGAGATGTCATTGTATCTGTTGAAAAGCCACAAGGATTAATTCCTTGAAAGGCCATAGGGTCTTCTTCTAGATTAAAAGCGAGTCCATGATAGGTCACCCATCTCTTGACGGCCACGCCAATACTAGCAATCTTCTTTTGACCAACCCAAACACCGGTATAGTCTGGTTCACCACGATTAGGGTTTCCTGCACCTTCTATTCCATATTCTTTGAGAACTTCAACCATGGCGTCTTCCATGGCCTGAAGAAAGCCTGCAATATTTTGACCTTTATTCTTTAAATTGATTATTGGGTAAATGACCACTTGGCCTGGTCCATGATAGGTGGCCTTCCCACCTCTTTCTATTGAAACAGTTTCGCCATTCCATCCACAAATATCAGCTTCGCTGCTTTTCTTTCCAAGTGTTACGACAGGATCATGAGAGCAAATGATCAATGTATCTTCTGATTCACCATTAATAACCTTAGCTACAGTATCAAGTTGAACTTGATAGGCCTGTTCGTAAGACATTTTGCCAAGGTTATTAATTTTCATATTTTGACCAGATTAAAGAGTAGGGAATTTTGGTTTCGCTGCTTCTTCAGCCGCTCTGTCCTTTTCAATCACACCTTTCATAAAGTATTCACCAGCACGGTAACTACTTCTAACAAGAGGCCCACTAGCTACATAGAGAAAGCCCATCTTGTTTGCTACTTCTTCCCAGTACTTAAATTTCTCAGGAGTCACATATTCAACAATTGGTAGGTACTTCTTATGTCTATTGGTTGGAGCAAGATACTGACCAAAAGTTACAACATCACATTTCACTTTACGAAGATCTTCAAGTGCTTGTTGTACTTCTTCGTCTTTTTCACCAAGTCCAAGCATGATAGATGTTTTTGTATATTGTGATGGCTTTATTTGCTTAGCTGTCCATAGTGTATTTAATGATTGCCTATAAGTTGAACGACGATCTCTTACTCTTGGAGTAAGACTTTCCACTGTTTCAATATTGTGGGCGAAAACATCTGGATTGGCCTTGATCACTCTTTCAATTAATTCAGGTCTCGCATTAAAATCTGGCGTAAGCACTTCCACAATCATTGAAGGTTTATTTTCTTTGATCACTTCAATCGTTTTGGCGAAATGTTCAGCCCCTAAATCTTCGAGATCATCTCGATCTACAGAAGTAAGAACAACATAATCTAATTCCATTTGAGAAATGGCATAACCAACTTTACTTGGTTCTTCGGCATCAAGAACTCCCTTTGGATTTCCCGTTTTTACTGCACAGAAACGACAAGCTCTTGTACACGTATCTCCCATCAGCATAAAAGTGGCCGTACCACCTCCCCAACATTCTTCAATATTAGGACAGATTGCTTCTTGGCAAACAGTTACAAGGTTAAGGCCTGCAAGCATTCCTTTAATATTCTTATAGCTTTTAGATGTAGGTGCTCTAACTTTGAGCCACTCAGGTCTCTTACTACTTTGAGTCATTATTTCTCCAATTTGGTAAGGATTTAACATATTTATGGCCGAAAAGTCTTGTGTGCGATGAGTTATTATATAGAAATTATGGTAAATACATGAGATTATCCGGCCATGAAAATCATTTATCTGTCCATTATTTCCCTTATCATCGCAAGCTGTGCCACTCATACTCAGAAGCTTAATAAAGAACATAGTAGCTTCCTGAGAGATGTTCAGGTGAAGAAGTCTAGTCTTCCAAAGAAGAGCTATCGCAAGTTTCTTAAAGATACGATTAGAGCAAAAGAGGATGAGATTATTGGTCTTAGAGCACTTAAGAATAGAGAGTCGACTATGATCTCTCAAAACGACGCCAGGGCCACTCAACAACCTGAAGATATTTACAACTTTCAATCGCAAACCCATGCCATGAGTTGGCAGCAATTAGACGACAGAGAGAAGATGCTAAGAAAGCAGCTTTTCTTCTTAAGAAGTCAGCTCAGTTCACTGTAGTTTAAAAGCAGTGTCTAAATTTTAGTCAGAACCAGCAATCTAAATAGTTATTATTAGGCAATTTATTTGGCCTTCTCCTTGCACACTAAAAAGGGATTTTTAAATTTAAGGAGAGAAATATGTCTTTTAAATCTTTTAAGAAAAAGTCTTTAGTATGTGCTTTGTCTTTAATGAGCTTAGCAGTTCTTGCGCAACCAGTAACTCTAACGGGTGTTCTATCTCAAAATGAGGATAAGTTTTTTCTAAAAAACTTTTCTAAAGTAGGCCCACAAAATGTTGAAATTAAAATGCATAAGGACTTTATCTACACATTAGATGAGAAGATGGTGAACTCACCAAATTACATGCTTCAATTTGAAGGAGACCTCGAAGGAAATATTCTTAGCACAGAAAAAACTCCAACTATTGTTGGTGGATCTGTAGAGGTAAGCGGAGTTTTTAAAGAAGATAATGGAAACTACTTTGTTGGCGATCAAGTCGCAAGCTTTGGGAGAACAAAACCTATCTATGGTATTCCTTTCGATAATGAATCAAAGATGAGCTATGTTGGAAAAGAAGTTATTGCTCAAGGTGAATATGTAGAAGTTAATGGTGAGAAAGTATTCTCAATTAACGCTATTGTTGAGAAAGATATTTTTAAAGTTGAAAGTGAAGTATTTAAAGCTCCAGAAGCTTTCGATAAAGATCCTAAGAAATTTATCTTAGAGGAGATGCCTAAGAATGTTAACTCACAATCAAGAGTTCCATTTAAAGGAGTGATGGCAAGTAAGAAAGGTTATACTCCTGAAGCAGGGGAATCAGTACTAGTTATTACTGTCTCAGGAAGACAAGGGGATGACCCAGGAGCATCAGCTGGTCACTTTGCCATTGGTGGTGGTGTTGTTAATGAAGAAGGAATGATCGATGGTGAGACTTATAACTTCTACTTTGAAGGACCAAAAGAAGTCTTAGCAGGAAATACAGATTTAGTTTCATACTTTGGTCACTTAATCCAAGGTCAACAAAACTATAGACCAACATACACACTTTTTGCCTACGGGATCGATAAGAAAGAATTAAGAAAAGTAAGAGATCTTTATGAAAAAGAATTACATAAAGTAAGAACTGAAAAAGGTTTAAAAATTACTCCAGGTTATAACTGTACGACGACTTCAAACTACGTACTAAGAGATATCGGAATCTATGGTAATAACCACAACCTTGGTAGAAGAATCTTTGATGTTCAAAATATTGGTTATATCAACCCATTTAGCTGGTTTGCTAATAGAGCGAATAATGAAAGCTTTGCTGCAAAACCAAGAATTATCTCATATGTTTCGACAAGAGATAAAGAGCACTATATTCCAAGACCAGCATTTGAGTCTTACGTAAAGAACTTTTCTAGCAAGCGTTGGAGAAAGAGAAAGGGGATTAAGAGAGTTGATTTCCTATTCATTCCTCAAACTCCTAGTGCGAGACAAGTTGGTGGGATTAGTTATAACGATCCAATCTCAGAAGGAAATAAGATTATATCTTTCGCGAATAAAAGAGATGCTGAAAGAATGAAAGATATTAAGAGAGCTCAGGAAATTCTTTTAAACCAAGATGCAGCTGATAAAGCCGACATCGATTGGGCAAGAGAGTATTGGGCCCAAGATCAAGCAGAAGTTAAAGAATTATTAAATACTATTGATTAATAATGAGCCGGAAAGTGACAGAGGAAGGTGGTACCATCGCCTTCCTTTGATTTCACTTCAATTTTACCATTGTGATTTTGCATAATATGTTTCACGATGGCCAAGCCTAGACCTGTTCCCCCAATTTCACGAGACCTTGAAGAATCAACACGATAAAAACGCTCAAAGAGACGTCCATGATGTTCTTTGGAAATTCCAAATCCATTATCTGAAATTGTGAGGAGGTCGTACTTTTTATCTTCTGTTTGAGTCCACTTCACATGAATCTGACCATTTTCTGGAGTATATTTAAAAGCATTATCAATGAGGTTGGTTAAAACTTGCTCAAGCATTTGAGGGTTGGCCCAGCATTTTTCTATAGCATAGTCACAATCAATAGAAATATTCTTATCATGAAAGCCTTGTCTTACATTAGCAATAACATTTGAAGTAATCTCTTCAGGAATAAGAGTTTCCTTTTTTATTTTTCCTCCACTTGATTCAATCACACTGAGATTCAGAATATCATTGAAAAGAGTGGTAAGTCGGTCTGAGTTTTGCTCAATCTTATCGAGAAATGATTTCATTGAATCAAAGTTTTCAGAGTTTGCATTCTTAAGAATCTGGACATAGCCCTTCATCGCCGTCAGTGGTGTTCTCACTTCATGTGAAACATTGGCCACAAAGTCTTCTCTCATTTGGTCTGCTAGCTTTCTATCCGTCACATCATGGAAGACAGCAACCGCTCCAAAAGTCTCATTCTTTGAATTCATAAGGGGAGAGATACGAATATCAAAATAACCATTACGCTTACCACCTTTAACAGGCAGCTCAACATTTCTAATCTTTTTAAGTTCTAAGGACTCAAGAGCTTCTTTGTAAAGATCTTGAATTTGTTGATCACGAATGACTTCCCAAAGTTTTAACTGTGAAAGTTCTTTCTTCTTAATTGTTTTGTTTAGAAATGTTTTTCGAAAGTGATTGTTCACAAAAAGGACCTCATTATTCTTACCAACAGCAAGAAGTGAATCCTTGATAGATTCCATCACGGTAAACATTTTCTCATTTTCCTTATGAAGCTCATCTAGAAAACTTTCTAGTCCTTTTTGGGCATTTTCAAGAGTCTTTTCAACGATAAGCCATTCGTCTTCTTCTTCCGTTAAGGTTGTGTCTTGGGTAACTCGCTTCATTTTCTCAATTTTTGTGAGAATTCCTCGTAGCGGAGTTGATACTTGAAGACTTCCCCAAAGACTAATAAGACTTGTAATAATAAGCAAAGGAAAAAGTAGAGAGATAATTGTTTTATCCCATTCCTTCATCGCCTCTGAGATTTTTCCAAGTGGAATACTTTGGCGAATGATAAAACGCTGTTGCATACCATCTAGTTGAATATCAATAGAGATCGCTCCAAAAACTTCAGGACCTTTTCCCTCATCTCTGACGGCCGTCCCTTCACCAAGACGAATGGCATCTCTCACTTCGTCCTTCGGAAAGAGGCTTTCTATTTTATTGAGTGAGACGACATTATCACAAACGGCTGTTCCGCGATCATTGATCACCGTATACCTAGTCTTAGAATCTTTACTAAGACTTTTACACCACTTAAGTGGACTTAGCTTTTGAGTCTCGATAGATTGTTTTATAAGGTCTAATGATTCATTAATTTGTGCTTGAGCTTGATTGGTAAGATGAGTTTCTAAGAATTCTCTCGCTGTCCAGGCAGTAGCAATAATGATAAAACTGGCCATGACAATTTGAACAAGTGCGAGCTTACGGAAGAATTTCCATGGAAGAGTATTTACTAATTTGGTAAATGTTTTCTCTTTCTTATTCTGCTGCAACTCGATAGCCAATCCCTCTAATGGTTTCAACTAGTCCTGAGTAGTTTCCTAGTTTCTTTCTTAATCCAAAAATATGAGTATCAATTGTACGATCAGTTACATGAACAGGTCCATCCTGAATAAACTCAACAAGTTGATTACGAGTAAGAACTTTACCAGGTTGCTGTAAGAATGCCACTAACAGTTTGTATTCAGAGAGAGTAAGGTCTACTTCTTTCTCTTCGATCCAAGTTTTACATTGATTTGTGTCTACTTTGAGGCCCTTCGTTGTATAAATATGCTGTTCTTTCTTCTCTGCCGTGTCAGTCGTAGTTAGAGTTTGTCTTCTTCTAAGAAGTGATCTCACTCTCGCCATGAAAATATTAATATCAAAAGGCTTTGTAACATAATCATCAGCACCAGCATCAAGACCTTCAATAATTTGATCTGAATTTGTAAGCGCTGTTAAGAAAAGTATAGGATGAGTCTTTGTTTTCTTATACATCCTTAGAAATTTACAAATCTCAATACCATTAGTTCCTGGAAGCATCCTATCGAGAACAAAGAGGTCTATATCATCAATATTTTGATTATCTTGTATATGCTCAAGAGCTTCTGTTCCATCAGTGAAGATAATAGTTTCTAGGCCATTTGTTTCGAGCTGAACTTTAAGGATGTCGCAAATATCTTTTTCATCCTCTACAATTAAAACTTTACCGTTTAATGTGCTCACTTCTTTCTCCTATCTTCTCAGTCTTAAGACTTATCAATCTTTTTTAAGAAGTCATCGAGACGGTTATCCTTCTTACGATCCTTCTTGATGTCAGGGTCATGTCGAATGTCTTTACCTTCTTCTGCAAAGATCACATCTTCAGCGATATTTGTGCAATGATCACCAATTCGCTCGATATTCTTTGCAATACGAATTACTGAATAACCCTCTTCGAAGCTTATCTCATTATTTTTCATGGCAAGCAAGAATTCTTCTATTACGTTTTGGTTAAGATCATTGATCTCAGAATCGGCGACAATTACTTTCTGTGCTTCTTCAATATTTGAATGGATAAAAGAATCTATGGCCCTTGATAGCATCTTTTGAGCGGCTAAATTCATAGCCTCAAGGCGAGAGTATTTCTTTTCAAGATTTTCAGCATAACGCTTTACGCTTGTGGCCTGATCTCCAATTCTTTCTAGTTCGGAGTTAATCTTCATCGCAGCAAGAGCGAGTCTAAGGTCTCTGGCCTGAGGTGATTTGAGAGCGATATATTTGAAGCACTCTTCATCAATAATCTTATGAAATTCGTTGATATTGTTTTCAATAGAGAAAATGTCATCGAGATCGACATCTTTATTTAGGCAATTTTTAACTACCTTCTCAACTTGTGAAGCCATTTTGACAACAGTTTCAACAATTTCTTTCGAACTTAGATACATAAGGGGTCTCCCTTATCCAAAACGACCTGTAATATAATCTTCGGTAGTCTTTTGTTTTGGATTAGTAAAAATATCTGAACTTAATCCATGTTCAATAAGTTCTCCTAAAATGAAGAAACTAGTATAGTCAGCAATCCTTGCTGCTTGTTGCATATTATGAGTCACAATAATAACAGTGTATTCTTTTTTGAGCTCAGTCATAAGCTCTTCAATCTTCCCGGTAGCAATAGGGTCGAGTGCTGAAGTTGGTTCATCCATTAAAAGAACAGGAGGATTAACCGCAAGAGATCTGGCAATACAAAGTCTTTGTTGTTGTCCACCAGAAAGGCTTGTTCCTGGTTTATTTAATTTGTCTTTTACTTCATCCCATAGAGCTGCTTTTTTAAGGCAAGTTTCAGCAACTTCCATTAGCTTTGATTTATTTTTTTCACCTTGAAGCTTGAGACCTATAACTGTGTTTTCAAAAATAGACATGCTTGGAAATGGATTTGGCTTTTGGAAAACCATTCCAATCTGACGACGAAGATCTACCGGATCAACTTCGCTAGAGAGAATATTCTTTCCCATATACATAATTGATCCTTGAGCTCTTGCTCCCGGAACTTCTTCATGAATTCTATTAAGTGTTCTTACGAAAGTACTTTTCCCACAACCTGATGGCCCGATAATGGCATTGATTGTATTTGGAAGATAATCGATGCTAATCCCTTTGATTGCATGGAAGTCGTTATACCAAATATGTAAGTCTTTAACGCTAATAATAGGTTGGCTCATTTCTGCCTCGTTACTTTTTCAAGAATTTTCTTTCTATTTAAAAATGTTCTACAAGTTAAGTTAATCCCAAGGATTAGGAAGATTAAAACAAAAGCACCAGTCCATGCTTGGGCCTGCCAATCATCGAATGGGCTAATTGAATAATTATAAATTTGTACAGGTAAACTTGCCATCGGACTTAAAAGTTCTGTACTCACATATCTATTTCCGAAGGCCGTAAAAAGAAGGGGAGCTGTTTCACCAGCCGCTCTACTAATTGCCAATATCACTCCAGTTAAGATGGCCTTTAAGTTACCTTTCACAACAATAAAGTAGGTTACTTTCCATCTTGGAAGACCTAAGGCTAAACCTGCTTCTTTAATATGCTGAGGAACGAGTTTAAGAATCTCTTCTGTTGAACGAGTGACGATTGGAAGAATAATTAAACTAAGAGCAATACCACCAGCAAGAGCTGAGAAACCTTTAAATGGAATTACAATTAAAATATAAGCAAAGATACCAATAACGATACTTGGAACACCTGTAAGAAGATCAATGGCAACTCTTAAAGACTTTGCAATCTTTCCATCTCCAAATTCAGAAAGGAAAGTTCCACAAACGACTCCGATAGGAACAGCAATAAGACTTCCTAAGGCCACAAGGTAGAGTGTCCCCATAATGGCATGAACCATACCACCACCAACTTCACCAACAGGCTTTGGAGTATTGAAAAAGAAATCTAAACTTAGACCAGAGATACCTTTGTAAACTACGTAGGCTACAACTAAGAAGAGAGGAATTAAAACCAAAACAGCAGAGATGCTGAGAAGGGAATGAAAGAAATAATTTTTAGCTTTTCGCCAAGTATAATAATTCATTCGTTACCCTTGTTGCTTTCGGTTATAGTTCCACACAATTAATCTTGCGATAGCATTCGCTATAAGAGTTACCCCAAATAACAAAATACCGACTAAGCAAAGTGCACTTACATGAAGATCTGAATCAGCTTCAGCATATTCGTTGGCAATAACTGAGGCCATCGTAGCTGCTGATGAAAAAATACTCTTAGGAATTTCAGGCTGGTTACCAATAACCATGGCCACTGCCATCGTCTCACCAAGTGCCCTCCCTAAACCTAGAACAATTCCACCCATAATTCCTGAGAATGAAGGCTTAATAACTGCTAGACGAATCATTTCCCATCTCGTTGATCCAAGACCAAGCGCCGCTTCTCTTTGTAGAGTTGGAACTGACCTAAAAACTTCACGACATAGAGAAGTGATTGTAGGAATAATCATAATCGCTAAGATGAGAGAAGCCGTTAAAACACCAATCCCAAAACTTGGACCATTAAAGAAAGGAATAAAACCTAGAGTTGATTTAATTATAGGAGTTAATGTTTCTCTGACAAAAGGAGCGAGATAGAATAGACCCCAAAGACCAAAAACAATACTTGGGATTGCCGCAATCATTTCAACAAAGAGTCCAATCGTTTTTCCTGCTCGTTCAGGAAGAACTTCTGTCATAAGTAGAGCAACACCAATGCTTACGGGAGCAGCAATGATTATAGCAATAATAGAAGTTAAAACTGTTCCGACAATAAATGAAAGACCACCAAATTGATCTTCTACCGGATTCCACCAATCACTCGTAATGAACTCAACACCAAACTCAGTCACTGCAGGCCAAGCTTGCTTTAGTAAAAGAATGAGAAGAGTAATAAGTAGACCAATAACAAAAACAGCGAGAGATTTTATCGCTGTAAGATGTAACTTATCTTGGTTCTTTAAAGAGAAAAACCCACCCTTAGGCCCGCCACTAGGTGACGAGCTTGGGGTAGGTTTCGTATTTGATGAATGATTAACTACGTTTTCCAATTACTGAATCTTTCCTTCAAGCGCTTTCACTAGTTTCTTTGGAAGAGGAGCATAGTGAAGTTCCTCGGCCATATCTTGACCAGTTGAAAGGGCCCATCTTAAAAACTTCTTCACTTCAACAAGCTTCTTATTTTTGCTGTCTACTGGAAGAAGAATGTATGTAAAAGCACTAATAGGATAAACTCCTGATCCTGCTGCGTCTACAATAGAAACTCTTAAATCACCGTTAAAATCTTTAAGAGTCGCCGCTGATCTTGAAACACCATCAGTCGATGGAGCTACGAATTCTCCTGCTTTGTTCTTGAGAGCAACTGTACTGAGATTGTTTTTCACAGCGTAAGCAAGTTCAATATAACCAACTGCACCATCAGTTTGCTTGATCATATTAGTAACACCGTCGTTACCTTTGGCACCGATACCTGTAGGCCAACGAAGTGACTTTCCACGTCCCATCTTCTTTTGGAAGTCTGAGCTAACAGTTGAGAGGTAGTCTGAAAGAACTGCTGTTGTTCCTGAACCGTCTGCACGACGAACTACTAAAATATCTTTATTTGGTAGACTCATATTTGGATTAAGTTTTTTAATTGCTGCATCATTCCATTTAGTGATTTTACCCATGAACATATTTGCTAGAGTTGTACCATCAAGTTTAAGACCAGCATCAAGACCTTTAACGTTGTAAGAGATCGCAACTGCACCAAGAACAGTTGGGATGTGGTGAATTGGCCATGCAGCCTTTTTCATATCTTTATCTTTCATTGGAGCATCTGAAGCACCAAAGTCTACTGTTTGCTTAAGAAGTTGTCTGATACCCCCACCAGAACCAATAGCTTGGTAGTTGAAACGAACTTCCTTATTTGATTTTTCATATTCTGCAAACCATTTAGAGTAAATTGGGTATGGGAAAGAAGCTCCGGCACCATTTACGTTGATTGCAGCATGTGTACTTGTCAGTGATAATAATAATCCTAAAATTAATGAAAATAGTTTCATAATTTCTCCTGCGCTTATCTTAAGCTTGAGTGTGTTATTAAGTTGCTAATACATATAGCAAAGTCGTGCCTCAATTTTGTTAGGATTAAGTTAGGATTTCTTATGAATTAGGTAAGTGTCCGTATAGACGGGCTTTTAAGGATATTAGCATGAAAAAATTACTACTTTTAATACTCATTTTTACCGGCTGTTCTAGGCAAGTTTGGTATCGTACGACACCTCTTTTTCCAGGTGAAAAAATTGATGAGCATTTGAATGAAGCCGAGAATTATATGGTGGTTACCCAAGGAAGTGCCTCAAGCAAGGCCGGGGAGAAAATGTTTGAGCTTGGAGGTAACGGAGTTGATGCTGCCACTGCTGTTTCCTTTGCAATTAGTGTCGAAAGACCGCAGTCGACCGGAATTGGTGGAGGCGGGTTTCTCCTTCTCGATCATCCTACTTTTGAAAAACCAATCTCATTTGATTTCAGAGAAAAAGCTCCTTTAAAAGGTCATTCCAAAATGTATCTTGATAAGAAAGGAAATGAGATTCCTAAGAAGAGTCTGGTTGGAATTCACGCGGTGGGAGTCCCTGGTCTTGTGAAAGGGATTTTAGAAGTTCACGCTAAGTATGGAAAGCTACCTCTTAAAACAGTTCTTCGGCCATCAATTGATCTGGCAAGAAAAGGAATGAAGGTTTATCCCGAATTGGCAAAGGCCCTTAGATATAAAAAGAAGGATCTTGAGAAGTTTCCTAGTTCTAAGAAAATCTTTTTTAAAGGAAGTCGTGTTTTAAAAGAAGGAGAAATACTTTTTCAAAAAGACCTTGCTGACACTCTTGAAAGAATTGCGAAAAGAGGCTCAAAAGATTTTTATCATGGGTTAACGGCCAAGAGAATTGTCGCCACTTCAAAGAAGTATGGTGGAATGATAACAATGAAAGATATGAAAAAGTACCATGTGGTTAAAAGGGATGCCGTTAGTGGAACTTATAATGGTAATAAAATCTTTAGTATGGGTCCTCCTAGTAGTGGAGGAGTTCATGTCTTACAAATCCTAAACACAGTAGAGCCCTTGAAGATGAAAAACTGGGGGCCGCAAAATTATAAAACAGTTCACTATACAGCAGCGGCCATGCAACAAGCATTTTCTGATCGTGCAAAATTCTTAGGTGATCCAGACTTTGTGAAAGTTCCGATCAAAGAGCTAACGAGTAAATCTTATGCTGAGAAAATTAGAAGAGAGATCCCTAGTAATAGGGCTCTAAAAAAGAGTGAAGTTTCTCATGGGACACAAAAAGATTTTGAACATCATGAAACGACACATTTTAGTATTTATGAAAAAGATGGTTATAGCGTTTCAAGTACTCAAACAATTAACGGTTATTTTGGTTCTTCGTTAGTGGCTGAGGGGACAGGAATTGTTCTTAATAACGAGATGGATGATTTTGCAACGAAGGTAGGAGCGAGTAATTTATTTGGTGCCGTTGGGGGAGAAAATAATTTAGTGGAAGCTGAGAAGAGACCACTAAGTTCCATGTCTCCTACGATCGTAAGAGGAGAAGACGGTAAAGTAAAAATGGTTGTGGGAACTCCTAGTGGAACAAGAATCTTAACTTGTGTGGCCCAAACAATTTTAAATTATCTTGAGCATGAAATGAACCTACTTCATAGTGTCGCTGCTGTTAGATATCATCATCAATGGTCGCCAGATGAGATTAGAGTTGGTGAAGCGTCGTTACCTTTAGAGACTGAAAATAAATTAAGAGAGATGGGATATAAAATTCGTCATAAGAATTTGGGTTGTCGTATTCAGGCGATCGCGATTGAAGATGATGAGATCGTCGGTGTCTCTGATAACCGCGGTCAAGGCATGGCCACAGGTAAGTAAAAAAAGGCCCACAAAAAGTGGGCCAGTATTAAAATATATTTTTAATTTTAAAGAGGATTACATTAAAGTTTTGGTTACATACAAGCGGTAAATTTTATTCTTATCTCTTCTGATAGTACACTTACCATCTTCTTTCTTATCAATAAGAAACTGATAAAAATCTGGCTCAGTATCAGCAACTTCTAAAATGCTTTTACCTTCGTGTTCACCAAAGTCAATTACGACTGTGTCTTCTTCTAAAATACCTGTGATTGGACTTACTTCTTGCATGGCCATTATTCCCTCCTTAGAATATTGTATGGCTAAATAGAAAGAAATATCTTGAGTAAGAATTTCTTCTGTATAAATTTTTACAATTTGAATACAAAATGAAAAGTAATTTTTTCTATCTCTATTGTTCTAGTCGGTTATCGGTGGGGGCAAAGTGCACTAGCCACGAAAGAAATTCTTGAAGTAACTTACAATTTGTCTAAACTCTTGAGGGTATTGGTCGGCAATTAAAAGCTTTATTAAATCTAAGGATTCAAAGAGGTTTGAAGCCTTTCTATAGGGTCTTCCACTAATCATTGCAGAGACAATATCCATGATTGAAATGATCATTGTCTCAAATCCAGCAACAATATCTTTATCATTTGGTCCTATGATAGAGGTCGAAAGTTCGGATGTGAGTAAACTAAAACTATGGTGATTGTTAATAATTGTAAGATGATTTGGTGAAAGAGGGACTCTTCCTTTTAATAAATTGATAGAATGTTCAGCATGTTTTCTTAGCAATTCTTTCTCTTCATCATTTAATTCGTCTTGATCATACTTATCCACAGGAATAGCTGACATACCAATATCTTTAAATAAACTAGTAATAAAATAGTTTTCAATCTCCTGATCACTATAGAGTTGTGAGTATTTAAAGATCCCTAAGACGAAGAGAGAGGAGATTATTGGTTGAGCATAGATAAAGTGATGTTTCTGCTTGATAAACCCTTGATAGATTTCTTCATGATGATGAACATTTGCGATTAGAAAATAAGCAAGGTTCTTAGCACATTGATGTTGAAGCTTGAGAATATCATCATCAGTAGGATGCTGATAAAGATAGGACATATTGATGGCCAGTAGGT
Source organism: Oligoflexia bacterium (assembly GCA_024229115.1). GTDB lineage: Bacteria > Bdellovibrionota > Bacteriovoracia > Bacteriovoracales > Bacteriovoracaceae > JAAEST01. The sequence goes on from JAAEST010000122.1 coordinate 253,261, forward strand.
TCATCTGTTTGCGTCCTTTTTCAACAGGATTTCCCACAGACAGTGAGCGAGTGACACTCAATAGAGTAGACTGAACATGCTCTATTAACTTTCCTCTTTCTTCAACATAGACAAAGAGCTTATTATGGCCTTTGGCCAAAAGGTCCCTGAGGGTATTTTTATTAATAAAGGCATTCTTTCTCAGGATTCTTTTGAACTTCCCATCTTGGAAACCAAAGATCTCAATTGGCGTATCATTGATAAAAAGCAGTTCTCTGATACTGATCTCAGTAAGCTTCAATGAGAGCTGATTTTGATGAATAATGTCCATAGGTTTATGCATAGATAATATTTTACACCAAAAGGCAGGTGTAAAAAAAGTAGACACTTTTTGTCCTATAAACCATTCAAAATACATCCAATTTTTGGCCCAAAAGTTGCTTCAATATAAAGACTATGAAAACTTTTAAAACTCTAATCTCTATCTTTGTATTTATTCTATCTCTTGGTAGTGCTGAGCTTTTTGCTGCTCAGGTACCAAGCAAGTATGACCAAAAAATGCTTCAAATTCTTAGTGTTCACGAACTAGGTGTGATGAATTGGCGTAAGGACATGCTTGAGCTCTATGATCGTATGGATAGTGTTCTCGATAGTGAAGATGGGAAAATCCATGCAAGAGATTTAGAAACTCTTCATAAGCATGTGCTTTTCTATTTAAATAAAATTAAAAATCCATCTGAATCATTAATTAAAGACCTTCCTAATATGATCAATGAAAATGATCTTATCTATATTACGACAGAAAAAGAGTCTTTTATCTATAAAGACGGTTCTCGATACGCACCAATGTCTGTTGTTATGAGAAATAGGTCTGGAAAGAGAAGTAGTAGAAGCCTACGAAATAGTCGTTTAAGGCAAGTTAAAAATACGGTTTACTATATCAATCCAAGCGATAAACTTGGAAAATCTCTTCTTAAGCAACTTAAAATACAATTCGCTGTAAGACTAACTTTACTGGATCATTTCTTCTATGGTTTTGGACCATTCGTACAGAATTCTAAATTAAGAAGATCAATTGCTAAGCAGTTACCTGATAGTTATGAAACAGAGAAGATGACGTTTAAAGAAATTTGGTCTCATTACATGAGAGATATCTATAAAACTGATGTTCTCGTTAAAGGTTATAAGGCCTTTGTTGAAGGTGCTGAAAATAAATCATTAGTAGCAAGCATCAATAGGACGGACTTTGAAAAGTCGATAGATCATATTATTAGAAACTCATGGTCATTTTCAAAGCTAAAGAAAAAAGATGAAGAGATTACTTTCTTTGAGGATATCAAAGAGAATATCAAATATATGACTAGAAGAAGAAGAGATGTTTACGATTCTGCAGCCAATGTAACAGTTAACGCTCTTTCAATGGCCTTTGGAAATACGGCAGGCCTTTTCCAATCAAGACATGGAAAACTCTATTATATGAGTAAAGCAGAAGAAGAATCTCTTCATGAAGAAATGCAACCGTTAGATGTAGTTTTTGAAAAGACTCCATTTAGACTTACTGATAAGTTTATACCTGGACACTGGGGACATGCTGCCGTTTGGACAGGTAATGAAGATCAACTAAAAGAATTAGGAGTATGGGACGAACTACCAAAACTCTATAAGCATGCAGTTGAAAAAAGAGGATATAACGGGCCTTCATTTCAACAAGCTGTTCGTGATGGGCATAGAATTATTGAAGCTCTAAGACCAGGTGTTCAATTTAATACACTAAGACACTTTCTAGAAATCGATGACCTTGCTGTGGTAAGAATGAAAGATTGTCCTAAAGAAATGCCACCACAGATGACTAGTAAAGGTGACCCTGTTTGTTTAACAAACTCGATGAAGAAAGAATATCTTCTTAAGGCCTTTCAACAAGTTGGTAAAGATTATGACTTTAACTTTGACGTAAATACAATTGATAAAATTGTTTGTTCAGAGTTACTTTATAGAACATTTATCGATGTAAAATTTGATACGACACTAACGATTGGAAGACATAGTATTTCTCCTGATCAGGTGGCCTATAAAGTAGTGGGAGAAGAGCCAGTATTTGATCCTGTTTATATCTACTTTAATGGTACTAGAATCAATAAAGACTCGAATGCCTTAAGAAAAGTTATCAATGACCTTATGAAAGGTGATTATGATAAGGTTCAAGAATTTACAGGTATTTGCGCTGACTATTCTGGTAAGACCTGCGAATAGCCACAAAAAGATGTCGATTTCGTGACATTTCTAACTCTACAAAAAATAGTGAAATTCTCCTCTAATTGCCCAGAATTAGAGGAGTTCTCCATAAAGGTCATCTAACGCTTCCTTTAATCACTCAGTCCGCTATAGTGAAGAAATCATAACAAATAAAAGAAGGAAGCCTTATGGCAGTTTTAAAGAAGTTTGTTCCTTATATTGAGAACGCGGGATTAAATGAAAAGTTCAACCTTAATAAAGTAGGAAGCTTAAGTTTTCACTGGGCCAATTGGAAGAACTCCGTAAGTGTCGTTAAAGATATTGTTAAAGAAAATGATAAAGCGAGACTAAGTGAATTAGAAGAGTCTCTCTATTATTTAAAAGATACGCCAGTATGGCTAAGGAGTAAGTTAGGTTCTATTCAAACAGATCTCTATCATCTTTATGAAAACTATCTTGATCCTCGTTTGAGATATGGTTGGTTTGATCGTGAAGAAGAGATTTTTGTAAGTTTAGGAACAGATGCTGGACCATATACATCTTTAAAACTTATGCGTTGGTTTGATCGTGAGATTTACGCCAAATTTATCTTTATAAAATTAATCAAAGGCGTTGCACCTGTTAGAGAGTTTAGGTTAGGAATTGAGATTGAGATGCTCGCATTTCCTAATGGTGAAGACTATAACTGGGTAAAGGCCAGAGTGAAACAAATTACAGAGAAGGGAATTCTTCTTTATTTTCCAAATACAGCTAAATTCCATCAGTGGAAATTATCAAATGAATTAGTTTTTCAACTTGAGTTTGGTAAAGTGGCTCAAGCCGATGCAAAAGATAAAGGTGCTTTTCGTATTGATGTGTGGAATGACCTTTATAAGAAGTTTAGAATTCCGATGGCAAACTTCCACCAAGGATATCTTTCAGATAATCTAGAAAAATCAAATAATGGAGAGTGCTACTTCTTCATTCCTTATAATATGATCAACTTTGATGATCGATTAACATCTCTTCAAGGAACGAAAGAGCTCCTTGAAGAAACCATGTATTCTATTGATCAATCTTTAAAGAAAGTTGCTTAATCTCTTCGTCTATACAATAGGGCAGGAAACTGCTCTATTAGACTTCATTTCTAAGAATGGAACATTTTGAGAGCACTCAGGCTTTGCTTGAGGGCATCTCTTATGAAATGAACAACCTGTAGGCGGATTAAGAGGTGAAGGTAATTCACCACTGATTGGCTTAATATTTGGATCTTTGTCGGCCAGTGATGGAGAAGAGGCCATCAAGGCTTGTGTATATGGATGAATAGGCTTTTCAAAAATCGCATCACGCTTTCCATACTCAACAATTTTTCCAAGGTACATCACCATCGTTTTATCACTAATATGATTTACAACACTCAGGTCATGGCTAATAAATAAATATGTGAGTCCAAGGTCATCTTGAAGTTTCATCAGAAGATTTAACACCTGTGCTTGGATAGAGACATCAAGGGCCGAAACAGGTTCATCACAAATAAGAATTTTAGGATTAAGAATCAGTGCTCTGGCAATCCCAATTCTTTGTCTTTGGCCACCAGAGAACATATGAGGATAACGATGAGCTAATTCAGGTCTAAGACCAACCAGCTTCATCAACTCACAGGCTCGGTCGAAGTATTCTTTTTTTGGAAGCTGCTGATTAATCATTAGAGGTTCCGCAATAAGTTGCCATGCTTTTTTACGAGGATTAATCGAAGAGTATGGATCCTGAAAAATCATTTGGATCATTTTATATCTTTCACCCTTGGCCAGATCATTGGCATTCTTGCCATTGAAATAAATATCTCCCGCAGTAGGGCTTTCTAATCCCATTAATGCTTTGGCGAGAGTAGATTTACCACACCCTGATTCACCTACGATTCCAAAAGTCTGCTTTTCTTCCACGTCAAAGGAAATTCCATCTAGGGCCTTTACATACTTTGTTTCACCAAAAGGACTGGTGACAGGATAATGCACTTTAAGATCTTCTACTTTCAGTAAACTCATGACTGTGCCTCCGAACTTAATGGAAAGTGGCAACGAACTTCATGAGAACCTACCATCTCTAGTTTAACTTCATTGTTGATACAATCATCTTTCATATATTGGCATCTTGGATGAAACTGACATCCAGATGGTCTTCTTGTAAGATCTGGAACCATACCTTCAATTGATGGAAGAGGTTGGCGGAAACCAACTTTTGATTTCCCTGGTAATGAGGCAATTAGTCCTTTTGTATACGGATGTTGTGATTCATGGATCACTTGTTTAGCAGTTCCTGTCTCAATCACTTCTCCGGCATACATAACTTGAATTCGATCAGCATTCTGGGCAACAACACCGAGATCATGAGTAACTAAGATCATCGCCATATTATTTTCTTTTTGAATATCTTTTAGAAGAGAAAGAATCTGATCTTGAATTGTTACATCAAGAGCTGTTGTTGGCTCATCAGCAATAAGGAGCTTTGGATTACAAGCGATCGCCATCGCAATCATCACTCTTTGGCTCATTCCACCACTTAGTTCATGGGCATAAGATTTGATTCTATCTTCTGGAGCAGGAATACCTACTTGATTCAGAAGTTCAATAGACCTGTTATAACGATCCTCTTTACTCATTTGAGGGAAGTGGACTTTCAATGTTTCTTCAAGTTGGAATCCAACAGTAAAAGAGGGATTAAGAGCACTCATTGGATCTTGAAAAATCATGGCGATCTCAGATCCTCTAAAAGACTGCCATTGCTTTTCAGTCTGATTAAGAAGATCTCGCTCTTCAAATTTAATCTGATCTGCTTCAACAATTCCTGTATCTGGGAGTAATCCCATAAGGGCAAGGTTAGTAATTGATTTTCCACAACCGGACTCACCAACAACACCAAGAGTTTCACCTTGCTTTAATTCAAAAGAAAGATTTCTAATGGCCTGAAGGACACCTTTACGAGTTTGAAATGAGATATTGAGGTTTTCAACTTTTAACAACATAACTACCTCTTTAGCCTTGGATCAAGTGCATCTCTAAGACCATCTCCAAAGAGATTAAAGGCCAAAACCACAGCAAGAATACATAAACCTGGAAGAGTTACCATCCAAGGACTACTTTGAATAAACGCTCTGGCATCTGAAAGCATTGTTCCCCATTCAGGAGTAGGAGCTTGTGCACCAAGACCTAGAAATCCAAGAGCGGCAGCATTTAAGATACCATCAGAGAAACCTAATGTTGCTTGAACAATAAGAGGGGCCATACAGTTTGGAAGAATTTCCTTCGTCATAATTCTAAATGAACTAGCACCAAAAGTTTTTGAGGCCATCACATATTGTTTTTTCTTTTCAGCAAGAACACTTGCCCTCACAATTCTGGTAAAACTTGGTATCGCGACAATGGCCACAGCGATAATAGCATTTGAAATCCCTGGTCCCATGACAGAAACCACAACGATGGCCAAGAGAATAGAAGGGAAGGCCATAAGAATATCAACGACTCTCATGATAAACCAATCAACTTTTCCACCATAGTATCCAGAAAATAGACCTAGCATTGTTCCGATAGAAGCCGAAAGAACGACAACAGCAAGACCAATCCCCATTGAGATTCTTGCTCCGTAGATAAGACGACTAAGAATATCTCTCCCCACATCATCTGTTCCTAAGAGAAACTTAGTTGTTCCACCTTCAGCAAAAGCTGGAGGAAGTCTTAGAAACTCTGGATGAACAATTGTCGGATCGTAAGGGGCAAGGAGAGGTGCGATCAGAGAGATCACAACGAAAGCAGCAATAAGAAATAATCCTAATACTGCCCCTTTATTTTTTGAAAAGTACTCCCAGAATTCTGAAAAGAATGACTGAGGAGCTTCATCTATCATTTGTGCTTGTGCCATAAACTATTTACCGCATTTTCGGGTTGATGAAAGCGTAAACCACATCAACGATAACATTAATAGAAACAACCATAGTGGCGATAAAAAGGACTCCTCCTTGAATCACTGGATAGTCACGAGCATTAATACTTGCAACAAGCCATTTTCCAATCCCTGGCCAGCTAAAAATTGTTTCAGTAAGAATTGCTCCAGTAATGATACTTCCAAACATAAGACCAATAATTGTAATGATTGGAATCATGGCATTTCTTAGAGCATGAACAGCAATAATAACAAAACGAGAAAGTCCTTTTGCTTTCGCTGTACGAATATAATCTTCGCTTAAAACTTCAAGCATTGAAGAACGAGTCATTCTTGCAATAACAGCAAGAGGAATTGTTCCCATGGCAATACTAGGAAGTATTAAGTGCTTAATTGTCGACCAGAAAGGAGCAAAGCCTTCGTCTTCAATTAATTCTTTACTAATAAGTGTATCGATTAAGTTAAATCCTGTGATTGATTCGATGTCGAACATAATGTCGACTCTTCCTGAAACAGGTGTCCATCCTAATGTCACAGAGAAAACAATAATAAGGATTAGGCCCCACCAGAAAATTGGCATGGAGTAACCTAAGAGTGCCTTACCCATGAGGAAGTAATCAAAGAAAGAGTTTCTATTTAGAGCCGCGATGATACCTAAGGGAATCCCAAAGAGGACAGCAAAAAAGAGAGCACTCATTCCAAGCTCAAGTGTCGCTGGAAAACGATCAAAGAACTCTTCAGTTACAGGTCTTTTTGAAATAATACTTTTTCCAAGATCTCCTTGGAGAGCATTACCTACAAAGGTTAAGTATTGCTTATGCATTGGTTGATCAAGCCCAAGGTTCTTCTGCATTTCTTTATAGACAGCAGGGTCGGCACCTCTTTCTCCTAAGAGAAGCATGACTGGATCACCAGGAACTAAACGAATAAGAACAAAGCTTAAAAGACTAATCCCGATCAAAGTCGGGATTAGGTCCTTAAGTCTATTAATGAGAAATTTTAACATTTATCTAAGCTCGATATGTTTAAAGATGTCTCCACCAAGTGGATCAATTTTGTAACCTTTAACTTTGTTACTCATTGCTCTGAAAATAATCGAGTGAGCAATAGGTGCCCATGGAGCTTGCTCATGAAAAATCTTTTGAGCTTTCTTATAAAGATTCGCTCTTTGCTTTTGTGATGGAATCACTTTAGCTTTTTGAATAAGATCATTGAATGGCTTGTGACACCATCTAGCAACATTTGAACCTGCTTCAACTCCTGAACAACCAAGAAGTACATTGAGGAAGTTATCAGGATCGCCATTATCTCCAGTCCAACCAAGTTGAATAAGAGAGTGTTCGCCATTTCTTGCTTTCTTTAAGTAAGTTGGCCAGTCATAAGAAATAAGCTTTGCTTTAATTCCAATCTTAGCAAGGTCTGCTTGCATAAGTTCACCCATCTTCTTTCCGTTTGGATTGTAAGGACGAGTTACTGGTAGTGTCCAAATTTCAGTTTCAAATCCATTTGGGTAACCAGCTTTCTTAAGAAGGTTTTTCGCTTTTTTAACATTGAAGTTATAAGCTTTAACTTGATTGTTGTATGACCAGATTGTTGGTGGAAGAGGGTTCTTCGCTACCTTTGCATTACCAAGATAGATTGCATCAACATAAGTCTTTCTATTAAGGGCCATGTTTACAGCTTTTCTAACGTTCACATTATCAAAAGGTTTCTTTTGCGTGTTCATTGCAAGGTAACCAACATTTAATCCAGAACCTTGAAGAACAGTTAAGTTCTTATCTTTTTTCATTGCTGTTAAGTCTGCTGGAGCTGGTTCAATAATAAGGTGACATTCTCCGGCCTTAAGCTTTTGGTATCTTACTGAAGCATCAGGAGTGATCGCGAAAACAAGTTTCTTAATTTTAGCTTTCTTTCCCCAGTAGTCTTCATTTCTCTTATAACGAATAAGAGTATCTTTCTTGTACTTATGGAAAACGAAAGGTCCAGTTCCAACTGGATAGTTATCAATATTCTCTTTGTTACCAGCTTTTTCTAGTTGATCGGCATATTCTTTTGAAAGCATGCTCATAAAACTCATGGCCATATTTGCGAGGAAAGGAGCTTCAGGTCTACTAAGAGTAATCTTAACTTGGTAATCATTAACTTTTTCAACACTCTTAATGATTGTTCCCATTTCCATTCCACTAAAGTACTCATAACTTCCGCCCCCAACACTATGATATGGGTGAGTTTTGATTCTTTGTCTGTTGATTGAAAAAAGAACATCGTCAGCATTAAAGTTTCTAGTTGGTTTGAAGTATTTAGTAGAGTGAAACTTCACCCCTTTTCTAAGATTGAAAGTATAAACTTTCTTATCTCTTGAGATACTCCATGATTTAGCAAGCGCTGGCTCAATTGTTGTTGTTCCGTATTTAAATTGAACAAGCTTTTCATAGATCGTATGTCCAGCGGCATTGTTACTTGTACCATCAGTTGTTACCTGTGGATTAAATGCTGAAGGACTTCCTTCTGAACAATAAACAAATGTACTCGCTTGTAGTTGGGCTAAATTAAATGTCGCAACTAAAGCAATAAGAAAAAGTGAAATTTTCATATGATGCTCCCAAATGGTCTGTATTAAACGCGAATATCATCCCTCAGCAGTCCCATAAAGACAAGCAAGTGCTTGGAAATATACGAGAAATTGCCAACAAAAAGTGGCGATTTTTCAGAATTGAAATGATGTTTATTGATAAGCGTAATCAGTGATTCTGGGGAGTTAGTAAAAATCCTTGAGATAATTTCGCAAGTTGTTAGTATGAAAGTAGATTTTGGGTAGGAAAATCTAATGGAGGACCCTATGGGAAAGAAAGGACATGGTAAGGATAAAAAGAAGAAACTTACTAAGAAAGAAAAGAAGCAAATGAATCACCTGAAGCTTATCCAAGGTAAAAAGGATGATGGAATTGTGTCTTATCACAATGATCAGGGTGAGAAGAAAAAAGCTGCATAATTCAAATTTAGAAATTTGGTTATATAAAGGAAAGCTCCAGGTATCTGGAGCTTTTTTTTACTTTTTCTTATTAATAGCTTGTTCGTATTTAGCAATCTCTTCAGGACTTAAGGAACTTCTTTCAATTGTTCTTGTGGACTTAATCGAGTTCATCATTTCATCACACTTATGACGAGTTCCATCTCCCTCTACAGGGATATTCTTACGTCCTTCTTTTAACCATGTGATTTCTTTTTGACAGAATTTACAAGTGGCCATTGATGTTGCTCCTTAATATTGCTTTTGAAGAACAATGCCTTTTAGGTAATTACCTTCTGGAAACCCTTTCAGGGTAGGGCAGTCTTCTTTAAGTTTTATATTTATAGGAACTATTTTAACCTTGCCAAGGCTTTTTACAATGTCTTTTATTTTATTGTGAAACTTTTCCTGACGAATTTCATGGGTATTTAAAAATAAAATTAGTTTTCCATCTTTCTCAGTTATTTCTAAAAGCTTAGGGAGAAGTGTTTCATACTCCTTAAATGCCTTCGTTGTGGTCTTCCCGTCATTTGAACTACTCGGTGGATCACACAGAATACAATCAAACTTTCTTTCATTGTGAATAAGCATATCCACTGTTTTTTGTACGGAAAAGCAAAGTGTTTCATGACGATCTTGATCAAGATCTTCATTGAGAGCGATATTTTCTTCTAACCAATCAAGATAATTTCTTGAGAGATCAACACTCGTAACTTTGGCCTCTGAGTTTTTTAAAGCAAAAAGACTGTAAGCACCAGTATATGAATAAAGATTGAGAAAATTCTTAGCTTCTTTAATTATTGGTGCAAGGACTTTTCTCTGAGCCGACATATCGGTGTAAATACCAGGATCATAAGAAGCGTGCATTCTAATCTGATACTTCACTCCAAATTCTTCAAGAATAAAACTTGAAGAATGCTTTGGTTGATCTTGGAAAAGTAATGATAAAGAACCTTTCTTACTTATCTTTCTTTCTTGAAACCAGAAAGAGAGTTCTTCGTTAGGGAATCTATTTTCAATAGTACTTCTTAAAATATTCTTATAGAGGTTTTTCTTTTTACTCCAAAAGGACATTTTACTTTGTATAAAGATTCTATCTTTAAATTTTTGAATAAAAAGACCTGGAATAAAATCAGCTTCCCCAAAGAGGAGATAGTAATTTTCTCTTTCTTCTTGGATCTTAGAATTCAAACGTTTGGTAATGGCATTATCAAGTCGAGTTTCAAACTCTCTTTGAAAATTCTCTTTATCTTGTCCTAAATCTGTTCCTTGTATCCAAACACGAGCACGAATATTTTTATGTTCAGGATCATGTAGAAGAAGAGCGATCGGCTTTCTTTTATCGTTACAAGCATAGATGAATTCACGATCTCTAGGAAACTTGCTTGAAAAAGAATCGAGAGTAACCCAAGGATGTCCTTTTTCGATGGCCTTAATACTGGCTGGGTGTATTTTAAATAACTTCAACATAATCCACTTCTACTTCAATATTACTGGTTCACTCTATCTAGTAAGTAATCTAATACTTTTGGTTGATGATATGGGAGTTCATCATACATAAAGTCTAATTCTTCATCTGTCCATGGTGCAGGCTTAGGATAACGCATTCTCACCCCAATTATTTCAGGCAGACTCATCCCGATACCCATTAAACCGGCCTGAAGAGCAATTTCACTTTTCTTCGGCTTTAAGAATCCTAGTCCTGGTATTTTGGAGAGCCATCTTAAAGGAGCAGTAATTATGCCGTAGAGCGCCTGTACTGTTGCAGCACCAAGGTTCACAGCTCCATATGTTGGATTGATAATTAATCGCTTTAAGAAACCATGTGTTTCTGGATAGAGAATCATGCTACTTAAGTGTCCACGACCACCATATCCTTCTGAAGCTTGTGACCAGAAAGTTGTATTTTCCCAGAAAAGTGATTTCCCTTTTTCAAACATGTTAAATTGTCTGAGTAATCTTTGGCTAGGGTACATGATCATCTTGTCACTCTTCTTATTTTTTAAGAATCCAAAGATATTAATAGGAGTTAGTCCTTCCCAGTTATTAATATCATAATCACCAGACCAACTATTTAGTTTTTCACGAACAGGGTGAGTACAATTATTTTTAAACAGATCGTAATCTGGAAAGATTTCTCTTTTCTTAAATTGTTCTCTTTGAGTTTTCCACATGCCGAGACTATCTTGGAGACCATTGTAGATTTCAGATTCAGTTACTTTCGGCCAAACTTCTAAAATATCTCTGTTGGTATAAAAGCTATAAAAGCCATATCCACCTAAGCGAGAGTTCGCTGGATTTCTTTGATATTTCATGTAGATCTGACCTACTAGTGATTTGATATATTCATCAGATGCACCATCAAGATATTTCTTGTAAGTGTCTTTCATGTGATCAACTTCACCTTCTGTTAGTTGAGTGAATTCAAAGAGTACATCAACTAAACGATCATCAAGACAGTAAACATATCTTTCTGCCATATGGCCCATCACACTTGTTGTATAACCTGGGGCCATATAAACCAGGGCCATCCCCAGCATCTTCATTTTCTTTCCACTCTTTAGGATCTTAGTAGGCTTGTAATCTCTTTTACAAATGCCATATTTTTCTAAGTTCTGATCTCCAAATGATGTCGCATCAAACTCCATATTTGCACGGTAGAGAAGATTTTTAATCTTGTGATTATAGCGTTTCATCTTACGCTTTCTTTCTGCAAGATCTTCTAATTCATCACATTTCTTTTTGAAGCTTGGATTAAATCTAAAAGCAGATCTTCCTTTTCTCTTTCTAACACTTCGACAAATAGAAAGGTCATTATTCTCCTGTTTGGTCCATTCGATACTTAAATCAATATTCTCTTCATCCTTAAGTAATTCGACTTCTATAGACTTAGCAATAGCCTTGTTAAGAGAACATCCTTTTCCATTTCTATTATGTGATTGATATTGAACGAGCTGAATAAGAGCTGTTTTAGGAAGAGTTAAGTTTTCACCATTAATTTCAACCAGCTTATCTGTTCCATCACAGGCAAGGTTTTCAAAATCAATCGCAAAGTCATTTGTAAACTCAACTTGATAAAGTTTATTCGTCCCAAAACGAATTCCGTCTGCAACTTCTTTTTCTATATTTTTGAGAAAGCCAAGAACTTGCTTTCCCACTCTCTTATCTTCAAATTGTTTTTCAGAAGGATAAAGACCAAAATCCGTCTGTCCTAAAACACTAGGAATAAAGAGGAGTGTAAATGCTGTTAACGCAACTATGGCCTTATAAATCTTCATCATAGGCATTATTTTGCAATATAGAGTCCAAAAAAATGTAGTGTTTTTAAGTAGTTAGGGGCGTCTAAGTGTCTAATTTTTGGGCAGGTGATAATTTGCGATCTTTTAAGGCAATTTGTAATGAGTTAACAATTTGTTTAAATCTACTCCTAAATAGATTCCTCCACTAAATTGACTTTTGTAATCCTCAGATCGTATTGAAATACCTACCTGAAAAACATCTGTAGATTTGTCATAGTAGATATCTGAAATATTTTGCATGCTAAATTTGGTAGAATTTTTAACGACAAAATATTTATTTTCATCAGATTGGTCAAAGTCACTAATATTTCCAAAATAGCCAACTAATGATCCCATTGAGTCAAAAACAATCGCCTCATTAATAAAAGGATAGCTTTGATATAAATTGATTAATACTTGAGAGTATTTACTTTTTTTGTACGTCAGGCGTGAAGCAGGTTCTTGAAGTCATTCTCCCTGCCTCCTAGACTTGAAGCAAACATTCAAGATAGGAGGACACGGATGTCACAGCTCAACGAACTTATCGCAGACTTCAAAAAATTTAGAAAAACCAGCGC
>JAAEST010000123.1 GCA_024229115.1 Oligoflexia bacterium
AAAAGACTTTAAGAATATAAATGTTGATATCAATACCATAATAATAGAATTAAGGAAGCAGTACTTATCAGTACCTGACATAAAGGGTATACTGGACTCTAAAGGGTATAAGGTTTCTGAAAAGTACATATATAATGTTTTAAAAAGAGATGGGTTTGCAAGATTACCAAGACGGAGTAAAAGAATTAAGGAAGCGACAGGTGTAGAGGAAAAGATAGACGCACCTGTAAGTTATGCAATTGATTATACCCCTGAGAAATTCAGGACAGGAAATACAATAGGGATATTATGTTTAATTCCATATATAAAGCAATACGGGATAGATAAAGCTATTGAGGGATCACAATATCCTGAGACAAGCAATATATCAAAGCTCTCATCAATATTAAGCTTTAGTGCATTAAAGCTGTCAAATATTGGCAGATACTCTGCAGATGATTTATGGTGTATGGATAGAGGATTAGGGCTATTTGCTGCTGGTCTGAATGTATTGCCTAAGACAGCATGGTTCAGTTCTTATTCCAGTGGGGTAACCAGAGAGATGAACCGTGATTTTTTAACAAGACTTCATAATATATGGAAGGAAAATGATCTGTTATCAGATACGATGAATCTTGATCTTACTGCAATACCTTACTGGGGAGATGATAGTCATTTAGAGAACAATTGGTCAGGGAAACGAAACAAAGGCTTATCAAGCATACTTGCTCTGTTAGGTCAAGATCCTGATTCAGGCATCATTGACTATACAAACAGTAATATTAGACATAAGGAAGAAGGAGATGTAGTTTTAGAGTTTCTGGATTTTTATAAAGGTGGTGATCCTGCTGATGACAGTCTCAAATACCTTGTCTTTGATTCCAAGTTGACTCCTTATGAAAACTTAAAGAAGATAGACGATAGAGGAGTAAAGTTTGTTACTATTCGAAGGAGGGGGAAAAATATAGTAAGTGGTTTAGAAAGACTACCTGGAGCAAGATGGAAAAAACTAAGAGTTATGAATGCTGATGGGAAAGGCAGGTCATTAAAAGTATGTGAAGAAAAGGTAATTATTAAAGACTACGGAAAACCTATTAGACAAATAGCTATTACTGGCCATGGTAAGATTAAGCCAGCGCTAATTATAACTAATGATGAAGAAATCAGCCAAGAAGTATTGATCAGAAAGTATAGTCGCCGTTGGCTTATTGAGAAAGGCATATCAGAACAGATTGAGTTCTTTCATTTAAATAGAGTCTCTTCTTCGATGGTTATAAAGGTTGACTTTGACCTTACTATGACAGTTCTATCCCATAACCTTTATCGTCTCTTTGCATTAAACTTACGTGGATATTCTCACAACACTTCTCTTACCCTGTTTGAAAAGTTCTTTTATAATAGTGGTGAAGTCGAAATAACTTCTAATAGTATTATTGTAAAAATGAAAAAGAAAAGAAATCTGCCGGCTTTACTGACTGAAATGGGAAAATTCAAAAATATGTCTGTGCCCTGGTTGGATAATAAAAATATAATTTTTCAGGCTTCATCCACTACTTGATTTCAGGGTTGATTTCAGAACATGAAAATCAGTGCTCTTTATAAAATTGGCCACCTTCATTCGAAGAACTCCATGAATCTTTGCGATAGATCTGTACCTGCTTATGTCAATTTGCAAGATATTTCCATAATTACCTCTGTTCCAATATT
>JAAEST010000124.1 GCA_024229115.1 Oligoflexia bacterium
CTATCGACGCCCAGTATACTGAATTGCCTTTCTCCGCGAGTGACAGCGCGAGTGATGCAGATGTAGTCGTTTTCCCGACTCCACCCTTCCCGAGAAAGAACACGATCCGTTTCATAAGTCTGCAAGCTCCATCCACTCAGCGAGCCGGTCATCGTGGCCTTCTGATCGTACAATCATCACCTTGATTTCCCGCTCCAGGTGAGGGAGCAGCAGGAGAGAGAGGTAGTTGGGAGGAGCCGGAATCCCGGCAAGCGATCCTACGATACAGAGTGCGAAGGCATTCTCCATCTCCTTCAGGTCCTTCTCGATCGCCCTTACGCTGGTCTCTTTAAATCCTTCGGTAAAGGTATTTAAGATCGTCTTCAATTTTAAAAACATACTATGGAGCCAATTGCAAAAGTCTTTAACAATAATTCATGTAATATGGTTACCTTTAGCTTTTATGACATATTTAAAAAAACATAATCACAAAAGCAAAATTTAATGTAATAACTGCTATCAATTAAGAAATTTTTACTATTTTAAACGCATCTCACCTGTCATATTATTCCGGCATCTACAATTATTTCAGTAAATGTTGTTATCTATAGTATTAGCCTGATCAACTGATCAGCAAATAAGGCTATGATTCCAAACATTAAATGGAGTTTTACCTTTTTGTCTCCTCTTACTTTTATATTATTGCCACCAAAATCTTCTTTTAATCTGCCATTAACCCTTTCTACTGATGAGCGCTCATTATATCTGAGGGCTTCAGCAGGAGACATCGGTATTACACTGCCTCTACGAGGATTCTTATCGATTATCGGCACATGTTGTAATTTTTGGCTAACTTCATATATCGGAGCTGCATCATATGCAGAATCCATTAGATCATATAAGTATGTTACCTTCTCTGTCGTTATTTTCATCATTGGTATCGCTACCTGAGAATCATGTAAGGATGCAGATGTTAATATTGTTGTTACCGGAAACCCACTATCTGTTGCATCTATGTGAAACTTATAACCTATCCATGTCTCCTTATATCCCTTGGCATTGCGCTTTGTGCCCACATCACACTGGATCGGTATCTCTTTCAGAGCCTCGTGAGGACTCTGAGCTACCTGCTTGTTTATCCGCTTCTCTTCTGCCTTGTCCTGTCTCTCTTCCCCCTTGCGTGGTCTCCCTCTCTTCTTTGGCTCTGTATCCTTCTTATCTTTCTTATCCTTCTTCTTCGGTTTCTCATTACCCTCTATCGCTGTCGAGTCTCTCGATATATGCCCTATTAGCTCATCAGAAAGATATTCCTCTAAAAGTGCTTCATGAACTCTTTCTCCTAATCCATTCTTTGCAAATTCAGCAAAAGCCCTCGAAAATGTTGATTCTGATGCTATATCTTTCCTACCAGAAATTCCGCATATCTTCCTTAAATTCGGTGCTGTGTTTAAAAGCTCTATCAGATCTTTCGTCGTTGCCATGTTATACACTGCCTTCAATACAAATGCCCTGGCTATCGCTCTACGATCCTTCGGCTTTCGCCCCATCCATTGGTATAACGATGACAATACATATCTTTCTACTTCAACTATCTCTAATATCTCTATTAGCTGCTTCTGCTTCTTCGTTATTGGGTCTGTGAATTCTTCTTCAAGATATGGAAATAATTCTGCTTGTATTTTTGTCCTGATCCATGATAATGTTTCTTTAAGTTTCATAGGCTCTCCTTTGGTTGTTTTTTTGACAAAATATTTTACCAAAAGGAGAGCCCTTTATCCTCAGAAAATTACCTTATTTTATGACTTTTGCAATTTCCTCGTAAGTTAATCATTTATTGCACTCTTTTCACAATGAATAAACTTCCTCACATAAAAGAAAAAGCTATCCTTAATTATTTTGTCGACAACAAGGCGATTTGGACGTGAGGTGGAATTCTACGTGCGTCCTTATAGGCAAGATGGTGATCAGCCCAAAGTGATTGGATCTTCCCTTCTCTAC
The DNA here is from genome assembly GCA_024229115.1 of Oligoflexia bacterium. Lineage (GTDB taxonomy): Bacteria > Bdellovibrionota > Bacteriovoracia > Bacteriovoracales > Bacteriovoracaceae > JAAEST01. The sequence continues at coordinate 1,978 of JAAEST010000124.1, forward strand.
CGCCGATAATGTGATTGCTAATTATTGATATCGAAAGCAGATACC